>JADLKI010000002.1 GCA_015657395.1 Spirochaetales bacterium | reverse complement strand
CGGGCTCCTGGCCGTGACCGATTTTTTCGCTCATATGCACTATGCTACCATCATTCGACTTCGAGTTCGAGGACGGCCGGCGCTTCAAAGCGCGGAGAAGAGACTGAAATGCGGACCCGCCCCTTTTCTGTCCCGCCCGCGACCCAGAATGCGCTGGCGCCGCCGACGAGCGCCCTCTGCGGCGGGCCGATCAGCCGTGCCGGCCCNTCAATCTCGACTGTATAAGGCTCGAATACAAATGACGCGGTGTTGTCGTACTGGTCGAGCGCTCTGACGACAATGCGCGTGCTGGCCCACTCTTCTTCAGGCTTTCCGCGGAGGCTGTAGGCATCGGCCTCGGCGACAAGCTTCTTCGCCGCAGCGTCGGCACCGAAACTGCGCTCGGCGACCTCTTTGCCGTCGAGAATGCCCACGAGGCGGATCTTTTCATCCGACGAACCCCATCCCATGCCGTAGTGCATCACGAGCTCCTCGAGCCTCTGCCTCGTGAGTCTGTGCCTCAGCATGAAAAGGCCCATGCGGAGCTTCTCCCATGCGGTGAGACGGGATGCCCCNACGGCCATCGCCCTGCCGGCAAGCCTGCGAAATAGTTTCGCGTCCTTTGGGGACCAGCCTTCGGCCCCGATCCGCTCGCCGACGAGATCGTCGATGACTACCGGAGGATGCGGCAGATTCGCAAAATGCGCTCTGTCGGGGGAAAACCGGGCGACCAATGCTCCGCCGCGATACAGGTCGACGGCATCGCAGTTGGTAAACACGTACACGGGGAGCATGCGGGCTGCGTCGCGTTCACCCTTGGCAAAGTGTGAGGCGGGCTCGAGCACGATGCGCTCGGAAGGAGAGACCTGGCTTCCATAGACGAAGGCCGCATATTTCGGAATGCGGAAGGCATCGGCTACGCCGTGGTAGCAGATGCGGTCTCCGGAGCCGAAATCCTTGTGCGTGTGGTAGTCGAATGCGCACCAGCCGATACATCCCGCAACGCGCNNCGCCTCTGCCATTGCGGCGTCGAGGATCTTCGCGTGGCGGAGGGCGTGGGCGACGAGGCGCTCTTCCTGGTCGAAGCGCTTTGTGGGGAACATGTGGCCGGTATGCTCGGTGATGAAGTAGGACGCGCGCTTACTGTGTTTGGGCAACACCCTTGCCGGTGCGGTTATGCACAGAGTGCCTTCGCCGTCGTAGGTGAAGTCATTGAAAGTGTAGACATCTTCGAGGAGCTCGCTGTGGGGAATATAGCGGACACCCGCAGTCTGGCGTGAAGGATCGAGCTTCCGCGAAAGTTCGTTCGTGCGGGTGTAGAATTCGTGATTATCCCGGGATTCGTTGATGCGCACACCCCAGAGTACGATGCTCGGATGATTCCGGTCCCGGCGTATCATGTCGCGAAGATCGGCCATAGCCTGTGTCTGCCAGGCGGCATCCCCGATATGCTGCCAGCCNGGAAGTTCTTCGAAGACGAGGAGACCGAGCTCGTCGCATGCATCGAGAAAATGGGGCGACTGGGGATAATGGCTCGTGCGGACGACGATGCATCCGAGCTCACGCTTGAGTATCTCCGCGTCGCGCCGCTGGGCATCGGGGCCCATGGCATACCCGGCGTAGGGATACTCCTGGTGGCGATTCAGCCCCCGCAGGAAAACGCGCCGGTGATTGAGATAAAAGCCCGAAGGCCCGAACTCGGCGGTACGGAACCCGATGCGAACCTTCTTCGTGTCGAGCTGCCGGCCGCTCTGGTCGCACAGCGATATCTCAAGGTCGTACAGAAGAGGATTATCGATGTCCCAGAGCCGCGGCTTTTCGATGCTCAGCGAAAAACCTGCGGAGAGAGAAAGAGCGTCGTGCGAGAATTTGGGAAGCCGCTTCCTGGGCACTGACTTCTCCGGCAAAGGGATGTCGCCTGCGGCCACAGGCTCTCCGCTTCGGAACAGGGACGCATGGAGAGAGCAGTGTTCGATCGCCTCCCTCGTGAAGCTCTTTGCTTCGGCGCCAATCTCCACAGCCCACGCTCCGTCGAGCGAATCCCCTCGAGGACGCGGAGCCCCNCACACGGCATCGAGCCAAGAGTCCGGCCTGGCGCAGAGACTCACCCCNCGATAGATGCCTCCGTACGCCAGATAGTCCACCACCCCGCCAAAGGGCGGTATTCCGGCATCCTCGGCGCTGTCCACTTCCACGAGAACCCATACCTGGGGGAGAAAGCCCGTCGGATCGTCCCGTACGCCGGCAGCGCCTGCATTCACCTTCGGCCGCAGACAGGGATCGATGCGCACTTCAAAGGGAGTATAGGGCCCTCTGTGGTCCCCCACAAACTTGCCGTTCACCCAGACCTGACACGAAACACTCACTCCNTCGAAGCGCAGAAAGAGGGCCGGGAGCGGAGTCGAGGCCGCCTCACCATGGGCCGCTGTCTGATCCGCGGACAGCTTGCCCGGCACGGTGCCTGCGAGCTCCTCTATGTCTTCTCTCCTAAGCACCTTCGCATAGCAGCCCCGGCGGGCAAAAGTCTTCTCATCGAAAGCATTGAACGGCGCGCCGATCATGTCGTGCGGCAGGTGGACTGGAGTCCAGGAGGCGGGAGCGTCCGCATCGGGTCCGCTCCACCCTTCGCGTAAAAATGCATCTTCCATGGGGCCCGGCCTGAACCACCACCCGGAATTCCATGCGCGCTCCATCGTCACTTCACCAGCATAACCTGCAGAATCTGCAGAATCGGAAAGATGATGCACACCGCGATGAATACCATCTCGAGGGTCATCATGCGCTGCTCGGTCGTGTCATTCTTCAGGAGCTCATAGATGTTCTGCAGGGCATCGAGGCGCCGTTCGATCGAAACTTTCCACTCGTCGGTGTTGAAGATGTCGCAGAGTCTGTGGTAGATCGAACCGAGGAAATAATCGCCGATGATTTTGGAAGAGTTGTCGAGGTTTTCGAGGGTGAACAGTGCATCGAAGCGCAGGCTCTGCACCTGCGCGAGTTTGAGTCTGAGCGCCCGGTCTCCGGATCGCCTGCGCGTACCGGAGAGATAGAGGCGGCGTATGTCCGACTCGGCCTCGCTCAGCCACTTGTCGAGCAGAAAATCCAGCTCCCGCAGCTCGATGAGCCGGTAGTTCGCGTGCTCCGCCATCATGATGACATCGTCATAATCCGCTGCGGGATCGATGATGAGACAGCGCTCCAGGTCGAAGATCGCAATATCGTCTTTGCGGTAGCTGAAGGGTTTGCTGAGGATCTGNCCAATCTGGCTCAGGTGGAGCGTNCCGACGGGTTCGCCGGAGAGAATGCTCGCCGCGATATCCTTGTTTGCCTCGATGAAAGCCTGGGGATCGCCGCCCGGACATTCGAGCAGACAGAAGGCTGTATAGGCCTCNCGGTCGTTGTCGCTGAGCTCCTTGTAGCCNGACACGGCGCTGCGCAGGGCTTCGTGGACCATTCTGAACGAAGATTCGGCAAACTGCTCGACGGACTCCGCGCTGCTTATGTCGCGGATAAGGAGGTCGGCCTTCTGGGGAATGTCTTCAAATCTCGACATCGTCCGGTAGCGCACCATGATCGTGACGGCGCCATCCTCATAGATCTTCGCCTGCGCGGAAATCCTGTCAAAACATTTCGAATCGCATTCTTCAGTGCTTATGGAGAGCACGAGGGGCTTGGGCAGAGTGAGCGAAACGGGAGTGTCGCGGCGCTTCGCAAACTCCATATCGTGGTGCGCAGGTACGAGTGAAGCCACTTTTTTCAGATCTATCGCCCGTCCGATATCGTAGGTATAGAGGTGAACGATTTCAACGGGAAGTTCGCCCAGGTCGTTCATCATTTTACCTCCTTGCGAGTCACCTCCGCACCACTGACCTTGAGAACCAGCACCGATCCGTCCTGCACAGAGAAAGGAGCACTGAATGCCCCGCCGGGATGTTTGACAGAATATATCGAACTCCGTGTGCTCCCGGGAGCAATGACATCGAGCTCTACCGGCACGACATAGGGATATTCGGGCAGCGTATATTCAAATATGCCTGAAGTGTAGCCCTTGCGCGCCGCGGGCGAAGCGATGGTGACCTGCACAGGGTCCAGCTGTTTGAGCGCCTTGTCGGCCTCCACTGACTGCTCGACGACAGTCCCCGGATTTTCCTTGTCACGGGCCGCACGAATCTTATAATTGAAGACGAGGGAAGTAGTCGCGGCTTTCGATGCCATTTCGCGCAGCGACAACCCGATGAGAGAAGGCATGCTTATCTCTTTGGCTTCGGGCCCTTTGCTGACGACGAGATCCAGGACGGTCGGGCCGGAGATTTCGGTCCCCGCCTTCGGGTCCTGTTCGAGTATCGTGCCGGGGGCCGAGTTGTCAAAAATATACAGCGGCGGCTCGCGGATGCTGACAAGCCCGTTGGTTGTCGTGGAGAGACCCTGCAGATAGAGCCTCAGGTCGTCGATATTGCGGCCTGAATAATCCTCGACTTTGTCGAGCACCGAACCACGGCTTACGACGAGATTGATGCGCCTGCCCGCCTTGACGATGCTCCCTGCGGGAGGTGACTGGTCAAGCACAAGGTTGCGGTCGAGGGGTTGTCGGTAAAACCGCAGGGTGAGGCGGGGATACAGCTCGCGCTGCTGCATTTTCACGAGGGCGTCCGCGAGGTCCATGCGGCGCACATCGGGAACCATGGTGCGCTCTTCACCCTTCAATGTGAAGAAAAAGACTGCCACTGCGACGAGCGCCATCACCAGAAACATGAGGAGCGCAAACAGCACGAAGCTGCGCTTCTGGGGCTTGGTCCACCCGAGATGCGTTTCTGCTCCTCGCTTGCGGTCTCGACAACGGTCTTCACGGCCGCCGATACTTTTCGGGAGCTTTTGCGGCACCTTCCTTTATCGACCTGGTAAAATCCCAGATATCTTTCTTAGCCATGCTCTTCCTTTATTCAAGACAGCACTGTGCCCACCAGCCCGCGCACACCATTCGCAAACTCGCGGAACCCCACAGCCTTGCGCGTGGCGAGCTGCAGACGCCTGACCGCAAGATACCCCTGCCCTGTTGCTACGACTATGCCTTTCCGGGCGGATACTGCGATTATAGTCCCCGGAGCGGAATTTGTCACATGCTCACCCCGCCGNGAGGGCACAAATTCGTCAAATGGCTCAGCCTCAAGGATAGAGAGGCGCGCACCGCGCAGCGCAGTATATGAGCCGGGCCAGGGNTCGAAGGCGCGTATCCGGGCATCCAGCTCACGCGAGGGCCTGCCCCAGTCGATCCGGCCGTCTTCCTTCGAGATTTTGCCACAGTAGGTCAGCCCGCCGCTCTGCGGGCAAGGCCGGGCGCGCCCCTCCGCGATGCTGTCGAGCGCCTCGACGACCATGGGCGCCGCCAGGCGCGCACAGGACTCGGAAAGCGTACCGGCTGTCTCTTTTCCGGTCAGAGGAATCCGCTGCACGAGCAGAAGCTCGCCCGTATCCATCTCCGGNGCGATTGTCTGAATCGAAATGCCTGTCTCGGTATCCATCGCGAGGATGGCATGCTGAATGGGTGAGCTGCCGCGCCAGCGCGGCAAGAGACTCGGATGGACATTTATGCCGCCTTTCGGGAAAAGCGCCATAAATTTGGGCCCGAAGATGCGCCCATACGCGAAGGAGACCAGAATGTCGGCGTTGCAGGCCGCGACTGCGGCACGGGCCTCTGTTTTTAGTGTCTCAAACGTGAAGACCGGGACGCTGCCACCCCAGAGGCGCAGTGCAGCCTGGGCGACCGGCGTGCCGCTCACCTTCAGGCCGCGCCCGACTTTCGATTCAGGGTTTGTCAGGACAGCGGCCACGGCGTGCGGAGAGGCAGCGAGGGCTTCCAGGGCCGGCACGGCGATGTCCGGGCTTCCGGCAAATAGGACGCGCACGAAAGGCCCCTACATGTTCAGCATGCGACTGTAATGGGCAAGGGCGCGCCGACGCTTTGCCGGTGAAACACGGTCGATAAAGAGAACGCCATCGAGGTGGTCGTATTCGTGCTGAATGACGCGGGCCAACAGTCCGTCGGCGCTGAGCCTGAAANNCGGTTTTCCGTGAATATCGACGGCTTCGATGTCGACGGCGGAAGGGCGCACGACGGTAAAATACAGGCCCGGGAAGGAGAGACAGCCCTCTTCGTATTCGCTGGTTTCCTCGCTCGATGCGACAATGCGCGGATTGATGAATACCCGCAGTGGTTCGTCGTCGAGACCAACGATAAAAAGCCGCTTCGAAACGCTGACCTGAGGGGCGGCCAGGCCGATGCCGTGATCGCGCTTCATCGCGTCGTGCATATCGACTACCAATTTTTCAAGGTTCTGGTCGAATACCTTGAATTCCTGGGCTTTCTGAATAAGGACNGGTTCACCGTACTTTACAATATCGAGCATACAAATTCCTTTAAGTGCGGATTACACTATTCTGAGATATAAATTACCGCGTGAAGGGCGTTTTGGCAATTGTTGCCGGAAATGGCGTCGGGCAAGGCCGCCCGGCGGCTCTACGCACGATTGCGGGGGAGTGGCGCTCCCTTCCCTGCTATTTCAGCGATGGAATCTGCACCTTGTCGCCGACTTGTATGCCGGCNCGCGCAAACCAGCCCTGCGGCACTTCGAGCGCGTAGCGAATGCTGCGGATCGAGGGNCGCGGCTCTTCGGAGAAAGGCACAAGATCGAGGATCTGCACAATGGTGCCATCCGAGAGAATGTACGCAAGCGAAAGGGGAAGTCTGGTGTTCTTCATCCAGAACGAAACCTGCTGATCCCGATCGAATACAAAGAGCATCCCTTCGCCGTCGCGCAGGCTGGTCCGGTACATGAGTCCACGGTTGCGTTCGGTTTCGGTGAGGGCGACTTCGGCCTTGACGACAGCTGTGCCGATGGTCAGATTCGCTGTCTTCAGTTTCAGGTTCGGTTTGTCGATGTCCTGCCCGGTGCCATTCTGTCCGCAGGCTGCGAAAAAANNAACGAGGAATACCAGGCCTGTTATAACTGACCGCAGTATCGACACATATCGTTTGCGCATAATTCCCTTGCACTACAACAAAAAAGCCGCTCGAAAAGCGGCTTTTGCACACTCAGTACTTACCTTCCTGCGCTTTGCGGGTTTTTTTCATGAGCTTCCGTTCGAGCGCTTTCTTCTCTCTGTTACGAATAGCTGACGGCTTTTCAAAATATTCTCGACTTTTCCATTCGCGGATGATGCCTTCTTTTTCGACCATTCTTTTAAAGCGTTTCAGTGCCTTCTCGAGGGGCTCATTGTCCTCGACAGTGATCTGATGAATAATCCTCACCTCCCTTTGATTCGCGGAGTGCATTGTAACTGAAGGAAATATTTTGTCAAGTACTTGAGGTTGATTCTCAGGCATTTTTCGTTTTTGAAGGGGCGATGTTCGCCGCGGCAGCACTTTTGTAAATCGACGTTGAGCGCTATACTTTCAGAAAGGAGCTCTGCATGCTGTTTTCAGTCGGAAATCTGGTAACGCTTGCCATTGTGGTCGCGATGTTCGGCGCCTACCATTTGTTGACCGCGGATAACCGTTCGCTGGAGAAACTGAAACGTCTGNGCGACAAGCTGAAGNATGAGCTCGGGTCCTATGTTGAATCCAAGGGTGAAGAGATAAAGCATTATGGCATCGACCTGGACGTTCAGCAGAAGGCAGCGAAGGTCGTGCTCGAAAAAATACAGGAAGCCCAGACGACAATAGACGAGAAGTCGNAGTCGATCACCGAGATTGCCAATCGGTTCAAGGAATATGACGACATCCTCGCCCAACTCATGGACATGACCAAGCGCGTCGATCAGAATATCGCGCATCTGGCTGAANAAAAACAATTTTATCGAGGACCTCACCCGCCGCGTCGAAAGCGCCGACAAGAAAATGGCCGTCATCGAGAAGGAGATGCCAAGGTCAAAGACCAGTTCGCCCACGATGCCAAGCAGATCCTCGATGGCTTCCGCGACGACATCCTCGACCAGCTGCACGAACGGCTCACGNAGATCGTGAACATGTTCGAGAAGTCCAAAGTCGACGCCCAGTCGGCCATCGAGCGGGCATCCTCTCTCAAGNAACAGATCGACCGCATGACTGAAACTGCGCTCGAGGTCGCGTCGGACCGCGCCCACAACATCGAGGATTCCGCCTACAGCACCCTTCGCACCCACATTGCCGCCAACTTCGATGAGCTTTCACGGCAGACCGAAGAGCGCATCACCGCGCTCTCCCGCAACCTCGACGAGCTCACCCAAAGCGCCGATGCCAAACTCAGGGCTCTCGCTGCGACGACAGAGTCCCAAGTCTCGGACACCGACCGCAGACTCTCCGAGGCCAAGGCCGCACTCAATGCAATGACCGCCGACATGGCGCGCATTCAGAAAGAAACTGCCGCGGCCTCCACCGCCCTCTCCGAAAAATTCAAGGCAGAACGCGATTCTCTCGAAGAGCAGTTTGCCCAGTTCGGCCAAGCCTTTGAAACGCACCGCGCTTCCTTTGAANAAGAATTCCTGAATGAAATATCGACCNTGCGGACGACGCTTGAAGAGGCAAAAACCCACATCGACGATCTCAAAACTGCTGCGGAGGGCAATATCTCCACAGCCCTGGCCACCTTTGAAGAGAGTATCGCGCAGCAGCTTGAATCCCGCAGGGCTGCCATGGATGAGCAGATTGACAGCTGGCTGTCTTCGATGGATGCAAAGATGCGAAAGGTCTCCCAGGATGCGCTCGAGCAGCGCAAAACCGAAGAAGCCCGCCTTGCGCAGGAAGTCAATGCAGAACTCAAGCGGATAAAAGACAGCCTCTATACGCAGGCCCAGAAGATCGAACGCGACATAGAGGCCTTCAAAGACGTCTGAACATCAGGAGAATATGGCGTCGAGCGCGACTTCCATCATGGCGCGGAAGGAACGCTGGCGCTCTTCCGGGGTCGTCGCCTCGCCGGTGATCAAATGATCCGATATGGTGAGCACCGAGAGCGCCTCGCATCCANNATATTTTGCCGCCAGCGTATAGAGCTCGGCAGTCTCCATCTCCACCGCCAGCACCCCGAATTTCGCCCAGAGCTTCCACTGTTCGGGATCCTCNGTATAGAACATGTCGGAACTCAGCACCGGCCCGGCAAACACCCGCAGCCTGTGCGCTGCCGCGGCATCCCANGCGGCCTTGAGCAAGTTGAATGAAGCCGTAGGCGCATAATCCATTCCACCAAAGCGCTGCCGGTTCACNGCAGAATCGGTGCTGGCGCTCATCGCGAGCACGATATCGCGCAGCTTTACATACTCCTGCATGCCGCCGCAGGTGCCGATGCGGATAAGCCGCTTCACGCCATATTCGCGGATCAGCTCGTTGACATAGATGGAGAGGCTCGGCATGCCCATGCCCGTGCCCATCACCGATACGGGCCTGCCTTTGTAGCTGCCCGTATATCCGAACATATTGCGGACTTCATTGAAGCATACAGGNTTGTCGAGATAGTTCTCGGCGACAAATTTTGCCCGGAGGGGATCTCCTGGAAGAAGGATCTTGTCGGCAATCTGACTTTTTTGTGCTGCGATATGAATGCTCATCAATTTTGTCCTTTCCTGTCAGAAAGATAAGATCATTCAATCATAGAAAGCCTTTACGAGACAATCCCTGCTCACTTCCCCGTCCCGCGCCGGGAGATTCCAAAGGCATACACAGGTCGCAGATACTTCGATTCNCCGAGCATCAGGTCCAAAAGCACCGCGTTGACAAAGCCATGGTCACCGGCCAGCATNGCCGCGAGCCCGGCGGCATAGACCTCATTGATGGGTTCAGGCCCTTCCGTCGCAAATCGATAATCGCCNTTATCCTGGAACCACAGCGAAATCTGAAATCCCTCGGCATTCTGTGCATCATCGGGCTTCGTCTGCGCATAGACGGCCTTTCCGCTTTCCGGATATGACCAGACGCCCTTCTCCAGCACCGAATTGCCCTTCCTGATCTCCCCNGGCAGGTCTTTCCCGGCAGGGTCTACCGAATAGCTCTCGCTATAACTTCCGTCGGAAGATGAAAATACGAGGTTTTTGCCAAAGGTGACAAGCATGTTGTGCGTGCCCGAGACATCGATCCGATTCTCTTTGCGCTTCAGGATGTCGGACCACGACTTCTGTCCCGGGCCGGAGACGGCGAGCGAAATCNNTTCGTCGCCTGCAAAACTCGTATTGTAGTGGATGGCCTCGATTTCTCCCCCGATGGTGCGCTGATACGCGACGCCTCCCGTAATTTGTCCCGAACCATCCGTGAGAAGGCGGGAAATATAGGTGTCAAACCCATACGCTTCTGCATACCCGGANCCGGTATGGCGATAGACAAAAAGAATATTTTCATTCTGCTTCGACACTTCCGGCACACTGACGGCAGCTTCGGGGTGAGGGCCCGGAGCGGGGGCTGCGGTCTGCTCTGCCTGTGTCTGCGCTGTTTCGAGGGGTTTCTCAACCACTTTGGCCTGCTTGCAGGATGCGAGCACGAAGACCGTGACTATACCAAAAAGCAGTGCGGCAAAGCCCAAACCAGAATAATTCTTTTTCATACAACGCCTCCTCAATTTTCACTATAAGCGATTTCCCCGGCCATTGAAAGGAACCGAAGGCAATTTACACAGTACAAATTCGCCGCAAGGCCGCCCCCTCCTGCCTTTCATCCCCTCGGGCAGAAAGAAGGCGGAAACTCTATCCTCTAGTTGAAATTCATATCCCGAAAATCTTTATCTATCAAATCTGTTCCCTGACGGTTGAACCATTATTTTCTGCACCGACTTGGCATTCTCTGCCCTGTCCTGCTGAAGAATTCTGGCGAGCATCGCCACATCATCCTGCTTCAGGATGATGCATCCATAGGTTTTNGATATATCGAAAGCATTCGTGTTGGAGTGCAGGGCATACCCGAGATCGCTGTACGTGCCGACAGGCATGTAGCCACCCCGACCGTCGTTGACATAGACCTCAACCTTTCCCACTGCGTTGGTCGAGAGCATATAGGGCCCGTATTTGTCGTCGCGAGGCTTTATCGCAGTGATTGCCCAGTAGCCTTCCGGAAAANNCTGCGAAGGCCTGGTCGTCACCGGCACGGCAGCAGCGAGCACCCGGCCATCGGCCGATGCCGGCATAAAAGGCGCCTGCGTCGTGTCGACTATTCTGTTGTGTACATCGAACTGCAGAACCTGCTTGGGAGGAATTCGTCCCAGCCTCGCCTCGTACTCGTTATCGATGACGTTTACCGTGAGTCGTGTTCGATTCCGATTCAGAGACATACGCACATCTCCTCCCGCCACGGCGGCGCATTCATCCCGGCTGAGGGGCTCGCCGGGGATGAATGACCAAAGGGCAGGGTCGAACGCTCCGCTCCCCTGTTCGAGGGCGAAGGGCTGCAGCACCGCTCCAACGAGCAGGCATACAGCAAAAATCAGTGCAGTGTTCGTGCGCATAAAGCACCTCCTCACTGTGTAGACGCACGGAATGGGGAGGATGCTTCAAATTTTCCTGTTGTTACTCAAAAGACCGGCTTTGGTCCTTCAGGCGCATGAGGCGGATGAAAATTGATCTTTGTCCACTGTACGAAGGCAGGACTGTTCTTCTTTACTATTTCGATTTCATACTGGGAGATGCCGCAATTCGACATCGGCAGGNNAAGTGGAAGCCAGCGGTGCACGCCNAGCGTCGATTTCATCAGCCACTGCAGAAGGCCGCCGTGCGTCATGCACACAATGCGCGAAGCCCCGCCCATGCCCAGCTCGCGGATGCGCCTCCATGCGAGGATCGCCCGCCCGTACATCGACTGCGACGGCTCTGCGTCGGGGATGGCATCCCAGCTCTCCATGTAGAACCTGTCCCGCAGCGCCGGGTATGTGCGGGCGGCGGTATCCGCGTCGATCCCGGAAAAAATGCCCGTGTCCACTTCGATGAGCAGATCGCTGAATTCGATGTGGTCGACGTGCACGAGATCGGCCACGATCTCTGCCGACCGCCGCGCCCGCTGCATGGGGCTCGCGATGATACAGTCGGGGCTGAATTGGCGGAGCCATTCGCCGGCCGCCCTCGCCTGCTCTTCTCCGTGCGCGGAAAGAGGGTAATCGAGCCGGCCCTGGTAGGTGTTGCGCGCATTGCCCTCGCTCTGTCCGTGGCGGAGGGCGAACACGCTCATGTCGTGGTCCAGAGAAGAAAAAAACGCACCGTCGGCCTGCTCTCGCTGGAGCGCCTCAATCAGGCTCGAATCCGGAACACTCTTCGGCTCAAATCGGGGATACATGATGCCAGCACTATAGAAAATTTCCCGGAAAGGGACAATGGGCGATCATGCCGAGACAAATGTCTCGCTGCCGCGATTGAAATATTTGTTGACTATGAACATGGCGACGCCAGTGACCACAAGCAGGATTGTGGACATCGCGCTCGCGGTGCCGAAATACCCGTCGGCGACCGACAGATAGATTTTGATGGGCATGGTCATCGTTCTCCCGACATACAGGAGGATCGAGGCGGACAATTCGTTCATCGATGTCACCCAGCTCATGATTGCGCCTGAAATGATTCCCCCCTGCATGAGCGGCAGGGTGACGGTCCTGAAGGTGCGCCCCGGGGGAGAGCCCAGATTGATGCCCGCTTCCTCGAGGGCAGGATCGATCTGTTTGAGAATCGAGGCGGCCGAACGCACCGAATACGGCAGACGCCGGATAAAATATGTCAGAATGATGATTGTCGCCGTCCCCGAAAGAATGAGGGGAGGCCTGTTGAACGCCACGATGAATCCGATACCGAGCACCGTGCCCGGCACCATGTACGGAATCATGAGCAGAGGATCGAGCACTCTGACGGCGGCATTCCGCTTTCTGGCGATGACAAAGCCCAGCAGCGTCCCCACGGACGCGATGAGGAGCACCGCGATGAGCGAATACAGAAAGCTGTTCGTCACGGTCCTGGGCACATCGAAGAAAATCTGCCGGTAGCTGTCGAGACTGAATCCCGGCTGGAACACGGGGCCCGAAGTCTTCCGGAAGCTGTAATAGACAATCACCGCAAGCGGCAGGGTCGAGAAAAATACGATGAAGTAGCAGAGCAGATGCGCCAGGAACGATTTTATGCCCTTAAGCCGTTTGACAATCGGCCTGTTCACCAGCATGCTGGCATATTTGCGCCGCGATGAGACCCACTGCTGCAGCACAATGACCACCGAGGCGCAGAGCATGAGGATGATCGACACCGTGGAAGCCATGCCCGGCGTCTGGCTGATCTCGCTCGTATAGAGATTGTACGCGAGTGTCGGCAACACGAGGTAGTTGCCGCCGATGATCATCGGCGTGCCGAAATTCGAGAGGGACATCATGAACACGATGAGGGCGCCCCCCGTCACCGAAGGCATGACCATCGGCAGCGTCACGCTGAAGAATGTCTTCAACGAGCGCGCGCCGAGGTTCTCGGATGCCTCTTCGAGCGAGCGGTCGATGGTCATGAGCGCGCCCGCCGTCATGAGCGATATAAAAGGATAGTACTGGAGCGAGTCCGCAAGCACGATGCCGAAGGCTCCGTAGATCGGCGGCAGATTGACGNNGCCGATCGACTGGAACAGGAGGCGCAGAAATCCGTTGCGCCCAAGCATCGTGATCCATGAATAGGCGCCGATGAATGTAGGCGAGAGCAGCGCCAGCACAGCGAGGGTGTTGAGGAGGTTCGTGCCCCTGATGCGATAGCGCGTCGTGAAAAAGGCGAGGGGAATGCCCAGCACCATGGAGAAAAAGGTGGTCAGAAGCGCTATGAGGATCGAATGCCAAAATGCCCGCAGATAATAGGCCCTGGAGAAGAAGGCCTTTNNCCAGTTCGACATCGAGAAGGTCTCTGTCACTTTGTCGAGAAAGCTGTAGCGAAAAATGTCGAACAGAGGATAGATCAGAAATACCACGACGATCGCAAAGCCCGCAAAAATGACAAGTGTCCATATGTCNGGCCCGGGGCCGCGAAGTTTCGAAGTGCTCACGCCGGCGCTCATCGCTGGACTCCTTTGCCGATTCTGCACGCCGTTTTCGGATCGAAAAGCAGCATGGAATGCGCCGGCACCGCGAACGACACCGTGTCTCCCTTCTGAGGCATATCGGCCTCCCGCGGTCTGTGGCGGTCAATCGTTATCTCCTGGCCATCCACATCGAGTTCGAAGCGGGCGACCGAGCCCATAAAGCTCACGCTCTCCAGTGTGCCGGAGACCTTGTTCTGACAGTCCTGCTGCGCTGCTTCGATGACGTCTTCCGGACGGAAAGCGATGATCGCCTCATGAATATCCTCGGTTCCTTTGGCGGGAACAAGGAAGGAAAGATTGCCGAGCGTCGCACGGCGCAGCCCCTGTTCGGCGCCTTCGCCGAGACGCATGGTGAGCATGTTGATTTTGCCCACAAAATAGGCGACGAACGTATTCTGGGGATTGGTGTAGATTTCCCATGGTTTGCCGATCTGCTGGATGACACCCTGGTTCATGACGGCGATGCGGTCGGAGATGACGAGAGCCTCTTCCTGGTCGTGGGTGACGTAGATCGACGTGATGCCGAGCGATTTCTGCACGGTCCGTATTTCTTCGCGCATCTCGATGCGCAGTTTGGCGTCGAGGTTCGAGAGCGGTTCATCGAAGAGCAGGACGCGGGGCTGGATGGCCATGGCGCGCGCGAGTCCGACGCGCTGCTGCTGGCCGCCCGAGAGCTTGTCGGGGGTGCGCTGCTCATAGCCTTCAAGGTGGACGCTTTTCAGCGCAGCCGAAACTTTACGTGAGATTTCTTCTTTCGGAAGTTTTCGCACGCGGAGGCCGTACGCGACGTTGTCGAATACGGTCATGTGGGGAAACACGGCGTAGTTCTGGAAGACCATTCCGGTATTGCGCTGATAGGCCGGCACATTGTTGATGAGCTCGCCGTCGATGTACACATCGCCCTTGTCCTGATGATAAAAACCGGCGATGGTTCTCAGGAGCGTCGTCTTGCCACAGCCGGAAGGCCCCAGCAGGGTGAAGAATTCACCTTTCTCAATCTCAAGATTGATGCCCGAGAGCGCCCGGACTTCTCCAAAAAATTTTTCCACACCGACAATCTGTATTGCAGCCATGCTTCCCCCTCAGAATCATGAATGGAAATTCTATTAAATTGTGCGCGCATTATCAATGCCAATCCCGCGCGGCGCGGGGCCGTGGAGACAAAAAAGGCCGCCAGCGGAGCGCGCCGACGGCCTTCATATTACAGCATCATCGAATTACAGACCGAGATCCATCGCGATATCGGTGAACTTGGCGATGAATGCAGTCTTGTTCTTCGCCGCCCAGCCGAAATCGTAGGGAATCGTCTTGATTGTCGAGAGCGGNGCGAGGCCCTTCGGATCCTTGCAGTCGGTCCGGACGGGGCGTCTGGCCATCGCGTCGACGAGATATTCCTGAACCGGCTTGGAGAGGCACCAGTCGATGAATATCTTCGCGTTCTCGAGATTCGGGGCGCCTTTGAGGAGCGCGATGCCGTCCGGGGCGGCGACCGTGCCGTCCGCCGGATACACGATTGCCACCGGGCCGCCGCCTGCGACATACCTGAACGCATTGTCTTCGAGCGTGAGGCCGACAGCCTGCTCGCCGTCATTGACGAACTTGGGCACTCCACCGGACGAGGCGGAGATGACCATGTTCTTCATGATCCCCTTGTAGATGTCCCAGCCCTTGTCGCCGTAGATCGAGATGACATTGCAGAGCTGCATATAGGATGAGCCCGATTTGTCCGCGCGGGCCGACGAGATGAGCTTTTTGAAGCGCGCATCCTGAAGGTCGGTCCAGGTCTTGGGGTACTTGTCGGGCGTGAGCATCTTGGTGTTGACGACGAACACATTCATGATGCCGGTGTAGGGAAGCCAGTTCGTGCCGACTTTGTAGACGGTGTTGATCTTGTTCCATTCCTTCGGNGTATACGGGGCGAGAATGGCGCTCTCCGCCTCAAGCTGTTCGCCGCCGATGCTCCAGATGACGTCGGCCTGCGGCCTTGCAGATTCAGCCTTGGCCCTGTTGATGACATCGCCAGAGGCCATTTTGACATACTCGACCTTGATGCCGGTCTCTTTTTCGAACATCGGGACGAGTGCATTGATGATGGTTTCCTCGTGCGCCGTGTAGACCACCACTTTGCCGCCTGCGGCCCATGCAGACACGGCAATGAGCAGACATGCGATCACGACCACAACTCGTTTCATAGAACCTCCTGTTCCGGCGGAGTCTTCTG
This sequence comes from Spirochaetales bacterium, assembly GCA_015657395.1. Lineage (GTDB taxonomy): Bacteria > Spirochaetota > Spirochaetia > Treponematales > Rectinemataceae > Rectinema. The sequence continues at coordinate 96,551 of JADLKI010000002.1, read as the reverse complement.
TACATTTTATTGCCCGCCCGGCCTTTGCGTTACACGTACGTGTGCTATTGTAGCATATTTTTCAACTCCTGGGAGAGGTCGTGCACGCGAAAATCATAACAGAAGGCACTCATCCCAAGACTGCGCGCAGCTTCGCAGTACTCCTCGATGTCGTCGACATAGAGACAGTCGGCCGGCTCGAGGCGGGTATACTCGAGAAGCCTCTTCCAGATGCGCAGATCGGGCTTCATCACTCCGAGCTTATAGGACAGCATGTAGAGCTCCGGATATGTCCCCAGTACCTCATTGTCGAAGATCACGGACGCATGCAGGAACGAGGTATTCGAGAGCACGAACATGCGCACGCCGAGACCGGCCGCAGTCTCGAGCCCGCGCTCCCCGTCGGGGTTCGGCACGATGATGCTCTTGTAATCCTCGACGAACTGCTCATAGGAATAGGCGGGATCGAGATCCGCGAGGGCCTGCACGCGCCTGAAATATTCGTGCGAATCGAATTTTCCGGTCTCAAACTCGTACTCGAGCTCCGTCCCCCAGAGCGCGTTCAGAAGCGCCTCGGCGTCCATGGCCCTCGCATGGCGGGCCGCCTTGCGCACAAAATTCCCTCTCTCGACGCCGCAGAGCACGTTGCCGAAGTCGAAGATCACTGCTTTGTACATGGCCATTCCTTAAAGTCGAAGGTTTTTTCGGTAAAGCAATCGTCGCGTGCGACAAGAATCGCTTCCTTATAAATTAGCGTGATAAACTAGAGCGAGGATTTGGCCCTGACCCTCTCTTTGGCGTCGAGTGCGGGCTGAAAGTTCGATCTGAGGGCGAGCGAGGCGTTGAACGCCTCATAGGCCCGCCGGTACTGGCCCAGTATTTCCTTGACGAGCCCGAGCCGGTACCACCAGTAGTACATATTCTTTTCGAGCGCGACAGCCGTGGAAAACGCGATGTCCGCATGCTCGTACTTTTTTATTCTGTAATACACTTCCCCCACATAATAATATGCGCTCGAACGACGGTCGTCGCTGTCGGGCGAAAGGGTGAAATAGCGGCTGAATGCGGCAAGCGCCTCTTCGTTCTTGCCAAGGAAATAGAGGGCTTCGGCCATTGTCTCGATGATGCGGTAGTCCTGCCTCGTGTTGAGCACGGATTGAGCATACACGACGGTGTCCGTGTAGCGATGGAGGCGGAAGAGGTTCCAGGTCTTGAGCGTCTGGAGGTCCGCGTTGACGACGTCGGAGGCGAGAAGGCGCTCTGTCATGGCGAGGGAGCGCTGGAAGGCGAGCTGGCTCTCTGTCTGGCGCGTCTCGGCCGCTTCGAGCCGGCGTCCATCCCAGAAAAGCGAAAGTGCGGCCCTGTAACTATCTTCTGCCCAGGCCGAATGAAGACTGCCCGCTGTCCATCCAAGCACAAAAAGCACTACAAAGACCTTTGCCAAAAGGGGATGTTGTCTGCCCCGTGACACTCTGCCCGCCTCCCTGCAATTATTGTAGAATTTCGTTGATCGCCTGCGCAGCCTGTCTGCCCTCGCCCATCGCAAGGATCACCGTCGCCGAGCCCAGCACGATATCGCCGCCTGCGTATATGCGGTCGATGCTCGTCTTCTGTCGCTCATCGACAATAATATGTCCGTGCCGGTCAACTTGCAACTGTGGCGTCGTCTGGGAGATAAGCGGGTTCGATTCGTTGCCGATGGCCACGATCACGGTATCGAAGGGCACGACCTCTTCGCTCCCGCGGACGGGAACCGGCCGCCGGCGTCCGGAGTCGTCCGGCTCTCCGAGTTCGTAGGACAGAATTTCGAGCGCCGCGACCCTTCCCTTGTCGTCGCCGAGCACGCGGGTCGGACTCTTGAGAAAATCGAAGATGATGCCCTCTTCGATGGCGTGTTCCACTTCTTCGGCGCGGGCGGGCATCTCTTCGCGAGTCCGGCGATAGAGAACCCGGACCTCCTCGGCCCCAAGCCTGAGCGCCATGCGCGCGGAGTCCATCGCCACGTTGCCGCCGCCCAGCACCGCCACGCGACGGGAGGGATAGATCGGCGTGCCGGCCTTTCCCCTCATATATGCCTTGAGGAGATTCGCCCGCGTCAGATATTCATTCGCGCTGAAGACCCCCACAAAGTTCTCGCCGGGTATATCCATGAATTTGGGCAGACCCGCTCCCGTACCGATGAAGACGGCATCGTAGCCGTCCTCGCGCAGAAGAGAGAGCAGCGGCCGCGTGCGGCCCACCAGAAAATTGAGCTCGAAGTCGACGCCCATCGATTCCAGCACCTCTGCCTGGGACTGCACGAGGATTTTGGGGAGCCTGAATTCGGGAATGCCATAGACCATGACACCGCCCGACTTGTGGAAGGCCTCAAATATGGTGACATTGTGGCCTTCGCGGCGCACGTCCGCGGCGCAGGTGAGCCCCGCCGGCCCCGCACCCACAACCGCCACTTTTTTGCCGGTCGGAGACGCGACATTCGGCGCTTCGACCGCAGCGTGGGTCCGCTCATAGTCGGCGACAAAACGCTCCAGCCTGCCTATCTGGACCGCCTTCCCCACGCTGTGCAGGGCCTTGCCCACGGTGCAGGGCGCCTGGCACTGCGTCTCCTGGGGNCAGACCCGGCCGCAGATCGAAGGCAGCAGATTTGTCTTCCTTATGATGTTGCCTGCGCCCAGAAAATCGCCGTCTCTGATTTTACCGATAAATCCGGGAATATCGATGCGCACGGGGCAGCCCGTGACGCACGGNGCATTCTTGCACTGGAGACAGCGCTGCGCTTCGAGCATCGCCTGGGCAGGAGAATAGCCCAGGGCAACCTCGTCCATATTGTGGCGCCGCTCCAACGGGTCCTGGATCGGCATGTCCTGCGGAGGTATCTGCATTCTCACTTTGGGGGTGATCGGGGCCGAGCGAAGCCGGGCAAGTTCCATTTCCGCATTGTCCATGGTGCATTCTTCCTTGTGGCTCATTTTGCAGACTCCTTTTCCGGTACGCGGGCGCCGTTTCCCTGTGCCCCGAGCTTTTCTATCTGCATCTCCAGATGGCAGCGGTCGTGGGCCTCTTTTTCGATCTCTCTGTACGTGCCGAGACGCATCAGCATCCCGTCCCAATCGACGAGATGCGCATCGAATTCCGGGCCGTCCACGCACACGAACTTTGTCTTGCCGCCGATCGAGACGCGGCAGCCGCCGCACATGCCCGTGCCGTCGATCATGATCGTGTTGAGAGAGGCGAGCGTCTTTATGCCGTAGGGTCGGGTGGTCTCCGCGCAGAACTTCATCATGACGGGCGGGCCGATCGTCACCGCGATGTCGGGCGGGGGAACCTTCTGCACAGCTCGCCCAGGGGCTCGGTCACCAGCGCCTTTCTCCCGAAGGAGCCGTCATCGGTCACGACGATGTGCTCATCGGCGATCGCACCGAGTTCATCCTGCATGATGAGGAGGTCCTTCGTGCGCGCGCCCGATATGACCGTCACCCTGTTCCCGGCTTCTTTGAGGGCCTTCGCGATGGGATGCAGCGGTGCGAGCCCTATGCCGCCGCCGACGCAGACTGCCCACCCGAAGCGCTCTATGTGGGTCGGGTTCCCCAGAGGACCCAGAAGGACAATGGAGTCTCCGGGATTTTTGAGCGCAAGCCTGTGCGTGCTCGCCCCGACAGTCTGAAATATGAGCGTCACCGTACCGCGGACGGGGTCCGCGTCTGCAATGGTGAGCGGAATGCGCTCAGGAGAAATCCTCATCGTACATCACGATGACAAACTGTCCCGCCTTTCGTTCCCGGGCGACGAGGGGCGCCTCACTTCTATGCGGAACACTTCTTCCGAAAGCTGGCTTTTAGCGACTATTCTGTGGGTACCGTGCATCTTTGACTCCGGAGGTATTGTAGCGGTGTTTTCAGATCTTTGTCCACCAAAAGAAACGCATTTAGGCGAATAAAATGCAGTGCGGCATATGGGCGCAGTCGGCACGGCTGTACAATGCCCCGGCTTTAAGGAGAAAATAGCACACTAGAAGAAGGAGTCCGAATGCCCATACCCAATGTGCCGAAGAAAATCGACAGTGAGGCCCTGTTCCGGCCTGCGGATTTTCTGGCCTACCTCGGGCGAATCGGCATCGCCGTTTCGCACAGGCCGGCGCCCGACGCCGTCATCCTGAGCTATCAGAAGAGCCTCTCCGAGCATGTGCTCCAGACATACCCCTGCGAGCGCGCGAAAGGCTACTTCGGCCGATTCATCCACTATATCGACCTGCCGGACAGCACACGGTCCATCGCGATCGCCGCGGATTTCGGCGTCGGTGCTCCGGCTGCGGCGGTGATGCTCGAAGAGCTCATAGCCTGGGGAGTAAAGGAATTTGTCTCGATGGGGCTGGCCGGCTCGCTGAGCGAAGACCTGCCTCCCGGATCGCTTGTGGTGTGCGACGGAGCTTTTCGCGACGAAGGCACATCGCACCACTACATCGGGGGAGATGTCCCTGTCCTCCCTGATCCGGCGCTCACGTGCCGGCTCGAAGTCGCGCTCGGGGACGCCGGGCTGTCGTACGCAAAGGGGCCGACCTGGACCACCGATGCGATCTACCGCGAGACGCCGCTCGAAGTGCGGCATTTTCGGGAGCAGGGGGCGCTCGTCGTGGAGATGGAGGCCGCGGCCCTGTTCGCGGTGGCACAGTACCGGGGAGCGCGGATCGCATCGTGTTTTTCGGTTTCGGACACGCTGGCATATCTGGAGTGGAGGCCCGAGTTCCACGCGGAGCCGACGGTGCAGGGGCTGGAGACGCTGTTCTCGTGCGCGGTGCGCGCCCTCCAGTAGGGCGCCGGCCATGGCGACCGGCCATCTGGAACCGGCCGGCGGGCGCCATAATATCTAATATCCTTTCAGCTCGGGCGCCTCATGGCCTGATTTTCGATGCGGCTCCCGCGCGGCCAGGTCCCCGACACCAGGGACAGAGGCATCACGACGCTGCCCTCTCCCAGAATCGTGCCGGGGTTGAGCACCGTATTGCAGCCGATCTCGCTTCCGTCGCCGATCAGCGCCCCGAATTTGGGCAGGCCCGAGTCGATTCTGCCCTTCGAGCCCAAGGCCCGCACCGGCACGGCTTTTCCGTCGAGCCTGAAATTCGAGAGGATGACCCCCGCCCCGATGTGGGCGTGACGGCCCATGACCGAATCGCCCACGTAATTGAAATGGGGCGCCTGCGCGAGTCCGAACAGTATGCAGTGCTTGAATTCGCTCGAATGCCCAAGCACGGCTCCCTCGCCCGCGAGCACTCCTCCGCGGATATAGCAGCCGCTCCGTATCTCGCAGCCTCTGCCGATCCATGCCGGGCCGCGGATATAGGAGCCCTCCTCGACGGTGCAGCCCTCATCGATAAACACATCGCCTTCGATGTGGACGCCAGCCGGGACGGACGAGCGGATTTTGGGCCCGGACAGGGCTTCGAGCTTCGAGTTCAGGTACGTATCCAGCAATTTAAGCAGGTCCCAGGGGAACTCGGCTTTCTCAAAAAGCCCGGAGAATTCGCTGTGTCTGAAATCCCACAGGGCCGGGAAACGCCCGGACGACCACTTCGGAGACTCCGCAGATATGTCTTTTTCTTCAGGGTTCATGCTCTCTCCCAGAGAGGCGACGGATATGCTCCCTGCAGGACGAGACCCGAAATCCGGCGCCTGGTCTCCCGGAGGTCACCCGGGTTTGTGAGGCCGAAACTTTGCGCGCTCGCAGGGAGCATCTTCACCCTTATGGTCTTCTCCCTCATCATGGACTCTACAATCTCCGGCAGGAAGAATTCCCTGGACTCGAAATTGGCGGGATCAGAGAGAAAATCCTTCCACAGGCGATCGGCGCAGTCGAATATCGAGGTATTGAATCCCCAGAGGTTCATCGAAACCACCGCCTCGGGCGACAACTCGACGATTCCTCCCTCCCGCCGGGAAAGAAGATGACCATCCTCGCGCCACACCCTCTTGTGTTCCACAATCTCTTCGAGATAGCCCTGCGCATCGATGCTGCATATCGCCCGCGAGACCGGACCGCTCTCCGGCACGACATCGTCGAGCCTGTATCCGGGGAAACAGAACTCGCCGGGATTCGAGGAGAGCCGCGCGCCGACCTTTTTGAATCCCAAAAGGCCATAGAAGTCATCCGCATTGGCCACCGCAAAAGGACCCGCATGCTCGAGCTGCTCCCGGGCGCAGAGGAGCGCATGCCCCGTGCCCCAGGGTTTCGTGCGTCCGCTTTCCCCGAGCCTGGCGCGCGCCTCTCCGCCCAGCAGAGACTCCGATGTCTGATACGCGAACGAATAAGGAACCGAAGCGGGAAGCCGCGCAAGGATGTTTGTCCTGAAATCCTCCTCGATCTCCGGACGGATCAGAAAGACAATGTGGTCGAACCCCGAGCGGAGTGCGTCGAAGAGCGAGTACTCCAGCAGCGTTTCGCCATGCGGTCCTACGCCCGCGACCTGTTTTACGCCGCCGAACCGCGAGCCTATGCCGGCAGCGAGCACAAGAAGTCTCATGCTTGCATGATGCTCGCGCAGGGCCGGTCGGTCAAGCGCAGACCGGCGCATTTTTTATATGATTCTACCGATAGCAGCTTGACATCGACATTCGACGCATGCTAGATACTCCCATGACGTTCGCAGCGCTTCCTGTCAGGGATTCAAGCCTCTCCATTCGGCCCATCGGTCCGAACAGCGAGATGGCCCGGCGCGCCGTCTCTGCCTCTGCCACTTCCCGTATAGTCTCCATTTCCATCGTCATTATCATTTCCATCCTCCTGCTTACCCTGGGCCTTCCTGGCTCTTCCGTTGTCTGACGGCCGCGCGGAGAGAGCCTGAATCCAAAGGCCGCCCCCGCGTCGCGACGCTTACAGGCATAAGTCCTCCGCGCACGACCAAATTCGATACAAGGAAGGAGAAGGAAGGATGAATATTCCCCGCATCATCCGCATTTTCGATACGACACTCCGCGATGGAGAACAGGCACCGGGCTGCAGCATGAACCAGGCGGAAAAGCTCGAGGTCGCCAGGGTTCTCGAATCGCTCGGTGTGGATGTCATCGAGGCTGGTTTCGCGATCGCCAGTCCCGGAGATTTCGCTTCGGTACATGAGATCGCGCGCACCGTGCGCGGGCCGATTATCGCAAGCCTGTCGCGTGCGGTCGAACTCGACATCGACGCTTCGTGGGATGCCCTGCGCGGCGCGGAAAGGCCGCGCATCCATGTCTTCATCGCCACGTCCCCCATCCATATGAAATACAAACTGCGCATGAAACCGGACGAGGTCATCGCAAAGGCCGCCGCCATGGTCAGGTACGCGAAAAAACGCTGTCCCGATGTCGAATTCTCGGCGGAAGACGCGTCGCGCTCCGACCCTGCGTTCCTCTGCAGAATTCTCAGCGCCGTCATCGAGGCGGGCGCGTCGACGGTGAATGTGCCGGATACCGTCGGGTATGCCATGCCCGGCGAGTTCGGTTCGCTGATCCGCTCCATCCGCGCAGGCACGCCCAACATCGATGGAGCCGTTCTGTCGGTGCATTGCCATGACGACCTCGGGTTTGCCGTCGCCAACAGCCTGGCGGCCATCGAGGCCGGCGCGGACCAGGTGGAGTGTACAATAAACGGCATCGGCGAACGCGCCGGCAACGCGGCCCTCGAAGAGATAGTGATGGCCATGCGCACGCGGGCAGACTACTTTCGCTCCGTCTGCGGCACGGACCTGCGCTGCAACGTCGATACCACCAGGATCTACGCAGCCTCGCGCCTCGTCTCGACGGTCACCGGCTCCCGCGTTCAGGCCAACAAGGCCATCGTCGGCGAGAACGCCTTCGCCCATGAGTCCGGCATCCACCAGCACGGCGTCCTCGCGAACCGCGAGACCTACGAGATCATGACGCCCGAGTCGATCGGGCTGCCCCGAAACAAGATAGTGCTCGGCAAACATTCGGGCCGACACGCCTTCGACGAGCGCCTGAAAGAGCTCGGCTTCCATCTGGACGCGGATCGTGAAGCGCGCCTCTTCGAGGCTTTCAAGGCCTTGGCCGACAAGAAGAAAGTGGTGACCGACCGCGATCTCGAGGCCCTGGCACGGGGTGCGGCCCCTGAGCGGCCGGCCGCGTGGCGGATGGAGCGCTTCATCATCAACTCGGGCAGCACGATTGCGTCGACGAGCGCGGTATGTCTCGTGTCCGCCGCTGGGCAGACATGCGAGCAGGTGGCGATCGGCGACGGTCCCATCGATGCGTCCTTCAATGCCATCGACAAGATTGTCGACGTGAAACCGGTCCTCGAAGATTTCTCTCTCGATTCCGTGACGGGCGGCAAGGATGCCCAGGGCGAGGCCCGGGTCAGGATACGGCTGGCCGATCGAATGTACAACGGCCGTGGAGTCTCCACCGACATCGTCGAGGCAAGCGTCCGGGCCTACCTCGACGCGATCAACGCCGTAATCGGCGACGGTGCGCGTGCCGGCGTGGCCGACCGCGGGCCGGCGGTCGGAGCAGCGGCCGCCGAAACAAGGCCGCCGGAAGACACGGCGAACGGGCGGGGCACCTCTCGCGCCCTTGCCGAAACAGAAAGGAGCGCCCAATGCCAATGACGATGACTCAGAAGATCCTTGCGGACCACGCCAGCCTGGCCTCCGTGGAAGCGGGCCAGCTCATCGAGGCGCAGGTGGACCTCGTTCTGGGCAACGATGTGACGGCCCCCGTCGCGATCAGAGAATTCGAGAAGATCGGTGTCGCGGAGGTCTTCGACCAGCGGCGGATCGCCCTCGTGCCGGACCACTTCGCGCCAAACAAAGACATCAAATCGGCCGAGCAGTGCAAGATTATGCGCGACTTCGCCAGAAACCGCGAGATCGAGCACTATTTCGAGATCGGCCGCATGGGCATCGAGCACGCTCTCCTCCCCGAGCAGGGACTCGTGCTGCCCGGGGAGCTCGTCATAGGAGCCGATTCGCACACCTGCACCTACGGGGCTGTCGGCGCCTTTTCCACCGGCATCGGCTCCACCGATATGGCGGCCGCCATGGCTGCGGGAACCGCGTGGTTCAAGGTGCCCGGGGCCATACGCTTCGTCCTGAACGGAGCGCTGGGTGGATGGGCCTGCGGCAAGGACCTGATCCTGTCCGTCATCGGCGCGATCGGAGTCGACGGTGCCCTGTACCGGTCCATGGAATTCGACGGGCCGGGCGTCGCGACGCTCTCGATGGATGAACGCTTCACGATCGCCAATATGGCCATAGAGGCCGGCGCAAAGAATGGAATTTTCGCGGTCGACGCGAGGACGCGCGCCTGGGCCGCATCGGTCTCTGCCCGGAGCTACAGGGAATATGCGGCCGACTCCGACGCCGAATACGAACGGACGATCGCCATCGACCTGACTTCGATCAGACCGCAGATCGCCTTTCCCCATCTGCCCTCCAATGCGCGGCCGGCGGCCGGCGCGGAGAGAACGCCGATCGACCAAGTCGTCATCGGTTCCTGCACCAACGGACGCATCGAAGACCTTCGCGCGGCTGCCTTTCTCCTGAAGGGCCGGTCGGTCGCTCCCGGTATCCGCTGCATCGTCATCCCCGCCACCCAGCAGATCTACAGGCAGGCTGTCCGCGAGGGCCTCGTCGATGCCTTCATAGAGGCCGGCGCCGTGGTGTCGACGCCGACCTGCGGGCCCTGTCTCGGCGGTCACATGGGCATACTCGCCGACGGCGAGCGCGCGGTGGCCACGACCAACAGGAACTTCGTGGGCCGCATGGGCCACCCCGGCTCCGAGGTGTATCTGGCCAGCCCGGCGACCGCCGCCGCGTGCGCCCTCGCGGGCTGCATCGTCGATCCCGGCGAGATCGCCCCAGCTCCCCCGCGCGGCTACTTCGAAACGACTGCGAAAGCGTAAAGGAAGGGACCATGAAACAAGGATGTAGAGTCTGGAAATACGGGGATAACGTGGACACCGACGTCATCGTGCCCGCAAGGTACCTGACGACAAGCGATCCGGCGGAGCTCGCCGCACACTGCATGGAAGATATCGACCCCGGCTTTGCTGCGGGAGTTTTACAGGGCGACATCATCGTCGCCGGCGAGAATTTCGGCTGCGGCTCGTCGCGGGAGCACGCCCCCATCGCGATAAAGGCCTCGGGTGTCGCATGCGTCATCGCAGGCAGCTTTGCGCGCATCTTCTACCGCAACGCCATCAACATCGGCCTCGCGATACTCGAATGTCCGCAGGCCGCTGCGGAGATCCAGAGCGGCGACATGCTCAGCGTGGACTTCGAGTCGGGTGAAATTCACAACCTGACCCGGGACAGGCAGTATCGGGCAGCGCTCTTCCCTCCATTCGTGCGGGATATCATGGCCACGGGGGGCCTCATACCCTACACCAGGAAAAAACTGCTGAACTCCGGCGCCCGTACCGGTGTCAGACAGGAAGGAGACTGAGATGAAGTGTACAATCGCAACCATTTCCGGGGACGGCATAGGCCCGGACGTCGTCGCCGAAGCGGTAAAAGTGCTCCGGACCGTCGCGAGGGTCTCGGGCTTCACCGTCGAGTTTGTAGCGTCGCCTATGGGCGGCGCGGCCATCGACGCTACGGGCTCCCCGCTGCCGGAGTCGACCCTGGAGGCCTGCCGCTCTGCCGATGCGGTCCTTCTGGGCGCGGTCGGCGGCCCGCGCTGGGACAGCCTTCCCGGCAATCTGCGCCCGGAAGCGGGCCTCCTCGGCCTTCGCGCCGCCATGGGCGTCTATGCCAATCTGAGGCCCGCCAGGATATTCACCGAGCTTGCGGCGGCCTGCCCCCTGAAGCCCGAAATCATAGCCGGAGGGCTGGACCTGCTCATCGTGAGGGAACTCACGGGCGGTATTTACTTCGGCGAGCGCGGCACAAGCCCCGACGGCGAAGCCGCATGGGACACCGAGCGCTATACCAAGGCTGAAATCGAGCGACTGCTCGACATCGCCTACCGCGCGGCCAGATCGAGAAAAAGAAAACTGTGCGTCGTCGACAAGGCGAATGTGCTCGAGTCGAGCCGGCTCTGGCGTCAGAGAGCCCGGGATGTCGCCGCCCGCTACCCCGACGTCGAGACGAGCTTCATGTATGTCGACAACTGCGCCATGCAGCTTGTCCGCAATCCCGGTCAGTTCGACGTCATCGCGACGAGCAACATGTTCGGCGACATTCTGTCCGACGAGGCCAGTATGATCACGGGTTCCATCGGGATGCTGCCGAGCGCAAGCATCGGCGACGCCGGCCCCGGCATCTTCGAGCCGATCCACGGTTCGGCCCCCGATCTTGCGGGCAAAGACCAGGCCAATCCTCTCGCCACCATCCTTTCGGCTGCAATGCTCTTATCCTACGGCCTGGGGCGCGGCGCCGAGGCGGCGCTGATCGAGCGGGCGGTCTCTTCGGTCCTGGCGGCCGGCCGCCGCTGCGCCGATATCGCCACGGGAGCGGCCGGAGAGATCGTGCTCGGTACGCGCGCCATGGGCGAAGCCGTGGTCCGGGCCATCGAGAGGTGAACTATGATGAGAAGCGATAGAGCAAAAACGGGACCCGAGAGGGCGCCGCACAGGTCACTGCTCAAGGCCGCCGGATACTGCGACTGGGAAATCGAGCGGCCATGGGTCGGCGTCGCCAACGCGTACAACCAGATCATTCCGGGCCACGTCCACCTCAGGCGGATCACCGAAGCGGTGAAGGCCGGCATCTACGCCGCAGGAGGGTTGCCCATCGAGTTCCCGACCATCGGCGTATGCGACGGCATCGCAATGAACCACCTCGGCATGAAATTCTCCCTGCCGTCGCGCGAGCTCATCATGGACTCGATCGAAGTGATGGCGCAGGCACATGCCTTCGATGCCCTCGTGCTCGTGACGAACTGCGACAAGATCATCCCCGGCATGGCGATGGCCGCGGCCAGGCTGAACATCCCCTCCATCGTCATATCGGGTGGGCCGATGCTCACGGGAACGCTGCATGGAAGAGAAATCGACCTCAACACCGTCTTTGAGACCGTGGGCAAGCACATCGCGGGGAAGGCGAGCGACGCCGACCTCCTGGAAGTCGAGAATGCGGCATGCCCCGGCTGCGGCTCATGCGCGGGCATGTTCACCGCCAACACGATGAACTGCATGATGGAAGCGCTCGGACTGGGCCTGCCCGGCAACGGGAGCATTCCGGCCGTGCACGCCGAGCGGGAGAGGCTCGCGAAGGACGCGGGAAGGGCGGTGATGGCCCTCATCGAGAAGGACATAAAGCCGCGCGACATCCTCACCCGCGAGGCCTTCGAGAACGCCGTGGCCGTCGACCTCGCCCTGGGAGGGTCCACGAACACCGCCCTCCACCTCCCCGCCATCGCCTGGGCCGCGGGTCTGAGCCTCGACCTCGAGCTCTTCAACGAACTGGGCGGAAAGGTGCCGCACATCTGCAGCATGTCGCCGGGAGGCTCCTACCATATCCAGGACCTGTACCGGGCGGGCGGCGTGCAGGCCGTGATGGCCCGCCTCGCGCGCGGAGGCCTGCTCCACGAAAACTGCCTCACGGTCACCGGCGCGACACAGGGGGAGAACATCGCAGGCGCGCGCGTCGTGGACGACGAGGTCATCAGGCCGCTGGACAGGCCCTATCACGCGACGGGCGGACTCGCGGTTCTCCGCGGCTCCCTCGCCCCCGACGGCGCAGTCGTGAAGCAGTCGGCCGTGGCGCCCGAGATGCTCGTGCACACGGGCCCTGCAAGAGTCTTCGACAGCGAAGAAGAGGCCTTCGCGGCCATCCAGGCGCGGAAGATCGTCGAGGGCGACGTCCTTGTGATCCGCTACGAAGGCCCCAAGGGCGGCCCGGGCATGCGCGAGATGCTCAGCCCGACGTCGGCGCTGGCCGGCATGGGCATGGACAAGACCGTCGCGCTCATCACCGACGGCAGATTCTCCGGCGCATCGCGCGGCGCGTCGATCGGCCACATCTCGCCCGAAGCGGCGGCGGGCGGGCCCATCGCCCTCGTGCGGGAAGGCGACCCGATCCACATCGATATCCCCGGCAAAAAAATCGATCTCCTGGTGGATGAAGCCGAACTCGCCCGCCGCCGCGCCGCGTGGAAACCATATGTGCAGGCTGTCGACAGCCCTTTCCTCAGCCGGTACCGGAGAGTCGTCACGTCGGGCATGAGTGGCGCAGTGCTCGAATAATGTCGCGGCGCAGAATCGTGCAGCACCGCGCAGAACCGGCCGGGAATGCATAAAAATCGAACATGTCCCGGCCCTTTCGCATCGCTATTGAAATATCTGGCAAATGGTTGTAGGATTACTGCGGCCTCATTCCAGGGCCGCTCTCAACAATCTTATTTCCCAGAGGAACGCCACAATGAATAACAAGAAAATGGTAATGATCGACGGTAATGCCGCCGCGGCTCACGTCGCGCATGCATGTTCTGATGTTATCGCGATCTATCCCATTACGCCCTCTTCGCCCATGGGAGAGCTTGCCGACGAATTCTCTTCGATGGGAAGAAAAAATATCTGGGGGACCGTACCTCAGGTAGTCGAAATGCAGTCGGAAGCCGGCGCAGCGGGCGCAGTCCACGGCGCGCTCACGACCGGTGCGCTCTCCACGACCTTCACCGCGTCGCAGGGCCTTTTACTCATGATCCCGAATATGTACAAGATCGCCGGTGAAGCGATCTCCACCGTGTTCCATATCGCGGCCCGAGCGGTTGCGACGCACGCGCTCTCGATTTTCGGCGATCACCAGGATGTGATGGCTACCCGACAGACCGGCTGGGCGATCCTCTCCTCCAACAACGTTCAGGAAGTCATGGACTTCGCGCTCATCGCTCACGCGGCGACCCTCAAGGCGCGCGTTCCATTTCTCCACTTCTTCGACGGTTTTAGGACTTCGCACGAAGTCGCCAAGATCGAGGAGCTCTCCTACGATGTCATGCGGGCGATGATCCCCGAAGAAAAGGTCCGCGAACACCGAGCGCGCGGGCTCAATCCCGAACATCCCGAAATCCGCGGCACCAGCCAGAACCCCGATGTGTACTTCCAGGGCCGCGAAGCTACCAATAAGCTCTACGAAGCGGTCCCCGGCATCGTCGAAGAGACGATACAGCAGTTTGCCGAGCTCACTGGCCGCAGCTACAAGCTCTTCGATTATGCAGGCGCCCCCGACGCCGACCGCATCGTCATTCTCATGGGGTCAGCGGCCGACACGGCCGAGGAAACCGCCCAATACCTCGCCAAGCAGGGCGAGAAAGTCGGTGTCGTAAAAGTCCACCTCTTCCGCCCCTTCTCCGTACGGCACTTCGTCGCGGCAATTCCCGCGACAGTCAAGTCGATCGCCGTACTCGACAGAACCAAGGAGCCCGGCGCCATCGGCGAGCCGCTCTATGAAGACGTGCGCACCGCCATCGGCGAAGCGATGAGCAACGGCACGGCGCCCTTCAAGGGCTGGCCGACAGTGGTCGGCGGCCGCTACGGCCTTGGTTCCTACGAGTTTACGCCGGCGATGGTCAAGGCGGTGTTCGACAATCTCAAAGCCGCAGAGCCGAAGAATCACTTCACCGTCGGCATCAACGACGATGTCAGCTTCACGAGTCTCCCCTTCGACGAGCACTTCCACCTGCCGGGCGACGGCATCGTGCAGTGTCTGTTCTATGGACTCGGTTCCGACGGCACGGTCGGCGCCAACAAGAACTCGATCAAGATCATCGGCGACGACACCGACAACTCCGCCCAGGGATACTTCGTCTACGATTCCAAGAAAGCCGGCACCTACACCATCAGCCATCTCCGCTTCGGCCCGAAGCTGATCAGAAAATCCTACCTCATCGGAAAGGCCGACTTCCTCGCATGCCACAAGTTCAGCTTCCTCGAGAGGATCGATATGCTCTCCAACCTCAAGGATGGCGGCACGTTCCTCCTCAACAGCCCCTTCTCCGCCGAAGAAGTCTGGGACAACCTGCCGGTCGAAGTGCAGAAGCAGATCATCGACAAGAAACTCCAATTCTATGTCATCGACGCGATGAGCATCGCCGACAGGTCGGGCATGGGCTCGCGCATCAACACCATCATGCAGACCGCCTTCTTCAAGATTTCCGGTGTCCTGCCCGAAGAAGAGGCTGTAGGTCTCATCAAGAAATACACCAAGAAAACATACATGCGCAAAGGCGCGGACATCGTCCAGAAGAACATCAACGCCATCGATCTGGCCCTCAATGCCACCCAGGAAGTCAAGATTGGCAAGGCCACGAGCGAAAAGCACATGCTTCCTCCAGTGCCCGAGACTGCGCCGGCCTTCGTGCGCGAAACGCTCGGCGAACTGATCGCCCAGCGCGGAGAGAGACTGCCTGTCTCAAAGATTCCTCTCGACGGAACCTTCCCCACCGCCACCACGCAGTACGAGAAGCGCAATATCGCCGAAAAGATCCCGGTCTGGGAGCCTACGGTCTGTATCCAGTGCGGCAACTGCACCATGGTCTGTCCTCACGCAGTCATCCGCATGAAAGCCTACGATCCGGCCCTGCTCGCCAAGGCGCCGGCGACATTCAAGAGCGCCGACGGCAAGGGCAAGGAGCTCGCCGGCCTCAAGGTCACGGTGCAGATCGCCCCGNAAGACTGCACAGGCTGCGGCGCATGCATCAACATCTGCCCGGCGATCGACAAGGCCAACCCCGGCAGAAAGGCCATCAACTTCGGGCCGCAGATCGAGCTTCGCGAGACCGAAAAAGAGAACTGGGACTTCTTCCTCTCTCTTCCTGAAACCGACAACAAGGTGCTCAACCTCTCCATTCCGAAGGGCATCGCGATGAAGCGCCCGCTCTTCGAGTTCTCCGGCGCATGCGCAGGCTGCGGCGAGACCCCCTATGTCAAACTTGTCAGCCAACTCTTCGGCGACCGCGCCGTGATGGCGAACGCGACCGGCTGTTCCTCGATCTACGGCGGCAACCTGCCGACCACGCCCTACGCCAAGCGCGCCGACGGTCGCGGCCCGGCATGGTCCAACAGCCTCTTCGAAGACGCCGCCGAGTTCGGCTACGGGATGCGCCTCACCGCGGACAAGCAGAACGAGTACGCCCGCGAGCTCCTCGGCGCGGCCAGGGACAAGGGCGTCCCCGCGGACCTCGCCGACCGGCTTCTGACAAACGTACAGGAGAACGACGAGCAGATCGATGCGCAGCGCGCCGATGTCGCCGCACTCCGCAAGGCCCTTGCCGGCAAAAAAGAGGACTGGGCAAAGGAACTCGACAATGTCGCCGACGCCCTCATCCGTCGCTCCGTGTGGGTACTCGGCGGCGACGGCTGGGCATACGATATCGGTTTCGGCGGCCTCGACCACGTCATCGCATCCGGCAAAAACGTGAATATCCTCGTGCTCGACACCGAAGTCTACTCGAACACGGGCGGCCAGGCCTCCAAGGCGACGCCGATCGGCGCAATCGCCCGGTTCGCCACTGCCGGAAAGGACACCTTCAAGAAAGACCTCGGCATGATCGCGATGAGCTACGGTTACGTCTACACCGCCCAGATCGCGCTCGGCTCCAACATGGGCCAGGCGATCAAGGCCTTCCGCGAAGCCGAGAGCTACAGCGGTCCGTCCATCATCATCGCCTACTCGCACTGCATCAACCACGGCATCGACATGATGAAGGGAATGAATCAGCAGAAGATCGCGGTCCAGAGCGGCGTATGGCCACTGTACCGATACGATCCCCGCCTCAAGGCAGAGGGCAAGAACCCGTTCCAGCTCGATTCGAGAGAGCCCGATTACTCCCTGCTCGAGCAGTACATGTACGCGGAAGTGCGCTTCAAGAGCCTTGTGCAGGCCAACCCCGAGCGTGCAAAAATGCTCCTCGAAAAACAGTGCGGCTTGCTTGAGCGCCGCTACAAAGAGTATCGCTACATCGCGGACAGGCCGTTCTGAACGGCTTCTGCCGCGGCATCCTGCCGAGCGAACCGGAGGGCCGCCCGATCATGGGGCGGCCCTCTTTTTTCAAAGCCCGGCGCCAAGCTCCGGCCGCATTGACCTTTTCCATGCTTTTCTTTTAAAGTGATGTCACTTCATGGATGTAATAAAATCGTATAAGTGGACTATTGCGAGCTCGGTTTCAGTGCTCGTACTGCTTCTCCTCCCCTCCCAGGTCTTCCCCAAAACACCGCGCGGCATAATCGAGATCGACAAAGTGGTGCACGCAGTGCTCTTCGGGTCTGTGACCGCCATCTTCTGCGCTGAATACCGGATATGGGAAAAAAAGAGCCCGCCGTTTTTCCTCAGCCTCGCTTTGATCGGCGTATTTGCCATTCTCACCGAGATGAGCCAGCTTATCACCCAGACACGGCATTTCGACATAAAGGATTTCATCGCGGACATCATCGGCATAGCCGCGGCGCTGCTGATTATGAGGCTTATAGCCAAACTGGGCGCTTCCCGGCACAAGAGCACACAATAAAAAAGCCATGGCCTAACCATGGCTTAGACATTTTTGAAAATGTTTTTGTTTTGTCGACATGAAGAAGCCTGAAAAACGCTCTTGTGCTTTCCGATTTTTAACAAGCTGGCTTATAATACCACTATATTCGCGTCGATGGTTATAGACACTTGTCTAAAAACCGATTTTTTGTGGGGTAATTATGAAAAATTCCGAAAATCAGACTTCGGACTCCATGAAGAGAGAAATTCCGTCACCCGCCCACAACAGGCCGGACATCGATCCATCCGCGCTGCCTCTTCTGCAAAAATCCAGCTTTTTCTTCTTTCTGATTGTGAGTTCTTTTATCGTGCTGAAGATCATCCTGATCACGATCTCGCCCTTTCGCCATCCTCCTCTGCCCTACTATTCTCCCGAGGTTATGATATTGGAAGGAATCTTCACCTTCGGGCTTCTCATCGCTTCCGTATCTCCAAAATGCTCGTGGCTGAGCCCCATTCTGCTTCTCGCCTTTATGCCCTTTCATCTCACGGGCAATATCTCGTCGATGTACAGCATGTGCGCCTTCATGGTCGCAATCGTGGAGCTCTATCGCATAGGATTTTTCAGGCGGNCGGGCATGTTCAAAATTTCAGCATTATTCGCATATTATGTGTTGATCATCATGCTCGTAGGCATAGCGCTCTCCGTATTCATCGTAAAAATTGTCATGCCGATCATCTTCATTCTCCTGTCCTTCTTTTATTTATTGCCGATATTCCAGGGCAAATGGCAGATCAACCTCCTCCGGCCGCGCCAGAAAATCAGATACAGAGACCTCAATCTGACGAAGAGGGAGACCGACTTCCTGAAGGACTGCCTGGAAGGCGCCAATTTCAAGGAAATCGCACTACACCACGGTGTAAGCGCATCCACTGTCCGCAATACCTTCACCCACATCTACCGAAAATCCGAGGTCACCGACAGAAGAGACCTTTTGTCAAAGTTTGCAGATTTTGATATTATTGACTGAATTATACTCTTGCATTGCAAACTTTGAGGAAACTATGGACTTCGATTCGAATTCGTTGCAGACGATTGCAGGGCAGACATCCGATCAGATTCTGTCCGATGCAGAGAAGACCGCTGAAGCGTTCAAACTGTTCTATACGGTGGTTGCGCGCCTCCGTGCACGCGACGGCTGCCCCTGGGATCTCGAGCAGACTCCTTCGAGCATCCGGGGAAACATCATCGAGGAAGCGTATGAGCTCGCAGAGGCCATCACCGAAAACGACAATCCCCACATGGAGGAAGAAACGGGCGACCTCTACCTTCTCGCGACGATGGTCGCGTACATGAGCCAGCAGGAAGGCCGCTACACCGTGGCCGACGCCCTCCATGAAGGGGCGCGCAAACTTATCCGTCGCCATCCGCATGTCTTTGGCGAGGCGGAGGTGCGCAGCCCCGATCAGGTTGTACAGCAGTGGAACGAGATAAAAGAGCGTGTCGAAGGCCGCCGCAAAAAGGATTCTCTCCTCGACGAAGTGCACCGCCATCTGCCGCCGCTCGAGAAAGCCTTCAAGCTCCAGAAAAAAGCGGCAAAAGTCGGATTTGACTGGAAAAACAGCCACAATATCTGGCAGAAGCTCGAAGAGGAATGGACGGAGATGGAGCACGCGCGCACAGCTTCGGAAGAGAGGGAGCCCGACAGCGGGGATGCGCTCGAGGAGGAATTCGGCGATCTTCTCTTCACCGTGATCAATGCAGCCCGCCTCTATGGCATCGATCCGTCGATCGCGCTCCACCGCGCCAACGAAAAATTCTCCCGGCGCTTCCGCTACGTCGAAGCGCGCATGAAAGAGAATCACCTCGCCATGTCCCCGGAGCATATGGAGCAGATGGATGCCTTCTGGAACGAAGCAAAGCGGGCGGAGCGCCCATGAGGGCGCTCTCTCAAAAGATCGAGTAGCGCAGTGTACCCCACATAGAGTATATTTCTAGAATATGGCTGTTCCTCTTTCAGCGCAAAAGCTCGCACGGGCGCGCCAGACATTCAATATCTTCAACCTTTTCAACTCTTTTTCCTTTGTCTTTGTGTCGGGCTCCATCATCACCCTCTTTGCTCTCAGGATGGGAGCCTCCAACAGCATCATCGGATTATTGAACGCCCTCGTCTACATCACATTCTTCATGCTGCCCCTCGGCAAGCGCATGGTGCGCCATACCTCGATCATAAAGGTATTCGGCTGGGGATGGGTCATCCGCTATATAGCACTTGTCNCCATTCTGTTTGCCCCCCTGTTCGCGTCGCAGGGCCAGATGGGGCTGGCGATCCTCGTGCTCATACTCGGAACGGCGGGCTTCCATATCTCCCGCGGCGTCGCGATGATCGGCAACAACCCCGTACTCGGCCTGCTCTCCACCGGCGGCGGAGATAAACCCCGCGGCGATCAGGGCCGATATCTCGTCAATGTCTCCGTGGTGAACTCGGTCGCCGCCATTCTGGCGAACATCGTGCTCGCCTTCCTGCTCGGAGAGCAGGCCTCGCTGTGGACATACGCCATTGCAGTCGGAATCGGCATCATCACCGGCCTTATCGGCTGTATTCTCATCTTCAAGGTGCCCGAGCCCGATGCATTCTCCAGCAAAAACGATGTGTCGCTGTGGAGTGTGACAAAAGAAGCTCTCCTCAAACCCGATTTCCGAGCCTTCACTCTCACCTTCATGCTCCTGTCCTTTCTCTCGGGCATGGGGCGGTCGTTTCTCCCCGTCTACGCGAAAGAAGTGTTCAACCAGGGCGACGACGCCATCATGGCGTACTCGATTGTCGCGGGACTGGGTTCCATCGCAATGGGCCTCATCACTCGGCTCGTCGTCGACCGCCTGGGTTCCAAACCGCTTTTCATCATCTACAGCGCTATCGGCTTCATCTCATTCCTGCCCATCGCCATCATTCCAAGCTCGGGCGCCATGATGACCGCACCGGCGATGATAGGGCTCTTTCTCTCTGTCGTGCATTTTCTCTCTTCGTTTGGATTCGCCGGGGAAGAGAACGCCGCCCAAGTCTACTATTTCGGCCTTGTGCCGAAGGAGAAAATGCTCGATCTCGCGGTGAGCTACAATCTGGCGTACGGAATCGGAGGATCTCTCGGGTCGTTTCTGGGAGGCGGTATCCTTGAAGTATTCGGCAATCTCGGCATTTCGACCCAGGGGTCCTTCAGGTTCTATTATGCGATCATAAGCATCATCCTCGTGGTGGTGATATACAGCATGCGCAATCTTCCGCACATGGGCGCAAAATCCGTCACCCAGTCGCTTTCCATTTTATTCTCTCCCCGCGAACTGCGGGCCTTCGATCTGTTGACGAGACTCGACCAGAGCGCAAGCGCCCACGAGGAAGTGCGCCTCCTCCAGGAACTGGGCAAATCCGAATCCACTCTCACGCAGAAAGAGCTGATGGAATACCTCCATTCGCCGCGCTTCGAGGTGAGGTCGGAGGCCCTGCTCGCGCTCGAATCCATTCCGGAGCTCGACACCAGGACTATTGGCGCCCTGATACGGGAAGTGAAGACCAATGTCTATTCGACAGCCTACGTGGCGGCGCGTATTCTTGGAAAGCAGCGCTCGGACCTCGCCGTTCCGGCACTGATCGGTTCGCTCGACGAGCCTGACTACATGCTCCAGAGCACTTCCATGGTCGCCCTTGCGCGCCTCGGGGCCCGCCAGACCATCCCCAAAATAGAAGAGGTCATTCGTTCCACCGAAAATCCGCGGGTGCGCATCTCGGGCGCATATGCGCTCGAGCTCTTCGGGGCGATAGAATCGATTCCCACGCTCATCTCGTGCCTGAAGGCCGAGGACAGGCCAGCCAACGTATCCGACGAGCTCGTGCTCACCATATCGGGCATTCTGGGCATCGACAAAGAGTTTTATCTTCTGTATTCGGAGTTCATCGAGGACAATCGCTCGGGCATCGCCCAGCTGACCGCGCACGCGCACGACCTGCCGCTCGGCAAAGAGCGCATCAACGCCTGGACTGCGGCGGTCAACGCGCTTTTTGCTCCCACTCCGGACACTACGCCGCTCGCGCGGCTCATGTTGAGCAGCTCCAAGATCTCAAGCTCTCTTCTCATCCTCAGCGATGCGCTTCTGGACCCGAAACTCGATTATCCCGGATTCAACTATCTCTGTGCGTACGTCGCGATCCATCTCGAACATCTGAAGGATTATTGAAGCACGACGCGGCGCTTTTCCGGATCGGGATTCTGTCTGTAGAGGATGGCATTGTTGCCGATCAGGCGGACGAGCTCCGCGCGCGTCCGGGCGGCAAGCTCTTCCGAGATCTCGCGCTTCTCATCCTTGAAATCGAGGAATTTGATCTTTATGAGCTCATGGTGGACAAGGAGCTCTTCGATCTTAGAGACAAACGCTTCGGTGAGCCCGTTTTTCCCCAGCGCCTGCACGGTGCAATCCTGCGACGCGAGCGCTGTCAATATGCTTCTCTGCTTCGAAGTGAGCATACGGTGTGCCCCGTCAGAACGGCAGGGACATCAGCAGCGAGGTGAGAAGCCGGACAAGCCAGCCCCCGAGCCCCCTCGCCACAAGCACCACGACAAAGCCCGTTATGAGCCCCTGGAGATAGTTCACCGCACGCCCGCGGTATATCAGCTTATTCACCCTGAAGAGCAGAGGGTTGATGATGCCGTCCAGAATCTGCCAGAGCGGATGGAGCGTTGCAAGCCGCGCGATAAACCCGATGGTCCGGATGAACACAATGACCAGGAAAAATCCCAGCAAAAACGAAATCGCCGACCAGCCCGCATCCAGCAGCAGGCTCAAAATGAAGCCAAACGTAATGCGGACCGCGTACGAAAGCGTCATGAAAAGATTGTTGATCACTGACAGCACGGCGAGCGCGACAATCGGACTGAAGTCGACATTGGGCGTGCGGAACAGCGGGATATCCCGAAACAGCTCGAGGTAGGGGTCGGTGAATCTCGCAATGAGCCTGCCCCCTTTCGTGTTGATGAGCGAGGGCACCCACGAGAAGAATATGCGCACGATGCACAACAGCATATAGATCGAGACCACTGCGCTCACAATCCGGGCCAGAGCCGTAAGTATCATGAATTACCCTCCGCACACCTGTTCTTTATTTCGCAATCGATATTTACTATACTGAAATCGATGCACATAGGCAATGTTTGGGTCGGCACATGCGGATTTTCCTATGAAGAATGGAAGGGAGCCTTCTATCCCGCCGATCTTCCGTCGCACGAGATGCTCCGCTACTATTCGCTCGTCTTTTCATTCCTGGAGCTGGACAATACCTGGTACCGCATACCGAACCCCGGCCAGCTCGAGCGCATGGCCCTTCTCACGCCGAGCGACTTCCGCATCTCGCTCAAGGTACACCGCAGCCTCACCCACGAGATCGATGAGCACTGGCAGGCGCGCGCGGCCGAATTCCGCACCGCAGTGTCGGCGCTGGCGTCGAGCGGGCGCCTCGGCTGCGTCCTCGTGCAGTTGCCCTACCGCTTTTCCTATACCCTCGAGAACCGCAAGTACCTCGCGAACCTGCTGGCGGCTCTTTCGGATTTTCCGCTCGTCGTCGAGTTCAGAAATGCGACGTGGTACCAGGAAAGGGTGTTCGACACCCTCAGGGAGCGGAAGATCGGACTCGTGACCGTCGACAGGCCGGACCTGCCGGGCCTGCCGCCCGAATCCGTGATAATCACCTCGGACATCTGCTATTACCGCTTGCACGGGCGCAACGCGGACCTCTGGTGGTCGGGGGACGCGGCGAGCCGCTACGAATACCATTACTCGGAACAGGAGCTCAGGGACCGGGCCAGGCTGGTGCACGCCATGTCCAGACAGGCAAAGACCATCTTCGTCGCCTTCAACAACCATGCATCAGGGAATGCGCCCAAAAATGCGGCACTCCTGCAGTCGATCCTGGCAGAGCAGCAGACCTGAGATCAACCGCTCTTCTCGGCAAAGGCATCGAGGTCCTCCGAAAGCTGTTCCCAATGTTCGATGAGCGGGGCCTCTGCCGTGAGGCAGCCGTCGATGACGGGGACAAAGACGACAAGCTTCTTGATCGCGCTTCCATTCACTTCGAGGAGTTTGCGCAGGGCCTCGCGCTGGCGCGGGTCCAGAATGTCGCGGCTGATGACTTCGAGCATGCCGTCGGAATACTGGGTGGCGGAGAGCCAGCCGCTCTTCTGCACAAAGTCGACCGTATGGAGGGCCCCGCCTGCGATCGCGGGGTGTGCGGCGAGCCAGCTCTCATGGAATGAGGAAACTGCGATAGTGCGCCCGTCGGGGACAATCCACCATGCGCCTGTCGAAATCTCAAAGGGTTTTCTCATGGGTTCACCGCCACTTCTATAGTGCGCCAGGGCGTCCCGCTGCGCGTCAAAAACTCTCTGAAAGCCGCAAAGTGTGGAGGTTCGCCCGCCAGCAGCAAGGCGCCACCTGGCAGGGAGGGGCCCGCCGGCAGCGCAAGCTCGCGCGCCCACAGCATGAGCCGCCTGACGCCTGCGCGCTTCAGGGCTCTGTTGAGCCCAAAGTCGCCGTGGCGGTCGTCGGCCAAAATCGGAAGCCCGATGCCCGCCAGGTGGCGCCGGATCTGGTGCATGCGCCCAGTCTCCAATTCAAGCTCCAGAAGCGAAACAGTGATAAGTTTCGGCCCTCCTGCGGGCAGCCGCTCATCCCGGGGACGTGTTTCGTCAAGCTGCCGGCCGGCCTGGGCCGCCCCCGCCCCTTCCAGGGCAAATCTCCACACTTCCCTGAGGTTCCAGAGCGTGCGCGCCTCCTGCTCTCCCTTACTGCCATCGAGCACGGCATCGATGACACCTTTCTCTCTCCGGGGCATGCCGGAAACCCACGCATAGTAGCGCTTTGCCACGTTCCGCCCCGCAATGAGTCTCGACCACCGGCCGGCAGCCTGGCTGCTCTTCGCCAGTATCATGCAGCCGGCGGTCTCCTTATCCAGTCTGTTCACGGGGAAAGGCCTGTAGCCCAGTTGACGCTCGAGCACCGCGACCACGTCATCGCGCACGCCTTCGCCAGGCTGTGCCGCCAGGCCGGCCGGCTTGTCGACAACGACAATCTCGGCATTCTCCAATAAGACAGGAATCATCAGAGTTCTATCATAGCAGAATTTCACATGTGGACAAAAGCTGTGAACAATGGGCTCCACAGGGACTGCGGCCTGGCTTTTCTGGTCTGGCCCGCTCGACCATTGCATTTGTTGTCACGGGAAACTATATATATGAAAATTCCGCATCTAATACTATTGAATAAATTATATTAGTAAATTAGAATATATTATAGAATATAAATGGAGATCACCATGGCCCCAAAAAAATGGCTCATCGCCGGCATAATTCTCTTTGTGCTCGCCCTTCCTGTGTTTGCCCAGAGTGACTCGGCAGACCCCACCGCACAGATCACCCAATTCATCTTCCAGCTGGCTGTCATCATATTCGTGGCGAGACTTGGCGGCATGGCGGCAGAAGCCATCTCCCAGCCTTCCGTCCTTGGAGAACTCCTTGCGGGCATCATCATCGGTCCCTTTGCCCTGGGTGCCATTCCGCTTCCGGGTTTTCCTTCCGGCCTGTTTCCCATAAACGGCGGTGAGTCGATCTCCATGATGCTGCAAGCCTTTGCCAATGTCGCCGCCATCATTCTTCTCTTCTCCAGCGGGCTTCAGACCGATCTCGACATGCTCATGAAATATTCTGTGGCCGGGAGCATTGTGGGCCTGGGCGGTGTCATATTCTCATTTGGGCTCGGCATTGTGCTCGGCGCATTCTTTACCCATGAGGCTCTCTTTGCGCCTATCAATCTCTTTATCGGCATCATGAGCACCGCAACCTCAGTGGGCATCACCGCACGCATTCTCTCGGACCGCAAGAAAATGGATTCGCCCGAAGGCGTCACCATTCTTGCAGCGGCAGTTTTCGATGATGTGCTCGGCATCATTTTACTCGCCGTGGTGCTCGGCATTGTCGCTGTCCTTGAGGGGAGCAAATCAGGCGGTCTTTCCGCAGGTGCAATTGTCGGCATCAGTGCCAAGGCTTTCGGCCTCTGGCTCTCTTTTACCGCACTCGGACTCATCTTTTCCAGAAAGATCTCAACCTTTCTGAAAAAAATCGGGGGAGAAGGTCACTTCAATGTCCTCGCACTGGGGCTTGCATTCTTTATCGCCGGCATTTTTGAAATGCAGGGGCTCTCGATGATCATCGGCGCCTACATCGTGGGACTCAGCCTGTCCAAGACCGAGATATCCTTCATCATACAGGACAAGACAAAGGTCCTCTTCGAGCTGTTTGTGCCGATTTTCTTCGTTGTCATGGGCATGCAGGTTCAGGTCTCAAAAATTCTGGAGCCCTCGGTGCTGATTTTCGGGCTCGTGTTTACCGTCGTTGCCATGCTCGCCAAGGTGTTGGGCTGCGGTCTGCCTACTCTCTTCCTCGGTTTCAACAAGATCGGGGCCCTGCGGATCGGCATCGGCATGATCCCCAGAGGCGAAGTCGCCCTCATCATCGCAGGCATCGGACTCTCCTCGAAAATCGTATCCCAGGAATACTTCGGCGCATCCATACTCATGACGATCCTGACCACCATTGCTGCGCCTATCCTCCTCAATCTCGTTCTGGACCGGGGTGGCCGCGGGACCATAAAAAAAGCAAAAGCCACCACGTCCGAAGAATTTGTCGTCGATCTGCCCAACAGCGAGCTTGCGGAACTCCTGTCCTCATACCTGCTCGCAGACCTTCAGCGCGAAGGATTCTATGTCCAGCTCATGAGCATCAGCGACGATATCTCCCATATCCGTAAAGGCGATGTTTCCATATCGATGAAAATCAAGGAGAAAAAGCTCACTCTGGAGGCTGCACCCGAAGACTTGTCGTTTGTGCGCATGATGCTGTACGAAACCATGGTCAAGCTCGATGCCAATCTCGACAAGCTCAAGGAAACCTATGATCCTTCCGCAATGCGTAGAGAGCTCACCGTGAACAATATCCGCAAGGACACAACCTTCCGCAAGATTCTCGATCCCCGGTGCATAGATATCAACATGAGAGCTGCCACGAAGGAAGAAGCCATCGAGGAGCTCGTCAGTCTGCTGGACAGCGTCCACCTTCTGAAGGATAAGGATAAGGTGCTTGCCGATGTGCTCGAGCGCGAGAAAAGCATGTCCACGGGCATGCAGAATGGCATCGCTCTTCCCCATGCGCGCACTTCCGGCGTCGACAAACCCGTCATGGCCATCGGTGTCCATACGCAGGGCATCGATTTTCAGACCATCGACGGAACTCCAGCCCATATCATCGCGCTCATTGCGAGCTCGGAAGGCGATCCGGCCCCGCACATGCAGATACTCGCAAGCCTCGGCTCGACCCTCGGCTCCGACATTGTGAGGGAACAGCTCCTCCATGCCAAAACCCGCGAAGGAGCTGCAGAAATACTGGAGCTGTAGAGAAGAGCCCTGCTGCCCTCTGCAGAGCGATCTATATCCGGACGGTCACAGAGCCGCGCTGCAGTTTTTGCCGCGGCTTTTTGCCTTGTACATGGCGGCATCGGCGCGCGACAGGAGTGTATCGATATTGTCTTCGCCTTCAAGCTCGGCGATGCCGAGGCTGATGGTTGCCCCCAGGCTTTTCCCGTTGATGACACGCAGACTCTCGGTTTCAAAGTGCGTGCGGATCCGTTCCGCGATGCGGAGCGCGTCCTGTTTTGCAACCTTAGGCATAAATATGACGAGTTCGTCGCCGCCATAGAGGCATGCGCTGTCAGTCTCCCTCGTGCAGGTCCGGATTGAATGGGAGAGAGAGACAAGCATGTCGTCGCCCACCCCGTGTCCGAACCGGTCATTGATCACTTTGAAGTCGTCGATGTCGAGCATGATGAGCGAAAGCGGCTCTCCGTTCTGGCGGGCCTCCTTCATTGCCTTTGCAAGCTCTATCATTAAATAGCGCCTGTTCCTGAGTCCCGTCAGGGAATCCGTGAGACTCAGCTCACGGAAATGAGTCTGAGCCGCCTCAAGATTCTTCTTCTCGATCTCCAGATACTTGAATCGGTCCGCCAGCGCCATGGCGAGGAAAATAGACTCGAAGGCGATGCCAATCGACATCGCATTGGATGTGAGAAAATTGACGGGAAGTACTTTCAGCCCNATGAGGGCAAACACCAAACCGCCGATGGCAAGGGAAGACCATGCAATGAGATAGTACCGGGCCGGACCGTATCCCTGTTTGATGCGGAGCACCGCAGCGATTATCACCAGTACGGCGACGATGAAGCCAAGGTAATGGGAGACCGCAAATGTAAGATCATCCATGCCCGCGACCGCCGCAACCGAGATCAGGCTTCCGGCGACCGCAGCCACTGCCAGAATATAAAAAAGGAGCCTGCTCCCTTTCCTCAACTCCAGGAATGAAATCGTAAACACGGTGCCCCAGGTGATAAACTGCCCTGCCCAGACCCAGAGCATCATCTGGTCCAAACCCGGCGTCGTACCAAAGAGAACTTTTGCAAAACCCTGCAAATAGAACACCCAGAGGCCAATCGCAATGTTATAGAAAATGAAGTAAATGTAGGAGCGGTAGTGCAGGGAGAGAAGCAGAAAAATGCTGTAGATGACCATTGCCACTATTATTCCGAACAAGAGGCCATAGCCGAGAAAGCTTCTTGCCTGTTCCTGCACAAAGGAAGAGGCCGTGACCAGCTCAATGTTCATGAGCACATCGGTGGTGCTCGATATGCGAAGATAGCAGGGTTTTCCCCGCAGGGCGCCGGCGGGGAGAGAGAAAAAATAATAGCGGGAATGCGGCTCCGCGGGAGCCGACTTTATCCGTGCTCCCAGGACAAAACGGTCAAAGCCGCCATCGGAGCGCGGCACATAGAACTCAATATTGTCGAGGATAATGGAAAAGCTCGGCTTTACAAGCAGAAGCCATTGAACGGCCCTGTCCTCCGCATTGCTCTCCGGCCCATAGCCAGGTCCGAGCCTGTCCAGTGGGATCGTAAACTTGAGCCACGAAGCGGGTGCATGCTTGCCTGTCCAGACGGGCCTTCCCCCNACCGGCGAGAAATGCGAGGAGAACTCGGGTGAGCTCACCTCCCCTATTCCGAGCGCCGGATCGGCGTCAAAGTAGTAATCGCTTATTTTTTCAAGATTTATAACAGACGGAATTTTTTCCTGAGCAAGAATGCCCGCCGGACAGATGCAGACTATCCCCACCAAAAAGGAAAGGAAAAGCCAGTTTTTGTATTTTCGGACCATTTGGCGGATAGTATAGACAAAAAGCGCCTACGTGTGAATATTACTTCTCTCTATTATCTCCATTTTTAGTCTTCGACCCTGTTTCGCCCCCGGTTTTTGGCCTGGTAAAGCGCGTGGTCTGCGGACGTCAGAAGCGTATCGACATTATAGACACACTCTCCGGCTCCGCAACAGGAAACACCGATCGATACAGTGACCTTCACGGGAATCATGCGCTTTTCGATTGCGATGCCTTCGATACCCTTGCGTATTCCCTCTGCGGTCTCCATCGCCTCCTGCTTTGTCATTTTCTGGAGGAGCACGACAAACTCTTCCCCGCCATAGCGGCCCGCAAAGCCGATGCCCCTGCTCCTGCGCCTGATGATGTGCCCGACGGCAGAGAGGACTCTGTCNCCGACGGCATGTCCGAAACGGTCATTCACGTTTTTGAAGTGATCCACATCGATCATGAGAATCGAGATATAGCTCTCGTTTTCCTGGGCACGAAGGAGCGCTTTTTCCGCCTGTTCCACGAAACGGCGTCGGTTGTAGAGGCCGGTGAGCACATCAAAATTCGCAAATTTCCGCAGGCGCTTCATGAGCAGCCGGCTCTCCGTTATGTCTCTGAACATATAGATCCGCCCCAATTTTGAGTGCCCTTCGTAGATCTGGGTAAATTTGCCCTGGTAATAGCGCCTGGAGCCTGACAGCTCGATCACTTTTTCTATTTTCTGATTCTGGGTCACGGCGAACAATGGAGCATCGTCGGGATTGGTTACCGGCTTGCCGATGCAGCCCGCATCGAGCCAGAAGAATATCTTCTGAGCCGCGGTATTGAATTCCGAAATTTTGCCGTCCTGGTCCAAAACCACTACCCCATCGTCGATACTGGCAAAAATCGAATACAGCAACACTTCCTCAGAGCTCAGCGCCCCGAAATGGAATACCGCCACCGCAATAAAAAAAGTCGCCACAGCGATGCCAAAAGGCCCCAGATCGATGTTGTGGGGAGAAAGTCCGAGCTGATACACCGCTATCCATGGAACAGGACTCAAGGTCCCCAGAAGTGTCCAGAAATTGTCGGTGGCATACGAGCCTCCCTTCCTGCGCCATGCGCGCCACTGAAGGAAGAAACTCATGAGTATCATGAGAAACTGATAGCCATTCTGCACCCAGTACCAGGGACCTTTCTCGATGATGACCAGATGATGCCCTTCAATCTCCGCCACAGCCAGTGACTTATAAAAAAGCCCCTGATATTCCTGAGTAGCGACTAAAAAAAGGGTGATTACAGGTGTGAGAAAAACAAGGAGGTTCATTCTGAACCGAGGGTTGTGGTTGTACCACAGCTTCCAGGAAAGCAAAAACCAGAAGGAAGTGATGAATGCCAGTCCAAAATATTCAAAGGTGAGCCAAAACCTGATATCGGCTAAAGAGCGGGCGCCCAGTTCTGAAGCATAGCCAAAAATATACAGAAACGCGCAGAGCGCCACAAAGAAAAAATAACGGGCCAAATGACTTTTCTGCCGTATGACAGAATAGATGACAAGAAAGCCCATCGCCGCGCTCGCCGCATACAGTATCATTCTTAGGGTGTCTATGCTCATGGTACTCAGTTCCGCCTCTATTCTAGGGGAAGAATGACAAATATGCCAGTATTATACATGAATAAGTATTCAAAATCGGTGCGTCGCCTGCATCGAACGCTCCAATGCGGCGATTGCGCCATCGAGATCATGCGAAATGAGCACATTGAAAAGGATATCTATGGCTGCGAGCTGACTGATCCGCGACAGCTCCGCCGCGCTCCGGTATATTCTCTCCACAGGAGGAATCCCGAGGATGAGATCGGAGTGTTCGCGCAGACGGTTTTGACCGGTCATGGTCATCGCGATGAGAAAACTGCCCCGCTCCTTTGCCTGCACCGCGACCTCTATCATCTCCTCAGTCTCGCCAGAATAGGAGACCACAAAGGCAATATCCTGCGGGCGCAGAGAACATGCGGCGGTAATCTGCGCATGGGTGTCAAAAAGATACGAGCTCGGTATGCCGATGCGCGTCAGTTTTTGGTGCAAGTCTGAGGCCACAAGCCCNGAAGCGCCGATGCCGAATATTGCCGTCATGCCGGCCGCCCGGATCCGTTCGGCCGCCTCTTCCACTGCCTTGGGGTCGAGCGTCTGCGCGAGAGCGCTCATTGTGCGCCGGACAGCCTCGGTCATATCATGAAGCGCACGGGCGGCTGGTGTCTGCGACTCAAGCTCCAGGTCAGGCAGATATTTTTCGCCCCAGCCCTGATACACATCCTTTGCAAGCCATATCTTAAAATCGGTATATTTCCCCGCGCCTATGTGCTTGCAAAACCGGACGACCGCGGCGGGGCTCGTGCCGGCCTGACGGGCCAGCTCGCTGATATTGAGGTGCAGGGCCTTCTGCGGAGAGGCCTTTATGAATGCCGCAATTTTGCGCTCTGCGTCCGCAAGATCCGGCATCGCCGCGACAATAGTGTCAATTGCGCCCTGGTTCATGGAGATTCCCCGTCTGTTCTGAATACATTCGCATCGCCTCGGAGAGGCGGCCCTGCCCGCGCTGGATGAGGGAGCTGGCCTCCCCGGCGCCGATGCCGAGCGCGATCATGAGGATGGCGATCTTCGGCTTGCCACCGGAAGCCAAAAATGCCGCCTCAGCCTCATCCTTCGTACAGCCCGTCGCCTGCCGGACGAGACGTTTCGACCGCTCCACGAGTTTTCGGTTGACAGGCATCAGGTCAACCATAAGATTACCATAAACTTTGCCTATGCGAATCATGCTCGTCGTGGTGAGCATATTGAGCACAAGCTTCTGCGCCGTGCCGGCCTTCATGCGGGTGGAACCCGTAATGACCTCCGGCCCCACTTCGAGGAGTATTTTGTGCCGGGCAATGCCGAAGGTCCTCGATTCGCGATTGCAGGAAATCGCACCCACCACGGCCCCCAAATCCTTGGCATACTGCATCGCGCCGAGCACATAGGGCGCGGACCCGGAGGCGGTGATGCCCACCAGCACATCCTTTGCAGAAAATTCGATGTCGCGGAGAGCCTTCTCTCCTCCCTCGGGCTCATCCTCTGCCCTCTCAATCGAGTTGCGCAGGGCCGTGTCCCCTCCCGCAATGAGCCCCACCACCATCCCCGGCTGAACGCCGAAGGTCGGCGGACACTCGGAAGCGTCGAGGACACCGAGCCTTCCGGATGTCCCGGCGCCGATGTACACGAGCCTTCCTCCCGCGGTGAATGCACGGACAATATCCTCCACCAGGGCCGCAATATTCGGCAAGGCCCTCTCTACCGCAAAAGGTACGCCCTTGTCTTCTTCATTGATTATGCGCAAAATCTCAATCACCGGGAGAGCGTCGATATTCGCAGAGCGCGCATTGCGCGATTCCGTGGCCGCGTGCTCCAGGTAATCATCGATCGAGTGAATGTCCATGGGGGATCCTTTCCTTATGAAATTATTTTTCATACTTTTCGGAGAATGAGCGTCCGAGCTGCCGGAAAAAATTGAAAAAATCATTTCACCTCCAAAGAGGATTTCTCCATTTCGGCAAACCACTGTGAACAGTTCATGAGAGCCCGGGGAATATGGAAAAATCCCTTCCATTTCCCTCCCTTCAGGGTCAACTCAATTTCACCTCTTCGATTGAGATATCCAAACCATTCGCCGTCCTTATGGTCGGGGAAATGGGTCCACGTCCAATCGTGCACCTTCCTGAACCATGATTCATAGACTTCCTCGCCCGTAAGTCTGTATGCGAGCAGGAAGGCCATCAGCGCTTCAACATGGACCCACCATAATTTCATCGAAGATTCCAGTTTTTCAGTCGGAAAACCTTCGTAGTCCTGGTAATAGAGAAATCCTCCGAATTGTTCGTCCCACCCGCGTTCCGCAACCCACAGCATAACAGGCGCAACATCATCGATCATTGCACGATCACCGCGCTGCTCGGCAGTATTGAGGACCAGCCAGAGTGTCTCGAGCGCATGGCCCGGGGTGAGGAGCCGGCCCTCCATGCAGTCGGGATGGCTTCCATCCGGATATACCCGTTCGAATACCGCATGTCGTTCGCGGTCGAGGTGAAGGCGAAGAATCTGATCGAGACTTTCATCGATGATATGTTCGCGTTCAGCATCGGAAATGGCGCCCTGAAATTCCCCCGCAAGCCAGAGCTGCATCATCGGCATGGCCATCGCCCTGATGGGTCTGTTCTCGCTGATCTGTTTTGTCCAGATTCCTTTAGGATGCGCCTTACGCTCCTGTATCCGTCGGTATCCCTGAATGGCCATATCCCTTGCCCATTCTTTGCCGGAGGCCTTTGAATATTCCATGAATGCCGCAGCGCAAAAACAATCCGAGAAAATGTTGTAGGGCTGTACCAGAGGACGACCATCCCGATCCAGAGCGAAATACCAATCGCCATTGGGAGCTCTACCAAATTTCCGCAGGAACTGGGCTCCTAGATGTGCTGCCTCAAGCCATTGCGGCTCATGTCTGACAGTATTGTAAAGTTTCGAGAAGGCCCAAAGTTCTCGCCCTTGCATCCATATAAACTTGTCGTGGTCAAAAATTCTGCCGTCTCGCTCTATGCAGGTCAGGTATCCGCCCCGCTCTCGGTCGAGGCTGTATTTTTCCCAAAAAGGCACAATATTATCGAACAGCTCTTTTTCATACAAAGCCCTGAAAGTCTGAATTTCCGCTTTAGTCATGTCCTTACTCCCTACGCACGGTGGCCAAAATCTTCCATTATTTGTGTATGGAATGCCTTCCGAAATGCCGACATCTTGTCCGCAGTCTCGGCTCTGCCGAAATACACTCTGTTGGTCAGTGTGATTGCCTGAAGTCGTCTCGACGGGTCTATGAAAAGACTCGTCCCCGTAAATCCTGTGTGCCCGAAGGAATCATCCGGCCACGCCTCTCCGTCGAGGGTTTCGCCATCATGCATGGCAAAACCGACAGCCCTTCTTCGATTCATGCCCTCCGTCTGGCAGTGTGTCATGAGGAATACAGATTCCTCAGAGAGTATCTTCTTCTCTTCAAAGTAACCTCCATTGAGAAAGATAGAGGCTATCTTCGCCACATCATCTACAGTGCCAAAAAGGCCGGCATTTCCGGCTTCTCCTCCGAGACAGTAGGCGCTTTCATCGTGGACTTCTCCCCGGATTCTGCGCTTTCTCCAGGAGCAGAATTCGGTCGCGGCCGTCTGCAGACGCAGGTCCTCAGGCGGAACAAACGTTGCATGTGTGAGGCCAAGCGGAGAGGCCATATATTCTTTAAATAGCTGTCCGAGAGCCGCACCGGAGACTCGTTCCAAGAGAAAACCGAGCAGGATATATCCCGTACAGGAGTAGAGAACTTCGCTGCCAGACGGCAGCTCGGGCTGCATGGAGAGGACTATTTCTCTGGCCTTTTTCCTGTCGATCTTCAAAGGGTCCGGGAAATAACGGTTGAGCTCAGGCTGCGCCAATCCCGCTGTGTGTATGAGAAGTGATCTGATGGTCAGCTGTTTGAGCGTATCTGGAGCTTCAGGGAAAAAATTGTCGAGTTTCTGCTCAAGCGAAACTGCATGCTCATCTATAGCCCTCATGACAAGCACGGCCGTCGCAAGTGGTTTTGTAAGCGAGGCGAGATCGAATATTGTATCGAGTGTCATCTTGTCCCTTGTTTCGAACTCGCGATACCCCGCGACACGTTCATAGAGGAGCTTGCCATCTTTCCATACCCGGCACACAATGCCGGGGAAGACCGATTCATACAGGGATCGCTCAATAATATCATCTTCCCTTATCATGGATTCTTTGCTCTTTGTATTGCCGTATAAGATAGAACCCTCTCCTGAATTCATCTTTTCCTCCGTTTCCTAGTGTAATATTATTTCAAACATTCTGCAATAAATGAAAAAAAATTTTAATTTTTTCTTGACAAGTAATTTTGGAGAGGGTATCCTAACGACCTAGGAGGTCTAGATAATGAAAAAGCTTTTTGCAATGCTTCTTCTAGCTGTTGTCGTTATATCATTCTCCTTCGCCCAGGAGAAAGTTACTGTCTGGGGTTGGAGGCCACAGGATGTTCCTTTGTGGCAAAAAGTCGAACGCATTCTGCAGTCCCGTGGAGTAAAAGTCTCAATAGATTACCAACCATTCCTCTCTTCGGAATATTTTTCAAAACTCTACGCAACGCTGCAGGGAGGTTCCGGCCCGGATATCATGTATACGGGACGTCTGCCCAAGTTCCCGGCATTCCGTTCCGAAATTGAGCAAAAATACCAGGCATCCTACCCTCTGATAGAAGGAAATTTTCTGCTGCCTCTGGATGGGAAAGTCGATTTTTCCAATTTTCCTGATTCGACAATGAATCTGATCCGCCAAAATGGAACAACCTGGGGAGTACCATTTGCCAATCAAATAGTAGGTATTTTCTACAACACAGAGATCTTCGAAAAGTATAACCTCAAAGAGCCTTCGACATGGGACGAGCTTCTGGCTATCTGCGACAAGTTGCTCAAAAACAAAGTGACTCCGTTCTATGTGAGCGGAAAAGATGCCTGGACTCTTGCCATGCAGAATGCGATTGTCTCGGTCTCCTATCCCGGAGAGGACTGGATCGCCAAACTGCTCAATGGGGAAACGCGATTTACCGATCCACAGTATGTCGAGATGCTCACGGCCCTCAATGATCTCAAGAAATATTACCAGAAGGATTTCTCCGCAAACAGCCTTGCAGAACTGGACATGGCTTTCCCGATGGGACAAGCTGCCATGGTGTTCGATGGCATCTTCGGTTCCGCCAACTGGCTGCAGAGCAATCCCGACTTCAAATTTGGTTTTTTCCCGGCCCCGCCCAAGGTAAAGGGTGTAAATCCAAAAGTATATGTTTATATGGATGGATCTTTAGCCATTTACGCCAAGTCCAAACATCAGGCGGCCGCTCTTGAAGTCCTCAAATTCACCGCCACACCAGAATTCGGCAAGCTTTTCAGCGAGGAAACAGGCGAAATGACCGCAGTGAAGGGAGTCACCATGCCAGCCGACAAGCCTGTGCTTGTAGAGTGTTATAAGGCTGCTATGAGCATCGCTTCCAAGTCGATCTATTGGACCGGCGGACCTTTCGATATGGGCAAGCCGACTGTCTACACTATACTTTCGCCCAATATGCAGGCCATGTATCTAGGGATGTTGAGCCCCGCTGATTTTGCTGCAAAAATTCAGGATGGCGTGGGTATCTGGTATCCACCCTTCAAGAAATAAGTCTACAAATCCCTAGCGCGCGGTCTCAACACAGTTGAGACCGCGCGTTTCACCTCTTCTCTGATCAGCCTGTATAATGACGGCGAAAGTGAATGTGGTGCACAAGGAGTATGCCGTGAAGAAGCACCTCTATCTATTGATGATCGTGCCTGCTCTGGTGGTCTATACATTGTTTGCCGCCTATCCATTTATCTCGAGCCTCTCCCTCAGTTTCTTTGACTGGGGCGGGGTGGGCCCCAAGAAATTCATAGGATTGCAGAATTACCAGATGATTCTTCACGGAATTCTCAGCCAAGAGTTTTATCGGGCCGTTGTCCACAATGCGATCTATTTTATAGGGACCTGGGCTCTGACCATAATTCCCGGGCTCTTTTTCGCTTTTCTGCTCAATTCCGGCCTTAAAGGGACCAATATTTTTAAGATCATCTTTTTCTTCCCCAATGTTTTGCCAATAATCGTCATTGGTTTTCTGTTTTCCCTTTTGCTGAATCCCCAATGGGGACCCATCAATGCCTTCTTGAGAGGTATAGGTCTCGAAGCGCTGGTGAGGCCTTGGCTCGGGGATGTAAAATTTGCCTTTCCGACCATAATTGTCATCAGCTCTTGGAAGATGCTCGGTTTCTATATATTGGTTTTCTTGGCAGCGATGCTCAGCGTTGGGAAGGACCAGATCGAGGCTGCCAGACTGGATGGGGCAAGCGAAATGCACATCGGATGGAGTATTGTACTTCCGCACATATTCCCGACAGTGGTAACGCTGACCATTCTGAAATTCATTGGAGCCTTCAATGTATTCGATATTGTTTATGCCATGGAAGGAACTCAAGCCGGACCTGCCGGTGCCACCGATGTGCTCGGAACTCTCTTCTATCGACTCGCGTTCGGCGGGCTGGGAAGTACCGCAATGGGAATGGGATTGGGCGCGGCCGTAGTCTCGCTCATTTTCGTCATCGTATTTCCGCTCTCTATACTCTATGTGTTCATACTCGACCGCCGCATGGGAGGGATTGAATAATGATCAAATTTGGTCCTGTAGGAAAAACAATCGCATATATATGTCTCATTGCATTGGCATTCATCAACCTGTTTCCAATATTGATGTTATTCATCTCAAGTCTCAAAACTACAAAGGAGATATTCCTTACACCACTTGCCCTTCCCCAGGTATGGAGTCTGAAGAATTATACCCAGGCGTGGGTAAAGTCCAATTTCATTACCTACTTCAGAAACTCTGCCATTGTCAGCGTGCTATCCATAGGTTGTATTATCATGGTCACATCGATGGCTGCCTATGTGATAGCCCGGTTTAAATTCCCCGGCCGCCGCGCCCTCTTCCTCTACCTGATCGCAGGGATAGCCCTCCCTGTCAAGCTCGCCATCATACCTATCTTTCTTCTGATGCGGGACCTGCACATCCAGGACACGTATCTTAGCCTCATTCTGGTATATACCGCAGGAGGAGTAGCTTTTTCCATGTTCCTTCTCGTCAATTTCTTTAAGTCACTTCCCCGGGAGCTTGAAGAATCGGCAAAGATTGACGGTGCAGGGGCATTCAGAATTTACTGGTCGATCGATCTCCCTCTGCTCAAACCTGCCCTGGCAACAGTGACGATATTCAATTTTATTGATGTATGGAACGATTTCTTCTTCCCTCTCATTCTGATCAACAAAAAGGAATTGCGCACGATTCCTTTAGGGATCCAGATATTCTACGGCGAGTACAATATACAGTGGAACCTTCTGTTCGCAGCCCTCAATATTGCTGTCATACCCATTCTCATCGTATTTGTCATCATGAGCCGGCAATTCATCTCCGGGCTCACGGAAGGAGCCGTCAAATAGACTGCGACTTAAAGACAGGTTCGCCGGCTTTCTCTTGATATAGATGGGATTCTCTTGATTCTTCGCTCCAAGGTGATTAGTCTCAAGATGAAATAACGCGAGGAGCCCCTATGGACCAACAGTGGATTTTTGGCATCGATGGCGGTGGAACGTCGACTCGGCTGAGGGTCGAAAGTCTTGAGAGAAAACTTCTCCATCAGGCGGAGGGGCCGAGCCTCAACCCGCGGTCGGTGGGCTGGAATGGTTCACGCAAGACGCTCGAGGGGCTCTTTTCGGCGATGTACGGGACGACCGGCCTGGATGCAGACAACTGTGTGGCGGGTTTCGCCGGTGTGGCCGGCATCGACAGGAGCGAAGACACGGGGACCATGCGCAGTATCATCCGCGACGCTGCCGACCTGGGTCCGGACACCAACGTGGAAGTGCGGAATGATTCGATTCCGGCGCTGGCGGGCGCGTTCGGCGAACTGCGCGGCATTCTGCTCATCGCGGGGACGGGATCCATTGCGGTAGGCGCCGACGGGGCCGGCCGGATTATCCGCTCCGGGGGCTGGGGACACATCCTCGGCGATGAGGGGTCGGCATACTGGGTCGGCCTGCGGGCGCTCAACGCGGCGACACGCTTCCACGACAGAAGGAGCCCACAGACCGATCTGCTCGGGAGGGCTCTGGCGTATTTTGGCGAAAAAGAGCCTTTTTCGCTCATTCCCGCCGTCTATGAGCCCTTCGACAAGGCAAGGGTGGCGGCCTTTGCGCGCATCGTGGCGGAAGAGCGCGATCGGGGCGATGAGGTGGCGGAACAGATTTTCAAGGACGCCGCGGAGGAGCTCGCGCTGCTCGCAATATCCATCGCGACCCGGCTCGGTGAGGCGCAGTCCGGCGGACGCATCGCCTTTACGGGTGGTTTTCTCGCCAACAATGAACGACTGTGGCACGACACCGAGGCGCGAATTCTCTCTGTGTTGCCGCGTCACCGGATAGTCCCGCCACAGGCGGATGCGGCGAACGGGGCCTGTCTGCTCGCCTTGGCCGCTGCCGGGCAGAGAACCCGAGGATAGGCACTAGACTCTGCTGCTCGCCAGATACACGCCGGTGACGGCGATGACGGCCCCGATGATCTGCAATAGGCCGAGCCGCTCGCCCAAGATCACATACGAGGCCGCGACCGACACCACCGGGATCAGATTGATGAACCCGCTCGATCTCCCCGGCCCCAGGCGCTCAAGCACAATGATATAGAGCCAGTAGCCGAGGGCGGAACCCAAAATGCCCAGGAAGGCGGCATTCAGGAGCGCGGTGGCGGAGAGCCCGGTCCACACCTGCCGCTCTACAGCCGCAAAGGGAATGCATCCTATGGCGCCGATCACCATCTGCCAAAACGTAATGGTCAGCATGGGGTAGCGCCCGGAGAGCGGCTTTGTGATAAATCCGTACGCGACCCAGGAGAGCACCGCGCCCGCCATAAAGAGATAGCCCAGCGGCGAGGTCGTCGCACTCTCCGAACGCAGCACGATGAGCGCGACTCCCACGAAGGAGAGAATGATGCCCACGACGACCAGCCTGGGAGGCCTCGTCCGGAACAGCAGTATCTCCACCAAGAGGGTCACCACGGGGATCGCCCCGATGATGAGCGAAGATTCCGATGCGGTGAGGCGCATGATGCCGTTGTTCTCGAAGTAAAAATAGAGCGTGACGCCGACGATGCTGCTCAGCGACAGCAGGGGAACATCGCGCCAGGCGACCCGGAATTTGATCCGCGTTATCACCATGAGGAGCGCGAGCAGAATCGATGCGATGACAAAGCGGAAAAGCGAAAGACTCATCGGTCCGAATTCGCGGAGCGCCACCTTGATCGAGAGAAACGTCATACCCCAAATGACCGCGACTGTGACCCCGAAAAGCGTTGCGGCGCCTTGTCTCTGTCTCATGATGCCCCATGCTAATGAGAGAATCTGCGCCTGTCCATAGGCCCTTCTTATGAGGTATACTCGGAAGCATGGACGAAGTGGTCATCGACGGCTGTTCACTTTCAATTGCAGAGCTTGTCGCCGCGGCACGCCACCGCGTGCCGGTCCGGCTCGACCCCGACGCGGAAGGGCGCATGCTCGCTTCGAGGAAGGTCGTAGAGCTCGCGGTCAGGAAAAAACAGGTAAAATACGGTATTACGACCGGATTCGGGAAATTCTGCGATGTCATCATCTCGGAAGAGGACAATGCGCTGCTCCAGAAGAACCTGATAATGAGCCACGCCTGCGGCCAGGGCGAGCCCCTTGCGGCGGAGATCGTCCGGGCGATGATGATCTTGAGGGCGAATGCCCTGGCCGTCGGGAACAGCGGGGTGCGGCCGCTCGTGGTCCAGCACATTCTGCGGCTCGTCAACGCGGACCTGGTGCCGGTGGTGCCGGAAAAGGGTTCGCTCGGCGCCTCGGGAGACCTGGCGCCGCTCGCCCATATCGCACTGGTGCTGATCGGGATGGGCGAGGCGATGTACAGGGGGAACCGCATGGCCGGGGCGCTCGCCCTCGCGGAAGCGCACATCGAGCCGCTTGTGCTCGAGCCGAAAGAGGGGCTCGCGCTCATCAACGGAACACAGGCCATGACGGCGATCGGCGCGCTGGCCGTCTACGATGCCCTCATGCTGTACCGGAGCGCGACCATCGCGTCGGCCATGACCTTCCAGGCGCTCCGTGGCATTACGGAGGCCCTCGACCCGCGCATTCACGAGCTGAGGCGACAGAAAGCCCAGATCGAGGCGGCCCAGGACCTGCGCCGCCTGCTCGAAGATTCGCTTTTGACCACCAAACCTTCGGGGACACGGGTTCAGGACGCCTATGCCCTCCGATGCACTCCCCAGGTCCACGGCGCGTGCCTCGCCGCAATTCAGC
This sequence comes from Spirochaetales bacterium, assembly GCA_015657395.1. Classification (GTDB taxonomy): domain Bacteria; phylum Spirochaetota; class Spirochaetia; order Treponematales; family Rectinemataceae; genus Rectinema. The sequence continues at coordinate 55,903 of JADLKI010000002.1, read as the reverse complement.
ACGTGTGGGGGATAATCGCCGCGGAACTGAACGCGGTCACCGACAACCCCCTCATTTTTCCGCACGTGCTCTATGAAGGCGGCGATATCCTTTCGGGAGGGAACTTCCACGGCGAGCCTCTGGCGCTCGCGCTCGACTATCTGGGGATCGCTGCCTCGGAGCTGGCGAATCTCTCGGAGCGCCGGCTTGAGAGAATGGTCAATCCCGCCCTGTCCGAAGGGCTTCCGGCCTTTCTCACCATCAACGGCGGGCTCAACTCCGGCTTCATGATCGTCCAGTACAGCGCCGCAAGCCTTGTCTCGGAAAACAAGGTACTCTCCCATCCCGCGAGCGTGGATTCAATTCCGTCGAGCGCAAATCAGGAAGACCACGTGTCGATGGGAACCATCGCAGCGCGCAAAGCCAGGCAGATCATCGACAATGCCGGACGGGTCGTCGCGATGGAGACGCTCGCAGCCTGTCAGGCGCTCGACCTGCGCGCGATTCAGCTCGGCCTGCCCACGATCGAAAATTCCCTGTCCCCCGCGACAGCTTCGATATATCGGACAGTGCGGGCGGCGGTCCGCTTCACCGACAGGGACCGCACCATGTACCCGGACATCGATGCGGTAGGGGTGCTTCTTCACGACGAAACACTGGCCCAGAGCATAGAGCGGTGGAGTTGGAATCCTGAACCCGTTGTCCCTTGTAAAGATTGAGTCTAAAATTGAATCAACCCTTTTGTCAGGAGCACCGCATATGGTAACGAAGCGCGATCATGGCATACACCTCGACAGAACTTCCCCTCAGGAACGGTCCAAGCTGATTTCCTATATCAACATAAAACTGCAGAGCCTCGGCCTGCCGGTATATTCCAAAGAGGGCACGGGCTTTGTGCAGCTCGCGGCCGACATGCTCGAAAGTTTCAGACAGAAGGACAGACTCCTTCCCAGAATTCTTCCCCCGGCGGACCAGAGGATTCAGAATTTTATCGACAAGTATCTGGCGGACCTGGGACTCGCGCGGGTGCCGCAGCTGCCGGCGAATACTCTCGTGCTCGACCGCTGCGGCATGGCGAGGGAGCTCTCGCTGCCGCCCGACGGGCACAAGCACATCTCTCCCACGCTCACCTCGTACCGCGTGCGAAACGGCGTCCTGCACAATCCCAAAAGCGACCGCAGGACGACTGAAGGCGTCTTCCACATCGCCGAAGGCGGCCTCCCCATTCCGCCCGACANNAAAAAGGCGGTTCCGAAGCTCACCTTCGCAAAGCTTCTGGACGCGGCGCTGAACCCTCCCGTGGAGTTGCTCGAAATCCCCTTCACCGCGGGCGAAAATGACAAGGCGTACACCTTTGTGTCGGTGCTGCTGCGCCCGATCGTGCGCCCCGAAATTCCGGGCTACTGCGAAGAGCGCTCCATGGAAGTGCGTTTCTTCGCGCCCGGCTCGCTCGTGGCGAATGTCGACTTTGTCGAGAGCATTTTCGGCAACTCCGGCGATCCCTTCATTCCCGAAAACGATGCGTCGATCGATCCCGTCCACTGGACAGGGACGACCGGCTGTATCATCCTCGCAACGCACCTCACCGAGCTCACCAAAAAGGAACTCGGACTGCCGCACTGGGACCAGGCGACGGAGCGCCAGCGCCGCGAGGGCATGTGCTGGCGCGAACCCACAGAAAAATACAACGACGGGCGGGCTTTCAAGATCACTGCGCGCGACGAGTCGGGCGTCATCATCACCATCATTGCGGACAACTATTTCGGCTACTCGAAAAAGGAGGTCAAATCCCACATCTCCTACTCCGCCAACCTCCTCGGCCTCGGAGAGGAAGAGCACGCGGGCGGCGCCCTGGTCTTTCCCTCCTACAACCTCGGCACGCGCTTTGTGCCCGACACCAACCTCAAATCCAAGGGACACAGCCTTCACGACGTCTATACCATCATGCGCAGCCGCATCGAGATGAAAGAGAAAGGCTATGCGATCGACCTCACCTTCCCCAATATCATCTATCTGCCCGAGGACGCCTATATATCGCTCGAAGACCAGCAGGCGCACTGGATGAGCGAGGGCAGGGAAGAGTCCCTGAGGATTCTCCCCGGATACATCTACGTACACCCCACGGGCTATCGCGTGCACATGGAACGCCATCCCGCGACCGGGGCCTGGCGCCTCATCGGCACCTCAGCCGAGGGCCTTCTGTGCCACAAGCCCTGCACCGTGTCGGGCGGCGGCAAGTCCGAAATCTCAAAATCGATCAACGATGCGATCACCTACATGCCCATCATCATCGCCGACTTCGAAAAGGACATGAAGGCCGTAAGGGAGATCATCGAAAACGATTACGGCAACCGCTTCCGCGTCGAACTGGAAAATCACGGGAAAGACGCGCGCCCCGTCCTTTCGCCGAAACGCTCCCTCGGATCGGTGATCAAGCTGCTCTCTCCATCGCCAGCGTACAACGACGAATACAATGAATGGCTCCGCTCGATTCCCGAACGCATAAAGAGCCTCGTGTTCCTGGTAAAGCGTTTCTACCAGCCGGACTGGGGAAACAACTGGGCCTCGCACTTTTCGGTCGACGCGGTCAACGGCACGACGGGGAACATCCTCCAGTTCGAGGGGCGGACGATCATGGGCTCCTACCTCCGCGTGGGCAAGAATGAAAACGGCATGAACCGCTTCTTCAAGCTGAGACAGGACTTCATGCCGGCGTTCAAGCTTCAGTGGGAAGACGACATCTCCGCATCGATCATCGTCCCCGCAAATCAGCTCGAAGACCTGCCCGAATGGGCCTCGAACCACCTGAGCCTCAAATTTGCGAAGAACTGCGAGGCGCGCTTCTTCCAGCGCCCCGACGACGCCATCATCCGGGGCTACGACAAGCAGACCGAAAAGGACCTCTCGCGCCGGGACAATTTCGTCTCGAACTTCGAGCCGCTCACCCGGGCCGATGCCGCGCACATCATTGAAAACACCATTCATTTCTATGAATACACCGAGCCCATGCGGAAATTCATCGATGAGACCGAAAAGGACCCCAACTACGAGTATTTTGTGGCTTCCAACCGCTTCAGGCTCGTCGACGGCGTCCCCTCCAAAAACCCGCGCTACCTGCAGCTCGATCCTACCTACGTCAATCCGGAAGCGCGATACCTCGCGGAGCTCGGGCCACAGCTCTACCGCCGCATTCCCGCGGACAGACCGCTTCTGCAGCCCATCGGCGCGGTACTGCCGGGCAGGCGCAACAATCCGCCCGACCCCAAGGCCGGCATACGGCCACTCGCCGTCTACGGCCCCATTCACTATCAGGAGCTGCCCGAACTCTTTATGGATTTCGTGTGCTCGCTCACAGGGAAAAGCCCTTCGACCACCGGCGCCGGCAGCGAGGGGGCGCTCACAAAGGGCCCCTTTAACCCCCTCGTGCCCACCAGCGACCTCAACAATGCGCTTCTCGGCTATATCCTGACGGGGTATTCCGGTTTCACGACGGCGGCGGGCCATATCGGACACAAGTATAAAATCGATCACGACATCTCTCTCCTGATGCCTGAGCTTTGGGCGCGCCTGGGGCCAGAGGAGCGCGATCCCGAATTCCTCAAGAGCCACGGCTACCTCGAAAAGGTCGACGATTTCAAATACAAGGGAAAACTCATCCCCGCATCGAGGCTCGGATGGCGCATAACTCCTCTCTTTGCGGCGACATATCTGGGGCGACTGTTCGATACGCCTTCCGTGGTATTTCCGGACGACATGCTGAGGCCCGAACTCCAGTCGCTCGTGGAATTCGTCGATGGCGTCGAGAACATCGCGGCAGCGATGGAGAAGTCCGCCAAGGCCTATTTCGAGGACGGGTCGTACGAAGCTGCAATACCGCCGCTCAAGGCTGTGCTCTCTGTCATGGCATACGGCAACTACGAGGGCAAGAGCATCCAGGACCCGGAAGTCCGCAGACTCTTCGACCGCGAATATGTGCTCGCTTCGGACTGGTACAGGGCGCGGCTCGAGCACTACCGCGAACAGGAGATCGCCTACATCGAGTCATCGATTTCGTATCTGCGCAGATTCCTCGCAGAGCGGGCCGAGCCCAAGAGCCTGACCGAACGCAGGGTGCAGGCGGAGCTTTCCAATGCCCATGGCCGGCTTGAAGAGCTCATGACGCCGAACTACCTGGAACGAATCTGGGGCTCGATCGGACTCGATCCCCTGTACAGGGGACAGACGGAGGCATAAAGGGGAAAACCCTGTCTGCAGAAGGGTGCGGCCACCGGGGCTGCATCTCCAGGGCCGCGCGTGCGGGGGCCGGACTTTCGAGGCTGGCCCGCCCTCCAATTTGACCGCCTGAGCGGACTTTTTATATTTTATTTCTATGAAAATGAAAGCTTTGTCCATGGCGCTGGCGCTTTTGGCCCTGGCGTCGGTCCCCGCAGCCTTTGCAGTCAATGTGGATGGCACGGTCTCCAGCGGCGAGTATTCCAAACAGACGGCCTTCGACAACGGAAACTATAGACTGCTGTGGGAATTCGAGGGCAACAGAGTATTTATGGCGATCGTCGCCAAGACTCCGGGCTGGGTCGCCATCGGATTCAACCCCTCGACGGTCATGGCCAACGCCGACATGGTCTTCGGGATCGTCGGGAATCAGGGCAATGCGCAGACTTCCGACGAATGGTCGAGCGGTATATTCGGGCCCCATGCGCCTGACGTCAATCAGGGCGGCAAGTCGGACATTCTCTCATTTGCGGGGACACGGACCGGCGATACAGTCGTGTTTGAGTTCTCCCGTCTCTTGGACACCGGCGACAAATTCGACAAGGCGATCCCGACTTCAGGCAGATTCAAGATCATCTGGGCCTATGGTCCGTCGCTGCAGCTCTCGGCAAAGCATACAAAGGCCGGAAGTGCCACGATTCAAATGGAAGGGCAAAAATGATTCTGTTGCTCTTTCATGCAGTGAGCATGGGACTTGCCTTTTCGACGATGGTGAGTGCGATCGTCATTGCCCGGTACTTCAAGACGAAAAAATGGTGGCTCAAGGCGCACAGGATACTGAATATCATCGCCGTCGCCTTTGCGGTGGCCGGTTTTGTCTTCGCCTTTTTCATGGTGAGTTCGACGGGAGGGCCGCACATCCGCGTTCCGCACGCGGCGCTCGGCATTGCGACACTGGTCCTGCTGCTCGTCATGCCCTTCCTCGGGTCGGCCATTTTCAAGACAAAAGACAAAAAGGCCATCCCGAAACTGAAGAAAGTGCACCGCTACCTGGGGAGAATCGCCGCGCTCCTGATGGCTGCGACGATCGTGGCGGGACTGGTGCTCGCCGGCATTCTGTAGTTGCAGCGGGGGCCCCGTCTGTGCCATGCTTAAGGCATGCGCGGACACAACACAGCATCATATTTCATCCACAATATCGGCGAGCTCTGGACACCTGAGGGAAAGGCGGCAGCCGCAGGCGCCGCGATGCAAAAAATAAAGAAAATACGCGGCGCCTGCCTGTACGTCAAAGACGGCCGCATCGCATGGGCCGGCGAAGAAGGGCGGCTGCGCGCCTCCAATTCGGCCATCGCCCGCGAAGCGTTCGACGCAGCCCCTTACGACGCCGGGGGACGCTCCTGCATACCGGGCTTTGTCGACAGCCACACGCATTTTATCTTCGCCGGATGGCGCGAGGAGGAATTCTTCTGGCGCGCACAGGGAGTACCCTACATGGAGCTCCACCGGCGGGGCGGAGGTATCCAGAACAGCGTGCTCGCCACTCGCGGCGCCTCGCTGGAAGACTTGGTTCTGCTCGGCCGAAAGCGCCTCGATACGATGCTCTCCCTGGGGATAACCACGGTCGAGGGCAAATCCGGCTATGGTCTCGACCTGGAGACGGAGCTCAGGCAGCTCCGCGCGATGCGCGAGCTGTCCCGCGCCGGCGCGCCCGATATTGTCCCGACATTCATGGGGGCGCATTCGATTCCGCCTGAATTTAAAGGCCAACCCCGCGCCTACCTTTCATTCCTCGCGGAGGATGTCCTGCCGCGCGTAAAGAGCGAAAAACTGGCGCACTTTGTCGATATCTTCTGTGAAGAAGGGGTGTTCGGCATCGAGGATTCGCGCTGGTATCTCGAGCGAGCCCGGGCAGCCGGCTTCGCGCTCAAAATCCATGCCGACGAAGTCGCCCCCCTCGGCGGCACCGCCCTCGCCGCCGAACTCGGTGCCGTCAGCGCAGACCATCTCCTCAAGGCCTCCGGCGACCATATCGCGGCCCTCGCCGCCTCGGGCACCGTCGCCTGCCTGCTCCCGCTCACCGCCTTCAACCTCCGCGAACCCTACGCCAGCGGCCGCCGCTTCATCGATGCCGGCTGCCCCGTGGCCCTGGCGAGCGACCTCAACCCCGGCTCCTGCCACAGTCAATCCATCCCTCTCATCTTCGCCCTGGCGGTGCTGTATATGGGCATGTCGATCGAAGAAGCACTCACCGCGCTCACCCTGAACGGGGCGGCAGCGCTCGAACTCGCCCGGCGCACCGGCAGCCTTGAAACCGGCAAGGACGCGGATTTTCTGCTGCTGGACGCGCCATCGCCGGCGCACCTCGCCTATCATGCGGGGATGAACCTTGTGCACACCGTCTTCAAGCGCGGCGTGCCCATCTGGCAGAACGGCAATATGCTCGGGTGGGAGAGTCCCAGCAGCGGCCAGGAAGCCCTGCTTCCTGCTGAATCGCTCAGCCATATCGGTCATCCTGATTAAAAAAAAAGAACCGCCCACATCGGGGCGGCTCCTGCATATTCGCCATGCATCTTCACTTCGCATTCGCGATGTGGGCCTTGCATATTTTACAGATCTTGACCTTTTTGCCATCGATCTCCTGCTCGTAGACAACCTTGACACCGCTGCGCCCACACACGGGACATGTCCCGCGCCCTCTTGCGAAAACTTCTCTTAGGCCCTTGCCTCTATGTGCTTTGGACATTTCGACTTCCTCCCTGCGACCTTCAGGCCTGCTTCTTGGCCTTGCGCGCTGCTTTGCGTTTTTCGCGCTCGGCTCTCTTCACATCAGCCTTCTGATCGACCAGTTCGAGCACTACAAGACTGGCCGCGTCGTTTGCACGATCGCCAAGTTTGAGAATGCGGGTATATCCCCATTGCGCTCCTTGAAGCGCGGGCCGATGTCGGTAAACAGCTTGGCGACCGCATCCTCGCCGTATAGTCTGGCGGATGCGACCCTGCGATTGTGGACGGAATCAACCTTGGCCCTGGTAATGAGCTTTTCTGCCGCGCGTCTCGCCTCGATCGCCTTCGCCTTGGTGGTTACGATCTTTTCCTCTTTGAGCAGCACGGTAACCATATTGCGGACAAGGGCCTTGCGGTGAGCGGCGACTCGGTTCAGTTTGTTATAGCCGATCTTATGCTTCATCGCTCTCTTCCTTTTTCATATTGAGTTTAATGTGATTTCTCAGCGCGGAGTAATCCGTCATACCGAGGGTCAGGTTCCATTCGGCAAGCTTTGTCTTGATCTCCTGCAGAGACTTTTTGCCAAAGTTGCGGGTCTTGGTGATTTCTTCCTCGGTCTTCTTGGTGAGATCGCCGATGGTCCTGATATTTGCATTCTTGAGGCAATTGAAGGAACGCACCGAGAGTTCAAGCTCTTCGACGGGCATATTGAGAATCTGGCGAACGCGCTCTTCGATCTCGTCGCTTGTCTCCTCGCCGCCGGCTTCGCTCTCATCGAAATTCACGAATATGGAGAAGTGGTCCTTCGCGATCTTCCCCGCCTCGCCGAGGGCGTCCTCGGGGCGAATCGTCCCGTCGGTCCAGATCTCGAGCACAAGCTTGTCATAGTCCGAGCGCTGGCCGACGCGGGTGGGCTCGATGGAGTATTTCACTCTCGTCACGGGCGTAAAGATCGCGTCCATCGGGATCGTGCCCACGACATCGATGTATTTTTCGTTCACTTCGCTCGGCACATAGCCACGCCCCAGATTCACCTGAAGCTCCAGGCCGAGATGGATGCTCGGCTCAAAGCTTGCAATCTTGAGATCGGGATTGAGCACGACGAGCTGGCCCTGCTCTGCAAAAAAGCTCCCGCGCAGCTCTTCGATACCCTTGATCTCGTAGTCGAGCGTGAGCTCTTCCTTGTCGTTTGGAAGCCGCAGGCGCAGCTTCTTCAGGTTATTCAGAACTTCGATGGTGTCTTCCACCACTCCGGGGATGGTCTCGAACTCGCTGGTGATCACGTGCGGTACACCTTCATCATCGTATCGAGTGATGCGAACGGCAGTGATCGCATACCCCTGAATGGAGGACAACAGGATGCGGCGCAGGGTATTTCCGACGGTAGTTCCATAGCCCGGCTCAAAAGGATACGCCACGAACTTTCCATAGGTGTCGGTCGATTCGCTCTGTTCGTAGGTGATGCCCTTCGGCCTCTTGAAACCTTTAAGTAGGCTTTTGCGCGCCATTTCCGCTCCTTATTTCGAGTACAACTCGACGACCAGCTGTTCCCTGATATCCGCAGTATCCGTAACGTCCTGGCGCTGCGGGTTGGTAACGTAACGGCCGGTCATTTCGTCTGCATTGACCTCAAGCCACGGCATAACGCCAGATTTCTGCACTTCTTCGAGTGCCTGGCGGATTGTATCCATCTTCTTGGCGGCTCCGATCACGGAGAGTGCATCGCCGGCCTTGACGAGGTAGGAAGCGATGTCCACGCGCTTGCCGTTCACGGCGATATGGCCATGGTTTACAAGCTGGCGGGCCTGGGCTCGCGACGTCGCGAAGTGCAGGCGGTACACGACGTTGTCCAGTCTGCGCTCGAGAAGGATGATGAGGTTGTCGCCGGTCTTGCCTGGCAGGCCGAGGGCCTTCTCGAAGACATTGCGGAACTGACGCTCCATGAGGCCATAGCTGCGCTTGAGCGCCTGCTTCTCGCGAAGCTGCACCGCATATTCCGATTTCTTTCCGATTCGGGTCTTCGGGGCCTTTCCGGGCGGAAGGCGCTTCTTGTTGATCGGGCACTTGTCGCTCCGGCAGCGCTCGCCCTTCAAAAAGAGCTTTCGGCCCTCTGCACGGCAGAGTCTGCACACAGGTCCAGTATATCTAGCCATTCTGTAACTCCCTCTCAGATGCGGCGGGCCTTCCGGGGCCTGCAGCCATTATGGGGAATCGGGGTCACATCGTTGATCGACTTGACCTTAAGCCCCATTACGCCGAGCTGGCGGATTGCGGACTCACGGCCAATGCCGGGCCCTTTCACGTACACATGTGCTTCCCGCAGGCCGGCCTGCATCGCTTTCTGCACTGCAGCCTCAGTCACCGTCTGGGCAGCAAATGGTGTGGACTTTTTTGCGCCGCGGAATTCATGGCTTCCGGAACTCGACCATGAAATCGCGTTTCCATTGAGGTCGGTCACGGTCACAATCGTATTGTTGAAGGTTGCCTGAATATAGACATTCCCTTCATATACGCTCTTTTTCTCTTTTCTTTTCTTCGTCTTTGTCGTAGTCGCAGCCACGTTCATGCCCCTCCGTTAAACGGCCTTCTTCTTGTTCGCAACGGTCTTTCTCTTGCCTTTGCGCGTGCGCGCATTCGTCCTCGTCCGCTGTCCGCGAACGGGAAGACCTCTGCGGTGGCGTAGGCCGCGATAGCAGCCAATATCCATAAGACGCTTGATGTTCAATGCAATCTCAGTTCTCAAGCGGCCTTCGACCTTATAGTCGTTTTCGATGACTTTGCGAAGCTCGTTGATCTCTTCATTCGAAAGATCGTTGATTCTCTTGTTCGGATCGATGCCGGTAGTCTCGCAAATCTGAAGTGCGCTGGATCGCCCGATTCCATAGATATACGTGAGGGCGATATCAACATGCTTGTTAGGGAGGTCAACTCCCGCAATACGCGCCATGAGCTTCCTCCTGCTCTCAGCCTTGTTTCTGTTTGTGCTTGGGATTGTCACATACAATCCTAACCACGCCTTTGCGCCGTATTACCTTGCATTTATCGCAGATCTTCTTGACGCTCGTTCTGACCTTCATGGGTTCCCCCTATTCGCAAACACGCAATTAAATACCATTTGTGCAAAAATTTCTATAGGTTCCTCGACCTGATATGGCCTTTTCGCACGAGACCATCGTGATGGTGCATCTTGAGGAGCGCTTCTACCTGTGCCATGGTATCGAGATCGACACCGACCAGAATGAGCAGGGAAGTACCGCCCAGCAGATACGCCATCTGGCTCGGAAAATTGAAGAGATGCTGCACCACGGTCGGAATAAGCGCGATGAGGCCAAGATACAGCGATCCCGGCAGGATGATGCGGTTGAGCACCCTCGTGAGGTACTCTTCCATCTTTTCGCTCCGGATGCCCGGGATGGAGCCGCCGTTCTCCCGGATATTCTTGGAGATCTCCTGAGGGTTCAGGGTCACCTGGGTATAGAAGTATGCGAAGAAGATGATGAACACCACGTAGAGAAAATTGTACCAGAACCCATCCGGCCTGAGCCAATAGGAAAAATCCCTCAGCCATTTCGCCTGAACGCCGAAACTCTGCGCTATCTGTAGAGGGAACGTCAGAAGGCTCGACGCAAAGATGACGGGGATGACGCCCGACGGATTGATCTTGAAGGGGATATACGTGTTCTGGGCGCCGTACATCCGCCGGCCTACAATGCGCTTCGCATAGTTGACCGGTATCTTTCGCTCTCCCTGCTGCTCGAGCACGACGAGGGCGATGACCGCGACAAACATGATGAGCACGACGATGGCGTATATCGCGTTGATTTCACCCGCCTGGATCTTTTTGATGAGCTCGAAGGTCGCATTCGGCAGGCGCGCCACAATACCGGCAAAAATCAAGAGCGAAATACCATTGCCGATTCCCCGTTTCGTAATCTGCTCACCGATCCAGACCAGGAACATCGTGCCTGTGGTGACGGTGATGATTGCAACAATCGTATAGAGCGTGCGGTTGGACATTGCGATCGCGTTGGGAATGCGGTCCGCCCATACGGTTACGGAGAAGCTCTGAATGATGGCGACCGCGATGGTGCCGAGCTTCGTCCAGCGCGAAATCTTGCGCCGCCCGCCCTCTTCTTCGGCGATGCTCTTGAGCTTCGGAAAGATGACGATCAGCAGCTGCATGATGATCTGTGCGCTGATGTAGGGCATAACGCCCATCATGAAGAGCGAGAAATTCTTGAATGCACCGCCCGCGAAGAAATCGAGGTAATCGGTGATGCCGCCGCTGCCGGTGCTGGACTGTTGCGCGAAGTATGACTGCAACGCGCTCGCATTGATTCCGGGGATGGGCAGGTATGTGCCCAGGCGGAAAATTGCGAGCCAGAACAGAGTAAAGAATATCCTATCCTTCAGTTCCTTGACTCTGAAAATATCAACGAGTGTACCAGCCATTCGCTCCTGCCTTTATAATCACTTGTCTGCCGAGGAGCCGGTCGCGACAGGCACTTCCACCTTGCCGCCGGCGGCTTCGATTTTCGCCTTCGCGCCGGAGGAGACCGCATCGACGCTCAGGGTGAGCGCAACGCTGATCTGTCCTTCGCCGAGGACCTTGACGGGCAGTTCAGGCTTCCGCACGAGCCCCTTCATGAAGAGGGCCACTGTGTCGACCGTATCGCCAGCCTGAAATTTGCCTTCGATGTCGCGGAGATTCACGATCTGATATTCCTTGCGGAAAGGATAATTGGAGAAACCGCGGCTGGGCAGGCGTCTGTAGAGGGGCATCTGACCGCCCTCAAAGCCGGGGTAGGTCTTCCCGCCCGAACGCGATTGCTGGCCCTTATTTCCGCGGCCGGCAGTGCCGCCTGAGCCTGAACCGTCGCCTCTGCCGACGATGCGCTTTTTCTTGTTCGCGCCTTCCGGGGCGTGGAGATTAAAATCAGCCATTACTCCACCTCCTTGGTTTCAACCAGATGCCGCACTCTGCCCACCATGCCAAGAATTTGCGGACTTGCTTCCTGGATGGTACTCGAACCGATCTTCCGCAGCCCCAGACAGCGGACCGTCGTGCGCGTCTTCGGCTTCTGGCCGATGGTGCTGCGGACCAATGTTATCTGAATTCTGGCCATGATCAACTCCACATGTCTTTAAGCGTCTTGCCCCGGTTTTTCGCCACTTCCTGGGCATCGAGCAGCTGACCAAGACCGGAGAATACAGCCCTTACTACGTTGACAGACGTTCGGGAGCCAACGCACTTGGAAAGGATATCGACGTAGCCCGCACATTCCATGATGGAGCGCACGGGGCCACCGGCGATAACGCCCGAGCCCGGGCAGGCCGGCTTGATATACACTGTCGTCGCTTTATATTTGCCCGTCACCTCGTGAGGCAGCGTGCCTTTCTTCACGGGCACGGTGACCATCGCGCGTTTCGCCTTCTCGACGCTTTTGCGGATCGCTTCGGTGACGTCGTTCGCCTTGCCGAAACCGAATCCGACATGGCCCTGCTTGTCACCGACCACCGTCAGCGCGGAGAAAGAAAATCTGCGGCCGCCCTTCACGACCTTGGCGGTCCTGTTCAACTGAATCAGCTTTTCGGTGTAGCCATCCTGCACACCGGAATCTTCTCTTCTCGTTCTTTCCACAACCGCCCCCTAGAATTTAATACCGGCTTTTCTGACTCCATCGGCAATCGCCTTCACGATGCCGTGGTACTTATAGCCGTTTCTATCGAACACTACCTGGGTAATGCCTTTTTCCAGGAGCCGTTTCCCAAGTTCCTCGCCGATCGTACCGCCGGTCTGAATGGTGGGCCGAAGGCTGCGGAACTGCTCTTCCATCGTCGAAACACTCGCAAGCGTATTCCCTACTGCGTCATCGATCACCTGCACATAGAGGTGCAGGTTCGACCGGAACACGGACAGGCGCGGCTTCTCCGCGACACCCGCGATGGTCTTCCGAACATGGGTCCTGCGTTTTGCGCGCTTGCGGATCTTATCTGATAGTTCTCTTACGCTCATGCTCTCTGCCTCACTTCACGCCGGTCTTGCCGACTTTTCTGCGGATCCTCTCTTCTTCGTAGCGGATACCTTTGCCCTTGTAGGGCTCGGGTTCGCGGAGAGACCGCACTTCACTGGCAAACTTGCCGACCTTGGCATAATCGATGCCTTCGATGACAATCCTCTGTCCGTTCTGTTCGACGGAAACCTTGAGACCTTCAGGAATCACCGCGACGACATCGGTCGAGTATCCGATGCTGAGCACCAGCAGATTGCCTTGGACTTCGGCGCGATATCCGACACCGTTCACCACAAGCGCGCGCTTAAAACCTTGACTTACACCGGTGACCATATTATCGAGCAAACTGCGATACAGGCCATGGTATGCTCTCGCCTGCTTGGAATCATTCTTGCGCTCCACGACTGCGGCGCCATCTTTGACGGCGATTGTAACGTCGGGGCGGTATTCCTGAGAAAGCCTGCCTTTCGGTCCCTCGACATGGAAGACTGTCGGCTCGACAGTCACTTTCACACCTTGCGGGATCGCCACAGGCCGCATTCCAATTCTCGACATAGTAGTACCTCGCCTNTACCAGACCGTGCAGATGAGCTCGCCGCCGACCTGCCTCTCCACGGCTTTTCTGCCGGTGATGACGCCATCGGAAGTCGAGATGATCATGATTCCGTAGCCATTGAAGATGCGCGGCATCTCGCGGTAGCCGGTATAGACGCGCCTTCCCGGTTTGGAAACCTTGCTCAGCCCGTGGATGATGGGGTTATTTTCCTCGTCATACTTGAGGAAAATCCGGATAGAATTCTGCCCCTCGGTCTGAATCTTCTTAAAATTCTTGATATAGCCCTCGGTCTTGAGGATCTTCACGATCTCGAGCTTGAGCTTGGAAGTCGGGATGTCGACTTTCTCGTGCCGGGCCACATTTGCGTTCCGGATTTTGGTCAGCATGTCCGCAATGGGATCAGATACGCTCATTGCACCCTCCTACCAGCTCGATTTTGTAACGCCCGGCAATTTGCCTTCGGAAGCGAGCTTCCGGAAACAAATGCGGCACATATCGAATTTTCTCATGTAACCGCGGGATCTTCCGCAAATCTTGCACCGACGAACCAGACGAGTGGAATATTTCGGCGTCTTCAACGCCTTTAAAATCATTGCTTTGCGAGCCATGTACGCCTTCCTTATTTCCTGAAGGGCATGCCCAGCTTGNGCAAGAAGGCTCTTCGCCTCCGTGTCAGTCTCGGCCGTTGTCACAATCGAGACGCTAAGCCCCATAACCTTCTCGATCTTGTCGAAATCAATTTCCGGGAAAATGATCTGCTCGGTAAGACCAAGAGTATAATTGCCATGACCATCGAATCCATTCGGATTGACACCACGGAAATCCTTGACGCGCGGAAGTGCGACATTCATCAGCCTGTCGAGGAACTCCCACATCTGGTCTCCCCTGAGCGTCACGCGGGCGCCGATCTCCTGCCCCTTGCGGATCTTGAAATTCGCGATGGACTTCTTCGCCTTTGTCTTGACCGCATGCTGGCCGGTGATGGTTTCGATGTCAGTGATCGCGGCATCGAGCATCTTCTTGTTCTCGCGCGCCTCGCCGACACCCATCGAAACAATGACCTTCACCAGACGGGGCACCTGCATCTTGGAAGTATATCCGAGCTCGCTGAAGAGCTCCGGGGACACTTTTTCGCGATACAGTTTTTTCAGCCGGGGACGTATACTTTCGCCTGAGCCATCAGAGGACCTCCCCGCATTTTCTGCAGACTCTCTTCTTCTGGCCATCGACGATCTTATAGCCAGCGCGGACGGGTTTATTGCACTTCTTGCACACGATCATCACGTTCGAGATGTGAAGCGGCGCCTCGATTTCCACAATGCCGCCCCGGTCGGTCTGGGATTTCTTCTTCATGGCCTTCTTCACCATGTTGATCCCCGACACGATAACGCGACCCTTCTCATGGTCGATCTTGAGGACCTTCCCCTGTTTCCCCCGATTCTTGCCAGCGATAACCTGGACAAGGTCTTCTTTTCGAAGTTTGTATTTTGCATTCGCCATATTCAAACTCCTCACAGGACCTCAGGGGCGAGAGAGATAATTTTCATGTAATCCTTCTCGCGCAGCTCGCGCGCCACCGGCCCGAAGATGCGCTTGCCTTTCGGGTTCTTGTTCGCATCGATGATCACGCACGCGTTGTCATCGAACCTGATATAGGTGCCGTCAGGCCGCTTGTATTCCTTGTGCGTCCGCACGACGACTGCCTTTTCGACCGCCCCTTTCCTGATCGCCGAATTGGGCAGTGCGGTCTTTACGGCGACGACGATGATGTCTCCCACGCTCGCATACCTTCGCCGCGTACCGCCAAGAACCTTGATGCACTGAACGGTCTTCGCACCTGAGTTGTCGGCGACATTCAGCATGCTTTCTACCTGAATCATAGCTTACTCCCGCTCGTTATTTCGCCCGCTCGACGATTTCGACAAGCCGCCACCGCTTTTCCCGCGACAGGGGCCTGCATTCGACCACCGAAACGGTATCGCCGACATGCGCTTCGTTGTGCTCGTCGTGGGCTTTTACGCGCTTCGTCCTGTTTACATACTTTCTGTAGAGGGGGTGGAGCTTGCGCATGATAATTTCGACAACGATGGTTTTATCATTCTTGTCCGAAACTACGATGCCTTGAAGAACAAGCTTGCCCTCAGTCATTTTCTGGATATTTGTATCCACGTTCCGTCTCCTGAAGAATTATGCCTTCTTCGCGGCGCCGCTGCGCTGGGCCTCGGCGATCCTCGTTTCGATCCGTGCGATTTGACGGCGGAGATTTCTCCTCTCGAGAGGGTTCTCGACGTGCCCGACCACCATCTGGAATCGAAGGTCAAAATATTTCTTTCTGAGCTCGTCGCGCTTGACGAGCATTTCATCCAGCTTCATGTCCTTGAACGAATTCTTCATGGTGATCACTCCATTTCCGCGCGCACCGCGAATCTGGTCTTCACGGGGAGCTTGGAACCGGCAAGGCGCATAGCTTCTTCTGCCATTTTCGGCTCTACGCCGGAAAGCTCGAACAGCACTGTGCCCGGCTTGACCACTGCGACCCAATACTCGGGACCCGGCTTTCCACGACCCATGCGGGTTTCAGCCGGCTTCTTGGAATACGGCTTGTCCGGGAAAATACGGATCCACATTTTGCCGCCGCGCTTGATATAGCGGTTGAGCGCGATACGGGCAGCCTCGATCTGGCGGTTCGTAATCCAGTGCGGCTCCAGGCTCACAAGGCCATAATCGCCAAAAGCGATGGCATTGCCCGAATGGGCCTCTCCGTGGATCCGGCCGCGCTGCTGCTTTCTGTGTTTGACTCTCTTCGGTAACAGCATAGATTAGCTCCTTGCCTCACCTTCCGCTTTGTCTGCTTCAGGTTTGGGGTTTGCCCGGCGTTCGCTGTGCTCTCCGCGCTCACGGCGCTCGCGTCGTTCCTGACCGCCATCTCTGCGCTCTCCACGAGCCTCGCCCGCAGACTCTCGCCGCGATCTCTTCGCGAGCTGGCCGGCATCTTCGTTCTTATCCTGGGCATACACCATACCCTGATAAATCCAAACCTTCACGCCGATCTTTCCGAAGGTGGTGTCTGCTTCCGCAAAACCATAGTCGATATCGGCACGAAGGGTATGAAGAGGAATCCGGCCTTCCTTGAGCTCTTCGGTGCGCGACATGTCCGCACCTCCGAGCCGGCCGGAGAGCCTGACCTTGCAGCCCTGCGCTCCCGCTTTCAGCGCATTCTGAATTGCGGATTTCATCGATCTGCGGAAAGACTGCCTGTTTTCAAGCTGGCGGGCGATGTTCTGCGCGACGATCTGCGAGTTCGTATCGACCTTTTTGATCTCTTTGATCTTGATCTGCAGCTTTTTCTGCGTAATCTTCTGAATCTCGGCGCCGATCTTGTCGATGTTCGCGCCTTTGGTCCCGATGAGGACGCCGGGGCGTGCGCTGTGAATCACAATGGTGACGCGCTGCGGATGGCGGATAATCTCGATTTCGGAGATGTCCGCACCCTTGGTCTCCGGCAGCTCGACGAGACGGCGACGGATCGCAAGATCTTCATGAAGGGTTTTTGCATACTCACGGGGTTCCACATACCAGTGCGAACTCCAGTCCTTGTTGATGCCGATTCTTAATCCAATAGGACTTACTTTCTGACCCACCTTACGCCTCCGTCTTCTTGCCGATTTCGTCGACGATGCACGAGATGTGGCACATGCGCCTCAGCTGCATATCTGCCCTTCCACGGGCGCGAAACCATATCCTCTTGAGCCTCGGGCCTTCATCGATGCGCAGCTCTTTGATGTAGAGCATGTCTTCGCCGAGCTTGCGGTTCTTATTCAGGGCATTTGCAGCCGCGGAGGAGACCACTTTGCGGATCAGCTTGGCGCCCTTGTGCGGCATGTTTTCAAGGATGGCCATTGCCTCGGTGTATGGCTTGGCGCGAACGAGATCGGCGACCGGGCGCACCTTGAACGGCGAAGCGATCAGCCATTTCGATGTGGCTCTATAGCCAGTTTTTGTATTCGCCATTTCAGCACCCCTACTTCTTCTCGGCTTTCTTGTCGCTGCCGGCATGACCGCGGAAGATGCGGGTGGCGGCGAATTCACCGAGCTTGTGACCAACGAGGTTTTCCGTCACATAGACGGGAATCCACGTCTTGCCGTTATATACGGAGATTGTCTGGCCGACCATTTCAGGAATGATCGTCGATGTGCGGGAATAGGTTTTGACAAGCTTTTTCTCCCCCGCCCTGCTCATCTCGACTACCTTTTTGTACAGGCTCTTCTCGATGAAGGGCCCTTTCTTTACGGACCTGGACACGGGTTTACTCCTCTATCTCACTTGCGCCGCTTGACAATAAAGCGGCTCGAAGGCTTGTGTTTATCGCGAGTCTTATAGCCNTTCGCCGGCTGACCCCATGGAGATACAGGCTGTTTGTATCCCTTGCCTTTTCCTTCTCCACCACCATGCGGATGGTCGACAGGATTCATAACCGTGCCGCGCACGGTCGGCCTGATGCCGAGCCAGCGCGTACGCCCCGCCTTTCCAATCCGCTCATTCATGTGCTCATCGTTGCCAACCTGGCCGACGGTCGCCATGCATTTCTTGAACACCATGCGCTGTTCGCCGGAAGGCAGCCTGAGAACGACATAGTCGCCTTCCTGGGCCGCGATGAGCGCGCTCACGCCGGCCGACCGGGCNAGCTGGCCGCCGCGCCCGAGCGTCAGCTCGACATTGTGCACGGTGAAGCCGACCGGAATCTTCTCAAGCGGAAGGGCATTGCCAACTTCCGGCGCGGCGCCGGGGCCGGACAGAATCGTCTGGCCGACCTGAAGCCCNTTCGGGCTGAGNATGTAGCGCTTTTCGCCATCCACATACGTGATGAGGGCGATGTTCGCGCTGCGGTTCGGATCGTACTCGATGNNGCCGGACACCTTGCCGGGAACACCGAATTTGTCGCGCCTGAAGTCGATGACTCTGTATCTGCGCTTGTGGCCGCCGCCATGGTGCCGCACGGAGATGCGGCCGTTCGAAGCCCTGCCGCCTGTGCTGCTCTTGCCCTTGGTGAGCGACTTGACCGGCCGGCTCTCGTTGCTCGTAAGTTCTCCGTTGATCACCTGCACACGGTGACGGAGTCCGGGCGTTACGGGTCTAAATGTTCTGATCGCCATAGTTCTTCCTCACTTCTCATGCGCCTTCGAACACTCTGATCGTCTCGCCCTTCTGGAGCCTGACAATCGCCTTTTTCCACTCTGCAGTGCGCCCCGCCCTGCCGCGCAGCCGTTTCGGCTTCGGNGTGACGTTGATCACCCTGCAGCTCACCGGGTGCACATTGAAGGTCTTGGCANNAACAGCTTCCATGATCATGGGTTTGGTTGCCCTGGGGTCCACCTTGAAGATATACTGCCCCAATTCGCGCATGATGTTGCTCTTCTCGGAGAGCACTGGCTCGATAAGAATCGCATCATATTCCATAATCAGCTCTCCTTCGTCACACCGGCGTAGAACTCATTGAGCTTCGCCGAAGCACCTTCCATCATGACAACCCTGCGGGCATAGAAGAGATCGTGTGCGCGCAGGCGATTGTAGGTAAGGTAGCTCAACCAGGGGATATTCCGGGCCGCGCGCTTCACCATGGGATCATCATCCTTGAGGATGAGGACCGTTCTCTCGGGGTTCTTGAGGTCGACCACATTCGCGAGCACTTTCAGAAGATCCTTTGTCTTTCCGGACTCGACGGTGAAATCCTCGATGATCGAGACGAGGCCGTCCTGGACCTTCAGGCTCAGAATGGTCTTGAGCGAAAGCTGCTTCTCTTTGCGTGGGAGTGAATAGGAATAATCTCTGGGTTTCGGCCCGAAAGAAATGCCGCCGCCGACATAGATGTTCGCCTTCAAATCGCCGTGCCGGGAACGGCCGCCGCCCTTCTGGGCAAAGGGTTTGCGGTTGGTGCCGTGCACCTCGCCGCGGTCCTTCGTCGACGCAGTGCCGAGACGGGCGTTCGCAAGCTCGTTGTTCACCGCATACCAGATGACATCCTCATTGATTGGCAATCCGAAGACGGCATCGGACAGCTCAACTTTTCTGAGCTCTTTCCCGCTCAGGGAAATTACTTTGCCTTCCATACAGTCCTCCGCCTTCAGCTCTTCTTGACCGACTTGCGAATCAAGACATCGCAATTCCGCGGTCCGGGGAGTGCGCCGCGAATGAGCACCACACCTTTCTGGGCATCCAGCCTCACGACCTTGAGGTTCTGCACGGTCACCCGCTCGTCGCCCATATGGCCGGGCATCTTTATGTTCTTGAAGCTGTGGTGCGGATATGTGCTGTTGCCGGTCGAGCCGGGCTCGCGGTGGAATTTGGAGCCATGCGTCGCACGGCCACCCTCAAAACCCCAGCGCTTTACGACACCCTGGAAGCCTTTGCCCTTCGAACGGGCCACGACGTCGACAAACCGCACTCCGTCGAGCACGGAGGCGTCGATAGCCTGACCGACTTCGACTTCCTTTTCAAAATCCCTGAACTCGCGGAGAATTTTGGTGGGCACATGGCCCTCAGGGAACTGGCCGGCATAGGGTTTCGTGACGCGAGATTTCTTCTTCTCGTAGACACCGACGAGGACGGCGTTGTAGCCATCCTTTTCGGCGGTCTTCACGCCGACCACCAGATTGGGAACGACCTGGACGACGGTCACGGGCACAACACGGCCTGTTTCGTCGAACACTTGCGTCATCCCAACTTTCTTTCCAATGACACCGATCATTCGGTACTCCTGCGTTGAACGCTTCCGGCACGAAGCCGGGCGTTACGGCATTAAAGACTTTGTCGCGACGGACAAAGGTTCATTGCTTGATTTCGACATCGATCCCCGAGGGAAGTTCGAGCTTCATGAGCGCATCCATGACTTCGGGCGTTGGCTCAATGATGTCGATGAGGCGCTTGTGCGTCCTCATCTCGAACTGTTCCCGGCTTTTCTTGTGCACGTGGGGCGAGCGCAGGACCGTAAATTTGTTGATGCGCGTGGGAAGCGGCACCGGTCCGGAAACCTTCGACCCCGCATCCTGTACGGTTCTGATGATACTCTTGGCGCTCTCATCGACAAGGCGCACGTCAAAGCCTCTAAGCCTGACTCGGATTCTGTCTTTCATCATTCCTCCAAAGATCTCTTGCACTCGGATCGTCGGCCGTACCCAGGCAGGCGCGCCGACAACCGTAAGCGCCGACGGATTGGGGAACCCGTCAATGACGATACACTCGCCGATTCACACAAAAACGTGCCCCTGCCTGTCAGGGGCACGCCATAATAGCACTCGCCTAAATGTTTGTCCAGTAGCCAATCGCGGGGAAAAAGCCCTTATGCGATAATCTCGGTTACCTGGCCGGAAGCGACAGTGTGGCCGCCTTCACGGATAGCGAACTTGAGCCCTTTCTCCATGGCGATCGGGTAGATGAGATCGACCTCGATCTCGGTGTTGTCGCCGGGCATGATCATGTCTTTGCCCTCGGGGAGCACGACCGCGCCGGTGATGTCCGTGGTCCTGAAGTAGAACTGGGGACGATAGCCCGTGAAGAACGGGCTGTGGCGGCCGCCTTCCTCTTTGGAGAGGCAGTAGATCTGGCCTTTGAACTTGGTGTGCGGGGTGATGGTCCCCGGCTTCGCGAGAACCTGTCCGCGCTCGACTTCCTTCTTGTCGATACCGCGCAGAAGGGTACCGATATTGTCGCCAGCCTGACCTTCGTCGAGCAGTTTGTTGAACATTTCGACGCCCGTAACAACCGTACTCTTGGTAGGGTGGATGCCGACGATCTCAACCGTATCATTGACATGGATGGTGCCGCGGTCGACACGGCCGGTCACGACGGTACCGCGGCCGGAGATCGAGAACACGTCCTCGATCGGCATGAGGAAGGGCTTGTCGATGAGACGCACAGGATCCGGGAAGAAGCTGTCCATCGCATCGAGGAGCTCCTGAATGCACGCTGTGGCTTCGGGGTTGTCCGGCTCGGTCATCGCCTTGAATGCTGAACCGCGGATAATCGGCGTCTTGTCGCCGGGGAATCCGTAGAAGTTCAAAAGATCGCGCACTTCCTCTTCGACGATGTCGATAAGCTCGGGGTCGTCGACGAGGTCGACCTTGTTCAGAAATACAAGAATTGCGGGGACGCCGACCTGACGGGCCAGGAGCACGTGCTCTCTGGTCTGTGGCATGACAGAGTCAGGAGCCGACACGACGAGGATGGCACCATCCATCTGCGCGGCGCCGGTGATCATGTTCTTGATGTAGTCGGCGTGGCCCGGGCAGTCGATGTGCGCATAGTGACGCTTCGCGGACTGGTACTCAAGGTGCCTGGTATTGATGGTAATGCCGCGTGCCTTCTCTTCCGGCGCGTTGTCGATGTCTTCGTACTTGAGCACCTTGTCGCCGAACTTGCGTCCGCAGTACATGGTGATGGCCGCACTAAGCGTCGTCTTGCCATGGTCGATGTGTCCGATGGTACCAACGTTCATATGAGGCTTGGTACGCTCGAATTTTTCTTTGGCCATATAAATCTCCTCCTTGGCTTCGTCAACGGCACTCCACAGCATTTCACAACCTGAAAACTGCAAAGACCGTCCGGCGGCATGAGACCGTCGGATGCTACGCCATAATTTACTCGTTTGGGCTTTCGGATTATAAGCAAAGAATCAAGATTGCGCAATAGCCCGATAAAGGAAAAGCGATTTTTGCTTTTCACAAACAATATATGCGCAGTATATCAGAAAAAAACTTGTGTGTCACACGGGAGGCTAATATTCGCCTTCACTGCCATAGTGGTCGAACTTTGCCTGATAGATCCCGTGACCTTCGGTGAGGGACCTCAGCGAGGTCGCATACCCGAAGAGCTTCTCCATGGGAGCGTAGGCCACGATGGTCTTTATCCCGCCTGCATCCTCGACCGATTCGATCCGCGCGCCGCGCGCCTGAAGCGTGGCGAGCGCCGCGCCGAACCACGTGTCCGGCACCTCGACCGAGATTTGAACAATGGGGACGAGCACGAGACTTCCCGCAAGGCCCACCGCCCTGCGCAGGACTGAAGAGGCGGCAGCCTCCACAGCCGTTTCGGCGCGCTTGTCGCTNGCCCCCGGAGGCACAAAATTCTCGACGACCACCTTCGCCCCGATCACGGGCCAACCCCCNGTCGGCCCGACGGCCAGCACCGTCTCCATCGCCCGGTGTATGCCGGCCTCGTAGCCCGAAGACATCCGTATGCCGCCCGCAAGAAGAAGAGCATTCTCTTCCTTGTCTTTCAGATTTTCAAGCGAGACCCCGAGAGTGACAGACAATTTTTCGCCGCCGAAGTCGCCCACGAACTCATCCTCAAAGCGAGCCGGTTTCTTCAGCCGTTCCACCTTGGGCACCTCGGGATTTCCGGCACGGATATGGAGGCCGTATTCCTTCTGCAGGCGCTCGAGCACAATATCGAGGTGCAGCTCTCCCTGCCCCGAAATGGTTATTCTGCCGGTCTCTTTCTCTTCATTGACCAAGAGCGAGGCATCTTCGAGGCTGAACCGCTTCAGGGCCTCGCGCAGCTTTGGAAGCTCCTGCTGAGAGGCCGGCTCAATCGCCATGGAGACGAGGGGGTCGGGATTCTTGAACGATTCGTAGACGATCTGCAGACCCGGCTCGCAGAGAGTGCCGCCCGCTTCCATATAGGAAAGACGGGCGCCGACTATGTCGCCCGCTGCGGCATTCTGGACAGGCTCGACCTCAGCGCCGTTTATGCCATAGAGATGCTGAATCTGGACAAGTTTCCTGGCGGGCATGGCCATGACCTTCATGCCTTCCCGAATCGTCCCGGACCACACGCGGAGCCACGCGAGGGCATTGAGATCGGTGCTGAGCACTGTCTTGAAGATGTAGGCCGAAAACCGGGCGCCAGGCGCCGCTTCCAGCCTCAGCTCCCTCGCATTCTTCAGGTCTTTGGCGACGGGGCAGCCGCGTGCGAGAGGATCAGGCAGATAATCGATCGTCGCATCCAGAAGGAGCGCGCTCGAAATATCGGAAAACGATGATCCGCAGAGGGCCGGAGTGAGCTCCTGCCTGTGGATCGGCGCCCGGAGAGCGGCGCGGATCTCGTCGGAAGATACAGCCTTCCCCTCCACGATCTTTTCCATCAGATTGTCGTCGTACATGCTGGCCCGGTCGAGGAGCTTTTCGCGGTATTCCGCGATGAGACGCCGCGATTCTTCGGTCAGGGGAGTCTTCCCGACAGGGAGCGCGTCCGGGATGCCGGACCCGACGGCAGCAGGATACCAGCACATCTCTACAAGATCGGCGATCCCATTCCATCGGTAATCCTCGAATGTCGGAATCTGCAGCGGGAGCACCGGCTCGCCGAGCTCTCCGGCAATCTCCTGCAGCGCCCTGAAGAAATCCGCCCCTCGGCGGTCCATTTTATTGATGAAATAGATGCGCGGGATGTGGTGTGCCCGGCATCCGCTCGCAATGAATCCCGTGCGCACCTGCACGCCCGACACGGCGCAGAGCACGATGACCGCGCCGTCGAGCACGCGCAGGACGCGGTCGACTTCCGCACTGAAGTCCACGTGGCCGGGGGTGTCCAGCAAATGGAAATGGACACCTTTGTGCAGAAAGCGCACGGCCGCGGTCTTTATGGTGATGCCGTGCTGGCGTTCTACAGTGAGGTAGTCGGTCGCAGTGGTGCCTTCGTCGACATTGCCCGCCTGTTCACGCACGCCCGCGACGTGGAGCACACGCTCGGTAATCGATGTCTTGCCGGCATCGATGTGGGCGAGAATGCCGATGTTTCGGATGGGAAACGACGGCCGCGAATCGGAGGCGTGCCTTGAATTCATTGCAGTATCAGTATACTTCGGGGACATCAAATAAAAAAGGCCGCCCACGCGGGCGGCCTTTGAAGTGTGCGAATGCTTTGTTGGCCTAACGATCCGACTGCGTCGGCCCTATGGCCCGCTTTTGTGCATTACCACCTGTAATGGGCAAATGCCTTGTTAGCCTAACGCCGTTCGCTGCGCTCGCGGCTAGAGCGAGCATTCGCTCCTTACCACCGGTAATGAGCGAATGCTTTATTCGCTTCAGCCATCTTGTGCATGTCGTCTTTCTTCTTGATGGCGGTGCCGGTGCTGTTGAAGGCATCAAAGAGTTCGTCGGCGAGGCATTCGGACATCGGCTTGCCGGTGCGGGCCCGAGCGGCGCCGATAATCCAGCGCATTGCGAGCGCCTCGCGGCGCGATTCGCGGATCTCGATGGGCACCTGATAGGTGGCGCCACCGACGCGGCGCGATTTCACCTCGATGGTGGGCTTTACGTTTTCGAGCGCCTTGTTGAAGGCATCGAGGGCCGGCTGGCCGGACTTCTGCTGCAGATGCTCGAGCGCATCATACATGATGCCGGTGCAGATCGACTTCTTGCCCTGCCACATCATTCGGCAAATAAAACGGGAAATAGTGGTCGAATTGTACTTGTCATCGGGGGCGTGTCCCCTGTCAATCGCTTTCTTTTTTCTGCCCATGTATCACCTCACTCAAGCCTTGGGCTTTTTGGCGCCGTACTTGGAACGGCCCTGCTTGCGGTCTTCGACGCCAAGCGCGTCCTTTGTACCGCGAATGATGTGATAACGCACACCAGGAAGGTCTTTTACACGGCCACCGCGGACGAGCACTGCAGAGTGCTCCTGAAGATTGTGCCCGATTCCCGGAATGTATGCAGTCACCTCGATACCATTGGTGAGGCGCACACGTGCGACTTTGCGGAGAGCCGAGTTCGGCTTCTTCGGCGTTACGGTCATGACGCGCGTGCAGACGCCGCGGCGCTGGGGACAACCCATGAGCGCGGGCGACTTCGTCTTCCACTGATTCTGCTTTCTCCCGTTTCGGATAAGCTGGTTAATAGTCGGCATATTAGCTTCAGACTCCCTTTTTGCTCGCACATGTCAGCATCACGCGCGGGCTTCGTCTATAAAAATGATATTCCGGGCCGCGAAAACTGCGGTGACTATTTTCGCGGCGGTGTAGAATACCTTTCTCGCACAATATATGTCAAGAGCCGGGGCCGCCACAGGCGGTTCCGGCCTTCTCTATTTATTCTCCCGGCGTTTCGCTGTCTTCGCTGAATCCTTCATCATTGTCGAACACGGACGGCTCGTCGAAGCTCACTTCGTTGGAACTGCGGTCCTGCAGAATCGCCGGCGGCGCCAATTCGCGCTCCTGCTTGCGTTTTTCGAGCACCTCGTCCACGAGGGCGTTGAGATCGTCGTTCTCCGCATCGAAGAGCTTCACCTGGCGGTACTGTTTCATGCCGGTGCCGGCCGGAATGAGGTGGCCGATGATGACGTTCTCCTTGAGGCCGCGCAGCTGATCGGTTTCACCCTTGATCGCCGCATCGGTGAGCACTCTTGTGGTCTCCTGGAAGGAGGCCGCCGCGAAGAAGGAGTCGATCTTGAGCGAAGCGCGCGTAATGCCGAGGAGAATCGGCCGCGCGACCGCCGCCTGACCGCCTTCCTCCATGACTCGCCGGTTCTCCTCATGGAACCTGTGCTTATCGACCTGCTGGCCATAGATGAAGACCGTGTCGCCCGGATTGACGATCTCGACCTTCTTCATCATCTGGCGGATGATGATGCCGATATGCTTGTCGTTGATGGTGACGCCCTGGGCGCGGTAGACCTGCTGCACTTCGTCCATGAGGTAGTGCTGGCAGGGCTGCTCGCCGAGAATCGCGAGGATGTCGTGCGGGTTCCTGCTGCCATCGCAGAGCAACTCGCCCGCGACGACCTTGTCCCCGTTGCGCACGAGGAGACGGCGGTTTTTCGCCACGAGGTGCTTGTAGGTCTTGCCGAAGGAGTCGCGGATGTTGATCACGCGCTTGCCCTTGAGCGAGCCGCCGAAGGTGACCGTGCCGGAGACCATCGCGAGCACCGCGGGCGTCTTCGGCTTGCGCGCCTCGAAGAGCTCGCCGACGCGCGGCAGACCGCCGGTGATGTCCATTGCCTTGGCGCTTTCCTTCAGGATCTTCGCCAGGATCTTGCCCGCAAGCACGTTCTCGCCGTCTTCGACGTTGACGTACGCACCTTCAGGCAGGTAGTAGGTCTCGATGTCGTTGCCGGCTTCATCGGTGATGATGATGCGCGGCTCTTTGGTGTCGCGCTCGCTGCCGACATCGGTGATTATCTTCTCGACGTTGCCGGTTTCGGCGTTGATCTCCTCTTTGAGAGTGGAGCCCGGAACGATATCCTCATAGCGGGCGATGCCGTCGTGCTCGGAGATGATCGGGTCGCTGAAGGGGTCGAAGGTCGCGATAGTCTCGTTGGCGAGAAGAATCTGGCCTCGCGTGACCACCATGTCGGAGCCGTTGCGGATCTCCACTTTCTGTTCCTGGGCAATCAGGAGGACATTGGCTTTGAGCACCTTGGCATAGGAGATGCTGGGCGACTTGACTTCGGTGCCGTCCGCCTTTCTGACGACGGGGTCGTCTTTCATGACGCGCTGGCCGTCTTCGACGAGAAGAACATCGCCCTGCGCCAGATCGAAGGCGCCAAAGACTCTGTTTACGTAGATATAGCCGCGGCGGGTGAACAGCAGATGCCCGAGATCGGTCTTGACGTAGGAGCCTTCGATGTCGGCGATATAGACCGAATAGTGGAGTGAGATGCGGTTCTCTTCCGCAGCCTTTGTCGCGGCGCCGCCGATGTGGAAGGTGCGCATCGTGAGCTGTGTACCGGGCTGGCCGATGGACTGGGCCGCGATGATGCCCACGGCTTCACCGATGTCGACGGTCTTGCCGGTCGCCAGGTTGCGGCCGTAGCACTTGCGGCAGACGCCGTGCTCGGCCTCACAGGTGAGCACTGTTCTCACCGACACTTCTTCGATGCCCGCCGCCTCGATCTGGTCGGCGACCTCTTCGGTGATCTCCTCGTTGGAGCCGACAATGATCTGGCCCGTGATCGGGTGCCGGATCGGATCGAGGGTGAAGCGGCCGATGATGCGCTCGCGCAGCGACTCGATGATCTCGTCGCCATCCTTGATCGCAGTGTGAATGGCGCCATTGATCGTACCGCAGTCGTCCGCGTTGACGACGACATCCTGGGCGATATCCACGAGGCGCCGGGTGAGGTAGCCCGCGTCCGCGGTCTTGAGCGCCGTATCGGCGAGACCCTTGCGGGCGCCGTTGGTCGAGATGAAGAATTCGATGACCGACAGGCCCTCGCGGAAGTTCGAGCGGATCGGCAGCTCGATGATATCGCCGGACGGCTTGGCCATAAGGCCCCGCATGCCCGCGAGCTGGCGGATCTGGTTCTTGCTTCCCCGCGCGCCGGAGTGGGCCATCATGTAGATGTTGTTGAAGCCGTCGCGGTCCTTCTCGAGGACCTTCATCATGACCGCGGTGAGCTCCTCGTTCGTCTTGGACCATACCTCGACGACGCGGTTGTAGCGCTCCTCCTGGGTGATGTGGCCGGCGAGGTACTGCTGCTGGATGGCCTCGACTTCCTTGTTGGCCTTCTCTATCATCTCGGTCTTCTCTTTGGGGATGACGATGTCATCCATGCCGATGGTGGCGCCGAAGAAGGTCGCGTACTTGAACCCCATCTCCTTGATGGTGTCGAGCATATTGACGGTGATGAAGGGGCCATTCGTGCGGTACACGTGCTCGATGAGCAGGCGTATGTCCTTGTCTGTCAAAGCGTAATTGATGTAGGGGATTTCCTTGGGCATCGCCTCGTTGAGAAGAATGCGGCCCGCGGTTGTCTTGATGAGCCCCTTGCCGCTCAGCACGGTGGGCTTGTGATACCCGTCCCATGCCGGCTCCTTGGGAACGGGCACATAGACGAGCGCCTGATAGTCGCAGGAGCCGTACTCGCAGGCGAGCAGGAGCTCGTCGGCGGTCGAATAGCGCTTGCCTTCGCCCGGGACACCGGGTCTGTGGCGGCTCAGGAAGTTGATGCCGAGGACCATGTCCTGGGACGGATAGACGATCGTCTTTCCGCTCGCGGGGTCGAGGAGGTTGCGGCTTGAGAGCATGAGCGTCCAGCACTCTGCCTGGGCCGCGTGGGTGAGCGGCACATGGACGGCCATCTGGTCGCCGTCGAAGTCCGCGTTGTATGCCTTGCAGACCAGGGGGTGCAGCTTGATCGCCTTGCCCTCGACAAGAAGGGGCTCGAAGGCCTGGATGCCGAGGCGGTGCAGGGTCGGCGCGCGGTTGAGGAGCACCGGATGCTCCTTGACGACCTCGTCGAGCACCGCGAAGACCTCTGGTGTCTCGGATTCGACGAGCATCTTGGCCTTCTTGATGTTGTAGACGACGTCCTTTTCCACAAGTTTCTTCATGATGAAGGGCTTGAAGAGCTCGAGGGCCATCTTGGTGGGGAGGCCGCACTGCCACATCTTGAGCTCCGGCCCGACGACGATGACTGAACGGCCGGAGTAGTCGACGCGTTTGCCGAGAAGGTTCTGGCGGAACCGGCCCTGCTTGCCCTTCAGCATGTCGGCCAAGGACTTGAGCGGGCGGTTGCCTGCACCCTTGACGGCGCGGCGGCGGCGCGTATTGTCGAAGAGCGCATCGACGGCTTCCTGGAGCATGCGCTTCTCATTGAAGATGATGATGTCGGGCGCGTTGAGCTGCAGAAGTTTCTTGAGACGGTTGTTGCGGTTTATGACGCGGCGATAGAGATCGTTGAGGTCGCTCGTGGCGAAGCGCCCGCCATCGAGCTGGACCATGGGCCTGAGTTCGGGCGGAATGACAGGGATGACCGTGAGGATCATCCATTCGGGGCGGTTGCCCGACACGCGGAACGACTCGACGAGCTCGATGCGCTTTAAAAGGCGCTTGTCGGACTTGGCGCCGCGCTCGATCATTTTCTGTCTGAGTTCCTGGGACAGCCTGTCGAGATCGATCTGCTCGAGGAGGGAGCGGATGGCCTCGGCGCCCATGCCGGCGGTGAATGCGCCGCCGTAGCGGTCCATGGCCTCGCGGTACTCCTCGTCGGTGAGAAGCTGCATCTTCTTGAGCTCGGTCTCTCCCGGATCGATGACGATGTATTTCTCATAATAGAGAACGGACTTGAGCGTCGCCATCGGCAGATTGAGCAGAAGGCCCATGCGGCTGGGCACGGAGCGGTAGAACCAGATGTGCGACACCGGACTCGCAAGTTCGATGTGGCCCATGCGCTCGCGGCGGACCTTCGAGTTGGTCACCTCGACGCCGCAGCGGTCGCATATGACGCCCTTGTACCGGATGGACTTGAATTTGCCGCAGTAGCACTCCCATTCCTTGGTCGTGCCGAAGATGCGTTCGCAGAAAAGACCGTCGCGTTCCGGCCTCAACGTCCTGTAATTGATCGTCTCAGGTTTCTTGACCTCTCCATACGACCATGCGCGGATCATCTCCGGGCTGGCGAGATGGATGGAAATGTTGTCAAAATCCTGGATATCTCTCATGCTACCCCCTTCGGGCATCGGTACAGCTCGTGCCGTGGCACAACCTGTACGTGGCATACATCATGCCATCAGCTATGTTCCAGTGGCGCCTCAACACTTCAGAATGCGCCACTCTGCTTCTTGATAATATCTTCATCGCGCTCCGTGAGTGCTATCTGTTTCCCCTTCGAGTCGTACACCTTGATGTCGAGGGCGAGCCCCCGCAGCTCCTGCACCATGACATTGAAGGCCTCCGGGATGCCGGCAGCGGTGTGCGGCTCTCCCTTGACGATGGCCTCGTAGACCTTGGAGCGGCCGGTCATGTCGTCGGACTTGATCGTCAGAAGCTCCTGCAGCGTGTTTGCGGCGCCATAGGCTTCGAGGGCCCACACTTCCATCTCGCCGAGGCGCTGGCCGCCGAACTGGGCCTTGCCGCCGAGAGGCTGCTGCGTCACGAGGGAGTACGGGCCGGTCGACCTCGCGTGCATCTTGTCGTCGACGAGGTGGTGCAGCTTGAGGAAGTAGACGACACCGACGGTGATCGGATTCTTGAAGAATTCGCCGGACTTGCCGTCGCGGGCCATCACTTTCGAAGAAACGGGGAGTCCCGCCTGGCGGAGCTTCTCTTCGATCTGTTCCTGCGAAGGCGACTGGAACACGTGACAGGCGTACCACTCGTCCAGTGTACTCGCCGCCCATCCGAGCTCGGTCTCCATGATCTGTCCTATGTTCATGCGCGAAGGGACGCCGAGCGGGTTCAGGCAGATGTCGAGCGGGGTGCCGTCCTCGAGGTAGGGCATGTCCTCCACGGGAAGCACGCGCGCCACGACGCCTTTGTTGCCGTGGCGGCCGGCCATCTTGTCGCCTTCCTTGAGTTTGCGCTTGACCGCGACGAGCGCTTTGACCGTCTCCTCGACGCCGGGCGCGAGGTCGTCGTTGTTGGCGCGGGACATGCGCTGGACGTCGATGACCGTGCCCTCGATGCCGTGAGGCACGCGGAGCGACGAGTCGCGGACGTCTTTCGCCTTCTCGCCGAATATCGAGTTCAGGAGCTTGAATTCGGGCGTCGTGTCGGAGTCGCTCTTGGGGGTGACCTTGCCGACCAGGATATCGCCGCTCTTCACCTTGGCGCCGATGCGCACCACGCCCTCGCCGTCGAGGTTGTCGAGCATCTTCTCGCTCGTGTTGGGGATGTCGCGCGTGATGCGCTCCGGACCGAGCTTGGTGTCGCGCACTTCGAGGATGAACTCCTTGATGTGGATCGAGGTGAAGAGGTCCTCCTTCACCACGCGCTCGGAAATGAGGATCGCGTCCTCGTAGTTGTAGCCGTTCCAGGGGACAAAGCCCGCGAGAATGTTGCGGCCCAGCGCGAGTTCGCCCTGGCAGGTGGCGGGGCCGTCCGCGATCACCTGGCCCTTCAGCACTTTTTCGCCGCGCTTCACGATCGGCCTGTGGTTGAAGCAGGTGTCCTGGTTGGTCCTCTGATACTTGATGAGCTGATAGACATCGGTGTCATCGGGCGATTCGAGCTTGTCCGGCCGGATGACGATGCGGTTGGCGTCGACATACTCCACCGAACCCGGGCGCTTTGCCTTGACGAGGACGCCCGAATCGTACGCGGTCTTCCATTCCATGCCCGTGCCGATGCGCGGGGATTCGGTGAAGACAAGCGGCACCGCCTGGCGCTGCATGTTCGAACCCATGAGCGCGCGGTTCGCGTCGTCGTGCTCCAGGAAGGGGATCAGCGCGGCCGAGACCGAGATGATCTGCTTGGGCGAGACATCCATGTACTGAATCTCGCCCGGCGTGCGCATGGTGTAGTCGCCCTGATGGCGGCAGGAGATGGTCTGATCGAGGAACTTGCCCTGCTTGTCGATGTGCGCGGAGGCCTGGGCGACGTAGTATTTATCCTCATCGATGGCGGAGAGGTATTCGATCTCGTCGGTCACGATGCCGTCCTTGACCTTGCGATAGGGCGTCTCGAGGAAGCCGTAGTCGTTGACGGTCGTGTAGGTCGCCAGCGATACGATGAGACCGATATTCGGACCTTCCGGCGTTTCGATGGGGCACATGCGCCCATAGTGCGTATAGTGGACGTCGCGGACTTCGAAACCCGCGCGGTCGCGGTTGAGACCGCCGGGGCCGAGGGCGTTGAGCCGCCGCTTGTGCGTGAGCTCCGCGAGCGGGTTGACCTGGTCCATGAACTGCGAGAGCTGCGAAGTGCCGAAGAACTCCTTGATCGCCGCGACAATCGGCTTGATGGTGATGAGGTCCTGGGGCTTGGCGGTCTCGAGGTCCTTGCCGGTCATGCGGTCTTTCGCGGTGCGCTCCATGCGGCTGAAGGCGACCTTCATGACGTTGGAGAGGAGCTCGCCCACGGCGCGGACGCGGCGGTTGCCGAGGTGGTCGATGTCGTCGATGTTCGCCTCGCCGTAGTAGACATTGATGAGATGCTTCATCGTCGCCACGATGTCTTCTTTGGTGAGCGTGTTCGTCTTGATGTCGAAATCGAATTTCTTGTTGAGCTTGTAGCGGCCCACCGCGCCGAGGTCGTACTGCCTGGCCGTGAAGAACATGTTGTGCAGGTCGCGTTCGGCATTCTCCATGGAGATGGGCTCGCCGGGACGGAGCACCGAGTACACGGCGGAGATGGCGTCTTCCTTGGTCGGCTCATCCTGATCCGGCGTCTCCTTGACGAGCTTGACATCCTCGCGCTCGAAGCAGTTGAGGATCATCTCGTTGTGGAGGGATTTCTCGTCCTCAAAGTCGATGACCTCGATGCCCTCGATGCCCAGATTGATGAGCTCGTCGATCTCGTGGAGGTGAATCTTGTCCCCCGCCCGGAAGAGGCGCTTCCGTTCTCCGTCGAGCTCGATATACACGGCCTTGGCGAGAATTTTGCCGACAAGGGCATCCTTTTCGGCCTGATTCTCGGAGAGGCTGGCCTCTTTCGTGGTATAGAAGGCCGAAATGATCTCTTCGCGGGACTGGAAGCCGATTGCGCGCAGAAACATGGTGCCGAGGATCTTCCGCTTGCGGTCGATCTTGGCGTGGATGAGCTCGTGCTTCTGATCGATCTCGAACTCGAGCCAGCTTCCGCGGTAAGGAATTATACGGGAAGAAAATATTCCTTTTTCATGGCTGAACACGACGCCGGGCGAACGGTGTATCTGCGAAACGATGACTCGCTCGGCACTGTTGATGATGAAAGTCCCGCGGTCGGTCATGAGAGGAATGTCGCCCAGATAGATCTCTTTCTGCCGGATCTCTCCGGTCTTCTTGAATACGAGGTTAATGACTGCCTTGAGAGGCACAGAGTACGTGAGCCCCTTCTGTTTGCACTCGAGCTCCGAATATTTTATCGCCTTCTCGTCCAGCGAATAGCGCTCGTACTCGATCACGAGATCGCCAGATGGGCTCTCGATGGGGAATGTGGTCCGAAATACTTCCTCAAGACCGATCATGTCGAGCGATTCGTTCTTTCTGAGTTTGTCCCTCTGCAGAAAGCGCTCATACGAAGAAATCTGAATATCGATCAGGTCGGGGATGTCCATCACGTCGCGGTAATCTTTTCCTATGTATGTACGCTTGATCTTCTGTTCGGTATACGCCATCCGTTACCCCTCCATGCGCGCCCGGGCGCGCGGGTCAAAGGTCCATGCGCTGACGGCAACGGGCCGCAGCGCCTTCAATCTTTCCGTCATCAGGAGGCACTCCGCAAAAGCCGAATGCATCCTGAAAACGGAGGGACCACTCCGTGGTCAGACATCGCGGTCCCCTTCCGCAAACACATCGAAAACGCTTCGGTTACTTTACCTCGACAGCGCCACCGGCAGCTTCGATCTGCTTCTTGACTTTCTCGGCTTCCTCTTTGGGAACATTCTCCTTGATGGGCTTGTCGCCAGCTTCAACGAGATCTTTCGCTTCCTTGAGGCCGAGGCCGGTGATCACACGGACTTCCTTAATAATAGCGATTTTTTTGTCGGCCGGCACATTGCCCTTGAGGACGACCGTGAACTCGGTCTTCTCTTCGACAGGGGCGGCTGCGGCGCCAGCTGCGGGAGCGGCTGCAACGGCCACGGGGGCGGCTGCGGTGACGCCAAACTTCTCTTCCATCGCTTTTACGAGATCGGAAATCTCGAGAACGGTCATCGAGGCGATTGCGTCGATGATTTGCTCTTTTGTCAGTGCTGCCATATTATCTTCTCCTTGTTTCATGCTGGCCCGTCACTACGGACAGGCTTTCTATCGAATTCCGACAGGAACGGCAGCGTCCGAAGCCTGACGGATCCTTCCTTTTGATGAGGGCGCCTTTCAGCGCCCCACAAGCGCCGCTCAGTTAGCGCCGGCCTGCGCCTTCTGTTCCTCGATAGCCTTGAGCACGCGCACCAGCTTGGTGGGAATCGCGTTGATGACATAGACGAGGTTCTGCGCGGGTGCCTGCATGGCGGACATGAGCATCGCAATGAGCTGGCTGCGGCCAGGCAGTTTGCTGAACGCCTCGATCTGCTTGGTATCCATAAACTGGCGATCGATCATCGCACCCTTGATGACGAGGGTGGGTGTCTCTTTCGCAAAGTCAAGAAGTATCTTGGCGACCTCATTCGAATCGGTCTTCACAAAGGCGACGGCCGTCGGCCCCTTGAGGACCGGCACCACCGCATTGGAATACCCGAGCTCCTCAAACGCCAGGCGCGCAAAGTTGTTCTTGACGACATGGAGCCTGACACCCTTCTCGCGCAGCTGGTGTCTGAGCGCCGTGATCCGCTCCACCGTGAGGCCGCGATACTCGGTGAAGATGAAATCGTTCGAACCAGAGATCATCTCTTTGAGCATGCCTATGGCTTCGACTTTCTTCGGCTGGATTTTCGATGCTTTAATGGCCATAGTCTTACCTCTTCTCCGATTTGTTCTGTGCGACTTTGACGCTCGGCCCCATGGTCGGCGTCAAATAGACAGAAGCGACAAAGTCGCCTTTGGCATCAGCGGGACGCTTGCGGTTCACTTCTTCCATGAGCGTGCTGAGGTTTTCGGCGATCTTTTCGGCGTCCATGGACACTTTGCCGACTGGCAGATGGATGATGCCTGATTTGTCGGTGCGGTATTCGGTGCGGCCCTTCCGCAGCTCGTGGAGGGCTGCGGAGAGATCGTTGGAGACGGTGCCGGTTTTCGGGTTCGGCATGAGTCCCCGGCGTCCGAGCACCATACCGAGCTTGCCGACGTCCTTCATCATGTCGGGCGTCGCGACCGCGATATCGAAATCGAGCCATCCGCCCTTGATCTTCTCGATGAGCTCCTCGCTGCCCGCATAGGTGGCGCCGGCATCGAGGGCTTCCTTGACGCGATCCGGCTTGCAGAACACGAGAATGCGCTTCTCCGCCCTGAACTGGTTGGGGAGAACCACGGTGTCGCGCACGGACTGGCTCTTCTTGAGGTTGAGCCTGATGTGCACCTCGACGGTCTCGTCGAATTTGGCAGTCTTGAGCTCCCTTATGAGCGCGCACGCGGCGCCGACTTCATACGCCTGCGAAGGATCGACCTTCTTCACCACTTCGTTGTATTTCTTGCCGTGTTTCATCTCACTTCTCCACTTCTACGCCCATGGAACGGGCAGTACCCGCGATGATGCGCTCCGCGGCTTCAAGATCGTTGGCGTTGAGATCGGGAAGCTTCTGCTTCGCAATCTCTTCGAGTTTTGCCTTGGAGAGCTTTGCCACCTTGTCTTTCTGGGGAAGCGAAGACCCCTTTTCGATGCCGCAGGCCTTTTTGATGAGCACGCTGGCGGGAGGTGTTTTCAGGATGAAGGTGAAGGTCTTGTCCTGATAGATCGTGATGATCGCCGGAATAACGAGACCCGGCTCCATGCTCTTCGTGCGCTCATTGAACTGCTGGCAGAACATGGGTGCAGAAACACCGTGAGGCCCCAGGGCGGGACCTACGGGAGGAGCTGGCGTCGCTTTGCCGGCGGGGCACTGCAATTTGACTATTGCAGTAATTTTCTTCTTGGCCATAGCCGTTCTCCTATCGTGGTATACCCGGCACTCACTGGCCGGGATAGCGTCCCTCTCGGGCAGGGACTCCCATCATTGGAGTATAAACCCCTTATCTGAGAAGCATGCCGACAACCGTGCCGGTATGCCGCTGTACAAAGATCACTGACCTCTCAAAGAGGCTTGCTCCCGCACGGGACAAAGGCCCCAGGCGGGAGCATTCACTTAAATCTTTTCGACCTGCGCCATGTCGACTTCGACAGGCGTCGATCTACCGAATATCTGCACGCTCACTTTGAGCTTGCTCTTCTCGGCGTTCACCTCATCGATGACACCCGAGAATGATTCGAAGGGACCCTCCGTTATCTTCACCTGCTCGCCCACCGTGAAGGTCTGGCGGAAATGCGCCGGCCGTTCGCCCTTGAGCTCGCCGGTGCGCTGAAGTATGCGCTTCACTTCCTCCATGGTGATGGGCTGAGGTCTCGCATTGGAGGCGGAGCCCACAAAACCCGTGACGCCGGTTATGTTGCGGATGACCGCACAGGTCGCCTTCCATCCGTTTTCGGGGAGGTCCATCTCCACGAGGATATAGCCAGGCAGAATCTTTCTGGAAACCGTCCGTTTCTTGCCCTCTTTTACCTCCGAGACCTCTTCGGCGGGAACCTTGACATCGGTGACGATATCGCGCGAGAGCTCGCCTGAATCTATGAGCATGCGGATCGTCTTTTCAATCTTGTTCTCATAGCCGGAGTAAACGTGAAGAATATACCAGGATTTTGCCATCCCTTCTCTGCCTTATCGGAAAATGACCTCGATTCCCAAAACGATGAGGAAATCAATGAGGCCGAGTACAAGAGCCGTTGCAACTGTTGAGATAACAACGATTTTCGTAGAGGCGATTACATCGTCTTTTGACGGCCACACCACTTTGGAAAGCTCTGCGTAGCTGTCTTTAAAGAACTGGATGATCTTCTTCATGGCGGCTCCTTGAACCCCTTTCGCTTTTACGCTACGCACAGGCGCAACGTCACGCGTGCTTTCTTATAACCAGGCCAGGTAGGACTCGAACCCACAACATCCGGTTTTGGAGACCGGCGCTCTACCATTAGAGCTACTGGCCTAAACTGCTTATTTGACTTTTGTTTCCTTGTGCAGCGTATGCTTGTGGTCCCACTTGCAATATTTCATGAGCTCGAGCTTCTCCTGAGAGGTCTTGCGGTTCTTCTTGGTCGTATAGTTGCGGCGCTTGCACTCAGTGCACTGAAGGGCGATGATCTCTACGTTCTGTTTCTTCTTGGATGCCATGGCTCCCTTTCCTTTCGCGGCGGTCCACAATCGTGCACGCCGGGCTAATCATACTATGAAATTCGAGCCCCCGAACGGAATCGAACCGTTGACCTTATCCTTACCATGGATATGCTCTGCCAACTGAGCTACAGGGGCGCAAATAGAGCGTGGCGAATATATCACTCGTCGAGGGATGTGTCAAGATTGCGACGGGCCTCTCCCATGAGTCTTCCGCGAGAATGCATTGGTTATTGAAGCAGCAACCGAATCTTTTGTCAACACGAGGAGGCCGATGCCGACCGCTGCGAACACGAGAGTCGCCACGACCAGGGGGACGCCCGCCGCCACAAGCCGCGAGTGCGCGGTTCCGACCCTTGCGAGAACCGCCCTGTCAGCAAAAATTGCCGGAACCACGGCGATGACCGAAAAGAGCAGCATCTTCAGCATATACTTGAGCGCCATCCACAGTTCGTCCCGGATGCCCTCGGTATTTCCTCTGATGAGCGCCCTCACCAGGAGAGCGGTATTCACCGCGCTCGAAAGTGAGAGCGCGAACGCGATCCCCGGCCCCTGAAATCTGTAGGCGAGCGCCAGCACGAGGACCACATTCACGCCGAAACTCGCTATCCCAGCCCATGTCGGCGTCTTCGTGTCGCTGCGCGCGTAGAAGGCCGGCGCGATCAGCCGGTTCATCGCGATGAACACAAGCCCTGTCTGGTGCCAGAAAAACGCGCCCGCGGTGAGCTGCACCGACAGATCCGAAAAGTCGCCGCTCTTGAAGAGAAGCGTCACTATGCGCTCCGGAAAGGCCATGGAAAAGACCGCGACCGGTACGGTGAGCAAAAGCAGGGTGCGCATCGTGCTCCCCAGCGTGCTCGAATATTCGCGCCAGGCGCCTTCCCGGACGGCATCGGCGAGGCGCGGCAGCAGCACTGTGCCCGCCGACACCGCAAAGATGCCGAGTATCAATTCCTGTAGGCGCAGGGAATACTGGAGGCTCGACGCCACGCCCGTGCCCGCGCGCGACGCGAAGGCCGTGCTCACGAGATCGTTGACCTGGTACGCCGCCATACCGAGAATGGTCGGGGCGATGAGCGCGAAGACCTTGCGCATGCCCGGGTTGCGGAAGGCGCGGGCAGGATTCATGAACCCAAAGCGGGGGCCGAGCCTTATGACGGCCGGCACCTGAACGAGGGCCTGTGCCAGGCCGCCGATCACCACGCCTACCGCCATCGCGCGCGCAGGATTGCCGAGGCGATTGCCCACAAGCCAGGGTACGACGATGAAGCAGAGGTTGAAGAGGATCGGCGCGAGTCCGGAAGGACCAAAGATCTCATGCGAATTCAGAATCCCCTGGAGAAGCGCAGCAAAGGAGACGAGCGCCAGAAAAGGAAACATGATCCGCGTAAGGATGGTGGTCTCGACCGGGTCGGAGCCGAAGAGCTTTACGATGGCCGGCGCAAACGCGATCCCNAGCGCCACGACCGCCACAACGCAGATCGTCAGCACCGTCAGGCTCGCGGAGAGAAAGTCGCGGGTCTCCCTGTCGCTCTGGGCGTGCAGATAGCCTTTGTAGGTGGGGATGAATGCGACCGTGATGGAGCCCTCGGCGAAGAGGCGGCGCATAAAGTTCGGAATAATGAAGGAAACCGTAAACGCGTCGGAGTAGATTCCCGTCCCGAGAAAGCGCGCCTTGGTCATTTCCCGGATGAGGCCAAGCACGCGGGAGATCAGAGTCAAAAACGAAAGGACGCCCGCGCTGCGCACCATTTTTGCGGAAGAGCGCGCGGTTCTTTCGGCAGCAGTATCCGCGGATACCCCGACGGACTCGACCGGGTCTTCTTGATCGTGTGAAACCATTGACGCTAGCCTACTTCAAGCGCGCACAAAGGTGAAGTCCCGGGCTGTGAATCTTCGGTGCGGCGCGCGCGAATCGTAGACTTCAATGCCGCGTTCGAGTATCCCTTCGGCGCGCGGGCGGATGCGCTCCAAAGGGCGCTCCCCATTTCAAAAGACATTGTCCGCATGGTTAAATAGGGCCATGGATCAATCGGCACCGAATCTGCAGATCAAACTCATCGCGCTCGACCTCGACGACACGCTGCTGCGCACGGACCTCTCCATCTCGGAAGAGAACAAACGCGCCCTCCAGCGCGCGGAAAACCTGGGCATCCACATCGTGCTCGCCTCGGGCCGGAACTATTTTTCGATGCACCGCTACGCGGAGGAGCTCTTCATCCACCGCCGCGGGGATTATCTCATAGGATCGAACGGGGCGCAGCTCATCCAGGCGAGCACGGGCAAACTGCTCGAGGACCTCAAATTGCCCGCGGACTTCTGCAGGAGCACAACCGCGGAGATCGAACGACAGGGTTATTTCTGGCAGTTATATATAGAAGGAACAATATATTGCAACCGCATGAACGAGTGGGCGATCACGGATCACCAGCTGTCCGGGCTGCCGGTCGAAGTCATATCCGACATGGATGCCGTCCTCAGCCAGGATCAGACCAAGATTGTGGTGGGAGGAGAGCCTGCCCGCATCGAATCGCTGTACAGGGAACTGAAAAACCACATCGGGTCCCGGGCCGAAATCGTGACCTCCAAACCCTATTTCCTCGAAGTTTTGCCGAAGGGCGCCAATAAGGGCGCGGCACTCGAGCGTCTGGCCAAACGCCTGCGGATCGGCATGGAATCGGTTCTGGCGATCGGCGATGCGAGGAATGACTTCGATATGATTCGGAGAGCCGGCTGGGGCTGCGCCCCCGCGAACGCCGAGAAAGAAGTGCGGGCGGTCGCGCGCTTTGTGTCGGCGAAGACCAATGAAGAGGATGCGGTAGCGGACATCCTCGGGCACATTGTATTTAGCTAATGGGGCAGGGCCGCGAGGAATTCGATCAGATACTGCTGAATGCCGAGGAAGAAGCGCGCCTGCATCTCGGCGGCCGGAGGCGAAATATAGCGATAGTGCCAGCTCTCCCAGCGGTAGCCGGTGACGGCCTCCATATCTTTCGGGAAAGAGAGCGAAAAACCGAACTTTCCGGCATTCGCGGAGAGCCAGCGCCCGGCAGCGGTATCTCCGAACTCGTCGGTGATCGAGCCGAAATCGACGGCCGTGCCGAGCTGGTGCTGGGACATGCCCGGCTGTGCCGAAACGCGTTCGGCCTCGGCCTTCCCCATCTCCCTGACGTTCCGTTCAAACACGGTTTTCTGGTAATCGTAGGAGCGATAGGTCGAAGAGACTACGAGCGTCCTGCCCTCTTTTTTCGCGGCCTCCGCCATGCGCACCAGTGCATCCCGCGCGGGGGCGCGCAACAGCATCCCCTTTTTGGAGACCACATACGGAAAGGCACCGTCGAGCACCACAAGATCGGCCGGCACAAAATTCGCGGGGAGCGCGACGGATTTGTCCACGCGGCGCAGGAGGTCCGGATCTTTCTTCATCACATCCCGAACTTCGCGGAACAGCAGGGCAAATCCGGAAGGGTCATTGCCGATGGCCTCGACGATGCGACCCCGGTCGGCATCGCCGATATGGACAGAGGAAAGGGCGGATTCAGCCTGGGCGCGGATATCCGGCGGCAGGGCCGAGAGCCCCTTGTTCTTCTGCGCTGCACAGGACGAAGCAGCACCAAGAACGAAAATCAGGGAAAGCATGGTTGCAATAAATGACGAAGCTCGCATAATGAGAAAATATCATGATTCGGACATTTGATAAACCGAAGCCGAGGATAGGACATGACTCCGTCACAGTACAGGCGGTTTTCGGACATCCGCGACAGGGTGCGCGACTATGTCGATTCTTTATTGAAGGACAATCTGTGGATCCTCAATGTACAGCGCGATCTCTACCGGGCCAGGGGCTACCGCGAAGAGGAACTCGAAACGCCGATCGTCTACAATCTCTCGCTGGACGAGATCACCCGGGAGAGCAGCCCCCTATTTATCATCGTCGCGGACAACCCGGGTCTTCAGGAACAGAAGGCAAAAAATCAGCGGTATCTGNTCGGGCAGGCAGGGAAGCTCGCCGTATCCTGGTTCCGCACAAATCTCGACATGGATTTCAGGTCTGCGACGGTCATCATCAACAAGACACCCGTCCATACACCCAAGACCGCCGAGCTGCGTCTCCTTGTACGGCTTGCGCGCGAGCGCAGCACCGAGCTCGCCACCCTGCTGGCGGAAAGCCAGAAAGTCATGGCGCGCTTTGCCTGCGAACTGGCCGAATGCCTTCAGGTCCCGCTCTGGGTTTCAGGTCTGGGCGAACTGAAGCGCAGAGGCATCTTCAGACCATGGGCCGAAGAGCTCCGCGCGCGCTGCATGGAGGCCCCAGCCTCTGTGCGCGGGCAGATCCTGCTTTTCCGGCATTTCTCCATGAACCAGTTCGCGATCGAATATTCCAATGCTCTCCATGATGAGGAAAAACTCGCCGCCCCGTCCGACCCCCGCGCCACGCTCTCTCTCCTCGAACGGATCGGCACAAAAAACAGAGCCGCGATACTCGGTATGTAAGAGGCCCGCGATAGGACACTTGAGACAGGGCACTGGGCCGGGGACGCTCCATCGGAGCGCCCCTGTCACTTTTGCACTTCACTCGCGGGGTGAGCCCCACGAGGGGCTCTGCCCATACGGCGTCCCGGCGCACTACTGATTGCGCGCGCGGGGCTGCTTTACGCGCAGATACACCTGCTTGCCCGGGACCATCGGGTTTGTCCGCTCATCGATCTCGAACAGGTTCGTCGCCTTGATGAGTTCGCCGAGCTTGCGGAAACCGTAGTTTCTGGGATCAAACTCAGGCAGACGGTTCGCAATATAGGTGCCGACTTCTCCGAGATAGGCCCAGCCGAATTCGTCGGCAGCCTCGTCAGCCGCGCTCAGGAGCAGGGTCCTGAGTCTTTTGTCACTCTTGATGTCGGCCGGAGGCGCGGCACCTTTCCCCGATTCTTTGTCGGGGAGGTTATCGCGCTCTTCGTCCGATTCGCTGACATTCGCCTGCAAAATTTCAGTGTAGATGAACTTGTCGCAGGCGGCGACGAAGGGTTTCGGTGTCTTTCGCTGACCAAAGCCGAGGACGAGCTTGCCATCCTCGCGGAGACGGGCGGCGAGCCTCGTAAAATCGGAATCGCTTGAGACGAGACAGAAGCCGTCGAGATTCTCCGTGTACAGAAGGTCCATCGCATCGATAATCATGGCGCTGTCGGTGGAATTCTTGCCTGTCGTATAGGCAAACTGCTGAACGGGCTGAATGGCGTATTCGAGAAGCCGCTCCTTCCAGCCGCGAAGATTGGGGTTTGTCCAATCGCCATAAATGCGCTTGACGCTGGCAATGCCGTATTTCGCTATCTCCGCCAAGAGGCCATCGATGATGGCCGGCTGTGTGTTATCTGCATCGACGAGGACCGCAAGTTTTAGCTGCGGATCGGTTTTCATCAATAATCTCCTCATAACATGTTATTGCACGATCAGTATTTGAATATCGCATACGTTCGTGCCTGTCGGGCCGGTTTTGAAGAGCCCGCCCACCTTTTCAAAAAAGGCGTAAGAATCGTTTTCGGCCAGAAAACGCGAGGGATCGAGATCGAGCGCCTGGGCGCGCCCGATGGTTTTCGCATCCGCGAATGCTCCCGCGGCATCGGTGGGGCCGTCATTGCCATCGGTGCCGGCCGAAAGGAAGACGACTCTTCCCAGCGCGGAGCGCAGGGCTCGCGGGAAATGTGAAAATTCCCTGAGCACCGAGAGCGCCATCTCCTGATTCCTGCCGCCCCTGCCCTTGCCGCGCAGAGAGACAGTCGTCTCGCCCCCG
Source organism: Spirochaetales bacterium (assembly GCA_015657395.1). Taxonomy (GTDB): domain Bacteria; phylum Spirochaetota; class Spirochaetia; order Treponematales; family Rectinemataceae; genus Rectinema. Next base: position 12,917 of record JADLKI010000002.1, on the reverse strand, counting down.
GCGATGATGCAGGCAGGAGCGGCGACGGGGATTCCATGCAGCACAATATCCTGTGCAATCCCGGAGAACAGCTTGCCGATCTCGCGCGCTTCGCCCGATATGCGGGTTCCGATGACGAGGGTGATATAGCCCAACTCTCTGCTTGTGCGCTCGGCCTCGAGGATCGCATGAAAATTTGTGCCCACGAGCATTGTCGAGCACGAATCGAAAATCGCATCTCCCGGTTTCGGGGTCTCGGCGCGCGCGCCTGAAAGCCCTTCCTCCGTCGCACGGACAACAGCCTCCGGCAGCGCGCCGAAGAGTCCAAAGCGGTCGAATATCGCTTTGACGTCCCTCCATGTGCTCATGTCGGGAACTGTCGGGCCCGAGGCTATCACATCGAGATCATCGCCCATGACATCCGAGAGCACGAGCGCCAGCGTCTCCGCCGGGAAGAAAGCGCGGGCGAGGAATCCGCCCTTGATCGCGGAGAGATGCTTGCGCACCGTGTTGATCTCATGAATCGTCGCGCCGCAGGCGAGTAAAAGCCGCGTCACCTCCGCCTTGTCTCCGAGAGAGAGCCCNTGCGCAGGCGCCGACAGGAGAGCGCTCCCGCCTCCCGAAATAAGCACACAGACGAACGTTTTGCTGCCAAACCCCTCCCATTCTCTCACCCGGGAGGCGAAAGCGAGCATCTCTTGCCCGGCCAGGACCGAGCGCTGATCGGGCACGGGATGTCCCGCTCCGATTACGTGAATCGATTGTGCAGCAAAGACCTTTTCGGTTTGTGGCGCGAGACGGGACGGCCGTCCGTCTTCAGGCACCTTTGTCACTACAAGACCTTGCGAAACTCGCCCGCCCAGAAGCGAGACAAGGCTGACCGCCATCGGAACAGCGGCTTTTCCGAAGGCGGCGATCACTATGTGCTCAAACCGGGAGAGGTCGTACTTCCGCGTCATCTGGCCGTCTGACGCACTGAGCACCGACCCCTCAAGCGACAGGCAATACGAAAAGAGCTTTTCGGGCATCACGCGGTCCACTGCGGCATGAAAAATCGTCTCGGCATCCACGCGCAAAGCCCTGGTTCTTTCCCCCATCGCCTTTCCCTTACTTTTTCTTTTGCCCGCGATCGATCGCCTGCTGGCAGAGCTCCACATTGCGCGCCACCTGGATGCTGTGTGAAAGCTCAAATGCCTGCGAGAACAGGGGCTCAGCCTCGGCGGGCAGTTTGAGCGCATTCATATAGATCGAAGCGGCGTTGTTGAGGGCCGGCCAGTTCGTCTCATCCAGAGCAAAGGATTCCAGGAATTTCTCGATGGCTTCCTGATGAGATCCTCCTTCTCTCAATTCCTCCGCCTGTCTGAAGAGCTCCATCGCCTTCCTTGTGCCGGCATATCTCTTTTCATCTTCACACATTGCGAGCCGTTTCTCCATGAGGCCGCTCATGTGGTGGGCCGCGCCTCCCTCCGCGCATTCTGGCTCCTGAAGCGCCAGCCGATAGCGGCGGGCCCCCTCTTTTCTCTTTCCCGTCGCGTAGGCGAGGTCCGCGAGGGCCGAATGCCGGTAGAAGGAAGCGCCATATAATTTCTCTTCCTTCAACAGATAGCGCTCCGCCTCTTCGGGCCGCCCTTCGGCCAGCAGGATGACGCCGAGGTTTCTCAGCACGCGGATGGAGGTCGGCTCGGACTGTTCGAGCTTCCGGAACCAGTGCTCCGCCTTCTGATAATTGCCCGCAACATAGGCATTGAGGCCGAATCGCTCGCAGAGCCCTGCATACCATTTGTTCATCGGCACAGCCTACATCAATGCACGAACAAGGACAATACGAAAACGGCGGCGAAGGCCACAACGCCCTCTACCGCTGTCGCGGAAGTATACGCCCTGTAGGCCGTATTGACAGGCATGCCCGAGAACTGCGAAACGACCCAGAAGTATGAATCGTTCGCGTGGGATACGACCATGGAACCGGCTCCGATCGCGATGGTGGTGAGGGCCGGATCCAGGCCAAGCGACTGCAGGAGCGGCGCCATGATGCCTGCGGTCGTCACGATGGCCACGGTCGAAGAGCCCTGGGCGGTCTTGAGCGCGGCAGAGATGACGAAGGGCAGGAAAATTCCGAGCTGCATGCCGGCCATGTTCGTCTTGATAAAGTCGGTTATCGGGCTGACCTTGATGATCTGGCCAAAGGAACCCCCCGCTCCCGTGATGACCAGAATTATGGCCGATGCCTTGATCCCCTCTCCCATCCATCCCGAAATCGCATTTCCGAGTTCTCCTTTCTTGACGAGCAGCAGAGAACACAGTACACCGCCGATGAGCGCGGTCACCGGATCGCCGATGAAGGACAGGAAAATGCGGAAGTCGCCATTGCCGAATGGCTTTGAGGGAAACTCCGCAACGCTCTTCAGAAGAATCAGCACAATGGGGAGCACAATCGGCAGAAACGAGAGGAAGGTGTTGGGCAATTTGCCGAATTTTTTCACGATTTCGGAATAACTCTCATGGATTTCCGGCTCGATCTCATATTTTTTGGCAAATTTCGTCGCCCACAGCAGCCCGGCCAGCGAGGCGGGGACGGCCGCGACCAGACCCAGCAGAATCACCTTGCCGAGGTCAGCTCCCAGGGCGCTGGCCGCAGCGATGGGGCCGGGAGTCGGCGGCACCATGGTGTGGGTCGCATAGAGGCCTGTGGAAAGCGCCACCGCCATGACGGCCATCGAGGTGCCCGATTCCTTTGCGAGGGCTTTGTTGAGAGGATTCAGAATGACATAGCCCGAATCGCAGAAAACGGGGATGGAAACGATATATCCCGCGATGTTCATGGCGAGCGGAGCCCGTGACTTGCCGACGAGCTTCAGGATGGCCTGCGTCATCGAGAGGGCGGCGCCGGTCTTCTCGAGAATCGTGCCCATGATAGTGCCTGCGACGATGACAATGCCTATACTGGTGAGTGTCCCCCCAAAACCATTCTTGATGCCGGTGATCACATCCAGCGCAGGGAGCCCGATTGCGAGGCCGAAGAGGAAAGAGACGCCTATCAGCACAAGAAAGGCGTTCATCTTGAACCTTCCGGTGAGGACGATGATGACAATTACCGCCAACAGCAGCAGAAACAAGGAAACAACACCTGATACCATTACATGCCTCCTGAAAAAACTTACCCGATATTGGAGACGCAGACAAGAATCAAATCATTGCCCCCGCTTCATCGACAGGGTGAGCTCGACGGGCAGGTGGTCGGAATACCCCTCGCTCCCCTTCCACCCAAATGGCGTGTCACTCGCACCGAAAAGCATCGGAGCATCGGCGACGCCGAAGCCTTCATATTCCACGCCTTCTCCGTCGTGGAGATTCGCACTGAGGAAAAAACTGTCGAACTGCTCGCGCTTCTCATGGAACGCGATACTGAAACTATCAGAGACCTCAGTCCACGGGTTGTAGAGTATCACTTTTTCAGGGTCTGCAAGTTCATCCCATGCCCCGGAGACGCAGAGCGGCTCACCTTCCGCCGCAGACGGAGGCATGCCGATATCGGAGGGCATTATCGCCGTCGGATACGACCTGCCGACCCGAATGTATTCGTCGGGCGATTCGTTGAAATCGCCGCACACGACAATCGGCAGGGAAGGCTTCTCTGCCTGCACTTCGCGGATCCTCTGGACCAAGAGCGCGGCAGCGGCGCGCCGCCCGGCCTCTGTCTCCTTCTCGCCTTCCGATTTGGATTTCCAGTGACACACGAACACCACGATCCGCTCCGCGCTGCCGAGCTCGAACTCCACTTCCAGAATATCCCTCAAAGGGCCGAAGCCCCACGCGTCCACCACCGAATGCGTGTGCACTGCCACGATCGGAAACCGCGACAGTATGCCGGTGTGGATGATGCTCTCATCGGGCCCGCTTATGGCCCAGTAGCGGTAAAATCCCCTGCCGAAATGCTCCGCGAGGTCCGCAAGCACTTTGGAGTTTTCGATTTCCTGGACGCACAGGATGTCGGGCTCCCCGGACCGTCGCGAACCCGCTGTCTCCGACACGGACCTGACGGCCTCCACCGTATTGACCAGCCGCTTCGCATAGAGTTCCTTGCTCCACTTGCCCTTCGACAGCCTGAACTCAGGGTATTCTTTTCCGCTTTCCTCAGCATCGAAGAGATTGTGGACGTTGTAGGACACAATGCGAATCTCTTCGCCCGTTCCCTGGGGTGCAAGCGAACACCTGCAGCCCACCGCCAGCATCGCAATCGCCGAAAGAACAAGAAATGCCGGATGCACCTTCCCTCCTTTCCCATAGGGAAGACGCACGCCGGCATACTCCGCGCTTCAAAATCAGACGAGCTCGTTCTTCGACAGAATGACTTTTCCGATCAGCCCATACTGCGAGGCTTCGGACGCATTCATCCAAAAATCTCTGTCGGTGTCCTTCGTGATCTTTTCGAGGGGTTGGCCGGTCGCTTCCGCGAGGATTTCATTGATGCGCACGCGCGTCTTTTCGAGTTCGCGGGCGTGAATTTCGATCTCGGTCGCGACGCCGTTCATCCCCGAGAGCGGCTGATGGATCAGATATGAGGAATTGGGCAGACCAAAGCGCCTGTCCTTCGGCACGGCGATCAGAATGAGCGCCGCCGCGGATGCGACGAGGCCAATGCCGACTATCCTGACCGGCGCTTTTATAAAGCGGATCACGTCAAAGATTGAAAATCCGGCGTATACATCGCCCCCCGGCGAATCGACGAGGAGCGTGATGGGCTCGTCCGAGATGCTGTCGAGCAGCAAAAGCTGCCGGACAACCTTTTCGGAGAGGTCTTTATCGACTTCGCCGACGAGAAGGACTGTCCTGGTTTTGAGAAAGCGTTCGCTCAAGGGTTCTTCGGGCCGTTTGGCTTCGGTTTCGGCAGTCTGCGGCTCTGCTAATTTCATCGTATATGACTCCTTGTAACACTCGATTGAATAGTAATGATTTTCGGGGTCGAGCGGCAACGGCGGTAACCATGTTGCCCATCTGTTTATTATATATTAAACTTCATATGTTATACCGCAAGGTTGCAGTATGACTGCCCCAAGCGGCGCCCTCAAAAGCGCCCGTGACACTACAATATCAGGAGGATAGCATGCGACACGGCACCGTTTCCCGATTGGCTCTCTCTGTATTGATACTATTCTTTTCCGTCGGATCGGCCTTCGGCGCCGAGGCCAGGCCCTGGTATGCGGCGCGGCTCGAGGCCCTCGGTTTCTATGTCTTCGACCAGCCTTTCGAAGAGCCCAATTTCAATGTCGCCTCTGTCGATGGGAAAATGAAGAGTCGGCTTTCCACAAAGGGGAACATCACGCTTCTCAATTTCTGGGCCACCTGGTGCCCGCCCTGCAAAGAGGAGATCCCTGCGATTCAGAGACTTCACGAAATCATGAAGGGTGAAAAATTCGAAATCATGGCTGTCGACCTGGGCGAATCCCCCAAGAGCGTCAAGTCGTTCCTGGACGAAAACAAAATCAGCTACCCCGTCTATGTCGACCCAAGAACAGCCTCTCAAGTCTCTATGCCTCGCGGGGCATTCCCACCACCTATATTCTCGACAAGGGCGGAAAGTTCATCGCGGGCTTCATTGGCCCCTTCGACTATGATACTCCTGAATTCGTGAACATAATGAAGGAACTTGCGCGGAAATGAATCAGCCCGACCTGATCGCGGCACTGGCTGCGGGACTTGTCTCCTTCATTTCCCCCTGCGTCCTTCCGCTGCTCCCCGCATATCTTTCGCTCCTGTCCGGACTCACCGTGAAGGAGCTCTCTGGCCGGCAGCAGAAAGCCAGGCTTCTGGGGACGAGCCTGATGTTCTCTGCGGGTTTCACGCTCGCCTTTACGGTCCTGGGCATCGTCTTCTCCGGAGGAATGAACTTCATCGGCGGCGGCACTTCCCGGCTCTTCGGGAAAATTGCGGGCATTGTCGTGATCGTGCTCGGTCTCAACGTCATCTTCGATTTCATCCGCATTCTGGACAATGACGCCCGGCTCATCCGGAAATTCGCAGGCAGGGGGCGGGGTGAAGTCAACGCATTCCTGATGGGCCTGGCCTTTGCCGCGGGCTGGTCTCCGTGCATAGGGCCGATTCTGGCCTCGATTCTGCTTATGGCGGCGAGGGAGGCGAACGTCGGCGCCGCGGTCCTGCTTCTCGTCGCCTATTCTGCCGGCTTCGCAATTCCCTTTGTCGCGAGCGCACTCTTCTTCGAACGGCTCTCTCCCCTGCTCGGCTTTCTCAAAAAACACGGCAGGGGGATGCGTATCGTCTCCGGCATGCTCCTCGTAGCCTTCGGGATCGTGATGCTCCTGGGCTCCGTCTCGCGCATCCCGGCCATCGCCGCGCAGGCAGGCTCTGCCCTCCTCGACTTTGAGGCCGCCTCGCCGCTCGCATCGCGCATCACAGGCGCGGCTTTATGGCTTCTATTCGCCTGGTTATCCATCCGCAGAATCCTCAAGCGCCACAGAGCCCTCAAGGCTAAACAAACTGAGCCTCAAACGCAGAAACCACCAGTGATAGCGTATATCTTTTCAGCCATATCTATTGTCCTCGCCATCCTTGAACTTGCGGGCGTCATCAGTCTTCTGCGTCTCATCGGTGGCTGGCTGACGTTCAGTGGAATGTAGAAGGGCTTTTCTCGCAGAACAATAGGGGTTTCCAATAGTAAACAAAAGTCTTTATCCTTCTGCTTGTACTGGAGGGGGTATGATAAAGAGACATGCCCAGAAGGAAATTCGACAAGGAGTTCAAAGTTGCTGCAGTCAGGCTAGTTGTGGATGAAGAGATGCCTGTCTGCCAGGTTGCGAAAGAACTTGAAGTACATCAGAACAGCCTCTACCGCTGGGTGAGCGAGTAGGAAAAATACGGCGACAGTGCGTTTCCTAGGAACGGGACCAGGATCTATAACTACCAGGCGGAGATCAACCGTCTTGAGAAACGGAACAGAGNNGAACTCGAGGAGGAAGTCAAACTCCTAAAAAATTCCGGTCTTCTTGCAGAAAAAAAGCAAGTGAGGTTCAGGTATCTGGCAGACAACAAGTACAGATACACCATCAAGAAGGCCGNNGCAACGACTCTGGGAATCTCACGAAGTGGTTTCTATGAGTACCAGCAACGGAAGCCATCCGACCGGCAGTTTGAGGACGAGTTCCTGTCAGGAAAGATATGGGGGATTTTCGACCAGCATTCCGCACGGTATGGAGCAAAACGGATCGCCAAGTCCCTGCAGGACGAAGGGATACACGTCAACCGCAAACGGGTTGATGAACCTCATGCGCCGNGATGGTCGATGGCATCCACCATGACAGAACGTCTGGTGATTGATGCGTTCTTGCAGGTGATCGGAAAAGAGCAGCCGGAAGTCGGACTGATCGTCCACACAGACCAGGGATCGCAATTCACCGGAGCGAACTTCATAGCTGTGCTGGCAGAAAAAGGAGCAATTCCGTCGAACAGCAGGAAAGGTAATTCAACAAATTATGAGCTGGGAGTTTTTAAGGACTAGACCATATCTACTATGTTATCTGTGCGACCATTGCAACAGGTGAAGCATCCAGCCCAACAAAACGAAGCGGAAAAGCATAGACCATCTCAATATTTTTCCCTCTTATCTTTGTGAGATCGACATTTTCAAACACAAGGAGAGAGGTATTGGTTCTTCCTCTACTATCGAGTAAAGCATGATGAGCGGGGAAGCCTATGCTTTCACCATCTATTGGATCAATGCTCATTGTATCAATTCCAATAGCTTTTAAATTTTTATATGAATCTCGTAAATATTATATTTATAACTATATAGTAGATAGAGAGCTCTCCGCAGAGAATCGTTGCCGCTCTATCTCTCACACTTGATGGACTGTGACTCTGTACTTGCTTGTGCTGCCCATATATGATCTACATTGATAACAACACTCAGCTTGTCTTGTTTTTCTGCAGCATAAGACCACTCTGGAATTTTTTAGGAATCTTGATTCTTACTACTCTCTCGAGTTCTCTGTATCCGTTTTTGCACGCAACTCAGGATCCTCTTTTTCTCGAGTGATATGCTCATCTCCGCTCCTGGCCTGTGTGGGAGTATATATAGTTCTCCTACGTGTGAAATCTGGTTCCTTAGGAAACGCTACGTACTCTGCCCTGAGAAAGTATATAAATATATGCCGTCACTCGAACTGCGACCGAGCGGACTTATGCATCTATCGGTTCACCTTCTCATCCTAGAGAATCGTGATAAGGCTATGCAATGTATCTCTCGACGTTCTAATTCGCAACCTGGGCAGAGCAGGTACATCCCTCAATCATCCCACAACACTTGAGGCGAAGCTGCTGTCCAAGGCCAACTAGTGTAACTGCGTGTGTGTGCGTAATTTAACACTGTCGCCTGGTGGCATTCCTTATAATCATCGTACCCCTTCTCCGGAGATACATGCAGAAGGAATATAGACTTAACGTCCTGTGTGTACGTTACACTGGAGGAAAATACTACTTTATTCTCGATTCTGCCTCGTGGAAAAAATTTTCGCAACTTGCTAACTATCATATCACAAGCATATCTAGTAACGCTCTTATTGCGCAGTCCAGACTCACCTACCTGGAGACGCTCGAGCACAGCATGCTTGATGACGCCGCGGCAAAGTGTATCCTCATGCCATCAATCATGATATTCGCTCATTTATGAAATTTGCCTTGTTTGGAAGCAAGAATGCGCGAGCACAGCGTGATCTCAGACTCAGAATCTTACTCGTGCACGTGGAATAATCCGCTCATAACGACTAGGTCGTCTCGTTGGTTTCTGCGTATGAGGCTCAGTTTGTTTTAGACTAACTGAGGCGGTCTTCCTGTTGTGTTCTGCTTTTCTTGGCACTCTCGTGCGGATGATAACCAGATAGCGTAAATTATATGCGCCTTAAAAAAGTACCGCTATGTTCCCGTGCATGCTCCGCTCTCTCACGATGGACGACCCGGCGGAGGCACGACGAGATCTCTACTCATACATCGATGATTTGTGTGCAGTAGCCCTGCCCTGTGCAGTCCACAGCAGTATTGCGACGGCGATGCGCGGTAGGAACTGGAATTCGCCACGACACGCGCCATCACCTTCACTCGATTCCAGCGCAAGGATCTAACTATAGGCGAACAACAGTCGACAATGCCGGAATACCGACTTAGAAACAGCCATCTTCCCGCGCGAATGCCGTGAATTTGATTTGAAGAATTTCGAAGTCAGAGATGAGAGCACCGAGAGAATCCCTTTTCTGCCAAGCCGAAGTACGTTGCTCTGCGACAAAGCGGAAAGTTCGACGCACTCAGGTAGCAGAATTAGCGGACAGATAAGAGCCAGTGCGCTCCGCGGCGCTTCAAAGTCGACGTTCCTGCACTCCCTCTTCGCTACATCCCAATATATACAGCATGACTCCGCCCGGGCCAGAATCGGGCCCTTGTCACGGGAGACCAGCCGCGGCAAAGGTGCGTCACCCAAGGCCATCAGGAAGATCGCCCGTTGGACCTTAACACCGACTGCTCCATCCTCGCTCAGTTCGTTTGAGCGATTCTCATCGGGCATTATAGCCGCCGGGCGTCTCAATATGTTCTAGGTAGTTTTCTAGCTTTAGAAATACGATTGACATGGTCGTTGAGAGATATCTCTCCTCGTGTTATGCAACTCTGCTCCCGATACTTCCGAGAAAAACAATGACCCTGTTCTCATTATTTACAGCTTAATCCCGATATGGACAAATTGATGCCGCCGCCAACACATGCTAGTAGTCATTTCTCCTCGTCCGTGTTCATTCGTCGCACCAGATCTCTAGAATGCCACAGGTAATCCGCTACACATGTCCGTGCGATTGTCGCGTAGAAAAGCCCGCAGAGGGAACATCAAGCTCTAGTCCCCCTCAGCACAGAATACCAGCATAGTGCTTTCTCGCTGTGCCAGTGCTCCATGCAGAGCTACCTTCAATCTCGGTGCCTTAGTCTGTGTACATTGCATGAGGCAGCTTAAACACTCTTCCGACAGAGTTAGAAGTCTCATGCAGTGAATGTGCGGCTACTGGTGACTCACGAGGAGTGGCCAGCGATCGAAGGAGACTAATGTATCCGCGAGCACAAGTGTCGTGCTCCATTCGGTCAGTCGGCGGTTCCCACGGATGCCCGCTGATTTCGATTTTTACGCGTCTACGGAGTTACTCCAATATGCGAATTATTGTTTCAGCCTCAGTCACTTTCATCGGAGTATACAAGATCGGACTGTGCTCGGCCGAAGAGCCGCCCGAGGACTCGCAATGTCTCGGTAATCATGGCATATGAAAACCTCATTTTCTGGCCTCATTATCGGAGACTTCTTCATGGGATTTCCACAGAGGTGCGGCCATGCCACCGCGAGCATAGAGCACCATTGCAGAGAGATGCTCTTAGTTCTTAGGATGGGGTGCTCCGAAGCGATAGGCAGAGAAAGGGTTATATCTCGAGTGTTTTCCGCACTCGCAGAGAAATCGACGATGTGGACTCGTGCTCATGTTATGGGCGCAATACTCTCGCGCGTAGGTCTTACCAGCCCAATTGATGTGCGTTGCTTATATATCACGCTATCCTCCCAATTGATTCTCTCGTGGACAGTCTACTGTATCTCCATTACGTCTTTCTTGGGAGGTCTCCTCCTATAGTGCCAGGGCTATACCGCACTTGAGAGGTTTAACACATGCAATCGAGGATGATGAGTCCCCAATTGAATTAGACGCAGGGCAGTTCGAGTGCGTTCCCCTCGCGTATGTGCGCGTTTAACGCGACTTCCTTGAGTAGTCTTCATGTTCTTCCCCTCGATCACGCAGAAAGCTTCACATGTGCAAACTACTCGAGCGTCAATAATCGACCCGCAAAGGGTCTTGTCGTTAGAACTATAGATCCGGAGTTGCATCGTTGTTCTGCCGCTCGCGCATATATCTCAGTGGCGCACTCGCGCCTCTCGTGCTGCTATGGAGTCTCTCGCTACGCCGCCATTTACAAAATTTTTTACATTCCCTTCGGAGAAAACCCAGAAAATAGTATCAATACAGAGAGAGCCAATCGGGAAACGGTGCCGTGTCGCATGCTATCCTCCTGATATTGTAGTGTCACGGGCGCTTTGAGGGCGCCGCTTGGGGCAGTCATACTGCAACCTTGCGGTAAACATATGAAGTTTAATATATAATAAACAGATGGGCAACATGGTTACCGCCGTTGCCGCTCGACCCGAAAATCATTTACTATTCAATCGAGTGTTACAAGGAGTCATATACGATGAAATTAGCAGAGCCGCAGACTGCCGAAACCGAAGCCAAGCGGCCCGAAGAACCCTTGAGCGAACGCTTTCTCATAAACCAGGACAGTTCCTTCTCGTCGGCGAAGTCGATAAAGACCTCTCCGAAAAGGTTGTCCGGCAGCTTTNNTTGCTGCTCGACAGCATCTCGGACGAGCCCATCACGTCTCCTTCGTCGATTTCGCCGGGGGGCGATGTATNNACGCCGGATTTTTCACTCGTTGACGTGATCCGCTTTATAAATANNGCGCCGGTCAGGATAGTCGGCATTGGCCNNTCTGTCGCATCCGCGGCGGCGANNCTCATTCTGATCGCCGTGCCGAAGGACAGGCGCTTTGGTCTGCCCAATTCCTCATATCTGATCCATCAGCCGCTCTCGGGGATGAACGGCGTCGCGACCGAGATCGAAATTCACGGCCCGCGACAACTCGAAAAGACGCGCGNNTGCCGCATCAATGAAATCCTCGCGGAAGCGACCGGCCAACNNCCCTCGGAAAAGATCACGAAGGACACCGACAGAGATTTTTGGATGAATGCGTCCGAAGCCTCGCAGTATGGGCTGATTCGGAAAAGTCATTCTGTCGAAGAACGAGCTCGTCTGATTTTGAAGCGCGGAGTAATGCCGGCGTGCGTCTTCCCTATTGGGAAAGGAGGAAGGTGCATCCGGCATTTCTTGTTCTTTCGGCGATTGCGATGCTGGCGGTGGGCTGCAGGTGTTCGCTTGCACCCCAGGGAACGGGCGAAGAGATTCGCATTGTGTCCTACAACGTCCACAATCTCTTCGATGCTGAGGAAAGCGGAAAAGAATACCCTGAGTTCAGGCTGTCGAAGGGCAAGTGGAGCAAGGAACTCTATGCGAAGCGGCTGGTCAATAACGGTGGAGGCCGTCAGGTCCGTGTCGGAGACAGCTGGGTTCGCGACGGTCCGGGGAGCCGACATCCTGTGCGTCCAGGAAATCGAAACTCCAAAGTGCTTGCGGACCTCGCGGAGCATTTCGGCAGGGATTTTACCGCTACTGGGCCATAAGCGGGCCCGATGAGAGCAATCATCCACACCGGCATACTGTCGCGGTTTCCGATCGTGGCAGTGCACCACGCATTCGGTGGTGGACCGCGTGGGGCTTTCGGCCCTTTGACGGGATTTCTGGAAGTGGATGTTCGAGCTCCGGCAGCAGCGGAGCGGATCGTGGTTGTTCGTTGTGTCACTGAAATTCCAAATCGGAAGGCGAGAAGGAGACAGGAGGCCGGCGGCTGCGCCCGCCTGCCGCGCTCGTTGGTCCAGAGGATCCGCGACGTAAGTGGCATGGCCAGAGAGAAGCCTTCCCTGCCGATTGTCGTGTGCGGCGATTGTCAAAAAGAATCGCCCGACGAATACATTCGGGTCGGGCAGGCGTCGTATCCGACGGCGGAAAATGGCCCTCCGATATCGGCATGCCTCCGTCTGCGGCGGAAGCGTGAGCCGCTCTGCGTCTCCGGGGCATGGGATGAACTTCGCGAGACCCCTGAAAAAGTGATACTTCTACAACCCGGTGGACTGAGGTCTCTGATAGTTTCAACGTATTCGCGATTCCATGAGAAGCGGCGAGCAGTTCGGACAGTTTTTTTCCTCAGTGCGAAATCTTCCACGACGGAGAAGGCGT
>JADLKI010000001.1 GCA_015657395.1 Spirochaetales bacterium | reverse complement strand
TGTGTGAGGCCGAGCAACTCTCCTGCTTTGGTAAAGCTTCGGTATTTCGCGATGGTATAAAAAGTTCTCAGTTTGTTCATTCGATTTTCCCGGCCAGGATTTCGTCATTGGCCACTTTCAATATACATCGCCTGCCGGTGCCTCATAGAGAATCCGGAAACGGGCTCATGATGCCCGCATTTGCCTTTCATGGTGCCAGTGATTTTTGGAAGGATGCAATATCTCGTAATTCATTATGGGCGCTGACGGATTTGAACCGCCGACCTACTGGGTGTAAAACCAGCCGCTCTGACCAACTGAGCCAAGCGCCCCTCTCGCCGCTTGCACGGCGGAGCCACACTAGCATATGGTGGATGCATGAGTCAAGCAAAAGGGTATTCCCGCGCGCAAATCCTCGGCATCGGGCACGCCATGTGCGACATCTCGGTGGAGCTTGAAAATTCAGGCCTGGAACGCGTTCAGAACAGCATTCTCCTGGCTGGCTTCGGGAGCTCCCGTGCACCTCGATGCAGCACGGGCGCACAGTATTCTCTCATACCTGGAAGAGAGAGCGGCGCAGGGCCAGGGCAGGATTTTTTACGCGGCCGGCGGGGCTGCGCTCAATGCGGTGCGCGCCGGCCTCTCTCGTAGGCACAAAGGCTTCGTTTGCCGGATCTGTCGCTGCCGACGCGTGCGGCGATGTCGTCCGCGCCGGCCTTAAGTCTGCAGGGGTCGAGGCCCTTCNNTCGACACTTCCGGCGGGCGCGAGGGCACCGGGATTTTTTGTACGGTGAGCCCCATGGCGGGGCAGGGCGCAGGAGCGGATGCTTCCGCCGGGCGCATCGTTTTCGCCTCTCCTTCCGCGGCCCGCCGCGTGCGCGACATGGGTTTTGGCGGATTCGATGTGGGNNAAGGTTGAACTGATTCACGCTGAAGGATTGCTCGCAGACAGTCCCCGAAACCTTGAATCGCTTTTTCAGCGCGCCCGCGACATGAAAAAGATGGTATCCCTCGATGTGGTCTCGTCGGAAGCTGCGAGGCGCAACAGAGATACCCTCAAAAGACTCATTCGGCGCTATGCGGATTTCGTCTTCTGCAATAAAGGAGAATTTGAGGCCCTTAGCATGGAGCTTGCGGATTGCCCGCCCCGAAATCGTGTGGNNCTTATCAAGGCGGACAGAGCCGGCGTCGACTGTTGTGCGGAGGGACAGCGCATTCACGTGGACGCGCCGCAGTGTGCGGTGGTGGACGAACTCGGCGCCGGCGATGCCTTCGCGGGCGCCTTTCTGTCAGGCAGACTCGCAGGGCTGCCGCTCGATCGCTGCCTTCGGCTTGGGACAGAAGGTGCGGCCTGCGCCCTGCAGTCGCGGGGCCCCGAGCCGGATGCACGCTGCCTGGGCGCTCTTTCCCGCGAAATTCTTGCCGGATAGCCTTATTTTTCCGTACATTACATATGCAGGCATCAATGGATGTCCGCTCTATAATTAGATTCTCATCATAGTCTTAATAGGTGGTACTCTATGTCGGCAAGCGAACTGATACCCATAGATCAAATTTTGCCCAACAAACTTCCTGTCATCACGCTCATCGGAAAACCGATTTTCCCGGGCATATTCACGCCGATCATGATCGGCAAGGAGCCGGATATCCAGCTCATCGAACAGGCCATATCCGCTGACGGGATGATCGGGCTCGTGCTGCAGAAAGAGGATTCCGACGAAGCCTCGGCGGCCAACCTGTTCCAGGTAGGCACGGCCGCCAAAATCATAAAGAAGATCAATCTTCCCGACGGCGGGATCAACATTTTCATTTCGACGTTCAAGCGTTTTAGGGTCAGAAAATACATCTCCAAGGAGCCGCCCGTCATCGCTGCGGTAAACTACCTCGACGATGAGAATTTCGACACCGATGAGGTGAAGGCGCTCACGCGCGCACTCATCAGCGAGATGAAGCAGCTCAGCGAGAACAATCCCCTCTTTTCCGAAGAGATGCGCCTCAACATGATCAACATCGACAATCCCGGGAAAATCGCCGATTTCATAGCGAGCATCCTCAATATCGAGAAAAGAGACCAGCAGGATATCCTGGAGACTCTCGATGTGCGGGAACGCATGGAAAAGGTGCTCATCCACATCAGCAAGGAAAAAGAGCTCCTGCGCATTCAGAAAAAGGTGCAGGCCGAGATCAACGAAAAAATCGAAAAGAGCCAGCGGGAATATTTCCTGCGCGAGGAACTCAAGACAATCAAACAGGAGCTCGGCATGGCCCCGGATGCGCGCAGTTCCGATTACCAGCGTTTCCGCGAGAAGATCGATTCATTCAAATTTGAGGGAGAAATCAAGGAGATCGTCGAGCAGGAGCTCGAAAAATTCAACCTCATGGAGCCCTCTTCGAGCGAGTATATGGTGACGCGCAACTGGCTCGACCTCGTCTGCTCTCTTCCCTGGAACAGCGATCTCTCCGCGGATTTTGACATCAGGCATGCGCNNCAGAAGGTGCTCGAGGAGGACCACTACGGCCTTGTGGACGTAAAGGACCGCATCATCGAATACCTCGCCGTCCGCAAACTGAAGAGAGACACGAGGNGAACGATTCTCTGCCTCGTGGGCCCTCCGGGCGTCGGAAAGACGAGCGTCGGCCGCTCGGTGGCACGCGCGCTCGGCAAGCAGTTTTTCCGGTTCTCGGTGGGCGGGATGCGCGACGAGGCTGAAATCAAAGGCCACCGCCGCACCTATGTCGGGGCCCTGNCGGGCAAGATAATCCAGNGGCTCAAGATCGCCAAAAGCCGCGATCCTGTCTTCATGATCGACGAGATCGACAAGATGGGCATCTNNTCCTATCAGGGAGACCCTTCGAGCGCCCTCCTCGAGGCCCTCGACCCCGAGCAGAACTTCAGCTTCAGGGATCACTACCTCGATCTGCCCTTCGATATTTCGAACATTTTCTTCATCGTCACCGCGAACACGCTGGACACTATCNCCCGCCCCCTGCTCGACCGCATGGAAGTCATACAGCTGCCGGGCTACGTCGACGTGGAGAAGATCGAGATTGCGCGCCACTATCTCATTCCGCGGAGCCTCGAGCGCAGCGGGCTTGCCAAAAATCAGGTGAAATACACGCGGGACGCGCTTCTGGCGATTATCGACGGCTACGCGCGCGAGGCAGGCGTGCGCAATCTCGAAAAGGCCCTCGACAAGACCCACCGCAAAATAGCCAAGAGCATCGTCATCGGAGACAAGCCGGAAGAGCGGATCGTCATCGACAAGCATTCCGTGGAAAAGTATCTGGGCAAGCCGATCTTCCGCGACGACGAGCTCAAGCGGGCGACGCGCCCGGGCATGGCGGTCGGCCTCGCGTGGACCAGCATGGGCGGCGACACCCTCATCATCGAGGCTGTGGCCAACCCCGGCAAAGAGGGCTNNTTCAAACTCACGGGCCAGATGGGGCCTGTGATGCAGGAGTCGGCCGGCATCGCCTACACCTATGTGAGGCATATCGCGGCGCAGAAGTACGGCATCGACGCGCAATTCTTCGAGTCGAGGCAGATACACCTGCATATCCCCGAAGGCGCCACGCCCAAGGACGGTCCATCCGCCGGCATCACGATGGCGACGACCCTCCTGTCCCTCGTGCTCAACAAGCGCATCAGGGACAGACTCGCGATGACAGGCGAGCTGAGTCTGACGGGGCAGGTGCTCCCGATAGGGGGCCTGCGCGAAAAGACTGTCGCGGCCAAACGGAACAAGATAAAAGAGATCATCATCCCCGCGGCGAACGAAANNAAGGACCTCGACGAGATTCCGGACCATGTGAAGAAGGGGCTCGCATTCCACCCCGTCTCGCGGATGGAGGAAGTGATCGATATTGTCTTTGGGACATGATGCGCCCTGGCCCCGCACGGCGGCGCCAATACGCCCACTTCGGATGAAGGGATAGCCGCGAGCGGCTCAGGGCCGGGCGAGTTCGCGAGGCTGCCAGCGGCCGCTGACGCAGCGCAGGCCGTAGACGTGTTCCAAGAGCCAGGCCTGCCCCTCGTGGAGTAGCCTGCCCGTTTCCCGCAACTGTAGCGGCACGGATTCATCGTCGATGCCGAATCCGCTCGTGAGAAGCATCTCGGCGAGCATCTTGGCGGCCAGAAAGCGTCTTTTTTTGTCCACGGCGAATGCGATGAAATCGGGCAGGAGGGAGACGACTTCCCAGGTGACCTGCTCGGCCTGGGAGTATGCCCCCGCGTCTTTGTTTTGATCCGAGAAGCGCACGGGGAGATCTCTCGCAATCTCGTCGAGGTGCGGCACCAGCCAGTCGAGATCGAAGATGCCGGTCGCACAGTTGAACAATATCGGCGCGCCGCCCCGTTCGAGGCGCTCGATCTCCCGCAGTTCGATTGCCGGACCGATGTCGACGACATTCCTCGAACCATCCTGAGTGCGCACCAGGATGCCGCCCTTCAGGTCCACGGGAGTCTTGAAAGAGAAATCGAAGCCTGCGGGCTTGCCCGAAATCGCGAGTACGGCCAGTTCGACGGGATCGGCGTAGGCCCCTATATTGTCGATATTGCTCAGCATTGCATAACGCATGCCTTTTCCCTGAAGGTCGCGGAAAACGTCGGCGAGGACCATGAAGCTCTGGCCGTGGCCGCCGGGGAGGGCGAGCGCGCTGTGCTCTCTGCCATAGGCCCTGTCGAAAATGCGCTTTGGACGGCCTTCGGTGGAATGCGTGTATGCGGCGATCATGGGCTGAATTCCGCTCAGCCACTCCGAAGATCTCAGACCGACTTCGGCCGCGAGAGGGGCCAGAAAAGGCGAATTCCGGGCATTTCCGTACGCGCGCATCAGCTGCTCATGGTTGGCCGTGCTCGTCATCTGGAAGAGGGGCATGAAAGGCTCGTCGCGGTGGGTGGAACAGAGCCCCTGCGCGGCCAGAAGACGAGCCCGCATTTTGAGCTCAAGGAAAGTTGCGCCCGGCGAGCCGTCGGGGTTGATGTACGCAGGGGTCAAGCCTTTGGGCATGTCCCTGCACTGCTCCGCGAAGCGCTCGAAAGTGGGCCTGAGGATGGAGAATAAAGTCTCGTCGATCGCGCGGTTTTTTTTGAGGTCGGCATAGCTCGTCGCGGAGCCGCCGTTGAGGACGCCATATGCGCATCGCCCGAGAATCCGCCGGCCGATTGCTTCCAGAGCTTCCGTCGTAAAGAGAAGAGAGAGCTTAGCCCCTTCTCTTTTTTCGAACAGTGCACCCTTTTCCACGCTCAGTTCACCGGAGAGGGGAATGCCGTTTTTCTCCAGATTCGCGAGGGCTTTCTCTTTAGGAAAGCCGAACAGGACTCTGTCCGGGCTCCTGTCGCGGATATCGACGACGCCGGTTCCGTCGATTTGAGGGATGCCGTCGGGGATGACCTTGGCGAAATGGTCGAAATCGCCGCTGTTGTATCGGTTCAGAATATCGAGGGTGAGTCCGATGTCGATATGCTTTGCGATCATGTCCCCGCGCAGCGCCGGATCCAGGTCTTCCTCTGTCATGGACTTTTCGGCATCAGCCATGGGCGGACAGCTGAAGCGCGGCTACCGCCGCCCCCAGGAGCGAAATGTCATAATTTTTTACGATCATGACCGGAGTGTGCGCAAGGAATTGGCGGATGTGCGGCGCATAATTCTTTTCGAACCAGCGCATGAACCGCGCATTTTTTATGAGCCACGCCTCGTTTTTGGAGGATATGCCTCCCGCGAGCCATACGCCACCCGCAGGCAGGAAAATGGAGGCGAGATTGGCAGCCTTGAGCGCGTAGAGCCGGACGAAGAGCTCCATGGTGAGTGCGCAGAATGCGTCGTCCTCGGCGTGGAGTGCGATTTTGGCGGGCCAGTCCAGATGCGGCGATGTCAGAATGCTTCGGGCCGTTTCGGACGGGCCTGCCGCCAATGCCGCATGCGGGACCTCATAGTCGCCGGTCAGCATCCGGACGCTGAATTCGTCCGAACAGATGAATTCAAAGATATTCGCTATTCCCTGTCCTGCGATGGCTATCTCGGCTCCGGCGGCATAGCCGTACCTGTCGCTCAGCCATCGGTGTATCGCGCGGCTGAGGTCGTCGAAGCAGGGCATCTCCGAATGCCCGCCCTCCGAGGGGAAGGCCTTGATGTGACCGCCGCTGCGGTCCACAAACCCCACGCCGAGCCCTGTTCCCGCCCCGATGACGAGCATAATGCCGTCGCGCGGCTCATAGAGAGAGCCGTCCGGATGCGGGAGCTGGGTGACCGCGCCCGTGTCCCTGTAGTCGAGCAGCGTCACCGCGTACGAGAGGGCCGTGAAGTCGTTGATCAATTTGACAGGGACGTTGAGCAGAGAGAAGAGCTCCGAGGCATGGATGCTCCAGGGGGCATTGGTCAGGGGGATGCTCTCATCCGACAGCACCGGTCCCGCGCCTGAAATGCAGCAGAAATCGATGGCCTCCGCAGATCCGCCCGCGCGCTCTGCCTCGAGGAAGCGTCTGACGGGGTCGACCAGCGATTTTTCCTGCCTGGTCGAAAACCGTGCTTTTTTGATGAGGCGTATGCCGGATTGATCGTGTCGTGCGAGAGCCAGATTCGTATTCGTTCCGCCGACATCGCCGACAAGGAATAATTTGCTCATGGCTGTACTATAGCGGAAAATTCATTCCGATGAAACTGCGGACGAAACGGCGGTCCTCTTCCGCGATGAATCCTGGAGGAAGGCGATGATCTGGGTGTTCCTGAACGACTTGCCCCTGCGCGCGTCGAATATTTCGAGGTGGAGGTGATCCCCGCCACCTTTTTTCCGCGCATTGATGCCTGTATTGCCCCCGTGCCCGATCGCCTGGCCCCGCCGGACGATCTGCCCTTTTTCTACGAGCGTATCGTAAAGGTGAAAATAGAGGAAATATCGCTGTTCATCGGGGGAATATATGATGACGCCGTTGCCGGATTTCGGAGAAATTCCTCCTTTGATGAACGAGAGCGATTCGCTTGTCCTCGGGAACCCGACCCAACCGCCTTCAGCAGCGACCACAATACCGTCGCTCAACGAGTGGATCATGGGGCCNCTCTGAACATCTCCCGGCAAGTATTCCACATCTTTGAGGAAGATATCCAGGGCGAAGGTGTGCGAATAGTCGAGGTCCTGGAGTCTTGGAAATGTGAAGAAGTGGGGAAGCGTAACGTCCCCCTGCCAGGTATCCGCGTCCTTTTCAAGCCAGGCGCGCGGCACAGGCGGGGCATACACTTTCAGTGTTTCATACAGAGAATCGAACATCGACTCATAGCTGGACCTGAGCGCGCCCATGCTCTCGTGCAGCGAGGCGATACGGTTGTAATACAGCCTTGCGGGGTACGACAGGCCATCGAGATTCTGGTATTCTTCGGAGTCCTCGTCGTCTATGAGCATCGCCAGGATGTGGCCTGGAGAGGGGATGAGCATCGCCGCCAGGCTCTGCGGATCGTAGCCCATATCACTGACCTGCGTATCCCCGGACTCCCCAGGGTATGGGTTCAGCGAGAGCATCGCGAACCGAAAACCCATCACTATGAAGACAGAGAGAAGTATCGCTACACTATGCTTTCTTCGAAACCACACAGTCTTGCCTTTCGATTCTGACAGTTAGCCTCGGCATTTATCGGTGAGGATTCTGATCGATGCCGCAAACAGCCTCATGCAGGTGAGGGCGTCCCGAGCGCACGGTGCTGCGCATCGGACTGCAGCCCGATTGCAAAAGCAAGCTTTCCAAGATTATACGAGAGCATGGACGGAAATGCCAGTTTAGCCATGCCGAATGTATCTGCGCATTCCTGAAACTCTGCTCCGATCCCTGCCCGCTCGAATTCTTTCTCAAGAAAACCGACATCGAAGAGCACATTGTGCCCCACGATCACGCGCTGACCGCAGGTCTCGGCAATTTTTTGGGCCATATCCCTGAAGAGCGGCGCATTGGCCACATCTGCGTCGGTGATGCCGTGGATGCGGCTCGCCTGCACAGGGATGCTGACTCCAGGGTTGATCAGTGCGGAAAACCGGTCTTCTTCGCTGAGTGCCCCCTCTTCATCGAAGAAAAAGCGCACAAGGGCTATTTCGACGATATTCCCCAGTTCGGCGTTGAGACCGGTGGTCTCCACGTCCAGGGCCACATAATGGCGCTCTTCCCATGGCTCTTCGTCGCAGGCTGGCAGTGGCCAGGAAAGGCCTTTCCAGACCCCGGCCTCTTTTTTATACCATGGGGCGGGAGGAGTGCGGGCTTCCCCTGGTTCCCCGAAAAGCGATGCCCAGAGAGGTGCGCCTTTTTCGTCTGTCATTTGCGGTGCGAATCTACCACGCTGCGGATATCTGCCTCGATCAAGGCGATTTTTTTCTGTGTCCTTTCCCTGCTGACGGAGAGTTCGTCGCCCTGGCTGTGGCAGAGGACATAATATTTGATCTTGGGTTCGGTGCCCGACGGACGCACGGTCAGCAGAGTCCCGTCTTCGAGGCGCCACTGGATTACGTCGCTCTGTGGCAGATCGACCTTGTTCTGCTTTCCGTTTTTGTCCTGCTCGATCCCTGTTTGGATATCCCTTGTCCGGGTCACGGCCAGACCGCCGAACTGCCGGGGCGGTTCTCTGCGGTAGGAATCCATGATGCCTTTCATTATCTGCATGCCCTGTTCTCCTTCGAAATAGAAGCTCAGGCCTTTTTCTTCGTAATATCCGTATTCTCGGTAGAGGTCCTCGAGGCGGTCGAGGAGGCTCTTGCCCCTGGAGCGCCAGTAGAGGGTCATCTCGGCAGTCAGCGCCGCTGCGGAGATGCCGTCCTTATCCCGGACCTCATTTTCGATGAGGTGTCCGTAGGACTCCTCGGTCGCATAGACAAAGTCGTACTGTTCGCGCTCGAAGCGCCTCATGAGGTCCGCGATCCACTTGAAACCCGTGAGGCACTCGAAGCTGGCGATGCCGTTTTTTTCGGCGATTGCCTTCTGGAATTCGGTGGTCACCACGGTGCGGATGGCGGCAGGGCGGGGTGGCATTTTGCCGAGTTCCTTTAGGGTGAGGGCGATATAGTCGAGGTGAAGTGTCCCGAGCTGGTTGCCCGTGACGAGCGCAAAGCCTCCCGCGCCATCGGGCACCGCGATGCCGAGGCGGTCGGCGTCCGGATCGGTGGCCATGACGACATCGGCGCGCGTTTTTTTGCCAAGGGCGATGGCCATGGCGAGCGCAGCCGATTCCTCGGGGTTCGGATAGGACACCGTCGGGAACTCGCCGTCGGGTTCGCGCTGTTCCGGAACCGTAAGCACATTCAGGCCGAGGTCCCCCATGATGCGCTCGAAGAGCATCGCACCGGTGCCGTGAAGCGGCGTGTACACGATGCTGACCGATTTCCCCAGCTGCGCGAAGAGCCCGGGCCTCATGAGGTGGGATTTCACCATCGCCACGTAAGCGTCGTCGATCTCTTTGTCGATATCGATGAGGAGGCCNCTGGCGCGGGCCTCGCCTTCGGCGATGAGCCTGACGGTTCGGACCTTGAGCACTTTTTCGATGATGCCGCTGTCGTGCGGGGGNACGACCTGCGATCCGTCGTTCCAGTAGGCCTTGTAGCCGTTGTACTGTGGGGGGTTGTGGCTCGCGGTGACGACGACGCCGGTATCCGCGCCGAGGATGCGGATTGCATATGACAGCTCGGGCGTCGGCCTCAGCGACGAGAACAGATATGCCTTGATGCCGTTGGCAGCAAAGACCAGCGCCGTGGCGAGAGAGAATTCCTTCGATTTTCGTCTGGAATCGTAGGCTATGCACGCAGAGAGCGGCTTGTCGGGGAACTGCTCCCTCAGGTAATCGGAGAGGCCCTGCGTGGCCCGCGTCACGACAAGAGTGTTCATGCGGTTGAAGCCCCCGCCGATGACGCCGCGCAGGCCTCCGGTGCCAAACTCCAGGTCCCGGTAGAAACGGTCCTCGAGCTCCTTCCAGTCACCCTTCTGGAGAAGCGCCTTCACCTCGTCTGAGAAGGAAGGGTCCGTCTCGTGTGCGATATAGTCCTGTGCCCGTGCAGTGATTTCTTCGCGGTTCATACTGTCTCCTCGGTAATGTTTGGGGCCGGCTGCGCCAGCAGAAATGGATTTGCTTTCATGGCGGCTCTTAAAAATATATCCCCATTCTCCAAAAAGAAAAGCGAGTCTTCGGATACCTGTTAAGGCTCATGCCACATCGATGAGCGAAAGCAGCTCCAGTGGCGATGCGATGAAAAAGTCTGCCCCCGCCTTCTCCAGCTCCTCCCGCGATCGGTAGCCATACAGGGCGCCCACCGCGATCATGCCCGCGGCTCTGGCCGTCTCCATGTCGACGCCCGAGTCGCCTACAAAGAGGCTGTGCTCAGGCCGAGCCTTTGCCATGCTGCAAATCTCCAGTGCGGCCGAAGGATTGGGTTTGCGGGGGCGACCGGGGCTGTTTCCCCAGACAGCGACAAAAGGAATCTTGCCGAAGAGGGACCGGATAATCGTTTTCGACATGGCATCGGGTTTATTTGAGAGCACTGCCAGGCGGATGCCCTTCCGGGATAAGGTTTCAAGTGTGGTCGCCATGCCGGGGAAAGGCTTGGTCTTTTCCAGAGAATGCTCCGCGTATTCGCGGGACGCGCTCTCGAACACCTGCCCAAAGAGCTCTTCGTCGTGCCGTTTATCTGGAGGAAGGCTGCGCTCAATCAGAGAGCGGAAGCCGTCGCCGACCATCAGTTTGTAGGCGGACAGCTCGTGCGGAGGAAGGCCGAATCGGGAGAGCGTCCGGTCCACCGACGCCGCGATATCCTCGATTGTGTCGGCGAGCGTGCCGTCGAGATCGAATGCCACAAGTTCCGGAAGTCTTACTGTCATTGTAGAATCCTGAATGATGCACAGACGCTAGCAGGAAACCAAAAAATCGTCAATGCGTGACAATATTGATTCTTTTTGCTTTTTCGTGGATATAGAGGAATAGAGAATTGTATGGCAGGTTTTGCAGATTTCGATGCTTTCTATAAAACCCTCTATGGCGACCGCTGGGAGAGCCTGCGCGCTGCTCTGCTTGTCCCCAACGACGCCCTAGGCCTGCGCTTCAGTGCGGCGGGGGAGATTGAGTTCCTCGAAGACCCTCCCGGAGGAGTCTATCGCATGGACCGCGCGTCCATAGCGGCGGCAAAAACGCTCCATCTTCCAGACGAGGGAACTGTCCTCGACGCCTGCGCAGCCCCTGGGGGAAAGACTCTCGTCCTCGCGGGGCGCTCCGGCCCGCAGGTCCGCGTCGAGGCCAATGAGTTGTCCGCAGAGAGACGCCGGCGATTGCGGGACGTCCTCAAGGGACAGCTTCCCGAAGCGACGCGCTCGCGGGTCAGTGTCACGGGGTACGACGCAGCCCGGCTCTGCCGGATAAGAAAAGACTGGTATGAACNNGCGATTCTGCTCGATGCTCCCTGTTCCTCGGAGAGGCATGTCCTCAATGCTCCCCATTNNGCGCTCTCGGAGTGGACACGCGCGCGCACGCGCCAGCTTGCCATGCGGCAGTGGTCACTGCTCTCAAGCTGTTTTCTCATGCTCAAGCCAGGCGGCTGCCTTGTATATTCGACATGTTCCATTTCTCAGATCGAGAACGACGGAGTCGTGCAGCGTCTCGTGGAGAAGTACGGGGCGCGCTGCGAGATAATCGGTGGGGACTGGGGAGAGAAGACTTCCTATGGAGCCATCGTGCTCCCCGATATTGCCGACGGCGCCGGCNCCCTCTATGTGGCCCATATACACAAAAAAGCCTAAGAACGGAGCGTGTGCGACGCTGCAGTGGCCGGCGGTCCCCTTGCCGGGCCTGCCGCCAGGCAAATGTTATATTCTCTCGTCCAGGTCCTTGTCTTTTCCGCCCTTGGCTCTGTAAAGCGCCTCTTTCTCGTCGATGGTGTGATCAAGCTCCTGGAGTTCTCTGATTATCGGTTGGATCTCGGGAGTAGAGGAGCCTATCATCGGCTCATTTTTCTCGACCAAAAGGGTATATACTTCTGTGCCAAGCCTTGCGCTGAGCGATTGTGCTTTCGACCTGAGTTGAAGGATCTCAATTTTAAGCTTTCCCATCTCGGTCCATATCTGTGCCTGGTCGGATGTTTTCTCAAGGAATTCCTTGGAAGCATCGATACTGTTTTCCATAAATTTCTTGAGCTTCTCTGAAAAATTCATGCTTCTCCTCCGGCTTGCTCGAAAAATTGAATCATATACTTATAAATACAATAATCATACAAAGAAAAAGAGGCAATAGAACTTTATGCTTTGTGGAATTAAAGAAAGTATAGTATATTTATCCCAGTCAGGAGGCAATGAAAATGTCCTTGATTATTACTGGTTTTGCGCTGCTCGCCGCATGGTGGATTATTTTTATCGCCGTCGCAATCGCGCGGAAGCAGATGCCTGTATTTCTATTCCTGCTCGTTCTGCTGTTGGCCTGGGCCGTGCCCGAAGTGCTGCTGTTTACAGGGAACCCCGAAGTTGCAGCAGGGCTTTTGGTCGTGCCATTCGTCATCCTGATTCAGATGATGCGCGTCATCCCTGAATATCAGAGAGGCGTATTGTTTCGGCTTGGCCGCATGCAGAAGGTGGTTCTGCCCGGTTTTAATCTGATTCTGCCGTTCAACCTCGACATCATGCGCAAGGTCGACATGCGCACATTCACCATAGACGTTTCAAAGCAGGAGGTCATCACCCGCGACAATGTGACAGTCATAGTGGACGCCGTCGTGTATTTTAACGTATTCGATCCGATCCTGGCTGTCGTCAAAGTGGCCGACTATACCAAGAGCACGAGTCTGCTCGCCCAGACAATCCTCCGGTCGGTGCTCGGCCAGCACGAGCTCGACGAAATGCTCGCAAAGCGGGCAGAGCTGGGCCAGGTGCTCCAAAAACTGCTCGATGAGGCGACGGACCCCTGGGGCATCAAAGTTTCGGCCGTGGAGATAAAAGCGGTCGAGCTTGCGGAGACCATGAAGCGGGCGATTGCCCGGCAGGCAGAGGCAGAGCGGGAGAGGCGGGCAAAAATCATAGCGGCCGAAGGCGAGCTCCAGGCTTCAGAGAAGCTCGCGCAGGCGGCCGATGTGCTGTCGAGGTCGCCTTCGAGTTTGCAGCTTCGCTATTTGCAGACGCTGACAGAAATTGCCGTCGAGAAGAATTCGACAATCATATTCCCCCTGCCCATGGAATTTTTAAAGGTAGTCTCAAAACTCGCGGGAAAGGATGCCGAATGAAATGCCCCTATTGCGGAAGCCTTGAAGACAAGGTCATCGATTCGCGGACTCTGGCCAATGGAGAAGCCATACGGCGCCGCAGGGAATGTCTCTCCTGCGGTCTCAGGTTTACGAGTTACGAGCGCATTGAGGAAAAGCCGCTTTTGGTGATCAAACGCGACGGCCGCCGCGAACCCTTTGAGCGGCAGAAGATCGAACGCGGCCTTGTCCGTGCCCTTGAAAAACGGCCCGTATCCCAGATGTCCATCGAGAATCTCATCAACGAGATAGAGGACGAGGCCGCGGAGCACGCCAAGGCCTCCAACGAGATCTCCAGCGAAGATCTGGGGCGCATGGTGCTGCAGAAGCTCTACTCGCTGGACAAAGTCGCATACATCCGCTTCGCCTCCGTATATAGAAAATATGACACCCTCGACGAATTCATCCGCGAGATCGAACGCCTGGAGAAGGGGCAGGGCGCCTAGGCCGCATGTGCCGCGGCGCCGCCATAGGCGGCCCCTCATACTATAGCGGCCGTACGCTGCTACGGAGCGCCATAAAAAGGCACGGGCCGCTGTGATCAGCGGCCCGCGCTAATATTTATACAATGTTCGCCAAGAGCGATGCGGCTGGAGCGTTATTCTTCTTCCGCTTCCTGAGTCTTGAACGCCTGTGCAGCTTTGATGACATCCTCCGCGATCTTGCCTGAGATCGGCGCGTAGTGGGAGAACTCAATCTCAAAGGAGCCGGTGCCCGATGTCATGGAGCGGAGATCGATCGCATAGCGCAGGAGCTCTGCCTGCGGAACCTGGGCGTCGATCTGTACGATGCCGCCGCCTATGGGGTTCTGGCCGGAGATCTTGCCGCGGCGTCCGGAGAGGTCGGACATGACATCGCCGAGGTACTTCTCTTCGACAAAGACCGAGAGATTCATGACCGGTTCGAGCAGCACGGGATTCGCCTGTCTCATAGCCTCGCGGAATGCCCCGCGCGCCGCGATCTTGAATGCCATTTCCGATGAGTCTACGGGGTGCTCCTTGCCGTCGATGATGGCGGTTTTGGCATCGACCACGGGGTAGCCGGCGAGGACGCCAGCCTCCATCGCCTGATGGATGCCTTTTTCGATGCCCGGCATGAAACCTCTGGACACCGCGCCGCCGAAAATCCTGTTTTCAAACTCATAGCCCTTTCCACGCTCGAGAGGTTCGATTTCGAACACGACGCGGCCATACTGTCCATGGCCGCCCGTCTGCTTTTTGTGCGTATACTCGGCCGTCGCCTTCTTGGTGATGGTTTCGCGGTACGCCACGCGGGGCACCCTCGTTTCGGCGGCGATCTTGGACTGGGCCTTGATCTTGTCGAGGATCATGTTGATCTGCTGTTCGCCCATGCCGGCGATGACCGTCTCCTTGGTCTCCGGATTGTAGTTGACGCTGAAGGTGAGGTCTTCTTCGGCGGCCTTGTAGAGGAGTTCGTTGAGCTTGTCCTCTTCCTTTTTGTTGACCGCCGATATGGCGAGCATGTGTACTGGGGAAGGCAGCCGCAGCGGGACATAGGAGAAGAGTTTGTCGAACTGGCTGATGGTGTCGTTTGTCTTGAGCGTCATGATCTTGGCGAGGATGCCGATGTCGCCGGCGGGGAGCGACGACAGGTCTTCGAGTTTCTTGCCCTGCATGGTGTAGAGTTTCCCGATGCGCTCCTTGTGCGCGTCGCGGGTGATGAGCATGTCCATGTCGGGCAGGACAGTGCCTGTCATAACCTTGATGTAGCAGAGGCGACCGGAGAACTGATCGATCTGCGTCTTGAAGATGAAGGCCGAGGCGGGTTTCGCCGGATCGATGGCGATGTCCACCTGATTGCCCTCCTGATCCTGGGCCTTTTCAGGGGCGCGGAGGAGAGGCGGGGGCGCGCTGTGCGCCGCGAAGTCGATGAAGGCGGAAGTTCCGCTGTTGGCGAGGCCGGAGCCGGCAAAGGCCGGAATAATCTTGCCTGCGGCGAGAGCCTTCTGAAGACCGGACAAGGTGTCTTCCTGTGTCAGTTCGCCTTCGATGAGATACTTCTCCATGAGTTCGTCGGTGCCCTCGGCGGCGGCTTCAAAGAGCTGGCTGCGGGCAGATTCCACCGCATCGGCGAATTCTGGCGGGACTTCTCCGATCTGCTCTTTCTGATCGTGGGAAGAAGGGCGCATATAGGCCTTTTTGTTGAGCACGTCGATGACGCCTTTGAACGAGGGGCCTTCTCCCATCGGAATGGTGAGGGGAACCGGGGCAACCCTGAATTTCTCTTTTATATCCGCTAGGGCGGCGGCATAATTGGCTCTCTCTTCGTCGAGGCGGCTCACGAACACCATCCTCGGTTTCTGGTGGCGCTCCAAAAGTCTCCAGAGCTTGACGGTCTCGATCTGCACGCCCGATTTGCCGTCGATCACGAGCAGTGCGGTCTCGGCTGCCCGTATCGCGAGTATGGCTTCGCCGACAAAATCGCCGGCGCCGGGCGCATCGAGGAGATTGATCTTGCAGTCATCGGTGTTGACATGCGTGAGGCTCGAGCGAACTGATATCTTGCGCGCAATCTCGTCGTCTCCGTAATCGCTGACGGTTTTGCCCGAATCCACCGTTTCCGGTTTCGATATCATTCCGCCCTGAAAGAGAATGTGTTCAAGCAAAGTAGTTTTGCCGGTGCCTCCGTGTCCAATGATTGCAATGTTGCGAATCTGTTCAGTCGTATAGGACATACTTACTCCTCACAGGGTGGGATGGATTCAACTGTCCCTTTGTTATAAGGAAGCCGAGCTATTATAATTCAAAAATTGCAGGTGTCAACAGCAGTTCTCTCCAAATAGTCTGAATTATTTCTGCGCGGCCTTCGTGGGCATGAGGGCAATGCAGTCGAGAACTGTCCGGCCCCCCTGATAGGCGGTGGCGCTCCTGCGCACGATCCGCCACAGTCCATTCTGGTACGAACCATCGGTGTCGAGCCGCTCCGCGAGCCCCGCCGTGCTCTCGATAAAGTTCATGAGTTCCAGGTTTTGCGTGAGCGCGAGCGGCCTCATGCCGGAGCCGGCGATGATGGAGACCGGTTCGATGATGAGGCTGGACAGGTCCGAGACCGGCTGGGTGGCCATGACAGCCTTGGACTGCAGGCGTATCATTCGCGCGCGCGCGTCGGGCCCGACGGTCTCTTTGCTTGCGGCGATCAAATCCAGAAGATAGTTCCGCACATCGTTCAATTCTTTTATCGAAGACAGCTTGTCTATCGCGGGCAGAGACTTGAGCACCTTCGCCATGATGGAGACTTCCCGCAGATAGTGGTTGCGCTGGTTCGAAGGCACGAAGTACATGATGATGATCGATACGGGAATACCGTCCGGAGCCCCGTAATCGATGCCCGTCGGGCTCCATCCCACCACGCACATGAGGTCTTCCTCAAACTCGACACGGGCGTGGGGGCATGCCCAGCCCCTGCCGAGCGCGGTGTTCATCGACTTCTCGCGGGCCATCACGTTGCCGACAATGTCGGTTCCCGTCGGAATCTGGGGAAAGGCTTCGATTATGTGCGCCAGAAATTGAAGCGCATGGTTTTTATCGTTTTCCGGCAGTTCAAAAAGCCGTCCTTCCTGGAGAGCATCGAGTATGGAATCCATCGTTATACCCCTTCAAAACGCCTGAGAAACCAGCGTTTTACCCTGTGTGTAATCATCGAGTAAAAGACAAGAAAACCTGCGATCCACAGCCAGTAGATCCCCGGAAGAGGCACGAGGCCCAAGAGGGGCGCGAGCGGGGAGTAGGGCAGCCATACCCCGATTGCCATCACGGCCAGCGTCATGAATATCATCGGTGCGGAGGCCCGGCTCTGGAAGAAGGGAATACGCCGGGTCCGGATTATATGGACAATGAGCGTCTGTGTGAGCAGCGACTCGACAAACCAGCCGGTCTGGAAGAGCCGGGCCAGAGCATCTTTCTGCGCGGCCGAGAAGGCCGGAACAAGATAGCCGCTTGCACCGAAGAAGAACCACATGAGGGCGAATGTCGCGTAATCGAAGATTGAGCTGATCGGCCCGATGCACACCATGAAGCGCTTGATGTTGTTGATGTCCCATTTGACCGGCTTCGCGACGAGTTCCGGGTCGACATTGTCCATGGGTATGCCCGTCTGTGAAAAGTCGTAGAGGAGGTTGTTGGTGAGTATCTGCAGAGGCTTCATGGGGAGGAAGGGCAAAATACAGCTCGCCCCGAGCACGCTGAACATGTTGCCGAAATTCGAGCTCGCCCCCATGCGGATATACTTGATGATGTTGGCGAAGATCCGCCTGCCTTCCATGATGCCTTCCTCGAGGACGAGAAGGCTCTTCTCTAAAAGGACGATGTCCGCCGCCTCTTTGGCGACGTCGACGGCCGAGTCCACCGAAATGCCGACATCGGCAGCCTTGAGCGCCGTCGCGTCGTTGATGCCGTCGCCCATATATCCGACCACGTGCCCCTGCCTCCGCAGTTCCTGGACAATCTCTTCCTTTTGACTCGGCGTCAGCTTGACAAAGACCTCGCACTCCTTGACTTTCGCCGAGAATGCCGCTTTGTCGAGCGAACCCAGCTCTGCGCCCGTGATCGATGAGCTAAAGGGGATACCTACGTCCCTGCAGACTTTTTCGGTGACGAGGCCGTTGTCTCCCGTGAGGACCTTCACCTCGACGCCCGCCTTTGTGAGCAGCCCTATGGCCTCTGTGGCCGACTCCTTGGGTGGATCGATGAAGGCGATGTATCCCAGAAGGATCATCTGGCTCTCGTCCTGCATCGTGAAGGTCGTCTTGTCGCGGCTGAATTCGCGGTATGCTATGCCGAGGACCCGGAATCCCTCTTCGTTGAGCTTCTGGACTTCCTCGAAGAGGTCTGCGCGGATCATGTCGATGAGGGGATATATCTCTTCATCGATCTGGTAGTGCGTGCAGCAGCTGTAGATCTCTTCGACCGCTCCCTTGCAGATGAGCACGTTGTCGCCCTCATATTCGACGACGACCGACATGCGGCGGCGCTGAAAGTCGAAGGGCAGCTCGTCGACGAGCCGGCATTGATCGACGTTGAGATCGACATGTTCGATGACCGCCCTGTCGAGCAGGTTCTTGAGACCTGTCTGGAAATAGCTGTTGAGATAGGCATAGTTGAGGACTTCGTCGTTTTTGTTGCCGATGATATCCACGTGGTGTTCGAGCACCACGCGGTCCTGGGTGAGGGTTCCCGTCTTGTCCGTGCAGAGTATGTCGATGGCTCCCAGGTTCTGGATCGACGGCAATTTCTTGACGATCACTTTCTTCTTGGCCATGGCCAGCGCGCCCTTGGCGAGGTTCACCGTGACGATCATCGGGAGCATCTCGGGCGTGAGCCCCACCGCGACCGACAGGGCAAAGAGCAGGGCCTCGAGCCAGTTGCCCTTGGTGAGGCCCACGATCAGAAACACGAGGCTCACCATGACCAGCATGATCCGGATCATGAGCCAGGTGAAGGAGCGAATGCCCTTGTCAAAACTTGTCTCTTCGCGGCGCTCGCTGAGTTTTTTCGAAATGGCGCCGAAGAGCGTGTGCGTGCCGGTCGTCACAACGACCGCCCGCGCCGTCCCGCTCGTGACGCTTGTCCCCATGAAACAGGCATTGGGCATCTCGAGGACTGATCTCAGCGAGGCAGAGGGAGGATTGGCGGATTTCTCCACCGGCATCGATTCGCCTGTGAGTGCCGACTCGCTGAGAAAGAAGTCTTTTGCAGAGATTATCCGCACATCGGCGGGGACAATGGCTCCCGCCTGGAGCAATACCACATCGCCGGGTACAACTTCGGACATTCTGATCTCAGTCTCTGTCCCGTCGCGGAGGACATAGGTGCGCGACTGCACACGCTTTCCCAGAGATTCGACCTCTCTGTTCGAACGGCTGTCCAGAATGTAGGATAGGCCGACGCTGAGGAGAATCATCAGGCCGACGATGATTGCGGACGTCGCCTGTCCAATGAGAGCCGATACCGCCGCGATGATGAGAAGCTGAATGACGAGAGGACTTTTGACCCGTGCCAGCATGTCCTCCCAGAAACTGAGCTCCTTCAGCTGGGAGATTTCGTTCCTGCCGAATTCTGAGAGCCGCCTGTCCGCCTCTTTTTCGGAGAGCCCGCGGGAACTCGTGTCGAGCTCGGCAAATGCGCTCTGTATCGAAGATGTGCAGAGGGAGATCAGTCTGCTTTCTTCTTCGCTGAAGGCATTGCCATTGCGCTTCTCGCTCTTTTTTTTGAGGAAAGGTAATAGTAGATGAAATTTAGTCATAGTTCACCTCAAATTACTGCCGCGTCCCATGACAGCAGGAGGTGAATGGCCTAAATCTAGAGGCGGTATTCCACCGTATCGTTACCAGCTGTCAGGCTAGATGGTCGCGGGAATGGATCTTCGGGCTCGGTACAGATGCAATAACTATGACTGCCATCCGAGTCGTTCATGACGCATCCTCCTTTTTGCTGGATTTATGGAACATTTCGAACCGCCTCTACTATGTATTAAAAAATGGTCATAGTCAAGCGGAAAACTCCAGTGGGAAGGTGATCTCGAAGCCATGAGATTAAGATCAATGATCCTCGCCGACACCACCGGGCGCGAAGAAATTAGAGATAAAGCGAACCCATACTGGAAAAGGCCATTTTTTGTAATTCATTATTTTATAATGGGACCGGGGCGGCTCGAACGCCCGACCTACTGCTTAGAAGGCAGTTGCTCTATCCAGTTGAGCTACGATCCCATACATAATTTCGGGACGAGAGGATTTGAACCTCCGATCTTCTGCTCCCAAAGCAGACGCCTTAGCCCCTAGGCTACGTCCCGATTTCAGCGTTGTAAACTAGATGAAAAAGAGGCCTGCTGTCAAGATATCGCTGAGTCTCCGGGAAGATGAAAACGGCCGGCAGGTCAGGATGGAGGTCCTTTCGCCTTCTTGCTTTTTTACATTGAAATCTTCGAAAGGGAACTAAGCGACCGATGGGAGTCGAACCCACGTCTCCAGCTTGGAAGGCTGGGGTAATAGCCGTTATACGACGGTCGCGTTCTAAACTTCGTCGTTTTCACAAGGGAACCCTCGTGCCGCTCCGGCTATTGCCTTGTGCGGGCGCGCGGGCCTTTGCTGGTGCGCCCTCGCGGTACGACGGTCGCGTTCTAAAACTCGTCGCTTCCCGCGACTCGGGGACATATCTCAATGGACGAAGGCGATTTAATCGCACGGAGATCATCCTGTCAAGAGGGCGAAAGCGTCCAAATTCTCGCTTGCCTTAAAAGCATTTCCAGTATACACTATTATTGCGTTATACAAGTGCTTATTGATAATATTTTATACAATATTCGATATTAGGTGGCGGCGAAAATACTGACGCACGTCGATAAGGTTTCGTTACGGCGATGCCTTTTGGACGATGACGCCCCTGCCCAGCATCGAGTTCAACCAGGGGAAACAGTCATGGAGATTCAGGTACAGGAGCTTCTTGAGAGAATCCGGAGCGAAGGGGTAGAGACCGCGCAGCAGCAGGCCGAAGAGATTATTCAGAAGGCTCATTCCGAGGCTGCGCAGATAGTGGACCATGCAAAGAAGGAAGCCGAAGAGGCACAGGAAGAAGCCTCGCGCCGCATCGGGGCAATGGAAGCGGCGTTACGCGATAATCTTCTTCTGGCATCCCGCGATACCATCATCGCGTTCAAGCAAAGCGTACAGCGCTTTCTCGAATCAGCGATCGACACGGACATCGGCAATGCTTTCGACGAAAAAATGGCAGCCCGCGTTATCCCTGAAGTTCTGAAGGCCATGGCTGTCAATTCGTCCGATGATCTGGAAGTCCTGCTTCCTCCCGACCTTGTATCGAAAATCGACGCTTCTCTCTCTGCAAGGCTCGCGAAAGAGCTCTCGAGAGGAGTGACCTTCAAACCCTATGCTTCCGTCGATGCCGGATTCCGTGTGTCGGTGGCTGGTTCTGCGGTACAGTGCGACTTTTCGGCAGAAAGTCTCGCTCAGATATTTTCGGTCCGCATCAACAGTCTCCTTTTGAGTTATCTGAAGGAAGCTTCAGGGAGTCTCGATTGACATGAAGCGTTATTGGTATTTTGTCTCGACGCTGACATCTTTTCCCTTTGGAACGCCCCGCCTGTTTCAGTTGAAGAGTTCGATGTGCTCTGTTCGAGGTTTATAGAGAAGAGCGATCTGGGGCTTCTGGCCTGTGCGGAAGAGGCGAGAAAAGGTGAATACTCGAGAAAAATGAAAAAATCCGCTTTTCTAAAGGCGTATTTCGAGTTTGAACGGGGAATGCGCAACGCCTTGGTGGGGTTGAGGGCGAAGGCTGTCAAAATGGATGCAGCCCAATGGACGAAGCCGGGCAATATCAGCCCCGAGGCCCTGCGGGCCGCGCAGGCAGTGCAGGCGGCAGCGGATCCGCTGCAGGCAGAACTTACCCTTGAGCATGAAAGGTGGAAAACGGTTGAGAGACTCACCGCGTTTTCATTCTTCGAGATGGACTCGGTCCTTGCATATAAAATGAAATTGCTCATTGCAACCCGCTGTGTCTCCTTCGATAAAGATCGAGGTATGGAAGGGTTGAAAAAGGTATACCAGGAGATCGTCGATGCCGCTGCGGAGGCAGCGAGCAGTGCCTTAGAGACCGGAGTGGCAACATGACAGAAGGATTTGTAACCGCAGTAAACGGCAATATGGTTTCCGTCAACACCGATGGAATAGTGACCATGAACGAAGTCGCCTATATCGAGACGGGAGGCAGGAGCCTGAAGAGCGAGGTGANNATCCGCATACGTGGAACCTCGGTCCAGGTTCAGGTGTACGAGATTACCAAAGGGATACGGGTAGGGGATAAAGTA
Organism: Spirochaetales bacterium; assembly: GCA_015657395.1. Lineage (GTDB taxonomy): Bacteria > Spirochaetota > Spirochaetia > Treponematales > Rectinemataceae > Rectinema. Next base: position 342,585 of record JADLKI010000001.1, on the reverse strand, counting down.
CGATTCACCGACGATCTGCTGTCGGTCGAGCTCGGTCCGGGCCTCCTGGGGCAGATATATGACGGACTCCAGAACCCTCTTCCCGAGATCGCCGAGAGGATCGGTTACTTCCTCGAGCCGGGGCTCTATGTGAAGGCACTTCCGCGCGACGCGAAGTGGCATTTTACACCACTCGCGAAGGCGGGCGACCACTTACAGAGGNGCATGGTCCTTGGCTGGGTTCCCGAGTTGCATTTTAAGCACACGATCATGCTGCCCTTCGACTTTTATGGGGAGTGGAGCATCACCACGATCCTGCCTGAAGGCGATTACACGATCGACGACGTGGTTGCGGAAGTTGTGGATGGAAAGGGAAACAAGAAGCAGGTCCGCATGTGGTTTTCCTGGCCGGTGAAGCGTGCGGTGGACTGCTATGCAGAACGGCTCAAGCCGACGGATCCTCTTGTCACTAAGACGAGAATCATCGACACGTTCTTTCCTGTCGCGAAAGGCGGGACCTATTGTATCCCCGGTCCGTTCGGCGCGGGGAAGACGGTGCTGCAGCAGGTGACGAGCCGCCACGCCGAAGTGGATATTGTGCTCATTGCAGCCTGCGGCGAGCGCGCAGGCGAGGTTGTGGAGACGCTCAAGGAATTCCCCCAGATCATCGATCCGAAGACGGGCCGGTCGCTCATGGAGCGGACGGTGATTATCTGCAACACTTCCTCCATGCCGGTCGCCGCGCGCGAGGCCTCCGTGTACACGGCGGTGACGATTGCGGAATATTATCGTCAGATGGGCCTCGACGTGCTCCTGCTTGCCGACTCCACGAGCCGCTGGGCCCAGGCGATGCGCGAGATGTCCGGCCGTCTCGAGGAGATCCCCGGAGAAGAGGCCTTTCCGGCCTATCTCGAATCGGTCATCGCAGCCTTCTACGAGCGCGCGGGAATAGTCAGACTCTATGACGGGAAGACCGGCTCCGTCACGATCGGCGGCACCGTTTCTCCGGCAGGCGGCAACTTCGAGGAGCCCGTCACGCAGGCGACGCTGAAAGTCGTCGGCGCTTTCCACGGTCTCTCCCGCGAACGATCGGACGCGCGCAAGTACCCTGCAATCCACCCTCTTGATTCCTGGTCAAAATATGACGGGATAATGCCAAAGCAGACCGTCGAGTATGCCCATTCCTTCCTCGAGCGCGGAGCCGAAGTCGGCGCGATGATGAAGGTAGTCGGGGAAGAGGGTACAAGCCTCGAAGACTATGTCGTGTATCTCAAGAGCGAATTCCTCGACGCCGTATATCTCCAGCAGAACTCCTTCGATCCCGTCGATGCCGCGGTCTCGCCGTCGCGTCAGAAGCGTATGTTCGGGTTGATATTGAGAATACTCGCGGCCAGTATCCTGTTTTCCAACAAGGAGGACGCGCGCAATTTCTTCTACGAGCTTCGCCAGACCATGCTCGACCTGAATGGCACCCCGGAAGAGAGCGACATGTTCGATTCGTTATACGGCAAAGTGGAGCAGACACTGTCCGACAAAAAGCCTGAATTCGAAAATCGCGGGTTAAAAATGATCAGCACGCTGGAGTGAGGCATGAACAAGATATATTCAAGAATCGAGTCAATAGTCGGCAATGTGATTGCCGTTAAGGCGCAGGATGTCGCCTACGGCGAGCTCGCGCAGGTGAAGACGCGCTACGGCGTCTCTCTTGCGGAAACGATCCGCCTCGATGGCCAGTTAGTCTATCTCCAGGTCTTTGCAGGCAGCCGGGGCGTCTCCACGGGCGATGAGGTCCGTTTTTTGGGCCACCCGATGCAGGTGAGCTTTTCGGACAATCTCTTGGGGCGCATCTTCGACGGCGCCGGGGAGCCGCGCGACGGAGGGCCCATGCTCACCGACAATCTCATCACGATCGCAGGTCCTTCGGTAAATCCGTACAAGCGCATCATCCCGCGCGAGATGATACGCACCGGCATCCCGATGATCGATGTCTTCAATTCTCTGGTGAAGAGCCAGAAACTGCCCATCTTCTCGGTATCCGGCGAGCCTTACAACCAGCTTCTCGCGCGCATTGCGATGCAGGCTGAGGTCGACCTCATCGTCCTGGGCGGCATGGGGCTCAAGTACGACGACTACCTCTTTTTCCGCGACACGCTGGAGCAGGGCGGTGCGCTCTCGAAGACGATCATGTTCGTACACACCGCAGCCGACCCGATCGTCGAGTGCCTCATGGTGCCGGACATTTCGCTCGCGGTCGCGGAGCGCTTTGCCCTCAAGGGCAAAAACGTGCTCGTCCTTCTGACCGACATGACGAACTTTGCCGACGCCCTCAAGGAGATCGCGATAACCCAGGAGCAGGTCCCCTCGAACCGCGGCTACCCAGGCGATCTCTATTCCCAGCTTGCGGCCCGCTACGAAAAGGCGGTCGATTTCTCGGATGCAGGCTCCATCACGATCCTGGCCGTCACCACGATGCCTGGCGACGATGTCACTCACCCCGTTCCGGACAATACCGGCTACATCACCGAAGGCCAGTTCTATCTGAGAGGCGGACATATCGAGCCCTTCGGTTCTCTTTCGCGCCTGAAGCAGATGGTGAACGGGAAGACCAGGGATGATCACCGCTCCATCATGGATGCCATGATCAAGCTCTTTGCGGCGTACAGGGATACCCTGGAGAAGAAGTCGATGGGGTTCCAGATGAGTGTCTGGGACCAGAAGCTGCTCAAATACGGTGAACTGTTCGAGCAGCGGATGATGGACCTTTCGGTCAACATCCCTCTCGAAAAGGCCCTGGACCAGTGCTGGGAAACGCTCGCCGAGTGCTTTGAGCCCCGCGAGACGGGCCTGCGTTCGGACCTGATCCAAAAATTCTGGGTTGGATAGAAAAGGCGACAGAGCATGGCAAAGATCAAGCTGACAAAGAATGAGCTGAAAAAGAGAAAAGATGCGCTCAAGATGTACGAGCGCTATCTTCCGACGCTTCAGCTTAAGAAACAGCAGCTTCAGATAGAGGTGCGCAGTGTCCAGACCCGTATGGATGAGCTTGAGGCCCGGATATCGACGCTCGAACAAGAATCGGCCGGATGGGTCGCAGTATTCTCCGAAGAGGGGGCGGCCCGTACTCCGGAAGGAAAGCCGCTTCTGAAAGTCGTGTCGCTCATTATCGACACCAGCAACATCGCCGGGGTCACTATACCGGTATTTCAGGGAGTGGAATTTGAACACAAGGCCTACGACCTCTACGCGACGCCGCACTGGATCGATGCTGCCATCATACTTTTGGAACAGCTTGTGCGCACGAAGATGGAGATGGAAGTGCTTGTAAAACAGAAAGAGCTGCTCTTCCATGAGCTCCGCATAACTACGCAGCGGGTCAATCTCTTTGAAAAAGTGAAAATACCCGAGACGGTGGCTGACATCCGTAAAATACGCATATATCTCGGCGATCAGCAGACGGCCCAGGTGGTCAGGGGAAAAATCGCAAAGCGAAAGGTCGAAGGAGCCGAGCAATGATCGTCCCGATGAAGAAGTTCTACCTCATTGTGCTCGACAAGGATAGAGAGAAAGTCCCCGAGCGCCTGCGGAAGCTCGGTATTGCCCATATTGAAGAGCTTCAGGGCAGGGGAGAGACTTACCAGAGCCTTCAGAAGGAAAAGGCGGAGGGGGAATCTGTCTATTATCTCCTTCAGGGATATGTGGATAAAAAAGCGAAAAACGCTGGTCAAGCGTCGAGTGTCTCGGCAATCAAGGCTCTTGTCCGGGAAGTCCCTGAACTAAAAGATGAACTGGATTCACTGAGTGAACGCGAAAACCAGCTTGTGCGCGAAATCGAGAGAGTGGAAAGCTGGGGGGAAGTGTCTGCCTCTGCGCTTGCACGGACCTTTGAGGGGACCGGATACACCATTCGTTTCTTTGAGATTCTCCAGAAAACGATCGTCGGCGTGCCGGAGGACCTTGAGTATGTACAGGTTTTTGCTCCCAAGGGCAGGTCGAGGATCGCCATTCTTTGCTCCAAAGGCGAAAAGGCGCCGGAGCTGCCATCCTCATTTTTTGAATTTGTGCCGTCAGAGAGTTCTCTGTCCCAGATGCGCCAGGAGCTTGCATCGATCGGGCAAAAAAAGGAAGAGATCGTTGAGAATCTCAGTGAGGAAGCCGGCGAGAGCTCCAATCTGAAGGCATATATAAACGATCTGGAATCGGACATTACGCTCGAAAGGCTGCGGTCCGGCATGCCTGAACATGAGCGCTTTGCTTATTTGAAAGGCTATGTCCCTGCGCGGGAATGTGAAAAATTCAAGAAAATCACCGTAAAATACAGGTGGGCCATCGCCTTTGATGATCCTTCAGACGAGGATCAGCCGCCGACGCTCGTGGAGAACCCTCCGGCGGTGCGCATCATTCAGCCTGTATTCGATTTTCTGGGAACGGTTCCCAATTATCGCGAATATGACATATCAGTATGGTTCCTCATATTCTTTGCGATATTCTTTGCGATGATCTTCGGCGACGCCAGCTATGGGACAATCATCGTGCTTTTTTCGCTCGTTTCGATAATCGCGGGGAAGAGAAAAGGGCGCCCCGTGGGAGACGCGCAAAAGCTGTTTCTCCTCCTGGGGGGAGTCACTATCCTGTGGGGTACTCTGACTGCGACCTGGTTCGCCATTCCGTTTGACCATCTTCCAAAAGTGCTTCAAAATATCTCCCTGCCAATGCTGAATGGCCAGTCGCCCGATTCCGAAAGCAATGTAAAGGCACTCTGCTTCCTCATAGGGCTGATCCAGCTCTCAATCGCCCACCTCAAGAACATAAAGCGCGATTTCCCCGATTTGAAATTTCTGTCCCAGGTTGGCTCGCTCCTGCTGCTCGCCGGAATGTTCAACGCAGCGCTGAATCTGGTCATCGATGCGCAGCGGTTTCCCATCGGCAACTGGGCCGTCGTGTGCATCGCCGCGGGCTTCACTCTTGTATTTGTATTCGGAAACTGGAACGGAAAACTCGGTTCAAGCATTCTGGAAAGTCTGAAAGGCATTATCCCGACTTTTCTGGGCACGGTGAGCGTCTTTGCCGATATTGTCTCCTACATACGTCTCTGGGCAGTGGGCCTCGCGGGGCTTGCGTTCGCGCAGACGATCAACGATATGGGTACAGGGCTCTTAAGCGGACCCTTTGGTTTCCTGATCGGCTTCATACTGAAACTGTTCGGCGCCGCCGTGATGCTGGTCGCTGGACATTCGCTCAACTTTGTGCTGACCGTGCTTTCGGTCATTGTGCACGGCATACGGCTCAACATGTTGGAGTTTTCCGGACACCTCGGCATGGAGTGGTCTGGTTACAAATATGATCCGCTGAGGGAGGATGAACACCTTTCAGCGTCTATGAAATCTGCAATATAAGGAGAGAGGAGTATGAACATCGCATTGATTGGCGCTACATGCGTGCTGGGGTTGGGGGCCATAGGTTCCGCCGTGGGTGCATATATTGCCGGCATGGCGGCAATAGGCTCGTGGAAACGCTCCTATCTGAACAATAGGCCGGCCTCATTTTTGCTGGTGGCCTTTGCGGGGGCTCCTCTTACCCAGACCATATACAGCTTTATATTGATGACCAAGATACTCAACTCAGGCAAGGATCCCACGCTTCTCATGTGGGCGGGAATCCTAGCAGGGCTTGCAGAGGGAATTTCTGCCGCCGCCCAGGGTGCAGTTGCCGCCGCGGGCTGTGAGGCCTATGGAGAGACCGGAAAAGGTTTCGCCAATTATATAATCGTCGTAGGCCTTGTAGAAACCGTCGCTCTTTTCGTGTTGGCATTTACTTTCAGTGCGGTTTGATGTGTCGACTGTTCATCGGGGAGTAGGATCTGTATGCCTCTTACAAAGACGGTAAAAGTCGGGGACCTGCTCATGGGCGGCGAATGGCCCGTGAGTGTCCAGACTATGTGGAAAGATCCGCTTCCCGTATTTTCAGGCCCCGATGATCCCCGCCTTCCGCCCGTAATCGAAAAGATGTCGAGCTTAAAGAGGCTTGGGTGCAGCATCATACGGTTTGCGGTCCCCGATATTCCCGCTGCGGAGTCGCTCGGCCTGCTCGCGGGCCACTCTCCGGTGCCGGTAGTCGCCGACATCCACTTCGATTGGCGCATAGCGCTCCGCTGCATGGATTTTCCCGTCGCGAAGATCCGGATCAACCCTGGCAATATCGGCGCCGAATGGAAGGTGCGCGAAGTCGCCGCCAAGGCCATGGATAAGGGCATCCCAATCCGTATAGGCATCAATGGCGGCTCTCTCCCCAAAGACCTGGTCCAGGAACACGATACTGTGGATGCGGCGCTCGCGGCGGCGGAGCGCGAGATCGAAGTGCTGGAATCCATGCGGTTCAGCGACATTGTCGTTTCGCTCAAGATGAATCAGCCCGACGAGGTGGTCCGCGCCAACGAGGCATTCGCTTCGCGCTATCCTTACNCCCTGCACCTGGGCGTCACCGAAGCCGGTCCGCTTGTGGCCGGCGTTGTCCGGAATACCGCGGCTCTGGTGCCTCTTCTGAAAGAAGGAATAGGCGCCACTATCCGAGTGTCCCTCTCCGATTCGATGGAGCAGGAAGTGCTCGCCGGCAAGGAGATCCTCGGCTGCGCCGGCAAGAATGCACATGGAGTGAGAATCGTATCCTGCCCACGCTGCGGAAGAGCCTCATTCGATACCCACGCATTCACGTCGAGATGGATGAACAGGCTCTATTCCTTAGAGGCCGACATCTCTGTCGCCGTCATGGGCTGCGTGGTGAACGGGCCGGGCGAGGCGCGGCATGCCGATTTGGGCATAACGGGGGCCGGAAATTCTGTACTGATCTTCAAGCATGGAGAGATAATACGAAAGATCGATGCGCGCGATGCGGACAAGGCATTTCAGGAGGAACTCGACAAGCTCATCGGAGAAAAATCGGAATAGAGAATGGCTGTTATTTTGTATTCGTAGCGTCTGAATCAGCGCATATTTCCGTGATCATGGAGTCGACCAGGTTCTTGATGAAAGGGTCACTTATGGAGTAAATCCGCCGAGTTTTTTTCACTTCTGAAGATACAATGCCGTTGCGCTTTAAGATGGCCAGATGCTGAGACACGACAGGCTGAGGCTGATCGAGGCAGCGCCAGATATCGCCCACGCAGGGCACTTCCTGATGGGCGATGAGGCAGAGAATTTTCAGCCGAATGGGATGACCGATCGCCTTATACTTCTGCGCATAGGGAGACAGCTGCTTTTCATTACATGGTTGGGGGCTCATATCCATAATTTAGTTATTATATAGCAAAATTTATAAAAACGCAAGTTGAGAAAGCTTGTATAGGACGGCGGCGCACGCAAAGGATTTCCGCATGTGCTGTACAGCTTAGTCCCTCACCATGCGCTGGGCGCGTGCAACAAGTCTGCTGCCGTGGTGGGCATTGGCATGGTTCGGGCCGAACAGTACGGAGGATATCATGGACGGGTCTTTTGTAAACAATTCTTCCACGATGAATGTACAAGAGGGGAATGAGGGGGCGTCCTTTCCCAGCACTATCATTTTGCAGCGCTGCAAGGGCTTGTAAAAACGGATCATCGCCGCAAGTATCTGCGCGTGCAGCGGGAAATCCTTCTGCCGCACGATGAGGGCGTCCGCTTCAAACTCGGAGATATAGTCCAATACACGCAGCGGGTCACGATAGTGGACGACGTTGACGTCGGCCCCGCGCAGCTCCTTGAGAACAAGATCCGCGATGGAATTCTCTTCAATCAAAAGTAGTACAAGCATGGTATTCCGATCTCAGCTCCCATGGAAATCCACGGTGAATAAAGATATACTGAACGCACTTTCAATGGGACAGCATACGATGAAACCTGACAGTCTGCAAGCATTGTTCGACAAAATATCCCGCAATTCTGCTCTCAGGACAGTCCGTGAACAGCTGGAGCGCGGCACGCTTCCTGTTCATATACAGAATTCGGAGAACCCCCTTCTTGCCTTTAGCCTGGTGCCGCTTGCCCGGCACACAGGCAAAAAATGTATCGTCGTCCTCCCCTCGGATCAGGAGACTGAGGAGTTTGGACAGGACCTCGCCCTGACAGATGCCAGTATCCTCAACTTTCCCTCATGGCCGGGGGCGCCCTACAGGGCAATTCCCTCCCGGTCCCGCACCTTCTCCGAGAGGACTTCCGCCCTTGCGAGGCTCGCCGAAGGCGATTTCGAAATCGCCGTGGTCTCGGCGCGCACCCTGGCGATCCCCGTGCCTCCCCCGGAATATATTCGCGCCCATACTCTGTTCCTCAAAGTCGGGGCGCTCTTTGAGCCGGACGCAATTTCGAACCGGCTTGCGGAGCTTGGATATCTCCGCGTCCCTTCTGTCAGCCTGCCTGGCGAATATGCGGTGCGCGGCGAGGTGCTCGATGTCTATATGCCGGGCGACGAGCTCGCGGTCCGCATCCATTTCGATTTTGACCGCATTGAAAGAATCGTCCGCTTCGACCCCGCGACGCAATCCGGAAAGGAGAAGACCGGACAGGTTCGAATCCGGCCGCTGAAGGAAGTCGTATGGGATATGGATGCGGTCGCATACCTGCGGCAGCACTCGCTTGAATTCGCGCAGACGGAATCCCGCATGGATCAGGTGATTGAAGCCCTGAGCTCGGGCGGAGAAATGCAGGGTGAAGAATTTTGGTTTCCGCTCGCCTTCGGCAGGACCTACAGTCTGATCGATTACGCCGGCCCGAACACACTGTTTGTTGTCGTCGCGCGGGAGCGCATCGATGCACTCTCCGAGACTATCAGGAAAGAGTATGCATCCATGTACCGTCTTGCGCTCCGCGAAGCGATCGTGCCCCCGCCCCACAAGATCGTCTTCAATATTTCGGAGCTGTTGAGCTCAGTGTCGGCGGCAATCTTCTGCTATGCGCTCAAGGGCATCGATGCTTCGGCCGAAAGAATTTCGCTTGGGGCCGAGCCGCCGCGCTCGTACTTTGGCAATATCCGGCTGTTCAAGGAAGAATTGGCCGGCTTCAAGAGAGACCAGTACCACACGTGGATCTTTGCTTCGACCGCGCCCCAGGCCGAGCGGATAGCCTCGCTCATTCAGGATGATTCCATCACCATCGCCCAGGGCCCCATTTCATCGGGTTTCAATATGCCCGCCCTGAAACTGCGAGTGCTCGCCGAGCACGAGCTCTTTGGCCGGCGCAGGCATGTGCCGCGCTCACTTGCGAAGGCGAAGAGCGCGGCGATCGAGAGTTTTATCGAACTTTCGCCGGGCGACTACGTGGTGCACGTCAACTACGGGATAGGCCGATTCAGCGGCATTGAGCGGCTTACGGTGCTCGGCCTCGAGCGGGATTACATCCGCATCGATTATGCCGGCGACGAAAAGGTCTTTGTGCCCATAGAGCAGGCGAATCTTGTCCAGCGCTACATAGGGAACGAGGGAGAGGCCCCGCGCCTCGACTCGCTCGGCTCAAAAGCCTGGGAGAACCGCAAAAAGAGAGTCAGCAGGTCGGTGGAAGAGCTCGCCGAGCGTCTCATCCGCATCTATGCCCGCAGAAAGGCGGCGCGCGGCTTTGCCTTTCCGGCCGACAACGAGTGGCAGATACAGTTCGAGGCGACTTTTCCCTTTGAGGAGACAGAGGATCAGCTCCGCTGCATCGAGGAGGTCAAGCGCGACATGGAGAGCACAAAGCCGATGGACAGGCTGGTGTGCGGCGATGTCGGTTTCGGAAAGACAGAGATAGCGATGCGGGCGTGCTTCAAGGCCGTCACCGCCGGGAAACAGGTCGCATTTCTGGCGCCCACGACCATCCTCGCCGAGCAGCATTACGAGAATTTCCTCGAGCGCATCGGGGAATTCCCCGTAAGAGTCGCGCTGCTCTCGCGCCTTATAGAGAAGAAGGCTCAGAAGACTACGCTCAAGGGGCTGGGCGACGGCAGTGTCGACATGGTGATCGGCACCCACCGGATATTGCAGAAGGATGTCCGGTTCAAGGACCTCGGGCTTCTTGTCATCGACGAGGAACAGCGGTTTGGTGTCAAGGATAAAGAGCGGCTCAAGGAGATGAAGGCCGGCATCGACTGTCTCACTCTGACCGCGACGCCGATTCCGCGCACCCTCCACATGTCCCTCCTCAAGATCCGCGACATGTCGGTCCTGCAGACCNCCCCCATGGAGCGCCAGTCGATCCAGACTTTTGTCGAGGAGTTTTCCCCGGAACTGGTTGCGCGCGCGATCCGGAACGAGATGGCGCGCGGCGGCCAGATATTCTATCTCCACAACCGCATAGAGACGCTCCCCGAAGTCGAGGCATTCATCCGACGGCTTGTGCCCGAGGCCCTTGTCGAGAGCGCCCATGGCCAGATGGATGCGCGCGATCTGGAATCGATCATGCACCGCTTCATCCATGGGGCCTTCCACGTCCTCGTCTCCACGACGATCATCGAGAATGGCATCGACATCCCGAATGTAAACACAATAATTATCGACAGGTCTGACAATTATGGAGTCTCTCAGCTGTATCAGCTGAAAGGGAGGGTGGGCCGCTCGGACAGACAGGCCTATGCATACCTTCTCTATCCGGACAAGAGGGCGCTCAGCGAGCTCGCGATGAAGCGGCTCCAGATCATCTCGGATTTTACGGAACTGGGGTCGGGCTTCAAGATTGCGATGAAAGACCTCGAGGTGCGCGGCGCGGGCAATCTCCTGGGCCGCGAGCAGTCGGGCGACATATACGCGGTGGGCTTCGACCTCTACCTGAAACTGCTTGATGAGGCCGTCTCCCGGCTTTCCGGACTGGGGCAGGAGGAAGAGGAGCCCTATCTGGAGCTCGAATATTCGGGATTCATCCCCGACAGCTATATCTCGATCCCGATGATAAAGATGGAAATTTACAAACGCATCGCCTCTGTCCAGAGCCAGGACGAGATCGATTCGCTCCAGGAAGAGCTGGTCGAACGTTTCGGGCCTCTTCCGGAGGAGGCGCTCTCCCTGCTTTCGCTCGCGGAGATGCGGGTTCTCTGCAGAAAGCTCTCCATCAGCAGCCTCAGGGAGCGCAACGGCCTCGTCTCGGTCGAATTCTCAAAGGTGTCCAAGATCTCGGTCGAGAAGATACTGCGGCTGATACGGGAATCGTCGGGCGCAATCCGTCTTTCGCCCGAGAAACCGAATGCCATACAGATTCAGACCAGGGCGATTGGCCTCAAAGAGAAGAGCGCCTATCTGAAGGAGCGGCTCTCGTTTTTGGCCGGCGCAGATTAGCGTTGGGAGAGGCGGCCCGCACCGTATCGGCACCTCCGAGAGATTTTCTATGCGCGGCGGTTTTCCGGCGGCCGCCTGCGCGTTTCTTTTTCCGCGAGCCTCGCGGGCAATCCAAAGCAGAACACGGCCGGCTGTTCAGGCGCTGCAGAGGCGTTGCTTCTCCACATCGAAACGGGCATGGAGATGACTGTTGGCTCTTCTGTGCCGAGCCCGGCTGCACAACAGAGGTGGAGCTTTTCGGGCAAGGATTCCCTGCACGCTTCGATAGTCTTCGCATTCCGGTACGGAGTTTCGATAAAAATCCTCGCCGCACCGTCGCGCAGCGCCGCGGTCCCCTCGGAGGCGAGTCTTTTCCGCAGCTCTTCGTCGCGCACCGGAAGATAGCCCAAAAAACTGAATTCCTGGCCATTGAGTCCGGATGCCGCGAGCGCCATGAGCAGAGAGCTGTCACTCCCGAGCGGAACAACCCTTATGTTCTCACGGTGTGCGGCCGCAACCAGGGCCGCGCCAGGGTCCGCAATACAGGGCAGCCCCGCCTCCGAGAGTATCGCGCAGTCATTTCCCCCCTTCAGTGCCGCAAGAGGCGCTTCCAGGTCATGGCCTGTCGAGTGTTCATTGAGCGGTAAGAAGCTGATCCGGGCGAATTGTTCCGGAAGCAGAATCCTGGAGAGAAAGCGCGTGGCCGATTTTTCCGATTCCACGACATAGAGAGAGATGCGGTTCAGCCGCTCGAGAATGCCGGGAGCAATCATGCCGAGCACGCGCTGAGGCTCCCAGCTCTGGGGCGAATAAGGCGCCAGTGGTGTGGGGATGAGAAAAAGTCTTCCTTTGCTGCCCGATGTCTCTGGCATAGAAAGCCTCAATTTATGTATTGGACTGCCGCAGGTCTTCCAGCGCCTGCGAGATGAGCGGCAGGAGAAGCTCCGCGTTCCAGAAATTGCTCTTGCGCAGGCTCTCCGCATACATTCTCAGGGCACTCTGCAGGATTCTCGCCGGCAGAGGATAGGGNGCAGAGATGATTCTCTGTTCGGCGTCATAGTTTCTGTAGGCGCGGGCACCGGCGATGACCAGCTTGAAATCCGAAATCAGACGGCGATCGACAGTCGCCGCAGATACGAGGTAGGCCCCGTCTCCGTCGGGGAATATGCTCCCNCCAATCCGTTTTATGAACAGATAGTCTATGGATTGCAGCGGAATTCTGATTCTTGTCAACAGTCTGCCGGATTCAACGGCGGGCAGGCCCATTTCATCCGCCAAATACCAGATATTCTTTGTGCTGGTTTTTGAAAAGGCCCTGAATTCGAGCTCGGCGTCGAGACAGGCCAGAAGAGCCCACAGGCTGAGGAACCTCTTCCCGTACATGAGATGGCCGCCGATTGTCGCGATGTTCCGGACCGCAGAAGTGCCAATGGTGTGCAGCAGCTCTTTGGCCTGTTTGTGTTCAAAAGGGTATACATGTTCAAGTTCGCATAGGGTGCAAGCTGCTCCGAAGGAGATCATGCGCTCTGTCTTGTGAATCGAACTGAGCTCAGGGATGTGCTGAATATACACAATCGATGGTTCGAACGAGAGATATCGGGAGTCCTGAATGCATCCGAACGTAGTTCCGCCTGCCACTATTTGGACTTTCCGCTCATGTTCGAGGAGAAGCATGAGTTCCTGCAGAGTATGCGGGTAGTGAATCTCGCTGAGGTTCATGGCGTTTTTCTCGCTATTGCCAGATGCTGGATTGTCTTCAGCACCGCATCTGCAAAATCGTCGGGGCTGATACTGTCACAGTGCACATTGGCCAATGTGTTGAGGATTTCATCCCTCGCAGGGGTCAGTGTTCTGCGGAGCAGGGCCATCCCCATGAGCATGATCCCGTTGTGGCATGAAGAACATAATGCCGTTCCTTCCTTGCTCAGTTCGGAATACAAAAAGTTGTATTCCCGCGTCTTCGTGAAATATTCTATTGTTTCGACCCTGCGGTCGCGCAGAGTGAAGGCGGGCATGAGGCAGCTGTAGGCGGGCTTGTTGTCGATAAGAACGAGACAGCCCCCGCACTGCCCCTCGAGGCATGTGCCGGGAAGACTTTTTACGTCGCACTGCCGGATGAGCACGTCGAGGGCCCGCTCCACGCTGGTGATGGTCACTCTTTGCATGCTGCCGTTCAGGTTGAATTCTATGTTCATTGCTTGTCTCTCCATACAGAAACAGTTGAGGCGGGCCTGAAAGGAAGCATCAGTCTGTTGGAATCGCTCAGTTGCTGCAGAACTTCCAGAAAACAGGAGAGCACCAGGGCGTAGGCGAGATCGCCCAGGGGGCGGGGAATCGATGCTTTTTCGTCCTCCATTAACTCTACGTGGATGACGCTCTGNGAGAGTATTGAAGCATATATGTCATTGTAACCCCTATGTTCGGGATAAAAGCCTATCAGGCAAGCGCGGAGTGCTTCGAAGCTTGCAGCACGAACTGCCGATGCTGCCTGGGCGCGTGAAAGAATTTTCCCCGCATACACCGAAATATCCAGGCGGATCTGCTGCATAATTGCGGTTCGGGTATCATATTCGACTTCAAGAATGGCTGCCCCGATTGAGGGATGGAGGGGACTTTTTGAGACTTTTTTCAGTGCCTCCTCATGTTTCAGCACAGAATAGGTCCGGATAGCAAGAGGAAGTCCTTCTCTGAAGCGCATGCGCTGTATGCGGTCGCTCGCGCGTCGCACGAGATCGCCCACTACCGCCATGCCTGAAGAAGAGATCAAGGGGATTGCTCCGGGGTGAGTCTGCTGCATATTCTCAAATGAAATGTGCCCCGCCGGTATCTTGAGATTCTGGGATATCTGGAGCTTTAGGGCTGTCTTCAGCCGTTCGGAGGAATAGGCCGCGTCAGACTCCAGCACAGCTCTCAGGTTTCGGTCCAGCATCAGCTGGATTTGGGCCCTGTTCGTCGCAGAGGGCAGGAGAATTTGAGAGTTCTGGTGTGCCAGGGAGAAGGAGATCGCACGGAGTGTCGCCTCTTTTTCACCCGGGTTCCTTTTGTATATCTGTTCATAGGCCGCATATTTGCGATAAAAATCCGCCCGCTGGAGCAATGGCCGTGCGAGTTTTACGGCAGCGCTTTCCCTGTCGGCGTTTCTATGCGTATTCTTGGAGGGCTCCTTTTTGGAGAACGTCGACTGAGAGAGTTCCAGTGGCCCGGAATCCAAAGCCCTCGCTGCCCGGGCGATATGGGCTTCGATCATGCCGTAGATGGCCGCCGCCGAGATATCTTCAAGTGCTCCCATGGGAACCATGTTGGTCTTCACTGCGAAACCGGTTATGGAAATGGGCGTCTCCGGGATGCTGCCTGCGGCAAAATACGCAGTTTTTTCCAGAAGAAGCTGCGCAAATATAGAATACGCCCCGATGGGGATCGCGAAACGGCAGTCTACATGCAATAGCCTGTGAGTGTCCTTTGACCACTTCGTCTTTAAGTGGAGAGATATCCCGTGGATGCGGGGCAGGTACTTCTTTTCCCGTTTGGTCGAGACGATGAGCTTCACTGGCCTTTTAAAGACCCAGGCCGCAACGGTAGCCCGGGCCGCGAGCAGAGATGGATACCAGGAGTATAATTCTGAGCTGTCATCCATCTGCAGCATGGAAATTTCGATATCCTCCACAGATGCGCCCAGCATCCGGGCGATGCAGGTGCGCATGTGCTCTGGCCAGAGGGTGGGGCATGCCAGTTTCAGCTTGTCGTAATCCCATTCGGCAACTGCGCCGATACCGCTTTGGAATGTCAGTTCATGCGGTTCGATATTCAGATAGGAGCCGAATTCGAGCGTGTCCGTCGCCGTGTCGGCGGACTGGCCAGCTTCTGTCGTCTCCCCGCGGGAGAAATCGATTCTTGCAGCGATGCGGGAAGAAGAAAAAGAGTGCCAATCGACAAACGATGCAGGCTCTTCACATTCGACCACCGATGTCGAGGCCAGTTCTTCGGCTATCAGCGGATCCGGCCCTATGATGAGGCCGACGGCCTCTCCCGTGTATGAGACGGACTTGGAGGCAAACAGAGGTATCGAAATATCCCCTATCCAGAGTTCATTCCTGAAAGGCAGCTGGTCTGCGGTGATCAGACTGTAGCCCACCGGCAGGGCCGGAGTTTTGATCGCGCGTATGTGTCCGATGCCTGAGCTGGTGCGGACCATGCATGCATAGAGCATTCCGGGCACGGAGAGCTGCTCAAAAGGGATCGATTCACTTCTTTTCATGATGCCAGTCCTCGGCACCCGCTCCAACAGTCTCCGCTTCCATGACCTCGAATGCCAGATCGAGGATCATGACGGATTCTGCGATGGTCAGCCTGACTTTCGCGCGATGCTTTCGGCGGTTCACCTTGATGATAAATCCCTCAATGCCCTGAAGCGGCCCCTGGATCACTTTGATTCTTTGATCCTCGTCGAATTTTATCAGAGATGGGGGTATGAGGCTGCCGAAATGGATGAAATGGCGAATGATTTCGCTGTCGCGGGTATTCAGAGGCGCGGGGATTCGTTGTTCGGCAGAAACCGGATGAAATATCGCGAATGCCGAATCTCGTGAATGATGTCCGTTGGCAGCTCATCGTCTCTGTATTCGAAAAAGATATAGCCCGGGAAGACCGGAGCCTCCTCGAGTTTTGTTCTGCCCTTTCTCCTGATGAACATTTTTTTCATTATTTTGTGGAATCTGATGTCTTTTGTCTGCTGCTGAATTCGTTCCAGCCAATCCTCTTCCCTGCGAGTAGCAATCTGGATTGCAAAATAGCGCATGTTCGAAGCATATCATATCCTCGCTGGTGCGTCAGCAGGAAATATGAAACAGTGACAAAGCGTATGACAATTTGACAGTGATGCATTTGTACAGATACTATTAGGACATGTCAGATACTGTACGCGGAAACGATGATGCAACCAGGTTGCGGGCCAGAGAATTGGAAGCCTTGATCAGGCGCCATCAGGAGCTCTATTACAACGGTGAACCCGAGATTTCGGACGAAGAATTCGATGCGCTCTGGGACGAGCTTGCCTCGATCGACCCTGAAAATGCGCTGTTTGCCTCCGTAGGAGCCGACCGCTCCGAGCGCTGGCCCAAATATGGCCACCGGATGACCATGGGCAGCCTCTCCAAGGCCACTGATCCGGAATCGTTCCTGGCATGGGCAGCGAAGATGAGCTACAGGCCCTACCTTGTCCAGTACAAGCTCGACGGAGCCAGCATGGAACTGCAGTATGACGGCGGACGCTTTGTACGGGGCGTCACGAGGGGGGATGGGGACATCGGCGATGACATCACTCAGAATGTCGCGCGCATGAATGGGGTCCCCAAAAAGCTCGCAGAGCCATTCACGGGAGCCGTGCGCGGCGAAGTGCTCATGTCCCGGAGCATGCACGCGCAGAAATACGCGGACAAGGCGAATTGCCGAAATGCGGCCAACGGGCTCATGAAGCGCAAGGACGGGAAGGGGGCCGGGGACCTCGACATCATCTGCTATGATGCGCTTGGATCGCTGCCTTCGGGCGCGCCGTTTACGACGGAGCGGGAGAAGATCTCCTGGCTGCAGCGGATGGGCTTCAATGTTGTGCCGACGACAGAGTGTCAAAGCCCCGAAGAGGTTGTTGCCTATCGGGCGAAGATCATGGATATGCGTGCGACCCTCTCATACGACATCGACGGACTTGTCGTGAAGGGGGACAGGATCGACGCCGAGGATGCGGGCAAGCTCAGGCCTGAACTTCAGATAGCCTTTAAGTTCAGCCCCGAGGAGGCGGTGACGACGCTCGTCGATGTGGAATGGAGCGAATCCGGGACCTCCGTGACGCCGATAGGCCTGGTCGAGCCGGTGCGCCTTGCGGGCACGACCGTACAGAGGGCAAACCTCGCCAACCCGGGGATGATCCGTTCCATGGACCTGCGCATCCGGTCCAAAGTGGTGATCACCAAGCGCGGCGAAATCATCNCCAAGATAGAATCGCTCGTGGAGAATCCGCCGGATGCGGCGCCCATCTCCATTCCGACACACTGTTCACTGTGCGGGACGCCGCTTGTCGACGAAGATACGCGCCTTTACTGTCCGAACCCCGCGTGTCCGGGCAAGGCATACCATCGCCTGGAGAAGTGGCTCTCCGTCATCGACATCAAAGATATCGGCTCCGCCCTCTTAAGAAGACTGTTCGATGCCGGCAGAGTAGTGCGTATACCCGATCTCTACTCGCTTACGGTGGAAGAGCTCCTCTCATTCGAGAGAATGGGCGACAAGAGTGCAAAGAAGATAATCCGCAATATCAAGGCGCAAAGCGACGTGAGCCTCTCCCAGTTCGTCGCGGGTTTTGACATCGAGGGGATCGGCATACTCATGGCGGACAAATTGGTCGCCGCAGGCTATACCACACTGGAAAAACTGCTCCTCGCGCCCTGGCCCGATTTCGAGAGCATCGACGGTTTTGCGGAGATCACCGCCAAGGCGCTGTACAACGGCCTCCGCGTCGTGGAAGCCGATATGCGCGAGCTCGTGGACAAGGGTTTTGTGCGCATCCGGGCTCCGTCGGCCGCCGTTTCGGCAGAAAAAATCCCTGTCGCGGGCAAAAACTTCTGCTTCACGGGCGAACTCGTCGCGATGAAGCGTTCCGAGGCCGAGAAGCTCGTGAGGGATAGTGGGGGCTTTGTGAAGACGAGCGTGACAAAGGACCTCGACTATCTTGTGACCAACGATCCCTCTTCGGGATCGGAGAAAAACCGCAGGGCGCAGGAACTCTCCATCAGCATCATCGATGAGGCGCAGTTCCTCGCGATGCTGGGCAGGAGGGAGGAACATTGATCGCGCGGGATGAATTTGAAGCCAGGCTCAGGTATCTCGGGCCTGCGCTCCGTCAGGAAAAAGAAGGTACCGTCCTCGCCGTGACCGTCATCCCGCACGCCCCGCACAATGCCGTGGCGGGGTTCCGCAACGGCAGCCTCCTCGTGAAGGTCTCTGCGGCCCCCGAAAAGGGCAGGGCGAATGAGGCGGTGCTGGAACTGATCGCCGAATTTCTTGGCACCGCCCCGTCGAAGCTCCGCCTGCTTCGGGGCCAGACTTCCCGAAACAAGCTCGTCTTATTGCAGAACATGGGCTAAAACCGATACAATCCTATTTCTGATGGAACACTACGTAGATCAATGGAAATCGATTGTCGCCGCGCATCTGAACGCGCTTGCCGAGGGGAAGGGGCTCGCTGACCTTCAGTTTTCTCCCGGGAAGATCATTGCCGAAAGGCCGCCCAAGCCCGAACTGGGGGACATCGGCTTCCCCATGTTTCCGTATGCGAAGCCATTCCGCATGGCTCCGGCACAGATCGCCCTCGAAATAGCACGTCGCGGCGGCGGGGGCGCCGGGGGAGACGGCGCGCGCGACTGGCCCGGAGACCTCAAAGCCGTCGGCCCATACCTCAATGTCTTCCTCGACAGGGGCCGAGCGGTGGAATATCTCTTGGCGCACTCTAAGGAAGACTCATGGGGTTCGAGTCCCTCTCTCGAAGGCCGCAGGGTAATGGTGGAATTCTCCTGCCCCAATACAAACAAGCCTCTCCATTTGGGGCATCTGCGGAACAATGTACTCGGCGAGTCGCTCGCGAGAATCACGGCGGCCGCCGGCGCCGAGGTGAAAAAGGTCAACCTGATAAACGACCGCGGCATTCATATCTGCAAATCGATGCTCGCCTATCTCACCTATGGAGAGAATCGTTCCCCCGAGGACGAAGGGCTGAAAAGCGACCACTTCGTCGGCAAATATTATGTGCTCTTCAATAAACTGGCAGAAGAGGATCCCCAGGCCGAACAAAAGGCCCAGGAGCTGCTGCAGAAGTGGGAGGCCGGCGACCCGGAGGTCATCGCTCTCTGGAAGAAGATGAACGACTGGGCCATAAAAGGCATCATGGCGACCTACAGGAGGCAGCAGGTCAGCTTCGACGAGTTTCAGTTTGAGCATGACACCTACAAGCTCGGCAGAGAAGAGGTGCTCGACGGGCTGGCCCGCGGCGTCTTCTACAGGGGCGAAGACGGCGCGATCTGGATAGACCTGGAGGACCTGGGGCTGGGGAAAAAGGTCCTTCTCAGGAAGGATGGCACGAGCATCTATATCACTCAGGACATAGGCACGGCAATCATGCGCCATGAGACCTGGCCCTTCGATGAGCTCGTCTACGTCGTGGCCTCTGAGCAGCAGTACCACTTTAAGGTTCTGTTTGAGGTGCTGAGACGGCTCGGCTATGCATGGGCGGCGAATCTCTACCACCTCTCGTACGGTCTTGTGAATCTGCCCTCCGGCCGGATGAAGACCCGCGAAGGGACGGTGGTCGACGCCGACGATCTCATCGACGAGCTGGCGAGGCTGGCGGCCCAGGAAATTGTCGAAAAGGGCAGGGCGGAGGCGGTGGGCGATATTCAGTCTGTCGCCGAGAAGATCGCATTGGGAGCCCTGCACTACTACCTTCTGCAGATTTCGCCCAATAAAGACATGCTCTACAACCCCGAACAGTCGCTCTCATTTACCGGCGACACGGGGCCCTACATCCAGTACATGGGGGCCCGGGCGAATTCCATTCTGCGCAAATATGAGCAGGGAGAGGGCAATGCTGCCCAGGGAACTGCGGATGCCGCACTCCTTGCATCCGGCGCCGACTGGCCGCTTGTGCGGCTGCTGATGGAATTGCCCTCCACGGTCGAGCAGTCGGCCAGGGGCAGGGACCCGTCGATTCTTGCCGGCTACGCGCATGCGGTTGCAAGCGAGTTCTCCGCGTGGTATAGGGACAATCCTGTCCTCAGCAACGACGATGCGAACCTTTCGGCGAGCCGGATCGCACTGGTGAGGGCGGTACAGGCGACGCTGAGGCGGGCGTGCGGATTGCTCTGTGTGCCCTTCCTGGAAGCGATGTGACGAATAAAAGGCCTCGTGTGCCTGTTGACACAAAAGGGCGATAGAGTGTATAAATCTCCGCCTGACATGAACATTACGTGAGGATAGTGCATATGTACGCAGTTGTGGAAATCAATGGAAAGCAATACCGGGCAGAACAGGGCAAAAATCTTGTCGTCGACCGCTTCAGCGCGGCGCCCGGTGAATCGGTAGTCTTCGAAAAAGTGGTGCTCCTCGGTGGAGAGAAGGCTGCGGTGGGGACGCCATATGTGACGGGAGCTGCAGTGAAGGCTACGGTCAACGAAGAAACCAAAGGCGACAAGGTTGTCGTTTTCAAATATATACCGAAGAGAGGCTACCGCAAAACTCAAGGCCATCGCCAGCCTTACACCGTGCTTACGGTGAACGAGATTGTGGGCGCCTGAGCGCTTTGCCCAATCAACCGGAGGAATGATATGCCACATAAGGGTGTAAATGGTCGCGATTCGAATCCCCAGCATCTCGGCGTGAAGGCCTATGCGAGCGAGCAGATCAACGCAGGAACGATTATCGTGCGTCAGCGCGGTTCGAGGATCAATGCGGGCAAGAACGTCGGCATGGGCAAGGATGACACGCTCTTCGCGCTCGTCGACGGGACCGTGCGGTTCCGCGAGTACAGAGGCAAGAAATTTGTCGATGTGGAGCCAGTCGCTCAGGCATGAGTGGATTCTCTTGTGCGGAAAGTGCAACCGCCCCCGTAGCAGAGGGGGCGGTTTTTTATTATGCTGATCATCAGTCAGGGACAGGGAGTTTTTTGTGATCAAGTTCGCCGATGAAGCGATTATCACCGTCGCAAGCGGCAAGGGTGGCGGTGGCTGCGTTGCCTTTAGGCGTGAAAAATACATACCTCTTGGGGGCCCTGCGGGCGGCGACGGGGGACGGGGTGGAGATGTCGTGTTTGTGCTGAAAAGAAATCTCCGCACGCTCGCCTACCTGCGCTACCGTCAGGTCTTTAAGGCCCAAAACGGGCAGCCGGGCATGGGGAAAAACATGCACGGACGCGACGGAGAGGATGTTGTGATCGAGGTTCCTCCCGGCACCATTGTCCGCGATGCGGATACCGACGAGATATTGAAAGATTTCAGCGTACGCCGCGGCAGGGACGGCAAGCCTGCCTCACAGGACGAAGAAGGCTGGGTCTTTCTCAGGGGCGGCAAGGGGGGCTGGGGCAATACCCATTTCAAGACCTCCGTGAATCAGGCGCCCCGCTTTGCCCAGCCGGGCCAGCCGGGCCAGGAGCGGCGGCTTAAGGTCGAGCTCAGCCTCATTGCGGACATCGGCCTCGTCGGCTTCCCGAATGCGGGCAAGTCGAGCCTCCTCGACCATTTCACCAATGCCCGGCCCAAAATCGCGCCGTATCCGTTCACCACAAAAATTCCCAATCTCGGCGTGCTGACGGTGAATGAGCGGGACATTATCCTCGCGGATATCCCCGGCATCATAGAGGGAGCGCACGAAGGTGCGGGACTGGGCCTTCAGTTTTTGAAGCATATTGCGAGAACCGCCTGTCTGGCCTTTCTCGTAGACTTGTCCGACGAAAACTGGCGCACCGCTTTCCCGACACTCCTGCGGGAGCTCGAGCTTTTTTCTCCGGAATTGACAAGAAAACCGCGCATTCTTCTAGGGACGAAGATGGACCTGCCGGAGGCTCAGGAACATTTTGCGCAGTTCAAGGCAGCCTTCTCCGAAGAAACTGTGTACGGCATCTCCGTCTTTTCCGGTCTCGGCCTCGATGCATTGAAACAGGTGTTCTTTGAAAAGGTGGTCGGGTATGAGGCCGGAGAGGACAAAAAGGAGAGTATGCCGGAGCGCCTGTTCGACGAGATTGAATTGGATGATGAAGGATTGGGCGAATGAGAATTGCGATAATAGGAGGTTCCTTCAATCCGCCGCATATCGGGCACCTGATTCTGGCCGAAGAGATTCTTGCCACCCGGGATTACGATACCGTGCTGCTGATCCCTGCGAATCTCCCGCCGCACAAAATTCCCCAGTGTGATCCCGGGGCTGAAATGCGCCTCGCCATGGTCCGCGCGAGCGCCGAAGCCTGGCCACAGATCATCGTGGAGCCCTGCGAACTCGAGAGGCGCGGTATCTCCTATACGGTCGACACATTGGGGGAGATCTATCGGAAGTACGTGTGCGACGGCAAGCCAGGGCTCGTCATCGGCGATGATCTGGCCATTGATTTTTTGACGGTGTGGAAGAACCCCGAGAAGATCCTGGATCTGGCCGACCTCGTCGTCGCACACCGGCTTTATGCCGAGAAAGTGGAGCTGCCGTATCCACACCGCTACGTCGACAATATCATTGTTCCTGTTTCTTCTTCTCTTGTGAGAGAAAGAATTGCCCAGCAGGGCGCGTGGCGTTCTCTTGTCGCCCCGCCCGTGCGCGAAATCATTGAGACCTATGGATTATATAGACATATCTGAAACAATGCTGCGCGTCGAAACAAAGATTGTCACAACCTTGTCGCCCAAAAGGTACGCCCACTGCAAATCGACGGGAGAGACGGCCGCCATGCTCTCCGATAGATTCGGCGTAGACAGGCGGGCGGGCTACCTCGCAGGCATTGCACACGATATGTGCCGGGAATTAAGCTTCGAGGAGCAGGAGCAGCTCGTCGACCGCTATGGCGCGTGCATCGCGTTTCTGCGCGGGCGGCCGTCGCTGGAGGCGCTCTTTTCCGACACCGAATATAGGAAGAAAATGATACATGGCCCTGCCGCGGCCTGCATGCTCTGTCATGAATTCAATGTGGAAGAGCCGGATATTCTGGAAGCGGTGGCTCTGCACAGCATCGCGGATGAAACAATGTCGGATATGGCGAAGATTGTGTACATCTCTGATAAACTGGAGCCTCTCCGCAGCCGTCCGCAGGATGCGGATGAAAAACTGCACACGCTTGATTTGGCTTCTCTCTTTGTTTATACCATTGCATGTGTGGTGCACTGGTTCGCTGAATCCGGCAAATCTCTTTCACCCTTTACCGCCGATCTCTATAGTAGGATGCTGAAATAATGAGCGATCAAAAATCGAGCCTGCTCAAGCGGAGCGCCTTGCCACTGTTGATAATACTCATCGTCGTGATCATTGGCGCATTCTTTGTGGTCAGGCTCATGCAGAGAGGGACAGTCCAGACAATCATCAAAAAAGACCAGCCGATGGGCGTACTCTTTATTTTCGAAAAAGAGGGGAAGCCCGTTTCGAATCAGCTTTTGATATGGTACCCGTCCCGGCGCAAGGCCGCTATCATGGATATCCCCAGTTCCATGGGGATAATATTGAAAAGTGCGGACAAGATGAGCAGCATAGACAGTGTCTACGACTCCCGCCATCCCGACAAATTCGTCAAAGAGATAGGCGATTATCTCAAATTTCCCATAAACGGCTGGCTCTCGTATGATGAAAACAGCCTCTCCAGAACGGTCGATCTGTTGGAAGGAATACATATCTTCATCCCCGACCCCGTGATGAACAGCGAGACGATGAAGGATGTCTCTCTCCCCGGGGGAGCTGTGGTGCTCGACGGCGACAAGGTAAACCAATACCTGAGCTATTCGCTCGCCGCGGATACATATTCCGAGGAGATAAGCCGAAAGCAGAAGATGCTGGTGAGTCTGCTCGCCCAGCTTGCGCAGGAATCGGATATGATCAACAAAAATGGCGATATCCGCCTGATCGCAAGGGAACCCCGCAGCAATTTCAGCCTTCCGACCCGGGAAGAGCTGTTCAGGCATTTTGCGCAGATCGATGTCGACATGATCATTACGCAGTTCATTTCCGGATCTTTCAGGACATTCGAGGGCCAGAAAGTACTTTTCCCGTACTATGACGGAGAGCTCGCCCGCGATGTGGTGAGCCAGACGGCCAAGGCTCTTGGCACCGAAGATGCGAGTGCCATGCAGAAGACTGCCGTCACGATAGAGCTCCTGAACGGTTCGGGAGAAAAAGGCCTCGCGAATACTGCCGCGACCCTCTTTGAGAGCTATGGCTATCAGGTGGTGTCCGTGGGGAACGCTCCCTCGTTCGATTATGCAAAGACATTGATGTATGATAACGAGGGAGACAAGGCGGCGCTTCAGCAGGTTGCGAACGTCATAAACTGCAAGAATTTTGGTGATGCGCCGGCTCTCCCCGGTCTTCGGAAGGCCAACATCACGGTGATCCTTGGAAAGGATTTCAATGGGAGGTATTGCGTTGGACAGTAAAGCGTTTGCGTATCAAAGTGCAGAGATCCTGGCACAGCACAACGCGCTCAATGTTCTGGTGATGGATATTCATGAAGTTGCGGGATGGGCCGATTACTTCGTTCTGGCGACAAGCACAAGTTCGACTCACATGCGGGGGCTTCAGAGACATATTGAAGAATTTCTGAAAGCCGAAGACGTTTCCCTCCTCAATAAGCCGGAAGTGAGTGATGATCAAAAGTGGCTTTTGATGGACGCAGGCAATGTCGTCATCCACATCATGAGCGACGAGGCCAGGCAATTCTATGATCTGGAATCACTCTGGTTCAACGCTCCACGCTTTACAGTCACCTTTAACGGCCGACAAGGCAGTTAAGCCGTGACGACCTATTATTCAAGTTCAAACGCGCCTGTATACAGCTGATAGTATTTTCCTCTCTGGGCAATCAACTGTTCGTGGCTGCCCCGCTCAATGATACGGCCATCCTCCAGCACCATAATGACGTCGGAATTCTGCACGGTTGACAGGCGATGGGCAATCACAAAGACCGTCCTGCCTTTCATCAGGGCATCCATGCCCTTTTGGACTATCGCCTCGGTCCGGGTGTCGATCGAAGAGGTGGCTTCGTCCAGGATCATGACGGGCGGGTCGGCCACAGCCGCGCGGGCGATGGAGATCAGTTGCCGCTGCCCCTGTGAGAGGCCGCTGCCGTCGCCCTTCAGCACGGTGTCATACCCCTGCGGAAGCATGCGGATGAATCCGTCGGCGTTCGCAAGCTTTGCCGCCTCGATGCATTCTTCATCCGTCGCGTCCAGTTTGCCGTAGCGGATATTGTCCATCACCGTTCCCGTAAACAGATTCACGTCCTGCAGAACCATACCGAGCGAGCGCCGGAGGTCGGCCTTTTTTATCTTGTTGATGTTGATGCCGTCATACCGGATCTTGCCGTCGGCGATATCGTAGAACCGGTTGAGCAGATTGGTGATCGTCGTTTTTCCGGCGCCGGTCGCTCCGACAAAAGCCACTTTTTGGCCGGGTTCTGCGTAGAGTGAAATGTTGTGCAGGACAGGCTTGCTTTCCTCGTAGGCGAAGTCCACGTCGAAGAAGCGGATATCCCCNCGCAGCGGCGTATAGGTCAGCGTCCCGTCGCCGTGCGGATGCTTCCATGCCCATGTCTCCGTCCTTTCACTGCACTCCCTGATTTCGCCGTTTTCAATTTTTGCGTTGACGAGGGTGACATATCCGCCGTCCCGTTCGCTCTCCTCGTCCATCAGTTCAAAAATTCTTGACGCGCCGGCGAGCGCCATAACCACCATGTTGAACTGCATGGAAATCTGGCCGATGGGGTTGATAAAACTGCGGGACAGGGTGAGAAAGGACACTATCGTGCCGATCGTCAGGGCCTGGACTCCGGTGAGGCTCAGGTTGGGAATCCCCGCTATGCCTGCCGCGCCTCCGATTATGGCGAGAAGCACGTAGAGCATATACCCCATATTCCCGACAATCGGCATCGTGACGTTGCCGTAGGTATTCGCCTTGGTCGCAGCGTAGCAGAGCTCGTCATTCTTCCTGTCGAACTCTTCCTCGGCCTTTTCTTCATGACAGAAGACTTTTACGACCTTCTGACCGTTGATCATCTCTTCGATATAGCCGTTGACCTCGCCCAGGGACTGCTGCTGCCTCATGAAGAAAGTGCTGCTTCTGCCGACCAGAATCCGGATGATCATCAGCAGAACAAAAGCAAACAGGGCGACCAGGGCGGTGAGGCCGACACTGAGGTAGAGCATGGCGAAAAATGCCGCAGCCACGGAGACGAGGGAGGAGAACATCTGCGGCAGACTCTGGGCGATTGCCTGACGCAGCGTGTCGGTATCGTTGGTATAGCGGCTCATGAGATCGCCGTGGGTATGCGTGTCGAAATAGCGGATCGGCAGCGTCTGCATATGCGTGAACATCCTGTCGCGGATTTTCTTGAGCGTTCCCTGCCCGATGACAACCATTGTCCTGTTGTAGAACAGCGTGGAAAGCACACCGACGATATAGATCAGTCCCATCAGAAGAATCGCCTTGAACAGTTCCGTGAATACGGGATGCGTCTGTCCCAGCAGCGGCACGATGTATTTGTCGATCAGGGTCCGGAGGAACAGAGAGGATGCCGCACTCGCAGCCGCGCTCAGCAGGATACAGACGACAACGAAGATCAGCTGAATTTTATATTCGGCCATATAGGAAAACAGCCGTTTGATCGTTCCCGATCTGAAATGCTGCAAAGGCAGCTTACCGCCTTTCCTGCCGAACAGCTTCGGATCGCCTCTCGGCGGCATCTTACTCATGGAGAACGCCTCCCTTATTCTGAGACTCATAGACCTCTCTGTAGATAGCACAGGTTTGGAGCAGCTCCGCGTGCGTGCCGACCGCGTTGATTTTCCCATCGTCGAGCACAACAATCTTGTCGGCGTCCTGCACGGACGAAACGCGCTGTGCGATGATGATCTTGGTCGTATCCGGAATTTCCTCCCGAAAGGCCTTCCGGATGAGCGCGTCGGTTTTAGTGTCGACGGCGCTTGTGGAATCGTCGAGGATGAGGATTTTCGGCTTTTTCAGCAGCGCCCGTGCGATACAGAGCCGCTGTTTCTGGCCGCCGGAGACATTGGTGCCGCCCTGCTCAATATAGGTGTCATATTGATTCGGGAATTCACGGATAAAGCCGTCGGCCTGGGCGAGCTCGCAGGCGCGGACCATTTCTTCATCCGTCGCGTTTTCATTGCCCCAGCGGAGATTCTCTTTGACCGTGCCGGAAAACAGCACATTCTTCTGCAGCACCATCGCCACCTGATTGCGGAGCGACTCGATATCGTAATCCCGCACATCGAGGCCGCCGACGCTTACTTTTCCGCTCACGGCATCGTAGAGGCGAGGGATCAGCTGGACGAGGCTCGACTTGGAAGAGCCGGTCCCGCCGAGAATGCCGATCGTTTCCCCGGACGCGATGGAAAGATTGATTTCGTTGAGGACTGGCTTGTTGGCTTTTTGGGCATATGAAAATGTGACGTTTCCAAAGGTGATCGAGCCGTCTCTTACCGTGTATACCGGATTTTCTCCGTTTTTCAGATCGCTTTCCTCATTCAGTATTTCCACGATGCGCTCCGCCGAAGCCCGGGAAATGATGATCATGACAAATACCATGGAGAGCATCATCAGGCTCATGAGGATCTGCATCGCATAGGTGATCAGGCTCGCCAGTTCTCCCGTCGAAAGCCCTGCAACGGGGTTGTTGTTGGTGGCTATGATCTCTTTGGCGCCGAACCATGAGAGCAGAAGCATACTGGTGTACAGGCAGAACTGCATCAGCGGCATATTGAACGCTAGCCTTTTTTCCGCCTTGGAGAAATCCTGAAAGATCGACTGCGAGATGCCTGCGAACTTCTGTTCCTCATAATCTTCGCGGATATAGGATTTGACGACCCGGATGCCGTGCAGATTTTCCTGAATGACACTGTTCAGTCTGTCATAGGTTTTGAAGACCCGCACGAAGATCGGGTGCACATGCGTCATGATCAGCCACAGACCAAGCCCGAGCACCGGAACGGCCGCAAGAAAGATCAGCGCCAGATGGGCGTCGATGCGGAAGGAAAAAATCAATGCGAACGCAATCATCATCGGAGCGCGCACGGCGAGGCGGACCAGCATCTGATATGCGTTCTGCACATTGGTGACGTCGGTGGTGAGCCGTGTGATGATGCTTGCAGTCGAAAATTTATCGATATTTGAAAAAGAAAACTTCTGCACATTATAGAACATGTCGTGGCGTAGATTTCTTGCGAAGCCCGAAGCTGCAACCGCCGCATTGCGCCCCGCAAAAAAACCGGTCAGCAGTGAAATTATCGCGGAAACAACCAGAGCAAGCCCGATCCACAGGACATAGGACATATTCTTCTGATTGATGCCGTAATCGATCAGATATGCCATCAGCGTGGGAATGATAATTTCAAGTATCGATTCGAAGGTCACATATACCGGGGCAAGAATGGATTCTTTTTTATACTGTCGTATGCTGGCAGCCAACTTCCTGAGCATGTAGATTTTTCCTTTCTGCTTTGCCTGAGTGTTTATTGAATATTATTTTTCATTTTTTGAATACAGCTGTAGAGGTACTCCAATTCTTCCTCTGTAAATCCCTTTGTAAGAATTTTTTCCATTTGAGTTGCATCCTCTATCATCAGTTCACTGATCTCCCATGCTTTTTCTGTCAGCGTGAGCTTTTTCAGTCTGGCATCGTGGGGGACGCCGCACCGTTCAATCAGCCCTTTCTTCTCCATCAATATGAGGACTTTGGAAGCAGTCGATCGGGTGATCGAAAATTGCTCCTCCAAATCTTTCTGATAGATGTCCTTATCTGCGTTTTCAGAGAGAAAGCCGATAATCCAGCCGTTTGTGCCGGTAACAGAATCTACTTGTTTTTTAACGGGCGAGTTTTCAACCTTACGCATTATGAGATTGTTGAGGGACCGAAGTTCAAATCCAATCGGTTTCTTTCTCATCTTTACCTTCTGTTTGCTCGCACTAATGTTGTATGTCGGACTGTTTGATATGAGACATTGTACATTACTGTGTTGAGACTGTCAATGGGAATTGCCGGAAAGCGCTATCATTGCTTACTCCGATACCACGGTGAATCATGCCTGGATGTGTTTGCCGCTCTCTGCCTCGTCGATCGTGGCGATGGCATAATCCGCGTAGCTGATCCGGCTTTCGCCCTTGCTGTTGACCAGAAGCTCTTCGCCGCCCGCGGTATACTTGCCGGTACGCGGGCCGTTGGCCACAAAATTGGCGGCGGGGCTCAGATACGCCCATTTCACATCCTTGCGCACCCGTAATGCGTCAAATGCTTTTCCCATATTGGCAGCAACGGGTTTGAATATGGCGGGAAAGTCGGGCGTATCCATGAGGCGCACCGTATGCTCGGAATTGACACATATTCACTCAAATAGGGTGCTATAAGCAGACAGTAAATAAAATGGGACACGACGACAATCAGCTACCGCGCCCCGCTCTTTTATTTGGCCGAACAATCACTCGTCAGTGTCATCATCGTAATCGAAATCGTCGTCTTCAAAATCATCATCGTCGACATCTTCTTCGTCGTCGAGGTCTTCCTCATCTTCGTCCTCATCGAAGTCCTCTTCAATATCCTCGTCATCTTCGAAGTCATCGTCCTCTTCGAAATCCTCATCATCCTCTAGATCTTCATCATCTTCGAAGTCATCGTCGTTTTCGTAATCAAACTCATCATCGTAGGCCCCATCGAATCGAACGGTAGGTCGAAGCGAATATATGGTGTCGGCAGAATCGCCGCTGGTGAGAGTGATTAATTCGAATTCTTCTCGCGGATCGGCGGTCATTGTGGTTTTATGGCTCATGATGCGCTCCTCCCTTAATTTATCTCTCTGTACTGAAGCAAGTGTAATATTACGATAATTGGTCACTGCGTCAATACGGAGACATGGCAAAATCTATAAGTTGAATAGCAATCTGTCAAGGAAAATTTACAAAAATCTTCTCTTTTTTGAACGCCTTTTGACCAAAAGACTTTTTCAATATAGAGTGCAAGAAATGAGAGGGCTTGAGATCACAGCTTTTGCCAAAATAAATATCGGCCTGGAAGTGTNNTTTTGGCGCAAATCTACGGGCTACCACGACATCGAGAGTATTTTCCAGAATGTCAGCCTTGCGGACTCCCTCCGACTGTGCATAGACGGCCGCGGTTCGATTGCTATTGAGGGCGAGCTGGGTTGTCCTCCCGGCAGATCCAGCATCTATCATGCGGCCATGGCCTTCGACGAAGCCTGCGGCGGGCTTGTGGGCAGGGAGGGCGTTTCAATCCATGTCAAAAAGGGCATTCCCTCCGGGGCCGGCCTGGGTGGTGCGGGGGCTGACGCCGCAGCAACGCTGTGGGGCCTCAACGAGCTTTTGGAAACGCGATTTTCCCCGACAGAGCTTGCCCGGCTCGGCGGACAGGTGGCGAGCGATGTGCCGTTCTTTCTGTTTGGTGGGGTGGCGATTGTGAGGGGAAGGGGAGAGAAAATTTTCCCGATTGTGCCGAGGACCGACTTTGGGCTGATCATTGTGCAGCCTTCCTGGACTTCGTCGACCCCAGAGGCGTACGAGGCTCTGGACTCGCTGCGGGAGGAGTGCAGGGGACCGAATCCGTACATGCCGGGGACGCAGGAGACATCATATGTTTCACGTCTGTCGGATGAGGAACTGATGCGCCGGTACAGGTCGCCCGTTGCCCAATGGCAGTTCAGGAATGATTTTCAGCCGGTGCTTGAGGGTAGGCATCCGGAATATCGGGAATTGTTTTCAATGTTGAGAGAGCAGGGCGCCGGATATGCCGGTTTGACAGGCTCAGGCTCATGTCTCTTCGGAGTATTTGAATCTTTCGGCAGGGCCCAGGAGGCCGGGGAAAAATGCAGGAATATTTTAGCAGAGAGGGCGGCGACATCCCCAGCTTCCACCGCGAATATATTTATAGTACAACCGCTTGCGCGAAGCATAAATGTAAGTTATTATCAAAGTTGCAACGAAGATACAAGGCCAGACAAGGAGCGCCCTTGCTATGGAAGTCACTGACATCCGTATCCGGAAAGTAAGCTCTGAAGGTAAGCTCAAAGCGTACGTCACTGTAACCTTCGATGAGTGCTTTGTTGTCCATAATGTCAAAATCATTGAGGGAAAGAGCGGCATGTTTATTGCAATGCCCAGCAGACGGACGAAAACAGGAGAATACAAAGATATCGCCCATCCGATTTGTCCGGATTTCAGGTCTAAGTTGCAGGAGAAAATTCTTGCCGCTTATAATTCAGACAAACCCAGCGATACATCAGTGCCTGAGTTTGATTGACCTTCACATTTTTTAAAATTTCCGCGTATATTACAGCTTATTCACCTATTGGGACGTAGGCAAGCGGTAAGCCTCCGGATTTTGGTTCCGGCATGCGCAGGTTCGAATCCTGCCGTCCCAGGTAAAGTAATAGCTGAAGAGGAGTAGAAGAAAATGGAGCATATTGAGCTGAAAGTCTCTCCAAGAGAGAAGCTGACAAAAGGAGAGCTCAACAAGGCGCGCAAGAGCGGCAGGGTGCCTGCCCAGCTTTATGGAAAAGAAATCGCACCGATGTCGATTTTTCTCGATGGTGATGATTTTGCCGCCGTTGCCAGGCATGTCACTGAGAGCATGATCATCGACTTGAATCTTGAGGGAAAGAAATACCCCGTGCTGATGAAAGAGATTCAGAAAGAGACTCTTTCCGGCGAGATTCTGCATATCGACTTCAACCTCATCGGGCACGGCCAGAAGCTGCACGTGAGAGTGCCCCTCCACCTTGTCGGCACCGCAAAGGGTGTCCTCGATGGCGGCATCCTCGAACACGCAATTCACGATATTGAAGTGGAATGCGAGCCCGATTCCCTCCCCGAAAAGATTGATATTGACATTTCGGGACTCGAAGCGAACCACGCGCTGCACCTTCGGGACATTGCGATACCGGAGGGGGTGAAGTTGCTCACCAATCCAGAGACCGTCATCGCGATCATCAAGTTTGCGCGCGAAGAAGTGGTTGAGAAACCTGCCGAGCCTGAAGTTGTCGCAGCAGAAGGTGAAGCGGCACCTGCCGAAGAAGCAGCCGCAGAAGGGACAAGTGAGGCTGAACAAAAATAATTTTCGTTTTTGTCCAGAATTATGCGGGAATCCGGTTTTCCGGCCACACAGAGGCTGGAGAGCTGGATTCTTTATTTTTGGTGGAGCTTTAGTGCGGCCCCGGCGGCCCTGAGGTCTATTGCATGAAGAGCCTGGAAAGCGTCGTCAAAAAAGCCCTTCTCAGCCTTGATTCCGACCGGGAACAACCCGTGGCGCTCGCCTTTTCCGGTGGCCTCGACTCGACGGTCCTGCTCGACATTCTCCAGCGCGTCGTGGGGAACGAAAAGCTCAGGGCCGTCTATGTGTGTCACAACCTCAGGCCCAAGGAAGAACTCGAAAGAGAGATATCGCTCATAAAAAAACACGTGCCGGGCGAGGAGCGTCCGGCTCACGCTGGTGCATATCAGGGAAGGGGCGATTGCGGGGTATGCAAAAAAAGCGGGATGTGGCATTGAGGCGGCAGCACGACACTTCAGATACCACGCGCTTGTCCGGACCGCCCGCCGGTGGGGTATTTCCACCATCATCACGGCCCACCACGCAGACGATCACCTTGAGACTTTTCTCATGCGGCTCGTGCGCGGAGGGAGCCTGGGCTCCCTTGCGGGCATTTCTGCTTTAAGGACCCTGGATAAAAATTCCGGGGTTCGTGTGCTGCGCCCTCTTCTGCAGATCGAGAGACGGGAGTTGCACGATTACGCCGAAAAAAAGGGTCTTGTCTGGTCGGAAGATTCGACGAACGAGGAGACAGTTTTCCTGCGCAACAGAGTGCGCCACCTGCTCATTCCCCACCTGGACAGCCAGTTCCCTTCATGGAGACAGTCTGTCATCGGCTATGCGTCACAGATCGGCAATGCAGAGGTCTTCCTGCGCACTTGTGCGAATGAGCGCATGCAGGCCCTTCAGAGAGAGTCTCGGGGCGGGCCGGCCCTCGCCCTCGAGCTTTTCAGGAAAGAGCCGGCAGTCGTCCGCCAGGCGATATTGGAATTGTTTCTGCAGAGCCTTGCCATCGGGCATCATGTCGGCCACCGTGCGCTCCGGAATCTCGACGGGGCAATCGCCAGGGGGGCTCTCAAGGCCGAGGCGGGAGGATACGAATTCGACCTCTCCGAGGGGCTGATACGGCTCAGGGGGCGGGCGCACTTCTCTTCGGCCCCCGGGCCCGCAGCGCATCGTTTTGCTTGATTCGTATAGGGAAGACCAGTATTTTCTTAAGGTACAGGCTCCCGGGGAATACGGGTGCGGCGCTTTCAGGCTTGCCGTGTCCCGCGACTCGCACACGATTTCCGGCTTCGGAACCATTGCAAAAGATGAGTCCGAAAAAAACGCGAGTATCCGGATACCCCTCTCTTTTCCGTTTGTTTTCCGGAACAAGAGGGAAGGAGACGTCATACACACGGAGGCGGGCATCAAGGGCATCGATGCTATTATAAAAGAAGCCAAAATTCCGGCAAGGCTGAGGCATCTGGTGCCCCTGCTCGAAGACAGATATGGGATCGCGGCCGTTCTCCTTTCGATGTGTGCGGAGGGTCAGACCCCTGCTGCCCTGTGCCGAAAGCCCTCGCTGGGCGAAAAGGGTGAAATAGTATATATTTTTCTTCTAATGAAAGGAGATCATATCATCAATGTCTGACCAGAATGATAACAGGAATGATAATAGACGGGAGCTGCCTCCGGCCCCGAAGGGTAACAGGGCGGCTCTTGCAGTATTTTTTTCGCTGATTGTGCTGTTCGGCGTCTATCTGTTGTTTGGACAAAGGGAAAATACAAGAGAGATTCCATATTCTTCGTTCTTGTCCTATCTCGATCTTGGTGAGGTAAAGTCCGTACGCATCATCGATCAGCGCGACATCGACGGTGCCCTGAAGGGGAGAAATGGCGCGGAGATGCCATTTACCACGAAGATACCGTATTTTGACTCGGAGCTCATGTCCAAACTTCAGGAGAAGGGTGTAAGCGTGACTGGCTCGGCCAGCGGGGCGAGTCCGTTTCAGATATTGTTCGAGCTCACTCCCTGGATCTTTGGATTTATCCTCATCTGGATCATGATGCGGCAGATGCAGGGCAACAACAAGGCCTTCAGCTTCGGGAAGAGCCGGGCAAAGCTCTACAATGATGCGGGCAAAAAGACTACCTTCAACGATGTCGCCGGCCAGAAAGAGGCTAAATATGAGCTTATGGAAGTGGTCGATTATCTGAAGAACCCTAAAAAATTTGTCAAAATGGGTGCAAAGATCCCTAAGGGCGTGCTCCTCGTGGGCATGCCCGGCACCGGAAAGACGCTCATCGCAAAGGCGACCGCCGGCGAGGCGAACGTCCCCTTTTTCCATATGTCGGGTTCCGATTTCGTCGAGATGTTTGTGGGCGTCGGGGCGAGCAGGGTCCGCGATCTCTTCGAGCAGGGGCGCAAACACGCCCCCTGCATCATCTTCATCGATGAACTCGATGCGGTGGGGCGGACTCGCGGCTCGGGACTCGGCGGCGGCCACGACGAGAGGGAGCAGACGCTCAACCAGCTGCTTGTGGAGATGGACGGATTCGACACGAAGGACGGCGTCATCGTGCTTGCGGCGACCAACCGCCCCGACGTCCTCGACCCGGCGCTTCTGAGGCCGGGGCGCTTCGATCGCCAGGTCGTTGTCGCCATGCCCGACGTTCAGGAGCGAGCGGAGATACTGAAGATCCACATGAGCAAAGTTCCCGTCTCCGGCAGCGTCGACATCGACAAGCTCTCGCGGGCCACCNCCGGCACTTCCGGCGCGGACCTGGCGAACATGGTCAACGAGGCGGCCCTCTTTGCCATCCGAAAGAATAAAGAGATTGTCGAGATGGACGATTTTGAAGACGCGCGCGACAAGATACTGATGGGCGTGGCCCGCAAGAGCCTGGTCATCGCGGATGAGGAGAAGCGCGCCACCGCGATCCATGAATCCGGGCATGCGCTGCTCCATTATTTCCTGCCGAATTCGGATTCCCTGCACAAAGTGACGATCGTGCCGAGAGGCAGGGCCCTCGGGCTCGCGCTCTCTCTTCCGGACAAGGATACATATTCGCGCACATACGGATGGCTCTACGACCGCATTGTGATCTCCTACGGCGGATATGCCGCCGAAANNAAAATCGTGTACGGCCAGACGACGACAGGAACAGCCCAGGATATCAAGCAGGCGACAGAGATTGCGCGGAAGATGGTCCGCGAGTGGGGAATGGCAGAGGACATCGGCCCCATCTCTTTGGGAGAAGAGGAGGAACCGATCTTCCTCGGCCGCGAAATCGCGCAGCACAAGGACTATTCCGAGGAGATGGCTCAGAAAATAGATGCGGCCATTGAGGCCATCCTCAATTCTGCGCTGGAAAAGGCGATGACTATTTTGAAGCACGAGAAGGATCGATTGCTCAAGCTCGCGGATAGACTGATGCAGATTGAGACTCTCGAGGACAGGGAAGTGCGGGAACTCCTCAGTTTGCCCGAAGGGAAGGTTGTTCTGGAAGAAGGAACGGCATAATGTTGAGGAAGTGAATGGAAAAAAATCATTCCGCGGCTATCCTGTGTGTCCTTCTCGGCATTTTCATGGTGCTGGGCGGCTGTGTCTCTTCGCCGGAACCACTGTCCCCGATCGATCCTTCGGAGGCGGTCGCCGGCCGCATTGAGCAGCTCGCACAGACAGACCCGGAGCAGAGTATCGCGACACTCTCGGATATCTTTGAAAAACAGAGGGAAAAAGGCGAGCCGCTGGAGCAGAGTGTCATCGGAGAACGGGCGCTGACACTCTTCAAAACTTCTTCGGACAATATCGTTGCATCATTTAAAAAGGCAATAGATGAAGACGACGTGGTGGCGGCGAACCGCCTCTCTTTTTCGGCTTCTTCAATAATTCGGTACGCCTCACTCTATGAAGCGCTTGAGAGGATGCTCCCGGAGGAGCTCTCCGCAATCGGCGCACCCGAGACAAGGCTGCAGCTCGCATTCCTGAACGCCGAGGCAAAGTTTCAGAAGGATGGCTATGTCGCGGGCAAGGCCTCTCTCTCGGCGGCGCTCACCGCGGAGCCGGAGCTTTCGTCGCTGAGCGCCGGGACGAATTGGCCCGAGAGCCTGAAATCCCTCATCGATATAAAAGAACCATTGGGCTATTACAGAAGCTGGGCAGAACGGGCAAAGGAGAATGGGGACCCCGATGCCGAAGTATGGTTCAGCGCGCTGGCCGACAAGAAGGGCGCCGTGTCAAATTCTGTGCATGTTCCGAGCGATGATTGGCTCGCCGGCGCTGTCTCGAGTGTCGTCACGGTCTATGTCGACCGCGGCTTCAAAATACAGTCGGGCTACAGTGTGCCCGACCGGGTGCTGGGAACGGCATTCCAGATATCGAAAGGCCTCTATCTCACAAATTATCATGTGATCGAGAGCGAAGTGGATCCTACCTATAAAGGTTATTCGCGGATAAGCATCCGTCCCTCCGAAAATCCTCAGATAAAGGTGCCCGCCAAGGTGATCGGCTGGGATGAAGAGATGGACCTCGCGCTCATCAGGTCTGAAGAGACCGCACCGGGGACGATATTTTTGCCCGCAACGACGAAATTCCAGGCGGGGGACAGGGTTTTTGCGGTGGGCTCCCCCGTGGGGCTTGAGAACAGCGTCACAGCAGGCGTGGTGAGCTCATTGAGCAGAAAGATCATATCGTACGGAGAGGCGGCACAGATCGATGTCCCCGTCAACCAGGGGAATTCCGGAAGCCCGCTCTTTTCGGCCAATGGAGTTCTGGTGGGAATGGTCTTTGCGGGCCTTCCATCTTTTCAGAATATAAACTTCGCACTGCCCGTGCAGTGGCTCGTCGCATCGCTCCCGGCACTGTTTGATGGCAAGGCCGCCACACATNCCCGGTTGGGTCTCATGCTGGGGAAGGGCAGTGGACAGAATCCCCTGGTGCTCGCCGACCTCGATCCATCTCTGTCCGCCTTCCGCGCGGGCGATGTCCTTACGGCGGTCAATGGCAAGCTCTCAAAAGATATTGCGTCGATTCAGCTTCAGCTTGCGTCGATTCCGAAAGGCGCCCTCTGTTATGTCGAGGCTCAGCGCGATTTTCAGCCCATCCGAAGGCTCCGGAGCATAGGCTCCGAGAGTGGCGCTTCCCTGATTCCCGCGTGGGACAGCATCCCGAAGAATATCATCCTGGAAGGGGTGCTGGGGGCAAAGCTGATCCGGATCGGCAATTCGAGTAAGGTCGAAGGTCCCTATACGGTGCAGTGGGTCTGCCCGGCGGAGTCTGCCGACGAAATCGGCCTCGGCGAAAACGATGCCATACAGATCAACAGATTCCAGCTGGACAGGAAAAACAAGACCTTTATTCTTGAATTCTCCACCAAATCCCGCCAGAGCGGATATCTGGAGCGTACAATCCGTTTGGAGTTTCCTGCTGAAAGTGCTACGATCATCTGAAAAGTAAGAGGCAAGCATTATGCGAGAATTGCGGTTNTGGAGCCTGACCCCATTATTGCGCTCGATATCGCAAAGAGCATCGAAAGAGGAGGACTCGCGNGGGTGGACCTCTTCTATGAGATCCACGGAATTCTCGGCGGTCAGAGAAGGCCGGATTATGAGCTTTTTATCGTAGACATAGGCGATAACCAGCAGTCCATAATCGATGAGGCGGTGAAAATTCACNGCGATGCCGGCATATATTGCCTTGTCATAAGCGATCACACGATATCTGCCTCCCTGGCAAGACTGCGCGAGGCCGAGCCCCTTGGGATACTGGTAAAACCATTCTCTTCGCGGGAGCTCATCGCCAATGTCGAAGCTGCCCTCTACCGTGCCTCGATGGAGAAAAGATTGAGGGACAGCGAGCGCAGATATAGAAATCTGTTTGCGTACAGCCTCTCCGCCCGCTGCGTCGCCGATTCCCAGGGGAGCATCGTGGAGCGCAACAGGGTCTTCGAATCGAGTTTTCCCGCATCCGAAAGATCGAGAAACATACAGGACATGTTTCTGGAAGAAAAGGAGTGGTNNCCAAAGATTCTCGGCAGTCTTCAGCACAGCCATGTCCTTCAGGAGGAGATTTNNCTCACGCGCGATTTTGGCCAGGGGCAGCGAGACCTTGTCTGCAA
The DNA here is from genome assembly GCA_015657395.1 of Spirochaetales bacterium. Lineage (GTDB taxonomy): Bacteria > Spirochaetota > Spirochaetia > Treponematales > Rectinemataceae > Rectinema. The sequence continues at coordinate 304,423 of JADLKI010000001.1, read as the reverse complement.
TTTTTCTTTTTTTCGGGAAGAGCCCGGCAAGATCAATATTCTCTGTGAATTTGTCGACATCACAGAGTCCAAGCGCCTGAGAGAAGAGCTCTTTCAGTCCCAGAAACTGGAGGCCATCGGCAGGCTCGCAAGCGGAGTCGCCCACGACCTCAACAATTTTCTGACATCGATGCTGGGTTTTCTCGAGATGGTGAAGCTAGAGTTGCCCGAAGACAATGCGGCGCTGGAAGATGTCCACGGCATTGAAAAAGTCATCCAGAAGACATCTGTCCTGACGAGACAGCTTCTTGGGTTTTCCCGCCCCAAGTCGTATTCGCCGAGCACGGTCGATCTGAGAGATGTCCTGAGTGATGGCTGCAAGATATGGAAGAGACTTTTCCCTGAACGGATTTCCTTTTCGCTGAGCCTGCCTGATAAACCTGTGTTCGCCAATGTCGATGCGGGTCATATCGAACAAATTCTGCTCAACCTTGTGGTAAATGCAAGGGATGCCCTGGAGAAAACAAAGAACCCGCGCATCTCCATTCATCTCGACGTCGGGGAAGAGACTGTGCCCCAGCGCCGCGCATACGCGCTCATAAGGGTGAAGGATAACGGCACGGGCATAGACTCTCGCCATATCACGAAGATTTTTGAACCGTTTTTTACTACAAAGGAAGCCGACAAGGGGACAGGGCTCGGCCTCTCGATCGTAAAGTCCCTCACGGAGATGAATGGCGGGCACATCAAGGTTGAAAGCGAATTGGGCAGCGGCACCGTGTTCACCATCTGGATTCCAAGTCTGCAGCAAGCCGGATCGTCGAATGATCCGGAGGAACAAAGAGTATCCTCTTCAACTATTTTGAGCGATACATTGTCGAAAGTCTTAGAGAATAAGCGCATTCTCATTGTTGACGATGACGAATCGATCCTGGAGTCGTGCAAGCGGATACTCGAAAGAGTAGGGGCGAGCGTTGAGACCTGCATCAATGCGGGAGAAGCCATCCTGCTCGCCGAACGCATGGAATTCGACCTGATGATTGCCGACGTCGTCCTGCCGGGCATCTATGGCACGGAGCTCTGGAAGCGACTGCAGAGGGACAGGCGCATCGATGCCTGCCTCTTCATGACGGGATATGAATCCCATGAGCTCGACCTCTCGCCCGCCGTCCCGCTCCTGTATAAACCCTTCGATGCCCGCTCGCTCGTCGAAGCCTGCGCAAACATTGTCTAGGCGAAACTGTCGGGGTGATCGAAGCCCAAAAGCCGGTAGAGTTCCATCTCATACTTCGAAAGCTCAGAAGAGGCGAAGGTCCGTTTCTCGTGGGGGAGATCGATGTCCAGCATTCCTTCGACGCGGGCGGGACGCTGACTCAGAACAACGACCCGATCCGCGAGAAAGAGCGCATCGTGGATATCGTGCGTGACGATGATCACCGTCGGCTTTTCATCGCTCCACAGGCGGAGAAAAGCGCGCATGAGTTCGATTTTCTGTCTGAGATCGACCGCGGAGAACGCCTCGTCGAGCAGCAGCATGTCGGAGGGGAAGGCGAATGCCCTTGCCAGCGCGAGACGTTTCTGCATTCCTCCCGAGAGCTGGTTCGGCCTGTATCCCTTGAATTCGAAGAGGCCCGACTCGCGCAGAAAGCGCTCGATGCGCTGCCCCATGTCCTGGGAATCCCTGCGCGACCGCAGGAGGGACGACAGCGCAAAGCGCAGGTTGTCCTCGGCGCTGAGCCAGCCCAGGAGCCTCGGTTCCTGGAAGCAGTAAGAGAAGCGCCTGCCTTCAAAACCGGCGAGAGAGCCGGCGTCGGCGTCGGTGATGCCCGACAGGATATTCAGGATAGTGGTCTTTCCACAGCCGCTCGGGCCAAGAATTGCGGTGATGGAGGCATCCTCGAGCTCAAAGCTTATGTCCTGAAGGACATTCAGCGAGCCGAAGTTTTTTTTCAGGTTTTTTACATGGGCGCTCATTGCCCGCCTCGCTCTTTTGACTCATCCTGCGGCGGCTGAAATTGGATACTGAGCCTTCGGGCCAGGATCCCGAAGAAATATTCGCTGAGGCCACAGAGCAGGATCGTCGTGATTGCCCATGCAAAGACGGTCGGCGTTTCGAGTGTGAGTCGGGCGTCCTGCATGCCGGTGCCGAGCGCCATCCGGGGCTGGGCCAGAACTTCACCGGCGACGATGACCTTCCACGACAGGCCCAGCGCATTCTTTGCCCCCGAGAGCAGATAGGGGAGCGCAGAGGGCAGCCGGAGCCGCCAAAATATTGTGGACTTGGGCACATGGAAGAGGTTCGACATCTGCACAAGCTTTTGGTCCGTGGCGTGGATCCCTGCCTCGGTCGAAGTGTAGATGACAGGAAAAGCCATGAGGACAGCGCTGAAAAACAGGCACCTGGGTTGAGGGAAACCAGAACATCGCGAGCAAAATGAGGGCCAAAACAGGAGTTGCCCGTACGCCGGTGATGAAAGGGCTCATGAAGGCCTTCACCTGGGGCCTGAAGCCGCTCAGCGCACCGCTCGCAAGGCCAACGCAGAGACTGAGAAAGAAGGCCTCGAGCACGCGCAGAAAGGTGCCTGCGACAGAAAGCCAAAATGCAGCCTTTGCCAGCAGGTGGACCAGGGCAGAGACAGCCTCCCATGGTTGAGGAAGGATCAAACTGCTCTGCACAAGGGTGGCCGCCACCTGCCAGACTGCGAGGAAGACGGCCACCCCCAGAAGCCGCCACAGGAGCGGATGGAGTTTTGTGCTATTGGATCTGGGCATAGAAAGCAGAGTCCGGCATTATGCCGCCAATGCTGACTGGATCGAACTGCAAAAATACCGACAGCAGTGCCTCGATCGTGGGAACAGCGCGGGAGGCCTCAATAAAGACAAAGTTGGAGATGGGAATCGCAACCGTCGCAACCTGGGCCGAAATCCCCAGGTCCAGGCCCTCTGCAAGCTTCCCTGTACCCGCAGGGTCCTGGATGGCCCTTTGAATGGAAGCCCTGTAGGAATCGGTGAGTATTCTGACCTTGTCCGGAGAAGATTCGACGAGAGACCTTCGGGCAACGAAAAGGGACATCGGATAATCGTCCTGTCCTGTCGCCGCCTGCCATTCTTTGGTGATATCGACCGGTGTCCTTATGGCGCGGTTCTTCTGTATCGCCTGAGTGGCGAAGGGCTCCGGCAGCACGGCGTATGCGATTTTGCCGCTCGCCAGGCCCGCGGCGATCTCGGGATAGGCGAGGCTGTAGACAGGCTCGTAATCCTTCCCCGCAGTCAGGCCTTTCCTGGCGCAGAGATACTGGAACACGTAGTCGGGCGTCGCCTTCTGCCCCGCGACGTAGATCGTCTTGCCTCTGATATCTGAGAGACTCCCTATCGCGGAATCGGTGGTCAGGAATTTCACCATGCCATTGCCGACGACCGCCAGGGCCTGGACCGGCACGCCGGCGTTGTAGAGCTTGGCCGCGACGTTCACGGGCAGCACACCTGCATCGATCTCGCCGTTCAGAAGTTTCGCCACGACCATGTCTGCACTCGATGCGGTGATGAACTCAAACTCGTCGGGGCTCGTCCGGGAAAGCTCGCTCATCATCCATGCGCTGCTCAAGCCGGTGGGCCCCTTAAGCACCGAGATGGCCACGGTATCCATGGGCGAGGCAGTGACCACTGATGTGCTTATAATAAATAGAAATGTTATAAAAACAGTCATGAAGCGCTTCATAGCGTTTCCTCCTCTGGTTTGGTTCTCTTCGAGAAGTTCACGGATTTGAGCTTCTGTAAAAGTAATATATAAATTTTTCTCGAGATATGGAACCACCAGGCCAACAGGGCCCTCCTTTACTCTCCGCAGATTCTTGACGAAGGTCGTGTGGACATCTCCACCCAGGTTTTTGCGNGCCTTGGAATAGTAGACGGCAAGGCGGGCGGCAGCCAGGAGCACCTCGGGCGGGATGGACTTGTTNTTCTGGGCCCGGATGAACACATAGGATCCGGCGTAGTCTCTGGCATGGAGCCAGAGGTCGGAACCCCGCACGGTATGCCGCAGTATCTCGTCATTCTCTTTGCCGGACCTGCCTACAAGGATTGTCCAGCCCCTATATTCCAGATATTGGCAGGGGTAGCGGGGCTTCTCTTTGCTCCGTGCGGCCCCGCCCTTGCGGAGGGCCTGGGCGATGGCGAGAGGGTCGGCTTCTGCCTCGAGGTGCGCAAACCATGCGTCGAGCTGTCGGATGGCGGTCTCCCAGCGATGAACCTCTGTGTTGATTTCGTCGATGCCGTGCTTTGCCTTGCGGTATTTTTCATAATATGTCGCAGCGTTTTGGGCTGGGGTGGCCTTTGGATCGATTTCAATGAGCAGCTCTCTGTTCTCATAAAAATCGAAGGTGCGNGCGAAAGTTTTTGCTCCCTGGGTCTCGCTTCCATACCCGGCGATGAGAATATCTCCTATCTGGCGAAAGCGCTCGGCCTGCGAGTATTCCTCCTGCTTTGATACAAGAAGGGCGAGCCTGTTTTCCAGGACGGCCTTCTTACGCTCAAAAATCTCGCGCGCNCGGGCTATCAGCGTCTCCCGGGAGAGCTGCCCGCTCGACTGCGAGTAATAGCGCTCGATACGCTGCCAGAAAGGCCCTTCTCCGTCGATGTCGCGGACGACATATTGTTTTGGGGGCTTGCAGCGTCGCGGCGGAAGCGGCAGGGAAAAAACTGCCCCCGAGACTTCGTTTCGGGAGGGGAGGCGGCGGAGCGCGTCGATGATGGTGCCTTCGTCCGATACAAGGAGCACGTTTCCTGCGCCACTCCAGAGCCGTGCATAGAGGTTCAGCCGTGTCGGAAGACCGTTTTCATCGGCCCTCACGACCTCGATCTTTATGATGCGGTCTTTGGCGACCTGTGCCGCGTGGACGATGGTGCCTCCCCGTATCCGTGAGCGCAGGCATTCCATAAAGCGCAGTGGCCGCTCGTTTCGGGGCGGCGGGGCGCTCAGGGGATGGAGCCTGCATGCGTTGTGGGCGATGCTGATGAAATAATGGGTGAGATTCCCATGGCCATAGAGCTCCAGCACCAGGGAATCAAAAGAGGGCTGGTAGATATTCTGTATCTTTGTCCCCTCAAGCGGGACCTCTGAAAGAATACGGTCGATTTCCTCGCAGTTGAGCGACATCCTCTATGCTCCGTCTGTTCATCGGCCATGGCAGTATTTGTATTTTTTCCCCGAGCCGCAGGGGCATGGATCATTGCGGCCGATTTTCTGGCCCTGGCGCACGACCGTCGCCGAAGGGGGCGCAGAGGCGGCAGCTATGGCCGACTCTTTGGGCGCTTCGCCGGCCTCTCCCGCAAAANNAGAGCCCACCGACTGGTGACTCGTCTGCGCCGCCTCAATCCTGGAGGCCTTGGGTGCCTGCGTCTCCGTTGTCTGCGCGCTCTTCTTGATCTTCACCCGGAAGACCTTGGAGGCAATGTTGTGGCGAATCGAGAGGATGAGGGACTCGAATATGTCGGAGCCTTCAAGCTTGTATTCGAGGAGAGGGTTTTTCTGGGCATAGCTCCGGAGATAGACTGCCTCCCTCAAGGCCTCCATGGATTCGAGGTGATCGAGCCACTTCTCATCGATCTCCTGCAGATAGGAAAAGCGGATGAAGAAGTTGAGGTTGTCGGCCCCGGCCGCTTCCACTTTTGCGGCGAGGTCGAGGTCGAGTATTTTTTGTACTTCCGGCGTCAGGTTGCCCGACTGATAGAGCTCGGCCACCTTTTTCGCCGGAAGATCGATGCCGAAGGTGCCGAAGAGCCAGGAGCAGAAATCCGGAATCGCCTTGCTGGGGCTGTCCTTGAGTGCCTGGGGGAGTGTTTCGGCCTGATCCTCGAGCATTTCATCGGCCGCCTCCCGGACTCTCTCGATGAGATTGTCGTCGGCGAGTATCGAGTTCCGCTGCTCGTAGATGAAATTTCGCTGCTTGTTGNNAAGCACATCGTCGTACTCCAGCAGGTGTTTTCGAATTTCAAAGTTTCTCTGCTCCACTTTCTTCTGTGCGCCTTCGATGGATCTACTGAGAAGAGGGTGGTAGATGGGCTCNCCGGGCTTCATGCCCGCTCTGCTCATGAGTTGTTTGAAATTTTCTCCACCGAAGAGACGCATGAGGTCGTCGTCGAGGGAAATGAAGAATATCGAGCGGCCCGGATCGCCCTGGCGGCCGCTTCGTCCGCGCAGCTGGTTGTCGATCCGCCTCGATTCGTGGCGCTCCGTGCCTATGACGCAGAGTCCGCCCAGGCTCCTCACTTCCTCGTGGTCGTGCGTCCATGTTTCGTACTCGAGGGCCAGCGCTTCCCTGTATTTTTCTTCCGGGGCCTCTGTACCGGCCTTGTGCCTGGCCCGGAATTCAGGGTTGCCGCCAAGTTTGATATCGGTGCCCCGGCCGGCCATATTGGTCGCTATCGTGACAGCGCCCTTGGCTCCGGCCTCGGCGATGATCAGTGCCTCGCGCGCATGGTTTTTGGCATTCAGAACCTCATGCCGGATGCCATTGCGCAGGAGCATGGCCGACAGTTTTTCCGATTTTTCAATCGACACCGTGCCGACCAGGATGGGCTGACCCCTGGTATATGTCGACTTTATCTCATTCAGAATCGCGTCGAATTTTTCAGATTCGTTGAGATAGACGAGGTCATTTTCATCGCTGCGGACCAGTGGCCGGTTCGTGGGGATGACCATGACGTCGAGGCTGTATATTTTATTAAACTCTTCTGCCTCTGTGTCGGCCGTTCCGGTCATGCCGGCTAATTTTTTATACAATCTAAAGTAGTTTTGAAAGGTGATCGTCGCCAGCGTGCGGTTGCGCCGCGCTATTTTTATTCGCTCTTTTGCTTCAATCGCCTCGTGCAAACCGTCCGAATAGCGTCTCCCGTGGAGAATGCGGCCGGTGAACTCATCGACGATCTGCACCTGATTGTCCTGAACCACGTAGTCGACGTCCTTGTTGAAAAGGTGCTGAGAGCGCACTGCCTGCGTAAAGTAATGGACAAATTCAAAACTTTCGGGGTCGAAGAGGCTTCCTTTGATGAGCCCGCGTTTCTGGAGGAGCGATTCTATATGGTTCATGCCCTCGCTCGTGAACATGATGCGCTTCGACTTTTCCTCGATCTTGAAATCGCCCTCGAGCAGCTCTCCCTTGGTCTCATCGGGGTATTCTCCGGTCTCGGGATTTTTCTTCACTTCGACGAGCGACAGGGCCAGGCGATTGACCTCGTTGACTTTGTAGGTGTCGTCATCCGCGGGGCCCGAAATGATGAGAGGCGTGCGCGCTTCATCGATGAGGATGGAGTCTATTTCGTCGATGATGCAGTAGGCATGGCCCCGCTGAACCTTCTGGTCCAGGGACCACACCATGTTGTCGCGCAGGTAATCGAATCCAAATTCGTTGTTCGTGCCATAGGTGATGTCGCAGGAATATGAAATCTTTCTGGCCGCATTGTCCATTGAAGAGAGAATGCAGCCGACCGACAGCCCCAGGAATTTATATATCTGGCCCATCCACTGACTGTCGCGCTCGGCGAGGTAATCGTTGACGGTGATGACATGGACGCCTTCCCCCGTCAGTGCGTTGAGGTAGACGGCGGTGACCGATGCAAGTGTCTTGCCTTCGCCCGTTTTCATCTCCACGATTTTGCCCTGGTGGAGCGCGATTCCGCCGATCAACTGCACGTCGAAGGGGCGTTCGCCGAGCTTGCGTCGGGCGGCTTCGCGGGCAAGGGCGAAGGCCTCTGGCAACAGGTCATCGAGCGTCTCGCCGGAGGTGAGCCGCTCCTTGAATGTATGGGTCATGGCGGGGAAGTCGGCATCGGAGAGCGAGAGGGCCCACTGCTCAAGTGCGTTGATCCTGTGCAGTATGGGCAGAACCGCCTTGATATCTTTCTCTTTTTGTGAACCCAGGAGGGCGGCGAGGATGTTTCCAGACATGCTTAAAGAATACTTTCGTTCGCACAAAGGGTCAAGGAATGCCATAATTCGAACAATGAGCTATAATTCAAATAATGAATAGGATTTTTCGTTCGCTGTGGGCATGTATGCTCATTGGGCTCTTTGTCAGCTGCTCCGCCTCGACAGAGGAGGCGAAGACGAACATACTCTTCGATCTTGGCTATGGGAAGTCTGATTCTTCGCTCGATATGTTCGGTGGGGAGAAGAATGCGATAGGCATTTCACTCAAAAAGGGAATATTCCATCTCCTGAGCCGGGGAGAGGCCAAGATTCTGCGCATTTCATCGTATGGCCAGACCTTGGCGATGTGGTACGATCCACGGAAGGGCAGCGCGCCGCTTGTACTGAAGGATGTGCAGAGCACTGATCTTGCCACCGGCCAGGAACTGGGACGTTTCGCCATGCAGGTCTCCTTCAACGATCCCTGGCCAATGGCGGCGGATTCGAGACAGCTGCTGTATGTGGCGGACAATCAGTTTGTCAGGCGATTCGACTCCAGCGGCAGAGAGCTGCAGCTTCTCGGCCGGGAAGGTCCCGGCGGCTCGAGCTTTCCGATGATCATGGCGCTCGACACTGTGGAGAATGACGATCTCGCAGTGCTCTGCGCCTCAGAATCCGAGACTTTTGTCTATTTTTATGACAGGAACGGCGTATTTCTGCATGTCCTGAAGCTGAACAACCAGACTATGCCCGTGCCGTCTTCCATCCTTGAAAAAAATCCGAACACGAAGGGCTCCCGCATCATCGCCTCGCTGGAATCCGTATCGCCGAGCTACACCGGCGGAAAACTGATCGTCGTGCTGAAGATCAACTACTATGTGGAAAAATTTGATCCCGATTCGGGAGTGACACTCTCCATCGACCCCGTCGGGGGCTGGATCATAGATATCGACGCGGGGAATGGCAGGACTCTGGATTCATTCCCCCTGCAGAGCAGTGTCGATGACTTGGGCATCGACCAGCAGCTCATCGCCGCAAAATCCAACAGCATCGTCAGCATTCGATGGCAGGAGAACGGCATAGGCGGCGAGGCGTTCCGGTACAATCTGAAGGGAAAAGTGATAGGGAAGCTGAATTTCGTGGTTCCCGATCCGGGCGCTGCACTCATGGCGATGACCGTCGGTGACGACGGATATCTCTACATCCTCGGACAACTCCCCTCAGCCTTGAGGATGTATGCGTGGAAACTTCCGAGCATGTGAATTTGCTTGCCGCGTAAAGGTCAAGCGAGTATAGTGAAGCCGGAGGTCCTGTAGGATGCGTCCCCTTCTGTCGACTTCTCAATCTCTCGAGCTCGATGCATTCACCAGAGAGATGTTCGATTTTCCCTCGGACAATCTCATGGAGATCGCCGCGATGCGTCTGTGGCAAGTGCTGAAGTGCGAGCTGATCCGGAAAAGACTGCCGCAGACCCTGCCGACACAGACATCGATTGCGGCGGTGTGCGGCAAAGGCGACAATGCGGGCGATGCGCTCGCGATGCTGAGGCATGCAAGGCTTGAGGGGTTCCAACATCTTTCTGCCCTTGTGCCCGGGGCGGAGGCGCTGAAGGAGAATGCGCAGCTGAACCTTCGCCGCGCCGAGCGGTGCGGCATCGAAATTGTCCGGTACGCGAGCGCCGAAGAGCCTGCCCTGCTGGAACTGCTTTCCAGGCAGGACATTGTGCTCGATGCGGTTCTCGGCACGGGTGCGCACGGGCGCGCGAAGGGCAGCGCGGCGGGCGCGATACATCTGCTTGAGGCACTGTACCGGGGCCGGGCGAAGAGTGTCGGCAGGGCTTCCTGCATCGTGGCCATCGATATTCCTTCGGGCTTGGGCGACGACTGGCAGCCCGACTATCCGGTTGTCCACGCCGATGCGACGCTCTGCATAGAGCCGCTGAAAGAGGCGCTCTACATGCCGGCCGCAAGGCCGTGCGCGGGCGACATCCTTCCTGTCGGCGGCATTTTTCCTCTCTGGACGGAGGCGGCGACGTCGGATGTCTGGCTCCTCGAGGATGGCGATGTCAGAAACTTCCTGCCGCCGATCTCGCCCTGGGCCCACAAGATGCAGAGGGGGCGGGTCGCGGTTCTTGCCGGAAGCCAGAGTGGGGCCGGGGCTGCGCTCCACTGTGTGCGTGGCGCGGCGGCTGCGGGGGCGGGATACATTGCGCTCTACTGTGATGAAGCGCTGTTTCCTTCGTACCTCGCCGCGGCGGGGGACCTGGCGATAGTGCGCGTGCTGTCTCAGGATTCCTTCTCCCCTGAATCCTGGGATGCTGTTGTCGTGGGGCCGGGCTGGGGCGTCGCCGGGGAGAGGGAAGCGCAGCTCGACAGCTTGCTGCACTCCGATACGGCGCTCGTCCTCGATGCGGATGCGGTCCGTCTCTTTGCGCGAATCGCGGGCAAGAATCCTGCCCGGTCTTTCAGGGCGCCTGTCATTCTCACCCCTCACCCCGGCGAATTCCGGGAACTTGTTTCGTCGCTCGGGCAGGGAGAGACGGGGGCTGCCCGGAATGCTTCGGAATCGGTGCGGCAGTCGCTCGCCCTCGCGGAAAAATTCGGCATCGTCCTCGCCCTGAGGGCATCGACGACCCACGTCGCCTTTCCGGACGGAAAGTGCGCGGTCTTCGACGGAAGCGCGTCCGGACTGGGGGTCGCGGGGTCCGGCGACGTGCTGTCGGGGCTCGCCGGAGGTCTTCTTGCCCGGTGGACAGCTCTCTCGAGAGAGCCTGGGGCAGTCGGGTCCAACGGAGAGGGTACGCTGTTTCACACTGCCCTGGCTCGGGCGATACTGGGTGCCGTGCTTGTCCACGGCAGCGCAGGCAGACAGCTTTCGAAGACAAAAGGCTGGTTTACGCCTGCCGAGCTCGCGCAGGCCTGTGTGCGCATGACTTCAGAGAGCGAACATGGATGAGAGAGAGGCGATGGACACCGGACAGGCAAGAACCGGGCCCGTTTCGCTGCTGCGTTCGGTAGCCGGTATCGCCGTCCAGGGCGAGCTGTTTTTTATTGCTCGCCGCAAGCGGGATGCCTCCGAAATGAGCCAGCGCTGGGAGTTCCCCGGCGGAAAGGTCGAAAGCGCCGAATCGGATGAGGTTGCCCTTGCGCGGGAATTTCTTGAAGAATTCAACGCGCCCATCAGAGTACTCCGGTTTCTGGGCGAGAGCGTGTTTGCAAACAAGGGCAAGGTCCGCGCGCTTGCGGCCTGGGAAATTGCCCTGGAACCCGCACATGTCGCCATTTTGAACGAGCATTCCGAAGCCGCATGGCTGCCCCTCGACACCATTGCGGGCATGGAGCTCGCAGACTCGGACAGATCGCTGATACCGATCCTGCAGGCATCGATCAGGGGCAATCGGTAGGCCGCTACTCGTCGTCCCCACTGAATCCTGCTGCTGCGGCAGCTCTTGCTGCCCGGCTTCCGGTGTTTCAAAGTCGGCGGTGCGCGGAGAACCCGGTTGCTCTGTTTCGACCTCTTCCAGGCTGTTCAGGAGGATTTCCACCTTACCCTGCAGCGCATCGAGCTCCTGCTTCAGCTCGCGGGCAAGAGAAACGCCTTCCTCGAAGAGGCTGAAGGATTTCTCGAGCGGAAGATCCGGATCTCTCATTTTCTCGGCGACCTGCTCCAGGCGCTCAATCTTTTTTTCAAAGTCTTTCATGTCATTCGCTCCTCACAGTGCCCTGAATCGAGGCATCGGCCTCGCCTTCGTAGAACAGAATATGCACGGCATCGCCCACGGCCAGTGTCTTGGCAGAACGGACTATTTCGGTTTCGGCATTCTGTCCCGCAGGGGCCGCGCGGCTGAGTTTCTCTACGACCGAGAACCCCCGCTTCATGATTGCCCTGGGGTTGGAGAGCTCGACGGCGCTCGAAGCGAGAGCGAGGCGGGTTCTCCCTGCATCCATTTTTTTCTGCATGCCCTGCCGGATTGTCTCGACCGCTGTGTCGAACTGCTGTACCAGCGAAAGCTGTCTCCGGGTGAGAATCCCTTCCATGGTGCGCGGCGAGACGGCCGAGAGCCTCTGCCGCGCATGCGCGAGCGCCTGTTTCATCGACTGTGCGAGCAAAGTCTGGAAGTGGGCTATCTCTCTGTAGACCAGTTCGAGGTCGCTGCACGTCATCTCCGCCGCCGCAGAGGGTGTCGGGGCCCGGAGGTCCGCCGCATAGTCCGAGAGGGCCCAGTCCGTCTCGTGCCCCACGGCGCTTATGACGGGGATGCCCGACTCTGCGATGGCGCGAACCACGATCTCTTCCGAAAAGGGCAGCAGGTCTTCTATGGAGCCGCCTCCCCGGCCCACGATCAGGACGTCGGCCAGGTTCCAGCGATTCGCCTGCCGGATTCTTGTGGCTATCGAAACTGCGGCGTCATCTCCCTGAACCAGGGACGGCAGCACGAGAATGCCGACTTTGGGGTTTCGCCTGTGGAGTATGCGGATGACATCGCGCACCGCCGCGCCCGTAGGGCTCGTCACGACAGCGACCCGCGAGGGAAAGCGGGGAATGGGCCTCTTCCTCGACTCGTCGAACAGGCCTTCCTTTGCGAATCTCTGCCTGCGCTCCTCGAGCATTGCGAGGATGTCGCCGAGGCCGGCTTGCCTCATGGTCCTCGTGATGAGCTGGTATTGTCCCCTGCCCGGGTAGACCGAGATGGCGCCCCTGGCCCACACTTTCATGCCGTCCTTGGGGGCAAACGAGAGGGAGAGCATGTCGCGGCGGAACATGACAGCCTGCAGGACCGCCTGTTCGTCCTTGAGCGAAAAATAGAGGTGACCCGAGGCCGCCGTCTTGCAGTTGGAGATTTCGCCTTCAACGGTGATGTCCGGGTATTTATTTTCAAGATCGTCTCTTATAAGCGATGTAATCTGGGAGACCGTGAACGGTGAGAGGGGAGGCCCGGAGTCATTCAGAAGGTCATCGAATTGCATGGTGACATTCTAGCAGAAAGTATCGCGGGCGGGAATGTCGGATACTGGCTAAAGTCCGCCTCTGACGCTACACTTGACCATATGATAAATCCTCATGATCTACCGATCTATCAACAGAAAGCCAAAATTCTCGATGCGCTCGCCTCCAATCAGGTCATTGTCGTGGAGAGTCCGACGGGATCGGGGAAGACCACGCAGCTCCCCATCATCCTCCACGAGGCGGGATATGCATCGAAGGGGATAATAGGCATCACGCAGCCTCGGCGCATCGCGACCTTGTCCGTGAGCGACTTCATCGCGCGCCAGCTGAATACGACCATCCCGGGCATTGTCGGATACAAGATGCGGTTTGAGGACGCAACTGCGCCCAATACCGCCATAAAGATAATGACGGATGGCATCCTGCTGCAGGAGATGAAGCTCGATCCCTATCTTACGCACTACAGCGTGATCATGGTCGATGAGGCGCACGAGCGCAGCCTGAACATAGACTTTATCCTCGGCCTTTTGAAAAAAGTGCTCGAAGCGCGGAGCGAATTCCACGTCATTGTGTCGTCAGCGACCATCAATGCGGAAGTCTTTTCGGAATATTTCGGTGAGTGCCCCGTCGTGCGCATCGACGCCCCGATGTATCCGGTGCGCGTGGTGTACGATGCCATCAAGACCGTGCCGGAGGCTTCGCCGAATCAGGAATCCCGGGCAGAGGGGCCCGAAGGGGCCCGGTCCGGAGGGGCCTGGCCAGGAATGGCCTATTACCGCTCTTCCGATGAGGCGCTGTACGAAAAAATCCTGTCGATTGTCGGCAGAGTGATCGGAGGGGACGCCGGGGCAGAGCCGGGCGACATCCTCATATTTCTGCCCGGCGAAAAGACGATAAAAGAGTGCCTCCAGACCCTCATGACGAGCCAATGGGCCCGGAGGCTTCACTGCATTCCCCTCTATGCCCGCCTTGGAAAAGATGAACAGGAGAGGGTCTTCGAAGACCCTCCGGAAGGGAAAATCAAGGTCGTCATTTCGACCAACATTGCTGAGACGAGCGTCACCATCGACGGAATCACGGTGGTCATCGATTCGGGGCTCGCAAAGATAAACTACTACAATCCGCGGACCTTTACCGCCAGCCTCATAGAGACGCCCATCTCGAAAGCTTCCTGCAACCAGCGGAAGGGAAGGGCGGGCCGCACCCGCCCCGGCCTCTGCTACAGGCTGTATTCCATCAAGGATTTCGACTCGCGGCCGCTGTATCCCACCGAAGAGATACACCGCACGGACCTGTCCGAGGTGCTGCTGCGCATGGCGGAACTGGGCATCACGGATTTCGAGCACTTCGACTTCATAACAAAGCCGCCCAAGAGCGCGATCCGGGGCGCCATCGAAGTGCTCAATCTGCTCGAAGCTCTGAACCCCGATCGCACACTCACGCGCATCGGGGAGATGATGTGCGCCTTCCCGCTCCNNTTGCCGAAGCTGTCGCGCATGATCGTGGAGTCGATTCTCAGGTATCCGGATGTGATCAGCGAGACACTGATTGCGGCTGCCTTTCTTTCCACCACGAGCCCCTACATTCTTCCGCCCGGCGAGGAGACTGAGGCGCGCGCCGCCCACCACCGGTTCCGGGACCCCATGGGCGACTTTGCCTCGTATCTGCAGCTCTACGAAGCTTTTACCTCGGCCAGGGACACAGCGAAGTTCTGTGAACACAATTATCTCGACGAGCGGACCCTGCACGAAATCGTGAGAATAAAGGAACAGCTCGAACTGATAGTGTCCGACCTCGGCGTCCCGATCGGTTCGGGCGGCGCGATCTCCGACTACCTGTGCGCGGTGAGCCGCGGGCTCATCCAGTTTGTCTGCGCCAGGCAGGGGAGGGGGCTCTTCAGCTCCCTGACTGCGGAGAGAATTCAGATACACCCCGGCTCCGTCATGTTCCGTCAGGATGCCGACTTCATCGTCGCGGGAGAGATCGTGCGAACGACGCGTATGTACGCGATGTCCGTGTCGCCTCTCTCGAAGGCGCAGCTGTACAGGATCTCTCCCGAACTCGCAGAGCAGCTCATTGCGATCCGGCAGAAAGGGCCTGCGGCAGCCAGAAACCTCAGACCTGCCAAAGAAAAAGGGCGGATCCGAATTGCCGAAAAATCCGCCCGGGAAGAATCTCCGCATGAAGCCGGGCGCCGGAAGCGCAGGCCAGAAAGCCCGAGGATCGAGGCCTCTCCCGGCAACAGGCTGGACACAATCTCGCTCGGCGGCGAAGTGTTCCCGATAGAGGGCAAAAAGCAGTCGAAGAGGACAGTCGTGCTCGACTGGGAGCGTCTCTCCAGGATTGCGCCGCTCATCGGGCCGGCCGATGAAGAATTCGGCAAATCCCTCAAGGCGCGCGTCGAATGGGGAAAGGTTCAGCTCTTCAACGGCGAAAAGCTCTCCACAGTCATAAGGGCCCTGAAGTGGATAGATATCGGGCACGATCTGGCAATCTCCTGGCCGCAGCACACGAATTTTTCGCTTGGGGGCGAAGCGAATGCCGCCGAACAGACGATCGCCGAGCTCGCCAATTCCCTCGGGATGATCCTGCATGTGACCAAGTTCGGGAAGGCCGGGAAGCTGGGCTTTATCGGCCTCTATTCCGACGGCGCGGGCAATTTCTGGTACCAGCCGACGCGCTCCTTTTCGGAAGCGCTCAATCAGAGCCTCGCGAGCGCCGAGCTCCTCGTCGATTACGCGGAGAAACTCGCCGTCTCAGCGTCCCTGAAGGAGAAGATAAGCGCCCTCTACCGGAGGCTGAGCGATTTTTTCAACACGCTATAGCGGGAGGGACGCCTCGCGCCGTTCCTGCACGATTTATCTTTTGATGTACAGGAGCTCGAAGGTGCCGCGGCCCGAATCTTTTGCAAAGTGTTCGAACTTCGTCTCCGGCCGCCACGCCTGGTGTGGCGCGTACCCTTCAAACTGATTCCTGAGCGCCGCGCAGGAATCGAGGGCAGCCCTGGCATGTGAGGCGTATTCCTCGATGTCGGTCACGAAATAGAGATACCCGCCCGCTGCAAGTTTTTCCGCCATGAGCGCGACAACGGTATCCTGCATGAGCCTGCGCTTGTGGTGTCGCTTCTTGGGCCAGGGGTCAGGATAAAAGACGTGGATGCCGGCGAGGCTTTCAGGCGGGACCATGGTTTTCAGCACTTCGATGGCGTCGTGCTGAATGATGCGCACATTTCCGAGTCCATGGCGTTCGAGGTCGATTATGAGCCTTCCGACGCCGGGGGTATGCACCTCGATCCCCAGATAGTTGAATTGGGCTCTTTCCTGCGCGATCTGCCAGGTCGCCTGCCCCATGCCGAAGCCGATTTCCAGGACGAGAGGCTTTTTCTCGGGGAAGAGCGAATCCAGATCGAGGTGGGCTTCCGTAAAGGGGAAGATGTATTTTGCTCCGAATCTCCCGATTGCCCGGCGCTGGGCCTCGGTCAGCCTGCCCGACCGCAGGACGAAGCTGTGGATGCTGCCATCGAGGAGGCCCTTTCCTTCTTTCTGAGCCCCGGCGGGCACCCCTGCAGCCTCTGGCCCGTCCCTTTCAGGCTCAGCTTGAGGCATGCAGCTCTCTCCCTGCGGCGTCGCAGAGGCCGGCGAAATCCCGGATTTCGACGTTTTCGCGCCGGGAGAGAATTCTCAGCGCAAAGGGCCCCGAGGAGGAATCCGCAAAGACCGCGAGGGGNATGTGTTTTCGCTCGGCGTAGGTATACTGGGCGAGTGTTTTTCTGGGTTCCGGGAAGACTTCGCAGGCAAAGCCTGCATTTCTCAGCGATGCCGCAAGCGCGTGCAGTCCGGCGAGGGGCGTCTCTGCCTGATTGACGACGAGAATCTGTGTCGATATATCGGAGCCCGCCTTGATGCCCAGCGCCTCGAGGGCCGCCATGAGTCTGTCGAGGCCGATCGATGCCCCAACTCCGGGCAATTTCCTTTCGGTATAGAGACTTGCAAGTTCATCGTACCTGCCGCCGGAGCACACCGAGCCGATCTGGGGCAGGGCAGCGAGCGAGGTCTCCACGACCATGCCCGTATAGTAGTCGAGTCCGCGCGTGATGCTCGGATCGAGCACGATGCGACGCTCGCTGCCGGCCACCGCGACGCACTGCATGATGTCGAGCAGTCGGGCTCGGGCGGCCTGGGCCTGCGGATCGTCCGGATCGCAGAAGCCGAACATTTTGTCGAGCGTCTTTTCGAAGCTGTCCTCTTTCTGTATGAAGGAGAGGATGTCGTCCGCCAGATGAGGGCTCACGAGGGCAGAGAGCGTCTCCGCAGTCACCTGTGGCCCTATTTTTTCCAGCTTGTCCACGGTCCGAAGGATCTCGACCGATTTGCCCAAGGCGCCTATGCGGGCAAGAAACCTGTTGAAGAGCGCGCGGTGGTTGATGCGGAGAAAAAAGTCCCCGGCGCCGAGAGCCTCCATGGCCCTGGCTGCGGTGAGAAGAGTATCCGCATCCGCGGATGCGGCGTCTGTGCCTACAATGTCGAAATCGCACTGCATGAATTCCCTGTACCGCCCGCGCTGGGTATTTTCGCCGCGCCACACTTTTGCAATGTGGTACCTTCTGAAGGGCAGGTAGAGCTCCTCGACGTGCTCTGCCATAAAGCGCGCGAAGGGCACCGTGAGATCGTAGCGCATCGCCACGTCCCGCTCTCCGTGGTCGCGGAAGCGATACACCTGCTTGTCGGTCTCTCCGCCGCCCTTGCCGAGCAAGATATCGGCATATTCGAGGACCGGCGTGTCGATGGGGACAAATCCAAACAGGGCAAATACTTGCTCAAGCTTTTTTATGAGCGTGGCGCGGGCCATCTCGGCATCCGGCAGGAAGTCGCGGAATCCTTTTAATACTCTCGGCTCAATAGTCGGCATGAATCACTCCAAATATCGAATGCTCAGCTATTATGAAAATAAATCGCGGCCCGTGCAAGCAGGCAGCGCTTGCTCTTTGCAATCTTTTGTGATATATAGACAACGCCCTCTTTATCCGGCTGTTGTCGCCGGATCATGCGCACCCGTATGGGTGCATACGTCCACAGGGAGGAATGAATGAGACAGTACGAACTTGTCGCTGTCCTGAACTCTGAAGAAGATCAGTTCAAGGCAGGCAAACAGGCAGTTGCCGATCTGCTCGCGCAGTACAAGGCAATTGATGTAAAAGAAGATGATATGGGGGACAGGCCCCTCGCATATCCCATCAAAAAGAAAGCGCGCGCTCATTATGTGCTCTACCGCATGAGCCTTGAGCCGGCATCGGTCGTTGCCCTTGAACGCGCGATAAAGCTCAGCCCGTCGATTTTGCAGCACCTGGTCGTTAAGATTGAGGAATAGGGCCGCGCCGGGCAAAAGGTGAAGGAGCATATCGTGAGCGATATCAATGTTGTAGTGTTGGTTGGACGTCTTACTCGCGACAGCGAATTGAAATATACCCCATCGGGGCTCCCAATTTGCCGTTTTTCAATCGCGGTGAATCGCTCGAAGAAGCAGGATGATCAGTGGGTGGATGAACCGCATTATTTCGATATCGAATTCTACGGAAAAAGCGCAGAAGGATTGAGTAAATATCTTCTGAAGGGCCGCCAGGTTGCCGTTCATGGTGAACTTCGCCAGGACCGATGGGAGAAGGATGGTCAGCAGCGCTCGAAAGTGGTCATTGTCGCTGCGGCGATTCGTCCTCTTGGTTCACCTCCCCAGGGCAGCGGCGACGCAAATGCCAGAAAATATGCGCCCGATTCCAGTGCCCAGAAGCCTGAATCCTCCAGCGCGCCGATTCCCCCGGGAGTCGACGAATTTACCGATGACATTCCGTTTTGACAGGAGATTAGTATGGATGAGACAAAAGATATTGAGGAAGCCAAGGCATCCCGCGCAGAGGCAGACCAGCAGGATCTGCGCAGGGATCAGGATGACAGAAATGGTCCACGCAAGGGCAAAGGATTCTTCCGCAAGAAGGTCTGCCGTTTCTGCACCCAAAATGTGAAGATCGACTATAAGGACGCGGATCTTCTTCGGCGTTATACGACCGAGCGCGGTANNAAAATCCTGCCGCGCCGCATCACGGGAACCTGTTCGAAGCATCAGCGCATGCTCGCCGTCAACATCAAGCGGGCCAGGTCCCTGGCGCTTCTGCCATATGTGGTGAAATAACCTGAAAGGCATTACCCTTAAAGCGCACAACAGAACATGGAAGCACAAGAGAGCATGAACTCGGTATCCTCCCGCAGTCGTCACATTCCTGCATTTCTCTCCNTCGGGGTGTTGTCGGGCCTGCTCTATGCGAGCGGCTTTCTCGCAGTGGCATTTCTTGTCCCCATTCAATATGTAT
This sequence comes from Spirochaetales bacterium, assembly GCA_015657395.1. Classification (GTDB taxonomy): domain Bacteria; phylum Spirochaetota; class Spirochaetia; order Treponematales; family Rectinemataceae; genus Rectinema. The sequence continues at coordinate 285,230 of JADLKI010000001.1, read as the reverse complement.
TCAGCAAGGAAGGCAAAAAAGAGGGTTTGCTTTCCACGCTCGTGTCTCTTGCAGTCGTGGGACTTGGGAGTGCGCTGAGGCTTTCCAGCCTCGACATGATGCAGCTGTCTTTCCTGCTGCAGACCATTCTGCCGCCGGCACTGCTGCTCCTCGCGCTGGGGTCGGTCAACCTTTTGGGTGGCGATGCCTGGAAAAAACTCATTTCGGCTGCCGTCGTGCTTGCGGTCGTCTTTGGATTTCTGCTGCAGGCGAGCATAGGCACGANNAAAGAAGTTCAGGAATCGATAGCCGCCATGATCGCCCAGCTGCTCGAGTCGACCGGCTTGCAGGGCCTGGATGTATCGGCCATCGCCGAGGCATATGTGGCTCCCGCGGTTTCCGTCATATTCGACTGCTTTGGCGCAGGGCTGTGGCTCATGCTCGCCGGCAGCTGGTGGATCGGCAATCGCCTCGGGGCGCTCAAAAAGAGCANNTCGGATGAAGGTGAGGCTCAGGATAGAAAATCGCCGTCGTTCAATGTGCCCTCATGGCTGCTGTGGCCCAGCATCGCGGGATGGACCCTGTTGCTCTTTGTGCTGTATGGGCACAGAGAGGGCGTCATCGCGATTGTCGCGTGGAATGTGTCGCTTGCTGCGGTTTCATGGTATGCGCTTCAGGGATTCAGCGTTATTTCGTGTTTCTTTCAATCGAAAGGTATGCACCGCATGACCGGTTTCGTGCCGGTTCTGCTCATCGTGCTCATTGCGCTCGACACAAAAATCGGGCTGGCTGTTGCAGCGCTCGTACCGATACTCGGCGTGTCGGAAGTCTGGCTGCAATATCGAATACATAAAGGAGCCTGAACATGAAAGTTATATTAAATCAGGACATATCCAATCTTGGAGAGATCGGGGACATTAAGGAAGTTGCCGCCGGGTACGCGCGCAACTATCTTCTGCCGAAGAAGCTGGTGATGGTCTACAACGAGAAGACCGCCGCGATACTTCAAAGACGTCAGGACGAGATTCTGGCCATCAAGGAACAGAAGAGGCTTGCATCGCGCTCGCTCAAGGAAAAAATTGAAGCCGAGCCTCTCGTCATCACCATGCCGGCAGGCAACAATGGCAAGCTCTACGGTGCAGTGACGAGCCTCGCCATTGCCGACGGGCTCTTGAAAAAGGGTATCGAGGTCGACCGGAAGAAGATCGAAGTGCCGGACCGCTCGATCAAGTCCGTGGGCAACTACAAAGTCATCATCAGGCTGTACGAGAAGGATGAGGCGACGCTCCACTGCTCTGTGGAGGCGCAGGCTGTCGCCGCCGTGGAAGAGAAAAAGCCCGGCGAAGGCGAGGCAAAGAAACACAGGGCCCGCCGCCAGCGCACGGAAACCGAGCCGGCGACCGCCGAAGAGCAGGCCGCGGCCTTTGAGGCGGCGGTCAATCGCGGAGAGCTGAGCAGCTGACTCTTCTTGCCATAGCAATAGAGCCCTTGCCCGCCCCCTTGCACGGGGGCGGGTTTTTATATTGACCCCGCAGACGACAGAGTATAGATTCAGGGTGCAGCATAACATCCTTGCAAAGGAGTATTGGATGGCGGGTCCATCGCTCAAAGATACGATGCCTCTCTACAATGGAGACGCCGAGCAGGCTTGCCTTGGAGCCCTCCTCATCGATCCGGAATCGATCAACAGCGTTCTGAAATATCTCCGCTCCGAGAGCTTCTATGAGCCTGCAAATCAGGAAGTTTTTGAAGCCCTCCTCGCGATGCATGAGAAGGGCCAAAAACCCGACCTGATCACGCTCTCCGAAGAACTCCGCAGCCGGGGCAGCCTTGATCGGGTGGGGGGCAGCGCATATGTGGCAAGCCTCGCTTCCTTTACTCCCTCCGCGGCCAACGTCGAGTACTACGCCAAAATCGTGCAGGAGATGGCGACGAGGCGGCGGCTCATTCAGCTGTCCTCGGAGATGGCCGCGGTGGCCCACGAGGAGACCATGGACGTCGACCAGATCCTCGACGAACTGCAGGCCAAGATTTTCGAGATATCCCAGAACCGCAAGACCGCCGAATACCACTCGGCCAAAGAGATCGTCACCGAGACCATGTTGCTCATAGAAAAGCTGAGCACCAACCCCGAAGCCTTCACGGGCGTGCCCTCCGGCCTGACCGACCTCGATGCGATGACGAGCGGCCTTCAGAATTCGGAGTTCATCGTGATCGGCGCGAGGCCTTCGGTGGGAAAGACAGCCCTCGCCCTGACGATAGCCGCGCACGCGTCGATCGACCTGAAAATTCCAACCGCTTTCTTCTCGCTGGAGATGTCGGAGTCGGCGATCATGCTGAGGCTCATATCCTCCGAGGCGCGCATCCCCGCCGAGCGCATACGCACGGGAAGAATCCGGACCACGGATTACGACAGCCTCATGGAGGCCGCGGCGAGAATCTACGAGGCGCCGCTCTATATAGTAGATATGCCGAACATGAAGCTGCTCGAGCTTCGGACTATGGCGCGCAGGCTCGTGCTCGAACGCGGCATCAAGATTCTCTTCATCGATTATCTCACGCTCGTCACCCACGAGAACGCCGATCTGCCGCGCTGGGAGCAGATCTCGGCGATTTCCCGGTCCCTGAAGGCCCTTGCCCGCGAGCTCAACATCCCCGTCGTGGCGCTCTCCCAGCTCAAGCGCGAGGCTGAAGGGAAACAGCCGACGCTCGCCGATCTGCGCGAATCCGGATCCATCGAACAGGACGCCGACCTCATTCTGTTCCTGCACCGGGATCGGGAGGTGATGAAGGAGCACGACCAGCAGAGCGATCAGATGGAGACAGACCTCATCGTCGCAAAACAGCGCAACGGGCCCATCGGCAGAACTTCAGTCTGGTTCAAGAGCAGCTACGCGAAATTTGTGAACATGGACCGGCGCGAGCACAAATAGGAGGCAGCCAGAGCCTCAAGCCCTCTATTTTCCTGCAAAGAAGAAAATGTCGCTCATCGTTGCGACCACGAACAGCACGAGCACGAACGCGGCCCCTATGAACTGATAGCGGTAGAGGGACTTTGCGGTGAGGGGCTTTTTCCTGAAAAGCTCAATGATGAACACGAGGATGAGCCCGCCGTCCAGCACAGGGAGCGGCAGGAGATTCATGATCGCGAGACTCACGGAGAGAAAGGCGAGAAAACTGAACACGGGGACAAGCCCCGCCAGACCATCGGCTTTTATCTGCTCCGAGGCCGCCGTCCCGATGAGGTAGGTTATCCTCGCAGGCCCGGAGACGGCCTTAAACACATTCACGCCGCGGAAAAGGAGCCCTATGCTCTTTATGGTGAGGGAAAAAGTGGAAATTGTCTCCTTGAATCCCTTCGAGAGTGCGTCGGGCAGAGAGCTTGCCTTGTCTGTCCGTATAACACCGACAAAGCCTATCCCCGCCTCCTCAAGGGATTTTGAAACGAGGGTTGTGGAGACGGCCCTCGCGTCGCGCATCACCGTAAGATTGACCGGGCCGTTTGCGCTCTTGAAAGCTTCCATCAGGTCGACGGTATTGCGGATTGCCTTCCCGTTCACCTCGGTGATGGTATCGCCGGGGCGGAGGTCGGCGATCGCCGCGGGGCTGGTGTCCTTGACCGAGGAGATGACGGGATCGACCCAGGCATAGACGCCAATGACGCCGGCGCCTGAATTTCGGNNGTCGAGGCGGGGTGTCATCACGAGGTTCTGGGCCGCTCCATCCCTGAGGACTTCGACAGAGAGAGCTTTNCCGGGATTGCTGGCAACAACTTCCTGGAGATCGCTGTAGTCGCGGATCGTCCTTCCATCGATGGCCTGGATGAAGTCGCCGCTCTTGAGCCCCGCAGCATCGGCAGGATTGGAGCCGTCGCCCTGGACCATGGCGCCCGCTTCGCTTGAGAGCACTATTCGGTTCGGGGCTGTCTGAATGGTTGTGCCGATCGCCACGACGGCCACGAAGACGAGGACAGCAAAAATCATGTTGAAGGTTGGCCCGGCGACGGCGATGGCGATGCGCTTCAGGGGATGGGCAGAATAAAAACTGCCTTTATCTGCGGGGATAAAGTCGAGTTTCTGGTCGAGCGCGGCGCGGAAANNTCCGTCTTCGCCCTTTAATTTGCAGTATCCCCCGATGGGCAGAACGCCTATCCGCCATTCGGTCTTCTTTCCCTTGTGCTTGAAGAGGCTGGGACCNCATCCGATGGAAAAGGCCTCCACCTCCNNAACGCCCAGCGACTGGGCAACGACAAAATGGCCAAATTCATGAACAATGACCACTATCGAAAGTCCGATCAGGCCCAGTAATATCGTAATCATGCATAATGCTCCGCATTGTCGGCAGCGATTTTTCGCGCCATGGTGTCGATATGGAATATATCTTCGAATGAACCGACAGGCAAATTCCATCCCTTTCGAGGGTCTTCAGCACCACGGGGGCGATCTGCGTGAACAGAATATTTCCTCTGTCGAAGTGTTGGACTGCCACTTCATTGGCGGCGTTGTAGACAATGCACTGCGCTTCCCCCTCGTCCAGGGCTTGGCGCGCGATCCACAGCAGCGGGTATCTCTCCCTCTGCGGTTCATAGAACTCGAGATTTTTGCCCGCGAGGTCCGCAAAGCCAAAAGAAGAGGCTGTGTTTTTGGCCACGAGAGGGCCATGTGGATGGGGAGGCGCATATCCGGCCTGGAAATCTGGGCGTACAGGGCCCCGTCCAGAGTTCTGACCATCGCGTGGACATAGCTCTGGGGGTGGATCAGCACCCGGATCTGCTCCTGGGGCATATCGAAAAGGCGCGAAGCTTCGATGAGCTCGAGCCCCTTGTTGGCCATTGTCGCGGAGTCGATGCTTAATCTTGCGGCCCATCTTCCATATGGGGTGTTTGCAGGCATCGTCTGCGGTCATGGAAGAGAGCCGATCTATGGGGAGAGAACGGAAGGGCCTCCGGATGCGGTGATAGTCAGCCCGGAGATGATGTCTCTGCCAATTCTCTGGATGAGCTGAAAGAGCCCCGCGTGTTCGGAGTCGACAGGGATGATGTCGCAGCGATGCTCATCGGCAAGCTTTTTCAGGAGTCTGTATCCCATGACAATCGATTCTTTGTTTGCGAGGGCCAGATGCATGGCACTCTGCAGCACGAGGATCGAGGCTGAGAGTCCCGCCGCTCCGGCGATGCCGTTGACGACGATGTCCGCCTTTGTCTCGGAGAAGAGCCGGGTCAGGGCATCCGGGCCGATCCAGGATGTCCCTTCAGGGGCCGAAGAGGGCTCTCCTGTCCACGCAGCTTTGCTTTGGGGAAATTCATGCTTGAGCAGCATCAGCGTCTCGCGGTTGCTGTGGACGGAAAAACCGGCGAGCTCGAGCCTCTCTTCCGAACCCGCACTTTCCCGTATCACATCGAGCGTCTGTCTGCCGATGGAGCCCGTGGCTCCCAACACAATGACTCGCCTTGGCATCTTCCTAATCCATAATGTGCCCACAACGTTGTGCGGCCGCTAAAGGCCGAAGAGATGAAACAAAAATGAAAACGCGACAAAAAAAGGCGCGCTGAAGTACAGACTGTCGAACGAGTCCAGGACTCCGCCCCTCCCCGGNACGATGTCTCCCGAATCCTTCGTCCCCGCAGACCTCTTTAAGGCGCTCTCGAACAGGTCTCCCGTGATGACGAAGAATGCCATTCCAATCCCCAGCGCGAGGCTTAAAAGAATGTAGTGCCACCCGATNGGCCCCCAGGGGCCGGCGAGCGGCCCGAGCCCTACAAAGGCTCCGGCGATCGACCCCAGAGACCCTCCGATAAAACCGGCGATGCTCTTATTGGGAGAGACATCGACAATATTTCTCTTCTTCCCGACATACTTTCCGAAGAGCCACGCCAGGCTGTCGTTCCCGAACGTGAGTATGGCAAAAGTGATTATTGCATTCCGCGCCTCCGGAAAGCCGGCCACAATCAGCATGAGGAGGCTCGGCAGGAGGGCAGTATAGAAGTGGACAAGCACGATGGAACCAGCCTCTTTGAGAAGCTCGGGGAAGAGAGCCTTTTTCTTCAACCCAAGAGGAGCCAGTTCGATCGTCAGGCACAGCAGCGACATGAGGAATACAGTGAGGCCGGCCGCTGAGGGACTGGCCGACACGAGACATGCGGCGTACACGGCGGCGGATTGCACAAGGCCTGCAATGGACACACCCAATCCGGGGTCGCGCAGCCCCCCGTGGGGGAGTATGGAGCGGAGCTCGCGGGAGGAGAAATACTGTACCGCGAGTATGAGGCCGGCAAGCACTGCAAAGTGCGCAAACGGAATGAAAAAGAGGACAAGAATGAGCAGGAGAATCCCTGAAAAGAACAGCAGCAGCCTGGCTCTGGTATTCTCGTTCACCGTGCATCTCCAAAGCGGCGCTCGCGGTGCGCATAATCGGCGAGGGCGGCATGCAGGTCTTCGGGAGTAAAATCAGGCCAGTATTTCGACGAGAAATACAGCTCGCTGTATGCGGACTGCCAGAGCAGATAATTGGAAAGCCGCATTTCTCCGCCGGTTCTGATGATGAGGTCGGGGTCCGGAATGTCCGGATGGTCGAGGTTGAGTGCGATTGTCTTCTCGCTCATCGCGCCGACGGCCTCATCCACAGAGACAGCTCCCTCCGCGGCGCTGCTGCTCAGGTTTGACAGGAGACGGCGCATCGAGCGCAGTATTTCGTCCCTGCCCCCATAGTTGATCGCTAGATTCACCGTGAGCTCGCGGTGATGACTGGTGTCTTCGACCGCCCTGTCGATCTCGGACAGCACGTCACGTGGCAGTCCCGAGCGGTCGCCCGAATGCACGAGCCGGATCTCATTTTCTCGATAAAAGTCGAGCTCTTTCATGAGATGGGTCCGGATGAGCGACATCAAAAAGCCGACTTCCTGAGCGGTGCGTTTCCAGTTTTCGGTGGAGAAGGCGTAGAGGGAGAGGAAGCGTATCCCTTCCCGTCGCGCCGCCAGCACGATGCGCTTGGCTGCTTCGAGGCCTTCCTCATGCCCCTCGGTCCTCGCAAGTCCTCTCTGCTTTGCCCATCGCCCGTTGCCATCCATAATGATCGCAACATGTGATGGCACGAGATTCTCTTCCATTTCGAAAAGTCCTTACACTTCCATGATCTCTTTTTCTTTAACTTCGAGTATCTTGCCGATTTGGGCAATATAGTCGTCGGTCAGCTTCTGAAGCTCGGTCTCTTCTTTTTTGAGGGCGTCCTCGGCGACACCGCCGGCGCTCTGCTGCTTTTTTATCTCCTCGAGACCGTCGCGGCGGATATTCCTGATGGCGACGCGCGACTGTTCGGCGATATTCCGCGCCGTCTTGACGAGCTCTTTTCTCCTCTGTTCGGTGAGGGGAGGAATGGCGATCCGGAGCACCTTCCCGTCATTCGAGGGGTTGAGGCCGAGATCCGATTTGAGGATTGCCTTCTCGATTTCGCTGAAAAGAGAGCGGTCCCAGGGCTGAATCACAATGAGACGCGCCTCGGGCACAGAAATCGTGGCGACCTGAGAGAGGGGCGTCTTCTGTCCATAGTAATCGACGCGGACCTTGTCGAGAAGGGCGGGGGACGCCCTGCCCGTGCGGATTGCATTGAATTCGTCATGGAGTGCGGCGATGGTCTTTTTCATTCTCTCTTCACTTGCAGCTTTGATCGGTTCCATATCTCCTCCCAATAGCTCTCTATTGTACATGCAAAGAGGGCGGCCATAAAAGACCGCCCTCCAATATCCGGCCTGGCCGGAAAGTCTCAATCAGCTCTGCCCAACCTTTGTAAAGTAGTATTCCACGATGGCGAGCTGATACCCGGTTTCCTTGGAAACCTGTTCCAAGGCCGTGGCGACAGAAATCTTCTCGTCGCGGACAAAGCCCTGGTCCACAAGGCAGACCTCGGAGAAAAGTTTTCTGAGTTTCCCCGCCAGAATGCCCTCGAGCACCTTTGGGGGCTTGTTCTTCATCTTTTCATCCAGATCGACCTGCTTCTGGAAAATCTCTTTCTGTTCGGAGATCCATGTCTGGGGGACCTTGGACTCGTCGAGGAACATGGGATTGAACGCCGCCACATGGAGGGCAACATCGTGCACAAATGCCGCGACTTTTTCATTCTTGAACGCGGCCGGGTCATTTGCCCTGAATTTCACGACGACACCTATCCTGCCTTCCCCATGGAGGTAGGCATGGAGCGTCTCGTTCGCCTCGGCTTTGAAAAAGGCGACCCGCTTGAGGGCGATGTTCTCCTTGATGCGCGAAGCGATCTCCTTGGCGAGCCCCTCGAGGCTCTCGTTCGGGCCGGAGGCCTTCTGCTGGAGCGCCGTCTCGGCAATCTTGGTCCCCGCACTGATGAAGTCGGCATTTCTCGCCACAAAGTCGGTCTCGCAGGCAAGTTCGGCGAGCGCCAATTCGCTTTCATTCTGGGCGACAAAGATCCGCCCTTCTTTGGTGGTGCGGCCGGCACGCTTTTCAACCCCGGCCATCCCCCATTCGCGCAAGAGTCTTTCCGCGGCAATAAAATCGCCGTCCGAATCTGTCAGGGCCTTCTTGCAATCCATCATGCCTGCGCCGGTTTTCTCGCGCAGAGCCTTTACATCAGTAGCTTTGATTTCCACAATTTTCTCCTTGGCCTTGCCTATTTTTCCTCATACAGCCGATCTTCGTCGATGATCGGTGTTTCGGCCTCTGCCGGCTCCTCTGCTTCCTTTTCGCTCTGGGCCGGGGCAGCAGCGTAGTTTTCGAGGTCGACCTCGACCTCGTCTTCTTCCGTTTTTGCAGGAGGAACCGCAGGCTCCTGCTGTTCTTCTTCAGTGGGCAGGGTCTCGATTATCTTAAGGCCCTCGGACGCGCCTGCCTCGATCACGGCGTTCGCCACAATCTGGGTGAAGAGGCTGATCGAGCGGATGGCGTCGTCGTTGCCGGGAATCGGATATGTGATGCCCTCAGGGTTACAGTTCGTGTCGACGATGGCGACTATGGGCACCCCGAGGCGCTGGGCCTCAGCCACGGCGATCGCCTCTTTGCGGGTATCGACCACAAACAGAATTCCGGGGAGGTTCGTCATCTCCTTGATGCCNCCGAGGTTTTTCTCAAGCTTGGTTTTTTCCTTGAGAAGGCTGGCGATTTCTTTTTTCGTCAGACTGTTGAACGTGCCATCCACTTCCATGCGCTCGATCTTTTTGAGTCGCTGGATGGATCTTCTGATGGTGGCAAAGTTTGTGAGCATGCCGCCGAGCCAGCGGTTGTTCACATAGAACTGTTCGCAGCGCTCGGCTTCTTTCTGAATTGCCGCCTGAGCCTGTTTCTTTGTCCCGACAAAGAGTACGGTTTTCCCTGAACTGACTACTTTCTGCACGGCATCATAGGCCTCTTTGATGGCCTGGATGGTTTTCTGCAGATCGATGATGTGAATGCCATTGCGCTCCGCGAAGATGTATTTCTTCATCCGCGGATCCCAGCGCTTGACCTGGTGCCCGAAGTGCACACCCGACTCAAGCAGGTTTTTCATGGTGACTACTGCCACGTAGACCTCCCGCGATCGGAGATGATCCGATCCCCTTCCTTGTATCTCGTCCTGTTTCGAAAAACGNAAGACAGGCGGAAAATGTCCGGCTTTAAAGGGCCGGATTGTCGATATGATTTGTTTCTCTTTACAGTGAAGCCAAATAACCCGACTCACGGAGAATGCCATATAATTCGCGGATTGGCAAGCCCATCACGCCGGAGAAAGAGCCTTTTATCTCTTCGATGAAGTAAGAGCCGACCCCCTGAATGCGGTATGCACCCGCCGCACCCCGCCACTCTCCAAAGCCGAGATACCATTCGATATCCTCACTGGTCATGGGAGAGAACCGAACCTCCGATACCGAGAGGGCAAGGTGAGGCAGATCGCGCTCCATGTCCAGAAGGCAGAGCCCGCTGAACACGTACTGCCGCTTTCCCGCCTCCATGGAGAGCATGTCGAATGCCTCGCGCTCATCGGCCGGCTTTCCTATGGTGAGCCAGCCGCCTTCATCGTGAAAGGCGACCAGTGTATCGGCCCCGAGCACAAAGCGTGGGTCGGCGGCGGGCCTCGCCCCCGCCTGTTTTTCCAGCCACAGCGCCGCGCCCCGGCGCGCCTTGGCCGTTGCGAGCGCTCTTACGCGTTCACCCGGCTCAAGGTGGTCGAAAACCGACTCGTCGATGGAAGGGACCATCTTCTGAAAAGGAATGTGGAGCGACTCGAGGAGGGCCGACCTTCTCAGCGATTCGCTCGCAAGTATAATTGGTTCTCCGTACATATTGTAAAGAATGTAATGGCAAAAATGGCTATTCGCCAAGTGTCTGCGTGCTCTTGCTTGACGCAGGGCGCCTGAATCTTTATCATTCGACAGTCGGCAGCATGATTCACATGCACGCTGCACGGGCGATTAGCTCAGCTGGATAGAGCGTCGGCCTCCGGAGCCGAAGGTCGCGCGTTCAAATCGCGCATCGCTCATCATGTGATCCATACAAGAACACCGAGTGCCACGAAAAAGAGCGCCGAACAGATGCGCACGAGCACAAGGTGCGCTCCATACCACTGCCTGATTTTCTCGTGTCCCAGCCCAAAGAGATAGAGGACAAAAACAAGGCCGAGCGGAACAATGAAGGCGATGTTGTACATCAGAAGCAGCAGTATGCTCCTGGAGGAGCGGACGCTCTGGTTCATGTAGGCGATGGTCGGCAGATAGATCTGCCCCGTGCAGGCCAGCTCGATCACCGAGACCAGGAATCCCGAGAGCGCGGCCCCCAGTATGTACAGCGGCAACTGATTGAAATACCGGATAAAGCTGTGGTTTATCCGCTTCATGAAGAGCGGCATCTGCAAGATCGATTCAGAGCTCCGGCCCCGGCCTGCGATGATCGCGTCGCGCACATTCAGGGCGGCAAAGATGGCGGCGAGGGTGGAGACGAAGATGTCGACATAGAGCGAAAATCTTTTCTCTGAAAGAAATCTCCTGAGTGCCCCCAGAAAACCCAATCCGATGAGAAAATAGGCCACGAATACGGCGAGGATGAATGCAAGTCCCACCCAGACGAGCGAGCGCCGGTCCTTGCGTCGAAGCGCTATAAACGAGAGAAAAAAGAGCATGGTGGAGAAGGCGCAGGGGTTGATGCCATCCAGAAGGCCGGCCAGTATCGACGGAATTATGGACGCTCCGAAGGCCTTGTCCGATTGGTCGGAGCCCTCTGCAAGCTCGTTTGTCCGGAGCAGCGCAGGCCTGTAGGAGCCGTGCGCCAAAAAATATTCGATCTCCTGAGGCATGTTCTCTTCCACGGCGCTGCTCCCGCGATAGATGTTCGATCCGATGAACAGCACCGGAAATACGGTAAACTTCAGCCGATGCTGTCTGAGCATTTCCACGCAGGCGGCATAGCCCTCGGCGGAGAGAATGTCGTGTGTCTCAAGCACGATGCTCACATTGTATGTTTGTTCCAGTTTCGCTTTCTGGACATAGAGAAAAGCGTCGCAGTGGCTGCACCCGGTCTCCGTAAAATAGATACCCCTAATCTCGGTGCGGAAGAAGCTGTTCTCCTGTGGCTGTGAAGGCAGGGATGTCAGAGACAGGATTGAAAAAATCGCGAGAAAAGACAATTTTGCCGATACGGCACGACCCGGTCTCACTCTGGCCTCCACAGTCTCCGATTCCCAAAGATATACAATATGATTTGTGTGGAGAACAATAGTCCCCGCCGCGGCGATGCGACGGAGCGCGGATGCGCTCTTAACTATTTTTTAGCTTTTTTCTTGCAAGACTCAAAAAGATAACTGATAATGAGTGTGATATGAAAAACAATCGATTTGCGGTTCGCTGTCTTCTGACAGTCTCTGTGGCTCTGTTGCTGATCGGCTGCGCAACGCCTCCTCCTTTCGTGCAGGTGACACCTGAATCTCAGGAGGCAAAGAACATTGTGCAGGGCGCGCCGGCTCCCGGTGTGCCGACCCCTGATGTGCCGGCTTCCGCGGCTCCTCAGGTCCCCGGTACACTTACGCCCGATGAAGCGCTCTTTTTTCAGAATTATATAAACAGGCTCAGCTATCTGGTGTACTATGACGAAAATTCGGGTCTCGATCCTCAGCTGGCAAAAGCGGCCGTCTCTCAGGCCAACCGCTATCTCATCGAAAAACAGGGGCTCTCTGTCATCGATTTTGAACAGATACAGAGGAACAAGGAAGACCAGATGAGCGCATATCAGGCTGAGACGGGGGGCTCCATAGACATCATCACATATATTGCACAGAAGCTGAATGCCGACATCTATCTCGAAATCGATGCGAAGACGACATTCGGAGGCGGTCCGGGTTCATGGACCGGCTCGGCACAGGGAAGCATGAAGATCTTCGATGCATCCACTGCGGCCCTCCTCGGTTCAATTTCATTCCTGAGCCCGCAGACCTTCAGCCCCGTCTCGCCCGACGCCGCGATGATGAACGCGATAACGGGAAGCGTGTGGCAATCGATGCCGAGAGTGACAGAGCAGGCGAAAGCCCTCGTGGGCACTGCCACGGCGACGCGCGGTGTACGCTATGAGCTCGTGCTGCAGAATACACCCGATCCGAAAGCCGTCTCTCAGTTTGAGAAAAATCTCTCAAGGCGGGTGCGCGAGGTCGAGCGGCTTTCGTATGCGCCCGGCGAAACCCGCTTTGCGCTCTACGCATTCGTGCTGGCATCGAGAATTCAGGATGCGATATACGATGCGGCGTCTGTCTCGGGCTTCCCGGACTGCTACTTGCTCTACATGAGAGGGCGTTCATATACTTTCAATACAGGTCTTTAAAAGTATCATTCCTTCAAACGGGAATGGGGCATAAGGAGGAGAGCATGAAGATATGGAGAGTTTTGTTGACAGTGATGGTCGTGATGCTCGCCGCGTCGTGCAGCACCAAGGCTCCGTTGAGAAAGGGGGAGGTGCTGATAGAAGATAAAGGTACAGCCTATGGCATCAAGACTCCCCAGTGGGTTGAACTGGCGATTATCGGAGGCTATCGCGATATCGAGAAATTGTCAGATTACAGGGATAAAACAGTCTTCATAGCCCAATTCGAGGCGCAGAATTTACAGAGCGCCCAGCTGCTTGCGGAGCGCATGCAGGCGGATACTGACATTGCGCGCTATCTCTCGACCAGGGTAAAAGATGCATTCAAGGGCGCAAATGTCGCCGATGCCGATTCGGAGAACTTCGGCGCCTACGGCGAACGCTTCGTCGCGAGCGTCGGCGAGGCCAAATTTTCCGGTTTCAGGATGGAGGCCGACTGGTGGGTGAAGGTGCAGACCTATACGCCGGAGAATAGACCGGACAAGCAGGTCTACCGTGTCATTCAGCTGTGGGCGGTAGAGAAGACCATGCTGCAGAAGCAATTCGACATTCTGTTCTCCCAGATGGCAGAGGCCGAGCAGCCTACGCCGGAGCAGAAACGCGCGATCGACCTTGTCCAGAATACGGCGGCAAAGGACTTCTTTGGCGAGGACCAATAAACAGGCCGGATGAAAAGATATTTTTGGCTGGCGCTTGTGGCGGCCCTGGCTTCGAGCTGTGCGAGTGCCCCTCCCGTCCCCGAATGGGTCCGGAAGACGCCGGAACCGGATGCGCAGTACACATATTTCACCGGCTCTGCCTCGGCGGGGGACAGCGCGACGGCCCTCAACGACGCGACTTCGTCGCTCATCGCAGGGATTATGCAGTACATGGGCGTCTCCATCAGTGTCACGTCGAGCGCGGAAGCCCGGGCATCCCTCGACGATTATCAGGCGCAGATTACGCAGACCGTCAGAACCGAGTCCACGGGTCGTCTCGCCGGTTTTGAAGTGGCAGAGAAGTACATCCGGAGGGACCCCAAGACTGGTCAATATACCGCGCATGTCCTTGCGCGCTATGCGACGAAGGAGCTTCTCAAGGAGAAGGCGCGCCTCGAGTCGCTGTTTCTGGAGAGGATCGACGCCGTTGCCATCCCCGAGGAAAAAGGCGACGCTGCGGCCTCGGAGGGGCGCCTCTTCGACGCCATACGCTCGTATGCCGAGGCGATGAGCGCCGCGGGCGGATCGGACATCGAGAATGCCCGGATCAAGCTCGAGCGCAACGCCAAGAAGGCCTCGGCGCTTGCCGCCACGCTCAGACTGACAGTTCCGCCCGGACAGGACGCGAGCATCGCGGTCGGCGGCCGCCTGCCACCTTTCCTCGTCAGGCTCGTGACCAACAGGGGAGGGGCAGAGGAGGGCGTGCCCGGAGCTCCCCTCACAATAACCTATCCCCGGAGACTCGCCTCGGGGCGAGTGGGCACAGGTACGGCTCAGACTTTTACCGATAAAGACGGGACCGCGGCATTTGAAGTGCCCGCGATCGACATGGCCGGAAACTACAGGGTGATACTGCAGCTGGATTCTGTCAGCGCCAGTGATCTGTTGACGAGCCTGCCGTCCTGGGCCTTGCCCTACATCGATGCTCTTGAAAACGATTTGTCGGGCATTGTCTCATATATAAACTACCGGGTAATTTCCGCTGCGAAGGGCATTCCGACCGCAGTCGCCGTCTACAATAGAAACCCTACGAACGCGGGTTCGCTCGATCTTGAGCTTTTTGCGAACAGCTTGAAAGGGCCGCTCATACAGGAAGGCTTTGTGCTGCTCGACGCAAAAGTTCCTGAAGCCGGAGGAGCTTCGGATATTGCCCAGTTGAGGGCGGCGGCTCCGCCCCAGGCCCAGCGTTTCTTGCTCACGGCCCTCGATCTTGGATCTGTCGCAAGGGACGGAGCCTACTTTGTCGCGGCGGTGTCCGGCTCCACGGGCGTCTTCGATCTGGCGAGCGGGAATACGCTGTACTCGGCGAGCAAAAGCGCACAGGGGATCGGGCTCTCCGAAGCCGAGGCCATCGCCGGCGCGCTAAGGACGCTCGGAGGACAGTCCTTCGCACAAGAGCTCATGGCTGTTCTCCCTTAATGGCCAGTCCCACGAGACTATCGCAGCGCTCATTGTCGGGATTCCCCGCATGGCCCTCCACCCACTCAAAGTGGGGCCCAAGTTCGGTGCAGAGGGCATCGAGCTTCTCCCAGAGGTCCTGATTCA
The DNA here is from genome assembly GCA_015657395.1 of Spirochaetales bacterium. Classification (GTDB taxonomy): domain Bacteria; phylum Spirochaetota; class Spirochaetia; order Treponematales; family Rectinemataceae; genus Rectinema. Next base: position 270,169 of record JADLKI010000001.1, on the reverse strand, counting down.
TCACTGGTTTCTTTGCGGCAGTTTTCCACCCGCGCTTTTTCCAGTCGGTGACCCACCCCGATATTCCCTTCTTGACATACATGGAGTCGGTGAATATATGAATATCTGCGCTTACCCAGGCGGGTGGCGCCGCCGATCTTGCCGCGGAGGCGGCGCGCGCCCTGTCCATCCGTTCCTTCAGAAAGGAGAGGGCGTTGATGACGGCGCTGAGTTCCATTCTGTTGTTCGTGGTGTGGGGCTCGGCACCCCATGCTTCCCGGTAGCGTGTTCCGAAGTGCATCACGTAGGCCCAGCCGCCGGGACCGGGGTTCCCCCTACAGCCGCCGTCGGTATAGATGACAATTGCTTGCTGCGTCATGCCTGCACTATGACAAAGGAAGCAGCCTCATGCAACTCCTTGCATACGGTTTTGGCCTTCGCTAGAATAAAAAGCCCATGTTTAAAGAATACATTACGCTGCTGCCCCATCTGAAACAGTACAAATACAGATACATTGCGGGCATACTCTGTCTCATTGCGGTCGATGCAGGCCAGGTGCTCATCCCCAGGTATCTGAAGGCGACAATCGACACCATTGTCGGCGGTTCCTTTCAGCTGGGGGACATTGTACAGCCCCTAGTCATCATGGTGCTGCTCGCCCTCCTCATTTCGGTCGGCCGTTTCTTCTGGCGCTATTTCATCACCATTGCGAGCAGGCGCATCGAGGCCGAGATGAGGGACAGGCTCTTTTCGCACATTCTGATGATGTCCGGCGGCTTTTTCAGGAAAAACACCACCGGAGACCTCATGGCGAGGGCCACGAACGACATAAGCACCATACGGCAGGCGACGGGGATGGGGTTCGTCTCGCTCGTCGACGGAGTGTTCATGACCGCCATGATCCTCGTCGCAATGTTCGCGAACAATGCCGCTGTCGCGGCATGGATCATAATTCCTCTGCCCCTGATCACGGCGCTCATCCTCCTCTTCGGGAAAATCGTCGGCAAAATGTTTAAGCGCATTCAGGACATCTACGGGCGCCTGTCGAACATCGCCCAGGAATCGCTCGCCGGTGTACGGGTGGTCAAATCCTTCGTCAAGGAACACTATTTCTTCGAGAAGTTTGAAGTATCCAACACCGAATATAAAAATGCCATCATGGACCTCGTGAAGACCTTCGGGTTCTTCTTCCCCTTCATCACGTTCCTCTCCGGCCTGAGCACGGTGCTCCTCATACTCTTTGGGGGCAACGCGGTGATCCACAACAGGATGACGCCCGGCTCGATCATTGCGATGCTCTCCTACCTGGAGATGCTCGTGTGGCCGATGATGAGCGCGGGCTTCACCGTGAATATCGTGCAGCGCGGGGCAGCCAGTCTGAAAAGGATCAACGAGATTCTCGGCACGGAACCGGAGATTCAGGAATCCACCCGGCAAACAGCCCAGAAGCCCCGCGGCGACATCGAAATCCGCGACCTCGATTACAGGTATCCCGGTTCGGATACGCTCTCTCTCAAGCATATCTCCGTGAAAATTCCGGAAGCTTCGATGCTCGGCATACTCGGCAAGGTCGGCTCGGGCAAAAGCACGATACTCAAGATGCTGCCGAGGATGCTCGATGCCGGAGAGGGCCATGTATTTATCGGCGGAATTGACAGTTGCCTTTTCAGCCTGAAGGAACTGAGAGCTCTGTTCGGCATGGTGCCCCAGGAGAGTTTTCTGTTCTCCGAGAGCATCCGGGACAACATTCTCTTTTCGGCACGCGAGATCAGCGACGAACGGTTCGACGAGGTGGTCCGGATTGCCGGGCTCGACCGCGATCTGCACCTCTTTCCCAATGGCTGGAATACGATAGTCGGCGAACGGGGCATTACGCTTTCCGGTGGACAGAAGCAGCGCATCGCCCTCGCCCGCGCGCTCGTCATCGATCCTCCCGTCCTGCTGCTCGACGATGCGCTCTCCGCCGTGGACGCGGAGACCGAAGAGCGCATTCTCAGCGCCCTCCTCAGAGAGAGGCGTGGAAAGACGACAGTGATCGTGTCGCACCGCATATCCACCCTGCGCAACGCGGACCGTATCATCGTGCTCGACGGCGGAGAAATAGTGCAGAGCGGCACGCACGAGATGCTGATGGCAGAGCAGGAAGGTTTCTATGCCAGAATAGCGGCTCTCCAGCAGCTGGAACAGGAATCATGCGCCGCATGCGAAGATGCAGGTCTGAAAGAGGAGGCCATCGATGGCTGAATTTTTCGACACTGAGCCTGTCACCAAGGGTTACGACTCCCAGATCGCACGGCGCATCATGTCATACCTCAAGCCGTACAAACTCTATACATTCATAGCGCTGCTCGCGCTTGCACTGAGCACCGCGGGAGAGCTGCTGTCGCCGACAATCATTCAGCGGACGGTGGACAATGCCCTGGTCCGCGAGTGGTATGGCGTGGACCCCTCCATCGTGAGCTCTCTGCCCAGGGCGAACGATTCGCCCGAAGTGACCATCGGCGCGCGCGTCTATGTGCGCACTTCCCGGCTCGCAGGCATCACCGACAGAGAGAGAAAGCAGTTGAACGCGCAGGGCCTGCTCGATGGAGAGCCGAGCTATGTGTTTTCCCTGGAGACTCAGCGCGACAAGAAATTGCTGATTGCCCAGAGCCATCCGCAGGTTGCCCTCGCTGACTCTTGGGGGATGATTCCCTCAGGCCTGCTCAATTCGCTGCCTCGGGACGAAGCCGCGACAATCCGGGCCGGAGACAATGCGCTTCTGGGACATTATGCTCTTTTCCTGCTGCTGATCCTCGGCGGGGTGCTGCTTGCCACGTTTACGATGACATGGTTCACGAACCAGATCGGGACCCTCATCATGAAGGACATGCGGCTTCAGCTCTATCGGCACGTGATAGAACAGTCGCTCGCCTATCTTTCGAGGCAGCCAGTCGGACGCCTCGTCACCCGGCTCACGAGCGACATTGAAGTCATAAGCCAGTTCTTCACCGATGTGCTGAGCGCATTTATAAAAGACGCGACGATCATGGTCGGGGCGCTCGTCGTGCTGTTCCTGCTCAACTGGAGGCTGGGGCTCGTCGTATTCGCGACGGTGCCGCTCATTCTGGTTGCCTCCGCGATTGCCCGGGTCAAGGCGCGGGACGCCTTCCGCAACCAGCGGCTCTGGACGAGCAAGGTCAACTCATTTCTGTCCGAGCACATCTCTGGCATCGATATTGTGAAGTACTTCGTCCAGGAAAAGAGAGTCGCAGGGGATTTCGGAAAACACAACCAGCAGCTCTTGAAGGCCAACATAGCCGAAATGTACGTGTATGCGACATTCAGGCCTTTTGTCGACTTCATGTCCACGCTGACCACGGCACTGGCTGTCCTGGTGGGGGCCATTCTCTTTCTGAGGATGGAAATCTCCGTGNGGACGCTCATCGCGTTTATCAACCTGATAGCGATGTTCTACTCACCGATAAAGGACCTCTCGGAGAAATACATTCTCCTGCAGAGTGCGATGGCGAGCGGAGAACGGGTGTTCGGACTTCTGGACACCGACGACAGGCTTCCCGACCAGCTGCCGNAACTGAGCGGAAAAGAGGCCCCAATGGCCATACGCGGCCACATCGAGCTGTCGAATGTGTGGTTCGCCTATAAAAACGAAGAGTGGGTCCTGAAGGATATCTCCTTTCTCGTCAATCCGGGAGAAAAAGTGGCGATCGTGGGCTATACCGGGGCGGGCAAGTCGACAATCGCGAATCTCCTCGCGCGGTTCTGGGACATCCAGAAGNGGAGTATAAACATCGATGGGNTACCGATAGGCNAGTATCCGCTCAAGCGCATACGCAAATTCATCCAGCTGTNNCCGCAGGATGTTTTCCTCTTCCAGGGCACGATCCGGNAGAATATCGCGCTCGGCCTGGACCTGAGCCAGGAGAAGCTCGAAGAGGCCGCGAAGGCCGTCTATGCGCACGAGTTCATCTCCGCCCTGCCACAGGGCTACGATTCTCCTCTCTCCGAGGGAGGCCTTAACCTTTCCCTCGGCCAGCGGCAGCTCATCTCTTTCGCCAGGGTCCTGGCCCATGAGCCGTCGATCATCATCCTCGACGAGGCGACGAGCTCGATCGACACGGAGACTGAAAAACTACTCCAGAAGGGCATCGAAGGGCTTTTGAGAGGGCACACCAGCATTGTCATTGCGCACCGCCTGTCGACCATACGGGATGCCGACAGGATCATTGTGCTGGGACAGGGGCATGTCGTCGAGAGCGGCACCCACGACGAGCTCATCGCGCAGCGGGGGCTGTACTGGAATCTCTACCGGCTGCAGAACAAGGACATGGAATAGGGCATGCCGTTCATCGATCTGAGCGAGCCGTACATCATCGACATCGGCCGCGGCGTCGCCGCCGTATTCAAGCCCTGCGGCTGGCACTCCGCGCTCCATGAACCGGGCGACATTTCGGTACCCTCGTGGCTTCTGGAACACGGCGACCTTCTTCCGGCATCGGAGTTAAAGACTGCCGTGCATGCCGCGGCCCCGCGAATTCGGGGCGATGCCGTCCGGAACCGAGAGAAACCCGACCCATTTCAGGATGAACTGGGCATGCTCTATCGCCTCGACAGAGACACCTCCGGGATTCTCCTCTTTGCCCTGGACAGATCGACTATGGACAGTATGCGGCGCGCCCAGAACAGCATGGCTTTGCAAAAGCGCTACATGCTCGCATGCACCGAGTCAGGCCGCGAACTGCCCGGCGCCGCGCCCGGAAGCCGGCAGGCTGAGCGCGCCGTCCTGCTGGACAGGCTCCGCGCGGGGAAGGAGATGGAGGTCGCGAGCTATTTCAGGTCCTATGGCCCGCTCGGTGTGCGCGTGGCCTGCATATTGCCCGAATTCGCCAAGAGATCGAAGAAGAAGCTCACAAGAGATCTCTATGTCACAGAGTACCTGGGCGCTCGGGGCGCAGGCATAGAAGCACGCGCTTCGACCGGTCTGCCGCCGGATGCGATTCTCGTCGAAGCCGGGATAAGAAGAGGCTTTCGCCATCAAATCCGGGCCCACAGCGCCTGGATGGGCCTGCCGATCGCCGGAGACTCTCTATACGGCGGCGTCGAGTCGAAGAGGCTTTTTCTCGAGGCTTTTTCCGTAACCCTCTATGACGGAGCGCGGGCGACCGCGGAATGGAAGCTGTACAATGGGAATTGACCGGGATTTTATCGAGTTCGCCTTCCCCGGTTCACCGCCGCCTTCGGCGCCGCGGGCGCTGCTGAGCCTCAAGGCGGCCGGCGACATGAAGTATGCCCCGCTGGGCGAATCTCTGGGCGAATTTGCGGCGCGCCTTTCATTCTTTAGGCGCCTCGGGATCGAGCCCGAGAGGGTCCTCGGGATACGACTCAAGCATTCGCGCAATGTTGCCTTCATAGAGACGAAGGAAGATTTGCAGGTCCTCCTGGGTGCGCAGCCCGAGGGGTTCGACGGCATTGTCACCACGAACCCGCTGCTCGTCCCGAGCATCACCGTCGCCGACTGCATGCCGATCTATCTGTTCTGCGAAAAGACAGGGGCCTTCGGCGTCCTTCATTCCGGCTGGAGGGGGACGGGCATTTTGAGAACCGCGGTCCAGGGCATGGTCGAACGTTACGGCTGCAGGCCGAGCGACATCTCGGTCATCTTCGGGCCTGCGATCGGCGCCTGCTGCTACGCTGTCGATCAGAACCGGGCGGCGCTGTTCGGACGCGAATTCGGCCTCAGTTCCGTGCGCGAGGGAAAGCGAGGGGGAGAGGTCCGGTACTACATCGACTTGCTCGCCGCAAATATTGGATTGGCGCAGGCCCTCGGCATCACGCGCTATGCCGCAGTTCAGGCCTGCACGTACTGCGACGGCCGTTTCGCAAGCTTCAGGAGAGACGGCCCGCAGCATTTCACGAGGATGCTCGCCCTTTTGCTGAGCCCATTCCCATATTAGAATTTTAATGGTACAATAAACTCAAGTTCAAGCAGGACTTTTCAATTTTATACCAAGAGGTTCAACATGGCATACAAAGTAACCGATGCATGCACCAACTGCGGCACATGCGAGAGTGAATGCCCGGTCAGCGCGATCAGCGAGAAAGACAATGCCCGCTGGATCGACCCCGACACCTGCATTGATTGCGGTTCGTGCGCATCTGTGTGTCCTGTAGAAGCCATCGTTGCTGGCTGATATACAGAACCACAAAAAGGCCGCCCGAAGGGCGGCTTTTTTTATTGGGATTGGCCTGTCGAGGACTTTGGGAGCCGAGGGCCCTTCAAAGCCATCCTTGAAAGTCAGCCGAGCCTCATCTTGGAGCAGAACTCGTCCACCACTTCTTCCAAATTCGGCGAACCGATTTCCTGAAGCTCGTAACCGACGCGCACTGTGGGCTTCTTGATGTGGACGATGCGGTTCAGATCGATGGGCGTCGCGATTATCACCGAGTCGCAGTCAGCGCGATTGATAGTATCCTCGAGGTCCCGCTTCTGCACTTCGCTGTAGCCCATGGCGGGGAGCAGCGTGCCTATGTCGGGATAGGTCCTGAATGTCTGCACGAGTTCTCCGCTTACATAGGGGCGCGGATCGACGATCTGGGCGGCCTGGAATTTCCTCGCGGCGACAATGCCCGCACCGTATTTCATCATTCCATGGGTGAGGGTGGGGCCGTCTTCGACACAGAGCACCCTTTTGCCTCTGATGAGCTCGGGGTGGTCCACGTTGATCGGACTGGCCGCATCGATCACCGTTGCGCGCGGATTGGTCCTCGCGATATTCTCCCGCACGGTCTGGATCTGTTCTGGAGAAGCCGAATCGATCTTGTTGATGATCACCACATGGGCCACCCGCAGACTCACCTCGCCGGGGTAGAACGAGACCTCGTTGCCCGCGCGCAGGGGGTCGGCGACCGTGATCTGGAGATCGGGTACATAGAAAGAAAAATCGTTATTGCCGCCATCCCAGAGAATGACGTCGGCCTCTTTTTCCGCCTCGCGGAGAATGGCCTCATAGTCGACGCCGGCGTAGATCACATTGCCCCGTGCGATGTGGGGTTCATACTCTTCCATTTCCTCGATGGTGCAGTTGTAGCGGGCGAGGTCCTCGATCTTCGCAAAACGCTGGACTTTCTGTGCCGCGAGGTTGCCGTAGGGCATGGGGTGGCGGATGGCGACCACTTTCAGGCCGCGCTTCATGAGCATCTGGACGATCTTGCGGGAGGTCTGGCTTTTGCCTGAACCTGTCCGGACCGCACAGACCGAGATGACTGGTTTCGTCGACTGTATCTGGGTGTCCTTGGGGCCCAGCAGAGTGAACGAGGCTCCGGCCGCATTCACGATCGCCGAGACTCTCATCACATGCGAGTAGGGCACATCCGAGTATGAGAACACGCATTCATCTATATCGTAGTCTTTTATCAGGGTCGGCAGCTCCGATTCGGCGAAGATGGGTATGCCCTCAGGATACAGGGGGCCGGCGAGCTCGGCAGGGTATTTTCTGCCATCGATATTGGGGATCTGCGCTGCCGTAAACGCAATGACTTCTGCGCTCTCGTCCTGCCGATACCGGGTGTTGAAGTTGTGGAAGTCTCTGCCTGCCGCTCCGATGATGATGATTCTGCGTCGTTTCATTGATTCTCCCTTCCTTTCGTAGCGTCTTTAAAAATTCGATTCGAAAACTCCTCTATCTTCCGGCACTTGGCGGACAAAGTCAACATGGGGGGATAAAAATAATTTTTTGTATTACAAGCATTAAAATGAATAATGATACGCTGGCGCCTCGCCTTTTCTATGTATATTTGCAGGTTTGGGCGGCCGCGCCTCAATACATATGCATTTCGGGCGACTGTCTCCCCTTGTGCAGACATTTTCTTTTTTTTAAGACATACTTGCGCTCCATGAGAAGTGTGCGGATCGAGAGCGAGATAGGGCGCCTGCGGCGAGTGATCATCCACAGCCCAGGCTCCGAAATTGAAGCGATGACTCCCCGCGAGGCGGAGCGAGACCTCTACAACGACATTATTCCGCTTGCGGCGGTGCAGCGGGAATACATAAAACTGCGCGATTTTCTGAGATTGGTCACGAGGACCTATGAGCTCGCCGACCTTCTCGAAGCCTGCCTCTCCGACGAGCAGAACAGGCTTCGATTTTTACAGGAATACGGCAAAATAAACCCTATTGCCCACATCATCGACGACCTCATGGCATTCCCGGAGAAGGAGCTTGCGCGCTCTATCCTCACGGGCCTCTTCGCGCCACAGAACAGCCTCGCGCACTGCCTGAATCCCCACAGCTTCATCGCGAACCCGATGCCGAATGCATATTTTATGCGCGACAGCCTGGCGATCATCGGGGACAAGATCGTCTCCGCGGCGTTTGCATTCGATGTGCGCATGGCAGAGGCATATATAAGCCGGTTTATATTTCTTCATCATCCGGATTTCCAGAATGGCGGCATCCTGCTCGACGGGCCCGAAGAGCGCAATCGGCTTGTCACGATTGAAGGCGGAGACATCCATGTGCTCAGCTCCAATGTGCTCGCCGTCGGCATATCCGAGCGCACGACCGCCTTTGCGATAGACCGTCTTGCCCGCAGAATTGCGCGCGCGACAGAGGCGCCCACGACCATCTTTGCCGTGGACTTGCCCAAGGAGAGGGCGACCATCCACCTCGACATGGTGTTCACCATGATCGACCGGCATGCGGCACTGGCGTACAAGCCCGTGATGCTGAGTTCCCAGAGGGCGCAGGTCTACCGGCTCGAGGTCGAGCCGCATGGCGAAATCCACTATGAAGAAGAGAAATCCCTCTTCGAGGGCCTGCGGAAGAGCGGCATTGAGCTCGAGCCTGTGCTGTGCGGCAATGGCCACTCGGTCTATCAGGAGCGAGAGCAGTGGCTTTCCGGCGCCAACTCCTTTGCCTTTGCTCCCGGCAAGATTCTGATGTACTCGTGCAACACACACACGCTTGAGGCTCTGGACGCACAGGGGTTCGCCGTCGTCTCCGCCNAGGACTTTCTCGACGGCCGGGCTGATCCGGAGCAATATGGGCGGCTCGCGGTCGCCTTTGACGGCATCGAACTGGCGCGCGGGGGCGGAGGCGCACGCTGCATGACGCTGCCCGTAGAGCGCGAAAAGCCAGATATGTGAGGCGGCCTCTCCCCGCGCGCCCTCAGCTGCAGCCCGTCGTGGAGCCGCAGGTGTCGCACTTGAGGCAGGTGCCGTTTCTCACAAGAGTGAGGTTGCCGCAGACGGGGCAGGGGTCCCCTTCATACCCCTTCTGGCGCGCGGTTCTCATGAGCATGATTGTCTGATCGGGGGCGGGCGAGGCGCGCGTTCCCTTGGATTTTCCCTGTTGTGCGGGCTTCTGCTTCCTTCCGCTCTCGAAGGCGTCTGAATCTTTGTCGGCGATGGACTGCGTGGATGTCGCGATGAGGTCTTCCGGCTTGACCTGCCCCAGATCATAGCGATGGAGATAGGAAATCGCGAGTTCCCTGAAGATGTAATCCAGGACGCTCGTCGCCATTTTGAGGTAGTCGTGGCCGCTCACAATGCCGTTCGGTTCAAAGCGTGTGAAGGTGAAGGCATCCACATATTCTTCGAGCGGCACGCCATACTGCAGCCCCAAAGAAACGGCGATGGCGAAGGAGTTCAGTATGCTCCTGAAAGCCGCACCTTCCTTGTGCATGTCGAGGAATATTTCGCCAAGTGCTCCATCCTCATACTCGCCGGTTCGCAGGAAAATCGAGTGCCCGCCGATTTTTGCCTTCTGCGTATACCCCTTTCTACGGTCTGGCAGAACATGGCGGATTCCTCGGGGCGCAAAGGGCATGCCCGGCAGCTCGGGTTCGGGACTCGCCTGCTGGGAGGGCGCCGATGCCACATCTCCGGAATCCGGTTCGGCAGCGCCCAGTTCGCTCGACTGCAGGGCCACGATGGAATCGGCGATGAGGTCCGAGCCGGGAGCAAGGGCCGCGAGCGGCTGCGAAAGCTTTGAGCCATCGCGATAGAGGGCTATCGATTTGAGCATGGACCGCCATGCCAGGGTATACGCTCCCTTGACATCGTCGATGCTCACGTTGTTCGGCATGTTGATGGTCTTGGAAATGGAACCTGTGACGAAAGGCTGTACCGCGGCCATCATCGCGATGTGCGCCTGCCACGAGATGCTCCTCGTGCCTCGTTTGCCCGAGGGAGTCGCGGTGTCGAATACCGCAAGGTCCGCCTCAGATATATGGGGCGCGCCCTCCAGGCCCATCGTTCCGCACGCATAGACCTCGGCTTTCTCTATCTCTTTTTCACTGTAGCCGAGCCGGGGAAGCAGGCTGAATCCGGGTACATCGGCCTCTTCCTTGGATATCCCCAGGTTTTCCAGGACATCGTAGCCTATGATGTACGGCGAAAAGCAGCTCTCCAGGCTGATGGCGTTTTGCAGGGACTGCTCCGCTTTCTGCAGCGCTTCTTCAGAGATTCCCCTGTCCAGAAGAGCCTGGCGGGAGAGGCCGGGCGCGCCCTCGAGCGTGCCTTTTCCAAGGGCATATCCGATTATGTCGCCGATCTGGGCTTCCGAATACCCGAGGGCGTGCAGCGCAGGGGGTACCGAAGTGTTGATTATCTTGAAATAGCCGCCACCCGCAAGCTTTTTGAATTTTACGAGCGCGAAATCCGGCTCGATGCCCGTAGTGTCGCAGTCCATGAGGAGGCCTATCGTGCCCGTCGGCGCGATGGCGGTGACCTGGGCGTTCCTGAAGCCGTATTTCTCTCCAAGCTGAAGGGCTTCGTCCCAGCACTGCCGGGCTGCATCAGAGAGGTTTTTGGGGCAAAGCCCGGCATCGAGGCCTTTGGGAGTCACGCTCAGCTCCTCATATTCCTCCTGGGGGGCGTTGTAGGCTGCGCGGCGGTGGTTGCGGACGACCCTGAGCATGTGTTCCCTGTTGGCTTCGTATCGCGCGAAGGGACCGAATTCCTTTGCCATTCGCGCAGACTGGGCATAGGATTCGCCGGTGAGGATCGCCGACAGCGCGGCGGACACAGAGCGGCCCTTGTCGGAATCATAGGGGAGGCCCATCACCATGAGAAGGCTTCCGATATTGGCATACCCCAGTCCGAGCGTCCGGTAATCAAAGCTCCTGCGCGCTATCTCTTTCGAGGGGAATTGCGCCATCACCACCGAAATCTCCAGGACGATGGTCCACAGGCGGATCGCGTGGCGGTATGCCTCGTCATCGAACGTGCCGCTCTCCTCGTCGTAGAACGAAAGCAGATTGAGCGAGGCGAGATTACAGGCCGTATCATCGAGGAACATGTATTCGGAACAGGGGTTCGAGCCCCGTATCTCCCCATCGGCCCTGCATGTGTGCCATTCGTTCACCGTGGTGTGGAACTGCAGGCCCGGATCGGCGCAGAGCCAGGCCGATTCCGCTATTTCATTCCAGAGTTCCCTGGCTTTGGTGGTGCGGAAAGGCTTTTGGGTGGTGCGCCCGATGAGGTCCCAGTCGAGATCGTTGAACACGGCGTCCATGAACTCATTGGAGATGCGCACGGAGTTGTTGGAGGACTGGCCGGAAACGGTGTTATACGCCTCCGATTCCCATGCGGTGTTGTACAGCGGCAGGCGTGGAGCCTTGCCCGTCTGGGAGTAAAAGGTGAGCACCTGGTGAATCCAGGAGGAAGGCACGCCCGCATCCAGGGCCTCCTTGACCACCTTGCGCAGAAGGAGGTTGCGGTCGGGCAGATAGCTGTTCTCGTCCTCCGCTCCCATGTCCTCGATTGCGGAGATCATCGTCTGGGCATAGTGGTTGAGCAGACCGCTTCCCGCGGCAAGGCAGGCGACTTTATATTCTTCCTCCGTTTTCCAGCGCACAAATTCTTCAATATCCGGATGGTCCGCATCGAGGATGACCATCTTTGCGGCGCGCCTCGTCGTTCCGCCGGACTTTATCGCTCCGGCCGACCTGTCCGCGATCTTCAGAAACGACAGGAGCCCCGAGGAGACGCCCCCTCCGGAGAGTTTTTCGTTGGCACCCCTCAGGCGCGAAAAATTCGAGCCGGTCCCCGATCCATACTTGAACAGGCGCGCCTCTCTTGTCACGAGGTCCATTATGCCNCCTTCGTTGACAAGATCGTCCTTTACATCGAGGATGAAACAGGCGTGGGGCTGGGGGCGCTGGTACGCCGATTCGGATTTGACCACCTGATTGGTCGACGGGTCGACAAAATAGTGGCCCTGCGCCGGCCCTTCGATGCCATAGACGGCAAAGAGGCCGGTGTTGAACCACTGGGGGCTGTTCGGTGCGGCAATCTGGTGGGCGAGCATGTAGCAGAGCTCATCATACAAGGCTCTCTCGTCTTCGTCCGTGTCGAAGTAGTGGGCGTCCCGTCCNCACTGGCACCAGGTATAGGCGAGCCTGTGGAAGACCTGGCGGGCATCGTGTTCGGAGTCATCGGCAGCATCTTCATCGGAGAGCGAAGTCTGAGATGCCGGAATATATTGCGTCCAATCGAGCACTTTATCGTGGGGAACGCCCGCCTTGCGGAAATACTTCTGGGCGAGGATGTCGCTCGCGATCGGGCTCCAGAACGAAGGGACAATCACCGCGTCCATCGAAAAAACTGATGTCCCGTTGGGGTTGCGGATTTCACTCCGACGCTTTTCCCACACAATTCCTTCATATGGACCATGGCCTGCCTTGGTAAACAAGCGCTTTATTTTCATCTTTTCCTCCTAGGGAAACGAACTACACCATCTGTATTAGTATCGGCCTCAACCACTACAATATATAGTGGTATTATGATACGTATTTCTATATACTGCATCCGGAGGGCCAGAGCAAGTACTTTTTTTAAAAATTGTGAAGATTTTTCTCAAAGCCTCAGGATGACACAAAAAAGATTCCTTGATATTGTTTACTGTACAATGGCGGTCATGAGATCCCTCGCGCTTGTGCTCGCGCTCATCTTCTGCAGCATCCCTCCTGCCGCGGCAGAGGAGACGCAACAGGAGGACATGAGTCTCTCCAGCCTCGCCCAATCCCTCAGCGCCACTCTCGAATATGACCCCCTCATTCATGCGGGGACCATCACGAAAGAGGGGCGCAGTGCCCGGTTTGCGCTCGATGTCCCCTATGTCCTCCTCGACTGGACCATCCTCAGGAGAGTCNCCTCGCCCTACGAAACAGACGATTCTCTGCGGGTCAAAAAAGAGTTCGCCGATGCCCTGCGGGAATTTTTTCAGGCGAAGCCTGGAGCATCCTCCAAGTATTCGGTGAAAGCGATCGTGGTGGATCCCGGCCATGGGGGCAAGGATCCGNGGGCAATCGGGGAATTCGGCGATTTCAAGCTCCAGGAGAAGGATGTCAATCTAGTCATCGCCCACAGGCTCACTGAACTGTTGCGCATCCGCTATCCCGACCGCACAATTCTCCTCACCCGCACCGACGACAGCTATCCGAGCCTCGAGCAGCGGGTCGACATAGCGAATACGATAAAGCTGGGCGAGACCGAGGCGATAATCTATGTCTCGATCCACGCCAACGCTTCCTTCAACAAGAACACCCGCGGCTTCGAGGTGTGGTACCTCAATCCGGACTACCGGAGGACCGTGGTGGACGAGCAGACGGCAAAGGAGAAGGGGCAGGACATCGCGCCGATCATCAACACCATGCTGGAAGAGGAGTTCACTACCGAAAGCATTATCCTCGCGCAGAAGGTGTACCAGCGCATGGGAAAGATGATCGGCGGTGAGAGTCCCGGGCGGGGTATCAAAGCGGAGGAGTGGTTTGTCGTGAGAAACGCGAAGATGCCCTCAATACTGATCGAGGTCGGCTTCGTGACGAACAGGAATGAGGCTCTCCTTCTCACGCAGGCCGGTTACTTGAGACGGATAGCGGATGCCATATACAATGGGGTCTGCGATTTTATCGAACATTTCGAGCAGTAATATGGGTGCAGTATCAAATCTTGAACACAAAGAGCGCTATATAATAGCCTTGCTCATTATTGTCGCCGTAGCGGTCATCATCTGGTGGGGGCCGACGCTGCAGTTCAATGGGATGCGGCTCTATTTCCCCGACAAGAGCGGCCGGGCACTGAAGCTGNAGAAGCGGCCGATAGCTCCTATCGGCAATTTTGAAGAAAAAGCGAAGGATACCGTGGAAGAGCTCCTGCTGGGGCCTCTTTCGCGAAACCTCCAGCCCATAGCGCACGTCGATATCTCGCTGGAACGCATAGTTTCAGACTCGAATACCCTGTACCTCGATTTTACTACGGAAGACCTGCCCGGCCTCTCCTCCGAATACAAGATGTTCAAGGATGCGGTGACAAAGAGCCTGCACGACACGATTCCCGGCAACTTTCATATCTATCTGTATATCAACGGGACACTGGCAAGGTGATGTTCGCCCCGGGAGCCGGGCCGCACATCCGGGCCGCGGCGTGCCGGACATATTCATTTGTCATCCCAGGCGTTTCATGATACCTTTAACATTGTATGGGCGATGTAGAAAATATTCCGAACAAAGCTCTTCTTTCGGAGACATACAGTAAAAATCGCGCCAGCTACGAAGAAGCGCTTGCAAAGACCGTCCGCGATATCTCCAGATTGCTGCAGCGCAGGGGAATTCACCCGACAATCAAAAGCCGCGTCAAAGATTTCGAATCGTATTTTGCAAAGAAAATCAAACTGCTGAAAAATGCCTGGGACGAGCACAAGGACCCTCTGCCGATCAACGACGTGCTGGCCATGCGGATCATCTGTCCTNTTCTCAGGGACCTGGAGGATGTAGAGGCAGCCATAGGCAAGCAGTACGACATCGTCGAGATCGAGCGGAAGGGGCAGGACCGCTCATTCAGGGAATTCGGCTACGAGTCCATCCATGTGCTCATCCGCATACCCGATGAGATTCTGCCTCTCTGTCCCGGCCTTGAGCGCAATGTCATTGAAATTCAGCTGAGGACCATCCTGCAGGAGGCCTGGGCCGAAGTCGAGCACGAGCTCGTCTACAAGGCTGAATTTACCCCCTTTGACGAGCCGCTGAAAAGAAAGCTCGCCGCACTGAATGCGACCCTCACACTCTCCGATATCACGTTCCAGGAGATTCTGGACTATCAGAAGAAATTGAACAGCGCACTGAAAAAACGCAGGGAAGCCTTCTACGGCAAGATCGAGCAGAAGAGTGCCCAGATGTTCGGGATCACCGATGCGCTGAGCAGCGAGTACCCCGTCCCGGTCCGGCCGGGAAAGCCCTCCNCCAGACAGGGCGAGAGCCACCCCCGGGCGGAGCTCGACATCGATACTCTGCTTCTCTCCGCCCTCGATGCCCACAATGCCTCGGATTTCAAGACCGCGATTGCAATCTATACAGAAATTCTCTCCAGGAAGCCCGAGGCGGCGATCGCTTCAGTGGTGTTTAAGCACAGGGGCATGGCATATTTTGCCCAGTCCGAATACACAGACGCCCTCGCCGACTTCACAAGCTGCCTGATGCTCGACCCCGACTGCTACAAGGCCCTGTACTATCGCGGGGTAGTGAAGAGCATTCAGGAGGATCCGCGGCAGGCGATAGACGACTTTACGGCGGCCCTTGCGATACATCCCTATCATTTCTTTTCCAGATACAGAAGGGCGCTGTGCTGGTGGCAACTCGGCGACTATGTACAGGCACATGCGGACTGCGAGATCGCCCTCCGGATCAAACCCGAAAACAAGCTCGCCCAGGCACTGCAGAAAAAGATACAGGAGAACATCGCGAAAGAAGAGATATAACGGGCGCAGACAAGGAAATATATTGACACGCTTCGGAAATTTTGATAGGTTCACTGCCGTTCGGCAAGATATTCAGCCCGAGCGGGCTGAGTGTCGACCACTGGTCCCCATCGTCTAGCGGTTAGGACAGCGGGTTTTCAACCCGCCAACAGGGTTCGATTCCCCTTGGGGATATGAAGGGGCTGTTCAGGAAGTTGGACAGCCCCTCTTTTATTTACTTAGATATTTACTTAGAGCCGATACGCCCATTCCTGTCTTCCAAAAAACAGTTCAGGATTGCTCCGGAATCTGATGGCCATATTCTTTCAGCGCATCTGCAAAATTCAATGTCTTCTCCGCTGCATTCTGAACAGCGGTCTCTATGGCATCTCCCAGCGCGAGCGACGCGAAATACGCGTGAAACTCGTCGAAATCCGGCTTCAGGACCGGGTGTTTCGGGCTGAACAGGACACAGCAGTCCTCGTACGGCAGTATTGAGATGTCGTAGGTGCCGATGCGCCTTGCGAGGGCGATGGTCTCTTCCTTGTCGATGCCGACGAGGGGCCTGAATACGGGCAGCGATGTCGGGCTCTGTGAGAGGCGCATATTCTCTGCGGTCTGGCTTGCGACTTGCCCAAGGCTCTCCCCCGTGACGATGGCCTTGGCATTGATGCGGCGGGCTATCAGCTCCGCAGCCTGCATCATCGCCATGCGGAGCATGAGCGTATTGGCCTCTTCCTGCGGGCCCCGGGCGATGGTCTGCTGCACTTCGGTGAAGGGCACGATCCACAGGTGCATGCCGCCCGACCATATGGCGACGCGGGCTGCGAGGCGTTCGACTTTCTGCTGAGCTTCCAGGGAAGTGTAGGGATAGGTATGGAAGTACACACCCTCGAGGGCCAGGCCCCGCCTCGCCATCATATAGCCCGCCACGGGNGAATCGATGCCTCCCGAGAGCAGGAGAAGGCCCTTGCCCTGACTCCCTACGGGCAGCCCTCTTGGCCCGGGAGCAGTGCTGGAATAGATGTAGGCTCGCTCCCGTATCTCGACCATGAGGACAAAATCGGGCGTATGGACGTCGACCGTGAGGGCAGGGAAATGCTCCCGCACCGCATCGCCCGCGGCGGCCGACATGCCGTAGGAATCGAGAGGAAAGCTTTTATCCGAGCGCCGGGTCTCGACCTTGAATGAGCGCGCGCCGGAGCCGACTTCCGCAGCCGCGCATTCGAATGCGGCCTGCACGATCGAATCGACCCGCTTCTCTGTCTTTATGGCCCGCGCGACGCCGTTGACGCCGGGGCAGTGCTCCAGGACGAAGAGCGCGAGCTCCGAATCTTTTTCCTCGATGCTGAGAAAAAATCTGCCGGGATATTCTTCGAGTTCGAAGTGAAGGCCTTTCAGCCGCCTGCGTATCTGGTCCTTCAGTCTCTGGGTGAACTCACGTCTATTGCCAAGTTTTAACTCGATTTCTCCTGGCTTGATGAGGAAAAAAGCACGCATGCCCCTGTAGTATCAGGTTTTCAGCTTTCTGTACAAGTCCTCGGCCTGCTCGAGAAAAACGTCGATGTCTTCCGGAGTCGTAAGCGGACCGGTCGAGACGCGGATCGCCGAAAAAGCTATGTCGTCGGGGACGCCCATCGCCTGCAGGACGCGCCTGCCCTGGTGCCGCTGATTGGACGAGCAGGCCGAACCGGTAGAGACGGCGATGTGCCGATCGGAGAGCGCGCGCACCATCGTCTCTCCTCCGAGCCCAGGAAAGGCAATGGAGAGGATGGAGGGGACATAGGCCTCATCGCGCGGGGTCCGCACGGGGACAGGGAGCGCTCCCCGGATCTGCGCGACACCTTCGATGAGGCGGGTCTCCAGCTCCCGTGCATGGGCGGTATGCGCCTCCAGGGATTCGCAGGCCACTTCCGCCGCACACCGAAACGCAAGCGCGCCGAAGAGATTCTCGGTGCCGGGACGAATGCCGCTCTCCTGGCCGCCGCCGCACGCGAATGCCTCCAGGGGGCGCGAAAGCCACAGCGCCCCAATTCCCCTGGGCCCCCTTATCTTGTGCGCCGAAACGGCAAAACTGTCGACATATGCCGGCATGTCGCGCATTGGCAGCCTGCCGAGCATCTGGACGGCATCGACGTGAAACCATGGCTTTTTCATGCCCGACTCGAGCGCCGCATTTCCGATGCCCCGTCCTATGGCGGATATATCCTGTATGGCTCCCGTTTCGTTGTTCACGCCCATGACGCTGACGAGCGCCGTCTCTTTCCTCAGTCTCGCCGCAACCTGGCCCGGTTCGATATGTCCATGAACATCGGGATTAATCCATGAAACCTCTATGCCGAGTTTTTCCAGCGAGCGCACCTGACAGTCGATGGCCGAATGTTCGATTGCCGAGACAATGATGTGCAGGGGCCTTCGTGAGGAGCCGGCCTTCAGTCGGGCAAGGAGGGCGAGCAGCGGTATGTGGTCGGCCTCCGAGCCGCTCCCCGTAAAGACAAGGGAACCTTTCGAAATACCCAGGGTGCGCAGAAGCCCCGCCCTCGACTCCTCCAGCAACTGCTTCGCACTTCGGCCGAGCCAATGCCTGCTTGAGGGGTTGGCATAGGCCTCCAGGCTCGATTCGAGAGCCCTGTGCAGTATTTCAGGATCAGCGGGAGTTGTGGCCGCCCAGTCGAGATAGACGTCCCTCATGCTTCTTCGAATCTGCGGTCAGGAATGGCCTCCGGCGTCTTCCCTGCCGCAACGAATTCTTTCGAGAGATAGAGTGCGCAATAGCAGTGGCCATATTCGGCGATGTCCGGTTTGGCCCAGACGCAGGGGCAGATGGCCAGCTTATCGGCTTCCCGACTGCCTTCGGTGTCCCGGCAGGGGCACAAAAAGTACCCGTACCGGTTGTAGTTCTTCATCAGGCCTTCGACGAGGGTATCATAGAAGGCTTGGTCGGGATTGAGGTCCCAGCCCTGCTTGTTTGCGACCATCTGGGTGAAAATGGTCGTCTGTTCAATCGTCTTATAGTTCGTCATGCCTGTCTCCAGCGGAAATTTAAACTTGCAGTGTCAATCTCCAGTCCGCCTCGATAAAGCCGACGAGGTATTTCTTGTCGTCTATCACTGCAAAGGGAAAAGCGACGTTCTCTTTGAATCTCTCTTTGAGCTCCTGTTTTATTCCATTTTTCACGTCGATCGGGATGAGATCCACAAAGAGATACTTGTATGCAAACTGGTTCGCATCGAGGAAGGCGAGGGCTCTCTTGCAGAATCCACACGTAGAGAGCGCATATACCATGATGCTGTGATCGTTTCGGGTTCCTTCTTTTGTCACGACTGGAAGATTTTGAAGATTCATGGTACCTCCATTACCTCCTCATTATATCTTTATAGAATCTGTCGGCATAGGGCCCGGCGTCAGATGTCTGTCCGGTGGGGCCACAGCCGCGTCCTCAAATTCATGCTCCGTTGATAAAAGGCTCTGTTTCGTATACATTGGGCATATGATCGAACCGGAGCACATTCGCAATTTTTGTATTATCGCGCATATAGATCATGGAAAGAGTACCCTCGCAGACCGCTTTATCGAGAAAGCCCACCTCATCGATCTGCGAAAATTCCAGGACCAGATGCTCGATAATATGGACATAGAGCGCGAACGGGGGATCACGATCAAGAGCCAGGCCGTCAGCCTGCCCTATGCCGCAAAGGACGGCCAGACCTATATGCTCAACCTCGTCGATACTCCCGGACATGTCGACTTCTCCTACGAGGTTTCCCGGGCGATCTCAGCCTGCGAGGGCGCGATTCTCGTCATAGACGCCACCCAGGGAGTGGAGGCTCAGACACTCTCCAACATGTACATGGCGCTGGAGCACGATCTGGAGATCATTCCCGTCATCAACAAAATCGACATGCCCGCCGCGGATGTGGAGGGCGTCCGGCGCCAGATAGACAAGGACCTGGGCCTCGACGGAGATTCCGCGCTCGCGGTATCGGCCAAGCTGGGCACAGGTGTCGACGAACTCTTCGAGGCGATTGTCGAGAGAATTCCGGCCNCCTCCGGCAGGTCCGGAAATCCGCTTCAGGCGCTCATCTTCGACTCGCACTACGATTCATACCGCGGCGCAGTGGTGCATCTGAGGCTGAAGGAAGGCGCGATAAAAAAGGGAATGCACGTCCGCCTGATGTCCACCGGAGCGGTTCACGAAGTGGAGGAGGTCGGCCATTTCCGCATCACTGCGGCGCCCACCGATGAACTGGGGGCGGGCGAAGTAGGGTATTGCATTGCAGGCATTAAGAGCGTCAAAGAGGTTCGCGTCGGCGACACGGTCACCGACGATGAAAGTCCATGCGCTTCCCCTCTGCCCGGCTTTAAGGAAGTGAAACCCGTCGTCTTCAGCTCAATCTATCCCATCGATTCCGCCGATTATGAGGAATTGAGGGACAGCCTCGAAAAGCTCGTGCTCAACGACGCGTCGCTCATCTTTGAGAAAGACCATTCGCTCGCGCTGGGATTCGGCTTCCGCTGCGGCTACCTGGGCCTCTTGCACCTGGAGGTCGTCCAGGAGAGGCTCGAGCGCGAATACAGTCAGTCGATCATCATGACGGCGCCGTCGGTGCGGTATAAGCTTCTGCTCAAGGACGGGGCTACCCTGTATATCGACAATCCGAGCGAATACCCCGATCCGGCGCGGATCGAAAGTGCCGAAGAGCCCTACATCAAGGCAGAGGTCATAACACCTGTCGCTTATGTCGGGAACATTATTTCGCTCTGTCTGGCCAAGAGAGGGACACAGGAATCCTTCATACACCTGGATGAGAAGCGGGTCCAGCTTGTCTTCGAAATGCCGCTCTCCGAGGTGCTCTTCGACTTCTATGACAAGCTGAAGTCGACCTCGCGGGGCTATGCGAGCTTCGATTATGAGGTGACAGGCTATAAGCCTGTTGAGCTGGCCAAGCTGGATTTTCTGATCAACGGCGAGCCGGTCGACGCGCTCTCGATGCTCGTCTTCAGGCCGAGCGCGTACGACAGAGCCAGGATCGTCTGCGAGCGCCTGCGCAACAACATTCCGCGCCAGCAGTTCAAGGTGGCCATCCAGGGCGCGATAGGGAGTCAGGTCATCGCGAGGGAGACCGTCAACCCGGTGCGCAAGGATGTCCTCGCGAAGTGCTACGGTGGCGACATAACGCGCAAGCGCAAGCTCCTCGAGAAACAGAAAGAGGGCAAGAAAAAGCTGAAGATGATCGGCAATATCGAGCTAGGACAGGAAGTATTCCTGTCGGTGCTGCGCGCGAGCGAAGATGAAGAGCGCTGACAAATAAAAGGGGCTGTCCATGGAATTGGACAGCCCCTTTTTCATTTTTCGCCAGAACTATTACTGCTGTGAGGGAATGAACAGCTTGACAAAGGTGCTGTTGAATTCGTCCTTGAACAGTTTGGAAGAGAGAATAGTGCTGCGTATCTGATTTTCCATTGCAGTCTGGAAAAAGTAGGGGTAAGAGAACTTCGTATAGGAAGTCTCCTGGTCCGTACCCTCTTTGTCGTCGGTCACGGTCATGACGACCACCGAAGCATCGAGCACCACGGGTTTCGATACTACATTTTTGGCGGTGGAGAAGAGCGTCGTGAGGAAGGTTTCATTTTCTTCTGCACCGACGAGCGCGTTGTCCAGAGAACGGTACGGCTCCTGGAAAAGGCCAATCTGCTGTCCATAGAAGTAGAAACTCGGCTTTCCGTAGTTGAGGATGAAGGGCCCTGCAGACTTCGCCTCGAGTCCGACCTGTTTCGCGGCAACGGCGAAGGAGCTCTTCGAAGCCTCTCCGGCAAATTCGTCCGCCTTCGCCAGTGCCCAGGATTCCATCACGCTCTTTTCCTTGTCGAATATGTAACTCTTCACTTCATCGAGCACGGACTGCTTGGAGAAATCCGGCGTGCCGGCTTCGGTGTTCACGCGGTAGAAGGCCCAGGTATTGTTGGTCTCTTTATAGACCGGGGAGATCTCGTCCTTTTTGAGGGCCATAAGCGCTTCGGCGTCCTTTTCATTCAGGAATTCACCTTTGAGATCGTAGAAGACTCTTGTTCCCATGTCGCCGCCCTTGTCGGCGTAGGAATCCTTCGAATGACTCTTGGCCGCATCCTCAAAAGAGAGGGTGTTGGCTTTTATCTGGGCCAGGACTTTCTCTGCGTCCTTCTGCGACGTGTTGATGGTGATTTTTGAGAGCCCGATTGTTCTGAACAGCACTTCATTGGACTTCGCCCACTCCAGCA
Source organism: Spirochaetales bacterium (assembly GCA_015657395.1). GTDB lineage: Bacteria > Spirochaetota > Spirochaetia > Treponematales > Rectinemataceae > Rectinema. Next base: position 248,196 of record JADLKI010000001.1, on the reverse strand, counting down.
CTTTATCCTGGGGGAAGGTCTCATATGCGATATCGACATACTGGATCGAGCGCTGGGGCTTCGCCATCGAGGACACAAAATCGATTTCTCCGGTCGAGGGAGAGACCGACATTAAATCGCCGTAATAATTCTGAACCAACAGATCGTCGCGCAGCCTGTCTCTGGTCGAAATGCGTGTGGCGAGCGCTGTGCTGTTGTATTTTTCGATAGAGAACTTTCCATCGACCTGGAACTGGGTATTTTTCGTGATTTCCTCGTCGATGGTCTGCTCGCTGATTCTCATGCCAGAACGCTTTGCGGTATCGAGGATTGCCATGCGTATCGCCGTGTTCTGGAAGGCCATGCGCCACACCTGGTAGGCGTACATCTGGGACTGGGATTCGTTCATCCCCTGCTGCCGGAGATAATCGTTGATCTGAGAGACCTGGTCCGCAAAGTAGGAATCAGAAGAATATTGTATTGGCGTGCCATGCCAGGAACCGAAAGTAGGCACTTTCCCGGAGGAAGTGCCCGTGCTCACGCCCGGGATCAGGACAAAGGCAATAATCGTCAGAACAAGAATAACTATAGTTCCGATATACACAAAGGGGTTTTTGATGCTCTTTTTGAGAGGGCTCTGTGTCTTTTTATTTTCGACTTTCTTTTCTTCGGGNGCCTTGCCCTTGCTCGGGGTCTGCTTTTTGTTCTCTTCTGATGCCATAGTAGTCCTTTCGTCCGAAAACGTAAAAAATACTCAGATAAGCTATCATGAGACCGTGGAATAGTCAACGAGAATGCGGTGGCTGCGCTTAAGGCGGCAGTCCCGGCCACCTTTTCCCGCGCAGATACGCCAGGGCCTTCTCCTGCGACCCATAGTGTCTCCAGCGGCTCCCCATATCCGAATCGCCCTCGTCTGTTGCGAGTTCAAAAGGCCCTATGCGCGCCTTGTAATCCATCTTGGGTGCGCCTGGAATCCAGAACCCAAGATAGTAAGCGCCGCTGCGGCCCTCTGTCCCTGGACCGGTCGACGTAAATCTTTTTGCGCCTGTATAGAATGAAACAATGGAACTTGCCAGGATCGGTGTGTCCAGAGGCAATTTCCCCGACTCCATGGAGGCGGCAATACAGGCCTCGGCCAGCATGGAGAAGAAACCGAGGCTCCGGCCCTTAGCCTCGGACGCAAAGGAAAAATACACGGACGAAAGCCCCTCCGCCAGCGGGTCCACGTGGCTCAGCGCGAGGAGCCTTCGGTTTTCACTGTTTTCGCGGTATTCGAATATCAGACTCCAGGGCTCGAAGAGCTGGCAATACGAGGCCTCATCGAGCTCGTCGGGGGCGCTGGAGTGCTTCCATAGAGAGTAATTGCGCCACAGCAGGTAATGTTCTTCGGTGAATACGGGTGGTCTGGGAATGATGAGCAGGTCTCTGTTGCGCAGGAGGATTCTTCTTAAAGAGCCGCCGACGCGAACTGAAACTGCATGGATGCGCAGGGGAATGCAGAGGCTGCAGCCAGGACACCGCATGCGATAGATGGCTTTTCCGTACCGCCTCCATCCATCCCGGATCAGCGTGCCGTAGATTAGAGGATCGACCTCCTGCCCGAAGATGAGATATTCAGTGCGCGATTCACGGTGATCGGCGAAGTAAGGGCAGTTCCCCCGGGTCTGAAAATGCTGGACTATTTCCTGATTCTGCGGCATGCTGTATCTTCTTCCTCCCTTCATGGACTATGAATAAATAGGAAAACAGTGCACCGGATCGCAAAATAACTTGATTGTGTGCGACAGTGTGGATAATTTTACTGTATGAGCATTATGACGAAAACTGGTGACGACGGGACGACCGGGCTGTGGTCGGGCGAAAGGGTTAAGAAAGATTCGCTGAGGGTGGAGGCCTACGGCACCATCGACGAGCTCTCTTCGGCCCTGGGTATGGCGCGCCACCTGTGCCTTCAGGACAATGTTTTATATGCGATTGAGTATATCCAGCGTCTGCTTTTCAGAGTGGGGGGAGAGCTGGCCTCGCTCGGTGTGGCCTTCGACCGCCCCATCAACGAGGACGATGAAAAAACGATTGAGACGAAGACCGCTGAGATTGAGGAGCGGATTCCCCTGCGCGGGTTCGTTGTGCCGGGCATGACTCAGGGCTCCGCCGCGCTCGATGTCGCAAGGACCATAGCGCGCAGGGCCGAGCGGCGCATAGTCGAACTTTCCAGAACAGAGTCGGTCTCGCCGGTGCTCCTGCGCACGCTGAACAGATTGTCTGATTTTATCTACATGCTCGCGCGCGAGGAAGAGTCCGCGCAGGGAAAGCTGACATTCGTCTGAGGCAGCAATTATCCATGTCCGACGGAGGATAGTATGAAACTCTATTCAAAGGTACAGGTCGGCATTGCTGTTGCCGTTTCGGTGGCCGTCACGGCGCTGTGCATTGCAGGCATTATTTTTATCTTCAATCCCATGAAAGCAAAGTCGTCTTCGACGCTTGCCACGCCAATCGAGACAAGCGGAAAAGCCACCGCCGACAGCCTCAGGTCCTCCGGCCAGACGGGATCGAGCCAGGCCCTGTCTGCCCAGGCTGTACCGGTTGCCAACATTTCGCAGTATTCCGGAGGATACAGCTCCGAAGAGGCCGAAAACATCTCCATTTATGAAAAGTACAATGAGTCGGTCGTGAACATCACTACCGAGGTGCTGAGCATCAACTGGTTTCTGGACCCCGTTCCCCAGAGCGGCGGCTCAGGCTCCGGGAGCATCATCGATGAGCAGGGCTACGTGCTCACCAACAACCATGTCGTGGAGAAAGCCTACAAGCTCTATGTGAGCCTCTCCGACGGAAGCCGCTATGAAGCCAAACTCGTCGGTGCGGATCCCGAGAGCGATCTGGCCGTCATAAAGTTCACGCCGGCGGCAGGGAAGAAGCTGAAGCCCATTCCCTTCGGCACGGCAAAAAATCTCAAAGTGGGACAGAAAGTGCTGGCGATCGGCAACCCCTTTGGCCTGGAAAGGACCCTGACAACGGGCATCATCTCGGGGCTGGGCCGGCCGATCCAGGAGAGCGAGACAACCATTCTCCAGAACATGATCCAAACCGACGCTTCGATCAATCCGGGCAACTCCGGGGGCCCGCTGTTCAATACCAGGGGAGAAATGATAGGCATCAACACCATGATCTATTCGCCGTCCGGCGGTTCGGTCGGGATAGGCTTCGCGATTCCGGTCGACACTGCGACGAGAATCGTCCCCCAGCTCATCAAGGACGGAAAGGTCCGGCGGGGATGGATCGATGTGCAGGCTATCCAGCTTTTTCCCGATCTGGTCAACTATCTGAAGCAGTCGGGGAAAGGCGCGCCTGTCGAGAGCGGCCTTCTCGTGTCTACGGTGACATCGGGCAGCAATGCTGAGCGCGCTGGCCTCAAGGGCGGAACGACGGCCGTGCGCTACGGTTCGACCGTCTTCTACATCGGCGGAGACATCATTGTGAGCATCGACAATAAGCCCGTGACCAGCATCGCCCAGATGTATTCGGCGCTGGAGAATACGAGCCCCAGCCAGCAGGTGGCCGTCGAATTCTACCGGGGGTCCAGGAAAATGAGCATCTATATCACACTGTCGGAGCGCAAAAAGTGAAGCCCTTCAAAGTCGTTGCTCCCTATGGACCGGCGGGCGATCAGGCCCAGGCTATCGAAGCCCTGGCCAATGCTATCAAGAGGGAAGAGCGCTACGCCGCCCTCAAGGGGGTGACGGGCTCAGGGAAGACTTTTACCATGGCCAAGGTCATTGAGGCCATCCAGAAGCCCGCCCTCGTCATCTCGCACAACAAGACCCTCTCGGCCCAGCTTTATCGGGAGTTCAAGGGTTTTTTCCCCGACAATGCCGTAGAGTATTTTGTCTCCTATTACGACTATTATCAGCCCGAGGCCTATGTGCCCTCCAAGGACCTGTACATAGAGAAGGACTCCGACATAAACGAGGAGATCGACCGCATGCGGCTTGCGGCGACGGCCGCCCTCATGGAGCGCCGCGACGTGGTCATCGTCGCGACGGTCTCCTGCATCTACGGCCTGGGATCGCCCGATCTCTATAGGGATATGCGCCTCTATCTGGACAGAGGCCAGACCGTCGACCTCGACGCCGTAAAGCGGAACCTCATCAGCCTGCAGTATGAGCGCAACGACATGGTGCTCGAGCGGGGACGTTTCAGGATCCGAGGGGATGTGCTGGAGGTGTTTCCGGCGTATCTCGAAGAGGCGTACCGCATCGAGCTCGATTTCGACACAGTGATCCGCATCCGCCGCCTCAATCCCGTCACCGGCGAGGCCACGGAAGAACTCGAGGAAGCCGTCATCTACCCCGCGAAGCACTTCGTGATGCCTGAAAATATGGTTCAGCGCGCGGTCGACCGGATAAAAAGTGAACTTGCGGAGCGGCACAAGTTCTTCCTTGAGCACGGCAAGTATCTGGAAGCCGAGCGCATAAAATCGCGTACCGAGTACGATATCGAGATGCTCGAGGAGATGGGGTACTGCAGCGGCATCGAGAATTACTCGGCCCCACTTTCGAACCGCAAACCGGGGGAGCGGCCCGGCGTTCTCCTCGACTATTTTCCCCGGGATTTCATCGTGTTCATCGATGAATCGCATGTCACCCTTCCGCAGATCGGGGCGATGTACGCAGGCGACCGCAGCCGCAAAACCTCTCTCGTCGATTACGGGTTCCGTCTGCCCTGTGCCCTCGACAACAGGCCGCTCACCATCAACGAGTTCGAGTCGATCGTGTCGCAGACGGTCTATGTCTCCGCGACGCCGGGAGAGACCGAAATCAAGCGGTCGAAGACCTTGGCCGAACAGGTCATCCGCNCCACGGGACTCGTGGACCCCGAAATTCAGGTCCGCCCCACGGAAGGCCAGATGGAGGACATCTACGCCCGCGTCCGCCAGAGGGCGCAGAACGGAGAGCGGAGTCTCATCATCACGCTCACCAAAAAGATGGCCGAGGAGCTCTCGGAATACCTCGGCGGCCTGGGCCTGCGCGTGCGATACATTCACTCTGAGGTGGAGACCATCGAGCGCGTCGAAATTCTGACCCAGCTGCGCGCCGGCGAATTCGATGTCCTCGTCGGCATCAACCTGCTGCGCGAGGGGATCGACCTGCCCGAAGTCTCGTTTATCGCGATTCTCGATGCCGACAAGATCGGCTTTCTGCGCTCGGAGACGAGCCTCATTCAGATCATCGGCAGGGCGGCGCGCAATGCCGCGNGACTTGTGGTCATGTATGCTGATGCGACAAGCGACGCGATGCGGCGGGCGATCGCCGAAACCGAGCGCCGCAGGGCCCTCCAGCGGGCCTACAATCTCGAGCATGGCATAACTCCGCAGACCATCCACAAAAAGGTCCAGGACATCCTCGAGCGCCACCGGGAAGAAAAGATCGAAGCTTCGCAGGATGAGCTTGACGTTATACGGCGCACGCATAATATACTGATTCCGGAGCAGCGGAGATCCTTCATCAAAGAGATGGAGAAGCTGANNTGTTCGAACATGCGAAGAACCTTGAATTTTGAACAGGCGGCACAGATCCGCGACGAGATTGCAAAACTGAAGGGGCAAAAGGATTGACCATGCCAGAGGAAGATTTCTATGTGATCGATGCCCACTGCGATACCCTGATGTCGTTCATGGGCCGGAGCATAAACAAAGACGAAAAAGTGGATCGCGATTTTTTCACCGATAATTCCGACGGGCAGATCGACCTGCCGAAGCTCTTCCGGGGGCAGGTCGCGTGCCAGGTCATGGCCATCTTTCTCGAGGATGAACAGCTTCCGCGCGCAACTGAAGAGGCGATGGCGATGATCGATGCGTTCGATCGTGTGCTCAAACATGGCGCGGTCGGTTTTTCCCAGGCAAAGAGCGGCGCCGATGTCCATCGTGCCATAGCCAAAAAGAGCGTGAGTGCCCTCCTATCGATAGAGGGCGCAGAGGCGCTTGGCAATTCCCTCGACAGCCTCGATGAGTTCTACAGGCGGGGAGTGAGGGTGATCGGCCTGACATGGAACAGGCGCAACGCCTTCGGGCGCGGGCTCAAGGCAGAGGGAAATGACGGGCTCTCACCTCTGGGGAAAGAGCTTGTGGAGAAGATGCAGGGCATACGCATGCTCGTGGACGTGGCGCACCTCAGCGAAGAGGGGTTCTGGGAAGTGGCCGAGATCGCAAAAGCTCCCTTTATTGCCTCCCACGCGAACGCCCGCGCAGTCACGGACCACCCGCGCAACCTCAGCGACAGGCAGATCCGCGCGATTGCCGATCACGGCGGCGCCATAGGCTGTGTCTTCGTGCCCTATTTCGTCACGGCGGACCGGAACGACTGCAGCCTGGACGCGCTCTTGCTGCACGTCGACCATATCGTCGAAGTCGGAGGCATCGAAAGCTGCGCGATGGGCTCCGATTTCGACGGGTTCAAGCCCATCGAGGCGCATGTGATCGAGAATGCGGGACAATTCCACCTCATCTATGAAGCGCTGAGGGAAAGGGGCTACAGCCACACCGAGGCCCAGAAAATACTTGGGGCCAACTGGCTGCGAATCTTCGACGAGGTTCTGGGCTGAGTCCTATGAAGATCGCCCTCATCGGCATGATGGGCTCCGGCAAAACCGAACTGGGGCGGCTGCTCGCCGCCAGCTTTGGCGTCGATTTTTTCGACCTGGACCACCTGATCGAAGAGCGGTCGCGGATGAAGATCGCGGAGCTGTTCCGCGATTTCGGCGAAGAACATTTTCGGGACCTCGAAGAGAGTACGCTCAGGGTAGTGGCCGAGGGCGATGCTCCGATGGTCCTCGGATGCGGCGGCGGCGTGGTCCTGCGCGATTCCAGCCGTCTCGTCCTGAAAGAGCGCTTTATCACTGTGTGGCTCGATGTGCCTATCGCTGAACTGNCTCGGCGGCTCTCGAAAGAGAGGGAGCACAGGCCGCTTCTTTTGTCCGACACGTGGGAGACCGATCTAAAAGGCATTTTCCGGCAGCGCGAAGAATTCTATCGGCAGACCGCCGCCATTCACTACAGGTGGCGGCGGGACCAGCCGCAGGAAGAGAGCGCGAGGATCATCGAAAATCTTATACGCGAGAGGGCTGAATCGCATCAGCCCGAAGCCCGCCGCCCGGTACTGTGAGGGCGGAAGGCTCATCAGGGAGAAGCTGGCAGAGACCGGTATCGATCGAAACCTCGATATCCGTCCCCTCCTTGGGAATATCCGCACTGCGGCCTCCCAGAGGAAATTCAAAATAGTAGTTCTCCACGCCGGGGACCATCAGGGCCAGCTTGGCGACATTGGAGGCGCTGCGGACGTGGCGAACGATCCTCGCCCTTATGCCCGGACCGCCTCGGTCTCCTGCGATATCCGAGGCGCCGAGGGGCACGTAGAGGCAGGCCTTGTCTCTCGATAAGCGGGGGATGTCGAGACCGGCCTCTTTCGGCAGGGACAGGACCGTGCCCGCGCCCGTCTCCACTTCGAGGGTGTCCGAGGCATTTCCGGGCGCAATGTTCGTCACGGGGAGCACCAGCCCGAGATTCATAAAACGCGCGAGCCAGCCCGATCCGGGTTTTTGTTCGAGCTCCTCTATCGTGCCACGCCCCACCATGTTCCGTCGCGCATCACGATAATCTCATCGGCGAGATCGACCGCTTCCTCTACGTCGTGCGTCACGTGGATGGCCGTAAGGTGACCCTCCGCGAGCTGCAGCCGGATAAAGCGCCGCATCTCTCTCCGGAGCGGCGCATCGAGCGCCGAGAGCGGTTCGTCGAGCAGCATGAGCGAAGGTTCGGATGCGAGCGCACGCGCGAAAGCCACCCGCTGGCGCTCGCCGCCCGAAAGTTCGGAGGGGTAGCGGTTCAGGAGCTGCTCGATTCTGAAGCGCCGGGCAAGGAGCGCAGTTTTTCCCTGTATATATTTTTTGTCTTCATGGCGGACCATGAGGCTGTATCCTATGTTGTCCCTCACGCGCAGCTGCTCAAAGAGGGCCAGGTCCTGAAATACAAAGCCGATATGCCTTTTTTCGGTCGGCAGACCATCGATCCTCGCACCGTCCAGCCTGATTTCGCCGCGCTGTATCGCCTCAAGGCCAGCTATCGCGCGCAGAAGCGTCGTCTTTCCGCAGCCGGAAGGGCCGAGGAGCACCAGGACCCTCCCGCGCTCCAGGGAAAAATCGGCCTCGAGACTGAAAGAGCCGCGCACTACCCGTAGATTCTTGACTTCAAGCGACATCGATCACTTTCTCCTTGAGCAGAAACACAAGGCCCGTCATGAGCCCCAGGACAAGGCCGGCCGCGCACGCCTCGTTGAAACGGTATGCGGCGGTGAGTCGGTACAGAAGCAGGGGGAGCGTCTCCACCTCGCCCATTCCGAGCATGAGCGGCACATTGACGTCCCCCGCAGTGATCGAGAAGGCAAAGGCGGCTGCGGCCGCGATCGAAGGGAGGATGGTGCGCAGTTCGACAGTCATAAAAGCGCGGAAGGGCGAGGCTCCAAGCGTCTTCGCCGCTTCCCGGACCCGCGGATCGATTGCACGGAGGGAGGCGTAGAGGGCCCGGCTCACGAACGGCCAGGCGATCACGGCCTGGGCTGCGACGAGTGCAATGCTCGCGACCCGGTCCGTCGACAGAAAGAGCCATCCATAGGCAAAGATCGCCGAGGAGACGGCCATGGGTAGCCACTGGAGCACCTCGATTATCTTCGGCACGATCCTGTTCTTGTTCGCTTTTTCCGCAAAAAAGAGGGCGAGGCCTGCGATGACCCCNGCGATGGTCGCGAGTACGGCCGCAAGGCCGCTCAGTCGGACTGTGGACAGAATTGCCCCGAGAAGGGGCGCCTGAAATCCCCGTATCAGTGTCGTAAAATTGCCGAAACCGAATTTTGTCGTTCCCCCCATCGAAGAGGGAACCTTGAAGGCTTCAATCACAATCGACAGAAGCGGACCGATGAAAAAGAGTACGATAAAAATTCCGTACATTATAATGAAAAAGAGTTGAATTCCCTTCGGGGAGCTCAGCTCGTGCGTCCTTCCGAAGTCGCGCAGGGATTTCCGGGTGCGTCCCTGGATCCGGGTGAGCATCAGAATCCCGAGGAGGGCACACAGTGTCTCGACGACTGAAAAGGCGAGCGCGAGGGCATAATTGGACTGATAGCGCAGTGCATGGTAAATTTCGACTTCGATCGTGGCGCCGGCCCTGCCTCCAAACACCAGCACCGTAGTAAAGCTGAAAAAACAATACAGGAAGATGAGCCCCGAGGCCTGGGCGATCCCCGGCAAAAGCCAGGGGAGGATGCCGGTCCGAAACGCCCTCAGCTTGCCGGCGCCCAGGGTCTTTGCGGCTTCCATCTGCGTGTCCGGAATGCGAATCCAGAGCGCGGATATCTGGTGCACCGCAATGGGAAAATTGTAAAAGGCGTGCACCATAATGAGGCCCCAGAAACTGTAGAGAAACCCCTGATACTGCCTTCGCGGTCCGAAAAACAGGGACAGAATAGAGGAGAGCAGCCCCTCTCTGCCGTAATACAGGATAAAGGCCAGAATGACCAGTATTGGCGGAAAACAGAAGGGCACCGCTGCAAGAGCCAGCAGAGCCTTTCTGCCCGCAAAGCGAAACCTGGCCGCAAACCATGCGCCGGGCAGCCCGATTGCGACCGCCAGCGCCGTGCTCGCAAGGGACTGCAGCACTGTGAACCTGAGGCTCCTCATGATTGTGGATAAAAATGTGGCGGGGGGCTCTGAAAGTCCTGCGCCTCCCCGCACATTCTCCAGCGCGATTTTCAAAAAGGCGGCAAGAGGGGACATCGAAAAGATCAGGATGACGCAGAGTGCTCCATAGAGAAGAACAGATGTTCGCCGGGTCATATATTCGCCGCCCGCCTTGCCGCTTCGCTTAAACTTCGATCAGGGGCTGCTTATGAGGATATTCGCAGCCTCGGAAGGATCGCGGTCTATATCTCCCACCTCGGCGTTCAATGCGGGATATTTGCTCACGACAGAGAACGATGCGGGGAGTTTCGCCTTCGTGTTCGAGGGGAACATCCACTGGGTCTCCGGCAGAAAGGCCTGGCACTCCGCGGACAGAAGGAAATCGACAAACTTCTGGGCGAGCTCTCTGTTCGGGCTCGAAACGAGCACGCCTGCAAATTCGATCTGCATCGGGTGGCCTTCGGTGAATTGCAGCGCCTTGTAGCGCTCCGTATTCTCATATGCCTTGTGATACGCCGGGTCGGTGGAATAGCTCAAGGCGAGCGGCGCTTCGCCTTTGGTGAAGAGGCCGTAGCCGGTATCCCAGCTCGGCGTCATCGCGAGGATGGAAGGGGAGAGCCGCTTCCAGTAATTTTTCCACCCCTCTTTATAGGCGGCCTCTGTCCACGCCAGGAATCCCAAGCCGGGAGTCGAGGTTCTCGGATCCATGATGATGATTTTCTTGCGATAGAGGGGCTTGGTGAGGTCCTCCAGAGAGCGGGGAGGCTCTACGCCGCTCTGTGAATCCCACATGAATGCAAATTGGCCAAAATCGTAGGGGACAAGCCTGTTCGTGGGGTCGAGCAGGAGATTCTTCTGCACATCTGCGAGGTTCTTCAGAGAGAGCGGGACAAAGAGTCCGCTCTGAAGAGCTTTTGCAAGCTGCCTGTTGTCCAGCCCGATGATGATATCGGCATTGGGCTTCTTTGTGCCATCCAGAAGGGCCGAAAGGAGTGCACCTCCGTCCCCCTTGGACACAAAGCGCAGTTTTGCGCCGTAGGCTTTTTGAAATGCTTCGGCGATCTGGCCAGCGGGCCCCCATTCAGACATAAAGGAATCGTAGGTCCAGATAACAAGCTCCGCGCCAGCCGGATTCGGTTGCGCGTTCGCCTGTGCCCACACAGGATTGTTCGAAGTGAACAATCCTCCAACAAGAAGAAAAATTGCGATGAATTGTCTTGTACGCATCATCGTTCCCTCCGCCGGCATTACCCGGATCAGGTAATATGGGTGTCTTCTCAGGCCGCCTCCCTCCGACGGAGGTTGGCGACCACCCCATTGATTTTTGCGTTTACGCTGTTTTCTGACGATATTCGAGAATGCAGCTTCCTCTGCCTTCCACCGCATCGCGTGTCAGAACGACTTTTTTTACATTGCCGTCGCTCGGAAGCGAGTACATGAGATCGATCATAATTTTCTCGACAATGGCGCGCAATCCCCGCGCGCCTGTCTTCTGTGCGATCGCCTTCTCCGCAATGGCGTCGACCGCTGCGCCGTCGAATTCCAGCTCGACGTTGTCGAGCTGCATCGAAGCCTGGTACTGCTTGAGGAGCGCATTCCTGGGTTCGAGGATGATGCGCTTGAGGTCCTCCTTGGAGAGGTCATCGAGCGCGACTTTTATCGGCAGACGTCCGACAAACTCGGGGATAAGCCCGAACTTTATGAGGTCGTCGGGCTGCAACTCTGCATAGAGCTGGCCAAGGTTCTTCTCGTGTTTTGCCTTGATGTCGGCCCCAAAGCCCATCGGATGGGCAGAGACTCTCGATTCGATGATCTTGTCCAGCCCGACGAATGCCCCGCCGCAGATGAAGAGTATATTGGTGGTGTCGATGCGGAGATATTCCTGATTCGGATGCTTGCGCCCGCCCTGGGGAGGAACATTTGAGACCGTCCCCTCGATAATCTTCAGGAGCGCCTGCTGGACGCCTTCTCCCGACACATCGCGGGTGATCGAGGGATTTTCGCTTTTGCGCGAGATTTTGTCGATCTCGTCGATATAGACGATGCCGCGCTCCGCCGCCTGGATGTTGCCGCCCGCGTTCTGAATGAGCTTCAGCAGAATGTTCTCTACATCCTCGCCGACATACCCGGCCTCGGTGAGCGTCGTTGCGTCGGCCATCGCAAAGGGAACCTTGAGTTTGCGTGCGAGCGTGCGCGCGAGCAGTGTCTTGCCCGAACCCGTCGGCCCTATGAGCAGCACATTCGACTTCTCGATCTCGACATCGGGCGATGAAACCTTATGCACCAGGCGCTTGTAGTGATTATACACCGCGACGGACAGAACCCGCTTTGCATACTCCTGGCCCACCACGTACATGTCCAGGAATTCCTTGATCTCTTTCGGTTTGGGGATTTCGGTCAGAAAGTCCAGCGTGACCTTCTGTTCTTCTTCGTCGAGTATCTGGCTGCATATCCGAATGCACTCGTCGCAGATATTGACGCCCGGCCCCGTGATCATCTTGCGGACATAGGAAGAGCTCTTTCCGCAGAATGAACAGAATGTCTCCTGTNNTCCAGGTCAAATTGCTTATTTCTTGCCATGCTTGCGTGGCTCCATAATCGTATCGACTATGCCGTATTCGAGGGCTTCCCGGGAGCTCATGTAGAAATCGCGCTCCATATCCTGGGCGACCTTCTCGAGCGGCTGCCCCGAGTGCAGCGCAAAATAGTCGATGGTCAGCTTCTTCAGGCGGATTATCTCCCGCGCCTGAAGACTGATGTCGCTCGCCTGTCCCGAAACCCCGCCCCAGGGCTGATGTATCAGAATCCGAGAAGAAGGCAGGGCGGAGCGCTTCCCCTGTGTGCCGCAGGCGAGAAGCAGTGCGGCCATGCTCGAAGCCTGGCCGATACAGATGGTCTGCACCTCGGGCTTTATGTACTGAAGCGTATCGTAGATCGCGAGGCCGGCGGTGACCATTCCCCCGGGGCTGTTGATATAGATGGAGATATCGCGCGAAGGGTCCTGCGACTCCAGGAATAGCAGCTGAGCTATCACCAGGTCCGCGGTGAGGTCGTTGATCTCTCCGTCTATGAATACAATGCGGTCTTTGAGGAGCCGGGAATAGATATCATAGGACCGCTCTCCAATACCCGTCTGCTCGATGACAATGGGGACGAGACTGCTCATATGTTCAGACATGNNCCTGTTTCCTTGAATTACATAAAATGAACAGCTCACAGAATATACGAAATTCTGTCGGCTGCACATTCGAATTTAATCATTTTTCTTCATAAAGTCCAAATAGGAAACGGGCGCAGCTTCTTTTACGGTCGCAGACGACAGCGCCGCATCGAAGAACTTGCGGGACTTGATGTCGTCTTTGATGTATTCGATTGTGCCGCGCTTTTCATACTCCGCCTTGATTTCCGCGGGGCTCATCGTCGTGCGGGTGGCTTCCTTGGCGATTTCGGCGTCGACTTCCTCATCGGTCGCAGAGTAGGCCCCCGCCTCGATCAGTTTGTCGAGGAGTATCCTGCTTGAAAGCGCCTTTTCCGCAAGCGGCTTCCACTCCTGCAAAAGCTGATCCCGGGTTTTTCCGGAGAGCGAGAGGAACATCTCCATGCGCTCATCATTGTCCACGCCTATCTGCTGTTTCAGGGACTCCCAGCGCATCGCGAGCTCGGCAGCGAGCATCGACGGAGGAATCGAGACCTTGGTCCTCTTCAGAAGCTCATCGATGATGGCGTTTTCTTTTGTCCTGCGGAGCTTCGCCTCGAGAGATTCGGAGAGCTGTGAGCGCACTGCGGCCTTGAGGTCCTCCAGTGTCTTGTACTTCTCCGAAACGTCCTGTGCGAGCTCATCATCGAGGTCGGGCAAGTCCTGCTTCTTGACCTTGGTCACCTTGACCTTAATGGTGACGGTCTTCGAGGCATATTCGGAGAATTCGTAATCGGCGGGGAAGGCCTTGGGAAAGGTCTTCTCGTCGCCAGCCTTGAGGCCGACGATCTCATCGTCGAATTTGTAGATATTCAGGTTCTTGCCGAGCTCAAAAGAGAAATCCTGCCGTGCGGTGCCGGCCACCTCGCTCCCGTCTTCCGCAAGCTCGACAAAGTTGGCGTTGACGATGTCGCCTGTCTCGGCAGGCCCGTCCTTGTCCACCACTATGGCGTTGCGCTGGCGGATATCCTCAAGCTCGTGCGCGACATCCTCGTCGGCAATCGCGACACTCGGCACTTCGATTTCAATGCCATCGAGAGACGGAAGATCGAACGAAGGGTACGCGTCGTAGGTGACGCTGAACATAAAATCGGAGTCGAGCTCGAAGGCAGGCTCGCCGTCCAGGGCAGGGGGCTCATAGGCCAGAGGCTGCCGCGCGGCATCTTTGAGCCCCGCTTCGACCGCTTTTTCAATGACGCGGCCCATCGCCTCGGTCTTCAGGGAAGGACCGAATTTTCGCTCCAGCACTGAAACGGGGACATGCCCTTTTCTGAAGCCGTCGATGCGGGCCTCTCTTGCATATTCGCCCATCATCGCATCGTACTCTGCGCGCACGTCTCGGGCCGGGACAGTGAGCGTCATGCGCACTCTGGAAGGTTCAAGTTCTTCGATTTTCTTCTCTGCAATTTCCATGGAATCCTCTGTCTTTACTCAAAAGAGTAGGAGATGAAAGCCCGCAATACCGCGTGCAAAAAAAGAGGCGATTCGGCCAGGTTTCCGAATCGCCTGTTGTAAGAGCGGGAAACGGGAGTCGGACCCGCGACATCCACCTTGGCAAGGTGGCGCTCTACCACTGAGCTATTCCCGCGTTCATAGGGGCCACCTTTCATGGCCACAGCTGTTCCTTCCGCGCCGGCACACTCCCTTCAAGAAATGAAGGCAACCTGCGAGAGAAGGGACTTGAACCCTTACGCCGAAAGGCACCAGATCCTAAGTCTGGCGTGTCTGCCGTTCCACCACTCTCGCAATGAAGTGCGTGGCGCATACTAGCGGAACAGCGCCTTTTCGTCAAGGCCTAAAACATTTTTAGGCCTTGACATCAGATGAGCCGCGAAGGTTTCGAACCTTCGACCCGCAGATTAAGAGTCTGCTGCTCTGCCAGCTGAGCTAGCGGCCCATATTGGAAACCTTGCGTCCGGCAGGACTCGAACCTGCGGCCTACGGATTCGAAGTCCGTCGCTCTATCCAGCTGAGCTACGAACGCGTTCAGGTTTTAGTCCCGAGACCGGAAGCGGTGTCGGGCTCGGGTGGGTGATGGGGATCGAACCCACGACAACCAGATCCACAGTCTGGCACTCTACCACCTGAGCTACACCCACCGTGCAAATCGGTGATGCTAACAATGCCGAAATATGGAAAATCTGTCAAGAGGTAATTTTCAGCCATAGGAATAGACGTATTTTAAGTGCTGTTTCGCTGCCTCGCCCATTTTGTGCACCAACTCCAGGGGCAGGGGAGCCTTGGAGAACTTCCATGCGGGGTGGTACCGTGTAATATGCAGGGGNATGTCCGTGGAGACAGAGGCGAGGAATCTGGAGATCTCCTCAATTTGGTCCAGAGAATCCAGCACGCCGGGGACAGCGAGAGAGGTGACCTCGAGGTGACAGAGCTCAGCGGCGATCTGTATGAATTTCTGGACAACCTTGATCTCGCCGCCGAGGGAATCCTTATATATGACAGGATCGGCTGTCTTCAGATCGACGTTGGTGGCGTCCGTATGGAGGAGAATGTCGCGGGCGGGGCCCGGCAGAGCATTCCCGTTTGTCACGAGGATTGTTTTGAGTCCCCGACGGTGGGCAAGCTGCATCGCTTCGACCACATATTCGATGTGCAGGGTGGGTTCCGAATAGGTAAAGCTGATCGAGGGGCAGCCCGACTCGACGGCAAGCTCAATGAGCCTCTCCGGCCCGATAATATCCTTTTCGATGCGGACCGGATGTGCAATTTCCCAGTTCTGACAGAAGGGACAGTCCATCGTGCAGTGCCAAAAGCCTACCGAATATGTCCAGGTATTCGGCATAAAGCGCCGCAGCGGCTTCTTTTCGACAGGATCAATCGCAATGGAGGATATCCACGCATACCAGGGCAGCACCATGCTGCCTGCGCGGTTTTCACGCGCATTGCAGTGTCCCCGCTCCCCATTTAACAGTATGCACGCGTGTGAGCAGAGGAGGCACTGGATTCTCTGCTCGTCCAGAGAACGCCAATAGCGCGCAAGATCTGTTTCCATGGCTAACTGCCTTTCTTGGATAATACTCTGCTGATGCTGTTGGCATCGAAGGGACGGAATTCCTCATCCGTGACCTCGAAGGGCTCAAAGCGCACTGCGATTGCCCTGCGCCGGACCCAAATGCGAAAAGTCTTGATGGCCGTGCCTACGAAGTCGATCGAGGAGGGAAGTTCATCCAGGGCCTGCACATCGCGGGTTTTGATCTCTATCAGTTCTCCCTCCTTGAACCAGGGCATGCGCCCCTGCTTGTGGAGCAGGAGCACCAGACATTTTTCCTGGTCGTAGGGGTGCTTCTTTATGGAGCCTACAAAGGGAACAGCGTCGAACGCGGGATGCTCCCGATATCGTACGATATCGGATGCATCTTCGAGCTTCTTCAGGTATTCTGTGTTGATATAGTCTGATATGCTCAAGGTCGTCCTCCTTTGTCATTCTCTCGCCAATAATACTATCATAATAAACGATGGGGGTCTCAATACATTACACAATTTCCTCCCGGCAAGGCGCCAAGGCCGCCGGAGGATCTCTGTTGACCGTTCGTGAAACCTACATTACAGTAGACCACATGCCAAACGCAGTATTTGCAGGAAGCTTCGACCCGCCGACGACTGGTCACCTCGATGTCATCGAAAGTGCGCTCAGCATCTTCGACACACTCTATGTCGTCGTCGCGCACAATCCTGAAAAAGAGGGGCTCTTCAGCATCGATGAGCGCATCGAGATGCTCAACGCGATGAACACCTTCGGCGAGCGCATGCAGGTCTTCACATGGGAGGGCCTCGTCACCGATTTCGCGCGGGAGCGGCACTGTACGGTACTTGTGCGGGGTCTGCGCAACGCGTCGGAATTGCCCTACGAATCGACCATGGCCTACATGAACCGGCGGCTTGATCCCGGGATCAGGACTGTCTTTTTCCTCTATGATGCCAAGCATGTCGATATCAGTTCCAGCCTGGTGCGTGATCTTGTGGCGTACAAAAGGCTCCCCGACGATATTGTGCCACAGGCCGCCGCTAAAGTGCTCAAGAGGATATTGAAAGAGAGAGGGCATCCCCTTTTATAAAATGCAAGAATGGTATATGGTTATCGACTGCGAGGAAGTCTGTCTTGACATTTTCTCGATTTTTGTATAATTTGGGCATGCGACTGTCATGCCGATACTGAAAGAATGATGAGGTTCTACCATGGCTGTACCTAAATTCAGGACGTCCAAAGCGAGGACGAGAAGGCGCCGCTCAATCAACATGAAGCTTGCCGCCCCCACTATCGTGCATTGCAGCAACTGCGGCAACCCGGTCATGCTGCACAGGGTTTGCCCGAAATGCGGTTTCTACAGGGGTCGTCAAGTTATTACCCCTGAATCTAAATAAGGAGTCTTCAGGATGGACGAACTGTTTGAGAAAATCAAGAAGATTATCGCTGAGAAGCTCGAAGTAGACGAAAGCAAGATCACTATGGATGCCAGTTTCCGCCAGGACCTCGGGGCAGATTCTCTCGATACCTACGAACTCGTGTACGGTATCGAGGAAGAGCTCGGTATTCAGATCCCTGACGAGAAGGCAAACGAATTTGAGACCGTAAAAGACGCCTACGAGTTCATCAAGACCCAGGTAAAATAAACGGTGGAGGCGTGAAGCATTCAAGTTTGTCCGAACCATGCGGACCGAACGCTTCACGCCGCATATCCCTGCAGCAGTTCCAGCACCTATCTCTTATTTCCTTTCATAATATTGCTTTACTCGATGTTGCATTGACGCACAGCTCATATATAAATGAAGCCCACTCAGCCCGGAACGATAACGAGCGCCTCGAATTTCTGGGCGACAGTGTTCTTGGGCTCTGCATCTCACACATTCTGTACGAAAAATTCCCCGACAGGCATGAGGGCGAGCTCGCACGCATGAAGAGCATCCTGGTCTCCGAGGCATCCCTCAGCATTATCGCCGCGGCACTTTCTCTCGCCGATTATTTGCTGCTCGGCAGGGGAGAAGAGAACAGCGGAGGCCGACAGAAACCGGCCATTCTGGCGGATGCGACCGAAGCGCTTCTTGGCGCCTATTATCTGGACAGCGGCTTCGAGGCTGCAAAGGCTCTCGTGTTGAGGCTCTTCGCCGATAAAATCGAAGCGCTGGCTTTCGGCTCTGGAAAGGATTTCAAGTCGATAATCCAGGAATACGCGCAGAAACGGGGCATCGAGCTTCCGCACTACGAGATTGTAAAAACCGAAGGGCCCGAACATGCCCGGCACTTTCACATTTCATGCGGCCTCGACGGAGAAACCTTCGGTCCGTTTGAAGGTCACACCAAAAAAGAGGCTGAGCAGCGGGTGGCCCAGCAGGCATTCGAGACCCTGCGCGCCCGCGGTGGGGAAACCGCAAGAATCCTCGATGCCATCCTCGGAACAAGGGATTCTAGCGCTTCAGACTGAAGTACTTCGCCTGTGCGATTTTGAGCATCTTTTCCTTTGTGTTGAGGGAGGGATCCTCAAGCGCCGCATCGAGGAGCTCCGAGAGGAGCGCCCCCATCTCCCTGCTGCGCGGGATTCCCAAAGCCGCAAGATCATCGCCATTCACCGCCAAATCCTTCAGACTGAGGGCCTGGTGCGCTTCGACGACACGGTCAATTCTGGACTGAAACTCGGACAGAAGGGGCCACGAAGACGGGCCGCCTGTCGTGGCTGTCGAGTCGGCAAGGCGCAGCGCAAACAGATCTCTGATAGACTGAAGCCCCACGCGGGCGATGAACCTGCGGACTGCCGCATCTGTCCATCCCGGCTCATAGTTGAACATGTGGTGACGGACCAGATGGCAGACCTTTTCGATGACACTGTTGGAATACTTGAGCTCTTGGAGCCTTTTTCTGGCGATTTTTTCAGACTCCATCTCGTGTCCATAAAAAGAGACGGAATCATTGTCGTCCCTGTAGCACAGCGGTTTGCCGATATCGTGGAACAATGCCGCGAGTCGCAGGACGAGAAGCTCTTCCTCCGACAGGTTGTCGGGAATCACGGCATCTGTGGTCGCGAAGAGGTGCGCGAGCACATCCTGGTGCCCATGATTGGGCTGAGGCACACCCCTGCACGCCAACAGTTCAGGCACAATCGCCTCGACTGTGCCGGTGTCGACGAGGAACTGCAACCCTACAGAGGGTATCCGGGCCTCCAGGATTTTGGAAAACTCGTCGCGGATGCGCTCCGCCGAGATTCGGATGAGGCCACCCCGGCACTCGGCTATTGCGCTGAACGTCGCCGGCTCTATGACAAAGCCGAGCTGAGATGCGAAACGTATGGCCCGGATCGTTCGGAGGCCGTCTTCGTGAAATCGGTCGAGAGGACTGCCGACTGCCCGGACTATCCTGTCCGCAAGGTCTCTCTTGCCCCCGAAGGGATCGACAAAAACATTGTGCGCCAGGTCGAAGGCCATCGCGTTGATCGTGAAGTCTCTCCTCGAGAGGTCTAGGGAGATGTCATCGACAAAAGCGACCGTGTCGGGGTGCCGCCCGTCGGTATATGCGCCTTCGGTGCGGAAGGTGGTTATTTCGACCTTATATCTGCGGGAGCGTGGAATGACCGTGATGGTCCCGTGCTGTATGCCTGTCGGGATTGCCCAGGGGAAGAGGCGCATGCACTCCTGCGGCGTGGCATCGGTCGCGATATCGAAATCGGTGACAGGCCTCTTTAAAAATGCATCGCGGACCGCCCCGCCCACGAGGTAGGCTTTTTTGCCGTTCCGGATGAGTTTATCTGCAATTTTTCTCAATTCAGGGTCGATATTGGGTATTCTCATTCCTGGTTTTGAAGTGTATCTTAGGCTCATTATTGTGTCTACGAGGGAATACATATGAAAGCTCTTATCGTGACCGGGGGCGATGGCCCTCCTCGTGAAATCATCCGCACGCTTTCAGAGGAAGCCGATCTCGTCATCGCGGCGGATTCGGGCCTTGAGGCCTGTCTCTCGGCACAGATTGAGCCCGATTTCGTGGTTGGGGATTTCGACAGTGTCCGGCATGAGTCGCTTGCCAAAATCCCCGCAGACAGGATTCTGCAGTTTCCCCAGGAAAAAGACTATACCGACACGGAACTTGCGATAGAGACCGCCCTGCATCATGGAATGCAGAAGATTGTTCTTGCCGGAGGAGGGGCAGGGCGCCTCGACCACCTTCTCGCCGTCAGGGCCCTGTTTGAGCGGGAAAATTCAATCCACGAGTGGCACACGGCGCAGGAGAGCGCTTTTCTTGTTCCGGCGGGACAGAGCCTGCACTTCTCGGCGCCCCAGCCTGTGATTGTCTCGGTCTTTCCCCTCTCCAGGGGCGCCCGGGGGATGCACTCACAGGGGCTCAGGTGGCCGCTCGACGGGCTGGAGTGGGACTGTGGACACTTTGGCGTGAGCAATAGAAGCGTGCTGCCGCAGGTGGAGATCGCTTCGGGCCGGGAACCGGTCCTCGTCGTCCTGCCTTTAGGGACTCAGGTGAGCATCCGCGGCCGCTGAGCTGCGAAAAATCTCTTTCAGCTGGACGAGCGTATCCTTGGGATCCTGGACGAGCACCCGCGAGCCCCCGACAAGCTCTGCGATGCCTATCTCTCTGGGATACCGGGGAATAATGTGCAGATGGAGGTGTTCAATGCTCGCCCCGGCCGAGAGGCCCATGTTGTAGCCGATGTTGTACGCCGAAGGGTTGCCGTACCGGTCGAGCACATTGATGCACATCGGAAGAAGTTCATCCAGCTCTTGCCTCTCTTCTTTGGTGTACTCGCGGATGTCTGCGATGTGGCGCTTCGGGAATACTATCAGATGCCCGGGATTATAGGGATAGAGGTTGAGCGATACTATAAAGTGTTCTGTCTGATGGACAACCAGTTTGTCGACATCCTCGGAGCCGTCGCGGACGAGACAGAGTATGCAGCCTTTCGGCCTCTTTCCCTTGAGATATGCGATTTTGTTGAAACTGAACAGGTATTCCATATACGATTATGATATACTGACACCATGAAAAACGAAAGCGGTCTCCTGGGAGGATCGAGTTTTCTGCGCGCTTTCAGACTCTTCCAGAAGATAGCCGAAACGGCTGTGTTTGTGCTTTGGCTGGCCTCCACTGTGGTCATGCTCATTGTCGGCTCAGCGTGGTGGCGCTCCGCATTCGAGATTTGCTCTATAGGCCTGCTCGGCATCAGCCTCTTCAATGCAATTTCGATGGTGAGTTTCGGCCTTTTCAAACGAGAGCGCTTTCATACAGGGCGTTTTCTGATTCTCCTGGCGCTCGCTGTCGTCGCCACCATTGCTCTGGCCCTGAGTTTGTTTGTGTTGGGCATACGCCTCCAGTGATCCGCACGGCCCATCGATAATTGTTCAATTATTGCAAAGAAATCGGCAGAAATGTATAGTAACGCAGCATTGAGGAGGAATAATGTCTGTTCGAGTACGGTATGCGCCATCGCCGACCGGCAACCAGCATATAGGTGGAGTGAGGACTGCCCTCATAAACTATCTGTTCGCGAAATCCAAGGGCGGAAGCTTTATTCTGCGCCTTGAGGATACCGACCGCACGCGATATTCGCCGGAATATGTGCAGAACCTCTACGACACGTTCAAATGGCTAGGCTTCTACTGGGACGAAGGGCCTGATGTGGGCGGCCCCTGCGGCCCCTATGTGCAGTCCGAAAGATTCGATATCTATCGGAGATACGCCGAAGAGCTCGTGAAGATGGACAAGGCCTACTATTGTTTCTGTGATGCCGAGCGCCTCGAAAAGCTCCGCCAGGAGCAGATTGCCACAAAAAAAGACGAGATCGGCTACGACCGCCATTGCCGCTCTCTCTCGAAAGAGGAGAGGGAACACAATATTGCCGAGGGAAAGCCCTATGTGATCCGCCTGAAGATTCCTCTCGACGGCGTCACGGTGTTCGAGGATGACCTCCTGGGCCGCATCGAGTGGAAAAATGAAGACATCAGCCCCGACCCCGTCCTTCTGAAATCGGACGGTTTCCCGACCTATCACCTGGCCAACATCATCGACGATCACCTGATGGGGATAACGCATGTCATGCGCGCCCAGGAATGGATTCCCTCCGCACCTCTCCACAAGATCATGTACGATGCCTTCGGGTGGGAAATGNCGGAGCTCTGCCATCTGCCGATGGTGTTGGGCCAGGACGGGCACAAGCTGTCGAAGCGCCACGGCGCCACCGCGGTCAATGAATTCAGAAAGGCCGGATATCTGCCTGAGGCGCTGATCAACTACATTGCGCTCCTGGGCTGTTCGTACGAGGATGGCCGGGATATCTACAGCCTGGATGAACTGGTCAAGCTCTTCAAGATCGAGCGGCTGAATAAGGCGCCCGCGGTCTTCGACTATCAGAAGCTCGAATGGTTCAACGGCCAGTATATTCGCCAAAAAAGCGACCAGGCTCTGTCTGCTCTGGTCCGCCCATATCTGATCGAGGCTGGTCTCCGCCCGAAAGAGGACGCGGAAAAGGACCGGATGGAGCTCGCCGCAATGCCTCTTGTCAGAGAGAGGCTGAAATTCGTCACGGATGCCCCGGCGATCATGGCCTACCTCTACAGGCGGCTCGAGCTCCCGCCCGTGGAGACCTATCTTCCCAAAAAGGCGGACGCGCACGCCGCCGTCCTCTTCCTCGAAGAGGACAAGAGAATTCTTCAGGAATTCGGCCTCGAGGATATCCCTTCTGTCGAAGAGAACTTCCGGGAGCGCGCCCTGGAAATCGGCAAGAAGCTCGGAGATCTGCTCATGCCCCTGAGAGTCGCGATAACCTATACCCGGGTCAGCCCGCCGCTCTTCGAATCCATGAAAATCCTTGGCCTGGGCGAAAGTCTGGAGCGAATCGNNAAAAGGCCATCCAGTATCTGCAGGGAGCTTGACCCATCGATTCATTGCAGGCCATATTGCTTGCTCATACTGCGCCCTGAAGCGCAGGAAGGAGAGTTCAGAATGTCCGAATCCGACGAAAAAACCGAGTATCTAGACTTCATCCGGGAGGCAGTCACCGAAGATCTGCGCACCGGCCGTTTCAAGGAAGTGCACACCCGTTTCCCACCCGAGCCCAACGGATGGCTCCACATCGGCCACGCCAAGGCCCTCTTTGTCGACTTCGGAGTGGCGCAGGATTTTGGCGGGAAATGCAATCTGCGCATGGACGACACAAATCCGGAAAAAGAGGACATGGAGTATGTCGAGGCAATAAAAAGAGACATCCAATGGCTCGGCTTCGACTGGGAAGACAGGCTCTTCTTCGCCTCGGACTACTACGAGACCCTCTACGAGCTTGCCTGCAAGCTCATCCGGAAAGGCCTCGCCTATGTCGATGACCTCGATGAAGAGCAGATAAAGGAATATCGCGGCACCAATGTGCCGGATAAGAACAACATCACGNTTTACCCCCCGGGGCGCAACAGCCCCTGGAGGGATCGTTCGGTCGAAGAGAACCTCGATCTCTTTGCCCGCATGCGCGCCGGGGAATTTCCCGACGGCGCAAAGACCCTGCGCGCGAAGATCGATATGGCGCACCCCAATCTCCTCATGCGGGACCCGGTGATGTACCGGATCAGGAGAGAACCCCACTACCGGACAGGCACAAAGTGGTGCATCTATCCCATGTACGACTTTGCCCATCCTCTGTCCGACGCGATAGAGGGGATCACGCATTCGCTCTGTTCTCTGGAGTATGAGATTCACCGCCCGCTCTACGACTGGTTTGTCGGCAACAGCGAAGTGTTCCCCAGCCGCCAAATAGAGTTCGCGCGCCTCAATCTGTCGCACACCCTGCTCTCCAAGCGCTGGCTCCTCCAGCTTGTCAGGGAGAAGAAAGTGTCGGGCTGGGATGACCCGCGGATGCCGACTATTGCGGGGATGCGCCGGCGGGGGTATTCGCCCGAGGGAATACGGGATTTCCTGGGCCGCATCGGAATTGCCAAGACCGACTCGATGGTCGACATCCAGCTGCTGGAGCACTGCATCCGGGAAGACCTCAATGCGCATGCGCGCCGGTATATGGCGGTCTTGAATCCGGTCGAGCTTGTGATCGAAAACTGGCCGGAGAATAGAGAGGAATGGCTCGATGCCGTCAACAATCCGGAAGACCCCGCGGCCGGCACGCGGAAGATTCCTTTCAGCGGCACGCTCTATATAGACCGCGACGACTTCAGGGAAGTACCGCCCCCGAAATATTATCGCCTCTATCCGGGGAATCAGGTCCGCCTCCGCTATGGCTATATCGTCACCTGCACAGGCTACGAAAAAGACCCCAAAAGTGGTGAAATCACCCTCATAAAGTGCAGCTACGATCCGGCAACCCGCGGCGGCGATGCTCCCGACAACCGAAAAGTCAAGGGGACAATCCACTGGGTCTCTGCCGGGCATGCCATTCCTTTCCAGGCAAGGCTCTACGATCATCTGTTCGAGGTTGAGCGGCCCATGGACGTACCCGAGGGCAAGACCTTCCTGGACAATCTCTCCGACCATTCTCTCTCTGTCGAACAGAATGCAAAGGCCGAGCCGGCGGTCGCAGAGATTGGCGTGGGAACCACAGTACAGTTTGAGCGGATGGGTTATTTCTGTAAGGATCCCGACGCTACAGACCGACTTGCAGTGTTCAATCGGACGGTGACCCTGAAAGACACCTGGGCCAAACTCGAGAAAAAGCTTCAGGAACAGGCATAGAGGAGACGACAGACATGGCGGATACAGCAGTGACAATGGATAAAATTGTTTCTCTCTCAAAGAGGAGGGGGTTTGTTTTTCAATCATCGGAGATCTACGGCGGTCTTTCGGGCGCCTGGGACTATGGCCCTCAGGGAATTGAGCTGAAAAACCGCATCGCCCGCTTCTGGTGGAAGGAGATGACCCAGCTGCACGACAACATTGTCGGCATCGATGCGGCGATCCTCATGCACCCGAAGGTGTGGCAGGCCTCCGGTCACGTCGAGAATTTCACCGACCCTCTTGTCGACTGCAAAAAGTGCAAGACGAGATTCAGGGCCGACCAGATTCCGCCCGAGAATCTCGCCGCGAAGAAATGCCCGGAGTGCGGCGGCGAACTCACGGAGACGCGCAAGTTCAACCTCATGTTCAAGACGACGCTCGGGCCGGTCGAAGATGAATCCGGCCTCGTATACCTGCGCCCCGAGACTGCACAGGGCATCTACGTCAATTTCAAGAACGTGCAGCAGTCGAACCGGATGAAGATCCCTTTCGGCATCGCGCAGATCGGCAAGGCCTTCCGCAACGAAATCGTGACCAAGAACTTCATCTTCAGGACTTGCGAATTCGAACAGATGGAGATGCAGTTCTTCGTGAAGCCGGGCACCGACCTTGAGTGGTTCGAATACTGGCGGGAGCAGCGCTGGAATTATTACAGAAAACTGGGCATAGACATGAACAGGCTGCGCTGGCATCGGCACGGCCCCGACGAGCTCGCACACTATGCAAAGGACGCCTACGACATAGAGTTCGAATTCCCGATGGGCTTCAAGGAGCTCGAAGGAGTGCACAATCGCTCGGACTATGATTTGAGCCGCCACCAGCAGTTCTCCGGCAAAGACATGCAGTACATCGATCAGGACAACGGAAACGAGCGCTATATTCCCAACATCATCGAGACGAGCGCCGGTCTCACCCGCCAGCTCCTCATGCTGCTGTGCGACGCATACGAAGAGCAGAAAGTCGCCGACAAGGGCAATGAGGACGATTGGCGCACGGTGCTGCATTTCCACCCCGAGCTGGCCCCGATCACGGTCGCGGTGCTCCCCCTCATGAAGAAAGACGGGCTCGCCGAGCTCGCGCAGGATATCAGGGCTGAGCTGAAAGAGGATTTCGTCACCGACTACGATCAGTCCGGCGCGATCGGCCGCAGATATCGCCGCCAGGACGAGGTGGGGACGCCTTTCTGCGTGACCATCGACTATCAGACAAAAGAAGACGGCACTGTTACGGTCCGGGACAGGGACAGCATGCTCCAGGAACGCCTGCCCCGCACGCAGATCTCCGGGTATATCCGGCAAAAGATGAAGGATTACAGGAGGGCGGAGCGCAGTCTCTGATTCCCCGTCTGGCGAATATAAAAAAGAGGGCGGCCCCGTTGAGGAGCCGCCCTCTCTGTTTCTCACGCTTAGGCGCTCAGGTCATAAGAGCGCGGAGAATCATTTGCCCAAGACTGCATCCTTGCAGGGCTTGGCAACATTGATCTTGATGACATTGCGGGCAGGAATGGTGATCTGCTGCCCGGTCGCGGGGTTGCGTCCGACTTTGGCTTTTCTGTGGACGATCTTCATGATGGCGATCCCCGGCAAGGTGAACTTCTTGTTCTTCTTCGCTTCGCTGTAGGCGAGTTTGGCGAATTCATCCAGAACCAGACCAACATCCTTTTTGGTGAAGCCGGTTGTTTTTGCAAGCGCATTGATAATCTCAACCTTGGTGAGTGGTTTTCCTGTCGATGGCATAATTTTCTCCTATTCTTTGAGATTGCAGTTTCTGACAGTACTGAACTGCAGCCAATACGCAACGCGTATTGACATTCTTATTGTACCACAATTGTGCTGCTTGTCCATATTTAGCATTGAAAACTTGATATATTTCTGCATTTTTTGGGGGAAAATGAGCTTTATCTATCCGAAAACGCTGTCTCTCGAAATATATACAGGCTTGAGCAAGGCATAATTTCATTTTATACTGGCGCAAACCCAAGGGGAATCACAGATGAACAATGCGCTTGAAGTGCTGCAGGAACGCGGATTTGTACAACAATGCACGGATTTGGAGGGACTTTCCAGGCTGATGGATGAAGGACCAGTCACTTTTTACATCGGCGTCGACCCGACAGGCCCCTCGCTCCACATAGGGCACATGGTGCCATTTTTTGCCCTCCGGCATTTGAGGGACGCGGGCCATAGGGGTATTGCGCTCCTCGGCGGGGGCACGGCACGAATTGGGGATCCCTCCGGCAAAACCGAAATGCGGAAACTCATTTCGTACGACGATATAGACGCAAACACCGAACGCTTTGTCAGACAGCTCGATCGCTTTGTGGGCTTTGACAGTGTCCATGCTTTCACCGCCAACAACAAGGACTGGCTTGCCAATCTCAATTACATCGAATTCCTGCGGGATATCGGACGACATTTTTCGGTGAACAGGATGCTCTCCTTCGAAGCATACCGCATCCGCATGGAGGCAGGCCTCTCGTTTATCGAATTCAACTATCAGCTCCTGCAGAGCTATGATTTTTTACAGCTGTTCAAGCGCTATGACTGCCGTCTGCAGATCGGCGGCGATGACCAGTGGGGCAATATTGTTTCGGGGATCGAGCTCATCCGGCGCATTGAAGGGGCAGAGTGCTATGGGCTCACCTTCNCCCTCGTCACCACCAGCGACGGCAAGAAGATGGGCAAGACCGAAAAAGGGGCCCTGTTCCTCGATCCGGAGATGACAAGTCCCTACGAATTTTTTCAGTATTTCAGGAATGTGGCCGATGCCGATGTCCAGCGATTCCTGCTTATGTTCACGTTCCTGCCAGCGGAAGAGTGCAGACGCCTGGGTTCCCTGAAGGATGCCGCGCTGAACGAGGCAAAAGAGCGCCTCGCATGGGAGGTGACCGCCCTCATCCACGGCAGAGAGGAGGCGGACAAGGCCCTCACCGCCGCACGCGCTGCATTCAGGGGGGACGGAGATGCGACGCAGCTGCCCACGACCGAAATCGGGCGAGCCCGCCTGGAAGCGGGTATCGGAGTGCTCGATCTCTTTGTCGAATCGGGGCTGGCGCCTTCAAAAAACGAGGCCAGGCGGCTCATTCAGCAGGGCGGGGCCTCCGTCAACGGCAAAAAGATTGAGAATGAAAAACAAATCCTCGGCGCCGCAGACCTGACCGAAGGCGCCATGATGCTGCGTGCGGGCAAGAAACGCGTCGCCCGCATCGTGCTGAAGACCGAGTGAGCGATCTTTAGGCGATATCGAGCGCGATCTGTATCATCGAGTCCAGAGAGTTTTGGCGGGCCTCCGGGCTCATCTCTCTGTGCGATATGTTGGAATCGGAACAGGTGAGAAGCGTCAGCGCTTTTCTCTGCGCCCATGCCGCATTGCAGTACAGCGCATAGCACTCCATGTCGGTGGCCTTGCATCCCATGCGTCCCCAGCGCTGCCAGCCTTCGTCCGCGGGCAATGCAGAATACAGAGAGAACAGATCTGAGGAGAATATCGATCCAACATGAAATCGGACGCTCTTCTTCCGGGCCTGCTGGACCGCCCGCTCGAGCAGTTCAAAGTCCGCAGAGGGGGACAGAGAGCCATTCAGTTTGTATTGATGGGCATAATTTGAATCTGTCGAAGCGGTCATCGCAATGACGAGGTTCCCGACATCGACTTCGGGAACCAATCCGCCGCAGGTCCCGATTCGTATGATCGCCTGTACGCCGTAGAATGCATAGAGTTCGTAGGAATAAATCCCCATCGAGGGAGCACCCATGCCCGACCCCATGACACTCACTCTTTTTCCCTGATATTCCCCTGTATACCCAAACATGTTCCGTACGGTGTTGAATTGGTGCACACCGGAGAGCATTGTCTGGGCGATATGCTGTGCGCGGAGGGGGTCCCCCGGCATCAGGACAGTGGGTGCAATTTCTCCGAGCTTGGCTGTGTTGTGCGGTGTCCCCGCGCTGTAGCCCGAAATGTCTTTCCTGCGGATATCATTGCTGTTCATGGTGGAATCCTCCGTGTTTGTCCTAATATACGCCAACAGGCGTGAATTGCCCAGGGGCGCATTCTTGAATAAGATAGACATACTTGTAGCAGGAGGCTGTCGAGAGATGTCCGATATGTTTCTGGTGCTCGCCGATATCCACGGGGAAACCGGAAGACTTGAACTCATCCTTAGAGAGAACCCCCGGGTAAAGGGGATCTTCGTCGCAGGCGATTTGACAAATTTCGGGAGAGAGAGGGAAGCGGAAAGGGTGCTCTCTGTCTTTGCACAGATTGCGCCCGATGCGACACTCTTTTTTATTGCGGGGAACTGCGACACACCGGCGGCAAGGCGCTTCTTTGAGAAGCACCCGGGCTATCTCGAACAGAGATGCACTGCGTTTGCCCTCAGCGGGGCCGCAGACACGACAATCCGAATCATCGGCTGCGGAGGAGGGCTGCTGCACATGGGCCTCACGCCTTTTGAAGTCAGCGATGAAGAGCTGGAATTGGGGCTGAGCCGGGCCCATGCGCGCTGTGCACAGGGAGAGCAGGGTAGCGCAGCGTCTTCGCCGCCGCAGCCCCTCATCGTCCTCACCCACACTCCTCCCCTGGACACTTTTGCGGACCTGCGCTACATGAAGCACCTCGGCAGCCCCGCCTTTGCTTCCTTGCTCTACGATTACGAGCCGCTCCTCTGGATATGCGGCCACATCCATGAAGGCCGCAGTGTCCAGTGGGAAGGTAGGACGCTCGTCATAAACCCCGGCCCCGCGGCACACGGCTCATACGCCCTGATGCTTATCGAGCAAAAAAAACAGGGCCTGAGCGCCGCCGCAGAGCTCAGGGCGGTATGAACCCCTACCTCCCGGTTGGGCTGTAGAGATACTTGAAGTAATCCATTCCGGTCGACAATGTCTTGTTAAAGGCCGGCATCGTCTTGCGGTACGATTCGATGGCCTTCCAGAACTCGAAGAATGAAGGGTCACGGCCGAATGAGTCCGCATATATCTTGGACGCTTCGGCGTCGGCCTTGCCCTTTATGGTTTCGCCCTTCGCATATGCAGAAGAGAGGATGGAGCGTTTTTCGTTCTCCAGCTTGCCGAGCCACTCCGCCTTTTTGCCTTCGCCGTATGCGCGGAATGCCTGGGCGATCTGGTTGCGCTCCTTTATCATCCGCTGATAGACGCTTTCGGTCAGTTCGTCCGAATATCGTATCTGGCGNGGCAGAATATCGACGACTTCTATGCCGAAGGTCGGCACAATATTGGAGACGAGAGCCTTCATCTCTTCAGCGAGCACGCGGCGCCCCTTCTCTATCTTTTCATACTGGGTGGGCGTAATCGCAAGCTGTTGGAGCGTGCTGCTGTTTTCGACCTCGCCGGTCTGGAATGTCTCTATTTTGCTCGCACTCAGTATTTCGTCGCTGCTGCGCACCGCCTCCCTCAAGTAGTTTGAAGAGATGACGGTCCGCACTGCCGAGTCGATGACATCGCCGAGCTTGCCGAAGGCCCCCTCGAGCGTGTTGACGGACTCGTAGAACTTGACCGGATCGACAATCTTCCAGCGGGCCGTGGTGTCGACATAGATGAACTGGTTCTCTTTTGTCGGAATCCGCTGGGGTTCCCCGTCCCACGACATCAGTTTTTTAGGATATTTGATGACAGTATCGACAAAAGGGCTGCGCCACTTCAGTCCGGCATCCGTGTGCTGGGCGACAATTTTGCCGAAACGCACCACGACTGCCTGCTCTCCCTCCTGCACCACGAAGAGAGGCCCGAACGCAACGATGAAAATGACCGCCAAAACGACGACGACCAATATGATTATCGGACTTTTTTCATCTGGAGGCCTCCTGGGTCGAGGATGTCTGCGTAATATTCTTTATGGGCAAGATGTTCTGGAGGGATCGGTCGATGAGATCTATGTTTTTCTCGTCTTTGAATATTTCCTCCATCATTTCATAGTAGAGGCGCTTCTTGGTCACGTCCGGCGCCTTGCGGTATTCTGCGTACACGGCGTCGAAGCGCGCAACATCGCCCTGGGCCACATTGACGCGCTCTGCGGCGTATCCCTGCGACACCTCTATAGTCTGCTCCGCCTGCCCCTGAACCTTGGGAATCTCTGCGTTGTAGGCTTCCCGTCCCTCGTTGATGAGGCGGTTCATGTCCTGGATCGCCTTGTTGACATCTTCAAACGCGGCCTGGACTCCTTCGGGCGGCACGATATTCTGAAGCTGAACCTGCGTCACCACAATTCCGAGCCCGTACTTCGTGAAGAGCTCGTTCATCAGCAAGACGGCCGCATCCTGAATACTCTGTCGGTCAGGACCGATGACGCCGAGAATCGCCCGGTCGCCGACCAGCGTGTTGAGTACGGACTGCGACGTGTCCCTGATGGTCTTCTCTCTGTCGGTCACGTTGAAGAGCCACGCTTCGGGGTTGGCGATCCTGTATTGAATTATCCACTCGACATCGACAATGTTGAGGTCTCCCGTCAGCATCGTGGATTCATTCGGGTATTTCTGGCTCGAATACTGCGTGACGACCCCCGGCTTTATGGTGCGGAAACCAAAAGTCTCTGTTTGGATGACCTGCGTCTTGACGATATAGGCTCTTTGGATGCCAAAGGGCAGTTTGTAATGGAGGCCGGCCCCGAGCGTCTTCGTGTACTTGCCAAATGTCGTTATGACGGCTTTTTCCGTTTGATCCACGACAATAAAGCTTGTCGACAGGAAGATGATGACTCCTATCGCAATCAGAATTATCAGGACAAGGGGCCATTTCAGGTTGATCTTCGGCGGCTTTTTGAAAATAGTGGTGTTGGCCATGTGTTTTCCTCCTTCAAAAGGTTTTTAGATTCATCAATTCTCAAGCAATCGCCCTATTCCTTGAAAAATCTCCGTATCCAGTTTTTCAGAGTCTGCGTCGAAGAGCGCCGTGGTCGCTGTAGAGAAATCCTCGGGTACAGGATCGATGATCTCCGGAGGCATGTCCCCGAACAGGGGAGAGCCCAGATATAAGCAGTAGGAGTGTAAAAAGTAATGTCGAATTTTGGGTGTCGCTTGACCGCCATATTTTGTGTCGCCGGCCAGGGGCATGCCGTGGGCAGCGAGCTGCGCCCGAATCTGGTGCGTGATGCCCGTGTGCAGCTCCACGAGCAAAAGGCTGTAGCCGTCATGGTGCAAGAGGGGGAATGCGTAGAGACTCGCGGCCCTGCCTTTTTTGTCGACGCTGCTCACGCGCCGCTGCGTATCGCGCGAAAGCGTGTCGCTGAAGAGCGCCGCTTCGCTGATTTTTCCCTGCACAATGGCGACATAGAATTTTCGGACCTGCCGGTTTCGAATTGCCGCCGTAAACTTCTCTGCGCCTACCAGTGTCTTCGAGAACATGACGATCCCCGACGTGTTTCTGTCGAGCCTGTGGAGGGGGCCTGGCGAAAAAGAGACCGAAGGGGACAACTGGTCGCGAAGGAGTCCGAGCGCATGCGCGGTGAGGCTCATCTGTCCGTCATGCACGAGCATGCCCCGGGGCTTATGAAAGGCCACCAAATGTCTGTTCTGCCAGATGATCCGGGGCGCTTCCTGTGGTAGAGGAGGAACGGGTGGTGGCGCGGTCGGGCCCTCGTCTGATTTTTGATCATATGCGGCGGCCAGGGCCTCGGGCAGGAATATCTGTAGAATATCCCCCTTNTTGAGCCGGTCTTCGGGTTTTATGGAATGATTTTCAATCTGGACATCGCCCTGTCGGAAAAGGCGATAAATCGTGGAGAGAGAGACATTGCTCAGAGCCTTTCTCATTATCCTGTCCGCGCGGCGGCCATCATCATCCTCCCCCAGGACCATCTGCCTCATGACATACACACAATCAACATAATGCCTAAAGAGGGCAGGGTCAACGAAATTTTTGTTATTTTTCAGGCTTGACAGACATCGGCACTTTCCGCACACTTTGGCTGTGGAAACATCATCGCGTAGCTTTGTATCGCTCCTCTCCAATCCCATCTTCATCTCTGCTGCACTGAGCATTTTCCTGGCCCAGATAATAAAAGCGCTTCTGACGGTATTGAAGCGCAGGAAACTTCAGGCAAAGGAAATTGCCTTCATCATGCTCTGGAAAACGGGCGGCATGCCTTCCAGCCACTCTGCGCTCGTTGTCTCGCTGTCGGCTTCCATTGCCTTCATCGAAGGTTTTAGTTCCCTGTTCATCCTGTCATTTTTTCTGGGACTCATTGTCATCCGGGATGCCCTCGGTGTGCGCAGGTCAGCCGGGCTGCAGTCCAAGGCGCTGAACCTTCTGGGAAAGCGTGTGGCGGAGCGCCTGGACATTCCATTTGTGCCCGTTAAGGAAATTCATGGCCACCGCTGGGAGGAAGTGCTGGTGGGCTGTCTGCTCGGGTTGCTTGTTTCCATGCTCGTATGCTGGCGCTTCATTTTCCTTGCGGCGTCCTCTTCAATGTAAGAAAGTAATCGTGTAATATTGTTTGATCGACCGGATACCATAGGAGCAGTTTCTTCAATGCAGAGCTTCAGAGTAGTAATAGGGATGTACAACCATCTTCCCTACAGTGCCTCCAATGCGCTCTATGAACAGGAGTACCAGGGCGCATGGCGTCCTTTCCTCTCCGGGCTGTATAAGTTTCCCTCCATCAAATCCATTATTCATTTCTCCGGCACCATCTTTTCATGGCTGGAAGAGAATCATCCCGAATATATGTATCTTCTCACCGAAATGGTCCGCAAAGGCCAGATCGAGCTTTTGGGCGGCGGATTTTACAATCCGATCGCCCCTCTCGTAAGCACACAGGACATGACAGGCCAGGTTGAGGCCCTGAGCGCCTTCATCCGAAAGACATTCGGGAAAAGGCCTTCGNGGGCCTGGCTTTATGAATATGCGTGGACTTCCTCGCTGCCTGCCATTCTGCAGAACTCAAAGATACTGTACAGCTTCCTGCCGGCTCAGTATTACATGGAACTGCACGTAAAAAACTCCCCCTATTTCCTCTTCTCTTCTGAAGATCACCGGAAGACTGTCTCGCTATTCCCTGTCTTTGAATCCCAGACCCCGGAGGGGATTTTTGAACCCTATGAGAAGACACTGCTCAGACTGCAGCAGGCCTATCCTCAACGCACCACCTACCTCATTATGGCCGATGGCCATGAAATTGCGGCCAGCTGGGAGGACAGCGGGCTCGAATCCNCCGACGTGCTCTTCGAGCGGACATTTGCGTGGTTTCAAAAGAACTGCCTGGAATACGATATCGTCACCGCCGCCCAACTCAATAAAACAATAAAATCGACGAGGACACTCTATTTCTCCCAATGCTATTCGGAGCGATACAGAACCTACTGTCAGGACACAATCAGCCAGGTGTCGACGGCCAAGCCGGAATATATCCAGATTTCAAAACAGTCCGTTTTGGACCATCCGTTGGTGTTCGCCCTCTATCAGAAGCTCAACTTTGTATCTGCGATGACGGGGCTTTTCAGGGGCGACAAGTCGAGGAAAAAGGCTTCTCTCGATGATATATGGAGAGCTCAGTCAGGCGATCTGTACTGGATAGGCCCCTCGGGAGGCATCCTGCTCCCGGAGGTGCGCCTCGCCGCCTATGCCTCTCTTGTCGAGGCAGAGAAAACGATACGACAGAACCGGTTCCATCATTATCTGTCGTTCGATGACCTCAATTTTGACGGGATAGGAGAAGCTCTTTTTCAGTCGTCCACATATACATGCTACCTCCGATCGGATACTGCATCCGTGAGCGAATTGGACTCCCTGAAGACGGGAATAAATTATGCATGCGGCTGGGACACGGTTCGATCCTCAACAGGCTGCTTCAGAGATTCCATCGACGAAGAGGGGAGTTTTGAGAAGGAGCTCTTCCCGGAATCCGAGTCCTGGAATTTGATCGAGAATGCGAAAGAGACCCTGATTGTTGCGTTCAGTCACGATTTTGCCGGCAAAATCCGCAACCAGTCGATATCTCTGGCATGCCGCAAGAGTTATCGCTTTGAACACGATTTCTTCAGCATCGACTATGAGCTGATCAATAAAAGTTCCAATGCCCTGTCGTTCCGGTTCTGTACAGAATCCGACATCCTGGCTTCGGCTTTTCTCGAGGAGCAGGAGATCAGAGTCTTCAGACACAGGGAGAATCAGCTGCTGGATGCGCATGCTGCCTTTTCCGCCGACTCCATCGACAGCCTCGAGCTGTCCGAATCCCGGGGCGCAGAGAAACTGCTCATCCGCGCCGATCTGCCTTTCTCGCTCTCGGGGCATCCCAATGTGATGCAGCGACAGTCCAGAGAGCAATCCGGTTGCGCCAAGGATCGCAATGAATCCCCGATGTTTGAAGGTTTTTCAATGAAACTGGGCTGGGATTTTGAGCTTCCTCCCGAGGGAACGGCCTTCTTTTCTCTCTCGGTGCACCTGGAGTATTAGGTCCTGCCGAGATGGAGCGCTGTCCCGTAAAGGACTTGTGGACTCAACATGATTTTATTTAGAATTGGAAAACTATGGAAACGATAGGATTTCCCGAAACCCTCAAGGGGCTTCACATTCATCTTGTGGGTGCAAAGGGTACCGGAATGACGGCCCTGGCAGAAATTCTGCACAGCAGAGGAGCATTGCTTACAGGCAGTGATGTCCCCGACGTATTCTACACCGACAGCATTCTGCATTCTCTCAATGTCCGGCTTTTTGAGAATTTCGATGCTCAGCATGTGCCGGCAGACACGG
Organism: Spirochaetales bacterium; assembly: GCA_015657395.1. GTDB lineage: Bacteria > Spirochaetota > Spirochaetia > Treponematales > Rectinemataceae > Rectinema. Next base: position 212,861 of record JADLKI010000001.1, on the reverse strand, counting down.
ACTTAGTCATTTACTCGGCAGCGTATTCACGGGAGGCAAACCCGGAGCTCAGGGCCGCCATACAGCGCAACATTCCCGTTTTCAGCTATCCCCAGGCCCTCGGCGCGCTCTCCATCCACAGCAAGTCTGCCGGCATTGCAGGGGTTCACGGCAAAACCACGACGACTGCGCTGGCCGGCATTCTTATGGAAGCGCTTTCGATGCCGGCGACCGTCCTCGCTGGATCGGCAATTTCCAACTTCAACGGCCGCTGCACCCTCATTCAGGGGAGTGAATATTTCCTCGCCGAAACCTGCGAATACCGCAAGCATTTTCTCAACTTCAAACCCTCCTGGATAGTGCTCACTTCGGTCGAGAGCGACCATCAGGACTACTTTCCGACATATGAGAGCATCAGGGACGCCTTTGTGGAGTATGCGCTTACTCTGCCCGAAGGTGGTGTTCTCATCTTCTGCGCCGATCAAAAAGGCGCAGTCGAGGTCGCCGACATTGTCCTACAAAAGCGAAAAAATATAAAATTTGTAGAGTATGGCTTTTCGGCAAAGGGAAAATACAGAATTCGGGATTTCCAGACAGGCGCTGGGACAAATACCTTTGCCGTGGGAGATGCTCCTGTGCCCATCGAGCTCCACGTGCCCGGGCGGCATCTCGTTCTGGATGCCGTGGCGGCGATTGCTCTGGCCGATGCGATTTTTGAGGCAGAGACATCGCGGACCTTCGGCGCAGAGGAGTGGGAGAGCATCGCGGCGGCGCTTTCCTCTTTCCGCGGTTCAAAACGCCGCAGCGAGATAGTCGGCGAATTCGAAAATATCCTGATTCTGGACGATTATGGCCATCATCCCACGGCAATAAGGGCGACACTCGAAGGCATCAAGAAGTTTTGGCCACATAGGCGCCTCGTGGTGGACTTCATGTCGCACACCTACAGCAGGACAATTGCACTGCAGGACGATTTTGTCGCCTCTCTCGATGAGGCGGACGCCGTCGTCATGCACAAGATCTACTCTTCTGCGCGCGAGCAGCCTGTCCCGGGATTCGACGGCAGGACTCTCTTCCAGAAACTCTGCGAACGAAGAACCGATCTCATTCCAATAGACCTTGAGCTCGGATCCGAAAAGGGAGCGGCGTCCGACCAGAGGCTCGCTCAAAGGCCCGTCGCACCCGGCCCAAACCCATCTGGCAAGGGCTTTGCCCTGTACAGCGACGAACCGCTGGATGCGCGGGACAGGTTACTGGAGATCCTGCGGCCAGGAGACATCTTCCTCACCATGGGAGCGGGGGACAACTGGAAACTGGGCAAGGCCATTGCAGACAGACTGAGAGAAAGCCGCACATCACGGCCATCAGGAAAAATTCAGGAGCAGCCATGAAGAGCATGACAGGATTTGCACATCATACGATCTCAGAGAACGGCCTCCATGGCACAATCACTCTGAAATCCTACAACAACCGCTTTTTGGACATTTCGGTATCGCTTCCTCCCTCTGCGGCCGGCATCGAACCCCATGTCCGCGATTTTCTGGGATCCCGCATTGCGCGCGGCAAGATCGAATGCACGCTCAGACTCAGGAAACTGGAGGCCTCGCTCGAGGATATCGAGCTCCACTTCCAATCCGCGAAGATACTTTCGGAACAGCTGCGGAGCCTCGCCGAGGCATGTCAGATCGACGACAGACCCTCCCTCGACGTTCTCACCCGTTTCCCCGGCATTGTCGAGATGAATACGGAGATCGACGAAGCAGGCCTGTGGCAGTCCCTGGTGCCAGCGCTGGAAGAGACCTGGCGCGAATTCGAGGAGAGCAGGGTGCGCGAAGGGCTCGCAACCGAGACCAACATCATGAGCCAGCTGGAGCGGTTGCAGTCGAAACTGACAGAGATAGAGGCCCAGGCCGATACGCTCGAGCAGTTGGTCCACGACCAGATAGTCGCCCGTTTCAAGGAATTGCTTGCAGAAAAATACGACGAAAGCCGCGTGCTCCAGGAGGTCGCCGTGCAGCTCGTGCGGCTCACCATCAATGAGGAGATCGAGCGCCTCAAGGCCCACTTCGAAGCTTTTCGGCTGATGTCGGCCCAGCCGTCCTGCGGCAAAAAACTTGACTTCCTCTGTCAGGAGATGAACAGGGAAGTGAATACCATTGGTTCGAAGAACATGCTGGTGGCGATTTCGCATGCGGTGGTCGAGATGAAGGATGCTCTCGAGAATATTCGGGAGCAGCTTAGAAATGTGGAGTAAGCGTAGATGGGTATCATCGCTATATCGGGCAAGGCCGGCTGCGGCAATACCACGGTGCTCCATCTCGTCGCGGAGAGGCTGGGTTTCGAGCCCGTAAATTATACATTTCGCTCGATGGCCGCAGATATGGGCATGTCGTTTGAAGAGCTCCTGAGAAGGGCAGAGGAGAGCCTCGAGTACGACCGCAGGCTCGACGAGCATCAGGCCATGCTCGCGCGGAAAGGGAACACGGTCATCGGTTCCAGGCTCGCAATCTGGATGGTGCCGGAGGCTGACTTGAAAGTGTACCTCAAGGCGAGCCACGCGGTCCGCGTGCAGCGGATTCATGCGCGGGAGGGCGGCGACATTGCGAGCATAGAACGCTTTACCCGGGAGAGGGATGCGCGGGACCGCAGCCGCTATCTGGCGCTCTACAACATCGACATCGACGACATCTCCTGCGCCCACCTTGTGATCGATACCGAGCGGTGGTCGGCGCTGCAGGTCGCACAGATCATCGCAGATGTCTATAATGTGGCGAAGTGAGAGGCTGGTATGGAACAGAATACAGATAATCATACGAAGGTGGCCTTCGTCACCGGCGCCACGAGCGGCCTCGGGCTCGCAATCGCAGGGTCCCTGGCGGGGGCGGGATACCTGGTCTACGGGGGAGGGCGGCGCCCGGCCNCGTCAGACCTGCCGGCAAACTTTATGTATGTGCAGACCGACGTCACATCCGACGAATCGGTGCGGAAAAGTGCGGACTATGTGCTTTCCGGGGCGGGCCGCGTGGACCTCCTCGTGTGCGCTGCAGGCTCCGGGATAAGCGGAGCAATAGAAGATATCCCGGTGGACGAGGCAAAATCGCAGCTCGATGTGAATTTTTTCGGGGTAGTGAGGGTCGTTCAGGCTCTCCTGCCGGCCATGCGCCGGCAGAAAGGCGGCAGAATCATCATTATCGGTTCGATAGCGGGAAAGACGGGGATGCCTTTCCAGGCCTACTATTCTGCGAGCAAGTTTGCGCTTGAGGGCTTTGTTGAATCGCTGCGCTATGAGGTGGGCGCCTTCAACATAGAAGTCTGCATCGTGGAGCCGGGGGACTTCAGGACGGGATTCACAGGGTCAAGAAAGAAAATCGTGCCCGACGGCAGTGCGTATCGTGACAAGTTCGAGAAAGTCATCGCCGTACAGGAACACGACGAAACCCATGGCGTAGATCCCCTGGTCGCGGGGAGAAGAATCGTGCAGCTCGCGGCCGCGCGCCGCCTTCCCGTCCGCATCACGGTGGGCCCTCTGTTCGAGCGCTTTGCGGTCTGGGTGCGCCGCATTATACCCGACAGCTGGTTCGAGGCTTTCTACAGAATCTACTACAAGCTGTAGGCCTCGAGAATTTTTATCATCTGCGCTATGATAGTGCCCGGAGCGGACAATGCAAGAGGAGTACCGTATGCAGGCAGGATCAAAAATAGAGATAAAGCCCTTTGGCGTGCTTTCGAATGGAGAGGAGGCCTCGCTCTTCATACTGAAGGCGGGGGACTTTCGCGCGACATTCACGAACTGGGGGGCAACCTGGACGAGCTTTGTCATGCCCGACAAAAGGGGCCGGGCCGACGACATCCTCCTCGGTTTTTCGACGCTCTCGGGCTATCTGGGCAGACATCCCTTTTTTGGCGCAAGCGTGGGGCGCTTTGCGAACAGAATCGGCAATGCGAGATTCAGTGTGGACGGCAGAGAATACCGGCTCCGGGCCAACAACGGCCCCAATCACCTGCACGGCGGCCGCCGCGGTTTTGACAAATATCTTTGGAACTACGAAGTAGCCACGCTCAAAGGGGAGCCCGCCCTCAAGTTTTCCAGGACGAGCCCCGATGGCGAAGAGGGCTATCCGGGGACCCTCTCTGCAGAGATCACGGTCAGCCTGTCCGAATCGGGGTCATTGAGGCTGGGGTACATGGCAAAGACAGATGCGAAAACCCCCGTGAATCTCACGAATCACGCGTATTTCAACCTGGCGGGGGAGGGCAATGGCCTGATCCTCGATCATGAACTGCAGATGCACGCAAGCTTCTACCTTCCTGTCGATCAGGGGCTCATCCCCACCGGGAGAGAAGCGTCGGTCGAGGGAACGGCGATGGACTTCAGGCGCACAAAGGCCATAGGGAAGGACATTGCCGAAGTAAACGGCGGCTACGATTTCTGCTATATCATCGATAGAGCATTCTTGCCCCTGAAGCCCTTTGCCACTGTGCGCGAGGCTGATTCGGGGCGGAGCATGGCGGTCGCCACCACCCTGCCGGCCGTACAGTTCTATACGGGGAACAATCTGACGGGCATTGCGGGGAAACGGGGCTCAACATACGACAGACATGCAGGATTCTGCCTTGAAACCGAGATGTACCCCGATTCTCCGAACCGCCCCGATTTTCCTTCTCCCTTTCTCATGCCCGGGGAGAACTGGGAACATGAAACAATATATTCATTTGGCATAAACAAATAACGAGGAGAGACACATGCTTGAAGACCTGGCAAAACCCATTCACGACCTAAAAGAGGAAGTCTTGGAAACCTGGGGGCGTCTTTGACGCCTCTGCGATTGAAGAGAAGATACGGGCCAAGGAAGCGTTGACCACAGATGCCAATTTCTGGTCGGACCAGAATAAAGCGCGGAAAATTCTCACTGAGATAAAAATCCTCCAGGAGCGCCTGGAAACATGGAAGAGACTGCACGACGACATCCTTTCGCTGGAGGAGATGTACGGGCTCGTACGGGAAGAGGATCATCAGGATATGGAAGGGGACCTGCTCACGAGCCTGCAGGACATTCAGGCCCGATTCGACAAGGCGCTGGTGATCGAACTGCTGTCCGGCGAAGCAGACAGGAACGACGCCTTCCTCACCATCCACGCGGGCTCCGGCGGCACCGAAGCCTGCGACTGGGCCAGCATGCTGTACAGGATGTACCTCCGCTGGGCCGAGCGCCATGATTTCAGCGTCGAAACCATCGACTTTCTTGAGGCGGAGGGCGGCATCAAGTCGGTGACCGTCCAGGTCTCCGGCGAATACGCATACGGCTATCTGAAAGGGGAAATGGGCGTCCACAGGCTCGTGAGGATATCGCCCTTCGATGCGAATGCGAGGCGCCACACATCGTTCGCCTCAGTCTCCGTGATGCCGGTCCTGGACGACTCGATAGAGATCGACATCCGGCCGGAAGACATCCGTATCGACACCTACCGCGCCGGAGGGGCGGGCGGACAGAAGGTCAACAAGACCGACTCGGCGGTGAGGATCACCCACCTCGCGACGGGCATCGTCGTCACCTGCCAGAACGAGCGCAGCCAGTACAAGAACAAAGACGTGGCGATGAGCATCCTCAAGTCGAGGCTGTATGAGTATTACAAGGCCGAGCACGACAAGGAGACCGCGAAGTTTGCGGGCGAAAAGAAAGAGATCGCCTGGGGTTCCCAGATTCGGTCCTATGTGTTTCAACCCTATACGATGGTCAAGGACCATCGGAACAAATTCTCTGTCGGAAATGTGCAGGCCGTGATGGATGGTGAGCTCGATCCCTTTATCGAGGCCTATCTGCACTGGCAGTGGAAGGGCGGAACTGCCGTCGAAGAGGAAGATGAAGACATCTGAAAAACTGGCTTTCGGACTGATTCTTCTCCTGCTGCTTTTTCTGCCGATGGGCTATGTCTCGGCTCAGGGGGCGAAAAATATTGCGGTCTGCTTCNCCCTGCGGACGAATGACTTGGGCCTGTCACAGTTCTCGTCCCAGAAGCCAGGCGAAACGCTGTCGTGGCGGCTCATTGGGGCGGAGCTCGACATGCCGCAGTCGCTCGCCAACGGCAGCCCGTACCCCGAAGCGACCAGTCTCGCACGCCTGATGGAAGAATCGCTCCGGGCGGGCGCAAAGATCGGCAGGATAATCTCCATCGACATCGATGCGTTGAAAACGCTGCGGACAGAGAAGGGCGAAGCATCCTTATTTCAGACCAAGACGCTACAGAATGCCGACGCAATCGTGTTTATGATGTATACAGTCCAGGACGGCACCATGCAGTTCGGGGCGCTTTTGCTGACAAAGACAGGGGAGGGCGCGTTCTATTTTTCAGGGACCCGGTCGATCTTCGCTCTCTCGGAGGCGACCAGGGAAGCTGTGCACGCTTTCGTGGCGAAGAAGATATTGGAGTCTGCAGCGCAAGCCTCGGGTGACACCACTATGGCATCGGCGCAATCTTCGGCTGCGCCCTCCAGTTTGCCCGTCATCGAACCATGGAAGGACAAGCCCAAGTATGAACAGGCGAGCTCAAGGTTCCAGTTTTCGGTCGGAGGCGTCGCGGTCGGTCTGTCGGCGTCCGTGGTATCCCTGGGCCTCTGGTATGGCTACCAGGAAGTCGCCTATAGAAACACTGCATTTGAGAGCGCAGTGACCGCCTCGGGCATAGCGACGGGAGCCTGCGTGGCGGTGACAGCCGCTTTTCTGACCTCCGCCATATGGAATGCGGTCCTGATGCTGCAGGCCTCGCAGTGATGAGAATCATGGAGAAACTATGAAGTTTTCTGAAAGAATCAAAGCGCTGTTTCGCCGGAATCAACTGGACGATGAGGCATTTGAAGACCTCGCGGATTTGCTGATCGAGGGCGATATCGGCGCCTCGCTCGCGTTCGAACTCGTCGATGCGCTCAAAACTTCCTGCAGAAAGGAAGGTGTTTCAAATACAGAAGAGGCGAAGAAAAAGCTGAAAGAGCTCCTGCGCCCCTATATCAAGACCGCAAACTTCGAGCTTGCTCCCGACAGGCTGAATATCGCCCTCGTTCTGNGGGTAAATGGGGTGGGGAAGACGACGAGCTGCGCAAAGCTGGCCGCATGGGTCCAGAAGACAAGGCCCGAAAAACCCGTCATCCTTGCGGCGGGCGACACTTTCCGCGCCGCGGCGATCGAACAGCTCAGGATTCACGGCGAGAGACTTGGCGTGCGCGTCGTGGCGCAACAGCACGGTTCCGACCCCGGGGCGGTGCTGTGGGATGCCATAGATGCCGCCAGGACCGGCGACGCCCGGCTTGTCATCGCCGACACTGCCGGCCGCATGCACACTCGTGCCGATCTCCTCAAGGAGCTGGAAAAGCTCGACCGCGTCGTGAATCAGAAGGCTGGCAACGTCAACTACCGCAAGCTGCTGGTCCTCGACGCCACCACGGGGCAGAATGCCATGCGGCAGGCGGAGATATTCCACGGGGCAGTGAAGATCGACGGCGTCATTATGACAAAATACGACTCAACCTCGAAGGGGGGCATGATTATCGCAGTGAGCCGACAGTTCGGCCTCCCGACGCTGTTCTTGGGCACGGGCGAAAAGTATGAAAATTTCGTACCTTTCGACCCCGATGCGTACCTCGATGATTTCGTCGGCGAATAAGGCAGAAAACCGATGGCGGCGAACGAAAACCGACGCGATCAGAAGAATACGAGATTCGTGCCTCTTCTCCGCATCGCCTTCCGCTGGTCGATGACGAGGAGGAAAACCGCACACCAGACGGGGCTGCGCTTCGCCGCCGTCGGTATCGCCGCAGGAATTGTGGCGCTCATCGTGGTCATGAGCGTCATGAACGGATTTCAGAGGCAGTACATAGATTCGCTTCTGGAAACGACGAGCTTCCATATCCGGATAAGGGCCGAAAATTCGCACGTTCCGGCCCTGTCTCAGTCACTGCGGCAGAATCCCCTCGTCCGCTCGGTGACACCCTTCGTGGAGACGAACCTCCTCGCCGAAGGACCGGAAAACCACCAGAGCGTCCTGCGCTTCATGTGGGTGGGGCCGCAGGACCTGGCCTCCGATGCCGGTTTCTGCAGGGCCCTGCACCTTTCCCCGGCCCTGGCCGAGGAGGGCCTCGAGAGCGGAATTCTCCTGGGATCCGAGGCCGCGCGCCTCCTGGGAGCCTATGAAGGGATAAAGATCACCATGCGGGGTGCACTCGTGAGCCCCGACGAAGGCATTCAGCAGTATGAGACGGATGCGCCGGTATCCAGACTTTTCCGTTCGGGATACTACGAACTCGATGCGGGGCTCGCGATCGTCTCTCGGGAGAAAATCGCGGACCTTTCGCTTGCTCCCGCGCCGACGGTGCTGGGGGTGAAGCTGAAAAATCCGGAACAGGCGGATGCGCTTGTCGCAGCGCTCTCTCACGAAGAGGGGATAGAGAGCATCGAGTCCTGGCGCGACTACAACCGCAGCTTTTTCAGCGCGCTCCGCACTGAAAAAATAGTGATGTTTCTCCTCGTCAGCATTATCTTCGCGGTCGTGGCCATCAACATTCACTATTCGATGCGCCGCACCATCGCAAGAAAGGCGAGGGACCTGGCCATATTGTCGGCATTCGGCACAAGCCAGCGGTCCATCTCCACGATCTTCATGCTCGAAGGACTCATCGTCGGCATCGTGGGTGCCGCGCTTGGCATTGTGGTCGGCATTCCCATTGCGCAGAATGTCGACCGCATCATAAACGGCGCCATCGCGCTGCTCGACGGGATCATGTCCCTCTTGTACCGCATGGGCATCGCAAAAAGTATCCCCGACCTCAGGCTGTTTTCTCCGACCGTCTTCTACACCGAGGGGATCCCTTCGAGAATTTTCACCTCGGACATAAGCCTGATCGCGGCATTTGCGGTCATTTTCCCTGCCATCGCGGTCTATCTTGCATACCGGCGTTTCAGAAACGCTTCTCCACTGGAGGTCTTGCGAAGTGAATGAACCCATAATCGAATGCAGAGATCTTATAAAAACCTTCTCTTCCGGCGCCGAAGTGCTGCATATCCTCGACCATGCGGATTTTTCGCTGGAAAAAGGCAAGATCTGCACGATCCTCGGGCCAAGCGGTTCCGGCAAGAGCACATTCCTGGCGATTCTGGGCAGTCTGGAGCGTTTTGACTCCGGCAGCGTGCGCGTCGACGGCTACGAACTGCAGACCCTGCAGGAGAAATCCCTCTCCGTGTTCAGGCGAAAAGTCGTGGGCTTCGTGTTCCAGTTTCACTTTCTCCTCGGTGATTTCAGCGCGCTCGAAAATGTGGCGCTCCCCGGCTACATGGCCGGTCTTCCCCGCGCGGACGCATGGAAGAGGGCGACACAACTGCTCGATCTGGTGGGGCTCAGAAATCGCGCGCACCACTATCCCTCTCAGCTTTCCGGGGGAGAGCGGCAGAGAGTCGCGATCGCAAGGGCGCTCATCAACGAGCCGCCGATAGTGCTCGCCGATGAGCCTACGGGCAATCTGGACGCCGCGAGCTCGGAAGAGCTGCGGTCGCTGCTGCAGCGCCTCCCCGAAGCTGCAAAGACGACGCTTGTGCTCGTGACGCACGATTCGGAGCTCGCGACGATCGGCGACACCTCCTTCCTCCTCAAGGGGGGCATTTCGAATGCATCAGATAAAGGCTCGTAACCTAAAGCCTCTCTTTTTCCTGGGCCTTCGCTTTCTTTTCGGAAAACCGGTTCAGAACCCAAAAGCTCCCGTCCACCGGGTGAGGCACAGCGCGTTCTGGGGAGCGGTCTTGGGCATCAGCGTGAGCATTGTGCCGCTGTACATCGTGCTCTTTGTGTCGAACGGCATGATTCAGGGGATCACCGACCGCTACCTTGAGACCAAGACAGGCCACCTGCAGTTGGCTCTTCCCTTCACATTGACTGGCGAAACCAGGGAAAAGCTTCAGCGCGACATCGCCGGTCTGGGAGGTGTCGCTTCCGCCTCGTTCGAGGTGGACGGCATCGGTCTCGCGGCGTCCTCCAGGGGCTCGACTTCTGCCCAGGTCCGGGGCCTGGACCAGTCCATCATGGCGGATGAGGGCTTTAAAAAATTCATTCAGACAGACGGCGGCACCATATATCCCGAAAAGCAAAACGAGGCGGTGCTCGGCCGCTATCTCGCCAGGGCCCTGGGGGTCGGTGTCGGCGACACCGTCACGCTCATCACGCTCCGCGATGCCCACGAGGGGCAGATGCTCCCCAGACTGAGCATTTTCCGCGTCGCGGGCATTGTATCGAGCGGCTACCGTGAACTGGACGCGAACTGGTTCATCGTTCGGTCCGAGGCGGCGCTGCGCCTTCTGAACCCTTCGACTGCATATGCCTTCATTGGCATAAAAACTGTCGACCCATACGGCGCAGGGCTGAACGCACTTGCCTCCGGGATCACGGATCAACTTTCACAGTCGGGCTTTTCGGGCGTACAGGGCTTCAGCCTCCGCACCTGGCGGGACATCGAGCGGAGTCTCTTCGCGTCATTCTCCAGCACCAAATCGGTCCTCATCCTCATCATGGCGATCGCCATCATCGTCGCCGCGGTCAACCTCGCTTCGGCTCTCACTACCTATGTCATCGAGCACAGGACAGAGATTGCAATTCTCAGGTCCTTTGGAGTTTCGTCGCAGCAGACGGCATCGATCTTCCTTCTGGGAGGGGCAGCGACAGGCACCTTGGGATGCATTGCAGGCAGCGCGGTCGGCATTTTTATTTCGTTCTATATCAATCAGATACTCAGCGGCATCCAGGCGGCGATAAACTTCGTCTCAAGGCTGCTGGCGCCGGCTTCGCATCCAGTAACCCTGCTCAACCCCGATTATTACCTCGAACGTATACCTATCTCCATCAATTGGGATTATATTATTATCGTTGTGGGCGTGGGGATTGCGGTGAGCGCACTTGTCTCTCTTGTGCCCGCAGTCAAATCTTCACGTATTGCGCCTGCGGAGCTTATACGCCACGGGCAGTGATGCAAAAAGGCATGCAGAAGGGTGCAGAAATTTCAATCGTGTGATACAATTTGCGCGTCATAGTAGAGGATGGAGGGCAATGTAGAATGGCGAGACGACAGACCCGCACCGCGGAAGAATTGGAACAAGACGGAAGCGGCCTTTCAGGGCAGAACAAGGCCGATCCCGAAGTCCAGCGGGAGCGTGAAGAGAAGCTGAAAGCCCTGGAAGCGGCGCGGCTGCAGATCGAAAAGCAGTTCGGCCAGGGCGCCCTGATGAAGCTGGGCGCACATACGATCGCGCACGGGATCGATATCATCTCTTCAGGCTCGATCCTGCTCGACGAGGCCCTCGGCATCGGCGGCTATCCGCGGGGAAGGATCATCGAAATATACGGCCCGGAATCGTCGGGCAAGACGACGCTGGCCCTGCACGCGATCGCCGAGGCTCAGAAGAGAGGCGGCATCGCCGCATTCATCGATGCCGAGCATGCGCTGGACCCCATCTATGCCAAGAATCTCGGTGTCGACACCGAGGAACTCTATATTTCCCAGCCCGACAACGGTGAACAGGCCCTCGACATCGCGGAGTCCCTCATCCGTTCCGGCGCCGTCGACGTCATCGTCATAGACTCCGTGGCCGCGCTCACCCCACAGGCAGAGATCGAGGGCGAGATGGGCGATTCCCATGTAGGCCTCCAGGCCCGGCTCATGAGCCAGGCCCTGCGCAAACTTGCAGGGACGCTTTCAAAGAGCAAGACCATCCTGATATTCATCAACCAGATACGGATGAAAATCGGCATCATGTTCGGCAATCCCGAGACGACCACGGGAGGCAACGCCCTCAAGTTCTATGCATCGGTCCGGCTGGAAGTCCGAAGAATTGAGACGATCGAGNGGGGCCAGGACGAAGAGGCGATCGGCAACAAGGTGCGCGTAAAAGTCGTCAAGAACAAGGTTGCCCCTCCCTTCCGCAAGGCGGAACTCGAAATCATCTTCGGGAAAGGCATCTCCTGGAGCGCCTCGCTTCTGGATGCGGCCGTCAAGTGCAACGTGATAGACAAGAAAGGGGCATGGTACACCTACGGAGGCGAGAAAATAGGGCAGGGCAGGGAGAATGCCAAAGCCTACCTCGAGCAGACCCCCGAAGCGGCCAAGAAAATCGAGGCACAGGTGAGAGAGATCATGTTCAATCCCGAAAAATCCAAGGCCGCAGGCACAACTACGAATCCGGGCGAAGAGGCCAAGGATATCGCCGCAGATTCATTCGCAAAGGAATCTGTCCAGAACAAACCGGATTCCGACGACTCGAGAATCAGGGCAGAAGATCTGTTCTGACTTCTGGAGAGATCGGGCATTGTCCGGACGCCTTGAGCCCCGGAATGGGGTGTTTCGATGATGGAAAAGGTCTGGCTGGGACTGGGCTCAAACAGAGGGGACTCTCCCGCCATTCTGAAGGCAGCGTGCCACGAGCTGGCGGCCACTCTCTCCGACTGTCGGCATTCTGGCCTCTGGCGCTCCCGGGCGCGCTACTACGAAGATCAGGAAGATTTTTTCAACATGGCCGTGTGCGGGACAACCGACCTCAGTCCGCGGGCCCTCCTCAACAAAATCCATGAGATCGAGGCCCGGTTCGGCAGGGACAGAAGCAGAGAAATCCAAAAAGGCCCTCGCACCCTCGATATAGATATTCTTCTGTACGGACAGAAGATAATTACAGAGCCGGATTTGATCATCCCTCACCCGGGGCTGGCCGAAAGAAAATTTGCCCTCCTGCCTCTTCTGGAACTCGACTACGAACTCTGCCATCCCGGACTGGGCATCTCGATACAGCGACTTGCGGCGGCCCTTCCTCCCCAAGGTATTTACCCGGTCAACGACTGTCAGTATGATGAGCCATACTCAGAATGATGCAAGAATTCGATACAGATTCCGACAAAGAGCAGGTTGTCAATTTCTCAAATGGACGAACCTTTCACCTGAGCGATTTCGAGGGCCCACTGGACCTCTTGCTCTATCTGATAAAAAAGAACGAGATGAATATCTACGACATTCACCTCTCGAGCATCACGGAGCAGTTCCTGGAGTGCCTGAACAGCGACCCTTCAGCCAATCTCGACGAAGTGTCCGAATTCTATCAGATGGCGGCGACGCTTCTCTACATCAAGTCGAGGAGCCTCCTTCCCCATTCCGACGACGACCTTGAAGAGATCGACGATCCCAGAAGAACCTTGATCGACCAGCTCATCGAATATCACCGGTTCAAGAAACTCTCGGAGCTGATGGAACAGCGCGAGATGGAAGTCGAGTGGTTTGTCGAGAGGTCGGCGTCGCAGCGCCCCTTGCCCTTTGCCGACAGTCCCGACGATGATCCCTGGATACCTGCGGATTCATGGGACCTTCTGAGAACTTTCGCTTCGATGATCCGCCACTTCAATTCGGAGAGGATCATCGACCTTTACGAAGAAGTGAGCATCAACGAAAAAATCGTGCTCATCAACGAACTATTGGCAAGGAAGGGCCGTTTTCGCTTTGATGACTTGATCGCCAAGCATGCCTCGGCGCTGGACCTTGCCTGTGCCTTCCTTGCAGTCCTGGACTCGACGAAGAACAGGATAATCCGGATCCGCCAGCACAGGCTTTTTGGCGATATTCTCATAATTCCATATGCCGCAGCCGGAGACCCCCATGAATGAAGAGCTAGACCGCAACGCAGCGCTCATCGGCGCGATCCTTTTTCTTGAGAACGAGCCCATCTCTGAGGAGAAGCTCGCAAAACTATCGGGTTTTTCCGAAGAACAGGTATCGCTCCTTCTGCAGCGGCTCTGCACGGAATTCGACCAGCCGGTGCACGGCTTCGCGCCGACGCGGAGCGCCGGCGGCTGGATCCTTGCCCCGAAACTTTTATTCTGGGACCAGCTCAAGGACCACTACGGCAAAAAGAACGAGATGAAATTATCGCGCGCCGCGATGGAAACGCTCGCCATCATCGCGTATTCCCAACCGATCACGCGCGCGGAGATCGAGGCCATCCGCGGAGTCAATGTCGATGCCATGATCCGCCTCCTCGTGGCCAAGAATCTCATCACAGAGCTTGGAAAGCGCGATGCCCCCGGCAAACCCATGCAGTACGGCACCACCAATGAGTTTTTAAAGTACTTTAAACTGGACTCGATCGAAGACCTGCCCAAGCTGGATGAAATAGAGAATGCCCGATTTTCAAAGCCGGAGACGCCCGAAGGATGAAAGCACCCGAAGAGAAGCTGGTCCGTCTGCACGCCTTTCTCGCCTCTGGCGGCCTCGCATCGCGCCGGGCCTGCGAAGAGATGATCCGGCAGGGGAGGGTGGCCGTCGACGGCGAAACTGCAAGCATCGGGCAAAAAATCCACGGATTCGAAAAAATAGAGGTGGATGGCCAGCCTGTCCAAGTCTCTCCCCAAAGATCATTTCGCTATATCCTCCTCAACAAGCCCAAGGGCTACCTCTCTTCGNCGAGCGACCCGGAGGGCCGCNCCTGCGCGATCGATCTCATCGCGAAGACCGTAAAAGAGCGGCTCTACAATGTCGGCCGGCTCGATCAGTGGTCGAGCGGCCTGTTGCTCTTCACCAACGACGGAGACCTGACGTCGAAGCTCATGCACCCCTCGAGCGGCGTTGAAAAAGAATATCTGGTGCAGACAGACGCGCCTCTTCCCGCCGGCTTCGCCTCGAATTTCATAAGAGGCATCCTCTATGAAGGCATCAGATACCGCGCCAGTTCCGTGCGGCTCCTGGCTCCGGACAAGGCGCTGATAGTGCTTGTAGAGGGAAAGAACCGGGAAGTCCGCCGGGTTCTGGAGCACTTCGGCCTGCGCGCAAGGACCCTGGAGCGCATCAGGATAGGCNCCCTTCAGGATGCCAGCCTGGGGCCGGGCCAGTGGCGCGACCTGACGGGAGATGAAGTATGTGCGCTCAAGCTTGTCGCCTGTCCTGACAATAGAAACAAGGGGAAACGATGAAAGTAGCGATCGACGGACCGGCCGGCTGCGGCAAATCGACAATCGCGCGCATGATCGCGGACAATTTCGGATTCCTGTATATAAATTCAGGCAACCTCTACCGTGCGGTGACATGTCTGGCCCTGCAGGAGAAGGTCAGCTGGCAGGACAGCCCGGCAATGATCGCGCTTGTACAGCGGCATCGCTTCGATTATCTGCCCGACGGGTCGGTGGACATCGACGGGAAGCGCCTGGCCGGAGAGCTGCGCACTCCAGAGGTCGACGCAATTGTCTCCCAGGTTTCAGCCATCCCGAAATTCGCTCTGAAGTCAACTCGATTATCCGGTCGATCTCCGAAGGAAAGGATGTCGTCAGCGAAGGGCGCGATATCACGACGGTCGTCTTCCCCGATGCGGGAGTGAAGCTCTACCTGGACGCCTCTCCTCAAGTTCGGGCCGAACGGCGCTTTAGGGAGATGCTCGCCCTGCAGGCTGCCGGGGGCTTCTCCGGGATATCTCCAAAGACCGCTTCCATCGAAGAGATACGAAAAAACATTGAAATGCGCGACAGACTCGATGCGCAGAAAGCCGTCGGAGCGCTTAAAATTGCAAAAGATGCCGTATATTTGGACACCTCAGACTTGACCATACAGCAAGTTTATGAGAAAGTATACAAAATTCTAAGGGCAAGGATTGCACATGGCAGAAAATAAGGAAGTGGAAATGGACGTTCATGAACCCTCCCGGGACGATATCCAGACACAATTGCAGGAGCAGTACCTCAAGTCGCTCGAGGGACTGGAGGAGGGAGATTTAATCGATGGCAAGGTCGTACAGGTTGCGGGCGACACAGTATTCATCGATGTCGGATATAAATCCGAAGGCAAATTGAACCTGCTTGAGTTCGGCGATACACCGCCCAAGGCAGGCGATATTGTCAAAGTGATCCTGATCCGAAAAGAGACCCATTCCGGTGACATTGTAATATCCAAGAAAAAGGCCGACGAGAAGCTTTTTTGGAAATCGATAGCGAACGCCTTCAAGGACCATCTTCCGGTTGAGGGCACCATCGCAAAAGAAGTGAAGGGCGGCTTTGAGGTCGATCTCGGCCATGGACTTTCGGGCTTCCTGCCGCTGAGCAAGGCGGA
Source organism: Spirochaetales bacterium (assembly GCA_015657395.1). Taxonomy (GTDB): domain Bacteria; phylum Spirochaetota; class Spirochaetia; order Treponematales; family Rectinemataceae; genus Rectinema. Next base: position 196,780 of record JADLKI010000001.1, on the reverse strand, counting down.
TGTCCAGCGGGTCGAGAAAAGCGCAGAGCTGGTCGGCCTTCACGCCGATTTCTATCTCGAGCGGCTGTACTCAGATAAAAAGATCAACATAATCCTCAACAGGCGCAAGCTTATGGAGGAAGAGATTGATCAGCGCCGCGATGCCTTCTTCCAGAACACGCAGATTGGCGACACGGTGAAGGGCATCGTCAAGAGCTTTACAAGTTTTGGCGCCTTTATCGACCTGGGCGGCTTCGATGGCCTGTTGCACATCAATGACATGAGCTGGGGCCATGTGACCCGCCCTAAGGATTTTGTCCGGAAGGGCCAGGAAATAGAGCTCAAGGTCATCCGTCTCGACCCTGAAGAAAAGCGGATCAACCTGTCGCTCAAGCACTTTACCCCCGATCCGTGGAACAGCTTTGAAGAAAAGTACCATGTCGGCGATGTTGTGAAGGGCAAAGTGACCAAACTGACTGACTATGGCGCCTTTATCGAAGTGGAAGAGGGCATTGAGGGCCTCGCGCATATCTCCGAGTTCTCGTGGGTGAAAAAAGTCCGCAAGCCCGAGGATATGCTGAAGGCCGGCGATGTCGTCGACTGCATGATCCTGGGATACGATATTCCTGCAGGGAAGGTTTCGCTCGGCCTCAAGCAGGTGCAGCCCAATCCCTGGGATACCATCGATGAGCGGTATCCCTCCGGTACCAGACTTAAGAGAAAGATCGTCAAGGTCACTAATGCCGGCGCCTTTATCGAGATGGAAGAGGGAATCGACGGATTCCTGCACATCGATGACTATTCCTGGACTCAGAAGGTCAAAAATCCCTCGTCCGTACTCCATGAGGGTGAGGAAATCGACGTCCTTGTGCTCGAAAGCAGCCCCGAGGATCGGAATATCCGCCTCGGCGTAAAACAGCTCAGCGAAGACCCGTGGCGCTCCTTTGCCAAGGCCTACAAGCCCGGCTCAATCGTAGAGGGAACGGTGTCCTCGGTGACCGATTTCGGCGTATTCGTCAAAGTGCCCGGAGATATAGAGGGCCTGATCAAAAAACAGGACCTGGTTTCCGACCGGAGCGAATCCTACGATGACGCTCTCAAGAAATACCAGCCCGATATGCAGGTGAAGGCGGTTATCATCGACCTCAATCCCGATCGGCAGAAGCTTGGCCTCTCCATCAGGGACCTGGTGCAGAAAGAACAGCGGGAGGAGATCTCTCGCTTTATTCAGGAAGACGAAGGCGAAGCGGGCTATACGCTCGGCGACCTTCTCAAGGCAAAGGACGAAGAGAACGACTGAGCCACAAGCTCGGTCCCCATAGTGTGAGAGTGATGGTTTCAGCGATTGATTCGGAGAAGTTCCGGACGTTGATCGATATCAACGCGCGGCTCAATTCCAGTTACACGGATTTCCGTTCGTTGCTGAAGACGATTGTAGAATCAGCGGCGAGGCTTGTTGGTGCGGAAGCGGCAAGCCTCGCGCTTTTTGATGCGCCGACAAATGCTCTCAGGTTCGAGATCGCCCTCGGCCCCCGCGGTGCGGAGCTCCAGGGGAAATCTGTCCCCTCATCGGAAGGGATCGTAGGCTGGGTGTTTCAGAACAGCCGCCCCATCATCGTCAATGACGCCGCCCACGATGCCCGGTTCTCGCCTCTTGTCTCCAAGGAGATTTCATACAGCACAAATTCCATACTCGCGGTTCCCCTGAAAGTAAAGGATAGGACCGAGGGGGTCATCGAGCTCATCAACAAGACTTCACACGGCCTGTTCGTCGGCGACGACCTCGAATGGGTGGAACTGTTCGCCGTGCAGGCCAGCATTGCCTTCGACAATGCGAAGCAGTACGAGCGGACCGAGCATGAGCTGACCTATCTTCAGCATAAAGTGCAGGAAAAGCAGGGCTGGCATCCACTCATCTTCTCTTCGAGAGTGATGCAGGAGCGCCTCGATCTCGTCAAACGAGTCGCCCCGAGCGATGCTTCCGTCCTGATTCTGGGCGAGAGCGGCGTCGGAAAAGAACTGATCGCCGAACAGCTGCACCTCAATTCGCGCAGAAACAAAAAGCCCTTTATCCGCGTCAATTGCGCCGCCCTCCCCGAAAACCTGCTCGAAAGCGAGCTCTTCGGCCACGTAAAAGGTGCATTTACCGATGCCATAAGCAATAGGGAAGGGCGCTTTGAAGCCGCCGACGGTGGAACGATCTTCCTCGACGAGATTGCCGAACTCCCCTTAAAGCTGCAATCCAAGCTCCTCAGGGTGATTCAGCAGAAGACCTTCGAGCGCATAGGCTCGAACGAGACTATCAAGGCGGATGTCCGGATCGTCGCGGCGACCAACAGGGATATCGAAAAACTTGTGCAGAATCAGGAGTTCAGGAGCGACCTCTATTACCGCCTGAATGTCCTGCCGATTCAGATACCCCCTTTGAGGGAACGCCTGGAAGACATTCCGACGCTGGCCGAGTACTTTCTGACAAAATATGCGAGAGAGACAAACCGCGGGATCCTCCATTTTTCGGACTCGGCCATGGAATGCATGCTGAGCTACAGCTGGCCGGGGAACATCCGCGAACTGGAGAATGCGGTGGAGAGGGCTGTCCTCATCGCCAGGGGAACGACCATCACCACAGATGACCTCATGATAGGGGCAAAACCAGCCACCGGGAGCGAGCGGTTCAACGGCAAGGAACTGAAAGAAGCAATTATTTTATTTAAAAGCAATTACATACGAGCCGCACTCGAACAGAACCGATGGAATCAGACCGAGACCGCCCGGCACCTGAAGATCCAGAGAACCTACTTGTCACGATTGATAAAAGAGCTCAATATTCTGCAAAGTAAGGAGTAAAGCGTGAGTCAACAGGAAAAGCAGCCTCAGAAGGATACAAATGTCCCGAAAAAGACAGGAAAAAAGACAGAGAAGAAGACTTTTTCTGAAAAACTAGCCGATTTCATCAGCGCAAATCGGATTCTGGTTATCGGCATCGGCATTGCCGCCGTCCTGGTCATTGCAGCCGTCGGCATCTACACTGCGGTGTCGGGGAATATCGCTTCGGCATCGGGCAGGGCGATGGACCTTGCGGATCAAAAGCTCCAAGCCTGGTCCCAGGAGACGGACGAGCAGAAAAAGGCGGACGCGGAGACATCCCTCATCACGGACCTGGACTCAATTGCGAAAAAATGGCCCAGGACTCTGGCTGCCCAGCGCGCACTCCTCAGGAAAGGCGCAATCCTGAGCCAGAAGAAAGACTACGCGGAGGCCGAAAAAGTAGCCCTGGACGCCTTTGCAAGAAACAAGAAATCCTACGCAGCGCCCGTCGCGCTTCAGCTCGCCGCCGTATCGGCAGAGGAGGCCGGCAATATAGACGCCGCCATTGCGCACTATACCGCCCTTACGAAAGATTATCTCAAGGACAATCCGAGTGCTCCCTCGGCGCTCTTCAATCTCGGCCGGCTGCAGGAGGGCAAACAGGACTATAAGGCTGCAGTGGCGAGCTACAATCAGCTCGTTTCGTCGTTCGGCGACTCGGATTGGGCAATGTTGGCCAAGAACAGAGTGATATACTTAAAGTCCCGGGGCTTGGCCGAGTGAAAAGAGGTGGATGCAGATGAGAGGGCAGAGGGGCAAGGTTGCTTTCTTTTCCCAGAGGACGGGTGCCTTTTTTGTCGCGCTTGCCCTCCTTCTGCTTTTCTCCTGCGGCCTGCCGACATCAGATTATCTGTATCCGCCGGCTGACTTTCTATCTCCCAGCTCCAACATCGTTCGACTCATACATGATACAAGCAACATCGACATAGCGGCATTATTCAAGGGCTACGAGATATATTACAGAGTATTCGACAGCGAAACCGATGCAAACAGCAGCTATAATTATCTCTACAACAACCTGACGAGCAGCAACATTTCAACGGTGGCGTCTTCAAAAGGCTACTATGTTCTGGTCAAATACAATGACAGCAGCGCGCCGCTCATTCCCGTCTCCGACAACAGCTACGACTACTTTGACTTGAATCTGAACGCTTCAAGCAGGTGGACAATCACTTCGGAGGTTGGGAGCACAACAACCACGCTTTCCTCCGTATTCCGAGATAAGGATGATTCAACCACTACAACGTCATCTGACGCAGATTTTTACGTCAGCGGACAGTACAGCAGCGACGATCATGACTACGAGGGCGACGGAGTTTCAAGCGGTTCCAGCGTGTATATCGTATTCTTCGCGGTCTCCTATGGAGTTTCTTCTTCCCTGAACGATTTCTATAGCGAACCGATAGTATTGGAGCCAATCACTTACACGCCGGGCTCCTGATCCAAAGAAAGAATAGGGCGCCGACTTAGATGCCAACCGCCCATACTTACATATTATTTTGGGGCGTCCATTAGTTCGCATAATGTATATTCTGTCTACCAAAATACCATAAAAGAAGCCGCCAGCCCCAAACCAGGCCATAGGAACCGACGCGCCCATCTCTTAGCCCATCGCAGGGTTTCTCCTGGCGGGCAACCCCTTTCCCCGGGCCCCCGCAGCTACAGGATATCCTGGAGCCTGACATATCCTTCATTGTCCAGTTCGCCATAGCACTCAAGCCGTTCTGCCCTAAAATGATGTTCTGGCGCGAGACGATCTTTTAAAATTTTGTGGAAGCTCAGAGTTTTTTTTGAAGCTCCGGAAAAAATTTCTATAAGGACAATCTCATGTGCAGCCCTATCGTTCTTAACCGATACAAAATCATCCGCGTGGTCGGCCAAAATCTCCGCTGCCCTGATGTACGATTCTTCCGATGCGAACACATATCTCCACGCTGCGGCCCTGAGCGATGCCCCGATGGTTCTCTTTTTATCATCGTTGTGCTTGCTTATGTGCAGTGATTGTATGCAGAGTCCGTCCGCCAGGTTTTCGTTCAGCGAAGACAGTATTTGCCCCTGACTTCCGGAGAGAAATTCTTCAAATTCCTCGAGCCTGTTCACAGGTATATCGATCCACAGCAGCAGAATCTCATTTTCGCCCTCAATCCCCAGCCCCAAGGGCGGCGACAGCTCAATTCTGGGCTGGGGATTGAAACCATGGGTAAAGGCAATTTGAAAGCCACAGACCTGAAAGGCCCTCGAAAAGGCCCTCGCCACATCGTGCAGAGGATATAGGACCGCAGAATTCTTCTTCGACCACACTGCAATCAACTTTATCTCTGTTATTTCAACGTCATCTCGCCCGACATCAAAAGCAAAAACGCCGCCATGGCGCTCCGGCACCAAGGCTTCAGCGTGAAATGTAACTTTATTAAGTATATTATTAGATACAACAACATTGGTATTGCCGCACACACCGCACCTTTCTGTGCAATTCTCATTACATATTGAAGTTAAATTACTCTTCTGTGCCTTCTGTTTTTCCCTTTGAAGCCATCCCGGGCTGACTCTCAATGATATCTCATGCCAGGGGAGCAGCGCTCCTTTGTCTTTTTGTGCCAAAAACGACTGCCATGCCCCCTCCCCTCTTCTCTGGTTGAAGCTGGCCAGGACTTCGCGCCACAGATCGCGATTCAGGTATTCATCCCATGCATCCAGCCTCGCGCCCTTCAAATACCCATCAGCGATGATCTCCCCGACAGACTCGTCCCCCCGCGAAATTATCCCTTCCAGTACGGACAGGAAGGGAGGATGATAGCTCACCTCAATATTCTTTCGGTATTTCAGGCTTCGCCGTATGTACTGGATGCAGTCCAGCGCTTCCTCCTCGGAGAGCTGCGCTTCGCGTTCAAAGGGCGTGTGCGGCTTTGGGATGAAGGCCCCCACATTCACATGGATCGAAATCCGTTCCACCTGCGCTATCCGCTCGATATAGTCGACTATTGCCTGCGCCTCATTCATTCCCCGTTCAGGCAGCGGCAGTCCGACCATAAAATAGAACTTTGCCGACCTAAATCCCTTGCCCTTGGCCTCGTGGAGAATCGCCGCGATTTTTTCAAACGGCACCCGTTTATTGATCGCGCACTGCCACGACTCGAGAGGTGTTTCGACGGCGAAGGTCAGGCCCGACTTTCGCACCTCCGAGATCTTTTCCAGCAGCGGCAGGGTAAAACTGTCGACCTTGAGGCTTGGCAGCTGAAATGACACCTTGTGTTTTGACCATGCAGTATTCAGATCATCGAAGAGCTCGACAATGCCCGGATAATCGCCGGAGGACAGAGATGAAAGTGTGATCTCCCTGTATCCTCTTGAAACAAGATCTTCCACTTCCTTTTTTATTATTTCAGGGTACTTCGATCTCTGCGGGCGATAAAAATATCCTGCATGGCAAAAACGGCACCCATTGGGGCAGCCGCGCATAATTTCGACAGACCCATGTGCGTGCACAGGATTCAACACCGGATACGGGAATCTGGTCACATACTCAGTCTTGTAAAAATCCTGAAAAATTGCCCTCACGACATGTTTTCTGTGAGGGAGAGCCAGGCTTTCTTCCAGCAATGGAGATATCCATATCGAAGGATGTCCGGCCAAGAGGTCCAATCGCTCTCGTCTGTCCGCCCCGCGTTGCTTAAGTTCCGCCATTTTAATCATGAGATCGATGAATCCTGCTTCCGCTTCTCCAATCCAGACGGCATCGAGGAATCGCGCAAAAGGCAGGGGATTTGTGATGGCAGGTCCTCCCGCCATTACGATTGGATCATGTTCGCCCCGCTGTGTCGCTTCAAACGGTACGCCGCCACACTCCATGATGGCGAGCATATTCGTGGCGAGAAGTTCATACCCAACGGTAAACGCGAGAAGGTCCGTGTCGGATAGGGGAATGCCGCTCTCCAGAGTATAGAGGGGTATTTTTTTTTGAATTAAAAGCTGCTCAAAATCCGGAGCCGGCGCGAACACCCTTTCGCATGCGAGCAGGTCCCTCCTCTCATTCAGCCTGGAATAAATGATCCGGAGCGCATTGTTGGACATGCCTATCTCGTAGAGGTCGGGAAAGGACAGCGCTATCCTGAGACGCGAATCCTCTTGTCCTATTGGGGGAGTGGCGCCGCACTCCCCTCCCACGTACCGGGCCGGCTTCTGTACCTGAAAAAGAGCTTCGCCGATATCGCGCATCGGCTCGATGAATCTTCTGGTCACGCTGAAAACCTGCGGGCTGAAATTCCGGTCAATATGCCTATCGAGATGAGGCCGGACCACAGGGCGGACCCGCCATACGAGACGAAGTACAGAGGTATCCCCGTGACCGGCATGATGCCCATCGCCATCCCGATATTTATCATGAAATGGAATGCAAATATGCCCAGGATGCCGCCCACCACAAATTGGCTGAAACGGTCTTTCGATGTCTCGATGAGAATAAAGCACCTGACAAATATGACTGTGTAGAGAACAAAAAGCACTATGCAGCCCAAAAAACCGAATTCTTCCGCGATGATGGAAAATATGAAGTCTGTGCTCTGCTGAGGGATATAGCGGGCATGGCTGTGGGTCCCCTGGAGGAAGCCTTTTCCCCAGAAGCCCCCCGACCCTATGGCCGTAATGCTTTGGAGGATGTTCCAGCCGGAACCCTTCGGGTCGATATTGGGGTCGATGAAGACGAGGAGCCTCTCGATCTGGTAGGGCTTCAAAAGCTTATGGGCGGCGGTCGCCCCGGCGATGGAGAAAGCCAAGATTGCAAGGCTATACGAGAGCCAATAATAATACGGCTTCTTGAACTTGGACCATCCGAGACTCGAGATTATCGAAACAATCAGTATGAGTGCAAAGACTATAAACAGAATTCCGCCCTGCGTCACGAGAATATAGATAATGTTTTCTGGATTCGGATGATTTTCAGCATAGAGGGGGAGGCTCAAAAAAAGGAAAATGCCGATTATGGACAGCACCCCAAACAAGATATACCGGAAATCGACATCGGCGAGCGTCAGCATGACGAGGGCCGCCGGGAAAAAGACAAGGGCGGAGCCGAAATCGGGCTGAGACAGGATGAGAAGAAGGGGGACAGCCAAGATAGCCCCAGTTTTCAGCAGCTTTTTGAAGCTCGAGTCGTACTCGGCCGAATCCAGATAGCGCGCAAGCATAAGCACTGTCGTAATCTTCGCAAATTCCGCCGGCTGAATGCCAAAGCCGGCGAACCCAAGCCATGACCTGGATCCGTTCACTACTTTCCCTACGAGTCGGGTCAGAATAAGCAGGATGATGGTGAGTGCAAAAAATATCCACGCGGTATCCTTAAACCTCGAAAAATCGATGAGCGCTGCGCCAATCAAAAGAAAAACGCCAATGACAAACCAAATCAGCTGTTTAATGTACTCGTTCGAAACTACCATGCCGTTCGCGTCCACTCCCGCGGAGTAAATGGCCGCGATGCCTAGTGCGCACAGCAAAAAAGTCGCAAAGAGGAGGTAGTAATCGATATTGCCGAAGAGTCGCCTGATGCCCTGAAAATTCATTCCCGCCTCCCGCTCACAGAGGCCCCTTCGAGACGGACCCCCACGGTGTGTGCCGCCTCCTGGGCATTCTGTCCGGCATACATCGCCTGATATATGACGTTGGCGGCATAAGGCCCCCACCACTCCCAGGGGTTTGAGGCTTCGATCATGGTGACCACCACTATCTGATCCTTGGGAGGAGCGTCATAAGGACCAAAGGATACGAACCATGAATGCCATCTGTCTCTCAGGCCGATTTCTCCCGTACCGGTTTTCCCTGCAATTTGTATGACTTTTGTCGATATGGGCACTTTCGCGGTGCCGTTGACGATGACATTCCTCAGGTATGACCGGAGCGTATCGAAAGTCTTTGGCGATATCGTGGATTTATGCAGAACTTCCGGCTGAATTTCGTTTATGAGGGCCCCGGTGCCCGGATCGCGCACTTCTTTCAATACATGCGGCTTGTAGATCACTCCGTCATTGACAATCATCGCCATCATATTGGCAACCTGCAGGGGAGAAGCGAGCATGTAGCCCTGACCTATGGAGAGATTCATCGTGTCGCCGGGAGTCCATGGCTCATTGTACTTCTCTTCTTTCCAAGACGGTGTTGGCAGAAGCCCTTCATTTTCACCCGGCAGATCAACGCCGGTATCTTTTCCATACCCAAAATCCTGGGCATAGCTCACAATGTTTTCCACACCGATATAGTCTCGGCCTACAGTCCAATAATAGATATCGCAGGACTGTGCAAGCGCATTTTCAAGGGCAATAGGACCATGCCCCGGTCTCTTGACCCAGCAACTCCACGAACGGCCGCCATAGACGATCTCGCCAGGACAATAAATAGTCTTATCCGTGGAAATGAAGCCCTCTTCCAGAATGGAAGCTGTGAGTATCGTCTTGAATGTCGAGGCAGGCGGATACGAAGACTGGTAGGCGCGGTTGAGCATGGGCTTCTGCGGATTATTCAAGAGATCGAGATATGCCCTGCCGGCGTTGTCGGACATAAATACCCTCGAATCGTAATAGGGATAGGTCACCATGGCTAGGACTTCGCCAGTTGCGGGTTTCAGTACGACAATAGACCCCTGACGCTTTCCCAGCGCGTCTTCCGCGATTTTCTGAATGTTGCTGTCTATGCTCAATACCAACCGCTTGCCGGCAATCGGCGCCTGTATCTTTGCAGCATTGCTGGATATGTCTTTGCCGTGGACATCCACCGCCTTGGAAACCCAGCCGTCCTGCCCCTTGAGCAAATCCTCATACGTCAATTCGATGCCGGCCTTCCCCGTCAGGTCCTCCAGCGTGTATCCTTTATTGTACAATAGCTTGTACTCATCGCGGGTGATATTGCCGACATAACCGACGACGTTGGAGAGCGATCCAAGGTCCGCATAATCCCTGAGGGGTTTGGATGTCCAGGAGACACCGGGAAATTCGTCGATTCTGGCAGCAATTTCCGTTACAGCGGCCAAACTCGCATTTTTTGCTATCGCTACCCGGCCGTAGGAATATGAATCGGGATCGGGCAGTTTGCTCTCTATATCTTCAGTCGCCATGTTTAAAAGCTTTGCAAGATTGTCCACGACTGTCTTTCTTTTGGAGGAGGGCAACTCCGACGGCGTTATGTACACGGAATATGCCTCAATATTGCCGGCGAGCAGCGTGCTCCCCGACCTGTCGTAGATTTCTCCCCGAGGGGCCGGGATTCGTGTGGATTGGATGGAAATACGCTCCGCCTCGCTCACAAACAGCTTCTTTCGCAATATCTGCATAGAGAAGAGATTGATCGAATATATGGCTACAAGAGCGACTATCAGTATTCTCAATATGCGGATGCGGCGAGTTATTTTTTTCTTCAAGACCGCCATTATTTCAGTCCTCTCTCAACACCGATCATCATGGGAGCGCTTTTCTCGGGCCGTGTTCAAAAAATCGCTGGACAAACGACAAAAGAAAGAAGATCAAGCCTGTAAAAAGCCCGTTCATAATGAGCTCAACACCAAATTCCGCGCTGAATATCTTATATGCGTGGATATTCGCGGAGAAAAACAAGACAACTATCCTTGAGAGAAAGCCCATCACAACCGTCGCACCGGTTCCAAGGAGGAAGGGAATGACAAAAACATCTTTTTCCGTCACATAGCTTACAAGTGTCGCCAGATATGCGCAGCTTGAAAAAAGAAACGCAAAATAGCCGAGAGGTGAGGCGCTCAGCATGTCGGCGACAATTCCGGCAATGAATGCAGCTATTATCCCATGCCCATTCTTGTTGATGAATGACGAAAAAAGGAGCACGGACAGCGCAAGGTCAGGGATGATCCCCAAAACTATGCCATGGGAAAGCCATGTCGACTGGATGAAAAGCATGAGAATCGCGCAGGCAGATGATATCAGTATGCTTTTCATTCGCTTGGCCCTTTATCAATAACGAATACATATTCAATTCTGCTCAGGTCGATTCCGGGCTGCACATCAATGACGAGGGAGCTCGAGAATTCGTTCAGTCTGAAGTTTCCAACCCTTCCGACCATTATCTCGGGCGGGAACACCTGATCCAATCCACTGGTCACAACGACATCGCCCTGCTTGAGCTGATCCATCTCACCCTTGGGGATATACAGCAAATTCAATGGTGAATCCCGGAAGCCCTGACCATTGATCATGCCTTCCGTGCGTGTCTTTGCGAGTCTGGCGGCAGCAAAAAAACGTTGATCATAGAGCGGCTGAAGTACGCTTGTCGAAGCCTTCACCTCTATGATCTTTCCGACTAAACCTTCGATGCCATCCTGATATGCTATGACAGGCATATATTTTTTTATGCCCTCGTCGTACCCTTTATCGATCACAAGCGACGAATACGTGTTGCTGGGGTCTCGCGCGATGACATGGGCGGCTATTTTTTTCGTGTCCGGCAGACTGCTCAGATCCAAGAGCTCTTTCAGTCGCTGGTTCTCTTCTTTCAGGACTGCAAAATCCCGCTCTCTCAATTCATAGTCCTGCATCTTGTCCAGAAGCGCCTCGTAATCTTTTTGAATGGAGCGGAGCTGTGAGACAGCGCCGATGGAGCGCGAAAAGAAAGAACTCACCGCAGCAAAACTCTTCTGCAGCCCGCCTATGACATACCCCTTAAAAATATCGGGGATTCTGGCCATGGTTTTTGTTGAGACGAACAGAATCGCTAGGGACAGAATCAAACAAACGGCGGCTTTTTGATGCACGGCTCGAGTAGGACCATGAAAGCGACTGTTTTTCATGCCTATCCTGCCGGTTTCATAGATTCAGGCTTTCGTAAACGCTGCCGCTTCCTATATTTCTCTGCATAATCTCAAAGTATTTGCCGGCTCCGATCGCCACGCATTCGAGGGGTTTCTCTGCAAGTATCACAGGCACGCCCGTCTCTTTGGCTATGAGCTTTGACAGGCCCTTCAAGAGTGCGCCGCCGCCCGAGAGCACAATACCGCGCTCGACGATATCCGCTGCCAGCTCCGGCGGTGTCTTCCCAAGGGTTTTCTTCACTTCTTCGACGATGAGATTCACTGAGTCCATAAGGGCTTCGCGAATTTCGACAGAGTCGACCTCAAAGCGCCGCGGCAGGCCGGTGATCGCGTCGGTGCCCTTTATCTCCATCTTTTCTATGGTTCTTTCCGGGCTTGCGTTTCCGATCTCGATCTTCAGTCTTTCGGCAGTCTGCTCGCCTATTATGAGGTTGTGAATGTTCCGGATGTGTTTGACGATGGCATCATCGAATTCGTCTCCACCGACACGGATCGCGTTCGTCACGACCATGCCCTTGAGGGAGATTACGGAGATCTCAGTGGTCCCTCCGCCGATATCGCAGATCATATGCCCTGCGGGCTCCGTGATGGGAATGCCGGCACCGATGGCTGCGGCGAGCGACTCCGCAATCACCTTCACCATCCGTGCCCCTGCCTTATACGTGGAATCTATGACCGCATTTTCCTCGACTTTCGTGATGCATGTCGGGACGCCGACAACGACTCGGGGTTTAAAGAAGAGGCTCTTGGGAAACACTTTTTGAATGAAATATTTGATCATCTTTTCAGTCATGTCCGGATCGGCAATCACGCCATCCCTCATGGGGCGCTTGGCAATGATGTCCGTGGGTGTCCTCGAGAGCATCCCCTTGGCCTCGGTGCCGACCGCGACAAGGCGGTTAGTCCCTCTCTCGATTGCCACAACCGACGGCTCATTGAGCACGATACCTTTCCCCTTCACATATATGAGCGTATTGCATGTCCCGAGATCAATCCCGATATCAGGGCTAAACATGTCCAAAATACCCACTGCTCTTCTCCTTCCCCCTATAATTTTTCGGCCAGACGTCTTCTTGCGTCCACATGATTCGGATCGATTTGCACAACCTTCCTGAAGGCTGCCCGCGCACCTAATTGATCATTCTTCTTGGAGTATACCAGACCAAGGCCATACCAGGCATCCACATTGAGTGGATCTTCCTTCAGCACTTCCTGATATCCCTGCAGTGCGGCGTCTATATCGCCCGAATCGAAATTATCCTGCGCAAGAAGCACTTTTGCCTTTAGTCTGATCTTGGCATCGGATGCAGACGACTCCAGGCGCAAGAGCAGGTCCCGCGCCTTCTCTCTCTGGTCGGTATTATTGTAGGTTATCGCAGCGGAGAGCAGAAGGGTGTCCGAGGAATCATTTTTCAGGGCCAGCTCAAACCACTCTGCGGCATGGGCATAATCTTTTTTGCCTGCATAGACTATAGCGAGATATTGAGGGATGTCCTGCTGCCTGCTGCCCTTGTCCTTTGCCAGCAGAAAATACCGTTCCGCCATGTCGAACCAAGGCTCCCCCTTTTGATAATAGGCTTTGGCAAGCACATAGTATATCTGTGCTCTCATCTTGGCAGGAACGCCAACCGCGAGGGCCTTCCTGAGAGATATGACGGACTCTTCGAAGAGCTGCTGTCGCGTCTCTTCGTCCTGGGCACCGAGCGCCAGGTAATATGAGGAAATGCCCTTTACACTGAGATAGTATTCATCAAAAGGGAGTGCCTCTGCTGCTCTTCGGGATTCGGTCAGGGTCTTTTCGGTATCTCCTGAATTCCACAGCGCCACGAGCGCCCTGTGCGACAGAATATTTTTTGAGCTCTGTTTGTGGATGACCAGATAAATGCCAAACGACGCTACAGAGACAATGATGGCCAATACGACGATGAACCACAGGGATGTCTTGGGTGAGTGGGAGTATGGTCGATTCTTTTGAAAAAATATTCTGGACATCGCATACTACTATATCAAAAAAAGGCGGGCCTGTAAGCCGGGTTCTGTAATGCGACAGGCACTTTTTGTGCCTGTCGCACGGCTGCCATCTCTCTGGATGTATCATTGCTGATACATTCTAGCGGTCTACCCGCGATTTTTGCCGCATGACGCGGCATGGACGGGCAATCCATCGCTGTTTGACCTTGCTCGCGATGAGGTTTGCCATGCCATTCCCATTGCTGGAAATGCGGTGAGCTCTTACCTCGCCTTTTCACCCTTACCGCTTGGAGCGGCGGTATGTTTTCTGTGGCACTCTCTGTACAGAAGAGGATTCATGGCCCGCGACTGCGGGACCACAAGCCCTCCCCTGCCCCGGACGTTATCCGGCATCGAGCCCTCCCGAGCCCGGACTTTCCTCAAGCATCGCCTGCGGCAGCCCGGCCCGCCTAAAATTCACTCATTCGTCCATTGTATCGACGAGAAAATCGTTGTCAATCAGCGGTTCGCTCTGTACCTTCTTCTTGCGCGCGGAACCCCGCTTGGACTTGCCCGATGTATCGTCTGTCTCGTCGTTCGATTCGGAGTCTTCGACCTCTTCGGTCTCCTCGTCGTTCAGATCCACAAGCGAACCCGTGAGGATTTCCTCCATGGATTCGTCAGTCTCTGTCTCTTCGTAATACAGAATGCGGGAGCAGTAGGGACAGAACACAATTTTGTCCGCCTGGCGCACTTCGTTCACGAAGTTTGCCGGCAGGATCATGTGGCAGCCCGTGCACACCACGCCATGGATCGGCACAATGCCCATGCCCGATTTGCTTCGGATAATGCGCTCAAATTTAAACTTCAGGTCCTCATCCAAATCCCGGGTGAGGTCGTTTTCTTCAGTCTTCAGCTTCTCTACATCATCGGATATCTCTTTGCTGTTCTCATCGATCTCGGCGCGCTTCTGGGCGATTTCAGACTCGAGGGTCGACACCGATATCTCTATGCGGTGCAGCCGGTCATCGATGTCGGCGAAGCGTCGCTCTTCTTCCTGGATTCTGCGGCGAAGTTCCTGCTCTTTTTCCGATGCCTCTCTGATTTCCTTGTTGACGGAATCGTATTCCCGCTGCGTCGTTATGCCGTCCATCTGCTTTTCGGCATTCTCGCGCTTCATTTCGGCCTCTCCCAGAGCCTGCCGGAGCTCTTTGAGGCTCGCCTCGGAAATCTCATACTGTTCCTTGACTTCAGAGAATGATTTTTTTTCTCGCGAGAGCATCTGGTTTTGGATTTCGATGGTTTTGGGCATGGCCTCAAGCTGCTTCTCAAGTTCAACCCGTTTGCTGAGCATCTCTTGATACTGCCTAAGAGTTTCAAACACTTCATCCATTCTCATGGGCATAATGGTACCTCGATTAATGATCTATATAATCCCGAAGCTTCTGGCTCCGTTTGAATTGCCGCAACTTCTTGAGCGCTTTTGCTTCGATCTGCCGAATTCGCTCGCGAGTGACATTAAAATACAGGCCAACCTCTTCCAGTGTCAATGAATATCCTTCGTCCAGGCCGAAGCGCATCCGCAACACTTCCTGTTCGCGCTTGGGGAGCGTCGCAAGCACCATGCGGAGCTGTTCCTGCAACAGGTTGTAGTCGGTCTTGACGGCCGGATTCTCCACTTCTTTGTCCTCGATAAAGTCTTGCAGAAGGGAGTCTTCATCCTCGCCGATGGGTGTGTCGAGGGACACAGGCTCGCGGGCGACATTTTTTACGGCCTTGACCCTGTCGATCTCCCATCCGAGCTGGCCCGCGACCTCCTCATCCGTCGGCTCGCGGCCCAGTTTCTGCATGAGCTGGCGGGATTCCCGTACCACCTTGTTTATCTGCTCGATCATATGCACGGGGACGCGGATAGTCCTCGCCTGGTCCGAGATCGAGCGGGTGATGGCCTGACGTATCCACCATGTCGCATAGGTGGAAAATTTGTACCCCTTCCGGTATTCGAATTTTTCGACAGCCTTGATGAGGCCGATGTTGCCTTCCTGCACAAGATCAAAGAATTGCATGCCACGGTTTGTATATTTCTTCGCAATTGAGACCACGAGCCTCAGGTTCGCCTTGATGAGCTTGTCCTTCGCGCTCTTCATCATCTTGCGGCCGCGATTCACTTCGCGGGCCATGGAAATAATTCTGTCGATCGGGGTCTCAAAATTGTTTTCGATGTCCTTGAGTCTTTTTTCGTTCACCTGGAGCTGACGAATCCGGTCCTTGATCTCCTCTGCGCTGAGGCCAAGCCGCTGTTCGATCTCTTCGCGTTTTTCCTTAATGGTGAGGTTCCGCCCGAGAGCCCTCAAATCCTTGGGCGACACAACCTGAAGTATGCCTTCAACCCTGTCCTGCTCCTTGCGGTAACGGATGATTTTCTTTGCGGCGGCGATGAACTTCTCCGAGAAGACCGTGATCTCTTCCGGATGAATGTCTGTATCGTTGACAATCGGCAGGAGGCGTCCGCGAATTTCCTGGAGTTCCTGATCTTCGAAGATATTCCCGCCTTTGGCGATGATCAGTTTNTTGAGCTCGGTATACCCCTTCAGGTCCGCGGCACAGGAATCGATCAGCTCCTTGTAGAACTGATTGAGCCTTCTACGCTCGGCGATTTTCTCCGTGTTTTCTTTCTTTTGGAGCGAAAGGTCCTTAGGTTCCTTGCGCGTCGCCTTTGCGACGATCTGATGGAATTCCGGTATCAGCATCCCCGATTTGCGGAGCGTATTCTTGATGATGTTTTCACCCTGCTCCATTGTCCTCGAGAGCTCGACTTCCTGTTCGGCAGTCAGAAGGTTCTCCCGCCCTATATCCCTCAGGTAGAGCCGCACGGGGTCATCGCTCGCCATCTCTTTGTCGTTGGCGACCATTTTGCTCTTCGAGGGGACTGCGACCAATTTGGGAAGCGCCTCTTCTTCAATCTGCACTTCTTCTTCTATCTTGATATTGCTGCTGGCAAGGAGGTTGATGATCGCTTCCATTTTATCGGAATTGAGTATCTGTTCCGGGAGCATGTCCGAAAGTTCATCGAAGCTTATCGTCTTTTTTTCTTTTGCGTATTCAATCACTTTTATGATGGCGGGATCGAGTTCTATATCACTCATTGATATCTCCTCCCGTGGCTTTGAGTTCTTCGTCTATTTTCATAATTTCTTCTAATATCATTTTCTCCTGCGAAACATCGCTGCTTCCCGCCCCAGATGCCTGGAGCTGCGATACGAGCCTCTTTCGCCCTTTCTCCAAAGCGGCTTTTCTTTTCTGTGCAAGCCCGTCCTGAAGTATCTTCTCGAGTCCGTCCTTCAACTCGCCGGAAGCATCGACCTCGCGGACGAACCGCACCGCCGCATCATCGGCGCATAGCGACAGAATTCCCTCGACGTCCTGAATACCCTCTTTTTGCGCCTCCTGAAGCGCTGAAAAAAGATCCCTCGCCCGCGGATCATCGATACTGTCGCTGTCCAAATTCTCCGATAAAAGCTGGAAGGGGCTGCTTGACAAAATGGCAGCCGCGACAAATACCAAATCGGATGTTCGTGCTGAATGTGAAGTGCCTGGCGATGAATTTGAACCGGATGCATTTCTCCAACGATTTATCCCCGATACTTTTGCTTTTGCATAATCCATCTCAACCGCATGGGCACCTACCCCAGCGTTCTCCCGATTTCCTTTATGTACTCCTGACGCCGCACATCGGAGTCGAGAGCATCCAAAAAGGGGAATAAAAAAGAGACTGCTTTCGCCTTTCCCTCCATTGTCGAGATGTCGAAAAGCTGGCCGGCACGTGTAAGCAGAAAATGTCCAGCGTTTATAGTATTTTTCGCCATTCTCGTCAACTCCCCCGCCCCCTTTTTCTCCAAAATCTCCGAAGCATCCTTGCCCCCCTCAGGCAGGAGCACCGATGTTTCAAGGCCCACTGCCGCCGCAATCGAGCACGCGCGCTCGGCGGCGTGCAGGCCTGCCTCATCGCTGTCAAAACAGAGCACAACCCTTGAAGCTCTGCGGCGAAGGGCCATAGCCTGGTGGCTGGTAAACGCAGTCCCCAGAGGAGCGACGGCGTTCGTGATTCCCGCAGCGTGAAATGAGAGCACGTCCATATAGCCTTCGCAGATAAGCGCCTCATCCGAACTCTTGATGGAGTCGAGGGCTTGGAAAAGCGCAAAAAGCGTATCCTGCTTTTTGAAGACCGCAGTTTCGGGGCTGTTGATGTATTTCGGCCCTTCCTGATCCATCGCGCGCCCCCGAAAGCGATGAACCCTTCCCCTCGCATCACTTATGGGAAACATGATGCGGTCGGCAAACAAGGGCCAATACTGATCGTTTTTTGAAAACAAACCGCTGTGCTTAAGAAAATTATCGGAATATCCCTTTGCCTTGAGAAATGAATAAAGCCACTGTCTGCTCGCGGGCGCATAGCCGAGGCTGAACTTTTCGATGAGCTCATCGCTCAGCCCTCTTGTATGGAGCACGTCCAGTCCCCTCCGCCCTGAAGCATGATTGACCAGAAACCAGTGAAATGTCTTTGAGAGCCTGTCGTACAGTTCAAGCAGAGCCTGGCGGTCTTTCTCGGCCTCGCCCGCGTGTTCGGACTCTTCAAATCGGATCTGTACGCCTGCTTTTCGGGCGAGTTCCTCCATGGCCTCCGTATAGGTCAGCTTGTCGACGTCCATGAGAAACTGGATTATCGAACCGCCCTTGTGACAACCGAAGCAGTAGAAGAGCCCCGTATCGCCGCTCACCGAAAACGACGGCGTCTTTTCGGAATGGAACGGGCAGAGCCCCCAATAGGAGGCCCCTTTTTTCTGGAGGCGGACGTGTTCCTGGTATACCGAAAGAAAATCCGTCTTGTCGAGTATTTCCTGCCTGATCTCCGGGGATATTCGCGCCATTCTTTTTCTAGAGCCCCTTCGGAATTATCGCCACTTCATTGTGTTCTTCCAAAGTACGGGAAAATCGATGTTTTCCGGAAGAGACATTATCTAATCTAAAATACAGAAAATCTGTTTCCGAGGGAAATAATACGGCTCTAAGGCTTGTTTCGCCGGGGTTCGAAATCGGCCCGGGNGGCAATCCTCTGTGAATGTATGTGTTATAAGGATCTTTTACTCTCAAATCATTATAATACACGACTGAAGGATGCGGTCGCCCCAGATGTTCTGTCAATACATAGACAACGGTGGCGCAGGACTGCAGGGGCATCTGCGCCTCGAGTCGATTGAAAAACACCGAAGCGATGAGCGGCGCATCTTCCGGCAGTCGATACTCCCTCTCCACGATGGAGGCAAGAACGACCTTCCGGTGAAGTTCCTCCTCCGTGATCTGCTGAGGACCTCCGATCTTCCTGATGACCGCTCGGAAACTGGAGACCATCTGTTCGATAATGTCCCGGGGGGCGCTCTCCTCTTCAAAGAAATAGGTGTCGGGAAAGAGATAGCCTTCGCAGCTTGCGGCGGGAATGCCCAGTTGTTCGGCCAATTCGGCGCTGTTCACTTCTTGTAAAAAGGCGTCCCCGGATACGATATTCTGAGATTCCAGAATCTGCGCTATTTGACTGGCAGTCCTCCCCTCGGGGATGATCACTTTTTTGGCCATAGTCTCCCCGCGGACCAGTTTCCGGGCGACCAAAAATGGCGGCAGCGAGGGGGCAAAGCTGTATGTCCCGGTCTTGACTGTGCGGTCTGCCCCNAGGACGCGCATATAGAACACAAAGACCTTCGACGAGGGTATGACGCGGGCCCCATACAGCTCACGCGCCACAGCGCTGAGGTTCGATCCTTTCTTGACTTTTATTTCAGCGCTGTCTTTCCTGAAAGGCGGAACGAGCATCAGAATGCTGAACACGAGGACCAGGATGATGCACGCGAGCACAATAAACTGCACAAAGGCCTTTGTTCTGTGAGATTTCACTGTCTGTCCCATTCGACCTCCAACCCTTTGAGCTCTGCGACTTCTCCAATCGACAGCGGTGGGTTCTGACGACGCTCCACAATCGCATCCACGATTGCTTCGGCCGGGATGGCGGGGCCGCGGCCAATTCCCGGGCACGCTCTTCCTCCTCGGTCCAGCTCTGTTCATTCTCCAGGATTGTCTCCCAGAAAGGATAGGTCCTGCACTGCGCGGGTCTGGCTCTATACACGGTGCACCCGCCACTCTCCAGAAAAATGCAGTCATGATTCTTTTTTTCCTTGAGGCTTAAGGTAAGGGCCAGGCCTATGTTGACGGGTCTGCAATAATCGAGGGCAAATGCGCGTCTGGAGACATGCAGATAGCTGCTCAGGGCATCCAAATCTTTTTGGGAAAGCCACACGTAGCCCGGCTGGCCGCTGCAACACTGATTGCAGCGCATGCACTCAAAACGATGTGGCCTGGAGAGCGTTTCTTGGTCCATATCACCACCAAAAAAGGGGCTGTCCCAGAAGAATTCTCGGACAACCCCTTGTGGGGAGAGAAGGATTTGAACCTTCGAAGGCGAAAGCCAACAGATTTACAGTCTGCCCCCTTTGACCGCTCGGGAATCTCCCCAATGATGGACTTTCGTCCCTCGAGCCATCTCCCGGAATCGAACCGGGGACCCCGAGATTACAAGTCACGTGCTCTGCCAACTGAGCTAAGATGGCGTGGGCAACGCTGGGCACTATATACGAAAGATCGGGATTTCGTCAAGGCCTCGCAGGGTTTTCGTATATGATAACCGCACCAGTCAGCGTCTTTCTAAAATACCGGCGTACCGTTGAGTGATGGATCGTGGAATGCCCGGGGATGAATTTCGACCAGACTGACGGCAATAAATCCCTGGGAGATTGCATGGTGATCCGAGAAAACGTCGGGCATGCGCTCCTGCCTACCCTCGGCGAGGAAACAATAGGTATACCCATCGGCGCCATCAAAACATTTGAGATTGTCGAAGTATCTGTTCTTTCCCGGCGAGGTCCAAACCGCCTTCAAATCCCTGCACGATGTCGATGGACCGTTGATATTGATGAACGAATCCGGCTTCCACAGGGCCACAAGTCGCTCAAGATTGTCCGTGAGAAACGAGGTCAGTCCCTGATACTCGAGATCACCGCTGAAGGCGGCGCAGGAGATTGCGATTGCAGGAACGCCCACGAGCGCAGCCTGCCTCGCCGCACCACAGGTGCCGGAATAGATAATATCGGTGCCGAGGTTCGGGCCTCTGTTGATCCCGGAGATCACCAGATCAGGCACCTCGTGGAGCACGCCGAGGCCCGCCACAATGATGCAATCGGCCGGTGTTCCGGAACAGCTGTAGAGAAAATCCCCCAATTTTTTAATTTTTGTGGGCCTTTTCAGCGTCATTGCATGGCTCACGCCCGATCTCTCATGCTCCGGCGCAACGGTCCAGACTTCATGCAGTGGCTTTCCCTCTGCATCTCTCAATCCATTCAATGCATCAATGAGTGCAAACAGCCCCTCTGATTGTATACCATCATCATTTGTCAGTAAGATCCTCATGCGAGCTCCAATCTCAAGTGTTGTCTATGAATCCAAAATCAATGATCGAGGATGTGCAGGCCGGCACCGGTTGAAACTTCATGCACTATGGGTCTAAAGCCGAATATCCGCTCATACTCTTCCAGTCTGTGAAGATACGCTTCCTTTTCTTCGCTTTTGAGAATAGTGAGCGTACTTCCTCCGAAGCCTTGTCCCACCAGCCTCGAACAGAGAACCCCATCGAGCTCAAGCGCCCGCTTTGTGAGCCAATCTATTTCAGGACAGGAAATTTCATAGAGGCTTCGCAGGGAGGCATGGGATTTATTGACCACTCTGCCGAAATTGACGTAGTCCTGCCGCGAAAGGGCTTCTTCCGCCTCGCTGACTCTCCGGACCTCTTCGAGAACATGGAGGCAGCGCCTCCGTTTCCGCTCAGGCACGATGCCAAGAAGCTCATCCAGCTCCCG
Organism: Spirochaetales bacterium; assembly: GCA_015657395.1. GTDB lineage: Bacteria > Spirochaetota > Spirochaetia > Treponematales > Rectinemataceae > Rectinema. The sequence continues at coordinate 175,207 of JADLKI010000001.1, read as the reverse complement.
GGGTGCGATCTCCCGAATCGAGCGGTTTCGGCTGGGAGTGAGCACCGACAGGCAGGTGTTGCAGTCCGCAGTCCTCTGCTCCAGCTCCGCATCGACCGAAGCCCGGGGCACTTTCGAATCCGTAAGCAGCATCTCCCATGGCTCTGGCAGAAACTGAATGCCCCGCCGTTTTTTCAAGCGAAGGTCGATAACCGAAAAACTTCGGCCAGCCGGTGCCGTAATGCCAAGGTAATTGGTGATCGCCAACTCTTTCTCAAAGAATGTGGATTGAGCCTTCCATGCATGGAAGGCAAGCTCGTCCTGCTTGAGATCGAGGTTGTATAAAGTCTTAAAAATATAGGCTGTGGCCATGTTGAGCGCAGTGCTGATGCCCAGTCCAAGCCCAAGCGGCACAGTGCTCTGAATCGTCACGTTGAGCCCCTTGGGCTCCAGATCAAATGTGCGCCAGAAATAATCGCATATGCTCTTTATGTGGTTGGCCCAGCGGTCTTCTCTTTTGTACTTCAGGGTGGCAATATTGGCGCGCTTTCGTTCATTGAAATCGGCGGCATGAAACCGGAGGGAATTGTCTTTTCTGAAAGATACTGCAACCTTCACTTCAAAAGAGAGACAGGCGGCCAGGACGAGCCCGTCGGTAAAATCTGTATGCTCACCAAGGATTTTCACGAGCGCAGGCGCCGCTGAAGCACAATCCGGAGATGCTTCATACTCTGATTGGTGAATTGCAAAAATATCCTTCATTGCGCTCATTTTATCCTATTTGTCCTGTATCTTCAACTCAATTTTGACGCTTCATGTAGAAGATGTTTAATTTTTTCTAACTTTTTCTTCGTCTCTTTCGCTTCTTCTTTATATTTCTGTCTCTCGATAATTTTGGCCTGCATGGACCTGCACTGCCAGGAATCAGCCTTGCCCAGATACCGGCTGCAGACGCGCGGACCTTCCCGCCACTGCAGATAGGCGTACACCATGTTGTATCGGGGTTTCATGATGATGCTGCCCTTGGGCCTCGATGCGCACTCATTTTCGAGTCGCTGAAGACGATTCTGGAGCAGTCTCTCTTCATAGAGGAGCGCCTGAACTACCGATTCCATGGCTTAAAATACTAATATGGCTTGCATGTCTGTGCAATCTTGAAAATATTAAAAATTATAAAAATCCGCATATTTCTTGCATTCTTTTGTCAGGAACATATACTTAAGGGATAGAGAAACCAATGCACACAGAAAGATTGATCCGCAGTCCTTTGTTAGCGGGAATTTTCTATCCTTCCGATTCAGACCAGCTCCAATCCGAAATGAACCTGCTCGCGGAATCTGCGAAACCGCTGTCTCATCCGGCATGCGCCATTATCGCTCCTCATGGAAGTCTTATGTACAGCGGCAAGGTTGTTGCAAAAGCCTGGGGCGCGCTCATCGGCGCAGAGCCTTCGCTCATCGCCATTGCCGGGCCGNCCCATCTTCCCTATGAGGAGGGAGTGTTTCTTCCGGAATCGGCGCAATTCGAGATACCGGGGGTCCTTTTTTCTGTGGACATCAGCCTGGAAGAATACCTTCTTGCACGAATACCGGCATTGAAAAAAAACGATCTGCCCCACCTGGAAGATCACTCTATAGAGATGCAGTTGCCTTTTGCCGCGCATTTCTTCCCCGGAGTGCCCATCCTGCCATTCGTTGTTTCAGGCAGGAAGCAGAGCACGGTCGACACCACCACCGAGCTGTTGAAAGAGATACGCATCTGCGTCGGAAACCAGNGGGTATTGGTGATTTCGTCAGACCTGGCGGTCAGCGATACGGCCGAAGAGTGCGATTCACTCTCGAAAGAATTCATTGCCTCATTGTCAGTACCTGGCAATGGGCCATTTCATGGCTTCGACGCTTCACGCCATTCTTTTTGTGGAGAAGCTGCAATCCGGGCATTCAGGGCCGCCTGCCCTGAGGCGAGACCCACACTTCTGGATTATTCGAACTCTGCCGCATTCAAAGAGCACAGCGACGAGCTCGTTGTCGGGTATGGAGCGATAGGCTTCAAGGAGTAAACCGTGGATTTCTCTGTATCTCTTGATGACCAGACGAAGCTCCTGAAATATGCGCGCGATGTCATCCATGCATCGCTGTATCATCAGGGCAGGCCCGAGGCGCCAGCGCTCTCGACCATCCTGCACTGCGGCGCTTTTGTGACTCTGAGCGAAGGCGGCTCGCTGAGGGGCTGCATAGGCCGCATGCAGAGCAACGATCCTCTAGTGGCCACTGTGTCTGAAATGGCGCATGCGGCGGCCTTTGAGGACCCCCGCTTCCCTCCGCTGAAAAAAGAGGAACTGGATCTCGTGGACATTGAGATCACCCTTCTGTCCCCCCTCCATCCGATTGCTCCGGACGAGGTCGTCGTCGGCAAACACGGCCTGCTCATCTCCGCGCGGGGAAGATCGGGCGTGCTTTTGCCGCAGGTGCCGGTGGAATATGGCTGGGATCGGGAAACTTTCCTTGAACAGGTCTGCAGAAAGGCCGGACTTCCCTCTGACACATGGAAGTCTTCTCAGGCACAGCTCTATGGATTTGAAGGGTTTGTCTTTTCGGAGCCCTGATTCTCTGAAGATTTTCCCCTTGAGGCCGACTTTGAGGCCGAGCCGCGCCCTTTGAAAATCGCGCGGCCGAATTTTCCCACACTTTTCTTTATCTTTTTATGCCAGAGGGCGCGCAGCTGTTCCCCTGTTCTGAACATCCGATAGACAATCGGGCGAAATTCCAGATCATACGCCCCATACCGGTGAACAATATCGCCCCCAAACCCTGTCTTGAAAAGGAAAAGCCCCGCCATCGGATGGGAAGCGTCGTGCCCTTCCGGAGGGATGCCAAAGAAATCGTAGGTCTCCTCGCCGCGCTCTTTGGCCTCTGTGATGGCATGCCACTGCAGGGCATAGGCGGGCATCACATTGCGTTTTTTGTCCGAAGAGGCCCCATAGAGATAGGTAGCCCTCCTGCCCATATGCAGGACAATAATGCCCGCAAGCGCATCCCCCTCATGGCGGGCGACATAGAGCGAAAGGTATGGCCCGGGTTCCTTGGAGACTTCGGAGGCTGTCTCAAAAAGAGTCCTGTAATACGACTGAGGATGGATGGCGATCTTGTCCCGCTTCGCAGTCTCTCCATAGAGGTCCATGAAAGTCTGCAAGCCCGGGATGCCTTCGTCTCTGACAGAAACTCCTTTTTTTTGGGACAGGCGAATGTTATAGCGCCATTTGGGCTTCATCCCGGCAAGAAGCTCGTCTTCGCTTTTCGTGATATCCAGAATGACCGTATCCGGAACCTGGATATCCGTGCCTTTGCACAGGCCGGATGCATTTGCAAGACCGGGTGTGGAGGGCCGCTTCCAGGGCAGGTCAAAGCGGATAAAGATATCGGTCCGGCCAAGCGCTCTGCCGACCGCGCGCCCGAGGGCCGCCAGCGCATCCCATCGTTCGGGCAGAGCCTCCAGCTCCGCGGCACCGAAGGGGACATAGAGAAACGTGAAAAATCTCGCAACCCTTCTCCGCAGCACAAGGAGGTGGCCAGTTATGCCATCTTCTTCAAAAGAATAGGTGCAGGAAAAAGCCTGCCAGCCGGTTCTGACCTTGAACAGACCNCAGAATTTGGTCTGCAGAAAATTATCCGCAATATGCTCCGGGATACAATCGTCCGCAGACATAATGGGAGAAATCTGAAGACTCGGCAAACCTTTCATACTGCCCTGGGGGAAACCCTCGCTGCTCACCCAATTTCGCCGCTCAGGACATTCTTGAGCCGTATGGGCTCGGAACCCGCCTGGAGGCGCCGCGATCCCACGAGCGCATAGCCGTCCTTTGCGACAATCGGAACCGAGAAGAATGTGTCGGCATCGATGATGTCGGCNGGAACAGGTTCTGGTGCAGCGTTCTCCCCGAATCCTTCGAGGACTACCCTGTCGCCTGGTTTTGCATTGGGNGCATCGAGCACTTCGACGAGTTCCTTGCCCTCNGGCCCTTCAGCCGAGGCGGCGAGAAGCATGCCTGCGCTCTCTACANNACCGCGCAGTTTCGCAGGCTTAAGGTTGTTCACGAGAATTATCTGCTTGCCAAGCAGCTCTTCTTCCTTGTAGAAGGGCACCAGGCCGGAGACAATCACTCTCTCTCTGCCGCTGCCGTCGTCGAGCGTCTCGATATAGAGTTTGTCGGCCTTGGGGTGTCGCTCGATCTTTACAATACGCGCGACCCGGAGATCTATTATGCGCTGAAATCGGGCTTCCGGCGGCTCCTGGCTGCCCTGGGGGGAAGCCAGTGGCTGGGCGGCGGCTTGGGAAGCCGTCGGTGGCTCCGCCTTTTCCTCCGCCGGCCGGGCGGCCGGCTCCCTCTGCCCTGCCCGCTCTTCCCGCTCTTTCTGGGAGCCCGAATAGCGCTCGCGCAGGGCTGCAATCCTGTCATCCTCGAGTTTATGGAACAGCATTTCGGGTTTCTGGACATTCGTAAGCATCCCGTTCAGTCCCAGGTCCCTCCAGGCAAGCCCTTCCGCCCCCAGCTTCAGCCCAAAAAAGCCGGCGAGCTGTTCAGCGGCCTTGGGCATATAGGGCTGGATCATTATCGCGAGATCCTTGAGGACATAGCATAGGTCGCGTATGAGTGAAGCGGCCTTCTGCGGATTGTCCGTGCGCGCCTTCCAGGGCTCCTCGTCCTGGAATCGTTTGTTGGCGACATCGGATATCGCGAAAATACTCCTGAAGGCATCTCTGAGATCGGCGCGCTCCAGATGTTCCGCCACTTCCTTCTCGCGCGCGGTCACGTCGCTCCAGAAGGCATCGTTGGGCTCCGCCTCGGGGATGACGCCGTCATAATAGCGGGACACAAAGGTGAGCGTCCTGTTCACGAGGTTGCCGAGGTTGCCGATAAGCTCGCCGTTCACTTTTTCCTGAAAATCTGCCCAGGTGAAGGTATAGTCCGATGTCTCGGGCCTGTTCCAGAAAATATAGAAGCGCCACACATCCGCGGGAATGCCTGTCTCCTGAGCGTCGGTTCCGAAGACCCCGATGCCCTTCGATTTGGAAAATTTTCCGGCCTCATAATTGAGATACTCCGAGCTCGACATGTGGTGCAGCATTGTCCAATGCCGGCCGCTGCCCAGCTGGCTCGAGGGGAAAATGACGGTGTGGAAGGGGATGTTGTCTTTGCCGATAAATTGGAAGAGTTCCACCTCCTCGGGATTCTGCCACCATGACTTCCAGTCGAACCCCTTTTCTTTCGCCAGCTTCGCCGTCATCGAAATGTAGCCGATGGGCGCGTCGAACCAGACATAGAAGACCTTGTCTTCGAACCCCTTTTTGGGCACGGGGATGCCCCATTTCAAATCNCGGGTGATGGCGCGCGGATGGAGCCCGTCGCGGATCCACGCCTGCGTCATCTGGATGGCGTTGTTTGCCCAAAAACCTTTGACGCTGGCCTCTTTCATCCAGGCATCGAGTTTCGGAAGAATCGCCGGGAGGTCGATGTACAGGTGTGTCGTCGACCGCGGCCTCGGCATTCCTCCGCAGGTGGAGCATTTTGGATCTATGAGCTCCATCGGGTCGAGCAGCGTGCCGCACATCTCGCACTGGTCGCCGCGGGCCCCCGTGTAGCCGCAGTGGGGACAGGTGCCCCGTACGTACCGGTCCGCCAGGAAACGCCCGCAGGTGTCACAGTACAGCTGGTCTATGGACTGGCTCGTGATATAGCCATTTTTGTCGAGATCGAGAAAGATGGATTGCGTCACCTCTGTGTGTTCGGGTGTCGATGTGCGGCCGAAGGTGTCAAAGGCGATTTCAAACCAACTGTAGATATCGCGATGTATCGTATGAAACTTATCGCAGAGTTCTCGCGGGGTGATCTTCTCCTCAAGCGCCTTGGTCTCCGTCGCGGTGCCGTACTCATCCGTGCCGCACACATAGAGGGTTTCATACCCACGGAGCCTGCAGAAGCGGGCAAAGACATCGGCCGAAAGAACCTGAATCAGATTGCCAAGGTGTGGNACATTGTTCACGTATGGAAGAGCTGAAGTGATGAGTCTTCGTTTCATGGTTTGGACAATATCCCTGCAAGCGGGGCTGTCAAGAACAGGCCTGCGTGATAGTATTATTTAGAATGGTTGTATCAATGCTGCGTATGGTGCTCAAGCTTGGCGAGACATCGACAATCAAGGACAAAAGAAAAGTGGTCGTGGCGATAAAGGATAAACTGCATCACAGGTACAGGCTTTCATGCGCCGAAGTCGATTTGCTCGACTCCCTGGCATTTGCAGAGATCGGCGCTGCATTGGTATCGAATTCGCCGCAGTTCGGAGAAAAGGTGCTCAGGGATGCGGTCATATTCGTCGAGGACCATTACCCGTTGAACTCTATGAAGTTCAAACGCATTATGAGATATACGGATGAAAAGGATTGAACGAATGAACAAATTCCGGAAAATATCCACCTCTTTCCTGGTCGTCTGTGCATTCGCCCTCACTTCATGCATTGGCATAGATGCATCTGCCAAAATCGATGCAAAAGGTGCCGGAACGTTCTCGGTCGAATACCAAATATCCAAAGATTTTGTACAGCTTGGCTCACTCGAGTCCACTCCCCAGCTGCCGCTCCCCTCTCGCGCGCGGACATCGAGCGCGGGCTGCAGGGAAGGCAGGGTGTGACTTTGAAGTCATACTCACAGGGCAGCGGGGTGACAACATCATTGTCTCTCTGGTGCTCGCATTCGATTCCCCGTCGGACCTGGTGGAGTATCTGGACCCGAGCGGAAAACTCGCACAGTACCGACAGGAAAATGGCCGTTCGCAGGTGAAGCTCTCTTTTGGCGACGCCGTTCCGCCGCTCGATCCGCAGATGCAGGCGGAAATTTCCGAAGAATTGAAGCCATACCGCTTTAAGTTTGCTCTTGAAGCGCCGCAGGCGGCCCGGAGATCTCAGTCAAAAATGGGGACTTTTTTCATGTGACATCTTCAGGCAAAAAAACCGCGCTGGAATGTTCCATGGCAGATCTTATTACCAGCAGCCAGGTTCCTGAAATCGATATTGCATGGCAATAATGATCGTGCTATTTCCTGCCGTAAAAGCGAGATATATTATTGATTTATAAAATGGAATAATAAATAACGTTATTTATATATACCTTGACTAATTCAATGGTTTCGATTAATTTTTTGCAAAAGGCGAATAATTTATTCGTCAGTCTTTTTTTATTCATACTGGAGGAAGAACCTCATGCCCAAGAAAAAATTCGTGTATTCGTTCGGGGCGGGCGTCGCTGAAGGCAACGGCACCATGAAAGAGCTTCTCGCGNGAAAAGGCGCTGGCCTTCACGAGATGACGAAGATTGCATTGCCAGTTCCGGCTGGATTCACCATCACTACGGAAGTCTGCGATCTCTATTTCAGGAATGGGAAGAAATGGCCGGAGGGACTTGAAAAAGAAGTCCAGAGGCACCTCGCCCAGCTTGAAAAGACGACGAAGAAAACACTTGGGGATCCGAGAGATCCGCTGCTCGTCTCTGTCCGCTCCGGTGCGCCTGTTTCAATGCCCGGCATGATGGAGACAATACTGAATCTTGGCCTCACCGACGCCTCCGTGGAAGGGCTCGCCGCAAAGACGGGGAATCGCCGCTTCGCCCTCGATGCATACCGCCGCTTCATCATGATGTACGGCTCCACAGCCATGGGCATCGAGCGCGAGGAATTCGACAGGGCCTTCGATGGAATCAAGGAAAAACGAACCCGGCCCCGACTGCGTATTGCCGCGGGCCAAAAAATCAATGATACCGATGTCAACGAAGAAGAGCTCGATGAGCTGATCAAGACTTTCAAAAAGATCTATCGGGATCACATCAAGGCGGATTTCCCCCAGGATCCATGGGAACAGCTTAAAGGCGCCGTCGATGCGGTCTTCAATTCGTGGATGGCAGACAAAGCGGTGACCTACCGAAAAGTCGAGAAGCTCGTCGGCATCAAGNGGACCGCGGTCAATGTCGTGCAGATGGTGTTTGGGAATAAGGGAGAGACTTCCGGAACCGGCGTGTGCTTTACCCGGGACCCGAACAGCGGCGAGAACATATTCTACGGCGATTACCTTATCAACGCCCAGGGCGAGGACGTCGTCGCAGGGATCCGCACTCCCATCAAACTCGCCGAGCTCGAAAAGCGCGATCCCAAAGTCTATAAACAGCTCGTCAGTATCCGGAAGAAGCTCGAGACGCACTATCGCGATATGCAGGACCTCGAGTTTACGGTCGAAGAGGGCAAGCTCTACATGCTGCAGTGCCGCACCGGAAAGCGCAGCCCGATCGCGGCCTTCCGCATTGCGGTCGATATGGTGAAAGAGAAACTCATCACCAGAGAAGACGCCGTGCAGCGCATCAAGGCTTCGGATATCGAAGGTATCTTCTACCCCATGATCGACAAATCGAACACGGCAGAGCTGAAAAAGGCCTTCCTGGTGCAGGGCATCGACGCAGTTCCAGGCGCGGCGGCGNGGAAAGTCGTCTTCAATGCCAGGACCGCCGAAGAATGGGCCGAAAAAGGCGAAAAAGTCATACTCGTCCGCAAAGAGACCAGCCCGGAGGATGTAGGCGGCATGCATGCGGCACAGGGCATTCTGACAGCCACCGGCGGCAAGACCAGCCATGCGGCAGTCGTCGCGCGCGGCTGGGGCAAATGCTGTATCGTCGGGTGTGAAAAGCTCGACATCGACTACGAAAAAGGCCTGTTCAGCGTCGACAAGACGACCATAAAAGAGGGCGACTACATCACCCTCGACGGCGGCACCGGCAATGTCTATGTCGGTCAGCTCAAACTGGTCAAACCTGAACCGCCCAAGGCCTACACGACACTGATGTCCTGGGTCGACAAGATCAGGACGCTCAAGGTCCGCACCAATGCCGATACGCCCTACGATGCCGAAAAAGCGCGTGAACTTGGAGCCGAAGGAATCGGTCTGTGCCGCACTGAGCACATGTTCTTCGATTCCGAAGAACGCATCCTTGCGATCCGCGAGATGATCATCGCAGATGACATTGAGAGCCGCAAGAAAGCCCTTGCAAAGCTTCTGCCCTTCCAGACCAAGGACTTCGAGGGTATTTTCAAGGCCATGGATGGGCTCCCCGTCACGATCCGGCTCATCGACCCGCCGCTCCACGAGTTCGTTCCGCACGACGAGGAGGGCCAGAAGGCGCTCGCAGAGGCAGCCGGCGTTCCTCTGGAAAAAGTCGTTCAGCGCGTAAACCAGCTGCATGAAGCCAACCCCATGCTCGGGCACCGCGGCTGCCGCCTCACCATCACCTATCCTGAAATTCTTGACATGCAGGTCACGGCCATCATCTCCGCCGCCTGCAACATGGCAAAGAAAGGCGTGAAAGTGTCCCCCGAGATCATGATTCCGCTCGTCATCGACGAGAAGGAGCTCAGGATTCTCGAGACCAGGACCCGCGAGGTCGCCGATGCGATCATCGCAAAATCCGGGCTGTCTCTGAGCTATATGGTCGGCACGATGATCGAGGTTCCCCGCGCCGCCCTTCTGTCCGACAGAATCGCGAATGTCGCAGAATTCTTCTCTTTTGGGACAAACGATCTGACCCAGATGACCCTCGGGCTCTCGCGCGACGATGCGGGCAGATTCCTTCCCGACTACGTGGATGAGAAGAAGGCGGGAATCTTCAAGGCGGACCCGTTCCAGAGCCTGGATCAGGACGGCGTCGGCATGCTCGTCCGCATGGGCATCGAAAAAGGACGCACCACGAGGCCAAAGCTCAAAGTAGGAATCTGTGGCGAGCATGGAGGGGACCCCACGTCGGTGAAATTCTGCCACCGCGTCGGCATGAACTATGTCTCCTCTTCGCCCTTCAGGGTGCCTGTTTCGCGCCTCGCCGCGGCACAGGCAGTCGTCGAAGACAGTCTGGCTGCAAAGAAGCAGACCAAGCGGCGGGGCAGACCGCCCAAGTCCGCTGTCGCATCATCGGCAAAGGCTGCGAAGGCTGGCACAAAGGCTTCTGCAGGCAAGACGGCCGTCGCTCAGGCCAAGCGCCCGAGGGGCAGACCGCGCGGCTCCAAAAATAAAAAATAGTTGATGCTTGGGGGCCGTCCAAAAGTTGGGCGGCCCCTCTTTTATGTTCCGGTCAAAATGCCTTCTCTGAATCCAGCAGAATCGTTACAGGCCCCTCATTGATATACCGCACGCGCATGATCTCCTGAAATTTTCCTGTCTGCACAGGCACTCCCTGTTCCCGCAGCTTTTCGCAGAAGAATTCATACAGGGCCTTCGCACGCGAGGGTTCGGCCGCCTGGGAATAGGAGGGGCGTCTCCCTTTGCGGGCATCGGCGAGCAGCGTAAATTGAGAGACGACAAGGGCTTCATAGCCAAGATCGAGCACAGAGAGGTTCATTTTTTCGCCCTCGTCCATGAAAATTCTCAGATGGGCTATTTTATCGGCGAGATATTCGGCGTCTTCTTCTGTGTCTCCGGCGCCAATGCCGATGTAGGCCAGGATGCCCCTCGCTATGCTGCCGCAGAGCCGCTCTTCTTTACCCGGAGAGCCGGGATGGGCAGTATCCATGTAGGTGACAGATGCTTCCGAAACGCGCTGTACGACTGCTCTCATGACTGCAGACCCATATCAACTCAATTGGAGGCACCGGCCGTACTCTCAAGCTCGTCGAGCTCTGAGAGAATCGACTGAAGGTCTCCGTCGGTGACGCTGTCGATGTTCGCTATGGCGCCGTCGATCCTGGAGACGAGAGCGCGAATGGCCCCGACATCGAGTGAAAAACCGGCGGCATCGATTACGGGGGCATCTCCCTGGGCTGCAGAAGCAGCTTCAGCTTCGGCCGCAGCCGCGGCCGCCTCCGCTTCAGCAGTGTTTTTGGGTGGATAATTCTGCGCGAGCCATGGGATGAATTCGCTTCCGGGGCCGCCGGAAAGCCAGCGGCTTTCAACCTTCATGACGCCTTTTGCGGGGACGATCCTCTCATTCCAGTAGAGGCCGAGCGCAGAATCATTGACCGAATAGGGAGAAAGCGTAAATCCCCGCATGAGATCGGAGTCATAGAAGAATTTCGAATCGCTCAGGCGTTTCCAGTTGGCTATGACGACCGAATCCGGCCTCGGGGCAGCGTCAAAAAGGAGGGCAATAGAGGCATCCTCCCCAGGCGATACAATATAGGGTTCCTTTGAATCGGCATTGAGGAGCATTTCGTCAGTGACCTTGGGATTCGACGCGAGCGCGATGTGGTTCCCGAGGCTCTCCCCGAGCGATGTGTCGCACACTTCCTTGAGCATGATCTTCATATCGCGCGACGTATAGTTTTCCACTTCCAGTTCGACGATGAAGCCGTTGGCGACGCGGGAGCCCGCAAGGGCGGCGAGCATGATCCTCTGGGTTACCCTGTTGGTCACGGACCGGTATTCGATTTCAACACCATTCTGTATGCGGCGCTGCGTTGTCTGGTATTCCTGGGAGGAGCCCATCCTGTAGATTCGGTTGTCGACGCTTATTGTTATAAAGCTTGTGCGGGGGTCGCCGTTGAACCATAGGGGCTCATATTTCGATTTTCCGGCGATATTCACGAGACGATAGAGCATGGGGCGCAGGGTCAAATCGTCGGTGGCGATCCGCACAAGGCCGTCCCGTATGTCGAGGGCAGTCCCGGCTTCAACCAGCAGGACAACCATTGCCAGAAAAATTACTGCTCGCTTCATGGCGCTATCCCCTTCAGATAAGCATTTATTACAGATATAAGCAAATCCAGTGCCCGCTCTTTTGCATCGAGCAGCATATTGAGTCTGTCATTCGGGGACACCGTCGGCTCAGAAAAATCGGCGCGCGCACGGAGGGACTTCAACAAAAGATAATCTCTCAAATACTGCTGTTCTCTGTATGCCTCTTTCTGCATTCCTGCGATTTCTTTGGTGCTGTTCTTCCCGGCTTCAAATGCTGCCAGGCGTGAGAACTTGGCTTCCCGCGCCTCCAGCCCCATCACATTGAGCCTCCATGCCGCCAGGGAAGCCTTGTCCGAACCGGGCCACTTCTCCCTTATTTCGTTGAATAGAGGCAGGGCCTGCGCGATGTCTCCCAACTGGTAAAAACTCTCTGCCTTCCAGAAAAAGGCGGACGGATACAGAGTGTTGTCCGGGTACCTGTCGAGAAAGGCTCCAAAGGCTGAATTCGCCTCTTTGAAGCGTCCCATTTTGAACAATATGCGGCCACGCTGGAATTCCATGTCGGGAATATTGAGGTGGCCGGGATATGACTGGATGAACGCCTCACAGAATCCATATGAAGTGGGATAATCCCCGGCATTGAAATACGCCTGGGCGGCCATAAAGCAGCTGTCGGCCGCGAGAGGGTCTTTCGGCCATGTCTGGTAAAGATAGGCGAAAGCTGCGCCTGCGTTCTGGAAATCGCCTCTTTTGAAGAGGTCGAATGCCCTGCCAAATTCGTCGAGCGCGGCGGTATTTGCCTGCGCATACAGCAAAAATCCAGCATTTAAACAAACAAAGAGACAAGCGATCACAAACTTTTTTTTCATTGTGCCATGCACCTCACCATACAACTTTTATATATCACCTTCACGCCTTTCTACAGTATTTACTCGAAATTTTCAACCGCGTGCCTCCAGGCCTCCAGAGCATCCGAGACAAACATTTTTTTATCCTGGGCATTGAAAAACGCGCTCCCCATGATGAGCACATCAGGCTTATGGGGCGCTATTTCAGGAATGGTGGTCAGGTTGATCCCCCCATCGATGGCGATCAGGAAATTCAGGCCGTTTTTCTCTCTGATCTCCCGCAGTTCGTCGATCTTGACAAGGCAAAAAGGAAGAAGTTTCTGCCCGCCATACCCTGGATTTACGGTCATGACCAGCACCTGGTCTACGAATTCAAGGAGAGGGACAATGGCGCTGACCGGCGTTGAGGGCACGATGGAAATTCCTGCCTTTACCCCCGCGTGCCGAATGGCCTGGACCAGGCGGTGCGAGTGGATACACACTTCACTGTGGAAGGTAATGGCGTCGGCACCGCTTTCGATGAATGCGTGGATGTGACGTTCAGGCTCCATGATCATAAGGTGGGCATCCATGAACAGGTTTGTGTTCTTCCGGATATCTGCCGCCATTTTACTTCCAAACGTTATCGGGGGNACAAATCGGCCATCCATAACATCGAGGTGCAGCCATGAGCAGCCACTCGACTCTATATCCTGAACTGCGGTACGGATGTCATAAAAATCCGCGGATAAAATTGAAGGTGCAATAATCGGCTCTTTCATATACTGTTAATAATACCCTGTTTCCCTTCATTTTGCCAGATTTGTTCACAATAAAAAGTAACTATAGAGATATAAACGATATAGATGCATTGACGAATAATTCAAGCCTCGGGTACTATTCTAGAAGGAATTCACAAGGAGAAAAAAGCCCTCATGGCATATCAGTCTCAAATACAGAGCACAACAGCGGCGGATAACCTCGTTTTTGCATACGAGAGCTTAAAAAATGCCGATATCCAGAGTGCAGATTCCTATCTCGAGAATGCGCTGAAGGCGGATTTTGAGCATCCCGAAGTCCTCCTCGCCATGAAATGCATGGAATTCTGGAAAGATCAGCTCTCCAGGATGCCTGAAACGAAAAACCTCCTGGACCGGNGGGATTTTCTGTGCGCATCCTGGAAAAAATTCATGCTGTTCCTCTCTCGTATCGGCGACACGTCTGAAACGGTCCGCTATGCGTATAAGCGCTTCGTGTTCGGGCTGGCCCTCGACCAGTATTTGGCGCTGCCCGATGAGGAAAAAGACGCTCTCGGCGCCGCCTTGGACCTTCGTCTCGGACGGGCCCGCAAGGCGACAGGCGACATAGAGACAGCCCTCATCCATCTCGAACGGGCCATGCAGGCCCAGCGAAATGATGCCGAGGTCTTGGCCGAGCTGGCGGACGCCTATGCCATGGCTGGCGAGGCACGGCTGTCCAAGGCCCTCTTCAGGNAGGCTTTCTTTCTCNGACCCTTGGCTGTGGGAATCGAATACCTGGAGTCCGAATTCATTTTAAAGATCATTGAAAATATACAGGAATTAGGGTATTCTGGTAACGATATTGCTGAATGGATTCCTGTTTATGCAGAGATCTGGGGCGTCTTCAATGTCAAGAGAGAATTGAGCGCCGCCGAGTATAATCGAATCTCTGCTTCTGCACGCCAGCTCGAGATTGAGCTGAGGGAATCGCCTCAGCGCCGTTCGAGCCTGGTGCCTGGCCTGCTCAATCGATATTTTTGGATGGCTGACCACCTGAAGGCAAACGGCGATGAAGCCGGGCTGCGCGCAGTGCTGCTGAAGATCAAGATTCTTGATCAATCAATATATGCATCGTATATAGGATAAGAGGAGAAGATAATGGCCGAGTCTCCATTGAGTGAAAAATTACAGCTAATGTTGAATGAAGAAAAATGGACCAGAACTCTCATGGCGAATTATTCTGTCGCCAGCCTAAAAGAACTTGATCGCTTTATCGATGAAACGACAGCACAGGGTATAGCCGACGATATCATAAAGGTCTGCACCGATCATCTCTCGCAGACGAAAAACAGCGTCATAGCTCTCTATGTGGCGNGCGTTCTCAATATCATGCGCCAGCCGGCAGACGAATCCTATTTGGTACAGCTTATGGATTTGTTTGCGGACAGCAAGAAGAACAATATCATCGAATATATCTGCAACCGTATGCTCGACTTCGGCGAAAACCGCATTGCGCTCACGAGACTTGCAGAGTGCTATACCGACGAGAACAAGATCGAGCAGAGATACGCTGTCTGGGAGAGGCTTGTCCGCATCGACACGGAAGAAGCCGAGCTCGCACAGCTCATCGCGGAGTGGAAGGAGAAAAACGGCGAATCCGAGGATGCCATCGATTTCTACAAGAAAGCCCTCATCCGGTACATAAACAAAGGCCTGTTCGCCAACATAAAAGAGATATGGGTCAAGCTGATCGAGCTTTCTCCCGAAGACCTCGACTTTNTTCTTCACGCTCAGAAAAAAATTGCCAAGCAGATATCTCCCGAAAAGGCAGCGATGCTCCTCATGGATTTATATGCGTGGTATAAAAAAAGCGAAAAATGGGAGATCGCGCTCAACATACTCAAGCTCATCATCGAATACGACGAGCGGAATCCCGCGCTGCGGAAAGAATTCCTCGACTGTTATACCGCCATATACTCGGGACACTCGATGTTCGACGAGTGTGTCCGCCTCTCCAACCTCACCCAGACCTATCGCTCCCTGCATGAGGCGATTGCGGACTTTGAGAAGCGCATCGCCTTTGACAAGGGGAACTATGTTTTCCACAGGACCTGGAATATCGGGCGGATTTCGAACATCACCAACGATGAAGTCGTCGTCGACTTTGCAAAGTCGCGCAATCATCACATGTCGCTCAAGATGGCCTTCGACAGCCTCACCACCCTCTCCAAAGATCACATATGGGTACTGAAGGCGACGTGGCCAAGAGAAAAACTCAGGGACAAAGTGAAGGCAGACCCCGCGTGGGCCATCAAAATCATCATCAAGAGCTTTGACGGCCGGGCGGACATGAAACGGATCAAGGCCGAGCTGGTGCCTTCCGTGCTCTCTCCCTCTGAATGGAATTCGTGGAGCTCGAGGGCGAAAGACATACTGAAGACCGATCCCATGTTTGGAAACGCTCAGGACGATATCTCGACATTCATTGTCCGGGACCGGCCCNTCTCCTTTGAAGAGAAAATTTACGCCCAGTTCAAGGCGGAGAAGAGCTTCTTTGCGCGGGTGCAGTTTCTCAGAGAGTACATCGAGATGAGCAACGATCTGGATACGGACTATTTTGAGGATATGCTCTCTTACTTCGTATCTTTCCTGAAGCTGACGCAGGCCAACGAGTTTATGGTCGGTGCGTATCTCCTTGTAAAGGAGCTGTCCGGCCGATATCCGAGGCTTCAGCAGCACGTGACGATGCGCTTTGCCGATCTTTTCGTTCAGATAAAGGACAGCATCGTTCCGATCTATCTTTCGCTGAAGGATACCGAGCTGAGGAACCAATTCATCCAGAACATAAAGACCTTTGTCTCGAACTGGCCGGACATCTATATTCAGCTGCTTCCCTATGCCAGATCCGCAAAGATGCTCGATGCCCTCGAATCCGCGGGCCAGGAAGAAAAACTCAAACGGATGGCGATGTACGTCGTCGAGAATTACAAGGATATGCGCGAGGCGTTTATCTGGCTCGCCAAGGACCTCAAAGACAAGCCATGGCTCAAAGAGCTCGGCATTGTGCGCGAAAAAATCATTCTCACCCTGCTCCACATCCTCGATATCACGTTCAAAGAGATCGACAGCCACAAAGACACGACCGAAAACCGAAAAATCAACAGGCTCGTCCAGAATATCCTCTTCAAGGAAAAAGACCTGGAAGAATTCCTCGATGAGGCTCCGCAGCAGGTCACGGAGCGGGTCTATTCGATGCTCGCCGATATCAAGGAAGTCGATCCGGCCATCAAGCTCGACCTCAAGAAAAAGATCGGCGAGCGCTATCCCAATATAAAATTCTACGACGGCAACGAGCGTCTCACCGTTTCGCGCGGCTTAATGGTGACGGCTGCGAAGTATGAAGAGAAGAAGCACCTGCTTGGCCACATCATGGAAGTGGACGTCCCCGCAAACCAGAAAGAGATCGCCTTTGCCCTCTCTCTGGGAGACCTGCGGGAAAATGCCGAGTATAAGGCGGCCAAGGAAAAACAGGACGAGCTCAACTCCAAGGTCGGCAAGCTCAAGAATGAGCTGGACCGTGCACAGATCATTGGGCCGGAGAGCGTCGATGCGTCGGGCATTTCCTTCGGCACCAAGCTCACCCTGAAGAACCTTGTGAGCGGAGAAGAAGAGGTATTCACCATTCTCGGCCCATGGGAGTCGGACCCGGAGAATCAGGTCATCTCCTATCTGTCGCCGCTTGGCAAGCACCTTCTCAACCACAAGGCGGGGGAAACGCTCAATTTCACCATCAATGAGCGGAAATTCAGCTATAAGGTCCTGAAGATCGCGAAGACTGAATTCTGATCTAATGGCCGCCCGGCATGTCCTTCGCGCGCAAAGGACATGCCGGGCGACTGTCTGCACCGGGCCCCGGATTTCGGTTCAGGCTTGGCCTGTGTCCTTCCCGTACATATTTAAAAAATCGCGGGCAAACGATTCGAACCTGTCTTCTTCGATCGCGCGGCGGATACTCTCTACGAATTGCGCCATAAAATGCAGGTTGTGCTGGCTCGCCAGCATCGAATAGAGTATCTCCTTATTCCTGAAGAGGTGGTGCAGATAGGCGCGGCTGTAGGTTCTGCATACATGGCAGGTGCATTCCGGGTCTATCGGCAGAAAATCCTCTCTGTACATCACCTTCTTTATGGTGATCTGCCCCCTTGAAGTAAAGAGAAGTCCATTGCGCGCCGTCCGGGTCGGATACACACAGTCAAAGATATCGATGCCATTGCGCACCGCTTCTAGTATATAGTCGGGAGTTCCGATCCCCATGAGATAATGGGGCTTTTCCGGAGGCAAAAGCGCCGCGGTATATTCCAGGTATTCGATATAGGAATCCTTGGGCTCGCCAATGGAGAGGCCGCCGATTGCAATGCCCGGAAAATCGAGGGAAGCGATCTGCTCTGCACTCATTTTCCGCAGTTCTCTGTAAAAATTGCCCTGCACGATCCCGAAAAGATAGCCCTGATAGCCGCGGTCGCGCTGCACAAGCCACTGAGTCTTCGCCCGCTTCGCCCAGTCATAGGTCAGCATGGTCGCGCGATGTGCTTTTTTTTCGGTCTCGCCCCACGGTGCACAGATATCGAGGGCCATCTGTATGTCTGAATTGAATGCCACCTGCACATCGACGACCTTTTCCGGAGTGAGAACGTGCGGGGAGCCATCGATGTGGGACTTGAAGTGCACGCCCTCCTCCACGATTTTTCTGAACTGCGACAGCGAAAAGACCTGGAAGCCGCCGGAATCCGTAAGAAAATTTCTCTTCCAGTCCGAAAAACCGTGCAAGCCGCCGGCCTTGGCGATAATCTCAGGGCCAGGCCTCAAAAATAGGTGATAGGTGTTCGCGAGGATTATGGAGAACCCCATTTCCTCGATATCTCTGGGCTCGACAGCCTTGACGGTAGCATTGGTGCCGACCGGCATAAAGGCGGGCGTCAGCACATCCCCATGGGGAAGGGAGAGAAGGCCGGTGCGCGCGCCGCACGAAGCATCTCTGTGTATCTCACGAAAAATGGCCCCTGGCATCAGTGGTTTTTCCTCCGGTTGTACTGATTGTATGAAATAAAATACATATTTAAGTTCTTGCGCTCAGATATGCGGCGACCGATACGAGCGCAAAGCCGAGCATGACGCCCCAGATTGAGAGGACCGGGCTCACCATGCCTGCCTTGGCCGCCAGAGCAGCAATCATCTGCGCCACATAGTATAGTGTCGCGCTTGAAAGGCTGAATAGCATGCTCAAGAGGAAAACGCTCTTCCTGAAACGGCCGGCAAAGACTCCTGCCAAGCCTATCACGATAAGCGGCGTCAGGGAAAANGATATCCTTCTCTGTTTTTCCACGTCGGCCTCGACCGAAGGCAGGCCGGCGGCTTTCAGAAAGCTGATCTGGTCCTGAAGCCCCTTTGTACTCAAAAGCCGCACATCCATCGTAGGACGCGAGAAGCCGGAAGGAGGCTCTGAGAATACCGGATCTGAAAATTCGGCGACTCTCGAATAGCTCCACGAACCATCCTTTTCTTCGTAGATGGTTGCGTTGGCGAAATGCCAGGTGCCATCTTCCCAGCGGGCGTTTGGGGCCGAAACCTTCCTCACCAGATTGCCTGCGGGGCCCCTCTCGGCGATCGAAATGTCATTGAGGCGCAAGCGCTTCTCGTCAAAATACCGATAGGTATATACGAGCCTTCCTCCGTCGGCGATGAAACCGGGAACCGTGTAGCGGCTGTCGGATTCCTTTAAAATTTCCGACTGAAGGGTATTCCGGCTCCTCAAAAAAGGTATGGATACGGCATCGGTGATATAGAATTCGGCGGCACAAAACACCATGGAAAGCACAAAGAGAGGGAGGAGAAATCGCTGCAGGGATATGCCGGCGCTGAAAACCGCCTCGAGCTCATTGTTCGCGTGCCAATTGCTGAGCGTAAACACAATGGCAAAAAGAAAGGCGACAGGAAGGGACTCAACGATATGTTTGGGGGTGCCAAGGCCAATCCACTGCAGGATATCCAATAGAGGAGCATCCCGCGCGAGGAATTTCCATAAAAGCGAAAAGAGCTCCGCAAGAGAAATCACCAGCGTCAAGAACAGTGTCCCTCCCGCTGTCCAGAGCAGTATTCTCTGCGAGAATGTCCTCCAGAGGATGAGCGGCGCGCCCCGCACACGGGGAAGTCTCCGCGGCGCCATACCCTGTTCTGCGACCATCACAGAAAATGTCCTTTTGTGGTTTTCCGGACAATCCACAGCACACCTGCGGCAAAAAACATGATCAGGTTGGGCATCCACATCGAGAGCGCCGGATCGAAGCTTTGCCGGTAGCCCAGTGTCTGGCCGGCAAAGAGGAGCGCCCAGTAGATGGCGGCCAGGAGCAGCGCGAGGCCAAAGCCGGCGGTCCGCCCCGCCCTCTTGGATCCGATGCCGAGGGGAAAAGCCAGGAATGCAAAAAAGAAACATGCCGAGGGAATGACAAATTTCTTTTGGTATTCCAGACGATAAATCTGCAGCGAAGTGTCGCCTATTTTTTGGTTGCGGAGCGATTTGACCGTTCCGAGAAGAGAAGCGGCATCCTGGGGTTTGGGCGGCGGCTGATTTTTCAGACTCGCGGGGCTGCCCGTGGAACTATTCCCGGGGCGCGCCGGTCCTTCAGGAGGCTGTTGAAGCGAACCATAGCTCAGACGCAGCCTGTCGAGCGCAGTTGCCTGCTGGGACCTGTTGTCTTCCTGCCGGGCCGCAAGCCTCTGCTCTTTTGTCCTTATCTGCCGGGCGAGCGCAGCCAGCGACATCTCTGAGGGGGCCGTCGCGCTGTAATTGGACATCTGTTCCTGAATCTGGATTCGAATGGTCGCGGACTGGGCCTGGGTGATGGAAAAATCCCCCTCATCCCCGTTTTGGGGTCTCTTTTCTTCCGTCACGCTGTCCATGCTCAGCACCGCCGAGAGAGTGTCTTCAGAGAATTCTATTCCGACATTGTTCGCCGAGACTACGCCGGAATCGTACCCCTCTTTCTGGTCGATGATGAGAATGTTCTGGATGCGTCCTTCCTCCGAGGGACCAGTGACCAGGAGCTTGTCTCCATATTTCTTTATTGAATAAGGAGCAAGCTCGATCTTGGCCGACTTCTTGATCAGCTCGGCGTAGACATGCTTAAAGCCCTGCGCCGCGCGGGGTATGGACCAGTCATTGAGATAAAAGGAGCCTATGGCCAACCCGAGCCCTACAATCAAAAAAGGAATATACAGCCAGAGGGGCCTCACCCCCAGGGTCGAGGAAGCGAGGAATTCATTGTCGGCATTCTGCCTCGACGAGGTCATGAGGGCTGCGGCCAACACCGAAAACGGCACGGTAACCACGAGGATGGTCGGCAGAGAGTAAAAGAGCAGCTTAGTCACGGAGAGAAAATCCGCACCGCGGGAGAGAATGTCCTCCGCAAAGAGCAGTACCTGATTGATCAAAAAGACCACAAAGAAAAAGAAAAAAGCCACGAGAAAAGAGGACATCAGTTCCTGGAACATCATCCTCCACAGCGTAAATGGAGGTTTCGCTTTCATTTCATCGGCCTGTAGAACCAAAGCCCCAGCCCCGCGCGACGTTTCATCGAGTCGTTCCGAGACGGAAAAATGTGCCTGCATGACGGGGGCGACAATGAGCTGGGCGATGCGGTCTCCATTCTCAATGGTAAAGGCTCCGTCGCCGAGGTTGATGAGAAGGACCTTTATCTCGCCCCGGTAATCGCTGTCGATCGTGCCCGGAGCATTGAGGCAGGTGATGCCGTGTCGCAGGGCGAGGCCGGAACGGGGCCTCACCTGCGCTTCGTAGCCTGGAGGCAGGGCGATCTTTATCCCTGTAGGAATCAGAGCCCTTGAGAGCGGCTCCAGTACTACCGCCTCTTCGAGCGAAGCGAAGAGGTCTGCGCCTGCAGAATATTCCGTCGCGTACTGAGGAATCCGCGCATTTTCAGAGAGCGAAATCTGCACATCCACGGCATGTTCTTCAGTGTGCATCGTACTCAAGATATCCCCGTTCCATGAGCTTTGCCTGCGGAACCGCCCCAAAGACGAAGCGCGCCCGCCCACTGGCTGCGACATTCGCTGCAGCCAGCACTATTTCATCGTACTCGATCGCGCCGAGCTGGGCAAGTTCTTGTTCCACAGACTCGATACTGTCATGTGCAAAGTACTGCCGCGCCATTCGCCGCTGGCGGTATTCGCTGTCGTCCATGGCCAATTTCATGAGGCCGGCCATACGGCTGCACGCGTCCTCGTATTCCTCGGGGCTGGGAGGCTCCTGGGCGAAGCGGGCTATTTCATCTTCAAGCATGTCGAGAGCGCTGGGTAACTGTTTTTTGCTCGTCTGCAGGTGGATGATCCATACGCCTTCGGTCTTTTCCGCTTCATAGGAAGAGAACACCGTGTAACAGAGCCCTCCATCTTCCCTGAGCCTCTGGAAAAGCCTCGAAATTGTGGAGCCGCCGAATATCTCATTGACAATGGAGCTGCTCAGGTATGCACGGTTGTCGGCCGGCGGAATGGTTTGAATGCCATGGATGATGTATGACAGTGAAGACGAGTTTTTCTCATACAGCCTGAACGTTTCTGCAACAGCGGACACTGATGCCAGAAGGTCGTCATCTCGGCTCCCCAAGAGCGGGCCGGCACGCCGGCGCACGGCTATCCTCTCGAGCAGGCGCTCCACGAAATCCACCGCCTCCTCTTCGGGAAAGCGCCCCGCGATACTGATGCAGGCGAATTCGGGCCTAAAGACTGTCAGATAGAATTCGTACAGCGAATCCCGGGTTATGGCGCTGACTTCATCGACTTGGGCCGCTATGGGCAATCCTACAGTCTGCCCCGGCCAGAACCTGTGAAAAAAATGCTCATGGGCCGACTCCTCCGGATCGTCTTCTGTTTGAAGGATTTCAGAGATGATGACGACCTTCTCTTTCTCGAATTCTTCGGCGGGGAATACCGAAAGAAAAGCCATATCGAGCATTGTCCGGCAGGCTTCTCTCCAGTTGTCCGCCGGCATGGTGCAGTGGATGCAGGTCGCGGACCGTTCGGAAAAAGCATTGACAAATCCGCCGGTGCTCTCGAAGATGCGCGCCAGCTGCCGCGCATTTTTGTCGGAGGTGCCCTTGAAGAGCATATGTTCGATATAATGAAAAAAGCCCCTGTGCTGAGGCTTTTCATTTCTGGAACCATAGGGCAGCCAAATGCTCATCGAGACGCTCGATGAATTCGGCATCGCATCGACAGCGAGCATTGCGCCCGCTGCCGACTCTTTCAGAAGAGACATACTGAAAAATCTTACCTTTCCCGGCGCGGTTCTCTTCGCGGAGGCCGGCTGTCCCGTCCATGGTCGGACGAACGTCCTTCGCTCCGTGCCGGGCGCTGGGGAGCTTCGCCGTTTTCATCGAGGGAATCGACGGCGGCGAGGTTGAGCCTGCCGAGATGGTCGATCTCCATCAGTTTGACCTGGATGGTGTCGCCCTCTTTGAGCACGTCGGTCACTTTTTCCACCCGCCCCTTTGCGAGCCGCGAGATGTGGCACAGGCCTTCCCGCCCGGGAAGGATTTCGATGAAGGCACCGAAATCCATTATTCTCTTCACGGTGCCGGTATAGATTTTTCCCACCTCAGGCTCTTCGACCATGCCGAGGATCGCATCGCGGGCATCGAATGTCGACTTCCGGTCTTTGCCGTACACGGTTAGGGAACCATCTTCCTCGACGTTTATCTGGACGTCGTATTTCTCGGAGAGCGCCTTTATGTTCTTGCCGGCAGGCCCGATCACAAGTCCGATTTTCTCGGGGTCGATGCGGGCGCCCAGCACCTGCGGGGCAAAAGGAGAGATCTCGCTCTGCGGGGCCGAAATAGTCTTCTCCATAATCGAGAGGATGTGGAGCCTGCCGCGCTTGGCCTGATCGAGTGCCTTGCGCAGAATTTCGGTCGAAACGCTGGATATCTTGATATCCATCTGGAAACCGGTGATGCCGTCCTTTGTGCCGGCGACCTTGAAGTCCATGTCCCCAAGGTGATCTTCGTCGCCGAGAATATCCGACAGCACGGCATAGCGCGTCTCGTCGGTGATGAGCCCCATGGCGATTCCGGCCACCGGCCGGCTTACAGGCACGCCTGCGTGCATGAGCGACATCGAGGAGGAGCACACCGTCGCCATGGACGAGGAGCCATTCGACTCGAGGACCTCAGCCACGACGNNGCGGATTGTATAGGGGAATTTTTCCTTTGGCGGCAACATCGGCTCGATCGAGCGGCGCGCAAGGTCTCCGTGGCCGATCTCGCGCCGGCCCGTGCCGAGGCGGCCCACCTCGCCGACGGAGAAGGGCGGGAAATTGTAGTGCAGCATGAAACGCTCGCGGCGGTCGCCTTCGATGTCGTCGAATATCTGTTCGTCGAACACCGTGCCCAGCGTCGTCACCNNGGCAAGGACCTGTGTCTCTCCGCGCGTGAACAGCGCAGAGCCATGGGTTCTTGAGAGCACGCCGACTTCACAGGTAATCGGACGAATATCCTCCAGGCCCCGGCCATCGACGCGCAGGCCTCTGTCGAGGATTGAAGAGCGCAGAATTTCATACTGAAGGTCGTCCATCAGTTTGGAAAAGAGCTTCTGCTGGGTGTCATCGGTGAGAGAATCCTTGAATTTCTCCTTGACAGCCGCGATTGCCTGTGCAACTGCCTTGGCGCGCTCCTGCTTGACCTTGGTAAAANNGAGCGCCTTGGAGAGCAATTCGTGCGCATATGCGCGGATCTCTTCTTTGTTGTTGAGTTCGACCAGGAGCGGCGCAAGGGCAAGCTTCTCCTTGCCGGCAAGGCGCCGGAGCTCCTCAATCGTGGCGCATATCAGGGAGATGGGCTCCTTGGCGGTCTCGATCGCCTGGATCATCTCCTCTTCCGTCGATTCATGAGAGCCGCCCTCGACCATCGTGATGCCCACGGCCGTGCCGGCGACCACAATCTCCAGCTTCGCCCGCTCGATCTGCTCATAGGTGGGGTTCACGATGTAGGCACCGTCGACGAGCGCCACGCGCACGCAGCCGATCGGACCCTCGAAGGGAATATCGGAGATGTGCACCGCCGCGCTTGCGGCATTGGCCGCTATTACATCGGGCGGATTGATCTGGTCCGCAGAGATGCAGGTCGGCACAATCTGAATTTCCCGCCCGAACTCTTTGCGGAACAGGGGCCTCATCGGCCTGTCGATAATCCTGGATACGAGAATTTCCCTGTCCTTCGGCCTGGTCTCCCGCTTTATGAAGCCGCCGGGAATCTTGCCCGCCGCATAGTATTTTTCCGAATACTCTACGGTGAGCGGCACAAAATCCAAGCCCTCCGTCGGGGTGGCAGAANNACAGCAGGCAGTCGCGATCACCGCGCTGCCGCCGTAGGTGGCGAACACGGCGCCATTGGCCTGTTTCGCCATTCGTCCGGTCTCGAGCACCAATGTCTCGTTACCGATTTTACATTCAAGTTTGTTGATCATTCCATTCCTTCTCTGACTTTTGCACATCCGGCATGTCCGCGGCAGACGCAAGGCGCCGCGGAATATCCATTATTTCCGGATCTGCAGTTTCTCCATGATTGCACGATATGATTCGAGGTCGGTCCTCTGCAGGTATTTCAGGAGCTTGCGGCGCTGACCGACAAGCTTGAGGAGCCCGCGTCTCGAGTTCGTGTCTTTTTTGTGCGTCTTGAAGTGCTCAGTGAGATACGCAATCCTGGCAGAGATGAGTGCGACCTGCGATTCGACTGCACCGGTATTCTTTGCATCTTTGCCATACTCGAGCACCAAACTGGGCCTTGTCTTCTTTGCTCAAAGCCATACTAAATTCTCCTTCTCCTGAGTTGCCTTATCGACGAACGCCAATCGGATTCTTTCCGACCGCATACGTAATCCCAACACAATATGCCGCTGAGCCACGCTCGCCTCTGTCTGCTCAACGGTCTCGCCATCCTTGACAAATACCCCGTATTCGCCATCGGGGGGCAGGAGCAGATCATCTTCAGGCACGAAGAGCTCGCCGTGTCCGCCCGCCGTTCCCTCTCGCCGGGCGATAATCTGATACGGTCTGCCCAGCATCTCTGAGGCTTCTCTGAACCGGCCCTCGAGCACAGCGTGGCGCACTCTGCTCGAGCTCACCGGATGGCCCCGGTACATGACATTCTTTACAATGCACGAGCGCATCCCGAGCTCGCCGCTGAGCACTTCCAGCCTTGCGGCGTCTGTATCGAGCCTGTACCCGAACTGAAAATTCTCGCCGACCGCGACAAATCGGACATTTGCATTGTACAGCGCAGCAAGGAATTCCCTCCCCGCAAGTGTAGCGAAATTATCAGAAAAGTCAATCAGCACGCAATACTCGATGCCCTCTGCCTGAATTGCGGAGAGCTTCTGCCCGGTCGTCAAAAGACTTCCCCTGTAGCTGGAAGGGTGAAGCACCTTCTTGGGATTCTCCTGAAAGGTGATGACGCAGGGGCATAGAGGACCCTCGCGCTTGACGGTCTCTATGAGCGCCTGATGCCCCAGGTGAAGTCCGTCGAATACGCCGACCGTCGCTGCCAGCCCCTCTCGCGATGGCCCGCCAGTGAACTCTTGCCACGTCCATACTCTCATTGCTGCAACTCCTCCGCAGCCACCATCCTGGCGCCCCACCCTTCCCTGTGTTTTTCGACAAGGCCGATGAATGCGCCGTCTTCCGCGAACAGCGCCGCGACCGGCGCACCATCGTGCTGCAGTTCGACGGCATCCAGAGGCAGGGCGGAACCATGCTGAAAGTGAACAAAAAACTCTCTGTGCAGCATTCCCGCCCCGAGCCCGATGTCGCGCGCAACATCAGGAGTAAATTCGCGGAGCCCGGCGGCCGCGCAGTCGCCGGGAGGACAGGCGGCAGTCACCTCGAATGTCCCTATGCGCGTTCTCCTGAGCGATTGTACAAAGGCCCGTGAGCCGCAGGCCCGCGCAATGTCCCGGGCGAGCGAGCGAATGTAGGTCCCCGAAGAACAGCTGATGCCGAAGCTTGCCTCGCCGCCTTCAAACCTGCGCAGATGGAGCGCCCCGATCGAGACAGAACGGGGAGAAAGCTCCGGGCTCTCGCCGCTCTTTGCGATCTCATACGAGCGCCTGCCGCCGACGTGCACCGCGCTGTAGGAGGGCGGAGTCTGGGAAAGAGTTCCCCGGAACTGCGGCAGAACATCCTCGAGCGCACGCAGTGTCGGCACGGAGGCGGTCGCGAGGATCCTACCCAAGGGGTCGAGCGTATCAGTCTCTTCCCCAAATCTGAATACAGCCTCATACTCTTTTTCCTGGCCCATAAACCAGGGAGTGAGCCGTGTCACCTTGCCGGCCAGGACGATGAGAAGGCCCGATGCAAATGAATCCAGGGTCCCCGCATGCCCGAATTTGAGTCCTCGGAAAGAGGGCNNCTGCCCCGAAAAGCTTCGCCTGATATCCTGCAGGACTCTGTTCGAAGTGGGGCCTGCAGGTTTGTCGACAAGGAAAAAACCAGCGCCTTGCATTACTTGAGAAGATCCTTCAGTTTTTCGGTGATTTCAAAACCCTCTTTAATGCCGCGATCGGGCACAAAGGTGAGCACGGGGTGAGCCGCAGGCGAACGCGCTTTGCGATGAGAGCCTGTATAAATCCGGCAGCGTGCGAGAGCCCCGCGACGGCGGCGTCGAGAGGGACTTCGCTATTCTCGAGGCTGCTCACCCAGACCCGCGCATGCGACCCGTCCTGGGCAGCTTCGACTCTCGTGATCGAAAGAAAGCTGCTTATGCGCGGGTCCTTGATTTCTCCAAACGTTAT
Organism: Spirochaetales bacterium; assembly: GCA_015657395.1. Classification (GTDB taxonomy): domain Bacteria; phylum Spirochaetota; class Spirochaetia; order Treponematales; family Rectinemataceae; genus Rectinema. Next base: position 148,110 of record JADLKI010000001.1, on the reverse strand, counting down.
CATCCGCGAAATCTCTTCACGGATCAATTCTTCAAGACGACGCCTTCGTATCTGATCCATTGTCGTTTCCTGAGTCGAGGGTGCGAGCCACTTCGACCTTCTCATAGAACTCGAGAACATCGCCCTCCTGCACGTCATTGCAGTTTTCGATGCCGATTCCGCATTCATACCCTGCCGCGACTTCTTTTACATCGTCCTTGAAGCGCTTGAGGGAGGACAGACTGCCCTGGAAAATCTCGATGCTGTCGCGGATGACGCGCACCTGGCAACTCCGCTTGACCATACCTTCGGTGACGAAGCAGCCGGCGACGATGCCGACCTTGGGCACCCTGAAGATGGAGCGGACATCGGCCTTGCCTACTTCCTGTTCCTTGATCTCCGGGGCGAGGAGGCCTTCCATCGCCTGTTTGATCTCCTCCTGGGCGCGGTAGATGATATTGTACTTGCGGATATCGACTTTTTCGCGTTCGGCGAGCTGTTTTGCATTGGAAGTCGGACGGACATTGAAGCCGATGATGATCGCGTTCGAGGCGGAAGCCATCATGACATCGTCCTCGGTGATGGCGCCGGCCGCTGCCCTTATGACATTGAGGTGCACTTCTTTTGTGGAGAGCTTCTCGAACATGCCCTTGAGCGCCTCGACGCTGCCCTGCACATCGCCCTTGATGACGACCTTGAGCTCCTTGATTTCGCCCTGGCTTATCGTCTCGTAGAGGTTGTCCAGTGTCACTTTCTTGACATTCCGTCCCTCTTCATACTTTTTGAGCTCCTGGCGTTTGGCCGAAATCTGACGGGCGAACTTTTCATCCTCGACAACCTCGAAGGGATCGCCTGCCTCGGGTATGCCCTCGAAACCGAGGACCTCCACCGGCATGGAGGGTGTGGCCTCTTCCAGCCTCTGTCCCTTGTCGTCAAAGAGCGCCCTGACCTTGCCGGGGAAAATGCCGGCGACAAAGGGATCGCCGATGCGCAGCGTGCCATTCAGAACCATTATGGTGGAGACGATGCCGCGGCCCTGGTCGATTCGCGATTCCACAATCTTGCCTTCCGCGAGCCTGTCGAAATTGGCCTTCAGGTCGAGCACTTCCGCCTGCAGCAGTATCGCGTCGAAGAGCTCCGGGATACCCTTTTTCTGAAGGGCCGAGACCTCGACAAACTGCGTCGTGCCGCCCCACTCTTCGGGGATGAGGCCGAGCTCGGAGAGCTGAGTCTTCACCCTGTCGGGGTTGGCATCGGGCAGATCGATTTTGTTCACGGCGACGATGATGGGTACATCCGCGGCCCTCGCATGGTCGATCGCCTCTTTTGTCTGGGGCATGACGCCTTCGACCGCCGAAACGACCAGAATGACGATGTCGGTGATGTTGGCGCCCCGTGCGCGCATTTTGGTGAATGCGGCGTGTCCGGGCGTGTCCAGGAAGGATATCTTCCCGTGGGGGGTATCCACCATGTAGGCGCCGATATGCTGGGTTATGCCGCCGAATTCCTGGGAGACAACGTCTGTTTTGCGGATCGCATCGAGGAGCTTGGTCTTGCCGTGGTCGACGTGTCCCATGACGGTGACGATCGGAGGACGCTGCTGCAGTTCTTCGGGCTTGTCGGCGGCCTTTTCGATCACGGTTTCATCGTAGAGGCTTACGACCTTGACTTCGCAGCCGTATTCTGCCGCCAGAATAGCCGCGGTGTCCGAGTCGATCCTCTGGTTGATCGTGGCCATCACGCCGAGGGACATCAGTTTGCTTATCAGATCGGCAGGTTTCAGATTCATCTTCTTTGCAAGCTCTGAAATGCTGATGTTTTCCATTATGTCGATGGATTTCGGGACCGCGGCGAGCTTGGCTTCGGCCTTTTTCTTGAGCTGAATCTGTTTTTCGAGCTCAAGCTCCTCTTCCCGTTTGGCAAAGGACCCCTTCTTTTTTGCGGGNGATCTCCGCGAAGAAGGTCTGTTGCCCTCGGCAGTAGGCATCGGTGCCGATCCGGGGCGGGATCCATATCCCCGCCCGGTCCCGGTCTTGAGCCGCCATAGCCGCCGGGGCNNGTGGCCCTCCCGGCTGTCCCGGTCTGCCCGATGAGTAGCCGGTTCTTCCCGCACCCCCGGGGCCGCCGGTATATTGAGAGCCGCCNNTGCCGGTCGGGGTCCGCGATTATACTGAGACGGGCCTGTCTGTCCCGGGCGCCCCTGACCGGGGGGATAGCTTCTCCCGGATTGCGGGCCGTACGCTCTTCCCGCATAGGCNCCTGGAGATGGACGGGATTCGCCTCTGTCATACCGCGATACAGGGCGGCCCCCCTGAGCCAGATTCCCGGCCCGACCGTCAGAAGAATAGCGCCGCTGAGAGCCGAAGGGTGCATTCGGACGGGCCCCTGCCGAGGGACCACGTGAAACTGGCGATGCTGCTGGAGATTGGCGGGGTTGCGTCACGGAAGGAGCAGGTCGCGCCAAGCCCGCGCCTTCGCTTTTTTCAGCGACAGGCGCCGGGCGCTCCACATGCTGGGTTTCGGCCTGTTTTTCCGGTTTCGGCTGACTGACGGGAGCATTCTTTTGATCAGCTTCTGCCGGGGCCTCCGCTGCGGGGGACACCGCCGGTTTTGACTCGTCTCTTTGCTCTTCCGTGGTTCCCGGCCCTACTGCTTTTGCCTGAATTTTTTTTGTAGTGACAATTTTTTTCTTGACTACAACGACGACCTTTTTCTTCTCACCGCTCTGGTCGGAGGAGACTTGAGTCGCCTGTTCCTGGGTCTGCTCGGAAGTTGGTCTTGTCTGCTTGATCAAATGGACTTTCTTCGAGTCTTTATCGCTGCTCTCTGTCATAGCTTTCCTTTATTCATCCCGTCCTTCATCGACTTCAAAACTCAATGCCACTCCGCAGGATGGGCAATGATCCATATCCGGGGTAATGGGAGCCCCACATTCAGGGCATGTATAGGACTCCGGTTCCTCTTCCTCGACTTCTTCCTGAACAATTTCGACATTCTCCTCGATTATGCTGCGAATCACAGCGACATCCTCGGAAGAAAGGGAAGTCCGCTGCGAAATCTCATTTTCGTCGAGCTCCAGGAATTGCTCTACTGACCGAATATTGGCGGCCTCGAGAGCTGCAATCCACTCGGGCTTCATGCCCGGCAAATCTTTGACAAGCAGCTCTTCACCCTGTTCCTCTTCAGTGGAGAAGAGGCTGTCCGCAACCTTTTTGAGCTCCACATTCCTGGAATCCTGCAGGTACTGTTCTTCCGTCATGACATCGATATTCCAGTCGCACAGCCGGTTTGCCAACTTGACGTTCTGGCCCGATTTTCCGATCGCGATGGACAGTTCGTGTTCATCGACGACCGCCAAGGCCATATGCCTGGCGTCGTCCAGTATATATACTTCTTTTATCTGCGCCGGAGCAAGAGCATTCTGTATGAATTCCTTCGGATTGACATCATAACGGATAAAATCGATCTTTTCTCCTTCGAGCTCCTGACTTATGAGCTGACTCCGCATCCCCTTCGGCCCCACACAGGCGCCGACCGGATCGATGTCGGTGCGCTTTGTGTAGACTGCAACCTTCGTCCTGTAGCCGGGTTCCCGCACAATTTTGAAGATCTCGATCGTCTTGTCGTAGATCTCGGGTATTTCGAGCTCCAGAAGCTTCCGGACAAACTCCGCGTGCGTTCTTGAAAGCACGACCTGAAATCCGGTCTTGGTCTTCTCCACTTCGACGATGAGCGCCTTGATGCGATCGCCCACGTGGTATGTCTCGCGGGGCGACTGGTATTTGTGCGGAAAAACTCCCTCCACTTTTCCCAAGTCGACAAATATCGTGCCGTTTCTCTCCCGCTGGAAGTATCCGATGACAATTTCGCCGACCTTGGACTTGAATTCGGCATAGAGCGTGTCGCGGGAGATGTCGCGCAGGCTCTGGCGGGCCGTCTGCTTGGCGAGCATCACCGACTGAAAGTCAAACTCCGACGGATCTATCGGAATTTCGAGAATGTCTCCAATCTCCGCCTCTTCGGCGAGCTTTCTGGCTTCCTCGAGAGGAATCTCCAAAACTTCGTCCTCGAAATCATCATCAGAGACAATGGTCTTCTTTGCATAGATTTCGATCCCTTCATAATTCTCCTTGAATCGGACGACGGCGTTTTCAGAGGTCCCGAATTTTTTCTTATACGCTGCAAGAAGCGAGTCTTCGAGTGTTTTGACAATGAGCTCCTCTGGAATCCCTTTTTCAGAGATGAGCTGTCGGATTGCTTCTGCCATTTCAGATGCCATGGGCGTTCTCTCCCTCATATGATGAATCGAGCTTCGCCTTTAAAATCGAAGCGATGGGAATATCCGATACGGCACCGTCCGTCTCAATCTGAGCGATGCCATTTCCAAAATGTGCGATGCGGCCTCTGCGCCAGTCCGGACTGTCGGCAGTGAGAAACAATATACCGCGGTCCGTGAAGATCTGCCATTCGCGGGCGCTGCGGATGATCCTGTCGATTCCGGGGCTGTACACTTCGATATAGGGATCCTGGACACCAAGCTGCATCTGCACACGCGGGAGAATGAGGCGGTACGCCTTTGTGCACTCATCGGTGCCGGTCCCATCCTTGCCGTAGATGACAGCCTTTACATGCAGGCTGCCCCTGTGGCGCGACACCGAGAATTCCAGGAGATCGAGTCCTGCGGCCTTCAGCGTCTCGTCGATCTCTTTTTCCAGTTCCTTGTCACTCATCCTCACAGTCCTCTTCACTACCCATGTTTGAGCGGCGCCGGCCTTGTACCGTGCGTCCTTTTTGTGATGTGCTTCGATGTCAATGATTGTGCAACTCAGGCGGAAGCGCATACCAGCAGAAAAAATGCCCCGGGCACATTCTCTGCTGAGCAGGCACGGCCTCAGCGATACATATCAGACTGTAGCCGTCATATTCGCCTCTTTTGGAGGGAATAAAAAAGAGCCGTTCGCACGACCCTCTCCTGCATGCCGCAAAAAAGAATCACTCAAACTTTATTTTGATTAGTAGTATAGAGGTTTTGTCGGTATTCGTCAAGATTCACGCATTGGCATCAGGAATTCCCGGCTAATCTGCCGCCAGCACGATTGCTCCGATCACCTCGGCGCCCGCCTGGATCAATAGTTTTGCGCATGCCTCAAGCGTCGCTCCCGTCGTGCACACATCGTCGAGCAGCACAACTCTGCCGGGGATCTGGCCCGACGGCGCAAGAGCATACGAAGCTGAAGCGTTCTTCAGGCGCTCGGCGCGGTCGAGCAATTTCTGCTGACCGCCCCCCGGCAGTCTCACGAGCGGCCTCCTGTGCCGGAATCCGAATCGCGCAAGAGCTTCGGCGATGACACCCACCTGGTCGAGCTTCCCGGACCGCACTTTCTCCGGGCGGGGCGGCACGGGGACAAGAAAGAAATCGCCCGGCGCGGGGTCGGAGAAGGTCTTCTCTTGGGCAATCTTGTAGGCAAAATACTGCGCCAGCGAGACTCTCTCCCCTATCTTGTAGGCATGGATGAGCCTTGCCGCCCCGCCTCGGAATTCAAAGAGCGGAACGATGCGAGAGAGCGCGGCCTCTTCTCCGCGACACTCCACACAGTAGTCCTGTTCGCTGATGAGCTGCCTTCCGCAGCGCCCGCACCGTGGACCGCGGATACATTCGAGCGTGCGCTCGCAGGAGGTGCAGAGAGGCGCGGGCGACCAGGGGACAGAGCCAACGATGGCCCCGCAGAGGATGCAGCGACGCGGGAAGACTGCGTCCAGCGACGCCGAGGCAAGATTTTCGATCGATCTGTGCATTCTATAGATATGAGGCAAAAATCCAGCTCAACGCTTCAATTTTTCGACAAGGTCCGACAAAATCTGGAGCGCTTTGAGCGGAGTGATCTCATCCGGCTCAAGGCTCTTCAGTTCCGCGATGACGAGGTCCTCTCTGCTGAAGAGCTCATCCGAATAAGGTTCGCTGCGCCGACGCTCCCCGGGGACCAAGGACGAAGCCTGCTCCAACACAGCCGCTTCCCTGTTGCCCTCGACCACATCCCGCTCGAGCGTGCTGAAGTGCGATTCGAGCGCCGACGCCCGAAAGGTGACTTCATCGGGGAGACCCGCGAGCCGGGCAACGTGGATGCCATACGAGCCGCTGGATGCTCCCTCTTCGAGCCTCTTCGGGAAAGAGACATTCCCGTCCCGCTCTATCACGGTCATCTTCATGTTGCGCATGCCGGGGACGGCCATGGTGGTGAGCTGATGGTAGTGCGTGGCAAAAAGCGTGCGGCAGCCGATTCGGTGAATGAGATATTCGCTCACCGCCCATGCGATCGAAACTCCATCGAGCGTCCCCGTTCCGCGCCCCACCTCGTCCATGATCACGAGGCTCTTTTCGGTGGCCGTATTGAGGATGAATGCTGTCTCGTGCATCTCGACAAGAAAGGTACTCTCTCCCCGGGCCAGATTGTCCTGGGCTCCAACCCGGCAGAAAATTTTATCGACGAGCCCTATCTTCGCAGAATCCGCGGGGACAAAGCTCCCCACATGCGCGAGGAGCACGATGAGCGCGGTTTGGCGCAGCACCGTAGACTTCCCGGCCATGTTCGGACCCGTTATGAGCACAAACCATTGGTGTCCCCGCGAAAAGGATATGGAATTGGGTACAAAATCCCCATAGGGGAGACAGACCTCCACCACGGGATGTCGGCCGTTGACTATCTCTATCTCCGAATCCTCAGAGATTTCCGGACGCGCGTATCCATGTTCAGTGGCTGTCTGGGCGAGCGAGGCGAGACAGTCTATCTGAGAGATCGACTGCGAACATTCAAGGAGTGCAGGGATATATTTCTTTATGCTCTCCCGCACCTCGAGGAAAAGCCGTTTTTCAAGCTCGACGATGCGCTCCTGGGCGCCATTGATTTTGCTCTCCAGTTCGGCCAGACGGTCCGTCGTGTATCGTTCGCCCCCGACGAGTGACTGTCTGCGGATAAAGTGCTCGGGCACGTTCGCGAGATTTCCCTTCGTCACTTCGAGGTAATACCCTATCACCCTGTTGTACCGCATGCGCAGGTTCTGAATGCCCGAGCGCTCCTTCTCCTCCCGNAGGTACTTTTCGAGCACGGCCTGGGTGTTGCGGTGCATGTTGTGCAGATCATCGAGTTCGTCGTTGTAGCCGTCTCTGATGAGATCGCCTTCGGTCAGCAGCACGGAAGGGTCATCCAGAATCGCCTCGTCGATTGCGCCGATGACCCGCCTGCAGTCTTCGATGTGTTCAGCGCTGATGGCGGGCTTGAGAGCGACGGGAGGCCCGACGGACTCAACCACCTGAAAGAGCTTGAGACCGGCATCCAGGGAATCCCGGAGCGCCCGCAGGTCTTTTGCGTGGGCCTTATCGATGGCCAGGCGCGAAATCAGGCGCTCCGTATCCAGGACGCCGTAGAGGGTTTTGCGCACATCGCCCAAAAAAATCTGGTCATGGTATAGAAAGGCGACAGCATCGAGACGCGCGTCGATCTTCGCCCTTTCCCGGAGGGGCTGGAAGAGCCACTGCCTCAGGAGCCTTGTGCCTCCTGCCGTCTTTGTTCTGTCGATGATCTCGATCAGAGTATCGCGCCTGCTCGAGTCGCTGAGGTTCTTGACAAGTTCGAGGTTGCGCTTTGTCGCTTCGTCGAGCAGGACGAACTCCTGCTGCTCATAGCGCAACAGGGCCCTGACATGGGGACAATCCTGGCGTATCATTTCCTGCACATATTCAAGTAAATGCCCGGCGGCTGCAAGCGCAGGGTCCTGATCGTCGAAGCCGAAGCCCTTGAGCGATGCGAGCCCGAACTTCTTCTTGAGCACTTCAAGCGAATGGACGAGGTCGTAGGTCCAATCCGACTGTGGCTCTATCATGGCGCCACTTTCGCGGATGACCTGAAAAAGTCTTGGCTGATCCAAAATTGACTGCTGGACCAGGAGCTCCCGGGGAGACAGGCGATAGAGCTCAGTCCGAATCGTTTCGCTGCTCTCTTCGCCCTGATAGGCGGTAGAGTGTGCCTTGAATTCGCCCGTCGAGACATCCAGGTAGGCGAAACACAAGGAATTGTTCAATAAACAGATGTCTGCAAGATAATTGTTCGAGCTCTGCTCAAGGTAATCATCTTCGACGGCGGTGCCTGGAGTGATGACTTCGATGACTTCCCGGTCCATGAGACCGCGCTTGCCGGCAAGGGGTTTCTGTTCGCATATCGCAACTTTTTTGCCGGCCTTCAAAAGCCGTGCAATGTAGGCCTTGGCCGCATGGTAGGGGATGCCGCACATGGGCTGGCCCTGGCGCTTAGTCAGAGTGAGATCGAGGAGCGTGCTCGCTTCCTGGGCATCCTCATTGAACATCTCGTAGAAATCGCCCAGACGGAAAAAGAGTATTTCATCGCGGTGTCTTGCTTTGATTCTCCGGTATTGATCGAGCATCGAGCTGGATGATTCGGGCATGGGAACATTATAAAAGGCTGCCTCCTTCAGCACAAGAAGCAGCCTTTAGACGTATCAATAGAGCGGCTGGGTGATGCTGAGCACAAAGTCGAAGGATCCCGCAGCAGTTTTCCATGTGACTGCAGAGCCGTCGAACACGAAGCGCTTTGCCAAGTAGAGCCGGAAGGGGAACTGCGGTATGAGGAAACGCACGCCAAACCCGGTTGAAAACGCGAAGTTCTTCCAGTCCAGATTGCCGGAGCTTGCCGCGGGCGAGTCCAGGGTCATGTCGAGCCATCCGTCCTCGGTCCTCATGATCCCTGCATCGAGGAACCCATCGATGCTCAGCACCTGAGGAACAACGGGCAAATGCAGCTCGAGCCAGTTTTCCCACACCATTGTTCCCTTTCCTCCATACAGCTCATCCCAGCCCCGCACATTGAACGTACCGTCGATATAAACCCAGTCTTTTGTCAGCGTGAGTGACTTCCAGGGCTGGTCAAACAGGGCCTGCAGGCCACTGTGTATTCCTATGACGGGCGAGAAGGTCCAGGTGGGAGAGAAGGGGACCGAGAACAGCGTCACATAGAACTCTGCCTTCGTATCGGAGCGGATATAGAATTGTTGCTCTATCGGCAGGAAGCCCGTATACGCAAGGCGCTGGCTCAAGAAAACGCCTCTTCCGGGATTATACCAATAGTCGAGATTGTTAAAGTATACGCGGCCGAAAATGGAGTTCTTCAGAACCCAGACACCATTGTTAGTGCGCATATATTGTTCATATGGACGGTATTTTGTCTCATCATAGGAATCCATGCTGAGCCCCGAAGAGGCGCCACCGGCGAGACCTATGTCCGCCTGGGGTATCTTGAAGACATAGCCCAGGGAATATCCGAGGCTGAACGTGTAGTCTTCATAGTCCATAAGGTAGGCATCAGGCACGGACGACAAGAGACCGTTCCATTCGTTGGTGCCGCTTCCCGCGGCAGTATATGGATCAGGGATGTCCTCGGTAGAGAAGATGGGGCTAATCGAATCCTGGGCCGTCTGCTGGACCGCGTGCTGTATGGTAAAACTCAGGCTCTGCGAAATGCGCTTATCGAAAAGCCAGCTCTGCCCAAAGGAGGTGATCAGGCTCTGCTCATCGGGAGAGAGGACCATATTGACCTGGAGGTTCTTCCCCGTACCGCCCAGGTTGGAATCGCTCCATTTTACGGAACCGGACAGGGGGAATGAAGAACTCTGTCCAAGCCCTGACAGCGTCAGGCCGAACTGGATCGAGGCAGTGCTCATCTCTTCGACATTGATGACGAGGTCCATCAGGTCTACAGCGCTCCCCTGATGAATCTCGGGCTCGACCAATGAGAAGAACTGAAGATTGTAGAGATTGCGCAGCCCATCGATAATCTTCGATTTCGAGAACACTTCGCCCACTTCGAGCGGGATTTCTCTCGCGATGACATAATCCTTTGTCTTCGTATTGCCCTTGAATGTGATGCTTCCAATGTGGGCCCTGTCCCGCTCCACGACGGATATTTTATACGAGATGCTCCCCGCCGACTCATCCCGATTCTGAGTCATCTCAATCGAGTTGAAAATGTAGCCGGACTCCAGATAGAGATCATCCACTTTTTGTTTGTCCGCAAGAAGACGTTTGTAGTTGAGGGGGTCGCCCTGTTTGAGCGTGATGAGGGACTCGAGACGGGATGTTGCAAAAACGGTATTGCCTTCGAAGACAAGGCCGCCAAAGGTCCACTGTTTCCCCTCGGTCACGACAAACGTGATTTCGAGATAATTTTTCTGGTCTTTCTCGTCCTTGACATAATTTTTTAACACATCGACGACTTTTGCGTCGACGTAGCCTTTGCTCGCATAGTAATCTTCGACGGCCGTCCGGCTCTCGGCGAGCTTCGACTCTTCAAAGGCCCCCTTTTGAAACAAGCCGGCCTCTTTGAGCGTAACCTGACTCTTGAGTGTCTGNGAGGAAAACACTGCGTTGCCGGAGAAGAGTATCTTTCGCACAACTACGGCAGTACCTTCGCTCGCCGTGAAGGTCAGGATTATGCGTGAAGAGTCCTGGGGGCTGGGGCTGGTTTCGAACTCAACCTTCGCGTCGGGATAGCCTTTCTGCAGGTAGAGCTTCTGCATCGCGAGCATATCGGCCCTTGCCTTGTCCTCGCTATAGATCGAATCATTTTTTGAAGAAGCCGCATCGAGTAGCTCTGAAGTCCTCAGTGCGCTGTTTCCGACAATTCTGATCGAGCTGACAGAGGGTTTCTCAACAACAATAAATTTAATGATGATCTTGTCTTGTGAATCGCCTGTAGGCGAGCCTGCAGGCAGCGCAACCGGTTCAATGGTCTCAAACCAATCGAGCGCATAGAGCTTTGCCTGAATGTCAGTCCACACCGCATCGCTGAAGGCGGTGCCTATATAGGCGCGCAACAATGAATCAAGGTCATTGCGATTTGCATAATGCAGACCTTCCCACTGAAAGCCGGCTATCGGCTTGTTCCAGAACCAGTCTTCGGATGCACTTTGAGGTGTGGTCTGCGAAGCATCCTGTGCAAAAACTCCCTGGGAGGCAAAAAAAAGCATTGTTGCTGCGATGAAAAAACCCCGACGATACTTCATTGCCACTCCTATTTCCGCTAATAATTAATAATCTATACGCCAACTCAGACTGAGAGTCTGATTGTTGAGAGGAGTTCCNTTATCCCCTACCGACATACTCCACTGGAGAAGCCCAAAAGGAGCCTGAAGCTCCAAACCGAACTCTGAGTCTAATTGTAAAGAACCAGTTTCCTCAAGCGGGTCCTGGGCCATCCTTAGACTAAAATGCGCGAAAGCCGAATCGGTTATATATTTCCCGGCAAAAAGTTCCGTTCCCGTCAGATACTCCGCCAGTGGAGTCAAATCGCTTTTGGTGCGGTCGGTAATATCCAAAAGCCATCTCTGAATAAAAGAAGAGCGTATATAGAGAACATCAAAGCCAAGAGCTTTTTGAATCCTCTGTTCAAATGACCTGAAAAGAGAGTTCTGGGTAAGGAACTCAGAGCTTGCGATGGCTGCCTCCCGAAGTGTAAGGGGAGTATTGCTGGAGGACTCCGAAAGGGTGAGCCCTCCTCTCAATAGGGCCAAGAGCTCTGTTTCGCTTTTCGGCGGTACAGAGGAAAGGTGCGGATTGAAGTTCTCAAACGGAACCCGGTCTGCAGAGAGCGTGATGATGATCATCTCGCCCTGGCTTGGCTCTCTGAGTTCTGCGGTAGTAGTGATGAGAGGATTGAATTTTGTCTGATTTTCGGCAAAATCAATCGCACACTGCTTGATAAAGAAATTCCGGAGCAGATAGAGTATATACCCCGAACGGAGCTCTACTCTGCCGTTCACGNNGGACAGGGCACCGCTTGCCTCGTCGTAGAAAATGGTCAACGCGGAATTAGGAGAAGCCGTCCCTCTCACAAGCGGTATATCCTGACTAGGAAGATACAGTTCGACATTCTTCCCGAACGTGAGAGCCAGATTGAGAGAGACCGGCAGAGCAGGTTGGCCTGTCGCTTCGGAGGCGGTAAAGCCACCTGGANNATTTACTTCGAGAGCACCATCTTTCAAANNGAATATATTCCCACCGACTTCCAGCTTGGTTTGGGAGATGCTCGCTTTGAGATCCGCCTTCAGGCTGACATCTTTGGCAGTCAGACCTCCGATGGTGCCCTTGAATCTTACGGAAGCCGTCTCTACAGTCGATATAAATGCCTTGATATCGCCAAGAGCCCACCGGGCCAGAGTTGCCGTCGCGGCAATCGAGACCTTGCCCGTGCCTATGCTGACGATTGTCGGGCTCAGTTCAATAATTCCTTCGTTTATCGTGAGTTCAGCATTAAAAGGTCCCACCTGCTCAAAGAGATATACATTGGAAGAGAGAGACACATTGTCCAGCAGAATCTTGCCGTCTATTCTCGGATCCGAGATGTCTCCCGCGATATGGATGGAAGCGGAACCGCTCCCTTTCAGATCCTTTATGTCTTCCGGGGAAATGAAGATCTGCAGAAAGCTCAAGTCCACTCCACCCAAATTGATATCGGCCTGTATGTCATTGGCTTGAAGTGTCCCTTTTGCCGATCCGCTGACCTTGAAAAGGTTATCTATGGTGAGCTCAAAATCAGCCATATTCCTGATCGATGCGTGGGCACTGTCTCCGTTTGCCTGGCTGAGAGCAATGTCGAGGTTGTTGCTGTCTGCAATAGAAAATACATAGCTGATAGGATCAATGCTGGTCGAGTTAAATTGTGCTTCGGTGATTTCTCCCGAAAAANNGCGGGCGTTATTAAAAGCTTCTTTATCGAAGATTGAACCTTCTACATCCCCTGTGCCCTTGAGTAAGGCACTCAATACTTTTTTAGCAATTACTATTCTCGCATTGAGAGAATACTCCAATTTCTGCCCGCTTAAATCGTAGGCAGCCTGAATATCGTCGAATTTATAGTTCTGATAGGAAAATGTACCCGAATTTATTGACAAGACATTATCTTTGAGGCTTATTGTGCCTGCCGCACTGAATGGGATACCTTTTATTTCTGCTTTTTGGCAGTTGAATTGTAATTCGGCAAGAGACAAATCGGTCCAGCTAAGCTTCTTCCCCGTTTCAACAGACATCGAAGCGGTACCCTGGAACTGTATATCTCCGACGATGTTCAAAGATGAAGAGATGAATTGCTCGATTGGAATAGAAGTCCCGGTTATGGCGGCAGTGATCTTNCCTTCGAGCGCCTGTATCGTACCTTCTATCTTTGCCCTCTCATCATCGACACTCGAGAAGGAATAATGAGCCTGCATATTCTCCAATGGATTCGTCAATGAGGAATATTGTGCATTCAGAGAGCCTTTCAGCCGCTGTCCGGCATATTTCACACTATGTAGAATAAAATTCGCCCCCTGTGCATCCACCGTCCCACTCACCTCCACCTCCGGATACACCCCCTCCCCNTCATACCGCACCCCAAGCCCCTCCACTACCCCTCCCCACTCACCTCCCTCATACCAGCCCCCCACCTTCCCCTTCAGCCACACCATTCCCCCTCGCACCCCTACCCCAAACTCCTCCATCCTCACNTTCCCCCTCCACCCGCCCTCTCCCTACCTTCACCTCCCCTGCAAGCTTCTCCCCACCTTCACCCCAATACTCCGCCCGCCTACCTCCACCACCACCCCATACCCCACGCCCCCTGTCCTCACCTCTCCCTCAAATACCTTCCCCTCATACCTCCCCGTCCCGCTCACCCCTACCTCTACNCCTCCNACCGTCACCTCCGCTCCNTTCAGCTCATACCCCGCCTCATCCCCTACCCCCTCTACCTTCGCCCGTACCCCACCCACTCACTCGCCCTCATACAACCCCTCACTCACACTCCACGACACCTTCCCTCCCCGCACGAACCCATACACTCGCCCACTTACCTCCCCCTCCACTCCCTTCATACCTATAAGACTCCCAATGCTNCCAGCCCCTATCCCCTGCGCCTCCACCACCCCCTCATACCCCCCATCCTTCCCAACACTCCCCTCAACACGTAAACTCCCTCCCCCTACACCTCCCTCATACTTCACCTCATACCCTTCTCCCGTCTCCTGCACNTCCCCCTCGCCCGCTCCCAATGCCACCCCCTTCACCACGCCTCCACTCACNCCTACCTCATACTCCCCTCTTTCCCCTCGCACCTCTCCCTTCACCCCGACTCCACTTCCNCCAACCTCATACATCCCCCCTACCCTCATCCCCTTATACCCAAACTCCCCCTCATACCTCACCCGATAGCCTCCCTGCACCCCCTCTACCACCCCTACATACTTCTCCCCATCCCCTCGCCCTACCACCTGCACCACAAGACCNCCCGCCTTGTACCCACTCACTTCCACCCCTGCATCTACCGCGACCCCAACCTCCACCTTGTACCCAAGCTCTGCTCCCTTCCCTCCCGCACTCACATGCCCGTTCACCACCACCCCCCGCACCACTTCTCCCCACGCCCCTTCCACCTCCACATCCTCACTCGGCCGATACCCCACCAAATCCCCATCCACACCCCAGACTCCCCCNTCATACCACCCCACCAGACCCAAAGCCCCCTTCTTTACTATCTCAATCCGTCCCCCNTCCACCTTAAGCCCAACATGCTGCTCCACCACCTTAAGCCCAGGTCCTTCCACCCCTACGCTCCCTTCTCCCTCCAGCGCCCCCATCTCCTCCCACTTCCCCCAAGCACCTTCCCTATGTCCACTTCCCCTTCAGCCCCACTGCCCCTCGCACCCCATAGCCCCCCACCTTCAACCCCTCCACCCAAGCCGCACCTCAAGCGCTTCTCCGCAAGACTCCCCTCTACCCTGTACTGCGCCCCTTCCCCAAGCGCTCCTTCTCCCTTCAGCTCCCCCACCACACGATACTTCCCCCTGCCCACCCTACGTGCACCGCCCCCTCAAGCCCATACCCCTCTCCCGCCACCTTCACCGCCCGCAGCTCCGCTCCCTGTGCATCCACCGTCCCACTCACCTCCACCTCCGGATACGCCCCTCCCCCTCATACGCACCCCAAGCCCCTCCACTAACCCTCCCCACTCACCTCCCTCATACCAGCCCCCCACCTTCCCCTTCAGCCACACCATTCCCCCTCGCACCCCTACCCCAAACTCCTCCATCCTCACTTCCCCTCCATCCGCCCTCTCCCTACCTTCACCTCCCCTGCAAGCTTCTCCCCTACCTTCACCCAATACTCCCGCCCGCTACCTCCACCACCACCCCATACCCCACGCCCCCTGTCCTCACCTCTCCCTCAAATACCTTCCCCTCATACCTCCCCGTCCCGCTCACCCTACCTCTACCCCTCCACCGTCACCTCCGCTCCCTTCAGCTCATACCCCGCCTCATCCCCTACCCCCTCTACCTTCGCCCGTACCCCACCCCACTCACTCGCCCCTCATACAACCCCTCACTCACACTCCACGACACCTTCCCTCCCCGCACGAACCCATACACTCGCCCACTTACCTCCCCCTCCACTCCCTTCATACCTATAAGACTCCCAATGCTCCAGCCCCTATCCCCTGCGCCTCCACCACCCCCTCATACCCCCCATCCTTCCCAACACTCCCCTCAACACGTAAACTCCCTCCCCCTACACCTCCCTCATACTTCACCCTCATACCCTTCTCCCGTCTCCTGCACTCCCCCTCGCCCGCTCCCAATGCCACCCCCTTCACCACGCCTCCACTCACCCCTACCTCATACTCCCCTCTTTCCCCTCGCACCTCTCCCTTCACCCCGACTCCACTTCCCCCAACCTCATACATCCCCCTACCCTCATCCCCTTATACCCAAACTCCCCCTCATACCTCACCCGATAGCCTCCCTGCACCCCCTCTACCACCCTACATACTTCTCCCCATCCCCTCGCCCTACCACCTGCACCACAACACCCCCGCCTTGTACCCACTCACTTCCACCCCTGCATCTACCGCGACCCCAACCTCCACCTTGTACCCAAGCTCCGTCCCCTTCCCTCCCGCACTCACATGCCCGTTCACCACCACCCCCGCACCACTTCTCCCACGCCCCTTCCACCTCCACATCCTCACTCGGCCGATACCCCACCAAATCCCCATCCACACCCCAGACTCCCCCCTCATACCACCCCACCAGACCCAAAGCCCCCTTCTTTACTATCTCAATCCGTCCCCCTCCACCTTAAGCCCAACATGCTGCTCCACCACCTTAAGCCCAGGTCCTTCCACCCCTACGCTCCCTTCTCCCTCCAGCGCCCCCATCTCCTCCACTTCCCCCAAGCACCTTCCCTATGTCCACTTCCCCCTTCAGCCCCACTGCCCCTCGCACCCCATAGCCCCCCACCTTCAACCCCTCCACCCCAAGCCGCACCTCAAGCGCCTTCTCCGCAAGACTCCCCTCTACCCTGTACTGCGCCCCTTCCCCAAGCGCTCCTTCTCCCTTCAGCTCCCCCACCACACGATACTTCCCCCTGCCCACCCTACGTGCACCGCCCCCTCAAGCCCATACCCCTCTCCCGCCACCTTCACCGCCCGCAGCTCCGCTCCCTTTGCATCTACCGTCCCACTCACCTCCACCTCCGGATACGTCCCCTCCCCCTCATACCGCACCCCAAGCCCCTCCACTACCCCTCCCCACTCACCTCCCTCATACCAGCCCCCCACCTTCCCCTTCAGCCACACCATTCCCCCTCGCACCCCTACCCCAAACTCCTCCATCCTCACTTCCCCCTCCATCCGCCCTCTCCCTACCTTCACCTCCCCTGCAAGCTTCTCCCCTACCTTCACCCAATACTCCCGCCCGCTACCTCCACCACCACCCCATACCCCACGCCCCCTGTCCTCACCTCTCCCTCAAATACCTTCCCCTCATACCTCCCCGTCCCGCTCACCCCTACCTCTACCCCTCCCACCGTCACCTCCGCTCCCTTCAGCTCATACCCCGCCTCATCCCCTACCCCCTCTACCTTCGCCCGTACCCCACCCCACTCACTCGCCCCTCATACAACCCCTCACTCACACTCCACGACACCTTCCCTCCCCGCACGAACCCATACACTCGCCCACTTACCTCCCCTCCACTCCCTTCATACCTATAAGACTCCCAATGCTCCCAGCCCCTATCCCCTGCGCCTCCACCACCCCCTCATACCCCCCATCCTTCCCAACACTCCCCTCAACACGTAAACTCCCTCCCCTACACCTCCCTCATACTTCACCTCATACCCTTCTCCCGTCTCCTGCACTCCCCCTCGCCCCGCTCCCAATGCCACCCCTTCACCACGCCTCCACTCACCCCTACCTCATACTCCCCTCTTTCCCCTCGCACCTCTCCCTTCACCCCGACTCCACTTCCCCCAACCTCATACATCCCCCTACCCTCATCCCCTTATACCCAAACTCCCCCTCATACCTCACCCGATAGCCTCCCTGCACCCCCTCTACCACCCCTACATACTTCTCCCCATCCCCTCGCCCTACCACCTGCACCACAACACCCCCGCCTTGTACCCACTCACTTCCACCCCTGCATCTACCGCGACCCCAACCTCCACCTTGTACCCAAGCTCCGTCCCCTTCCCTCCCGCACTCACATGCCCGTTCACCACCACCCCCGCACCACTTCTCCCCACGCCCCTTCCACCTCCACATCCTCACTCGGCCGATACCCCACCAAATCCCCATCCACACCCCAGACTCCCCCCTCATACCACCCCACCAGACCCAAAGCCCCCTTCTTTACTATCTCAATCCGTCCCCCCTCCACCTTAAGCCCAACATGCTGCTCCACCACCTTAAGCCCAGGTCCTTCCACCCCTACGCTCCCTTCTCCCTCCAGCGCCCCATCTCCTCCACTTCCCCCAAGCACCTTCCCTATGTCCACTTCCCCTTCAGCCCCACTGCCCCTCGCACCCCATAGCCCCCCACCTTCAACCCCTCCACCCCAAGCCGCACCTCAAGCGCTTCTCCGCAAGACTCCCCTCTACCCTGTACTGCGCCCCTTCCCCAAGCGCTCCTTCTCCCTTCAGCTCCCCCACCACACGATACTTCCCCCTGCCCACCCTACGTGCACCGCCCCCTCAAGCCCATACCCCTCTCCCGCCACCTTCACCGCCCGCAGCTCCGCTCCCTTTGCATCTACCGTCCCACTCACCTCCACCTCGGGATACGTCCCCTCCCCCTCATACCGCACCCCAAGCCCCTCCACTACCCCTCCCCACTCACCTCCCTCATACCAGCCCCCCACCTTCCCCTTCAGCCACACCATTCCTCCTCGCACCCCCACCCCAAACTCCTCCATCCTCACTTCCCCCTCCACCCGTCCTCTCCCTACCTTCACCTCCCCTGCAAGCTTCTCCCCTACCTTCACCCCAATACTCCCGCCCGCTACCTCCACCACCACCCCATACCCCACGCCCCCTGTCCTCACCTCTCCCTCAAATACCTTCCCCTCATACCTCCCCGTCCCGCTCACCCCTACCTCTACCCCTCCCACCGTCACCTCCGCTCCCTTCAGCTCATACCCCGCCTCATCCCCTACCCCCTCTACCTTCGCCCGTACCCCCACCCCACTCACTCGCCCCTCATACAACCCCTCACTCACACTCCACGACACCTTCCCTCCCCGCACGAACCCATACACTCGCCCACTTACCTCCCCCTCCACTCCCTTCATACCTATAAGACTCCTGATCTCCACTTTACATTCGACCTCTGAACCCTTCCCTCCCGCACTCACATGCCCGTTCACCACCACCCCCCGCACCACTTCTCCCCATGACCCTTCCACCACCACATCCTCACTCGGCCGATACTCCACCATCTCCCCATTCACACCCCAGACTCCTCCCTCATACCACCCACCAGACCCAAAGCCCCCTTCTTCACCACTTCGATCCTGCCTCCCCCCACCTTCACTGCAAGGCTCTGGGGCATAAGGAGCCATTCCGGCGTGCGCGCGGAGAGGCTCATCGAGGCATCGAAGGTAGAAAAATCGGGGGTGCCCGAGCCCTGCAATCCTGCTTTGATGCTCAGGTCTCTGGGCAATCCGAAGAGACCGTCGATCTCTGCGGAGAGGGAAGGCACAATGAGCTCCGGAGAGCCGGAGAGGCTTGAAAACTGAAGGCTGTCTATTTTAAAAGTCCCCTCTTTCTGGCCGCCACCCTGAAGAGAGTCTCCCGACGCCGGCGACTGTTCCTGTACGCGCAGCTCGACCGGGCCGACGGTCAGCATAAAATGGGGGAGGCTCGTGGTACCGCTGCCGGAGAAATTTTCAAGGATTTTATTGACGATGGACTCATCTTCGGGCATCAGAAGTGAGATGCGCAGATCATCGGCGACGATATCCCTGAGCACCTCGCTGTTGCGGCTTGTGAGCAGAGCCCAGAAGCTCACCCTCACCGAAAGTTTCTTAAGCTGTATCGGTGCCTGGGCACTATCGGTCTTTGAGGATGGAGATTCCGGCTCGGCATGGGCGGCAGAATCTTCGCGAAAAAGCTCTATGCCGTGCATGGAGAATCGGTTCAGCGCATCTATGCTGAGGTAGTCATATTTCAGCCGCAGACCTGTGGTCTGTTCGACGAGGGACTGCACTGAATCGAGGGTGCGGGTGGTGGCGAGCTGCACCTCCCGCCGGACGAGGCCGAGAATGGCGTTGGTCGCCAAGACCGCCAAGGCAAGAGAAAAGAGTGCTACGACAATCCCCAGCTTCTTCGTCCTCATCCGATTCCTGCATGACAAAATTTAAAGTCGCCTATATACTAGCATATTATGTTTATTTATAACACAGATGAGCTTAGAAAACGTTTCATAGTAATCGAGGGAATCGATGGCGCAGGCACGACCACGCAGCTGCAGCTTCTGGCCGAGAGCCTCGGCGCTCGGGCTGTGCCCTGTGTGATCACTGCGGAGCCCACCAAGGGCCCTGTCGGAAAGATAATCCGGGCTGTCCTGTCCGGCGAAATGCAGGCCGCCGCGACGACCGTCGCATATCTCTACGCCACCGACAGGAATGAACATATCTATGGAAAACAAGGAATTATTGAAAATATCGAGGCTGGCTCTGTTGTGATTTCAGACCGGTACGCGCTTTCAAGCCTCGCCTACCAGGGCATCACCTGCGGACCAGAGTTGCCGTGGCTTTTAAACAGTGGCTTTCCTGTGCCCGGGCTGACGCTCCTCTTCGAAGTGGACCCGGAGATTGCGATTGCGCGCATTCACTCCCGTCCCACAAAGGAAATCTACGAAACGCTCGAGTTCCAGAAACGAGTGCATGAAATGTACGGGAAGATGGCCGACCGTCTGCAGAACCGGGGCTGGCGCATAGAGCGTATCGATGCTGGAAAAGACATAGAGTCAGTGCGCAGAGAGGTCGAATCGCATGTGTTCGCCTTCCTGGGCATTCAGGCCTGAGCGCGCTTCTACTCCTGCGGCAGCTTTACAGGATCAGCATCGCATCGCCGTAGCTGAAGAAGCGGTAGCGCTTCTCAATGGCCGAACGATACACCTTCAATATCGTCTCTCTGCCCGCGAATGCCGATACCAGCATGAGCAGCGTCGATTTCGGCGTATGGAAGTTGGTGAAGAGACTGTCGACGACGTGAAATTCAAAGCCGGGATAAATGAATATGCGGGTCGAGAAGCTGCCCGGATGAAGCTCTCCGCCGTACCAGGCCGATTCGAGGGCCCGGAGCGAGGTGGTCCCGACCGCTATCACCTTTCTGCCCTCGCCCTTGGCGGCGTTGATTTTCTCTGCGATGCCGGTTCCTATCTCGAACCACTCTTCGTGCATGTGGTGATCTTCGATGTTTTCGGTCCTGACCGGCAGAAAAGTGCCCAGTCCTACATGGAGGGTGACATATTCAATATCGATCCCCTTGTTGCGCAGGCCCGACAGGATCTCCGGCGTGAAGTGCAGACCGGCAGTAGGGCTCGCCGCCGACCCGGTGTATCTGGCATAGACGGTCTGATAGCGCTGCTCGTCGGCCGCCGTATCCTCGCGCTTGATGTAGGGAGGCAGGGGAACATGGCCGTAGAGGTCGAAATAGTTGTCGCCGAGGGCGGAGGAAAACTCAATGATT
Source organism: Spirochaetales bacterium (assembly GCA_015657395.1). Taxonomy (GTDB): domain Bacteria; phylum Spirochaetota; class Spirochaetia; order Treponematales; family Rectinemataceae; genus Rectinema. The sequence continues at coordinate 127,061 of JADLKI010000001.1, read as the reverse complement.
TTCTCATCGTGGATCTCTCCCACAATGCTTCCCCTCATGTTGCCGGGAAATGTGTAGGACCGGCCCGTCTTCTGACGCCTCGCCTTGCCGCACACCGCGCGCCACAGGCGGGAGAGAGAGGGAATCCGCTGCGCCGGGGCAACCAAAGCACTTTCATTATCGTCCTTGTGCACTGCAAACTCTTTGATCCTGATCGAGGCATCCTGTTCGGCGGGCGCAAGAAAGACAAATTCGACACGGGCCCCGGTCTGCTCGCAGATGCCGTACAGGCGGGCCTTGCGGACTTTAGAGTCGTTGAACACCATCAATGTACCGGACTCGATGAAGGACGCGATATCCGAGACCATGGAATCGTTGGCCTTGCCATCTGTCCGGCGCAACACCATGAGGCGCGATTCGCCGCGCTGCTGCGGGGGATACTGGGCGATCAGCGTCTCCGGCAGTTCAAAATTGAAGTCGTCCGTTTTCATGCGGCTGTTCCATCCCGAGGTGACGATATGCGGCGGGCGTTGCGACTCTTCCGCGCGGGGTCCGCGCAAGCATGCCTATCTGTATGAGATAAGGCTCATAGTAGTCTTCGAGGCTCTCGACACTCTCGCTCACCGACACCGCGAGCGTTTCGGCGCCCACGGGTCCGCCCCCAAACCGCAGGATGATCGCCTTGAGGATCTCGCGGTCGAGACGCTCGAGGCCGAGAGCATCCACCTCCAGCCTTGCGAGCCCATTGGAGACGACGTCACTGTTGATGACCCCCTCCCCATGCACCTGTGCGAAATCGCGCATGCGCCGCAAGAGCCTGTTGGCGATGCGCGGTGTCCCCCTGCTTGTCCCTGCGAGGAGTTCGACCGCATTCTCCTCAATCTTTATGTCGAGAATGCGCGAGGAACGGCGTATCACGCTCGCCAGCTCCCCCGGCGCATAGTAGTCCAGTCGGAGAGAGATGCCGAAACGGCTCGCGAGGGGCGCCGAGACCATGCCCGCCTTTGTCGTCGCCCCGACGAGAGTGAAGGGCTGAAGCGGAATCCGCACCGTGCGCGCCGCCGGTCCCTGCCCGATGACCCAGTCGAGCTCGAAATCCTCCATCGCAATATAGAGCATCTCCTCGATCGCAGGCTTCAGCCTGTGAATTTCATCGATGAACAGCACCCCTCCCGGGCGCAGATTGGTCAGTATCCCCGCGAGGTCCTTGGGCTTTTCAATCGCCGGGGCGCTCGTGGGCTTGAAATCCGCGCCCATCTCCGATGCGACGACGAGCGCGAGGGTCGTCTTGCCCAGCCCCGGCGGGCCCATCAGAAAGAGATGATCGAGCGCCTCTCCGCGCTCCCGCGCGGCCTTTATGAAAATGAGCAGATTCTCTTTGATTCTCTGCTGGCCCTGAAATTCCGAAAGGTAGCGCGGCCGCAGCGTGGCCTCTTTCTCATCTTCGCCCGGATCATAGACCGGACTCATCGGGCTCTGGGGGGACGACTCGTCCATGGTGTCAAAATTCATACCCCTGCCCCCGTCGACAGCTCAAGCAGCGCTTTCCTGAACAACTCTTTTTCGGCTTCCTGGGTCTCCTGCAGTTCGGCTCCGAGCTGTGCGATGACCCGCTCGACTTCTTTCCGGTCAAAGCCCATTTCGACGAGGGCGCGGGCGACATCGCGGAAGCGTCCCTGACCGCCGGGCACGCTGACCGCGGCCTCCCCCTCGAGGCCAATCAGCTTGCCCTTGAGCGCAAGCATCATTTTCTGCGCCGTCTTGGGGCCGATTCCGGGGATCTTCTGGAGTGAAGCGAGGTCGCTGTTGTCCAGCATGGTGGCGAGGGTTCGGGGGCGATTCCCTGCAGAATCTTGAACGCCTGGCGCGGTCCTATGCCCTCAACCTTCTGCAGATCGAAGAAGAGCTGCCGTTCCACGGCAGTAAAAAAACCATAGAGCCGCATCCCGTCCTGATAATGGTGCAGCCAGGTGAAGAGCTCGGTCTCTTCGCCGGTGTGGGCAAAAAAAGACGGATCCCGGACAGGGACAAAGATTTCCCACTCTATTGCACCCGTCGATATGTGGAGCGCTTCCTCCGCATGGCCGCTGAAAATGCCTTTTATCCGGTTGAACATGTCAGAGAGTATAGCCCGCGGGGCCAATGGAATGCAACGTACAGATGGCTGCGGCCAGGGCGTCGGCGGCATGGTCGGGCTTGGGAATCTGCGGCATGCCCAGCAGCATTTTGACCATCTCCTGCACCTGGTTTTTATCGGCCCGCGCCGAACCCGTCACCGATTTCTTTATGGCATTGGGAGAGTATTCCATGAGCTCGATGTGCGCTTCCTCGAACGCGAACCTGATCACGCCCCGGGCCTCCGCGACGGGAAGGGCCGAAGACACATTCCTAAAAAAATAAAGCTCCTCGATGCCGCCGACATCAGGAGCATACTGTCGCAACAGTTTCTCTATTTCATGAAAAATATAGGCCAGACGCTTCCCCATAGGCTCCGACGATTCGGTCTGGATACATCCGTGCGCAATCAGGTTGAGCTTGCCCTCTACGGCACTCACAAGCCCATATCCCACCGCCGCAATGCCAGGATCAATCCCCATCGCGACGATAGAAGAGCGAACAGGCATTTTGGGGATCACTCTTCTTCGAGTTCGGGCATTTCGATATTGTGGTACACGTTCTGGACGTCTTCATTCTCCTCGAGCTTGTCGATGAGCTTCTGGATCTTCTGGGCGGTCTCGACATCGACACTGATGTAGGTGTCGGGGACCATCGAGATTTCCGCGCCGAGCGTTTCAAAGCCCTTGGCGTTCATCGCGTTCAATACATCCTCGAAAGATGCCGAATCGGTATAGACAATGAGGGTGCCCTCCTCATTGACGACATCGTCCGCACCCGCGTCGAGAGCGGCTTCCAGGATCTGGTCTTCGGTGTATTTCTCGCCGTCGTAGGTGAGTACGCCCTTCCGCTTGAAAAGATAGACCACCGAACCGGCAGTTCCCAAATTCGCGCCCGATCGCGTGACGATGTTGCGTATTTCCGCCGCCGCGCGGTTCTTGTTGTCGGTGAGCACTTCTATGAGCATCGCTCCGCCTCCCGGAGCGTAGGCTTCATAGAAAAGCTCTTCGTACGTCGTTCCTTCAAGCTCGCCTGTGCCTTTCTTGATCGCACGGTCGATGTTGTCTTTCGGCATGTTGGCCGCCCGTGCCTTGAGGACTGTTGTTCGAAGGCGCGGATTACCCTCAATATCGCCACCGCCCATCCGCGCCGCAATCGATATTTCCTTGATAAGTTTTGTAAAAAGCTGCCCTCTTTTTGCGTCGAGTGCACCTTTTTTGTGCTTTATGGATGCCCATTTGCTATGTCCGGACATGAGAACTCCTTTGGCTTGGAAAATTGCCGCATAACGATAGCATGCGGCATAATTTGGTGTCAATTGACAAAATATGGGCACAAAGCGCGGTCTGTGCGGGGTTGCTTCCGGTCACTTGGCCTCGATGCTGCTCAGGCCTTCAGATGAATCCACGTCTTCCCGAAGCCACCATCTTCCGGCCGCGCAAAATAGTAGTCGGCAACGGCCGCCTGAGTCTTCAGCCAGTCATGAATCCCCTTGGCCAATATGCCTTCACCCGTGCCATGTATCACGGAAAAAGTGTCGAGCCCCGCAAGGCTGGCCGCGTCTATCTGATGGGTCAGGACTTCGAGGGCCTCTGCAAGCCTCATGCCGCGCAGATCGAGCTCGGGGGAAGCCTTTGCCCCTCCGCCGGAGGCGCCTGAGAGCTCGACCTGATAGCTCAGCCTGGTATCGGCATCCTTTCTCTTTCCCGCNGCGGGAAGGCTGAGAGCATCGACCGCAACCGGAAGGCGCAGAGCGCCAATCTGCACGAGCACTTTTTTGTCATCGAGCGACCGGAGGAAGACCGCCTCCCGATTCTGAAAAAGGACTTTCTCCCCGGCTTTCAGCGCGGCGGCATCGATATTCTGCACATCATCCTGTTCGCTCCTCGTCGCCCTCTCAAGGGCTTCGGTCTCTTCCTCGAAGCGGGCGAGCTCATCGGAGATATTCTGCAACACTNNTTCGCGCCCGGCCGAGACTTCTTCGACCTTTCTGCCGGATTCCCGTATCTCGCGCACAAGGTTTTCGAATGTCTTTCGGCTCTCCGAGAGAAATCTGCCCAGTTCGGCCACTCCCTGACGGCGGAGCTCGAGTTCTTTCTGTCGCAGCTTTAAATTCTCCAAATCCGCCCTGCGGCGCGATTCAAGGGCTCCCTGCAGCTGCTTTCTCCGTTCGCGTTCGAGCAGGTCCAGCTCCCGCTGTTTCTCGCCCAAAGAGCGGATGAGGGCCGAGTAATCGGAGCGCTCGTCGTCGAGGTAGCTCCTCGCCGCATCGACAATCTTGCTCGACAGGCCCGTCTGCCTGGCGATCTCCAGCGCCCGGCTCTCTCCGGGAACACCCATGAAGATGCGATATGTCGGGCTGAGGCTGTGCGCGTTGAACTCCATCGAGGCGTTGAGACAACCCGGCTTCGTATAGCCATAGTTCTTGAGCACGCCATGGTGAGTGGTGACTATGGTCATGCACCTGCGCCCGAGAAAATAGTCGAGCAGAGCCATGGCGATGGCGCAGCCCTCTTCGGGGTCTGTCCCCGCGCCGAGTTCATCGAGCAGCACCAGGCTGCGCCCGGTCGCGGAGGCGGCGATGTCCGAAATGACGCTCATGTGGCCCGAAAAGGTCGAAAGCGATTGATCTATGGACTGCTCGTCGCCGATGTCGGCGCATACTGTATCAAAAACTGCAAATCCTGAAGTTGACGATGCTGGTATCCCCGCCCCGTATTGGTTCAAGAGCGCGAGAAGTCCGATGGTCTTGAGCGATACCGTTTTGCCGCCGGTATTGGGTCCCGTGATAATGAGCACACTGGTGCCCTCGGGGATATCGACATCGATGGGAACGGCTTTTTTGCCGAGCAGGGGNTGCCTCGCCTGGTAAAGATGCACTCCGGAATCAAGCATCTGGGCGATCGCAAGGTCTTCTCTCTTGAGCTGGAGAGCGCGCGCGAGCCTGACATCCGCCGCCGCGAGGAAACGCCTGCCCCTCACCACCGCGGGGAAAAGTGGCCGGAGGGCATCGGCGGTCTCCCGGAGTATGGCGCGTATCTCCTCGCCGAGCCTTGTCTCGAGTTCGAGGAGACGATTGTTGCGCTCGACGAGCTCAATCGGCTCGATGAAGACCGTCTGGCCCGTCGAAGAAAACTCATGCACGATTCCCTTTATCCGCCCCCTGAAGTTTGCCTTGATTGCGATGACCGTCCTGTTGTCTCTCTCGGTCGCGGCATTCGACTGGAGAGCATCCTGAAGGTTTGGATCCGAGAGGTACTGGTTCACGAGGCGGTGATTCTCTGCCTGAACCTTTTGAATGGCGGCCCGAAGCGAGCGCGTGCGGGGGAGGTCTCTCATCTTCCCTTCCACCGTCACCACGGCAAATATTTTCTCCTGTATCTGCGAGACCGAGGGNGCGGAGAATGCGATCCTCTCAATGCCGGGCATGGCCCAGCACTCATCATCCTCGGAATCCGTGCCCTCGTCCGGGAAAAGGCCGCTGTCTCCGCCATCGGCCCCGCTATCGGCCGCCGCTGAAGGACTTCTGCCCCGGCCCTTCTCTTGCGGCGAATGGAGGATCGAGCGCAAAAAAGCAAAGAGCTGCTCGTAGGACTTTGCCCACAGGCCTATGGCAAAAAGCTCATCGACCTCAAGCAGCATCCCCTCTTTCTGGGCCTTCGGGACAAGAGTTTCGATATTGGGAAAAGGAAGTGACGGGAGGTCCCTGTTGTTCAGGCCCTCCACAAGCGACGCAAGGTCCTGCTTCAGCCTCTGCACCGATTCAGACCTGGAGCAGGGCAAGGTCGAGCGCATGAGCGCTTGCCCCTCGTACGAGAGACAGTAGCCTTCCAGCCTCTCGCGGAGTCGAAAAAAATCGAGCCGCGCCAGACTGTGTTCGTGGGTCACCATTCTTCATCCTCAAAGCGATATCTCGCGGCTTTCTGCGGTTTCCCCGCCTCGGTCCTCTTCCACTGCCTTGTATCTTCCAGCTCTGCGCGTATGCGGAGATAGCTCTCGTAACGGTCATGACAAATCCGCCCGTCGTGCACGGCCCGCCGCACGGCACAGCCCGACTCGTGGGTGTGGGTGCACGAGGCGCCGAACTCGCAGAGACCGAGGAATGGAACCATGTCCGGAAAATATGCGACCAGATCATTCGGACCGATATTTCGGACTGCGAGCCTGCGCAGCCCCGGCGTATCGATGATGCTCAAGTCTCCGGACTCGGAAAAGAGCATTGTGGCGAGCGTCGTCGTGTGCCTCCCCCTGTCGTATTTCTCGGACACCTCTCCGGTGCGCTGGGTGGCGCCGGGAATAAGACAGTTGATGAGGCTCGACTTGCCTGCGCCCGATTGCCCCACAAAGACAGAGGTTTTCCCAATTAATGCCTCTCGCAGCTCATCGATTCCAAGCCCCGAGGCGGCACTGCTCCTGAATGTGCGGAAGCCGAGCCTCTCAAACACCGCCAGGCGCTCTTCAATAAGATCACTGAGGCCCAAATCGATCTTGTTGCACACGACGGAAAAAGGCGCACCGCACTGTTCTGCCAGCACGCTCACTCTGTCGACAAAGCGGGGCCTGAAAGGAGGAGTCTTCGTGCTCGTCACACACACCACCATATCGATGTTCGCCGCAAAGGCCTGATCCGCGCCCCCCTTCTCGTTGTAACGGCCAAAGACGTTTTTTCTCGGCAGAAGCGATTCGATGACACCTTCAGTGCCCGATATCGGCTGCACAGCAACATAGTCGCCGGCGGCGAGCGCGTTGTACCATCCGTCCAGAGCGCGGATTCTCTTGCCCTTGATCGTGCAGAAGCGAATCTGGCCGTCTTCGCACTTGATTTTGGCATGTTGGCTGCTGAATGAAAGCACGAGCCCTCGCATGGCAATGGTCCCCGCTGAATGGTTCATAAAAGCTGAGGCATGGAAAGGTTGAATCGGCCGGCCCAAGTGATATAGGAAGGCGCAGGTTTCCGGTCGCCGGTGAGGAAAAATCCCGGGCTCTGTTTTTCTGCATCTCTCCGGCCTTCGCCGTGCACAAGAGGGCGGAGCTCCGACAGTACCTTTTTTCTGGAATCGAGACAGCGGACATTGCCGATGTGCTCCTCCGAGAGCAGCCCATAGATGGCTTCTTCCAACAGCACAAAGTGGCTGCTTGCCAGGACAATCCTGTCTGTGCCCTCTTCGTACACATATTTGATATACGGCTCCACCGAGGCTTGGGCGGAAGCCAGGGTTGCGAAGGGAAGGCGCTGTTCCACATAGTCGACCAGGTCCTGGGCCGGTATGCGGATGACCTCAATATCCGGCGCATCCCGCGCGATCAGATTGTCGAGGAAGGCATCCTCTGCAGACAGGGCCGTCGTCAACAGCGCTATCCGGCGCGACTGCGATTCTCTCGCTGCCACCGCGATCGGAGGAACGGCGCCGATGATGTGCATCGTCCGATGTGCAGCCTGAAGGTCTTTCAGGCCGACCTGTACGGCCGTCAAGCAGGAAATAACGAGGATGTCGGGGTCGAAGCGTGCGCGGATTCTTCTGATGCGCTCAAACAGAATATCGCGGATCGCCTCGGCAGACTTGGTTCCATAGGGGAAGCCCGCATCATCGGCTACATAATTTATTTCCAGAAAAGGAAATTCTTCTTGAATAGCCCTTAAGAAAGGCAGGCCGCCTATCCCCGAATCGAACACACACACGCGCATACTACTTTTTTCTATTGACATTCATTCCCCGAACAGTGCATTGAATTTTCGTTTTGCATCGGACTCTGAGATGGTACTCCGCGACGTCCCTTTATCGATATACTTTCCCGCAAGCATGAAAAATTCACAGTGGTTCCTCTTCTCCTTGTCGATGACATGCTCTTCCACAGTCTCTGCACAGTCCCAATGCGCACCGGGTGCATAGAAGCGGCACATAAGGCACACGTGGAGATCTTTGCCGCATGTATCGCAGACATCGTTGAAGCCGGGTTTAGACCCATATGCCAGAGATCCACCGCACGAATAGCACATGTCAAAAATACTACACATTTCGGCGAGGGCTGGCAAGCTATGACATATAGCCCAACCTTTTTGAAATAGCCTCTGCAGCCGCAAGAAGATTAGGCAACACTTCTTGGATTTTTTCATCCGTGAGCATGGGGGTTGGGGCNCCGATGCTGACTGCTGCGACGACGTCACCGTTGTAGTCGAATATCGGNGCGGCGATGCTGGAGAGTCTGGAGGCACGCTCCCGNTTGTTTCTGGCCCATCCTCTCTCGCGGACGATCTTCAGTTCCTCTTTCAGCTGGTCGAGACACGTTAGCGTCGTATCGGTGTAGCGAATAAATTTATAGCCCTCAAACATATTGTTCAGCGTATCTCCAGACAGNGCCGACAAGAGACATTTNCCAAGAGAAGAGCAATATGCAGGCCCNTTGAAACCATTCTGNGAATACTTCCGCATAATAAAGCTGTTGACTTCTTCAAGATACACCACTTCTGTTTTGTCCAATATGCAGAATTGTACGGTCAGACAGACCTCAGCATAGAGGCGAAACATCAGGGGCTTTGCTTCAGTTAAAAGTTCGAGATCGTTGATGTGGCTGCTTGCAAGTTCGATCAACTGAAATCCCAGGCCATAGTGGCCAGTATTCTCGTCCTTCTCTATGTATCCNCTGGAACGCAAAACCCATACCAGCCGATAGGTCGTCGATTTGTGCAAGCCTGTTTTCTCGGATATTGTGCGCAGAGACAGTAGCTTATCTCTGGAGGAAAATAATTCGAGTATATCTAGGGCATTTTCTACCGATTTCAGTGTCTTCATCGCTAAGCTCCTGTCCCTCTTGAACATAGATTTCGATTCACTATGCGAATCAAATGATTCGCATAGTGAATATATCAGCATTCATTTTTCGTTGACAACTGTTTTTTCCTATCACAAGAATAAACAAGTATGCGAGAGAAGGAGGTTTTAATGCTCCTGCAAAAGAAAATATACAAACTTGCCGCATGTTTCTTCTGATCTTCGGCATATGTTACCTGGTCCTCGTCTGGAAGATTCCATTCGGGAAATTCTCAAAACGAATTCTGGCTTTTTACCGAAAGTCTCTGGCGTCATGTTCATCATCCTTGCAGCTCTGAACGTGCTGGCGGAATTCAAGAAGCCAGATACCACGAGCGAAGAACTGGATTCTGTGGACTGGAAAAAAGCGGCTCTTTTCGTGTTTACCTGTGTGCTGTATGTAGTGCTCCTCTCCACGGTTGGATACTTGATCGGCACCGTCATCTCCTTATTCTTGATGATTAAATTTACCGGCTTCAAGGGAAACCTCATCCCTATCATCACCTCGCTGGCTGTGTCTCTTTTCTTTTATTTCATTTTTTACAAGCTGCTATCGGTCCCTCTTCCTCTCGTTTCAGAGACACTGCTGAATGTGCTTCCATTTTAAAAAAAGGAGAGGACAGTATGAATAGTTTTACCCTGTTGTTTCAAGCCTTGCCGCATGTATCACGCCTGGCAATTTGCTTGCCTGTTTTGTCGGCGTGTTTATGGGGACCTTGGCGGGAGTCCTTCCGNGCCTGGGCATCACGGGTACAGTCGCAATCCTGCTCCCGTTTAGTTATGGCATGCAGCCTTTGACGGCATTGATCATGATCAGCGGCATCTATTTCGGTTCGCAGTACGGCGGGGCCATCACTTCGATATTGGTGAATATTCCGGGCGAGGCAACGAGTATCGCCACATGCTTCGATGGCCATCCGCTCGCGAAGAAAGGAAAGGCGGGCACGGCCCTGNGAATAGCAGCAATCAGCTCATTCACCGGTGGAACGATAGGGCTGATAGGCCTTACGTTCTTTGCCCCCATGCTCGCGCAGGTGGCACTCGCCTTTGGCNCTCCCGAATTCTTCACCATCATCCTTTTAGGATTGCTGCTGTTGACGAATATTTCAGGGAAAAACATGCTGAAGTCAGCGATGATGGTTTTGCTCGGTGTCATTCTGGGTACTGTGGGACTGGACGCTGTGTTCGGCACGCTCAGGCTGACGTTCGGAAGCGTCAACATGTACAAAGGGTTCAATTTCATCATCTTGATTATGGGTGTTTTCGGAATTACGGAACTGCTCCTCTCCATCTGTGCCCCCAAGCGCNAGGGCAAAACCGCCAATTTCAAATTCAAAGACCTCTACCCTAAAGCATCGGATCTGAAACGGGTAGGACCGACCATAGGGCGCAGTAGCCTTTTCGGATTTCTCGTCGGACTGATCCCCGGTCCCGGTTCTATGTTGGCGACATTTGGCTCGTACGGCATCGCAAAAAAAATAAGCAAAACTCCGGAAAAATTTGGCGAAGGAATGCTGGAAGGCGTAGCGGCTCCCGAATCTGCGGACAATGCTGCGATGTATGCGCAGATGGTACCGGTCTTGAGCCTAGGCATCCCGTTTTCATCCGCGATGGCGTTGATGATAAGCGCATTCATGATACACGGCATCCAACCTGGACCATTGCTCATCACCCAGCATCCCGACCTGTTCTGGGGATTAATCGCGAGTCTCTTCGTAGGCAATATCATGCTGATCGTCTTGAACCTTCCGCTCGTGGGAGGCTGGGCATCACTCCTTAAGATCAACTTCAAAGTGCTCATGCCGGTCATCACGATCATCACGTTTACCGGCGCATATGCCATCAACAACAGCATCTTCGACCTTGGTCTGATGACGTTGTTCGGCGTGATCGGATTTTTCCTAAAGGCCACCGGCTATGATCTTGCCGCCCTCGCGATAGGGATGTTCCTCGGCNCGCAGTTGGAATCGTCGCTGGTGCAGACGATGGTGATCTACGACGGCAGCCTCGTCACGATGGTCCTCAATAGCCCAATCGCAGGGACTCTGTTCGTCCTCATCGTGGGCGTTGTGGCTTTTTCTCTCGTAAAAGGCCTCGTCAAGATGCTGAAAAAGAGGGCCTCATGAGGCCTTTTTCAATTTATTTAAGGAGGATTGGATTATGAAAAAGAACAGATGGCTCTACGCATTTGTTTGGGTATCTGTATGCTGATGGCGCTCGCGTCCGTCACGGCGCAGACCCCGAAAAAAGTCGGGTCGTTCCCTCAAAAACCCATCAACTTCATTGTCCCGTTCAATCCGGGAGGAAGTTCCGATCTGCTCGCCNGCGTAATTGCCAACGAAGGCGCCAAGTACTTTGATCAGCCTCTGGTGGTCATCAACAAACCCGGCGGCTCCTGCGCAATCGGCCTGACGGAGATCATCACGTCGAAAGCTGACGGTTATACGATTGGCATCGCAAATAATGGTGTTTCACAACTGCCGGTCTCCATGAAGACGCCCTACGTGTACTACGAGGAGATGACACCTATCGCCCAGNTGGGAGAAGTGCCCTATGTGTGTGTGGTTCGGTCTGATTCTCCATATCACAGTCTAAAAGACTTAGCCAATGCCATCGCTGCGGCACCGAACAAGCTGATCAGCGGGGCTGCGGCGGCCTCGAGCGCGACGCATTTGGAAATGGAGTTGCTTGCACTGATGGTGAAGTCGGATATCAAAACGATCATCTTTGACGGAGGCTCCCCCGCCGTCGCGGCGCTCCTGGGCAAGCACATCGATGTAACAGTCCAGGCTCCGACCGAATGTATCCCCCATATCGAATCGGGGGCCCTGAGGTGCATCGCAGTGTTTGGCACGCAGCGGATGTCCAACAAACTCTTTAAGGATGTCCCCACAGCCAGGGAACAGGGCTACGACATCGTCTCGGAGCTCTGGCAGGGCTGCGGCGGCCCAAAGAATATGGACCCCAAAGCGCTCGCATATCTGGAATCTGCCATGGAAAAAGCTCTACAGGATCCCAAAGTGCGAGCCGGCATCGAGGCTCTCGGCTTCGAAGTCAGGTTCCTCAATTCCGAGGCATATAAAAAGAAATGGATGGATACGGCGAACAACTTCCGTCATGTGATTGAAACTCTAAAGGATAGATTGTCCGTTCAATAGCGGCTAACAACGCGATGCAGGTTTTGCATCCGACGGAGAAAGGGAGAAAAGTATCATGCAGTCATACGATTATACTGACAGGTTGCTGGAAATACATTCGGCTGCCATGTGGAATATGAGCCATGTCGACATGGCAATCCAGTTTGCCCATAAATACCGCCTCACGGGACTCATTTTCCACTGCAACGATCTGTTGGACCGCCTAGTTCTTCCCGCAAAGTATTTCGACAAAGATTTAAGCCTTGCACGGTGGCCGGTGCGCGACGCGACGCTCATAAACAACCACTACTATATCAACGACGTGCTGGCTCGGTGCAGGGAAGCGGGTCTGGAGTTCTATGCGGAAGTGAAAGAGCTGTATTATCCAGCCGAAATAGTGGAACTGTTTCCCTTTCTCCGGAAAGAGAATGGGGCCGTCTGCCCCACCGAGGCATTCTGGTGGGAATTTCTTGAGGAGAAGGTGCGAGAGTTTGTGGCTACCTTCCCTTCTGTCGCGGGAATTATTGTGAGTCCGGGAACGAGGGAGAGTATGGTATCCCTTGCTGCCAACGGATGCGTATGCGACCGGTGCAGAACCTACGATATCGATGTGTGGTACAGGCAACTCATTCAAGCTATGTATCGCCCTCTTGCGGAAAAAGGCAAGCGTTTGATCGTCCGCGATTTCGCGTACACGAGGGACCACCAGCACGCCATGGTGGATGCAGCCGGCGACGTGTCGGACGATATCATTATGGCGTTGAAGAAAACTCCCCACGACTACTATCCGACCTTTCCCGATAATCCAGCGGTTGGACAGTGTGGACATCTGCGTCAATGGATCGAATACGATACCTGGGGCCAATATTTCGGCCTTGGCGTGCTACCGTGCAGTGTCGTGGAAGACATGCAGGGGCGTATGCAGCGATATCTGACTCGTGGCGCGAGCGGGGTGATGCTGCGGACCGATTGGGAGATCATCAGCGAAGGCAGTGTGTTCCGCTCTTTCAATCTGCTCAACCTGATTGCAGGCGCAATGCTCAGTGCCGACGTCGACACTCCGACTGAAGACATCTACCGGGCCTGGCTCAATGAAGGTCTGTACACCCCACTCAGGCACCACACTTTTCCGCAGAACCCCTGTGTTCCCCGCGGAGAAAAAGCTCTGACCCAGCTGTCCGAGTACATGAAGCGATCATGGAAAGTGCTGGAAAAAACAATCTATGTGCGTGGGCATGTATTTCAAGAGAATGCCCAACCCTTCGACAGAGTGGACATGGGATACAACATGATGGTCCGCTTCCACGGACGGGACGAATGGGATCCAGAAGCCTCACGCCTCGTCGAGCCGACGGACGAGAACATCGCCCTCATCTTCCGGGAAAAAGAGGAAGGAGTGGCCCTTGCCGAATCGCTCTCCACGCTGGTCGAGGTCGACAGGCTGGGGGTATCCGAAGAAATTGCCCGTTATTTCGAATTCCTGAATCATTTCTATGTGCTTTACACTTGTATCATGCGCGATCAGGCACATACGGTATTTCTCATCGAGAAGGCAAGAAGAACATTGAGACGCGCCGATATCGATGCGGCCTTGGCGACGCTGGAACCTTTTACATCCCATGCGGAGGCTTTGAAAAGCGGCATCCAGGGCAAAGGCTTCGCCAATGTCGTTGAATGGTGCCTCGACGGGGAAAGAGTATTCAGGTTCAAGGCCGATGCGGAGCGTATCCTTCGTAATCTTGGAGGATGACATTGGCCGCCGGCCATCTTGAGGCGCCGGGCACTATCATATAGGCTATGACTATATGTTCAAGGTCACACCGTGTAGTGTTGAAGGCTGCAAGAGGCCGGCATTCTCCCTCGAGAGTCTCTGCTATCGGCATCTCAAGGACTATCCCGAACGGATGCAGAAATCGATGCAGGAATTGCAGGCCCAAAACATTATCCTCAACAGAGTGTTCGATGATGCTTCGCTTGTCGGCCTGGATTTTTCGCGGTACCGATTTGTGGGCTGTTCCTTCAGGAACGTGAAAATTCAGCAGTCGATGTTCACGGGACCTCTCTCCACCTCTGCTTTCTTGACCACTCAAGCTTTGTTTCCTGCGATTTTTCCGGCTCAGACATCGATTTCTGTTCCTTTGGAACGTCCGCATTCATGGACTGTAGCTTCGAAAACTCCGAGCTGATTCAGGTCAACTTCGACGGATCGAATCTTGTGGATTGTACATTTTCAGGCTCAAATTTGTACAATTCAAGGTTTTTGTTGTGCGATCTGAACACGGTGAGCTTCGACAACTGCGATTTCAAGCGCGCATTCTACATCCCTTCAAAAGAAGTGAAGGTCACGTTTTCAGGGTCGAATATTGCAGAGGCCGTCCGAGACCTGGAGCACCTGTACCTATGAAAGTCTATCAGCACTATTCCATTTTTGGATTTGCAAACAGCTACATCGTCGGCAATGAAGATTCAGGGAAGGCGCTGGTGGTGGACCCTGCCGAGCTCACACCGACAATGATCGAAAAAATCGAGCAGCACCATTTCGATGTCAGTGGCATACTCATCACCCACGACCACACGCACCACATCAACGGTCTGTCGACGATCATGAAAATCTACAGCCCCACGATTTACGCCTCCGATGCCAAGCTTTTGGGCTTCCAGTGCAGAAAAGTGAGGGACGGAGACATCTTCGAGGAAGCCGGCTACGAAATCAGGGCCATCGCGGTTCCCGGGCATTCCCAGGATTCGATCGTATACCTGCTTACGGAGCTTTTTCTCTTCACCGGCGACGCGCTCCACGCGGGGCTGATTGGCAAAACAAACAGCACATTCAATACAAACGCGCTCATCGCCCGCATACGGCAGAAGCTTTTTTCTCTGCCGGGCAATACGGTGATATTCCCTGGTCACGGACCTCCCAGCACAATCGCCACGGAAAAAAAGGCAAATATATCTTTTCAGGAAGGTTTTGCCGAGCACATCCGATCGAACTACGACTTTTTCGTGTGACCGGGAAAGAGCGCCCTCTGCCTGGTCCTATGGCCTCTTCCACAGCTGCAGGTATGCGGAAATCCGTTCCGTCCAGTCGCCCCGGATCATCACAAGATGATTGCCGAGCGGATCGGAGAGCAGTTCCCGGGCCTTGTCTGCCGGCATCCTGAGGACCGCCTGGGTCCTGCACAGGCCCTCTTTGCGGGGGCTTGCGGTCACCTGGGCAGGCGAAAACCAT
Organism: Spirochaetales bacterium; assembly: GCA_015657395.1. GTDB lineage: Bacteria > Spirochaetota > Spirochaetia > Treponematales > Rectinemataceae > Rectinema. Next base: position 111,792 of record JADLKI010000001.1, on the reverse strand, counting down.
ACTCTTTCGAGATTTTTGCCCCCTATTCTCACGAGCGTCACATCGCCTCCGGGAACAATGCCCGCGATCGCCACTCCGAGGCCAGATTCGAAGTGACTGCGCAGGCCATATCCCGACAGCACCGAGCGGGGCGCGGTGCAGTGCGCGATGAGCATCTCCGCGCTGTCGCTCTCTTTTTGAACCGTGATCCTCGAGGGATTGGCCATCCAGCCTGTCTCTCCGGTGAGGGAGCGAACCCAGTGCAGCCCGACGATGGACGGAATATCTCCCTCGCAGCCTGCGTCGATCCCTTCATCCGCGAGCGCGGAGAGCGCCAGGCAGCCCGTGCTCCGGTCCTGCAATACCAGATCGAAACACCGCAGCGTGAAGGCATCCAGCGCGTACCTGGCGACCAGGGTTTTGAGGGCATACAGGATTTCCATCGATTTGCGCATGTCGGCCTCATCCGCTTCGGTATAGAATTCGGCTTTCTCTCTCAGGCTGGGCAGGCTGATGTTCTCTTCGGGCCTGGCGCGGATTTCCCGGATGCTCTCCAGCAGCTCTTCAAAAGGAATATCCTTGAGCTCGGGGCCCCATGACTTTTTCACCGCCTCCGCGCCGTGGTGAGAGGCGATGAGCCAATCCGAAGGCTTGCCCACGACGCCGATACGGCAGGCGCGCATCGCCTTCATGCTCTGAGTGACCGCGACGATGTCGTCCAGGGACTTCTCGTCAAAGACGCCTGCGGCGTCGGCCTGCAGGATCAGGCCTCTGCCGCCATCCTGCTTCACTTTTGCGAGGATTTCGAGGGACGCCGGCAGCGAATTCTGCGAGGGGTGCGCCAGCAGCACGACGGGTTCTCCCCGCTCCAGCATCTTCTCCTGCACAATGAGCTGCATAGCCTCGGCCTCGGTGCCTCCCGTGAGCACAAAGACAAAAAGCGGAAGCGCGGCGTTTCTCGGGCGAATACGCTGCGACCCAAGGCTCTCCAGCTCTCCGCCGGCCTTTTCCAGTGCCTTCTCAAAGGCGCCCAGCAATTCTCGCTTCTGCAGTTCGTCATGCAGAATTGAAGCGACGACCGCATACTGAAAACCTGCCATCCAGGACCCCTTAGCCCAATTCTTCAAGGCATTCAACCAGAAAACGGTTCAGAATATCAAAATTGCGCGGCTTTAGGGCAATGTGATGCTCCCCGCGAACAATTTCACGCTGCCACCGCGCAAGCGAAGCAGGGATAATCTGCGCCACATCGACACCGAACAGCGAAGCTATCCTCTCTGTGTTCACGCCGCGGACCGTCCTGAACCCCATCATCAGAAACTCGAAGAGCGCGGTCTTTCGGTCGATGTATTCGACTTCATCCGGCATCTCTGCCGGCGCTGCGATATACCGGGCAATATCTTTCCTGCCCGTAATCCTGACCATNGCCCCGAGTATCGGTCTTCCCCCGGCATCGGGATACTGGACCGTGCTGACGGCGCCACTCCCCAGACCAAGATATGGCTCCATGTTCCAGTAGGCCACGTTGTGCCTGCACTCATGCCCCTCTCGCGCATAGTTTGAGACCTCGTAGCGCCGGAATCCATGGCCCGCGAGCAGGGCATTCGCCGCATCCCTCGCCTCGGCCATCTCGTCTGCGTCCGGGGCGACAAGCGCGCCGGACGCCACCCGACGCTCCAGAGGAGTCCCCTCCTCCAGTGTCAGATCATAGAGCGAGATGTGCGGCACCCTCTCTGCCAGATATTCGAGCGACTCAAGGAGCATAGCTTCTCCGCTCCCTGCGCGCCCCCGGGGCCAGGGTATGCCCAAGAGCAGGTCGGCCGACAGCTCGAAAGGATACTCGCGGACGAGATCGACGGCCCGCTTTGAATCTTCGACCGAGCCGACTCTCCGGAGCACGGGCCACTCTTCGCTCGACAGAGTCTGAACACCGAGAGAGACGCGCGTGACCCTGGATTTCGCGAGCATATCGAGCAGAGGCCTGTTCACACTTTCAGGGTTCGCCTCGATGGTCCACTCGCAGCCGTCCATGGCATAGGGCTCAAGGCCCTTCACCAGTCTCTCCAGAGCCCTCTCTCTGAGCACCGAGGGAGTGCCGCCGCCGATATAGATCGTCGAGAAAGGCCCCGTCCCGAATTTCTCCGACCAGAGCCCCGCCTGCTCGAGCACCGCGTCCACATAGGAAATCCCGGGATAATCCTGGGCCGAGACTGAAAAAAAATCACAGTACGAGCAGCGCCCCGCGCAGAAGGGAACGTGCACATACAGCGCCCTGATCGGGAATGGCTCTGTCTTCGGGAATCCGGGGCGATCCTGCAGGGCCTCTGGACTCATCTGACGGGCCCTATTCTTGCGAGGGGCCATATCCTGAAAACCGCCCGGCCCCGTATGCGCGCAGCCGATACTTCCTGCACGGGCGATTCCTGATCCATATTCTGCTGCGCATTCGGGGCAAGGCTATAAAAAATCCTGGATTGCGACCCATCTCTTTTCTGAACTATGTTCCGGATCCTCATCAGTGAAGGCACACCGAAATTCTCTCCAAATTCGCCGCTGAGAGGCGAGAAACGCTGAAACGTGATAAATCTCAGGATTGCGTCTCCGGCCCTGCGCAGAGGGGGAACAATATCCTCGGCGCCATCGCTTACGAGGACAAGGGCATTTTCCCGGGGCACCCCGCGAGGCCAACCGGAGTCCTGCCCCCGATCAGAATATAGGGGATGACCACAACAACGTCGGCCTTCCGCAGCTCCGGCTGCATGAGATCATCGCGCACCTGCCATGTCTGCAGTACGAAGAGTCTCATGAGAATACAGAGAATTATGAATATCCCTATATAAGACAATGCCTTGTTGCGCTTTTTCTTCCGTTCAACCTTTTCTGAGTATCGAACGGGGCGTCGACTGAACATGTATTCTGTCTCTTACCGGATGCCACCCATGCGGCCAAACGGAAAATAGATGAACAGCGCGTGGCCCAGAACCTTCTTTTCGGCGACCGGGCCGAAATAACGGCCGTCGCGCGAATTGTCTCTATTGTCGCCCATGGGGAAGACGCGAGAATCGGCAATAAACCATCCATTTGCGTAGCGCTGCGCCAGCTGGGAGTTGCGCGTGTCGGAGGGGTTCGCATCCCTCAGGGTGGTGACGCGGCTCATGTCGTACTGGAAGGCATCCTTGTTGGCGTTCTGGACCGAGGGCGTCCCNAGGCTGGCCGGGAGTGGGAGATTGAGCTCGGAGTAGGCAGAGGCCACTCCCACCTTGTCAATCTCGGGATAATCGCTCGAGGCCACCAGGCGCTGGGTTCTCACCGGCAGCGCCAAATCCGTCATCAGAGTCCGCTCGTCGAAAAAGTCAGATGCACCTCTCGGCCTTATGAACACTTCTCCGTCGCGTACACAGAGGGTGTCCCCTCCCACACCGATCGCCCGCTTGATGAGATAGTGGACGCGGGGTTCGCCCGAAGGGTCCCTGTCGATGTCGACAAGCGTAAAGGTGACCATGTACAGCAGCTGCTGAAAGATGGTGTACACAGGTCCGCGCGAAAGATATGAGGGATTCTCAAAAATGACGACATTGCCGCGATGCGGCTTGGATATCCCCGGCGTTTTCAGCACGCCGGGAAGGAGCTCGGGGCCATACGAAAACTTGTCGACAAAAAGCATGTCGCCGATGAGAAGAGTGTTTTCCATTGAGCCGGAGGGTATGCGATAATTCTGGAAAATATATTGATTTATGACAAGAACGACACAGGCCGCCCATAAAATGGCGTATATCCAGTCGAGGACGGGGTTGCGCTTCTGCTGCTTCATCTTTGCCCGAAGGGATTTTTTCCTTCTCCGGGTGAGCACGCCTTCTGAAAAGATGACAAGCCGATCGAAAAAATCCGCTCTTTTCATTTCGTCATCAGGCTATCATGAGCGCATATCGTTGACAAGACGGTGCCCTTCGGCTAGGCTTTTAGTGCAATGAAAGAGAACGAAAAGATAAGCGAACAGGATATCGCGCAAGCCAAAGTGACACTGAAGCCGGTCTTCGGCATACGGCCGCGCGTCTATGTACCGATTTTATATGTACTTGCGATTCTGGTTGTCCTCTTCTTCATACTGGTCAACCCGGGGCTCAGAAATCCCGGCGCCTATCTTGTCTTTGAGGGAAATCCGGGAAGCGCCGCGGTATACCTCGACGGCTCGTACGCCGGCAACACGCTGGATGGCCTCCACGCAAGGCCCGGCGCTCATGCGGTCGAGATTCGCAAGCGGGGATTTTCGTCCCAGACACTGAGCGCCGGGGTGCCGCGGCGCATTTTCGCCACGCTCATTTTCCGGCCGACGGTAAAAATAGCGTACCAGCTCGCCCCCGAGTCGCTCGAGGCCATCATTCTTCCCTCATTCAGGGAATTTGCGAACTGGTCGTTTTCGGGAAAGCCGAGCGCAATCTACCAGCTGCCCATGGTGTTGTCGGAGGCAGCGGCGGACGCTGCGTCGACACCGCCCGCTGACCGCATCGCTCTTGCGGCGCCGCTTCTTGCCGCAGGCTTGAGCGTCGCGGGCAATGCCTCTTCGGCGAGGGATGTTGTGTATGCAAGCGCCGCCCTCGCCGCCCCCGGCGGCAGCCCCTTCGGCCTCGTCGCACTGGCGCGCAGCGCCGCTGCCCTCCTCGGCAGCTCGAAGGGCTACGCCGCCACGATAATGGAGACCATGCCCGAAAAGGCGAACGACAACATCCGGAATTCCCTCGCCGCGCTCAAGCAGGCCTCGTCACAGGGCGTCCGGCAGGTCCCCGCTGCCGGAACACGGTCTGCAGGAGGACATTCGTTCATCATGTTCGCCGGCGGACAGGTGGAGAGCGTGAGCAGCACGCCCGGCGGCACCAGCATCCTCTATGAAGAAAAAGTGCCCGAATTCGGACTGGCGGGCACAGAGGTGACGCAGCGTCAATTCGCCCGTTTCCTGGAGGAAAACCCCGAATGGGGGCCCGAGAACCGCGCCGCCCTCGTCGAAAAGGGTGTGGCGGACTCTTCATATCTCGTGGACTTCGATCCTTCCAAGGCCGACAACCGTCCGGTCACCGGAGTGTCCTGGTACGCGGCCAAGGCCTATTGTGAGTGGCTCAACAGCCAGGCCCCCTCGGGCTATGAGATCGCGCTTCCCTCCGAAGCGATGTGGGAGACTGCGGCCGCGAGCGCTTCGCAGAGCCTCGGGGCCCTCGGAATCTTCAACAATCGGGCCTCCACCGGTCCGCTGGCCGTCGGATCGAGCGGGCGCGATGCCCAGGGCTTCTCAGACCTCTTTGGAAATGTCTGGGAATGGACCTCGGACGGATTCAGGCCCTATGCCTGGATTAAAGACGATTCTTCCGCGTTTGGCACACTGGCGGACGCCATCGATTCAAAGACCGTAAAGGGAGGCTCGTGGGCAAACAGCGCAGACCAGATTTCGCTCGCTTCCCGGGGGCCCGTGCCAGCAGCGCACGCTTCAGAATTTCTCGGCTTCCGGCCCGCCCTGATAAAAAAATGAGATCACAGGAACCCGTCAAAATCATTGCAAAGAACCGCCGCGCACACTTCGATTACACAGTCGAGGAGAGCTTCGAATGCGGCATCGCCCTGCAGGGTACAGAGGTGAAGTCCATCAAGGAAGGCCGCGTCAGCTTCGGCGATGCCTTTGCCGAAATCAAGGGCCAGGAAGTGTGGCTCAGCAATTTTCACATTGCAGAATACGCCCAGGCCTCGATGTTCAACCACGATCCCGACCGGCCCAAGAAGCTCCTCCTCCATCGCCAGGAGATCAAGCGCATCGACCGCCGCGTGCGAGAGAAGGGCTACACGCTCATCCCCTTGAGCATCTATCTGAAACACGGACTCGTGAAGCTCGAGCTTGGGCTTTGCCGCGGCAAGAAAGAGTACGACAAGCGCGCCGACATCAAGGCCCGCGACCTCGACCGCGAAGTCAGGCGTGAATTCAGGCTCAAAGACTGGTAATCCCAATGCGTATCACTGGTGGGGAGTTGACAGGCCGAATCGTCAGGATGCCGGAGGGCGATTTGAAAATCCGGCCTGCGATGGACCGCATGAGAGAGTCGGTCTTCGCCGTACTGGGAGATTTAAGCGGCTCTTCCTTTCTCGATCTCTTCGCCGGCTCCGGTATTCTGGGGCTCGAGGCCGCCTCCCGGGGCGCCGGCCCCGTCGTCTGCGTCGAGAAGGACCGAAAAAAATTCCCTGTCCTTCTGCAAAACGCGACCATCTCGGAGTCGCCCCTCTTCTGCAGGGCGATGCCCGCAGAGACCTTCATCCTGAGGAATAAAACCGCCTTCGATGTCGTGTTCCTCGATCCGCCCTTTAACTATAAATTCAAACTGCAGCTCCTCGAAAGGCTGGACCTGTCCGCCTCAATCCATGGAGGGACCATAGTCCTCATCCATTTCCCTTACGAGGATCACCTGCCGGAGGTCGTCGGCGGCCTTGTGGGCTACGATATACGCAGTTTTGGCCGCTCCATAGTCCGTTTCTATCGAAAAATTATGCAGCAATCGAATTGAAACTTTCCACTAAATCTTGCGTTTATAACAAACAAAAGGTATAATAATACTATCAACATTAGACGGAAAGAAACATGTAATAAATATGTCGGTTCTTCGGAGCCATATGTAAAAATACTTTCCGCCAAGAGGTAAAAGTAATGAGTGATATGCCGTCTTTGCCCTACAATGATGATTTCTTCGAGGTCCCCGAAGAGATCCAGTCCGAGAACACCGAGATTGCCGAGATATCCAAGAAAGGCTACCAGCTCCTCAAAGAGAATCGCTTCGATGAGGCGATCGAGTGTTTTGTGCAGATTCTGGAAAAAGACAAGGAAAACAACTACGCCCTCGTCGGCATGGGAGATGCCGCACGGAAGCGGGACCACTTCAAGGAGGCGGCCGATTACTACAGGCGCTGCCTCGTGTTCCATCCGGGAAACAGCTACGCACTGTTCGGCCTTGCCGATTGCTACAAGGCGCTCAATCAGTTCCAGAAGGCGATCGAGATCTGGGAACAGTACCTTCTCCACGACAACACTAACATCACCGTGCTGACCCGCGTCGCCGATGCGTACCGCAAGGTGCACGATTTCCGGAAGTCCAAGGCGATCTACCTCCGTGTCCTTGAACTCAATCCCGACAATCACTATGCGCTGATCGGCCTCGGCCACCTCCATTACGACTTCAAGGAATATAAAGAGGCGCTCACCTACTGGCAGCGGATGGTGGAACTTGAGGGCGACAATGTCGACATCCGCGTTCTGACCGCCATCGGCAACTGCTACCGCAAGCTCAAACACTTCGACAAGGGCATCCCCTACTTCGAAAAGGCACTCGAAAAGGAGCCCCAAAACTTCTACGCGCTCTTCGGAATCGCCGATTGCTACAGAGGCGTCGGCAAGCAGAACATGTCGCTCCTCTATTGGAACAAAATCCTTGAGNAAAGACCCGAAGAACAAGGTCATCCTCACACGCGCGGGGGACGCATACCGCAACATGGGGACTTCGAGAAGGCCTCCGAATACTACCAGAACGCGCTCAACATCGAATTCGACATCTACGCGGTGCTTGGACTGGCGGTCATCGCGCGCCAGCAGGGGAAGTACGACGAGGCAACGGCCAGCCTGCGCTCGCTCTTGCAGAACGATCCGAAAAACTACCGCATCTATGTCGAGCTTGCACAGACATATCTCATGAACAACCAGCGCCAGCAGGCCATCGAAGTGTTGACCGAATTTCAGCAGATGGGCATCAAAAACNCCGTCATTCAGGAAGCTCTGTCCAAGCTTTCAGGAAAGGCATGAGCCAGTTCTCTCCGAAANATCCAGATTCAGTGTATCCGAGCGGCCTGTCTCCCGAGGAGCTGGCCGCTCTTCTGTCGAACGAACCCTCCTACCGCGCGAAACAGGCCTTTGCCTGGTTTGCCAAAGGCATTGCCTCGTTCGAGGCAATGACCAATATGCCGCAGCCCCTGCGCGAGCGCCTCTCCGAGCACTTTGGCGGGCATACCCGCTCGTCAGCCGTGGAGAACAGTCTGGTCGACGAAGACGGGTCGCTGAAGCTCCAGATCAGGCTGCGCGACGGCGCCGCAGTCGAGTGCGTGCTTCTGGAGGACATCGAGGGCAGAAAGACGGCCTGTCTCTCAAGCCAGGTGGGCTGTCCGATGGGCTGTGCGTTCTGTAAGACCGGCACGCTCGGTTTCCTGCGGAATCTGGGCCCCGATGAGGTCATCGAGCAATTTCACTATCTGCGCGACATGCGCGGCTTCATCTCGAACGTGGTGTTCATGGGAATGGGCGAGCCCNTTCTGAATCTCGCCACCATACGAAAGGCGATCGCCATACTCTCGCACCCCGAGGGTATCGGGATGTCGATGCGCAAGATCACCATATCCACGAGCGGCATCGTTCCGNGCATCCTCGATCTTGCAAAAGCCGGACCTGTCGTGCGGCTCGCGGTCTCCCTCACATCAGCGAATCCCGAGCTCCGCAGCCGGCTCATGCCCGTCAACAGGACCTGGCCCNTGGCTGAGCTCAAGACCGCCCTCCTGGAGTACCAGAGAAACACCCGCGACCGCATCACGCTCGAAGTGGTGCTCCTCGGCAATGTGAATGCACGCGAAAGAGACGCGCTGGAGCTGGCCGACTGGATACATCCCCTGAAGGCGCAGGTCAACCTCATAGCCTGGAACCCCATAGCCGGCATGCCGTTTGAGACGCCGGACGCCGGACAGCTGAGGCTGTTCTCCGAAATTCTGGAGCAGAAGGGCATCGCCACCGTCCAGCGGATGAGCCGGGGGCGCGGCGTCATGGGCGCCTGCGGCCAGCTCGGCGATACGCTCAGGGCGAAACAGTGACCATGGCGGGCGAAAGAGGCTTTGGGCGCGAAGAGCGCGCCAAGCAGAACTAAAGAGCCGGGCTGTTCTTCCGTGCGATTTTGCGCTCAAGCCTCGCGATGCGGTGATCGATGGCCTCGAGGCTGAGCGCCGAAGCCTTTGTGTCCGCCTCGGCGGACGCGATGTCGCGCGCCTTCCGGGCCCATGCGAGGGCCGCCCCCTCATCTCTCAGGAAGTGTTCATAGAGCTTTGCTTTCGCCACGCATCCGAAGAGAGACTCGTCGTCCATGGCGAGGACAGTCTCCACATAGAGCTTTCTGTCGCGCTCCTTCCAGGCAATCGAGGCCAGATGCCGCAGCGCNCTCATCCTTGCACCGTCTGTCAGTTCGAACATCTGTGCATTGTCGCGGACCATGAGCAGAATGCGCTTTGCCTCTCCTCGCCTGCCCATCTTCGACAGCCTGCGCGCCAGACCCGCAGGGTCGATGGAATACCGGACAACCGCGCTGTCGGGCGCGCGGTATGCGGATTCTATGAGGACAAAGAGTTCTGCGAGCGATACGACATCCTGTATATTGTGCTGCCAGACAAGCGACAAGAGGGCGCTCTGATCCTCGCGGAGGACATCGGCCTTCACATAGTCGAGCCACACTCGCGGCACGAGGGCTCCCGGGATGTCTCCATCCCTCTCCTTTTTCAGGATCAAGGCTTCCATCGAGGCGAGGGAGCAGGAGACGGCCGTTCCGCCCCAAAAACGCCTGCAGTCGTGGAGCACGTCGATGTGCCGGACAAGCGGCATGGCGATCCTGTTGAGCACACAGCGCATCTGCAAAAGCGGTACATCGAAGGCGGCCCCGTTGTAGCTTGCGATCCAGTCGGCATCCGCAAGCTGGGAGATCACCGAGATGAGAAAATCGCGCTCTCCGGGATAATCGCTGAGAAATGTCTGCCGGAGTACCAGGTCCGCACCTTCGAAATGCGCGACAGTCGAAAGAAAGGCGATGGTCCCNGAGCCTCCGGAGAGCCCCGTCGTCTCCAGGTCAAAGAAGACTATCCGCTCGGCGGGAACCGGCGACAGATCTACGCTCCGGGATTCGGTGCCGCCACAGTCCCCGCTCCGATCTTCACGGAGGGGCGTCGCCCTCATGAGGTGCGGAGAGAAAAAGACAGGCGCCCCGATAAAAGGCCTGTCGACTTCTCTCGCCCACACAGAGGGCGCAATCTCGGTCCAGCCACCAGGCATGTCCCTTCTTCTCTGCGGCGGGGAGGAGGAGCTCTTTTCTTTGCCGCTCTTTATCAGAGCAAGGCGGTCTCTCAGATTCACCTCGGGCAACCCTCAGGACACTGAATCGCGGAAAGCGAACGGATCAGGACTCCAATGAACCGTGCAACAGCCTCAAAAGCTGTAGGGACAATGCCTTGTTCTCGGCGCTCGCTATTTCCACCCCTATGCAGGAGGGGCAGCCCCCTGAACAGGGACAGCCGGCCAGCCGCTCAATCGCCGAGGCCATGGCCTCTTTCAGGTTTGCGTGAAGCGCCTCCGCGATGCCTGTGCCCCCNGGATACACGTCATAAAAGTACATGGCTGGACTCTTGAAAAACAAGTCCCGGACGCGAGAGGCAATGCCGATATCGTGGATGTCGCAGAGGATGCGTGCCGGGGCGAGCTGTCGGATGAGGTCCGTGACGCCGTGCAGTATTCCATCCGCTTTCTCCGGAGCGAGCTCGCGCAAAAGCCTTCCGCTCTGGCTCTCCGGCTTGAGCACGACCATCAGCGAGCGCGTCTGCATCTCCTCGGGCGGAAGCCAGATTTCGCCGTATCCGACGTTTTCGTTGGTATTGAAGCGGAGCTTCTTGTATTTCTCCACCTGNGCCCGCGCCAGGATGTCGCCGAGTATGAGGTCGAGCTGGGCGTGCGGCTCGATGGAGTCTTCCGAGAGCACCTCGATATCGCGCTTCACAATCGAGTCCGTCCAGTAGTCGGCATCGCTCTGCTCCACGAGGCACAGGCGTTTTTCCAGATCAAGCGTCTTGACCTGATACTGCGTCCCCAGATGAATGTAGACGGCTTTCTCGAAGAGCAGCTCTTTTGCGCTCGGGCGGTCCATCTCCCCGATGACATCGTGGCGCCCTTGNGTCACATCCACGATGACCACATTTTCGGTCGTGGCGGAGCGGAGCGATGTCTTCTCGCCGGGATAACCCTCGGCGGACCAGAAATAGCGCCCGGCGGTGTGCCGGACAATCCCCTCCTCTTCGAGGTACTCGAGCGCCTCCTGTGTGAGCTGGGCGGCCTTCTGGTTCGAGGGGTTGGGAGAAAAGGCTTCCCCCTCGGCGAAAGGCAGCTCAAAGGCGGCGCACTTCAGGTGGTCGGTAAAAATGTATGGATTGTAGGCGTCGATGTGCGCGTGCTCGGCGGACCTCGAGAGGAAATATTCCGGATGAGCCGCAAAATACTGATCCAGGGGCGAGGAAGAGGCAACATAGACGGCGAGCGACAGGCCGGAGGTCCGCCCCGCCCGCCCCGCTTGCTGCCAGAAGGAGGCGATGCTGCCAGGGAAGCCTGTAATGACCGCCGCATCGAGCCCNCCGATATCGATGCCGAGCTCGAGCGCGTTCGTCGAGACGACCCCGTGGATGTCTCCGTCCCTCAGACCTTTTTCTATTGCCCTCCGTTCCGAGGGCAATAGCCCCGAACGGTACGGTTTCACCACAAGGCCGAAATCCCGATTGTAGGGATTTTCGAGTTTCTGGTTCATATACCTCGAGAGAAGCTCGACCTGAAGGCGCGATCTGGAAAACAGAATGGTCCTGACGCCCTTGCGCAGGAGCCAGAGCATCACGGATTCGGCTTCGAGGGAGCTCGAGCGCCGTATCCCCTGGACCGCATCCACAAGAGGCGGATTCACGCAGAACACGATCTTTTCCCCGCTGCCGGCGCCGTTCTCTTCGACAAGCGCGACCTCCCTCTCGATATAGCGCTCGGCGAGTTCGCGCGGATTGGCGATCGTGGCGGAAGAGAATACGAAGATGGGGGAAGAGCCATAGAACTTCGCAATCCGGATGAGGCGCCGAAGGACCGACGCGACGTGGCTGCCGAAAACGCCCCGGTATGCGTGGAGTTCGTCTATGACGATGTACTTCAGGTTCGAGAAGAATTTGACCCACTTCGTATGGTTCGGCAGGATACCGGCGTGGAGCATGTCGGGGTTGGAGATGATAATCCTGCCGGATGTGCGCGCCTTCGTGCGTATATCCGCGGGAGTGTCTCCGTCGTAGGTGTTGATCGGCAGCCCGATACTGCCCGCGAGCATGACCTCGTTGAGCGCGCTCTGCTGGTCCTGGGAGAGCGCCTTCGTGGGGAACAGGTACAGCGCTCTGCTCTCGGGCTCTTCAAGGAGAGTCTGGAGAACCGGCAAATTGTAGCAGAGCGTCTTGCCGGAAGCCGTCGGCGTCACGACGACGAGATCCCTGCCGGCGCGCACCAGCTCGTACGATTTTTTCTGATGGCTGTACAGAGCCTTTATCCCCCTCGCGCCAAGGGCCTGGACGAGGACGGGCGACAGATCTTCCGGCAGGGGCACAAAGTCCGGGGCCCTCGCAGGCAGCTTCGTCGACCAGGCGATTTCGCTCTGCGCAGCGAGCCATGAAGCCAGTTCATCACAAATTGCATTTGCCGTTTCAGGGTTCATAAGGTATACTGTAGTCATCAAAAAGAAAAAGGTAAATCGGCGCCAAACCGGAAAGGAGCAGATATGGCAGAAATTCTTTCAATCGTATTAGGAGGAGGTAAAGGTACTCGTCTGTTTCCTCTTACGAAAGAGAGATCGAAGCCTGCTGTTCCGTTCGGCGGAAAATACCGCATTGTCGACATCCCCATATCGAACTGCATCAACTCCGGTTTCAGGCGAATCTACATTCTGACCCAGTTTAACTCGGCATCGCTGCACCTGCACATATCCCATTCCTACAATTTCGACCACTTCTCGAAAGGATTTGTCGAAATTCTCGCGGCGGAACAGACGCCGGTCCACTCGGGCTGGTACGAGGGCACCGCCGATGCGGTGAGGAAGAATCTCATCCACTTCAGACCCCACAAGCCGACGCACTATCTCATCGTCTCGGGCGACCAGCTCTACCGTATGGACCTCGCCGACATGTTCAAAAAGCATATGGAATCGGGCCGCCGCCTCACCGTCGCGGGCACGCTTGTATCCCGGGAGTCCGCCAGTTCTCTCGGCATCATAAAAATCAAGCCCGACGGCAGCATAGACAGTTTCCTGGAAAAACCGNGACCTTCCAAGGACACAAGCGATTTTGCGGTGCCTGAAGGGCTCAGGCCAAAAGATGCCGATCCGCAGAAACCCTATCTCGCCAGCATGGGCATCTATATCTTCGACGCACCGCTCATCGAAGAAGTACTGGAGACAGATGCGAACGATTTTGGCAAGGAGATCATCCCTTCCATTGTCGCACAGGAAAAAGTCAACACCTATGTCTTCGGCGGCTATTGGGAAGACATAGGGACCATCCGCTGCTTCTACGATGCCAACATCGCGCTCACGGACATCAACCCCAAATTCAATTTTTATGACGAGCACATGCCGATCTACACGCACGCACGCAACCTGCCCGCCTCCAAGCTCAACTACTGCACCCTGAATCAGGCCCTCGCCAGCGACGGCTGCATCATAACGAATGCATCGATCACACGCTCCATCGTGGGCATCCGCACCGTGATAGAGACCGGCGCGAGCCTCGACGGCGTGGTGTGCATGGGCTCAGACTATTATGAGAGTGACGCGGAGAAGGCGGAAAATCGCCGGAAGAACATCCCCAACATCGGGATCGGCGGTGGTTCAATCATCCGCCATGCGATAATCGACAAGAATGCGCGCATCGGTTCGAACTGCCGGATCGGCATCGACCCTCTGCCGCGGGATGAAGGCGAATACAGCACGCATTATGTGGTGGATGGTATTATCGTCATATCAAAAAATCAAATAGTTCCTGACGGGACAGTTATTTAATGCTGAACGACGAGGCGCATGGCCTCGGCGAGTTCAGGGTCGTCCTTCAGATAGTGCTCGGCGATTTCCCTTTCGGTGAGCCCCTCGAGCTCATGGCTCATATAGTGGATCCAGAGCTCATCCTCGTGCGACTTTACTTCAATCTTTCTGCACCAGTAGTCGGGGGTGATGGGAAGATGCTGGGGAATATATTCTCTCACTTTGTAGTCGTGGACCGCTATCTTTACATCGCTTCGGGGCAGGCTNCGATCCATGATCACTCTTGCAAGATAATTGATTGTGCGGCCGGAATCGAAGACATCGTCGACGAGCAGCACCCTGTCGCCGTGCCTTAAAAAATCGGGATTGTAGGTCCAGCCATCGACTCTTATCATCTCCTGCTGGTCGAAGCCGCTGTAGGACCGGGCCACGACCGCAGCATAGAATACAGGGCGTCCAATTTCCTTCACAAACTTGAAATATTCGCTGATGACGTTGCCCATGTATGCGCCGCCGCGCAGAGAGACATAGATGACATCGGGAATAAAGCCATCTCTATAGATTTTATAGGCCAGCTTGATCGCATTGTCTCGGACCATGTCATAAGGAACAAACTCNTTATGCATAGAATCCCTTCTTAAAAAATAAGGGAAGCCTCCGCGTGGAGGCTTCCTGTTACGGAATGACCCGCTCTTAAGAAGGGAATATATACTTACTTTCCTACATACGCAAGGGTCTCTATGTTCTGGTTGTCTCTGTTGACGGTGAACACGAGCTTCTTTCCCGATTCCTTCGCGAGGGTCTCGTAAAAATCCTTGATGTCGCTCACGCTCTTTCCATTGATCTTGGTGACGATGTCCCCCGTACGCAGCCCCATGGTCGCAGCGGGCGATCTTGCCAGCACATCGACGACCAGAGCGCCGCGGACCCCGCTGGGGACCTGCTTCTGGTCCACCGAATCGGACTTCAGGGAGATCACGGTGACACCGGGGAATATATTGGCATTGTTCGAGGCGACGGTGTCGTTCCTCAGGTCGACCTTCGCGCTGAGGATCATCGGNGTGCCTCGGCGTATGAGATTGAACTTGGCTGTCGTACCGGCCTTGATGTCTCCCACCACACGCACAAGATCGTCGGTGCTCTGAACTGTCTTGCCATCGACTGCAGTGATGAAATCGCCGGGCAGCATGCCGGCCTTATCCGCCGGGCCACCCAGGAAGACCTGCCCGAGGAAGGCGCCTTTTTTGCCCTCGAGGCCGAGCTCCTTGGCGCTCGCCTTATCCTGNGTGATATTNGAGAGGCTCACGCCGAGCCAGCCGTATTTGACCGCCCCGTTCATGATGAAGTCATCGATGGTGCCTTTAATATTGTTGAAGGGGATTGCGAAGCCAAGACCGACCGACCCCCCGGTGGGAGACGCGATCCAGGTATTGAGGCCCACCACTTCTCCGCGGATGTTGACAAGCGCTCCACCTGAATTGCCTTTGTTGATCGCGGCGTCGGTCTGGATAAAATCGTTGATGTTCCCGTCGGGACCGCCGCTGCGGCCGAGAGCGCTGATGATGCCTGTTGTCACAGAAGAGACATAGCCAAAGGGATTGCCGAGGGCGATTGCCCAGTCTCCCACCTGGAGTTTTGAGGAGTCGCCCAGCTTGGCGATGGCGATATCGGTATCGGCAGTTTCAAATTTTACGAGGGCCACATCCTTCCGGTCATCCGCACCGACGAGAGAGCCTTCGAACTCGCGCCCATCGCTCAACTTGACCGTGATCTTGGAAGCGTTGCCCGCCACGTGGTTGTTCGTCAGGACATAGACCGTCTTGCCGGACCTGCGCACTATGACGCCAGAGCCAAGACCCTCTTCCGGCTGGAACTGATCAGGCGAAGGGGTGTCGGGGCCAAAGAAAAAATTAAAGGGGAACTGAGGTGTCTGCTGCTGTTGCTGCTGAGTCTTCTGGCCGCCTTCCACGACGTCCAGCTCGACGACGGCCGGCAGGACGGTCTTCGCGATATTGCGGAACGCATTCTGGACCGATTCGGCCGCTGCGATGTCGGTCTCAGTATCCGAGCCCGCGATCATGGGGGGCGTTTCTGCTTTTATCACCGGCAGCGAAGCGCTGTTTGAAGATGGATGCGCGCGGAACATAAATGCCAGGGCAAATCCGATCACAATGCCAAGGATCACCAGATTCGCAATGAAAAAATTGCGCGAATGCAATTTCTTTACGATCGACATAGATAATATCCTCCGTGGGGAAAAAGAATATGCATAAGCTATTTTCAATATAATAAAAAAGTATTTTTGAGAGAATGTTACATGCGATCTGCAAAATTTCGATTGTGGGGCGTCTCCATCACCAGCGCGTCAGGACTTCGCAGCCCGAATCGGTGACCAATACCGTATGTTCGAAGTGTGCCGAGAGCGAGCCGTCCATGGTGACAACAGTCCAGTCATCGTCGAGGACACGCACGTCGCTTGTGCCGATGTTGATCATGGGCTCAATGGCGAGCACCATGCCGGGCATCAGTCGCGGATTCGGCCCGGCNGAGACATAGTTCGGTATCTGGGGGTCCTCATGCATCTCGAGTCCCACTCCGTGTCCGCAGTATTGGCGCACGACCTTAAGCCCATTTTTGGTCACGTATGAGAACACCGCGCGGGATATGTCGGAGATTCGCGCGTGCGGCCTGATCTGCTCGAGTGCGAGTCTCAGGCTCTCTCTGGTGACATCGAGCAGTTTCTGCGCATCCTTGCTTATCGCACCTACGGGCAGAGTCATGGCCGCGTCCGAAAAATAGCCGTCGAGCTCAATGCCGCCGTCTATACCGACAATATCGCCCTCGGCGAGTGGCCTGTCACTCGGTATGCCGTGGATGACCACTTCGTTCACGGAAATGCAGAGTGTGGCCGGAAAGCCTTCGTACCCGAGGAATGCCGGCTTCCCGCCGTTCCTTTTTATAAAATCATACGCGAATGTATCCAGTTCTTTGGGCGTGACACCAGGCTTGACCATGGGCTTCAGCTCTTCATACATGACAGAGAGCATCTGACATGAAGCCCGAATTCCTTCTATCTGTCTTTCATTTTTTAGGCGTATCATGGGAGACTCCAGCTTTATCCTTTCGTATGCCATCGAGCACGCCGTTGACAAACCGGTACGAATCCTCGCTGCCGTACTCTTTGGCAATCTCTATCGCCTCGTCGATGCTGATTTGGGGGGCTATGTCGTCCTGATAGAGGATGCTGTATGCCCGATCCTCAGAATCGCCAAATCGACTTTTCTCAGCCGCTCGAAAGTCCAGTGTTCGAGGTGCTGCTTTATAATCGAATCGATGACATCGATCTGTTCGATGGTCCCTGCGATCATCAATTTGGAAAAATCGAGGATATCGGGCTCATAGTGTTCCTTTTTGTCCTCGTCGAGCCACTCGAAAGACAAAAGGTCGGCAAGGGTCTGACCCGACATGTCCCATGCATAGAGCGCCTGCACGGCAAGAATTCTCGCCTTCCTCCTCGATGCCACGGACCGCCTCTCACCAGTTCAAATTTTCAGTGTACACCTTGATGGTCGCCTCCTTGCGGAGGCTGTCGATCAAGTCGGATTCCACCTTGTTCAGAAAGGTCTGCTCTTTTTCGGAGGCAAGCTGCATTGCAAGGAATTCCTGCACCGTGAGGTTCTGGTTGCCGGGAACCGTGTCCGAGAGCGTGAGCTGTTTTTGAGCCATGAATTCGTTCACACGGACAATTCTGAACCCTGTCGGAGTCTGGATCACCGCGGTGATCTCTCCGGTCTTAGCCTGGAAAGCCGCGTTGAAGAAGGCCTCGCCAAATATAGACTTGCTCTGCTGTGTCTTCTCAAGGTACAGAGAGGGAATGGCCTTATACCCCGCCGCCTCGCCCGCCCGCAGCACGTATTCGTCAAACTTGGAAGGGTTTGCCTTGAGTGCGGCCGATATCCCGTTCATGATATCCTTTGCCTTCTCAATGTCGGCCTCGCTCTTACCCTTTGTGTCCGCGTAGATCACGCTTATTCGGATCGTGTCGGGCCGCACGAGCGAAGCCTTTGCCAGGTCGTAGGCCCTGAGGATATCATCGGCCGTCGGCGCCTTGAGTGCGCTCTTCATCTCGTCCTGTTTTTTCATACGAACGTATGTCTCGAACAGAAGGCGCTGGCGAACATAGACTGCCGGATCGACAAAAACCCCGGAAGCCCGGAGCGACTTTTCCAGATTGGCATCGGTCGCATTGGAGCCAAGCTGGGATTTCAGCTGGGTAAGCGCCGCATTGACCTGGGCGTCAGACACAGAAATTTTTTCGCGCTCGCAGAACTGGAGAAACAACATGCTGTTGATTCTCGCATCGAGCACATCCTTGCGCTGATCGACAGTCAGTTTTGCACCCGTGGCATTTTCCAGCCGATCGATGTCGGCGCGAAGCTGGCGCACAGATATGACTTCCTGTTTTGTCAGCTTAAAGGTCGCTGCTGGTTTATCGATACTGGTCTGCGCAAAAATCGGCGTTGCGACACATGCAAACACCATCAGCCATGTCGTCACTCTCTTCATACTCTCTTGCTCTCACTTTCCATTCAAAATTTATTCACGGAGGCCCAACAGGCTCTGTTATAGAACGCTGTCCTCCGCGACAGGCTGGGCATGTTCGACTTTTGTACGCAGCGCCGCAAAGCCGGCGAGCTTTGGATAGATCTGCGATATTTGCTGGAGCGCCTCATACGCCGTTTCCACATCTCCCCGGTGAAGGGATATCTCGACTTTTTTGCGGAGATACTGGGCAGTCTCCCTGGGAGCTATCTGCAGTCCTATCGCTTCGTCCAGCCTGTCGAGGTAATCTTCTTCGTCGATTCTTCCCGGAAGTTTCTGCAGAATGAGGAATCTGAATTTCAGGGCGACTACATCAAAATAATAACGAAACCAGGGTTTTTCAAGTTCCATTTTTATGATTTTCTTGTAGATCTGATATGCCTTGATGTATTTGCCTCTTTTTTCATATTCCTCGGCAATGCAGTATTCGGAATCCATGGCCTCACCGCGCTCGAGCCAGCGCTCCAGTCTGAAATCCGGGAAGGCCTTGCTCCGCTCATAGACCAACAGGGCCTCTTCGTTGAGATCGTGGAGCAGGTCGTAGACGATCAATTTTGCCTGACTCTCTGCGTCGTCCGTGCGCTGCTTGAGAAATTCGTGATAATCGAACCCCTTGTTTTCTCTCTCTCGTCTTCGGAGATCTCTATCGTACGTCCTTCTCTTCTCTGCGTCAGACAGTATCTTATATGCTTCAAGGATGAGCCTCATCGCCGATTCGCGGATCGTCGCCGAGGATTCCCTGGCCTTTGTGTTTTCCACTGAATAATGCATGTCGGGATGAAGACGCTTTGCCTGCTTGCGAAAGGCACTTTTTATATCCTGAGGGCTCGAATCGGGATGCACCCCCAAAATTTCATAGTAATTTTTCATTCTTTACCCACGTCTCAATGGTGCATCCTGCGCAATCTGTACGGCAGACTTCACATCCGAAAAGATCTCGCCTTCAACAACAACCACTCCTTCGTGTTCGAGCGCTCCNATAAATTTTCTGAGCGTATACCCCGACCTCAGTCCACTCTTGCGCACCATCGCCAGACAGCGTTTCCCGGTGAGCCCTTCCTGTTGTGCAAGCCTCTGGGAAACAGAATCCAGAAGCCCTCCGAACATGCCTTTGGGTTCCGTCATGAAAACAAGAAAGTCATAGGCGCTCAAACCATAGGGCGAATCGGTCACAAGCACGGCATCATTTCCAAGCTCCGCAAGAGAATTGCGCACTGCTTCTGCCGGCTGGGAAAGCTTTTTTAGATCCCAGAGCACTTATTCCAATTCGCATAATAAATAAAAAACATCCTTAAAAGGCAGTCGTTACACGGCAAAAGCACATGTACAACCTATAGAATAAAAGCACGGAATCGGAACAGAACGCCCCGCTCCCGTGCCCTTACTTCATCCTACCTAAATCTGAAAATGCAGTCGGCTGACACTACTTGGTCGCCGGCGCAGCAGGCTGTTCTGTCTGAGGCACCTGACTCTGCGGCGCAGCCTGATCCTGTGCATTCTGGTCGCTCTGGCCCTGGTTGGTCCACCAGTCGCTCGTCGCGGTCTCTGCCGAGTTCTGTTCAACGGCTTTCTGAATATTGCCGGTTGTAGACCTGTTCACCACTGCAAGGGCAAAGGCGACGACAAAGAAAAGCGCACCCAGGACATACGTGATGCGGATCACGACATTCGATGACCGGGAACCAAAGGCACTCTGCGAACCGCCCGCAAAAATTCCTCCGATGGAATCAGAGTCTTCATCTTGAATAATCACGAGGAAAATAAGCAGAAGACACACAATTATGAACACGACAAGAAGCAATATGCCAAAAAAACCCATGCTCTTACTCCAATTGGAAGTTCTTATGGACAAAGGCGCTCTTCGGAGAGCTATAGTACCGCAAAGTGCACTATAAGGCAATACCTGAATGCATCAGCGGAACTTGGCGATGGGCACAAAGCTGTCCGCCTTCAGGCTCGCCCCGCCGACAAGCGCCCCGTCGATATTCGACTTGGCCATCAGGGCGGCGACATTCTCCGGCTTCACGGAACCGCCATACTGAATCAGAATTCGCCTGGCGGCTTCCTGGCCATAGAGCTCCGCGATGACCTTGCGGCAGAATGCGTGCACCGCGTCGGCATCCTCCGGGGTGGCGGTCTTGCCCGTCCCGATAGCCCAAACCGGCTCATACGCGACGGTCACGTCGGCCAGGGCAGAGGGTTCGACGCCCTTGAGCCCTTCGGCCAGCTGCCTCCGGATCACTGTTTCGAGCTTGCCCTGTTCGCGCTCTTCAAGTGTCTCCCCCACGCAGAGGATGACCTCCAGCCTGTGCTTGAGGGCGAGCCTGACTTTCGTGTTGATGAGCGCATCGCTCTCCCCGTAGGTATGTCTCCGCTCGGAGTGCCCCAGAATAACGACGCCGACGCCAAGGTCCTTCAGCATGAGCACCGACACTTCACCCGTATGCGCCCCGCTCTCCTCCGGCCCCATGTTCTGGGCTCCGAGAAGGATATTCGTGCCCTTTACGACTGCAGAAACCGCCTGAAGCGCGGTAAAGGGCGGCGCTATCATGAGTTTTTCGCTGCAATCTGAGAGTTTGTCCCTGAGTTCCGAGGCGAGCGAGACAGCCTCGGAGACAGTCTTGTGCATCTTCCAATTGCCGGCAATGAAATAACGTTTCATTCTCGTTCTCCTGTATGTTTGCTCTCAAACGCCTTGCATACTACCCTCATCGATTTTTCTAGTAAAGCTCCTTGTCTCCGCAGGCGGCCTTCATCTTTGCAATGCTTTCTTCCAGAGCCGCGACTCTCGCAGTCAGCTCCCGGACTCGCTGGCCAAGCACATCGGGGATCAATTCGTGGTGGAGATCGGGCTCATCGGAAGCCGTATGGGGTATGTGCCGGTGCACTGCCTGTCCGGGTATTCCTACGACGACGGAGTTGGGCGGCACGTTTTTTACGACCACGGCGTTCGCCCCGATGCGGGAATCGGAGCCTATGGTGATGTCGCCCAGTATCTTTGCCCCCGCGCCTATGGTGACCCTGTCTCCCACGGTGGGGTGGCGTTTTTTCTTTTCGAGGGACGTCCCGCCCAGCGTGACACCGTGGTAAAGCGTCACATCATCCCCGACGACCGCAGTTTCGCCGATGACGACCCCCATACCGTGGTCGATGAAAAACCTCTTGCCGATTTTTGCGGCGGGGTGGATGTCGATGCCCGTGAGCCGTCTGGCCACATTGGAAATGATCCTTGCGAGGAGCTTCGAACCGTGATGCCACAGGCGATATGCAATCCTGTGCATCCAGAGCGCATGGAGCCCCGGATAGGCAAGGATCACCTCGATCCTCGTCCTTGCCGCAGGATCGCGCTGCAGGACCGCCTCTATGTCGGCCGACAGATCCGCGGCCGTGCGGCCTCCTCTATTCTTATGCACGCGCAATTTTCGACTCCTTTACTCAAACATAAATATATAGGATTCTGTGGCCTCCGGGCCACTTTCCACGCAAACCATAAAAAAGCGGCCGCCCTTTCGGACAGCCGCTCGCTGTTCAATCGAAAGGGAGGCCTACTTCTGCTCGAGACATGCGATGCCGGGGAGTTCTTTGCCTTCGAGGTACTCAAGCGAAGCGCCGCCGCCGGTCGAAACGTGGCTCATTCTGGAAGCGAGCCCGAATTTGTTGACGGCCGCGACCGAGTCGCCGCCGCCCACCACGGTGAGCGCGCCTCTGCCGGTGGCCTCTGCGACCAGCTTGGCGACCTGCTCCGTCCCTTTTGCAAACGCGTCGAACTCGAACACGCCCACCGGGCCATTCCAGAGCACACTCTTTGCGCCCGAGATCACTTTTGCATAGATGGCGAGTGTTTTGGGGCCGACATCGAGGCCCATGAGATTGTCGGGGATTGCCTGGGAGTCGAGCGTGACAGGGGTCGCATCGGGGGCAAAATGGTCGGCGGCAATATGATCCACAGGGAGCACGACTTCAATCCCCTGTGCCGCTGCATGATCGAGGAGCCGCGTCGCGGTATCCAGAAAATCGTCTTCGACCATGCTCTTGCCTACCGGGATGCCCTTCGCCCTGAGGAAGGTATAGGCCATGCCGCCGCCGATCACCAGCGCGGAAGCACTCTTGAGCAGATTCTCCAGCACTGCAATCTTCGATGAGACCTTCGCCCCGCCTATGATGGCAACCATCGGCTTGGGCGGGTTGTGCAAGAGGGGCTCGAGATTGGCCACTTCCTTCTCCATGAGGAAACCGCCGACGCGCACCGCCATGAATTTCGCGATGGTCGCGGTGCTCGCATGTGCCCGGTGCGCAGTACCGAAGGCGTCGTTGACATAGATGTCGCCATAGGAGGCCAATTCCCGTCCAAGCACTTCCTGCACGGCCGGNTCCTTGGCGGTCTCTTCTTTGTGGAAACGCGTATTTTCCAGCATGGCCACAGAGCCAGCAGGCAGAGCCTCTATCGCCGCCTTCTGCCCGAAACACGAAGGCAGGAAAACCACATTCCTGCCAAGCAGCTTCGCAAGGTATTCAGCCACGGGCTTCATGCGGTGCTTGCCGTCGAGGTAGGCCTGCAGATCAAAGGTCTTGCCGTCTTTCTCGGCCTTCTCTCTGGCCTTGGCCGCATCTTTGTCCGGATCGCCGAGGTGCGACATGAGCACAAGGCTTTTTGGCTTCTGGTCAAGAATATATTTGATGGTCGGCAACGAGGCGACGATGCGCGTATCATCCTGCACTTTGCCGTCTTTCATCGGCACATTGAAATCCACCCGCATGATAATCCGCTTGCCGGTGAGTGAGACATCACGGACAGTTTTAATCATCGCAGTCTCCTTCGGGAGTCTCCTCTTTCGAGGAGTGTCAGAAATTATCCTTGGATGCTATGTAGCGGAGCAAATCGACGACGCGGTTTGAATATCCCCATTCATTGTCGTACCAGGAAACGACCTTGAAGAACCGCTTTTCGCCGGGAAGGTTGTTCTGGACCGTCGCCAGGCTGTCGTAGATCGAGGAGCGGTCGTCGTGGATAAAGTCTGTAGAGACGAGCTCTTCGTCGGTAACNCCGAGAATTCCCTTGAGGTAGGTCTGGGATGCCTTTTTCAGGAGCCCGTCGATTTCCTGAATCGATGTTTCCTTTACGGAACGGAAGGTGAGATCGACCACCGAGCCCGCAGGCGTAGGAACGCGGAAGGACATGCCGGTGAGTTTGCCCTTGATTTCGGGGAGAACCTCGCCCACGGCCTTCGCTGCGCCCGTGGTGGACGGAATGATGTTGATGGCCGCCGCACGGCCGCCGCGCCAGTCCTTCTTGGACACGCCGTCGACGATCTTCTGTGTCGCGGTATAGGCGTGAATCGTGGTCATAAGGCCCGTCTCGATGCCGATTCCCTCTTTGAGAAGGACATACACAAGCGGCGCAAGGCAGTTCGTGGTGCACGAAGCGTTCGAAATCACATTGTCCTTCGCGGGATTGTACTTTTCATTGTTGACGCCCATGAGGAGCATCGGAATTTTCTTGTCCTCCGCCTTGCTCTTGGCGGGAGCAGTGATGATGACCTTCTTGGCGCCCGCTTCGAGGTGCCCGAAAGCCTTTTCGTCGGTGAAGATTCCGGTGGACTCGACCACATAGTCGACGCCGAGCTTTCCCCAGGGCAGATTCTTGAGCTCTTTCTCTGCCATGATGCAGGCGATCTCGTGACCGTTGACCACGAGAATATCATCCTCGGCCTTGGACGGATCGCTCTTCCTGGAAGTGATCTCGGCCTTCAGTTTGCCCTGCACTGAATCGTATTTCAGCTGATAGGCAAAATAGGCTGCATCGGTGACAATATCGACCACGGCGACAACATCGACCTTATCCTTGCCCTTGCCAAGGAGTTTCTGATCGACAATAGACTGAAATACCAGCCGCCCGATCCGTCCAAAACCATTAATCGCTACTCTCATAATGTTCCTCCTCAGGAACTGGTTTGACACAGCGCACAACACGCAGGCTGTGGTCGGTTTAGTATAAAATAAAATAGTATCGATTGAGCAGAAGAGTCAATCGACCCGCCTCAATGTACTCCAACTCTTAAAATACTTCCATACCTTTTACCAGGCAAGATTGACCAACCCTCGTCCTCTCTATAATCTAATGTCATGCGACTTCATAAGCCAGGGCAATGTATGTCTTTATCGTCTTCATGCTTGTACTTGCCGCTGTACTAGGCGCCGGCCTCGGCCTGGCCCTGTCGGGCACCGCCAATACGATCCGGACAGAAAATTTCACCGAATTCGACACCGCTCTGCCCAGCAAGATCTACGATATCAACGGCCGACTCATCACTGAATTCTTCGCCGAAGAGCAGAGAATACCGGTCTCCATAAAGGATCTGCCCAACCATCTCCTTGAGGCCTTCCTCACGCGGGAAGACCGGAACTTCTATTCGCACCGCGGCTTTAATATGCGATCCATTATCCGTGCAGCCCTGGGGCAGATTCTGGGCAAAAACCTCGGAGGTGGTTCCACGATCACCCAGCAGCTCGCGGGGACTCTCTATGCCGACCGCAGAGTGGTCAGTATTCAGCGCAAGCTCAAGGAACTCTGGTGGGCCTTCCAGCTGGAACGCCGTTTCACCAAAGAAGAAATATTCGAGATGTACTTAAACCGCATGATCATGGGGCCGGCAGTCTACGGCGTGGAGGCCGCAAGCCGGTATTTCTTCGGCCATCCGGCGAAGGACTGCACACCGGAAGAATCTGCAATCCTCGCCATTCAGCTCTCGAGCCCCTCGCGGTACAACCCTTTCCGCAACCCCATGCTCGCGCGGGACCGTTCCAAGGAGATACTCGACCAGATGGTCTCGCGCCATATGATAAGCAGGGCCGATGCGGATGAGTCCTTCGAAGCGTATTGGGCATCCTTCGACTATTCCCGGGTGGCCGTCTCCGCATTCTACAATCGCGAGGACAAGGCGCCCTGGTTCAGCGAGTATGTCCGCCGCCAGCTCGAAGATCTGTTCTACGGCTCAATAGACATCTACAGCGACGGGCTGTCTGTGTATACGACGCTGGATCTCGACAAGCAGGCTGCGGCCGACCTCTACATGAAGCGGGGAATCGAAACCGCCAACGCCTCGTTCAAGAGCACCATGTCCCAGCGGCTCGGCGTGGCCGATACGACCTATGTGCCGATTGTCGAACTTCTGGGTCTCGCCTTCGACCTGCCGATGCTCTATGCCCCCCAGAGCCGCAGCGAGACGAACTCACAGGATTATTTCCTCAACACGATCAACCCCGTGCTCGATGCGGCGAGCCTCCTGCTCAACATTTCATCGCTCAAGCCATACGTGGGGGCTGCGTCCGCCAAAATCAAAACCGAGCTCGAAAAGTCTACGGTCGAAGGCGCCCTCGTGACGATCGACAACAGCACGGGATATATTCTCGCACTCGTCGGAGGTTCCGATTACAACCAGGCGAATCAGCTGATACGGGCGACACAGGCCAAACTCATGCCCGGCTCCACGTTCAAGCCCCTCTATTACTCCGCGGGGATCGACTCGAAGAAAATCACGGAGGGCACGTACATCATCGATGAACCCACGACATTCTACAACGAAGACGGCACGCCTNACTCTCCCCAGAATTTCAGGGGAGAATGGGCGGGCTCGGTGCTGGCGTGGCAGGCCCTCGCAAATTCCATGAACGTGCCATCGGTAAAAGTGCTGCAGACTATCGGCTTCGACGCCGCGATTTCGAGGGCGGCGGCGCTGCTCGACATCACCGACCCCATCGAAATACGCAAGACTTTCCCCCGCTATTATCCGCTCGCCCTCGGCGTCATCGGCGTCACGCCCCTCCAGATGGCGAGGGCCTTCTCTGTATTCGCCAACGGCGGAAAGGCGGTCACGCCCATCTCAATCNGCTATGTCGAAGACCGTTACGGCAATATCATCGCAGAGCCGGAAAAAGAGACGCTTCAGGCGCTCCGGCAAAAACCTCAGGTGCTATCCCCGCAGAACGCCGCGATCATGATCGACATGCTCAAGAGGGTCGTTTCCTCCGGGACGCTCGCGGGGGCAACCCAATCGGGCTCGATATTCAAGCAGACGGGATCCGATGGCAAATCCTATGTCATTCCCATCGTGGGAAAGACCGGCACGACGCAAAACTGGGCGGACGCCTGGACACTGGGATCCAGCCCCTACTACACGACTGCGATCTGGCTCGGCTTCGACCGCCCCGGGAATTCGCTCGGCGTTTCCCAGACGGGAGCTACCGTGGCGGCGCCTGTCTGGGCAAATTACATGCGCGACATCCACGTCGGCCTGCCCTACAAGAACTTCNCCAAGCCGGCGTCGGGCCTCGTCTCGGTGTCGGTCTGCGCAAAATCCGGCATGCTGCCGACAGAGTACTGCTCCGACGGTACGATAACCTTGACGTATCTCGATGGCACACAGCCGACACAGTTCTGCACCCTGCATGGGCCGAGCCTGCCTGAGACCTTCGGTTCCGATCAATCTTCGGACAATTCTTCATCGCCGAGGCCGGAGGGTTCTCCCGTTTTTCAGAGTAGATAGGGTGTTGTCACCGGTTCAGTGCGCTTCAGTCTGCTTCTCGAGACGCCCCTGCCGGACGGGCTGCGCATGAGGTTTGAAATGAAAAAGCTGAATGGCGAGGAAGGCNCAAAAACCCGTGATCGCGGCCATAATGCGAATCACAGTGTCCGGCAGGCCCGTGGAATCGCCCATCACGACGGGCAGCCGCATCTCATCGCCTTTTGTATCCGCATTCCTCCATGCTTCCGGCAGCACTATCAGCATCTCGCCCTCGCGGACATAGCCAAGCGTGGCCGCCCGCTCCGCCGCGGCGGCAGAACCGCGATTCAGATCATTGATTGTATTCATCTTGTCCTGGTTTTGGGCCTGCAGATAGTCGATTGCCCTCTGGATCTGCTGCTGCTGCGAGGCCAGGTCCTGGTACGCCAGTAATCCGGCCCTCCCCGCGACTGCGGAGATGCAGCAGTAGGCTATGAGAAAGGAAAAGAGACCGTAGGACAGCGACGTCAGCAGCTGCCTGCTTTTTTGCAGCATCGTTTGGGGCGAGTACATCAACAAACATTTCGGCATAAACTGAGCTTCCATTAGGAATTTTCTTTCAAAAAGTAGTTCCATGGCTCTGCCAAAGAGTGTAGTATAGGCACAGAGGAAGGTTGCGATGGAAAAGAATGCGAATAAATCACCGCCAGGCAAAAACTCCGATGATGTTCTCGAAGGCCTTTTCATCAGCCCTCTCGAAGATTCCGAGTACTTTGAAAAAATGGAAGCCGAAGAGGCGAAACTCCTCTCTCCCATAAGGGAGCCCGATCTCGATGAAGGCGCGGACAGCTCTTCAGCGCCCGGTTCCGAAGCGAAACCGACCGCAAAACCCGCAGGTCCGGCTCAGGAACAGGTTATTCTGCGCTTTGCGGGCGAATTGAGATCGATCAAGCAGGACCTCCTGTCCATCAAACAGCATTTCGAAGCCATGNAAAAAACCCCAGCCACCGCAGCCGGCCGCGGCAGCAGCTCCCGCCGCGAATGTCGCCGGACAGACGGCGGGAACATCCGGGCCGGCCCGGATACACGGCAGCTCCTCGACGATGTCCGTAAGCTCCTCCTCTACCTCGACCGGCTCCTGGAGTCCCTGCCGGAAGAAAAAATCGAGGAATTCGCGAATTCGGAGTTTTTCAATCTATACCGACAGGTGTTCGAAAAGCTCGGCCTTTCTTGAGTGAGAAGGTTCGCACGTGCGGACTTCCGTCGGCGGCGCGCCGACATTTCAAGCCGGCCCTTCAGGCTGTGAGATATCGATGGCGCCCTACCTCACCCGGTAAAGTCTCCCCGGCTCAAAACCATACGAAGTCTGCAGGTACGAGCTCAGCTGCTGGGCGGTGGCGACCAGGGCCGAAAGATGCTGCTGCATATAGTCGTGAATGGCATCCTCGAGTTCCGGATGCTCCTTGGCCAGTCTGTCTCCCAGCGTGCTTGAAAAGTACGTCTCCAGGTCTTTGAGGGGCTGCTGCACGAGGTATGCCTGCATCTCGTTCGCCATCAAATACGATGAATCCACGTTATACCGCATCCATCTGAAATAGCGGATGATGAACCATTTCTCGTCGTCGCTCAGCTTCTGGTAGAGGGAGAGCACAAGGTCCCTGTAGCGGCCGTCGGTAAAAAACAGCGCGTGGCTCAACTCGTGGGCGAGGAAACGGTACTGGAGGTACGCCGGCGATTCCTGGGTAATGGAGACAATGGCCCCCTTGCCCGCCGCGATCCGCGAACCGCTTTTTACGATGACCCCGCTTTTNATCAATGTTTCCTGCAGTTCAAGCTCTTCCGCCGAAAGTGAAAATTTCTGGGCCGCGGCCGTATCGAAGAAGCGCGCCAGATCCTCGGGCCGATAATCGTGCGCGTTCCAGCCGTGAAGGTCTGCAATTTCGCTGTCCTGAGCAAGACGCCCCACAAAACCTATCTTTTCGACAAAGAAGGCGAGCCTCTTGAGGTAAAGGTCCTGGGTGTCGTAGTCCTTAAACAGAAACAGGAGCACCTCAGGCCGCAGATCCCAGCGGGCGAGATAATAGGGCTTGTCGCCGACGGGCGCGTGGTACACGAGGAGCCCCGGATCGATGCGGGCGAGCTCTGCCGCCGCTGTGCTCTGAACCACGCAGAAGCTATCCACCCGGATATCATTTTTCACTTCCAGCACAATCCTGTCCGGAACATTCGCGAAAAGCGAAGAGGGAAAGACAAAGGCCGATCTCTGCCCCGCGTGGCGGTACGTAAGTTTCTGGTCTCCCCAGAACAGGGTCGCAGTGCCTGCGCCGCCCTCAAGCACCACTTCGAGCTGCGTGCTGTCCGTGACTTCGGGGCTNAAATTTTCAAAGGGAGCGCGAATTTCGTAATGGCCCGTACCGCCCTTCATCTCGAACGAAAAATGAGGAGAAATCTCCAGGCTCTCGGCCTCGCGCCGCATGCCGCGCATTGCGGGGACAAATCGGATTTCCTGCAGAGAGAAAGGCGCCGGAGGTGCTTCCTGGCCGGCCGCCGTCTGCGCGGCACTTCGATTTTGAGCGTCGCTGGTCGGCTGGGGAAGCTTTAAAATTTTTACTTCGACCCACTGCAGCGCGGCCGATGCAGCAAAGGGGACTACGAAGGCAAAACGGCCCGGCTCGGGAATCGAACAGAGGACGGCAGAGGTCTTGCCCTTTTCGTCGCCATAGCCGATCTGAAATTCGATCCCTCCGCTCGATGCGGAGAATGACAGCCGTACCGCATAGCCTTCCGGCAGGCCCGCCGCCTTCGCAAGGGTATAGCGCTCTTTTTCTCCCTGTCTGGAAAAATTGGCGATCTCCGATGCGGCACCGGTGCCTGAAAATGTAAGCCTCGCGCCGCGCTCATCGAACCAGCCAAAGGCATGGACCTCCGTCCCCCTGCAGGAGAGTGTAAACAAACAGAGGAAAATACATCCGAGAAGGAGAAAAACCTTGCAATGGCCTGCGGCGGGCCGATTGCCCAGTGTGTTACGGCG
The DNA here is from genome assembly GCA_015657395.1 of Spirochaetales bacterium. Taxonomy (GTDB): domain Bacteria; phylum Spirochaetota; class Spirochaetia; order Treponematales; family Rectinemataceae; genus Rectinema. The sequence goes on along the minus strand of JADLKI010000001.1, from coordinate 81,814 downwards.
GCGCATGGGGAAAATACCTCTCACTGCAGTTCGAAGATCTCTCTCGCGAGGAGGCGCGCGAGCTCGAATTTTTTGAACTCCGAGAGGTCGCTGCGCTCGCCTGAGATCGAGTCCCAGATGTTCGCGAAATTCGCAGGGAGAATCGGCTGATCTTTCAGCTGGGCTTCGTATTCTGCGTGGGACGGCTCGAATACGTGGTTAAACATGAATATGGAAGCTCCCGCGAACCTCAAGAATCCGGCACGCGACATAAGCCGGAAGAACTGGTTCTCGGACACCGCAGCCGCNCCGAAATCCGAGAGATAGTGTTCCATTTTTGCGGAAAAACTGTCAAAGAGCCCCTGCCATGCATCCCGGGGAAAACTGTTGAGTCCGGCCCGCATGCGCTCTATCCAGTCGCTTCTGGAAAAGACCAGGGGAAAATTCAGGAGCCGATAGAGCGGATAGGTCCCCGTATTCTTAAGGAGCCTGAGGTGCCGGAGGGGGCGTTCGATGAGGTCCTGCACTTCGGGGATATGCTTGTACTCGACCCGGATGGGGATTTCGTCGAGGAAAAATCTGTCTTTCATCCCGCCGGTGGCCGATTCAAAAGCCCCGGGGTTGTCAAAAAGATTCCGGCGTTTATCCACGGCGGGCACGCCGCGCCGGTAGTATATATCAAACACAAGGGCATAGTGCGGGTCCAGCTCATCCTGCTGGGAACGCCGGTCCACGCAGATGCAGTCTACACCCGCCCACAGAGACATAGTATCGATCAAAAATGAGGATACTTCTTCAGACTTGCGTTTCATACCTCCAGCCTTATGGCCCGATTATACCATGGCAGTCAATCTTTCGCTATGCGTGCAGGTGCCGGCGGATTCCTCAATGCGCGATAGCCGTATATACTTGAAAGGCAATGGAGTGCTTGGTATTGGTGGCCCGACCCCACGGCAATATCCGCCGGCAGCTGTGGAGGCTCAAGCGGGAGGCCTTTGACTGGAACCGCGACGATGCATCGATGGCATTGCCGGAAGGATTTATATGCGGCTGGTTTGCCCCTCCGGAATTCCCTGCCGACCGTCGTTCCAGACAGGCTTTTTCAGAGCGCATCCAGGAGACGCTGAGCCGGCATGCAGACAGCATATGTGCGGCTCTGCCGGATACCCTCCACTTCAGTTCGACCGTAGAGGAAAATGGCCAGGTCATGCTGAAGCTCGACGATGGACTCGATGTCCCGGAGCTGAAAGCCTCCCTGGAGCGCTTCGCCCTGGATGCAGGCCTCGAAACCTGCGCCGGGGTTCCGTACGCGCAGCGGGGAATATGGCTGGGCAGCAAAACTCCGGCGCCCGTCTCCCTCAGTTTTAAAAAATATGAGCTTGTGCTATATCTGGCCGAGTTACCTGAAACACCTTTCGGTGGTTTTCAGTTCAGAACAGTCGCACGTATTCATCGCAAGGTCAAAGCAGACCCCCGCACCCGGGGGAAAACAGCGATCAAGGAGGATTAATGTCGAAAAAACTACTTGCAGTCATTGCGATCATCGCATCTGTCAGCGCGCTGACACTCGGCGCACAGGAGAATACCGGCAATTCGTCGGAAGTATTGAGGAAGAAAGGCGATCAGTCCATCACGATTCTGGCGGGGGGCTTTATTCCCCTCTTTGTACTCGACAGCACCGGGGCTCTCATATCGCCGTCCAATATGTATCCCGGAGCATCCTTCGACGTGCAGTACCGCTACATGCTGGGAAACCACATAGGCGTCGGCGGTTCGATTTCGGGCTCCTTTGTGACGACAATAGGCGGAGGAACCCTCTTCTTCGCGCCGATCGGAGCGACCGCCGCGTGGATCGGCGGCGGCGATCCGCTGGAATATGAGTTTTCCACCGAGCTGGGCATGAACATAATGCGGCTCTATGGGAATGGCCTCATCGAGCCCTATGCGAAACTGGGCGCAGGCTTGTCCCGCTACGTGACCTCGACCTGGGGCATTGGCGCAAAGGTCTCGTGGTGCTTTTTCCCCGAGTTCCATTTTGGCACTTACAGCAGCCTGAACAGCTATGCAAATTTTCTGGAATTCTCAATCGGCGCCAGCTATCATTTTTAAGGAGATCCTCTCATGGATAAACATAGGACAAGACTTTCAGAAAAACCTTTCAGGCGGACACCATTCATCGCCGGAAGCATAGCCGCCCTGACGCTCGCTGTGCTGATCTTCGCGGGCTGCGACAACACTTTTTCCGTGTTTCAGACGATCGCCCAGGAAGAAAAACAGGTGGGCGAAGATCTTTTCGAGAATACGACCGTGCGCGCGATGGCTGATGACAGCTCAAACTACTACGCGCTCCTTTCGCAGGTCGTGTGGCGGCCCAAATCGGGAGACAGCTGGGATGTCCTGTCCGTCAACAGCTCAACCGACTACTTTGCCTCGGGGCTGGCCGGCGACGGGACGAACCTCTATGTGGCAAAAGCCGATGACGACAATGTGCTCGACGACATCTATACCACGAGCGACAGCGGTACTACCTGGACGGCGATGAGCGCGGCGGCCGGCATTGGAACCGACTCCTTTGTCGACTGGCTCAAGTGCGCCAACGGCACCCTCTTTGTCGCGGTGCACAACAGTTCATACGAATACTCGCTGTACTATTACGACGGCTCATCCTTCGTGAGCGCCGGAGTTTCGGGCATTGACGCCGCGCTCGTCGATATCGTGTACGACGGCAGCTCTTCGTACTGGCTCATCTCCGACAGCAAGGTCTATAAGGGAACGCCCGGCTCGATCGCGGCGGACACGACGTCCTCCAACCCGGACTATGACGACTACCTTCTCGGCATCGCCTCCGATGGGGCCGGCCGCATCATCGTCTCCAGAAGGGACGGATATGTGTACAGCTACTCTTCGGGCGCATGGAGCCCCATCACGGTGAAATCCTCCACAAAGCTCGGGCCGCTGTTCTTCCTTGCCCTGCCCGCATCCAGCCCCCGCATCCTCGTCGGCAAGGGCGTCTCCTCCTTCGGCTACATGGAGTACAACGAATCCTCCTCCACGCGCAAGGAGAACGGCAGCAGCTTCATCTCCACGTCGTCGAGCATCTACTACACCACGATGCTCTCCAAGGAGGTGCAGGCATTCTGGCAGCCGACTTCCGATCCCAATACGCTCTTCGTTCTCCTCGCATCGGGAAGCACGGATTCGTATGCCCTGTATAGAAATGATTATACGACAAGCACAGGAAGCTGGAGCGGCTGGGACGCCGAGTGATGCAGTCGCACCCCTTATTCGGGCCGGGCTCGGTCTCCGGCTCTCCCTCCTCCGCGGAGCCGCTCGCCTCGCGGATGCGCCCGCGCACCCTGGATGAATTCGTCGGCCAGGAGCACATCGTCGGCGAGGGAAGACTGCTGCGGCGGGCCATCCAGAAGGATCAGCTCAGCTCGGTGATCTTCGCCGGCCCCCCGGGATCGNGCAAGACTACCCTGGCCCGCATCATCGCCAACACGACCAAGAGCCACTTCATCACCCTCAATGCGGTGCTCTCGGGCGTGGCCGACCTCCGCGAAGCCATCGAACAGGCGAAGACATACCGCGACATGTACATGAAGAAGACCATACTCTTCGTCGACGAAGTGCACCGATGGAACAAAAGTCAGCAGGATGCCCTGCTGCCGTGGATCGAAAACGGCACCGCGATTCTCATCGGGGCGACGACGGAGAACCCCTTCTTCGAAGTGAACCGCGCCCTCCTCTCCCGCTCGCGGNTATTTGTGCTGAAACAGCTGACACGCGACGACCTCTTCAGTGTCGCCCGCATGGCGATCGGGGACAAAGAGCGCGGCTATGGCAAATACACCATACAGTTTGAAGAGGGTGCCCTCGAACACATCGTCGACACCGCGGACGGCGACGCGCGGAGCCTGCTCAACGCCCTCGAGCTCGCAATAGAGACGAGCACCCCCACATGGCCGCCCTCCGAAGGCTCGACGCTCCTCATCAGCATGAGCGACGCCGAAGAGAGCATACAGCGCCGCGCCGTGCTCTACGACAAAGACGGCGACTACCACTTCGACACCATCAGCGCCTTCATAAAGAGCGTGCGCGGCTCCGACCCTGACGCGGCGCTCTACTGGCTCGCCCGAATGGTCTACGCGGGCGAGGACCCCGACTTCATCCTGCGGCGCCTCCTCATACTCGCCTCCGAGGACATCGGGCTCGCCGATCCCAACGCCATCAATGTCGTCGCGTCCTGCGCCCAGGCCTTCGACCGCGTGGGCCTGCCTGAGGGGCAGTTCCACCTCGCCGAGGCGACGCTCTACTGCGCCCTCGCGCCGAAATCGAACACAACCCTCGGCTACTTCGACGCGCTCCAGGCGGTGCAGGCCGATCAGGCCAAGGTGCCCGATCACCTCAAGGATGCCAACCGCGACAAGGCAGCCTTCGGCCACGGCGAGGGCTACCAGTATCCGCACGCCTACCGCGACCACTGGGTGGCGCAGCAGTACCTGCCCACGAGCCTTGCGGGCAGGCTCTTCTATTTCCCCGGCAGCCTCGGCTTTGAGNGGACAAGGAGAGCCGATGTGCTGATGCGTAGGGAGGCACAGCTTGCGGTGCTCCCGGACGATCTCGGGGAAGAACAGCAGGCGCAGGGTCTTGTCTGGTCGAAACAGGGCGAAGAGCGGATGCACTGGAAGGCCCGCAGTGAATCCGCTGCGACCGAACGCCTCATTGCGATCCGCGCCGCGGTCTTCGACGAGCTCGCGCCCACGGCGATCGACAACATAATCGTCGCAGACCCGAGGTCGGGTTTCTACGCGATGGAGGCGCTGCGCAGGACCGGCGAAGGAAAGACCTTCATCGTTCTCGGCGATGAGGGCGCCAGGCTCCAGCTCGAAAACCTGAGCAAAACGATTCAGGATATTCTGCGGCCCGACATCGTTCTCTATGAAAATCTGGCCGATACATCAGAGGCGAACAGCGCGCTCGGCACCTACCTCACGGAGGCGAAGCCCGATTATCTTCTCCTCTGCGAGGCGGCGAGGATTCCGCCCGAAGTGAAAGCCTCGCTTGTGAGCGCGGTATCGCAGATCAAGGAGAATGCGCCGCGGATCGTCGGATTCGACATCGATGCGGCCCGCTCTTCCATGCTCTCTGACGCCCTCTCTTCCATACCCAGTCTCTCGGAGAGCGAAAGCGCCTTCCTCGGTCGTCTGACGGAATTCGAACGGGACCTGGGCCATGGCCCAACCTACACCCCGGTGGCTTCCCAGCCTCCGCGCGGCTGGCATGACGAGCTGGCGGCGAAGATGCCTCACCTGGATGTCCGCACTGTCTCCCTGCGCGCATCCTATCCCCGCTCCTTCGACGAAAAGGACCTGGAACAGTGGCTCGATCCTTCAAAATCCTACGGTGGGGAATTCCGGGCGAGATTCTCCGAGCACGAGGTCAAACTGCTGCAGTCGCTCATGCAGAAGTACAACAAGGCCCCTTCGTGGCCGATTTTCATCGCGATCTTCGAATTTTCCTAGACTGATTTTTGCGACGCTTCAAGCTTGCAATACTTCAGCGGGCGGCATTCGGGGGCTCTGCAGCTTCAGGCGGGCACCGATGTTCCCGGCGGTCTGCGTCACATTGAACTCACTGCACATCTGTTCATAAAAAGGCTCCGCCTGCATGTCGACTTTCCACGCCTCGCCGCGCAGATACGCGGGGAACCACTGCTCTGCAAGAATTTTCCAGCTCTCCTCTTCCTGACCGGCAGAGATGGGAAAGAACCGGATTCCCGCCAGCTGCGAGGCCCGGAACATCTTTGCTGACGAGCCGATCGCGACGATGCTCGACCGCTCGAAGCCTGCGGACAGGGCAGCCCTGAGGTATTCGCCGGGCTTGCCCCGCTCTTTGCCTGCGATGCGGTAGAAACATTCGCCCAAGCCCGCATTCTGCCACATCCGCATCGCGGACATCTCCGCAAGACTGCTGTAGACAAGTATCTCCGAGCGCGGAGCGACGTACTTTGCGCTCCGCAGGAATTCCTCGGCGGTGCTGAAGTGCGGCACCCGCCCCAGCTCCTGGATGAGGCCCTCGGCCATCGAGAACCAGTCGATTATCATCATCTCGACCGGGTGCCGTTCCTCGAGCCTGAAAAGGTCATCCAGAGTATTCTCGGAGAGACTGTATTTCTCCAGGGTTTTGATGATCACCGAGCGCTGCATCGAGGGGAAAAGTACGTTCAGCACGCGGAGCGCGGCGAGCAGGATGACGAGGGGGTGCTCTCCCCTCAGAGAAGTCTCAAGCGCAACCGTTCTCCATATCTCGCCCGCAACCGCGGGGTCCACATTGCCGCCAAAGCACCCGATGAAGGAGGGCAGATACGCCGTCTCGTGCCAGTATCGATTGATGTCGAAGACGGCGCCTTCCGATTCTATAATGACGATGACCTGCTTGTCGTGCAGATGCAGAGGCTGGTCGGGGCTGGCTGATTCTGCAGACTGGATGGCTGTCTTCTGAGAAAATCCCACACCGCGGCTTCGTCGATGAATCATAGGTTTCGCCAACTGCCCCGCTTCCGCTGCATGAACAATTCTCACTTGTACCCTCGCTATACGTTATCGGCACCTCAGGCTCGGCGCTTGATGCAATCGCCGGGCTTTCTTTCGNGGCCCTCTCTTGACGAACGGAGCAGCCTTGCGCATGCTCTGTATGTGAATGCCGGACATTTTACCTCCATCGACGAGGTGTACGCCTTCGTTTTGGGATATGTCAATGTCGAGAAAGGCCAGGCGACCGAATTCAAGCTCGACCGCATGCGCTGGATGGCCAGCGAGCTCGGAAATCCGCACCTTGGCAGAATCACGGTCCATGTCGCCGGCTCCAAGGGCAAGGGCTCCGTGGCGACGCTCATCGCAAAGGCGCTTCAGGCTTCGGGCCTGCGGACCGGTCTCTATACCTCTCCCCACATAATCTCCTGGAAAGAGCGGATCACCGAGGCGGGACTGGAGATGCCGGACGAGATTATCCTGAAGGCCGCTGACGAAGTCTTCCCGCTCGTGCAGGGAAAAACCGCGGAATCCTTCTATGGCGGCGAGCTGCCGACCTACTTCGAGCTGACGACCCTCATCGGCTTCTGCGCATTCCGTCTGGCCGGCTTGGATGCCCAGGTCATCGAGGTTGGGCTGGGAGGGCGGCTCGATTCGACGAACATTGTCTCGCCCGACGTGTGCGCGATCACGCCCATAGAGCTCGAGCACACGCAGTTCCTCGGCGTGACGATACCCCTCATCGCCGCGGAAAAAGCGGGAATAATAAAGAAGAACGTGCCGGTCTGCACGATTCAGCCGCGGCCCGACGCGCTCGAGGTGATCAGCGGCAAGGCAAAGGCCATGGACGCGCCCTGCTTTGTCGTCGGACGCGATGTCCTGTTCTCCCAGACCAGCGTCGACACGGCTGGCACCCGCTGCAGGCTCGGTACGACCGAGACTTCGCCGCCGGCCCTCCGCGCCCTGATGACCGAAGATTCGCTGGAGCTGAGGACATCGCTCGTGGGTTCGGTCTATGCCGGCAACATGGCGCTCGCCGCGTTTGCGCTCTCCCTGTTGCCCGTTCCCCTGAGCTCCGGGCAGATGCAGAGGGGCTTCGCCTCCGCGTCGATGCCCGCGCGCTTCGAAATCGTCTCCAGGTCGCCGTTCACCGTGCTCGACGGGGCGCACACCCCCGAGTCGATCCGCACCATACTCTCCACGTTTCTGCAGCTCGCACCGGAGCCCAGAGTGCTGCTCTTCGCCTGCGCCTACGACAAAAGGCACGACGAGATGGCCGAACTCCTCGCCCCCTACTTTGAAGCGATCGTCGTCACGAAGCCCGGGACCTTCAAGCAGAGCACACCGAGTGCCGTATTCGCGAGTTTTCAGAGACGGAGTCCGGCTGCGGTTCTTCTCGAAAGCACGGAGGAGGCGATCCAAAAGGCGGTCTCCACCGCGAGGGAAAAGGGCGCGAGCCTCCTCGTCACGGGCTCATTCTACTTGTGCGCCGAATTTACAAAATTGAAATTATACTCTGAATAAAGCCTATCATTGCTCCCAGAATACCGCCGAGCCATGTGATCCACGCCAACTCTTTTTTGACGACCTGCAGCACTATGCGCTCCACCTCCTTCATGTCGAGGCTGTCGATCTTCTCGGAGACCATCGATGGAATGTCCATGGCTTCGACGAGGCGGGGCATGCGGGTCTCTATCAGTTTCAGGAGAGCGCTCGCGAGGGTCAGCGAAATCTGTTCTATTTCCTCGCTGCGGATGCCACAAAATTCCGCTATTGTCTTGCCTTTTGCGGATTCCCTTAAAACCTGCACAAACAGTGCGCCGATCGTCGTGGAGGACTGGCCGCCCTCGTTCTCGATGGTGCGCACAAAGGCCGAGAAGACAAAACCGGAGACCTCCTCTGCGGAGACGGATATGCCTATGAGCTCCTTTATCTGCAGCCCGGCGAGGCGGTCGTAGCTCTGTTCTGCCCTCTGCCGCAGCTCCTCGGAGGACTCTCTGAGGGACACAAGCGCCGTATCGAGAATGCTCCCCTCTTCCCGCGGACCGATTCGGGGGTGTGAGACGCATCGGCCTTTGCGCGCTGGGCGATCAGGGCCGCGCACAGCGCTTCCGATATTTTTTGCGGAGTCGAGGGCTCCCTGAGCACCTGCTCTATTGTCTGGATGAGATCCTCAATAGTCTCGGGCATGGTCTGGGCTATCTTCGCGTCGTAGCCGGCAATGGACACGAAGAAGCGCTGGAAGGTTCCGAGACGGTCGAGCGCCCTCTTCACGAAGGCGAGCGCCTCTGTTTCAAGGCGCGCCCTGAATTCATCGTTGTGCAGAAAATCGTCGATGTGCGGCAAGAAATACTCATAGGCCCTGGGGACGACGGCGTCGGTGAGGGCACGGATTGTCGCATCCGGCGGAAGCTCCGCAAGAGCATGGAGCAGATGGCGCGGGTTGGGCCCTCCTTCCGGCTCGATGAATCTGGAGATATCTTTGCCCTCGAGAGAAGAGGCCGCTTTTATTATTGCGCCGACAAATTGCTCCTTCGATATAAAATCGCGCACCTCAAACTCGCCCATACGGGCCAGGAACTCGGCAAAAATTCCCTTTATGGAGGCCTGAATATCCGCCGAATGGACGAGACGGCGCAGCGATGCCATCAGCTGGCGAGAGAGCGAGGATTCATCCCCCCTGTCGGGGCCGGCGGGATCGGCCAACGCGCTCTCGGATGAGAAGAGGCGCCCGACATCCTGGCCGAGGACCCCCTCGAGGGCCGTCCTCACCGCCTTGGCCGCCGTCTTTTGGATTTCGGGCGACTGGAACCTCTCTGTGATCACCTGGGGGGTGAGGAGCTCCTTGGCGACCGTATCTCCAATGCTCAGCGCGAGCTTATCCTTCTCGTGCGGGAGAATCCCCGGCGTAAAAGGCAGGCGTATCCCCGCGATGCGAATGGTCTTGTAGGGCCGAAAGAGCATCTTGATGGCGAGCCAGTTCGTGAAATATCCGATAATGGCGCCTATGACCGGCGGCATTATCCAAGTCTTGACGAAGTCCATGCTATTCCATCCTGAGCGCTGCACTGCGGGCCTGGGCTTCGCTGGAGTAGGTGTTGACCTCCCGAATGGAAACCCAGCCGGACTGCCCCGAATCCTGAACCTGGAACCAGAGTGTCCCCTGGTCGCCCTCGTCTGTGCTGAATTTGCTCTCCGCAATCTTCAGCACCATCCCCCTTCTGAGGATGCCCAAATCGCGGGAGGAGCCGGAAGGCTCCGATTTCAGCTGACAGTACAGCGAAGAGACCACGAGCCACTGGTTGCCGCCTCCGAGGCTCTTGTCCTCAGGCAGGCGTATCCGGGGTTTACAGCCCGCGATACCGGCCGAAATCAGTATCGAGACGAGAATGATTATTAAAGATAATGAAATTTTCTTCATAAATATGGTCACTCTCTGACTCAAGAAGAAAAAATAAATATAATCAACAATAACTATGCAGGAGCGTATCGGCAAGATGAAGCACACCAAGTTTGCCATCCTAATTGCTTTTTGGGTATCTTTGGAGCGGGAAGAGCCACTGCCCTTCCGGCACTCAACTTTTACGCTGGTTTTGCGAATGCGTGGACGAGCACCTCCACCACGGATATGGGCCACCACTATGGATGGAGCCTCTCGGCCGACGCGAGCTGGGCATTCCACATACCCCTCGGCGACGAGACTTCGATGCTGATTCTCCCGGGCTGCGGGGACAGTTCATCGACATGGCCGCGTCGAACTGGCTCTCCGACGGCTCGCGCTACAGGGCCTGGAGCGCCTTCGGGCTGGGCCCGAGCTGGGCATCGGCCTCAATACGGACAACTTCATACTGTCGCGGAGCCAGACCTTCCTCGTTTCGGCGGCGGTGCTCGGGAACGTGGCGAACTACACTCAGACAAGCCTCTACAACGCCTACATATCGTGGCTCGTCAGGGCCTCATGGGAACTGGAACTGTCGAAGGGCTGGGCTCTCTCCGCAGCCCTCCCCGTAGAATTCGCCTACCGCGCCGACGGCCAGAGCATCATCTCCACAATCAACATAGGGGTACGATATGCGTTCTGAACAAAAACCCTGTGGGAAAAACCCGGGACCCGGCCACAGACGCCCGGCCCTGCGCGCAATCGTCCTGCTCGCCCTGGCGGCGACATTCGCGCTCACCTTTTCTGGCTGCGACCTGTTTCCTTCCAGCGCGTCGTCATTCAGCGGGACGAAGTATGCGGTTATCGTGGGAATAAACGACTACATAAACAGCAGCGTAAACGATTTGAGCTACTGCGTCGCCGACGCCGACTCGATGAAGGAGATGCTGGAGGACGCCGGCTGGACCGTGACACTTCTGACCGCCGAATCGAACGAGTCGACCAATCAGTACGCGACGAAGGCCGCGATCGAGGCTGCGCTCGCGGCCGTGCCGAGCGACACGACGACCTTCCTCTTCTACTATTCGGGCCACGGCAGCATCGACAGCTCCGACGACGCCTACATTGTGCCGAGCGATTTCGACGGCTCGACCTATGACAGCATGATCTCGACCAGCGAGTTCTCGGACTGGCTCGACGTGGTCACGGCGACCAACAAGCTGGTCGTCCTCGACTCCTGCTACTCCGGCGACTTCGTCGATTCGGGGGATTCCGTCGACAGCATCACCGACACTGAAGTGCAACAGGGGCCTTTTACATCTACGAGCATATCGACATCGTCGGCCCTGGAGATGTTCTTCCGCTTCGGCGAGCTTCTCGCGCAGAACGCGGCCGCCGCCTCGTCAGGCTCCTCCACCGCGCCCCTCGTGATCTCCGCGGCAGGATGGGCGGAAGAATCACTGGAAGCCTCAAGCTATGGCCACGGCATCTTCACGTATTATTTCCTGCAGTCCGCCGAGACGAATTCGAGCGGCACGATGAAGGGCGACTCCGACGGCGACGATGTGCTCTCGTGCATCGAGGCCTACAACTACGCGAAAACAAAACTTGCATCGGATTCGAGCATCTCGGAGGATGAGAAATTCATTCCCCACATCACCGGAAGCCTGCGCGATTTCGCGCTCATAGACGATCGCTGACGTCGCTGGTCTTTCGGGGTTTTGCGATGTGAATCGCGCGCGAGGAATCGCTCGCGGCGAGCGCCCTTTAATCTATAAAATCGGTGTCTTCCTTGGAGAATTCGGGNAAGAAATAGACGAGCACCCCCGAACTGCGGACCCTCACCTGGGCTATGTTCTTTTTCGCCAGGCTGTCGAGCTGGCGCTGGGCCTCATCGATGGAGATGTTCGCCTCTATCGCCACCTCCCCTGCCGTGACCATGCCATTGTTCGCCTTTGCGAGGCGCAGGATGACGCGTTCGGGGCTGTCCTCGCGGCGCACCCGCGGAACAAAGCCGGTCTCCTGGCCGTAGAGATCGTAGCCCAGCGCCTCCCTGGCCGCGTAGCCGATATTCGCTTCCCGCACCTGTCTGGGCAGGGTGACGAGGTCGTAGATGCAGCCTACGCCGCCGAGGCCACCGGACAAAAGCCACAGGATTCCCGTGCCGATCTTGCCGAGATAGAAGCGATGAAACCCGAGCGCCCCGAACCCGGAGATAAACCACAGAAAGTAAGCTATCGAAAGATTATACCTCACGCTTTGCCCCGCCATCGACATTATTGGANNATCTGGTTCATGGGATTTGACCATACCAGGCCTATCGTGCTAAAAAGAGTATACGCATTTTACGGCGTGACGAAAAGTCATACGAGACAATTTTTTGGGGAGATTCTCATGGCGCTTCTTCCAACCGTCAAACAGCTGCTCGCAGTGGAGCCAGAGGGACAAGAGGTCACGGTGCGCGGTNGGGTCCGCACAAAGCGCGAGACGAAACAATCCGTATTTATCGAAATCAATGATGGTTCCTGCTTTTCGAATATACAGGCTGTCGTCGACGCCTCTCTTCTAAAAGAGGAGGCGGTCCAAGACACACTTTCTGGTATTTCCACGNGGGCGAGCGTCGAAGTCCGCGGCGCGCTCGTGCAGTCGCCGGCCAAGGGCCAGAAGGCCGAAGTCTCTGTCCGGGAGATCGAACTCATCGGCGAGGCTCCCGCCGACCGCTACCCCCTTCAAAAAAAGGCACACAGCCTGGAATTTCTGCGCGAACTCGCCCACCTCAGAGTGCGCACCAACACCTTCGGTGCCGTAGCCCGGGTGCGCAACAGCATGGCCTTCGCGATCCACCGCTTCTTTCAGGAGCGCGGTTTCTGCTACGTGCACACGCCCATCATCACCACGAGCGACGCCGAGGGCGCGGGCGCGATGTTCCAGGTCACATCGCTCGACCTCGAGGCCCTCGCAAAATCCGGTGGGCCGGTCGATTACGACAAGGATTTCTTCGGCAAGAAAGCCTATCTCACCGTCTCGGGCCAGCTCAACGTCGAGACCTACTGCCAGGCCCTCTCGCGGGTGTACACCTTCGGCCCCACCTTCCGCGCGGAGAATTCCAACACCACCCGCCACCTCGCCGAATTCTGGATGATCGAGCCTGAGGTGGCCTTCGCGGGGCTCGCCGACAACATCGCGCTGGCCACGGAATTCATCCAGTTCCTTGTCTCCACTGCGCTCACAGACTGCGCAGAGGATATCGCCTTCTTCGACCAGCGCATCCAGCCCGGCCTGCGCGACTCGCTCGAAAAAGTCGCGCAGACGCCCTTTACCCACATGACCTACACCGACGCCATCCGCGAACTGGAGTCTTCGGGCGCGGAGTTCGAGTTCAAGCCCTACTGGGGCTGCGACCTCCAGAGCGAACACGAGAAATTCATCACGGAAAAGATTGTCCGCGGGCCGGTCGTCGTCACCGATTACCCCAAAGAGATCAAGGCGTTCTATATGAAACAGAACAAGGACGGCAAAACTGTCGCCGCGATGGACGTCCTCGTGCCCCGCTTCGGCGAAATAATCGGCGGCTCGGAGCGGGAGTGGCGCCTCGATCTGCTCGAAAAGCGCATCGAGGAACTCGGACTGCCCAAGGAAGCATACGGCTGGTACCTGGACCTGCGCCGCTTCGGTTCCACGCCGCATTCCGGCTTTGGGCTTGGATTCGAGCGCCTCCTCATGTTTGTGACGGGAATGGCCAATATCCGCGATGTGATCCCCTATCCGAGAGCAGCACGTCAGGCCGAGTTCTAGACCGGGGCACATCGATGAAGCGAAATCATATCTTTGCCAGACGCTTCTTTCTGGGCCTTCTCCTCGCCCTCACCGCCGTATCGGGGCTTCCGGCGCTGTCGTCCGACGAATTCAAGGGCTTCGGAATCTCCATCCCCACAGCGCCCTCGCTCAATGCCCGTTCGGCCATCCTTATCGATGCCGCGACGGGCTCCGTCCTCTACGAAAAGGCGGCGGACCTCGAGCTGCCGCCAGCCAGCCTCACCAAGCTCGTCACGCTCCACGTCGTCATGGAGGAGATAAAGGCCGGCAGGCTCTCGCCGGACGAGATCATCGAAATCAACGCGAAGGACTGCTCGCCCTACATCCCTTACGGATCCTCCCTCATGTACCTGCAACCCGGGATGAGGGTGAGTGTGCGCGACCTCATGCTCGGTGCCGCCGTCGTCTCGGGCAACGATGCGGCATATGCGCTGGCCCGGCGAGTTGCGGGCTCGAACGAGAAGTTTGCCGAGATGATGAACAGCGCAGTCCGCGAGCTCGGCTTCGACAGGATGACCTTTGTGGAACCGAGCGGCCTCTCCGAGAACAACCTCGTCACTGCGCGCGATTTTGCGCTCTTCTGCAGGAGATACCTGGAACTGCACCCCGAAGCGCTCAAGGAGCTCCATTCCGTCAAATCGATCCATTTTCCGCGCCCGGAACATGCGACCCCCCAATACCATCCCAACGGCACCATCATTCAGTACAACCGCAACCCCCTCATCTTCAGCTACGAGGGTGCGGACGGCCTGAAAACAGGATACATCATCGAAGTCGGGTACAATATGGCCGCCACCGCAATGCGCAACGGAAACCGCTTTATCGCGGTGCTCCTCGCCGGCTCCTCGACGCCCTACGCGGACGGAGTCACCCTGCGCACAAAGGATTCGAAGGCTCTGCTCGATTGGGCTTTTGCGAATTTCAGCACGGCGAGGCCCGGCTACCTCATGCCGAGACCCCTGCGCGTATGGTTTGGGAAATCCACCCATGTTCAGCCCGAGCCCGGTGAAGAAGCGGCCGTCACCGTCCCAAAGGCGCTCGCAGGCCGCGTCACTGCGCGGATCGAAACGCCCAAGAGTGTCAAGGCGCCTCTCCGCAGAGGCGACAGCATAGGCCGCATTGTCTACGAAATCGACAATGTGGAAATAGGATCGGTCGGCCTCGTTTCGCCCCGGGACATCGCGCGGNGGGGATTTTTCAGGACCATCCTCGACGGCGTCCTCAGATTCTTCGCCTCTGTCTTCGGTCAAGTGTAGTTTCGGGCGCATGGCCGCGCCCATGGCCGACAGTGGCCGCCGCCCTCCGGCCCGATCTTACGGGGAATCCGCAAGGCTCACGGAGGTTCCGCCCGCATCCGACACGAAATCTCCGCGCGCAATGTGCACAAAACCTTCTTTTTCCAGCTTTTCGGCGCAGAGGGAGACCCGCTGCAGGTCGGCCGCGACCCGATAGGACAGCTCCGTAAGCGTGAGCGGCGATGTCTCGAGGAGTCTTTTCAGGATGGCGCCCCGGAGCTCCCGCTCGGAGCCCCTGAAAGGCGACTGCGGCCGGTACATGCTCGCCTTTTTCCCGAAATTGCTCTCGTGAACCTTGAGCCAGGCCCCGTAATCCATGAGCGCGGTATACCAGTCTCGGGGATTTTCCTGGTCCAGAAGCGCCTCTCCGATCTTTTCGAGCTCCCTGTCGCCGACCTGCTCTTCGGAGCCGCAGAAGTGGCGGATGAACACCGTGCGGATGTTCGTCTCCAGAAACACCGAAGGGATGTTGAAGGCGAAGGCCAGCACCGCGCGCGCAGTGTAGACGCCGATACCCGGAAGGTTCCGGAGCGCCTCTTCGGAGGCCGGCACCGCGTCGTCGTAGTCCCGGGCAAGGATTTTCGCCGTCCTGTGCAGAGAGAGTGCGCGCCTGTTGTAGCCGAGCCCGCTCCATGCCGCGAGCACCTCCGGGACGGGCAGTCCGGCGAGGGCCGAGGGAAGCGGAAAGCGCTCGATCCACCGCGGGTATACCGCCGAAACACGGGGCACCTGCGTCTGCTGGAGCATGATCTCGGAGACGAGAACCGCCCATGGGCTCACGTCGCCGCGCCAGGGGAGCTCTCGGTAGCAGCTCCG
This sequence comes from Spirochaetales bacterium, assembly GCA_015657395.1. GTDB lineage: Bacteria > Spirochaetota > Spirochaetia > Treponematales > Rectinemataceae > Rectinema. Next base: position 65,996 of record JADLKI010000001.1, on the reverse strand, counting down.
ACCCTTTTCGAGCAGAAATGTCCGTGCTTCAGCGATCCCTTCAGCCGTAGATATGGACAAATTCATGCAGGAGTTCTTCAGCCTTGGCCTTGCAGGAGCCGCACACGGTGCCGATCTTTGTCGCTTCCTGGAGGGTATACCAGTCGTGCGCGCCCTGCCTGACGGCCTCTTCGATATCCTTATCGCTGATGTTCAGGCATTTGCAGATGATCTGGGCACTTTCGTCCTTGAATTCCCCGGCCCTTCCATGTTGTTCAAGATACACGTCGATCGCCGCGCGCAGCGCCTTGTCCCCCAGCACCGAACAGTGGATCTTGTTCTCGGGCAGACCGCCGAGGCGATTCGCGATATCCGCAGGCCTGATGTGATACGCATCGCGTATGTTCATGCCCACGACAGTCTCCGAGAGCATCGAGGTCGAGGCGATCGCCGACGCGCAGCCATAGGTCTTCCAGCGGACATCGGTGATGATGTCGTCCTCGATCTTCAGCATGAACATCATCTGGTCGCCGCACCTTATGTTGCCGACCATGCCCTCGGCGTCGGGCCGAAAGTCCTTATCTCTATCCGGATCATAGACATTGCGCGGATTGGTGAAGTGATCTTTGACAGTATCCGAATATAGCCACTGAAACACATCCATTATCCTGCTCCTGTATGGGAATTACCTGATTTCCTGGGCGAGCTCTTCCAGCGGGACGGTCGACATTTTCCTCAGGCGCGCGATGATCGGCGGCAGCTTTTCGGCGACATAGCGCACTTCATCCTCGGTCGTGTACCTGCCGAGCGAAAAGCGGATCGAGCCGTGCGCGAGCTCGGGCCCCAGGCCGATTGCCATGAGCACGTGCGAGGGCTCGAGGCTCCCCGAAGCGCATGCCGAGCCGGTGGAGACTTCGATTCCCTCCAGGTCGAGCGAGAGCAGGATCGACTCTCCCTCCGCCCCCGGAAAAGAGACATTCAGGGTGTTCGGCAGCGCGTGGACAGGATGGCCATTGATGCGCACCATCGGAATCCTCTCAAGGATCAGGTCGCGCAGCATCGCCCTGAGGCCGCCCACCCGCTGCCGGTATTCCGGGAGTTCTTCCTTCGCGAGCCGCGCGGCCTCGCCAAAACCAATGATGCCGAGGTTGTTGTAGGTTCCCGCCCGGACACCGTTCTCCTGGTGGCCGCCGCGGATCAGCGGCTCGATTGGCGCCTTCTGGCGCACATAGAGCGCCCCGATGCCCTTGGGGCCGTAAATCTTATGGCATGAGAGGGTCAGATAATCGACATTCCACTCCTCGACAGAGACGGGCACCTTCCCCACAGCCTGCGTCGCGTCGGTGTGGACGAAGGCACCCTCGGCCTTTGCAAGCCGGGCGATTTCGCCAATGTTCTCGATAGTGCCGATCTCGTTGTTGGCGGCCATCACGGAAACCAGGAGGACATCGGGCCCCAGTTCGGCGCGGTATGCGCCCATATCGATGAGCCCGTCGCGGTCGACGGGGAGGAAGACGACGGGGAAGCCCTCGTCCTTGAGGTGTGCCGCCGCGTTGAGCACACAGGGGTGTTCGATGGCCGTCGTGATTATCTTGCGCCTGGCCTGTTTTCTGCCTATCAGGAACATTGTGTTGAAGACAGTGTTGTTGGACTCGGAGCCGCCGGAGGTAAAATATACGGCCGAAGCTTCTTTGGCGCCGATGAGCGCAGCGACGTTCGCCCTCGTTTCTTCAATCTCGGCGTGCGCCGTCCTGCCCAGCGCGTGCAGACTCGATGCGTTTCCGTAGACGTCGAGGGCCCTCACCATGAGATCGCGGACTTCCGGCCTCAGAGGAGTCGTGGCGTTGTAATCCATATACACGTAGCGGGTGTCCATGTCCATCTCTCCTTTTAGTCTTTGGCTGCGGCAGACTCTTTCTGGGAAGGATCCGGAGCGGGCAGAAATCCGGGCTCCGCAATCTCTGCGAGTGTCACCGATTCGAGGTACGCATCCACGGTGCGCTTCAGGCCAAACCAGAAGCGCCTGGGCAGACATGCCTCGGAGACGATGCAGAAGCCCGCATCGTCGAGACAGCCCACCGGCGTGATGTCGCCTTCCGTGGCCTTCACCACTTCGCTCATCAGGATCAGCTCGGGAGCCCTGGCGAGCCTGTACCCCCCGCTGCGCCCTCTGTCGGCGATGAGCAGGCCGGCACTCTTGAGCTGACCGAATATCGCCTCGAGGTACTTGAAGGGAATATGCTCGGCCTCGGCGATGCTCGCGACGCTTGCGGACTTCGTCCGCACGAGATGCACGAGAGCGCGAATTGCATACTGCGTCTTTGTGGGAACTTGAAACACGGTAAATTCCTACTTGATTGATCTGAATATGCACTATCGCAAATCACGGTCTGTTTGTCAATTACTTGAGCAGCTCAACGTGGTCGAAACTGCGGTTTATCGAGAGCTCCTCGAATACAAAGCCGTATTCCGTGGCGCCGGCGGGTCTGTCGTGGCAACCGCCCGCGGCAATCGTGCGCGCGAGGAGCCGACCGAGGCCGGGCCCCATCATGAACCCCTGCCCGCACATGCCCGTCGCCTGCAGGAAATTCACGGCGGAATCGGGATACCCTACGATCGGCAGGCCGTCGGGCGTCATGGGGTACATGCCCCGCCATGTCCTGCGCACGCGGAGGTTCCTCAGGCGCGGGTAGAGCTCGAGCATCCGCCGCACAACGAGGGGCAGAAAGGTCGAAGTCGAGTCCTTGTCCCGCCCCCAAATCTGCGGCCGCGGCGTAATGCAGAATATAATCTGCCCGGTGGAGGCCTGGTAAAAATAGTAGTTGCCCGACTCCGCATCGGAGCGGATGTCGACGATCATCGGCTCCATGAAGCGCTCGACCGGCTCGGTGACACCCGCCTCGTGGCAATCCGGGAACACGGGGAGTTCGAAGCCTGCGACCTTCGCGATATCCGCGGCTTTGGCTCCCGCGGCGTTCACAAAGAGGCTCGCGGCAAATTCCTCATCGCCCACCTGAATCGAGGCGATCCTGTCCCCTTCCTTGCGGATCCTTTCGATGCGCGAATTGAAGAAAAAGGAGACGCCCGCCTCAAGCGCCAGGCTGTGGAAGGCGCTCCCGCCATCAGAGGAGAGGCGTAGCCGTCTTCCGGGCTGAAAGTCCCTCCCCTGAGCTTGTCCATGAGAATTCCGGGGGCCATCCGGGCTACTGTGTCGGGGCTCACCCAGTCTATATTCAGGCCCGCGGCCTTCTGTTTCTCCAGAAGCGAACGGAACTGGCCTTCTGTCTCGGCATCATATGCCACATAGAGGTAGCCGCCGGGCCGCCACTCGACATCGAAGCCGTGCTGCGACTGAAGGGTCGAGAATATCTCGATCGATTCGAGGCAGATGCGGATTTTGGCGGCATCCGAATGTGTCGCCCGCACGCCGCCGATCGCCGCCCTGTTCTGCCCCCTGCCCCAGGACGCCTCTTCGTCGACGACCGCCACGCTCAGCCCCTTTTCGGCGAGCTGCCAGGAGAGCGGCACACCCACGGACCCCGCGCCGATAATCACCACATCAAAGCGCTTCATGGGGCCCCCCTTGCCCCGGCATCCTTGCCTCCAAGCTTATGCAGGCCCTCGTTGACCAGAGAGCCCATCGGCACTTCCATAAAAAGCGGCCTCTGCGTCGGAGGCTCCACATCAGCAGGGTCGATGCCGGCCAGTGCGAAAGCTTTTGCGACAAGCTGGGAACAGGTCTTGCCTCCGCAGGCTCCCATGCCCACGCGGAGAGACTTGAGCTGATTGGTGTCGCGGACATTGTGTTTCCTGATGAACTCGACGGCCTCCCTGAGCGTGACACGCTCGCAGCGGCAGAGCACCGTATCCAGAACGTCGGAGGCCTCAGCCTCGGCCTCCCCGGCGTCGTATTCCCCGCCCAGAGGAGCGGTCACCCCTTCGGGCTGGACGCGGATTCCGGCGATTCTCGATGCATGTTCGACGTTCACACTGAAGGTCAGAAGCCAGGTGTTTCTCGATGCGACCTTGCGTTTGGCGATGACCGCAGCCCTCTCGACAAAGCCGCCCTTCTGGTCGACAAGGTCCATTTCAGCCCCTGTGTCGAAGTCCACATTGAATTCCCAAGGCAAAACGACCTGGGCCTTGTCGTCGGCGACCCTGCGCACAAGCGCGATGGCGAGGCCGGGGCAGATCGCGACGCAGGCCCCGCAGCCCGTGCACCGGTTCCCCGCAAAATAGGGCAGGTCCATGATGGTGCCCCGCAGGGACTTGAGCTGAATCGAATTCACAGGACAGACTGTCGCGCAGGGATTACAGGGAATCTCCTCCGAGCAGAAGAATACGGGCCTCCACTCGGGGCCAGGAATGATGGGAGAGCGCTCGTAGCTGTCGCCCGGCCGCGAGGCGAGCACCAGCCGCGTCGTCTCCCAGTCGGCATGTATCGCCGTCTTCTTGCCGAGCATGCGCGCAAGGTGGAGCGCCGCCGTCTTTCCGCCGTATACTGCGCTCGAAGCCTCGGCTATCTCCGATGCGTCGCCCGCCGCAACCGCCATAATCCCGTAGCGCCGGGCCTGTTCGAGGAATTCATTGCAGGGCGAGAGCCCCACGGCGATGAGGACAGCGTCGACCTCATAGACCCTGGCGGTTCCGGGGACGGGCTGAAATTTCTCGTCGACGGCCGAGACGTACGCGCGCTCGACTTTCTCGGCGCCCTCCGCCCTCAGAATCGTCGAGTTCAGGAAAATCGGCACGCCCATGCGCCGAATCTTGTCGGCGTGGACCTGATAGCCGCTGATTCTGCCTGCCGCCTCGAAGATGCCTGCGACGCCGATTCCCGCCTGGAGGGCATGGTAGGCGGCGATGAGGCCGACATTGCCCGAGCCGACGATGAGAATTTTCCGGTACGCCTTCACAAGGTCGCGGTTGACGAGTGTCTGGAAGGCTCCCGCCCCGATGACGCCGGGGAGGTCCCAGCCTGGGAACTGCAGGGCCTTCTCCCGTGCGCCGGCCGCCACAACGAGGGCCGTGAACTCGACGAGGAGGTAGGATTCGTAGTTGAGGAAAATGCCGGCCTTTCTGTCTTTATAGAGGCCGACGACGGGGGCATTCGTGAGGACCGTCACCGAAGGATGGCGTGTCGCCTCATCTTGGAGAATACGTGCGATATCGATGCCGCGGGTCCCCGCGTAGCAGTCCGACTCCGACCCGAAAAACTTGTGGGTCTGCAGGACGAGCTTTCCGCCTGCGCTGGGCTTGTCGTCGGCGACGAGCACCTGATACCCCATTCCTCCGAGCTCCGCCGCGGCTGCCAGGCCCGCGGGCCCTCCCCCGATGATGAAAATATCGGTGCGGATCGAGCGCCGCTCTGCCTGGACAAGCGTTTCGTCCTGGGCGGGAAGGCTCGGCAATCCGAGGAGTGTCCGCACGTCCATTCCCCGGACGAGGGGNGTCATGCACGATTTCCTCGGAACTCCATCGATCAGCATCGTGCACTGGGAGCACTGACCGTTGGCGCAAAACAGCCCTTGGGCCGCACCGTCGCTGTGATGGTGCGAGAAGACATGGTGACCTGCGGCGATGAGTGCCGACGCCACAGGCTCCCCCTCGAATCCTGAAATTTCTTCTCCGTCAAAGCGGAAGGTCGCGCGGGGCCTGTCGCTCTGCACGGCAAGAACGGGATGCTGCTCTATGCGGTTCATATCTCATTCGATCTTAGGCTTGAATGAGATATCTGTCAAGAAAAATCATCGTTTGATACAGTTTGTCATGATTTACAATATTATGCGAAATATTTGCATAATATTGCCGCAACGCCCGGAACAACTTGGGGCCCCCTTCAGGCCCGCGATTTTCATCGCAGCGCAGTAAATCCCGCCGCCGACCACTGGACAGATATGCCGCATCTGTTGGACTATCAAGCAGATGAGCACTGTCGATACCATTGGTGAATTTCGGGGCAAGCGTGTCACGGTGATGGGGCTGGGGCTCCACGGCGGCGGCATCGCGAGCGCGCGTTTTTTTGCAGAGGCCGGGGCCGAAGTGACGGTCACCGATCTGCGGGGGCCCGAGACGCTGGAGCCGGCGATGCGGCAGCTCGAAGGCTTTCAGGTCCGCTATGTGCTCGGCTCTCACCGCGAAGAGGATTTTGCGGCCGCGGACATTGTCATAAAGAACCCCGCGGTGCGACGCGACTCGCCTTTTCTAAAGCTCGCCGGGCGCATAGAGACCGACATTTCGATATTTTTGCGTTACTCGAAGTCGCCGCTGATCGCGGTGACGGGCTCGAAGGGGAAATCGACCGTCGCATCCGCGATATGGCACGTGCTCTCGAAATGCCGCACAAAGGCCCTGCTCGGAGGGAACATTACAGTCTCCCCTCTCGATTTTCTCGACCAGACCGGCCCCGATGTCCCCGTGGTCCTCGAACTTTCGAGCTGGCAGCTCGGCGATCTTCACGGCATGGGCATCCTGAAGCCTGTGGTCGCCGTCCTCACCGCCATCTTCCCCGACCATCTCAACTACTATGGCTCCATGGAGGCCTATGTCGCCGACAAGCGCGTCATCTACGAAGGGCAGGACGGGCACTGTTACACTGTGTGTTCCGCGGATCAGGACTGGGGGCGCTCTTTCGCCCAAGGAACCCGCGCGAAGGTGCTGTGGTACAGCGAAAGGGCCCTCGCCGCACTGACAGAAGGCGGGAAGCAGGGCGGCTGGCTCGCAAGAGATGGGGGGTCCCAGACCCAGGGGGATTCCGGCCGGACCCTGACCGGCTCCGGGACTGGCGCCTCTTCCGATGCAGAAACCCTCTCGGGCTTGGGGAAGTTCAGCCTGCATGGCCCCAGAGAGCTCCTGGTGCCTCCTCATGTCCTCGTTCCGGGGCTGCACCAGAAGAAGAACCTGCTCGCCGCGGCCGTGGCGCTCCGGGCCTTCGGCCTGCCTCCGCAGGATATTGCCTCGGCCCTGGGATGCTTCCCCGGCGTGCCCCACCGCCTCGAATTTGTCGCCCGGATTCGGGGTGTGAGCTGGTACAACGACAGCACCGCAACCATTCCGGATGCGGCTATCGCCGCCATCGAAAGTTTTTCGGCTCCCACCCTGCTCATCGCGGGCGGCAGCGACAAGATGAGCGATTTTTCGACGCTTGTCCGGAAGGCCAAAGCGCTGAAGGCGATCATGCTGTTGGCCGGCAGCGGTACCGACCGCATTGTCCCTCTGCTGGAAGAACAGCACATTGCCTACGGCGGCCCCTTCCACTCGATGGGCGAGGCCGTGGATGCCGCTGACAGGGCTGCAGAAGAGGGCGATATAGTCCTCCTCTCGCCGGGATGTGCGAGTTTCGGCATGTTCCTGCACGAGTTCGAGCGCGGCGATGTCTTCAAAAGAGAAGTCGCACGGCTTGCGGCCACAGAGGCCGATTAGAATTTAGGGCACAAAGGCTATCGCCGCGTACCCCACAAAGGAGCGGTCCGGGTGCACGTCGTAGCTCAACTTGTGCCCGATCAGGACACCGCGCTTCGCCCCGCTGTTGAAAGAGAAGGAGATCGCGGCAGCCACGGCTCCCGAGGAACATGCCGAAAAACGATCCCTCGCGTGGGCAAGCACCCTGTCGGTGTCCATGCTGAGCGCCGCGGCGATGAAGCCCCGGTCGTTTTCATCGCGCACCCAGTCTACGGCGGATTCCCCCACTCCGTGCGGCATAAAGCCATAACTGGGCCCATAGTGCGTCAGATCGGTGGAAGCGATGACCGAGAGCTTCTTCCCGCAGGTGGAGGCCGCCCTCGCCAGCGCGGAGCCAAGCTCCCGCGCCTTATAGTCCGGCGGCACGCGGAGCCACACGAGCCCCGCCTGCGGGAACCTGAGCGCCGCGAGAGGCAACATTATCTCCACGGAGTTGTCGACGTCCTGATCCGGCGCTATCTCCTTAATCCCGGCGTCCTTCAGCTCGGATTTAAGGGCGTTCAGAATCTGCAGATCATTCGCGCCCTCTCTCACGGTACAGTCGAAGCACCCTTCGCCCGCAAAGAGAATCGGGTCTCCTCGTCTCAAGTGCCCGCCAAGAATCGCGACCGTATCGCAATCCCTCAAGGCCCAGACCGCCTTTGCGGCCAAGTCTCCGGAAAAATACCACCCCGCATGGGGAGCCATTATCGCAAAGGCCGAGAGGTCCTTCTGGAGCTTTGTCCAATCCGATACCAAAGAGCGAATTTCTGCGGCGTCGTCCGGATACCACCCCGCGGGCAAATACCGCTCCCTTTTCCCAAGGTCTGTAGACATGATCTGTATCCTCCCGCCGGTAATCCCGCACTCCCGGCACCCTGTGCAGATGAAGAATACACTCCGATTCAGCGGGCTTTTGCCGATAATAATAGTATATACTGCAGGGACGGAAAAATGAAACGAATATTGCGTATAATTTTATTTATCGGGACACTCGTACTCATTGCCGCACTGGTGGGGTTTGTCGCGTATAAGATAGGTGAATTCCGCCTGTCGGGCGAGCAGGGCGCATCCGCCGAATACGCCATTCTGCGCAACGCCGTGTCTCCCATAACCGGCGAAGAGGAGCTCGGCGACCAGTTCGTCAGAGACAGACTCAAATCGCTCTACAGCGCGAGCGCCCATCTGCTCGCGGTCCAGGTCCTGGACCGAAACGGCCTCGTCATCTGGAAGATGCCCGACGACTCACCCTATTTTGCCTCCCCCGCGACAAGTCCGGGAAGCGTATTCAGCGCACCGGGGATGTCCACGGTCATCTACATGACGCCGCTCCCCGACGGCATGAAACTGATGGCTCTCTATTCCATTCTCTCGCAGAAAGATATCGCCAACATACTGTTGGTGCCGATCATCGTCCTTGCGGCGTGGATCCTCATCCTTGTCGTTCTGCAGCTTGTGCTCAAGGGAAAACCTGCGGAAACGCCTGAAGCGGAGACCGCTCCGGCAGAAGAGCCGGCCGGCGAGGAACCGCAGGAAATCTCCGGAACTCTCGAAGAGGAGGAAGAGCACCTCGAAGAGAATNATCGGGAGAATACCGAAGAAGCCGCACCCGAGGAGGCGGGCACAGAGACCTCAGAGCTCGACGAAGAGATGGAGGAAATCCTCCAGGAAGAGGAGCTCCCACCCGAAGAAAAACCTGCTGCAGCCGCCCCTGCCCCAGAAACTCAGGAACCAGCACCCATGCCCTCACCCGAAATGCCTGGGCAGCCGGAGACGCTTCCTCCCGAAGCCGAGACTTTCGCTCACAAGGAAGAACCCCCGCAGGCAGCTCTTGAAGGGACCCCTGCAAAAGAAACAAATCCGCCCGAGCCGGAACCCGGTTTCGAAGAGGCGGAGTTCGTCGCGCCGCCTGAAAAGCCCGAGGAAGCATCTGAGCCGGCGACCTTTCCCTCCAGCCTGTCGCTGGACACGCTGAAGCGAACGCTCGAGACGGAACTGCAGCGAAGCCAGGAGACGTCCCTCCTTCTCATCCAGTGCATGCTCGCCGGGGCATCCGATCCGAGCGCCCTGGCGCTCGGTGTGACCATTCGGGATTATTTTGCTTCGGAATCGCTTGTATTCGAACTTGCAAAAGGCTGCTACGCCGCAGTGCTGCCCGGGACGGACGCCGGGGCCAGCCTCAAGCTCGCTGTCGACCTCGACGATGTGCTCACGACGACCGCCAGCCTGTACAAGGACCTGGCTGAAGAACCACCTTTCTACTTCGGAATCAGCGCTCTCTACGACCGCATAGTTCCCCCGGAGAGGCTCTATAAGGAGGCCCTCGCGGCCCTTCTCAAGGCCCATGAGAGCGGATCGAGGATTCTTGCGTTCAAGCCAGGAATCGCGACTGCATAAAGGGGGCGGCGGCATTCGAGTCGATCATCCGCCTTCGGTAGGCGTGGCCGGCCACATGGCTACTGCCGCATCCGGCACGGGCCCCTGCCCCCAATGGGCGCCCGATTGCACGAATGGGGTAGCCGCCGGCCGGGTTTGATCTTTCAATTGGTGCCCGACTGCGCACCCGCCCCACTTTCCCCTCTCAATCGACAAATTCAATGGGAAAGCACATTCTGTCCTTGGTGAGAACCGTATTCGGAAAGATTTCGCGGGCCTCGTCCAGGAGCACTTTGAGTTCGCGGTCCGCATAGCGGGGGCTGTAGTGGATGAGCCCAAGCTGCCTGACATTGCCCGCATCGAGGGCGATCTGGGCGGCCTGACGGGCGGTCATATGGCGCTTGTCCACCGCGCTCTCGATCAGCGCCTGCTCAAACATTCCCTCGCAGATGAGAAGATCGGAATCGGACACTTCCCGGGAGATTTCCGGAAAGTACAGACTGTCGGTGACAAAGCTGAATTTGCGCCCGCTCCTGGGTTCCCCCATCACATCTGAGGGGTGCACTTCCCTGCCGTCGGGAAGCCTCACTGTCCTGCCCGACTGAAGTTCCGACCAGCGCGGTCCGCGTGGCACGCCCATCGAGAGCGCCTTTTCAGGGTAAAATATGCCCGGCCTCGGCACCTCTTCCAGGGAATAGCCAAAACACATCTTCGTGTGCTTGAGCGGAAAGGCGCGGATCGAATAGCCCTCTCCCTGCCAGACTACGGTTCGCTCCGAAATCTCCTTCACGATGATGTCATAGTTGATGTACATATCGAGGAGGCGTCGGTTCTGGTCGATATAATCGGCCAGCTTGGGCGGGCCGAAGATATAGAGAGGTTCCTGTCTGTCGACCTGACTCGAGAGCATGAGAATGCCCGGCAGTCCCGTGACGTGGTCGGCGTGCATGTGTGAGATGAAAATCGCCGTGATCTTTTTCCAGCGGAGATTGAGTCTGCGGATCGAANNAACCTGAGTCCCCTCCCCTGCATCGAAGAGGAAGAGTTCGCCCTCGCGGCGCACGAGCATGCTCGTAAGCTGTCGATACGGCAGCGGCATCATGCCGCCGGAGCCAAGTACAAACGCTTCTAAATTCATTTCGCATAACTATACCGGAAACAGGCGCGAATGTCACCCTGTATCGCAGTTATTGCAAAAGGCATGCCTTTCGTATAGCGTGATGACATGTGTGATTTTCTGTCCCTGGGCATCGACGCGCGCCTTGATCGCGCCCTTCAGGACCTCAAGCTGAGCAAGCCCACTGAAGTACAAAAACAGGCTATTCCATTCTTCTGCAGAAAAAAGACTTGGCCATGCAATCGGAAACCGGGCACCGGCAAAACCCTGGCCTACCTGCTCCCGATATTCCACATGCTCCTGGATGCAAAATCCGGGCACTCCTGAGACGCACCGGCCGAAAGCGCTCATCGTGTGCCCCACGCAGGAGCTGGCCGTGCAGGTCGCGCGACAGGCCATGCTCCTGGCCCACGCCGCTTCGGTCGGGATACAGAGCCTCGCCCTCCTCGGCGGTACGCACTTTTCTCACCAGAGAGAAGCCCTCAAGGTCCATCCGCAGATCATTGCAGGCACGCCGGGCCGCCTGGCTGACCTTGTCAACATGCGCTTCATCGATCTGTCCGGCCTTGCGTTCTTCGTGCTCGACGAGGCGGACCGGCTCTTCTCGAAAGAATACAGTGAGCCTGTCGAATTCCTTCTCTCCAGGGCTCCCCGGCACTGCGTCCACATCATGGCTTCCGCGACCATCCCTGAAAAAATCCTCCACAGGGCACAGCCGTGGATACCTGACCCTGCCATTCTTGAGCTCGGCAGCGAGGGCATCCTCTCCGATGCCATCGAACACTGGGTCTTCTACGCCGAACACAGAAAAAAGATCGACATGCTGAAAAAATAATCAGCGCGGCGGAGCCGCGGCGCTGCCTGATCTTCGCGTCCGAAACCTACCGTGTTCAGCGCATCACGGAGCGCCTCGCTTCCTCCGGTCTGAAGTGCGCAAGCATAGTGTCGAGAATGGAAAAACAGTCGCGCTATTCCGCAATCGAGCATTTCCGGCAGGGCAGCCTGCCCTTCCTCGTGACGACCGACCTGGCGGCCAGGGGCCTCGACATCCCCGACATCTCGCACATCATAAGCCTCGATCTGCCCGAAGAGAGCAGCGCTTATGTCCACAGGGCCGGCCGCACGGGCAGGGCAGGCAAGAGCGGCATCAGCATCGTCATCGCAGATCGCATCGAACTGGAGCGGGCCTCCAGAACGGCCGTGAAGTTCGGCTTTGTGTTCCGCACAAAGCGGCTCGATCACGGCCATGTCATCGAGCCCACCGTCGAGGCCTTCTTCGAGCAGGTTGAAAAAATGGACAACGCCGGGAGCCACAGGTCGCACTCATGATGCGGGAGGGCCGAATCATCACTCGGGCTGTCGCTGCCGACATGGCGAATCCCCGCTTCGAAGAAGCAGGGTGCAGAGTCCTCATCGCGCGGCTCTCGCCCTTCCGCGACATCGAGGCCTCCTATTCCCACCTCGTGCTGTTCGACGAGTCTCGCCGCGCCCTGCCGGACGCCTTCCTGGATTTTGCCTTTCTGCCGCCCCTCCAGGACCGCAGAGCCCTGCNNAGCGCAGGCATCCCGTGGTTTTTCGGCCGGGCGTCAGGCAGAAGTCCGGCGGAGTTCGACATTGTTCTGATCTCCTGCTCCTTTACGCTCGAGCTCATCAACCTCCCGTGGCTGCTCTCACAGTCGGGAATTCCTCTTTCCCGCTCCGAAAGGCTGCAGAGCTCCGGCGCTCCCCTTCTCTTTCTCGGCGGATCGAGCACGGTGACTGCGGGCCCGCTCCTCAAGGTCGAAAAAGACAGAGTGAGCGGGAGCCTCGTCGACGCCTTCTTTNTCGGCGAGGGTGAGGGATGGATGCAGGACATCGTCCGGCTCGCCGCGCAGGGTCTTCGGCAGAGGAGACCAAAGACGGCCATCCTCGCCGAAATCGCTTCAAGTGTCGAGGGATTCTGGCCCTGCGACTCGCAGTTTACTGCCCAGAGGGCACTCTCCCGGCAGCGCCCTCCGATTCTGGCCGCCCCTCTCGCCCTCAACGGCGAGAATGCGGGCCACACAAAGCTCGCCATCACCGCCGGCTGCTCCGGCCACTGCAGCTTCTGCCTCGAGGGCTGGGACAGGCGCCCTTTCCGCGAAANNAAATCTCTTGAGGAGCTCGCCGAAGCGGCCCCTGTCCTCAAGCGGGCCACGGGCGCCTCCGACGTGGAACTCTTCAGCTACAACTTCAACATGCACCACGAAATACTCGCCCTCATACCGGCCATGGGGCGGTATNTCTTCCATGTCTCGCTGATGAGTCAGCGCCTCGATATCCTGGCAAAAAACCCCGGACTCCTCGCCGCGGAGTTTGCGGCAGGCAAGCGCTCGTTTACGCTCGGCATCGAGGGTATCTCCGAACGGCTGCGGCGGTATTACCGCAAAGGGATATCGGGCACGCAGATATGGGGCGCGGTCTCATCGATACTGAAGGACNGGGGACGCGAGCTGAAGCTCTTCTTCATCATCTCCGGCTTCGAAGACGATGCGGACCTGGACGAGCTGGGCGCCTTCTGCGCCGAGATGGCCAGGTTCAAGGCTGAGGTGCATTCGATGACGCGGATCATCGTGTCGGCCGGATACCTCGTGCGGCTTCCCTTTACGCCCCTGCAGTTTGCCNCCCTCGCCCACGACAGGGCCGCCCTCGAGCGCATCGCCTCCCGCTTCGAAGCCATCTGCGGCGAAAATAATCTTGAATTCAGGCTCGCCGCCCCATTCGAGGATTATTGGATCGACCAGCTCCTCTCGATTGCCGGCCCCCTGGCATACGGCTGGATCTCCGCCTGCCCGGAGCAGGGCTTTGTCTACGATACGCAAGTCTCCCGCAGTGTCATGAAGAGTCTCGATGATTTTCTGAGCGAGTCCCCGGATTTTCCCGCGCTCCTTGAGGAAAAGCCGGCCGAGTATCGCCCATGCTTCTCTTTTGTGGAGAGCGAGCCCCACTGGAAACTTCTCCGGGCGCACTACGAACGATCTGTAGAGTATCTGCACCAGAGGATAAAACCGGTCACTCCGCGGTCCAAGGGACCCAATTCACCGGGCACGGCCGTCAGGGCCGAAGCGCAGCGGGCTCTGGCGCTCATAGCCGCGCAGGAAAAAGCGAAGGCCCATTTTCCCCATGTACTCGCCAGGGTGCGCGAAAGCGATGCCCTCGCGTTCTCGACAGAGGCCTATGAATGTGCCTGGCTCATCCGGGCGCTCTCGGCCCTCGTCCCCGGGGCAGAGCGCGCGCTGTTCAACTGCATCGAGGTATTGCCGGGCGAGCAGTGGTTCGGGGCATTCACAAAAGCTGCGGCCCCGCACTTCGGGCTCTCGGGGGAAAAATTCTTCTCCCTCTACGGACCGGATGCCTCAACCCTGGGAAGAATCGTCGCACACGCTTCACACGCCCTCAAACTGCGCGGGCAACAGGCCCTGCAGTACCAGAACCCGGGCGGGCTCCCGGGCTCTCCCGCGCTTCTGGAATGCATCGAAGAGGTAAAATCGCCGCCCTCGGCTGAAAGTTGTATGCTTCTTTGTACATTGAGCACAGCTGACGACAGACACCTCGCTCGCATCATCCAGGCATGGCTCGATGCCCAGGGTCTGCATTTCACGCTGCATAAGATTGAAAACGGATACGAATACCGAGTTTCCCAAGGCTCGCTGTCCAAAAAGTCTGCAATATTTATAAAATATCATACACTCTCAAGCAAAATTGAGCTCCGCCTCCATGTCGGAAAAAGGGCGGATGTCCAGGCCTTCGCTGATGTACTGCATGAAGGGGCTGAAGAGATACTCTTCCGCATCGAGAGCTGGCCTAAGACTCCGCCGGAGAGTCAGGCAGGTACCTCGCCATCGATGTTCCCGTCTCAAAGACATCGACGGCCGACAGGGGCACTCCGGGAAGAGCGGCACAGAGTCGGGCGTAGATGAACTTTGCGATCCGTTCGGCGCTCGGATCATCCTCGAATTCGGGCAATTCATTGAGGTCCCTGTGGTCGAGCGATTCATCGATCAGGTCCCTGAGGGCGGCCTTGACAACGCCAAAATCGACGAGCATCCCACCTTCGCCAAGCCCCTTGCCCGCGGCCCAGACCCTCACCCTATAATTGTGGCCGTGGAAGCGCTCACATTTGCCGTGATAGTGGACAAGTCTATGGGCTGCGGCAAATTCCGCCTCAACTCGCACATAGTACATTTCATCTTCTCCGCTGTAGTGTCGATACTCTATTATAACGGGTTTATTGAAAAATATCCCCTGCTGTCCGCTGCACCCGTTTTCCCGGGACGCAGCTTCATTGCAGCATCCACTATTGCATGATAATATCAGGGCCGATATGTCAAAGTGCTTGTCCGATATCATCAGTGGTCTGGATTTTCTCGACATACAGGGGAACATCGGACAACCTGTCACCGGACTCTCGTACGATTCGAGGGAGTGCAAACCAGGTCATCTGTTCTTCGCCCTGCCCGGCATACACACCGACGGCAAACACTACATTCAGGCGNCCATCCAGCGCGGCGCCGTCGGCGTCGTCTATGAAGGCGGCCTCGACCTTCCCGGCGCGCCCGGGAACATCGCATTTCTGCGCGCCGCCGACTGCCGCTGGATGATGTCCGCAATTTCGGGCAGGTTCTACGGCAACCCGTCGGACTCGCTCTGCGTCATCGGCGTCACCGGAACAGAGNGCAAAAGCACGACGGTCTCCCTCATCTATCAGCTACTGAGACTGGCCGGCTACAGGGCAGGTTTTTTTTCCACGGTGATGTCCGACACGGGCAGCGGCGAGCGACCCAACCCCCAGCACCAGACGACGCCGGAGTCTACGGCCGTGCAGGGAATGCTCGCCCAGATGCGCGACGGCGGCCTCTGTTTTGCCGTGGCCGAGGCCTCGAGCCACGGCCTCTCGCCCCGAACCGCACGCCTCGCCCATGTCCACTTTGACATCGGGCTTGTGACCAACGTCACCCACGAACACCTCGAATTCCACGGCACCTGGNAACAGTATCGCAGCGACAAGGCCAACCTCTTCCGCCGCCTGGGCGAAGGCGGCTCAAAGCGGTTGTCATGCGCAAAGGCATGCATTCCCCTGGGCATCATCTGCGCCGACGATCCGAGCGCGGCCTATTTTGTTGGCGAATCCGCCGCTCCCTGCCTGACGTACTCCAGCAAGGGGGCCTCCGCGGACCTGTGCGCCCTCGGCATTGAGAGCGACCCTGAAGGCTCGAATTTTACGATCGAAGGCCCGGTCGCCCACTCCGAAAAAGATGAAAAGGAGCTCGCCGCGCCGCATGCGGCGGGCCATGTCTCCGGCTCCGGGCCAGAGTCTCCGCGCACAACAGTCCCGGCGCGGATCAACCTGCCGGGCAGATTCAATGTCCAAAACGCCCTGGGCGCCCTCCTCGCCGCTTCCGCGGCGACAGGCCTGCACTGGAGCCGGTTTGTGCCCTATCTGCCGAAGCTGAAGCCCGTCAAAGGCAGAATGCAGCGAATATCCCAGGGGCAGCCATTCGACGTCATCATCGACTACGCGCACACTCCCTCATCGTTCAGGGAGATTCTGCCCCCTCTCCGGCAGGAGAGACGGGGCAGAATCCTCTGTGTCTTCGGTTCGGGAGGCGAGCGTGACAGGGCGAAGCGCCCTCAACAGGGACGCATCGCCGCCGACAACTGCGACATCGTCATTCTGGCCGACGAAGATCCGCGCGGCGAGGACCCGATGGCCCTCCTCGAGGAAATCGCCGCAGGTTGCCCCGAATTGCCCAGGGAAGAACGCCTCTTTCTGATACCTGATCGCCCCGCCGCAATCCGCAGGGCCTTCTCGCTCGCCAGAGCCGGGGACCTTGTCCTGCTTCTGGGCAAGAGCCATGAAAATTCCATCATCTATGCAGACCACAGCATTCCCTACGACGAAGAAACCACGGCGCGCTCCATTCTTGCAGACCTTGGATTTGGCGCGAAAGGAAAGGAAAAATGAAAACTATTGCAGTGTTGTATGGCGGAAAATCAGGCGAACATGAAGTGTCGCTCATCTCTGCCGGCAGTATCATCGCCCACCTCGACAAGGCAAAATACTCGGTTGTCCCGATCGGCATCACGAAGAAGGGAGAATGGTACCTGCAGAATCTGCCGCAGTGGGCCTATACACCGCCCGAAAAGGGGCTTATGCGCTCGCTTCCCGAGGTCGAAAAAGACAGACGCGTCGTCGCGGTGCCGGGGAAGGGCTCTGGCTCGAAACTGAAAAACGCCTTCAAAACCTCGGTATCGACATAGTATTCCCGGTGCTGCACGGGACATTCGGCGAGGACGGAACGGTGCAGGGACTCCTCGAAACTGCCGGGCTGCCCTACGTCGGCGCGGATGTGCTGGGGTCGGCGGTCGGCATGGACAAGGAAGTATCGAAACGCCTCTGGCTGTCGGCCGGCCTGCCCGTGGTCGACTATATCTCGGTGAACAAAGAAGATATCGCGGATGAAAATTTTCATGCTCTCGCCCGCAAAATCGAAACGAGGTTCGGTTGGCCCTGTTTTGTCAAGCCTGCATGTTCAGGCTCCTCGGTCGGCACCTCAAAAGTGAACCATCCCGATGTGCTGAAGGCGGCCATTCTCTCTGCGCTGCGCTGGTCAGAGCGCGCCCTCGTGGAGGCCTTCGTCGAGGCGAGAGAGATCGAATGCGCGGTGCTCGGCAATGACAGGCCGGTGGCCTTTCCTCCCGGAGAGATTGTCCCCTCTCACGAATTCTATGACTATGAGGCTAAATACAAGGACCCTAAGGGCGCTTCGCTTCTGATACCCGCCCCGCTCTCCGAAGAGACGAAGAACCGGATCATGAGCATAGCGCTCTCCGCCTATAAATATGCATCGATCAAGGGCATGGCGCGCGTGGATTTCTTTGTCGAAAAAATAACCGGAGCTGTATTCCTGAACGAGCTCAACACCATCCCCGGCTTTACCGCCATCTCGATGTATCCGCAGATGTGCATGAACGGCGGACTTCAGTATGCCGATCTGCTCGACAGGCTCATCGAGCTCGGCCTGGATCAGTATAAAACCAGGCACACGATCGAGTACGATTTCTCAAAGGCCTAGCAGTGCGGAGCCTGCGGGCGTTTTATTGCATAATTATTTATTATACTGTTAATTATTATTAAGGCTTCCGCTCAAAACCGCCTCGGGGTATAATGATAAATCCCAAAGGAGGTTTTCATGAATTCCCGAGATTACATTGCCCTGGACAGTCGGTATGGTGCACACAACTACCACCCTATTCCTGTCGTCATCTCACAAGCCAGGGGATGCAAAGTATGGGACCCGGAGGGAAGAGAATACTACGATTTTCTCTCCGCTTATTCTGCAGTGAACCAGGGGCACCTGCACCCTCACATCGTCGAGGCCGCGAAGGCCCAGCTCGAGCGCGTCACGCTCACATCCCGGGCTTTTCACAACGACAAAATGGGGCCATTCCTGCAGAAGCTGTGCGAGTACACCGGCTATGAAAAGGCGCTCCCGATGAACACGNGGGTCGAAGCCGTCGAGACGGCGCTCAAGGCGGCCAGGCGCTGGGGCGTTGAGAAAAAAGGCGTGGAGAATGGCAGGCAGACCATAATCTGCGCCACCGGCAACTTCCACGGCCGCACCCTCTCCGCCGTTTCAATGTCCAATGACCCTGAATCCTATATCAACTACGGCCCCTATGTCCCCGGCTTCATAAAGGTGCCATTTGGCGACGCCGGGGCAGTGCGCTCTGCCGTTGAGAAGAACACCGTGGCCGTCCTGGTGGAGCCCATTCAGNGGGAGGCCGGGGTGGTGGTCCCTCCGGAAGGCTATCTGGCCGAGCTCCGGAAAATCTGTTCCGAGGCCGGAATACTGCTCATCTTCGACGAAATCCAGACCGGTTTCTGCAGGACGGGCAGGCGCTTCGCCTGGCACTACGAGAATGCCAGACCCGATATCATGTGCTTGGGGAAAGCCCTGGGAGGAGGCATCATGCCGATCTCCGCCATCGTGGCGGACCACGAGATCATGGATGTCTTCACTCCGGGAACTCATGGCTCAACCTTCGGCGGAAACCCGCTTGCAGGGGCCGTCGGCATCGCCGCGATAGAAGTGCTGGAGGAAGAAGGCCTTGAAGAGAAGGCTNTCGTGCGCGGCGAACGCTTCAGACAGGCGATCGGCAGTGTCAAATCCGACAGAATCCGCCTCGTCCGCGGCAAGGGACTCCTCAATGCCGTCGTGTTTGAAGAAGCGTTCGACGCCTACCCCACTTGTCTCGCGCTCAAGGAAAAAGGCATACTTGCAAAGCAGACACACGGGAACATAATCCGTTTTGCGCCGCCGCTCGTCATCTCCGCAGAGGAACTCGAAGACGCGCTCCAGAGGATTATGTCTGTTTTAGGCAGTGCCTAGACACCAAGTTTGAGGACCATGAAAAGAAGACAAACCACGCTCAGGCGCATATATATCGCANGTTTTTTCGTTGCCTTTGCGCTTGCGGCGTGGCTCGTCGCGCTTCAGCGGCAGGAAGTCCTTCAGGCCGCCGTCCCGATAGAGAACCGCACCGTCATCCTCGAGGCCCCCTCGGATAAAGACGAAACGCCTTCTCCAAACTCAATGCAGCAGCGGGCAACCATTACTCCTCTCCCCGGTGAACTCTTTCTCAAGACGATCGACATCAATGTGGATGACGATGAGGATTTCGAGCAGGTTATTCTGTCCAAGAAGAGCACCGCGAGCAGCTCCCTGGAGATTGTCGTGTCCGACTTCTCTCCTGCTCTCGGCGTCTATTTCCGGTATTTTGAGNGGCCCATCGCCGCTACAGAACTGGACAGCATCATCGTACAGCCTGTGGATGCGACGGCAGACGGCTTTCCCGACCTCATTGTCCAGGGGCTCGATGCAGCCAGCGACCAGACGCTCACGGTATTCTGGCGCTCCTCCGACCGGNGGTATGCGCGCGTCTTCTCCGGTGCCGGCAGCGAAATCAGCCTCCATGAACCGGACAATTCCGAGAATCCCGCCCCGGCCTCAATCATTGTGCAGACTCCGTCGGACAGCGCCGGCATGGCCCTTCAGACAACATACACTTGGAATAGGCGTCTTTCCTCTTTTGAAAAAAATTCAGAAGCTCTCGTCAGGCACGACAACAATCTCTCTCTGGCAGGGGCGGATGCCCGGGCCTTTCTGTCGTGGCTCAACCGGCTGTGGACGAGGGGTTCGGACCCCTCCGATCCGCGCTCTCTGTTCNTGGATGTACAGGGCAATGCTCTGGTCCTGGGATCCCTCCAGATTCAGCAGCGATGGANNATCATAAAAAGCGCCGCACGCAACGNNGGAAATCGACTTTATCTCACCTGCAGTCTTTCGGAGGCGAGCGGCCTCACACGGCTTGTGGAGATCGACGCAGAGGCACAGGATGAAATCTCAGTTGGCATTATAGATCAGCAAGTCTCGCGCTTCCGCCGGGATGAAGGCTGGTCGGGGACCTACAGCGCGGCATCGGCGGTCCAACAGGGCCCCCTGCAGGCCGGGCAGCCCGATTTTGACCTTTTCCTGGGGCGATACCTCGGCAATGACGATTCGGTGCTCGTGCTGGCCCCGTCCAAGAGCATCATCGTACTGGATAAAAAATACAGAGAAGGAATCGCAAGATTCTACGACTACAACGGATACCGGGTGCTGGATTTTCTGCAGATACAGCCGAACGGGCTTGCGGCGGAGAGACTGCTCTTTGTCGTCTCGGCGGAGCAGTCGGGCGATGGCGCGATACGACGGGTGCGCCTCGTTCCGGCGCAAATCGGGCCCAACGGCGTCCAGATCGAGTACCGCACGCCCTATGTGTTCACAAAAACGAGCTAGGGTCCGACGAGATAGGACTCGTATCCCTGGTCCTTCAGTATAGATCGGGTTTTCTGCCAGTCCTCTTTCGCCGCCGCCACCTGAACGGCCCAGCGCGGGTCGCCATCCGCATTCTTCGATTCGACGATCCGGGTCTGGAAATCCTTTGCGGTCAGAGTCTTGGACAGGCGCTCGGCATTGTCTTTGGAGGAAAAATAGCCGACCTGCAGCCAGTAGGTGGCTCCGCTGTCCTTATTCTCTTCATACGGCACACTCTTTTTCTGAAAATCAGACAGAAGCGCCGAAGCATCGAACCAGGACAGGCCGAGCGAAAGCACGAACCAGGAGGAAGGAAAAACCTTCCCTTTCACCAGGTCCGCCTCGATTGAGCTTGGAAAATCCTTGGTCAGGGTGGAATGCGAAGTTCCAAATTGGCCAAAATCGGCGATGTACTGTAAAAAGAGCAGCTCGCGCCGCACCTGCCGATCCGACACACGGGCAAGCGCATCTTTCGCCTTCGCAGAGGCGGATGAATAGTCGTTGTCGTATAAGGAGAGCCATACATCGAGCATGGCCCTGGATTCTGCAGAGAGCGCCTCATTTTTCAGGAGCAGCAATGCGCTCTTCTGGTCCCCGATAGAGATTGAGAGCCGCAGCGCCTGCGTGACATATCGAGAGTCGAGGGAGGCAGCCTTTGTGTACCAGGCCGCCGCATCCTCTGTCTGTCCCAAAAGGAGATACAGGCCCCCAACCGTACCCCGCAATTCCGCCTTGAACGTCGGGCTCACTTTCGATTCATATTCCGCGCACAAGGTTATTCCGTCCCGAACCGAGAGCTGCGGAAGGGCGGAGAGCAGCACGGTCTTCAGCGCATCCTGGGTTTTTGCACTTGCAGCGGCCTGACGGGCCTGGGCCAGATTCTTATAGGTCTGGCTCCAGGCTGGAGGCGCGCGCAGGCACATAAAGAGAGATAAGGCAAGAAAGAAGATGTCGGAGAAAGGCACCCCTCTCTTGGCTGTTTCCCTTCCGAGCTTATTCACACTTCCTCGCCTCTGAACGTGTTGCCTGCGATCGAGAGCAGCCGGACCCGGGCGAACTGCCCGATCCTGTTCTGCGGCGCTGCGAAGACCACCATTTCGTCGCGGGTGGTCCGCGCCAGCACCTCTCTGGATGAGCGTCTGGAGATGTCTTCTATGAGGACTTCGTCGGTCTGGCCCACCCGCTCCTTCATGAGCGAAGAAGTTATCTCTTTCTGAAGCGCAATGACGCGCGCGAGCCTCTGCTTCTTCACTTTGTCGGGTGTCCTGTTCGGCATCCTGGCCGCCGGCGTGCCGTCTCTCGCATTGAAGTGGTACATGAAAGCGTAGGAAAAACGGACACGGCGCATCAGGTCGAGCGTCTGTTCGATATCCTCTTCGGTTTCGCCGGGGAAACCCACCAGAATGTCAGTGGAGAGCGTCAACTGCGGTATTTTCTCCCTGAGCTCTTCGACGAGGGAGATGTACCCTTCCCGCGAATATCTGCGGTTCATCGCAGCGAGCACCGCATTAGAGCCTGACTGGAAAGGCAGGTGTATGTGGCGGCAGAATATGGGGTTCTCTGCAACGGCCTCGACAAGCTCGCTGGAGAGGTCCTTGGGGTGGCTCGTCAAAAACCGTATCCACCCGATGCGTCCGTCGGACTGCCGGGGGTTCGCAGGTTGCTCCCTGGCAAGCGCGCGCCTTTCACCCAGATGCGCGGCTATCATTCTCAGGAGCTCCGGGAAATTCAATACCCTGCCATCCGATTCCCAGCGGTACGAGTTGACATTCTGCCCCAGGAGAGTGATTTCCCTCACGCCGAGGTCTTCGAGCTGATCGATCTCGCGGAGAACGTCCTCAGGATTGCGCGAGACTTCCCGCCCGCGCACATAGGGCACAATGCAGAAGGAGCAGAAATTGTTGCACCCGTGCATTATGGGGACAAAAGAGCGGAATGCGCCAAGCTCGTGGTGGCTCGCGTCGAACACATACTTGGGCGTCTCCTCGAGCACGTCGACTTTCTGGCCACTGGAGATCATATCGATCATGAGCCCGAACGACTGCCTCTGGAAGGTGCCGAGTACATAGTCCACGCCCGGCGCCCTGCTCTGAATGGCGCTCTTGTGCTGTTCGGCCATGCAGCCGACGACGGCGAGTACAAAGGCCCGCTCTTTCTTTCGCGCCGAAAGCTGATGAATGCGGTTCCATGCGCGATTTTCGGCGGTCGTCCGCACCGTACAGGTGTTCAGGAGGACGAGCTGAGCCTCTTCCTCCCCGGAGCGCTCCCAGCCATGTTCACGCAGGGTCGCCTCCATGGCCGCGGATTCCGCCTTGTTCATCTCGCAGCCATAGGTCTCTATGTGGTATTTCTTCATCTTTTCCTGTGCAGACCCCGCAGGAAGCTGAAAAGATTGTATACTCCGTATCCCAGGAGGCCTATTCCCCCGAGCGACAAAAACGAGTGCGCAATGCCCGGTATGAACAAAGTGGTGAGCCCTGCGATGCCCGCCACGGCCAGGATGGTTCCGGATGCCTTGTCGGTCTTCGATTTTCCGAAGAGACCTATGGCGCCCAGGGCGAGGAGCCCGGCCGAAATCACCGTCCCCACCACGGGGACGCCGAGCAGGGCGTTGACTCCCAGCATGCCGATACCGGCGGCTGTGGACATGACACCCTTTGTACCCTTATCGCTGAGATTCTTGGGATCCACCGGATAATTGTTCTCCATATCCATTCCTCTTCTTTATCAGATCGGTTCGAGCGTATCGCATTTCCCGTGCTCGCCGTTGACCGGTTCGATCTTCGAGCGTTCGCTCTTTTCGACATAGGCGTAGGCAGAGTGATTGTGGATGCTCTCGTAGTTCTCCGCCTCGACCGAAAACCACGGAAAACGGTGCAGGGCATCGACTTTCGAATATACCTCGCGGACCACGTCCTCGACAAAGCGCGGCTGTGCGTACGCTTTCTCGGTGACGAATTTCTCATCCTCGCGCTTCAGCAGAGTGAACACCTCGCTCGAACCCGAATCTTCGACGATGCGGATCAGGTCCTCAAACCAGAAAAAGGGCCCCAGAGACACCTGAAGTGTCACCACGCCCCGCTGGTTGTGGGCGCCGCCGTCCGATATCGCCTTGGAGCAGGGGCAGACCGTCTGGACCGGCACCGTCACGCCCGCAATAAAGCGGTGGCCCTTCTCCGAACTGCTCGCCTCGTAGAAACAGTCGTAGCTCATGATCGCCGTCTGGCCCGAGACGGGCGCCGCCTTCTTTATAAAATACGGAAAGTGGATGTCCGTGTATGCCGTCCGCGCAGCGAGCTCAGTCCTGATCTTCTTCAGCATTCTGAGCACATTGGGCATGGAGAGGTCCTGCCGGTATTCTTCGAACACTTCGATAAACCGGCTCATGTGTGTCCCCTTGAACTCGTGCGGCAGGTCTGCATAGAGATTGACGAGGGCCGTCGTATGCTGATACTTCTCGGTCCTGTCGAGGAGCGTTATTGGATACCGCAGGCCCTTGACGCCCACTTTCTGGATCGCTATATGGCGATCGTCCTGGAACGACTGTACATCGACCATAGTCTTACATCACAATTGAACGCCTGAAATCCGCGAAGCTGCGTCGACGGTGTTCGAAAGCAGCATGGCGATGGTCATGGGCCCTACCCCGCCGGGCACGGGGGTGATCCATCCCGCGACCTTCGAGGCCCCTTCGAAATCGACGTCGCCGCAGAGCCGGAACCCCTTCTTNTTCGTGGGGTCGGGGACCCGGTTGACGCCGACATCGATCACGCAGGCGCCCTCTTTGATCATATCGACGGAGACCAGCCCGGGTCTCCCCGCGCACGCGATCACGATATCCGCTTCCCTGACGCGCGCCGCGAGGTCCTTTGTCCCCGTGTGGCATACGGTCACCGTGGCGTTGACGGACTTGCGGATGAGGAGATTTGCGAGCGGCTTCCCGACGATGTTCGAGCGGCCGACGACCACCGCGTGCGCACCATCGGTGGGGACGGCGCTCCGTTTCAAAAGCTCGACGATGCCGCGCGGCGTACAGGGGATATAACAGGGTTCTTCGAGGAGCATTCTCCCGAGATTGATGGGGGTAAATCCGTCGACATCCTTGACGGGGTCGATCGCGCCGATCACACGGCGCTCATCGATGTGCCGCGGAAGGGGGAGCTGCACGAGAATGCCGTGCACAGAGGGGTCGCGGTTGCACTCCGCTATCTTTTCGAGGAGCACCGCCTCGGCGACATTCTCCGGCAAGCGGGTTTCGAAGCTCTGAATGCCGATCTCCGCGCAGGCTTTTTCCTTTCCGGTCACATACGACACCGATGCGGGGTTGTCGCCCACGAGAATGACGGCGAGGCCCGGCGCCACGCCCTTTCCTTTGAGCAGCGCGACTTTTGCGGCCAGTTCGCTCCGAATGTCTTCAGCTGTTTTCTTACCATCGATCAGGATCGCGGACATAACTCCTCCCTGCGAAAAGATACTATATTTCTCATTCTTCGTCATTGTGTCTGGAGGGTGTCGAACAGTTCTTTATACTCTTTGGACCAGGATGCGGCCCAGGTCTGGGGGATGATGAGGCTGAAGGCAAAATGGACGCCGCGCTCGATGTCGAAGAAAAATCCCGGCTGTGCGGAGATGCCCTTCTGCCGCAACAGCAGCTCCGCCACTCTCTCTTCTTCAAGAAACGCGGGGCTCTCGATCAGGGCGGTCCAGCCCCCCTGGCACGCGAGGACACGGTGGGGGCTCTCTTGCCTCTCCAGCACAGCGCGGTATGTCGAGTAATTCTCCCGTATCCGCGCGAGGAGTTCGTGCAAAAAAACCGATTCCCGGTCGAGAAGGGAAGGCAGGGCATTCATGACGGGCGTCCCCGCCGAAAGGTAGGTATCGGCGATGAGCTCGAGCCTCTTTTTCGCGCGCGCCACCTCTCCGGACGGCCCCGAGACGGCGATCCACCCCAGCTTCATCTGGGGCATGCCCAGACGCTTGGAGAGCCCGTCGAGCACAAAGGTGGGCACGCGCTCTTCGCCGATAAAGCTGCGCCGCTCCACGGCGTCATCCAGGGGAAAATCGAAAAACACCTCGTCGGCGACAAGCGCGAGACCATATCGCTCGCACAGGCGNAGAATTGCAGCCCTCTCGCCATCTCGGACATAGGAGCCGGTGGGGTTGTTGGGGTTGATGACGATGAGGGCCTTTATCCTGGCGCCCTGCTCGGATGCGAGCATGGATTCTATTCCATCCACATCGATGTGCCAGCCCGAAGAATGAGTGTATTCGAGGGAATATGCCCTGGTGCGGACAAGTTCGAACGCCGCAAGCTGCTCGAACAGGGGGTAGCCCGGCTTGGGAATGAGCACGATATCCCCCGCATCGCACAGAAGCTTAAAGAGCCAGGCGTATCCTTCCGAGGTAGAGGCGCACAGAAAGAGATTTTCGGGAGATATGTCCCTTTTTTTCAGGGCGAAGTGTTCCGAAAGCGCCATCCGGGAACGAAAGAGGCCCTTGGGCTCGGGACTATAGATCGCGTTCTCCGGAGTTTTCAGCGAAAACAGCTCGGGGGCGCGGGAGAGGCCGACCCTCGTGGGATTGCTCTGCGATAAATCCTTGAGAGGCCTCCCCTCCCCCGAGAGTTGTTCGCGAATCCGGGCAAGCTCGTTCGGTTCAGATTCGCCTGCTTCGGAGCGCTTCGAGAACAGATCGCACATGTGCTTGTTGTACTCCAGCATTGAAAAGATGACAATCCGTTGGTCTTACCGCAGACAGAAGCCTGGCTTGACGAAATAAAAATAGTTATATATAATTTATTATATATTGGAGGATGCAATGAAACTCGTGATAATTGGAGGCGTTGCTGCAGGAGCGACTGCGGCGGCCCGGGCCCGGCGGATCGACGAGAAGGCCGACATTATCATTCTCGAAAAAGGGCCCTACGTATCCTTCGCAAACTGCGGCCTGCCCTACCGTGTTTCAGGAGACATACCAAAACGGGGGCGCCTCATCCTTCAGACCGCCGAGGGATTCTTTGCACGCTACAGAGTCAATGTCATGCTCAACACCGAAGCTGTCGGTATAGACAGGCAGAAGAAAAAAGTGCGCATAAAGGGCAGTGGCGGCGAATCGGACCTTCCCTACGACAAGCTGATCCTCGCGCAGNGGGGAAGTCCCCTGAGGCCGCAGATCGATGGTCTGGACAGCCCCAATGTATTCAAACTCTGGACCATTCCCGACACAGATAAAATCGAAGCTTTTATCAAAGAATATGACCCGAAATCAGCGCTCGTGGTGGGAGGAGGCTTCATAGGCCTCGAAGCGGCCGAAGCCTTCAACAGACGCGGAATTTCGACGACCATCGTCGAGTTCATGCATCAGGTCATGCCGCCCGCTGACCCGGAATTCGGCGCGCAGATCGTCCAGGCCCTGGCCGAACATGGCGTAACGACGATTACGGGCAAGTCCGTAGCGCGCATAGATTGGGATGTGCGTACAGCCACTCTCAACGACGGCACGGCGATTCCGGCAGACATGGTCCTTCTCGCCGCCGGAGTCCGCCCCAACCTCGACTTGGCACGACAGGCCGGCCTCGCGATAGGCAATGCAGGCGGCCTCGCCGTCGATGAACGGCTCAGAACCAGCGACCCGGACATCTACGCCGCAGGCGACATGATCGAAGTCCTGCGCGTGCCCGATGGGACCACAGTCCGCATGCCGCTCGCCGGGCCCGCAAACCGCCAGGGCCGCATTGCAGCCACAAACGCCCTCGGCGGTGCAATGAAATATTCGGGGGCAATGGGGACTTCGGTGGTGAAGGTGATGGACCGTACCTTCTCGATGACCGGACTCTCGGAAAAGGCGGCCAGGGCAGCCAGCATCGACGCCAGGGCCGTGACCATCCACAGAGCGCACCACGCGACCTACTACCCGGGCCATGAGGAATTAAGCCTCAAGATAATCTATCAAAAGGACGGAAAAATCCTCGGGGCACAGGCCTTCGGAAAGGAAGGTGTCGAGAAACGCATCGACGTTCTCGCGGTCGCGGTGCACGCGGGACTTTCCCTGGAAGACATCGCCGAGCTCGATCTGGCCTATGCCCCGCCCTACTCGAGCGCGAACGACCCGATGCAGATGGCGTCCTTCGCCGCACTCAACGATATGCAGGGCTTCTCGAAATTCTTCACCGCCCAGGAAGCGGCGCCGCTCATCCGCCAGGGTACTGTGACGATCCTCGATGTGCGTACCTATGCCGAATACCTGCATGGCCACATCAGAGGCAGCATCCACATTCCCCTCGACGAGCTCCGGGACAGGATCGGAGAAGTTCCGGCCGGACCGATATTCATCGTTTCCAAGGCGGGGTTCGAGGGGCACCTCGCCTACCGCCAGCTCGTTCAGAATGACAGGGAGGATATCCACTATATAAGCGGCGGCTACATGAGCCTGAGGCTTGTGCAGGAAGTTCAGGACACAATCGAGGAAGGAGAATGAACCATGGCGCTCAATCCAATCGAAGAACTCATCAGCAGCGGCGCGGTCGTTGTGGACGTGAGGACGGAGGAAGAATTTGAGGAAGAACACTACCCAAACGCGATCTGCATCCCCGTCAACGAGATTACGCAGCGCGCGAATGAGATCGGCCAGAAGGATACGCCGGTAGTGCTCTACTGTGCATCCGGCGCCCGTTCGGCATATGCGTCGAAAATATTGAAATCGCTCGGCTTCTCCAAAGTCGTCAACGCCGGCGGCCTGGACGACATGCCAAACTATTGAGCATATTCAGGCAAATCTATGCCGCACGAGGCTGCCCGCATCTTCTGCGGGCAGCCTTCCCGATCACTTGCCTACGCGGATGGTCTGCCACGCAGCGTTGTATTTTTCGAGGTCCGCGCCCACATCCTTCTTCAGTTCGCAGTTCAGAAGGTCCTCGGGGCGGTACCACGACTCTCCCTTCTTGAGCGCCCTTGCGGGGATATTGGCCGTCGCAGGAAAGCCGAAATAGTCGCAGAATTCGGCATAGATTTCCGGCCTGTGGATAAAATCGATGAACTTCAGCGCGAGATCCTTGTTCTTGGAACCCTTGAGGATGACCATCGAATCCAGATAACTCGGCCCGCCCTCCTTGGGAATGAAGAAATCGACCGTGCCCCAGTTGGACTTGTCGACCTCCGCGAAGATTGACTCCGCATATCCCTGGGCCACCCAGACTTCGCCGGCGGCAAAGCTCTTCGCAAAGGCCTCCGCATCGAATTTGAGGAGGTTGGGTTTCCATACATTGTTGATGAGATCGCGCGCCTCGTCGATCTGCTGCTGGTCGGTCGTATTCACGGAATATCCAAGATACTTGAGCGCATCGCCCATCACTTCGCGCATGTCGTCGAGCATGATCATGCGGTTGGCCAAATCTTTCTGTCCGAAAATCGACCATGACCGGTCATAATTCTGAACTTTCGTCTTGTCGACGGCGACGCCGGCCGCTCCCAGATAATAGGGAATCGAATACTGGTTCCCCGGATCGAAATCGCACTGTGCGAGCACCGCCGGATCGACATTCGCAAAATTCTTGAGCTTCGACTTGTCGATCTTCTCGAGCATGCCTTCCTTGATCATGATCGACACATAGTCGCCGGAGGGGAAGGTGATATCGTAATTTGCGCCGCCGGCCTTCAGCTTCGCGAACATCTCCTCATTGGACGCAAAGGTATCGTAGACAACTTTGACACCGTATTCCTGTTCGAATTTCTGGATGACGGAATCCGGCGTATAGTATGTCCAGTTGAAAATATACAGCGTTTTGGACTGTCCGCCGCCTCCGCACCCGCTCAGCACAAGCAGCGTGCTGATAAGAGCAAGACCGGACAGATTCAACAGAATCCCCCGCAGTTTTACCATGTTGGACCTCCTCTATATATGCGCAACATCATCGCGCTGCAAACACTTTCAGGAAATTCCTCATCGGATAGACGAGAAGTACAGTCCCGGCCACCATCACCGCAGAGAGCGCATTGATGACGGGCGAAACTCCAAACCGGATCATGGAATAGATATAGAGAGGGAGCGTCGTTCCCCCCGGGCCGGTCACGAAGAAGGTGATCACGAAGTCTTCGAGCGAGAGCGTGATGGCCGTCAGGAAAGCGCTCAATATGCCGGGCAGGGCCATGGGCAGAATGATGCGGAAAAGTATCTGCATTTCGTTTGCGCCGAGGTCCCGCGCGGCTTCGACGATGCTCGGATCGGCTTCGTCGAGCCTTGCCGAGACCAGCAGGTACACAAAGGGCAGATTGAAGGTTGTATGGGCGATCCACACCGTGAGGAGCCCCAGCCTCAGGCCAACGCCGGCAAAGAAGATGAGCAGCGATACGCCGACGACAATTTCGGGCAGGATCATCGGTATAAAACTCATGGTGGAGACGAAATTCTTGAGCTTGAAGGAGTAGCGTGCGGTCCCGACCGCCGCCAGACTGCCTATGGCCGTCGACATCAGCGCTGAACCGAAGGCTATGATGATGGAATTGGAGAATGCGTGCCAGAGTTCCGGCGACTCCATCACCAGTTTCTGGTACCACACGAAAGAGAACCCCTGCCATGTGGTCTGCCGCCCCGCATTGAAGGAATAAAACACAAGCACGAACAGGGGCAGAAAGAGAAAACCGATGACTGCCCAGTAGATCGCATTGGAGAGGGAGGAACGGGCCGGCATGAATTTGCGCGCCGCAGTGCCACCCTTCCGGAGCATGCGCCGCGCCCGCCACAGCATGGCAATCCTCAGCGCCTTTGGTCGTCTCGGTATGTGCGCCATGGATTACCTCTTCCCCGCAGGAGAGGCTTGCATGAATGCCGGGTCTGCATCGAAGACCTGCTTCTGTTCGCGCGGTTTCCGCATCGCAATGAGAAATACGAGGCCGGTGGTGAGAACGGTCACCGTCATCGAGATGGACGAGGCGAGCGGCCAGTTGCGCGTCTTGGTCAGCTGGTCGGCGATGATGTTGCCCAGCATGTAGGAGTCCTTGCCGCCGACGAGCAGGGGCACGGCGTAGGCTCCGAATATCGGGACAAAGGTGAAGAGCCCCGCCGTCACCAGCCCGCTCTTGATGTTGGGAAGCAAAATGCGCAGATATGCCTGGAACCGTGTCGCCCCCAGATCCCTCGCCGCGTCGAGCAGCGTAAAATCGAATTTGTCGATCGTCGAGAAAAGCGGCAGGATCGCATAGGGCAGATACATGTAGACAAGGACGAGGATGACGGCAGTCTGATTGTACAGAAACTGGACACTCTCCGTGGTGAGGTGCAGAGCGCGCAGAATATCGTTCAGGAACCCTTCATTCCCCAGGATGGCGATCCACGCATAGATGCGCACGAGGAAGTTGGTCCAAAACGGCACTATGACCAGAAAAAGCCTGATGGCCTGATTTTTGGAACGGGCGATGCTGTAGCCGCAGGGCAGCGCAACAAGAAGAGTCAGGGCGGTAGCGATGACGGACATCTTGAGCGTGCGCCATGTGACAAGAAGAATGTTGGGGTTGGCCATCGCCGTATAGGCCTCGACGCTGAACTGCGGCTCGACCCCGCCATAGAGCCCCTTTTTCAAAAACGAGTAGGCGATGATGATGCACAGGGGAGCGGCAAAGAACACAAACAGCCACAGGAGCTGCGGCAATGTATACAAGAGTCCCACTTGTTTTTTCATTGCTCGTGCATCTCCACGATCACCATGTCCGCAGCGCTGAACGACAGGTAGACCTCATCCTTCCACTCGATATCGGGGATTCCTTCGGACCAGTTTGCATGCTGCCTGTACACGGTGACCATCACCCCTGTGTCGAGCTGCACGACATACTTGGTCTGGAAACCCGAATATATGGGCTCGGCGACATGGCCATGGAGAATATTGATGCGTCCCCCGCTTGTGTCGGGTATGTCCGTGGATATGCGGATTTTTTCCGGCCTGATGGTCGCAAGCACCGTCTCGCCCGGTTTGGCATCGGTCTCGTCGTCGACGGACATGGGGCCGAGCCCGTCCGTCTCGCCATATATTTTTGTACCATCGATAGATATGATCTTCAGATTGAAGACATTGGTCTCGCCGATAAAGCGGGCGACGAATTCGGTCGCGGGGTTTTCATAGATCTGCCGCGGCGTGCCAATCTGGAGCACTTCGCCCATATTCATGACCGCGATGCGGTCCGACACCGAAAGCGCTTCCTGCTGGTCGTGCGTCACATAGATAAAGGTTATGCCCACTTTGTCGTGAATTGTATCCAGCTCCATGAGCATGTGCTGTCTGAGCTTCGCATCGAGGGCGGACAGTGGCTCGTCGAGGAGCAGTATGGAAGGTTCGTTGATGAGGGCGCGGGCGATCGCAACGCGCTGCCGCTGTCCTCCCGAGAGCTGGGAAGGCTTCTTGGGNGCGTGCATTTCGAGCTGCACCAGCGACAGATAGTGCATGACTTTTTCGCGTACGAGCTGCTGGGGTATCTTTCGGATCCGCAGGGGGAAGGCCACGTTCTCGAATACGCTGAGGTGGGGAAAGAGAGCGTAGCTTTGAAAGACGGTGTTGCAGTGTCGTTTGTCCGGAGGAAGCCCCACGACATTCTTGCCCTCTATGGCGATGCTCCCGCTGTCCGGATCTTCGAATCCTCCTATCAGACGGAGGACTGTCGTCTTACCGCAACCGGAAGGACCCAGCAGAGAAAAAAATTCCCCTTTCAGAATGGAAAGGCTTACATTCTTCAGCGCCTGAAAAGAGCCAAAAAACTTTGAAACACCCAAGATGTCAACGTCAGCGCCTTTCATCCCCCAGGCTCCTTGGATTGTGATAATCAACGCAAGGTATAGTACTCCTTCGCCTGTTGGTCAATACTGTTTTTGCACGATCATTTACTCGCCAGGGAAGTGAATAGCCCAGAGATGACATCAGCCGTTAAAGACACCTGATATTGTGGTATCCATCTCCTGCTTGACCGCGGCGGCCTGACCTTCGAGGGCGCCGCACTCGCGGCGCATTGCCGCCTTGAACTCTTCATCGGAGAGTGTCTGGACATTGATGCGCACATTCAGAATTGCGCTCAGCAAGCCCGCATACGCCATGTTGCATCCCGTTGCGGCATCTGTCGCTGAATTGACGTTGCCGGATTTCGCGGCGTCCTTACACAGCTTCATGGTTTCAAGACAGAGGCCTGCGGTCCTCAAGGGCACCCGNGCAGCGTTCTTCCCTGCCGCCTCGAGAGCGGCGCTTCGGGCGAGCTTCTCTGCATCGGAGGATTTGGGGAGCCTCATCGCTTCCATGACGGCATTGAAGGCCTCGGTGTCCTCGTCCACGATGTCGAGCAGCGCCCTCTTCAGCTCCTGAGCCTTCACGCCGAGCGCTGAAAGCGCTTCAGAGACGGCTTCATAGCCTTTTTTGCCCACGGTGAGGTTCGCATCCATCGCCCCCAGGGCCGCTCCAAGAGCTCCCGCGAGCGCGGCGACCGAACCTCCCCCGGGCGCCGGCGAATCGGAGGAGACAGTATCCACAAAAGAGCGGAGGTCCATCGAAACAAGGGCTTTNGCCCTTCCAATGGCCCACTCGACAATCTTTTTCTCCGGTTCGAAAGGCTGGACAGAGCGCAGGCCGAGCGTCTGGGCTGCCAGATCCACCAGCTCGCGGTCCGAGAGCGCCGGGCTCTTGCCCATTCTCCTGCGGTAATACTGACCACAGGACCGGATCGCCTCGAGCGGAATGAGTCCTATGAGCTCCGAACCTGTCACATAGAGCCCCCGGGCCTCCGCCTCTTCCTTCACCGTGTCGAAGACCGAATACAGGGGCGTCTCATGGAAATTGAGCAGATTGACCGAAACCTGGGCGCACTGATAGCTGTCTATGTACCATCCGATCGCGCGGACGGCGCGCAGGCGTCCGGGCACCCTGACCGTGTTGCCTTCGGCATCTTTGGCGCTGCGGCCGGCCTCGCGGATGCTGAGGGCGATGTCGTGCGCAAGCTTTTTGTCCTTTGTGTTGAGATTGATATTGTATGCGATGAGAAATTCTCTCGCGCCCGTCACGGTGGCGCCCCAGCGCGCGTCGAACCGGGCNGGCCCGCAGTCCGGCTGCCAGGCAGGATCGGCCAGCTTATCCGCAAGTCCCTCGTACTCGCCCGCCCGGATGTCGGCGAGGCTCTGACGTTCGGGGCGCGACGCAGACTTTTCGTACAAAAATACGGGCACCCGNAACTCTTCGGCGAGCTCCTTGCCAAAAGCCTTCGACAGCTGCACGCACTCATCCATGGAGATGCCCGAGACCGGCACAAAGGGACACACGTCGAGCGCGCCGATCCGGGGATGCGCCCCGCGGTGCGCCCTCATGTCTATCGCTGCATGCGCTGCCCGTGCCGCTTCGAGGGCGGCGCGCTTCACGGCCTCCGGTGCGCCCACAAACGTATATACCGTGCGGTTGGTATCGTACCCCGGATCCACATCGAGAAGGGAGACATCGGGNACGGATCGTATGGCATCTGCGATCGCCTCGATCTTTGCACGATCCCTGCCTTCAGAGAAGTTCGGTACACATTCAACCAGCGGCTTATTCATACTGCCAACCATATCCTCCAACTATATTTGAGTATTGCGAAATAGTCCATGGCGCTCCGCTTCCTTCGAGGCTTGTTCATGATTCCAGTCTACCGTACATTACCATTATGGCATCGCTTTTGAAATTCATGCAGATTCTTGAATGGGCGGACTGGGAGTCTCCGCCTGAGGAGATGAACTGTTCGATGCCGTTTCAGGCCATCATATCCACCATCACGGACCTCATGTCGGATATCGCATCTGCAGAAGAACCTCTGAAGGCAATCCCTCCTCCGCAAGCCCTGGTTCTTCTCGATAAAGCGATACGCTTCTACGTGCTCATCCCTTCCGTCGTCAATGTCCTCCTGAACTATAAGATCTGTGTCGAGCATGGCCTTCCTCTCCACCCCACCGTGTACTATGAGCTCAAAGAAGCGCGCAAATATCGGATCAGTCATTCACTGGGGGAGATACAGAGGGCGAACGAACTCTATTGGAGGGCCATCGAGGTCGCCCGCGAGTGCTGCCGTTTTGTCCCGGGCGCGGCGCAAAACCTGAACGGTCTTCTCTCGGATGTTCCTCCGTCTGTCTCTTCGTTTGTATACACCGCAGTGCAGGACCACTATACATGGCTCGGCGCGAAGCCCTCTCTCCTCTCGGCCCTCGCGGGAAAAATAAAAAAAGGCTATCAGCCCTCCCTCCTCGTTGCGGCTGCTCATGGCTCGATAATGCCTGCGCTCGTTCTCTCGGAACTGCTGGAGGTCCCGCTGTACTTCATCCGATTCTCGATGTTCAAGCGCCACGATGAGGAGCCCATCATAAGCCTCTCGGACCAGGCCTGGCTCTTCGACTTCCGCGGGAAAAACGCGATCCTCTACGATGAGGACGTCGCGGGCGGCCGGACTCTGGAATTCTTTCTAAGGCGTCTTTCCCCGCTCTTTGGGCAGGTAAAGACTGCATGCTCGATTCGCCATGCCGGCTCTTCGATCCGCCCCGATTTTTTTGGAAGAATGTGGTGGGATTGATGCTTTTTCATATATAAAAATTAAATACCGACCGCCTCCATATGCATAAATTCACAGAAAACAACTTGTAAGTTGCATATTCTATACTTTTGTGATATAATAAAACCCAGAAAGCGGCAAACATGAATGCCGACATTTAAGTCATTTCCCATGAGCAGCGGCGCTGAGGTTTACCTCCTTTTCCTCAGCGCCTTTTTTTGTCATGTTTTGCAAAAAAGCCATCCAATCGCTTGACTTTTATCGATACGTCTGCATACGCTATATATGGAATTATTCATACAACCTGAAGCAAGGAGACTATATGCCCATGAAAACGAAGCTGAGTTATGCACCATCAATTCGTCGTCTACCTTCATATCTCCATATTATTCGAGCATTCCAGAGAACGGGGGACNCCTACATTTCGGGAACATGGATTGCAAACGAACTCAACCTTGAGCCGATACAGGTCAGAAAGGACCTCGCCATCACCGGCATTGTGGGCAAGCCCAAAAAGGGCTATCCCGTGGAACCGCTCATAGCGGCCATCGAACACTATCTGGCATGGGATGTCGAGCAGAAAGCCATGATTGTAGGGGCGGGCAACCTTGGCTCGGCCCTGATAGGCTACCAGGAGTTCAGAAATCACGGCCTTCACTTTGTGGCTGCCTTCGACAACGATCTCTCGAAAGTGAGGCACTCTATCCATCAGGTACAGGTCTACGGANTGGAGGAGCTCAAAGAAGTCATCGAAAAAATGAACATAACTCTTGCGGTCCTCACCGTCCCCTCGCCCTACGCCCAATCGAGCTGCGATGCAATTGTCGCCGCCGGCATCCGTGCGATCNTGAATTTTACGAACGTGAAGCTCAAGGTGCCTGACGACGTCCTTGTACAGCGAGAGGATCTTTCATCAGGCTATGCCATACTGTCGGTGATGATACGCACAAGGGCGAAAGAGATATCCTGAACCTGAGAGAAACAAGGGCCACTCCATGTTTCTTCAGGCTGTCCCCGGCTCAAGGCTCGCCGCTGCACCCGTATTGACAGATGGAATTGATCGACAACCCTTTATGGCCGCCCAAAGAGCCGCCTCACTTTTTATTGAAACAACATAAGTTTTTGGTTGCACGGTTTACCCCGTGATGGTAAAATTTATACACTAAAGTGTTGTTAAAAAATCGAAAAAGAGGGTTACAAAATGAGAATGACAACGCGTGGGCTTTACGGCCTCAGAGCAATTCTGACCCTTGCAGAACTGTCTGATGAGCAAAAGCCAGTGTCCCTGCAGAGGATAGCGCAAATCGAAGGTCTTTCTCCCGAATTTCTCCAGCAGATTTTTTACAAGTTAAGGAAGGCAGGCATCGTCAAGGCCTTTCGCGGGCCAGGTGGTGGTTTTTCCCTGAACAAGAAACTCAACGAAATTTCGACGTACGATATCCTGTTTGCCGTCGGAGAAACGCTGGAAATAGTCCCCTGCTCGATTGAAAAAAACAGGAGGAAAATCTGCCCCAACTGTAACTTCTGTGATGCAGGGGATTTCTGGATAGGCATGGAGCGGACAATCGTGGAGTACGCAAAATCCACCTATCTGTCGGATTTCCCGCACAGGGCCCGCGCCCTCTTGAAGCAGGCATGAAGCAGGGCTTTCACTACGTGTTTGTTGTAAATTCGACGAGTTTCCGATATTGCTGTTCATCTATCTCGCCGCTCTGCCTGAGCACATCGAAGAGTTCCAGCACATGCATAAATGCATGGAGCCGTACGCCGGCCCGCTCCATATCGAGCCTTCCTTCCTTGCCCCGTTCAATCAGAACAACCAGGTCATCTACCCGAAGCCCCTCCGACCGCAATATGTCGATCGCTTCGATTTTGCTTGCGCCGGTGGTGATGAGGTCGTCGAGCAGAAGAGCGCATTCCCCTGCAGCGTAGCTTCCCTCAATGCGATTTCCGGTTCCATGCTCTTTTACGGGCATGCGGGGCCAGATCATGGGTTTTTGGGTTTCCAGCGAGGCAACTGTCGCGAGAGGCAAGCCGGCGGCAGGTATGCCTGCGATGCTGTCGTACCTGCACTCCGAAGCAAGGAGAGCGTAGGCCCTGCCGGCGATCTTCATCGCCTGAGGATCAGCGACGAGCCGCCGGAGATCGATATAGAATGGGCTCTTTTTGCCGCTTTTGAGGATGAATTCTCCCAGCCTGAAGCATCCTGTCGAGAGGAGCGCATGGACAAAATCGCGCTTGAGCGCCGACAGTTCTTTGTGCTCAATGTCCGCCCGGAGCGCTTTTTCAGCCGTCGTCCGGACATCGCGAGCCCTGCGCATCACATCCCGCAGTCCGCGGGCGGCCTCGGAAGGCGCCGGAGCATCGGCTATTGCCCGCGCGACGACGACCAGAATGCCCCTGCCGTCGTCCCTTGCACCCAGGGCAAAAGCCTGATCCGCCTGCCCCCCCTGGGCGCCGATCCCCGGGCTCAAAAACCAGGCCGAGGGTGCGGCCTGTCTGACGCTCCGCAATGCTTCGAGGTCGTTGCCCGCCACCACAAGTCCCACCTCGTTCGGCAGCGCGGCGCACTGTTTCACCACTTCGAGATAGAGAGGTCTGTCATTCACCGCGATATCCTGCAAAAAACCTGCTCCGGGATTGCTGGTGCGGCACAGCACAAAAATACCCCTCCCCTCCCACTGTAAGAACGGCTCCAGGGTATCGAGCCCCATATACGGGCTCAGGGTGACGGCGTCCGCGCCGAGCTCTCCGAAGAGCGCCTGCGCATAGGCCTCTGCCGTATTTGAAATATCGCCCCGCTTGGCGTCGATGATGACGGGGATATCGTCGGGTATCGAATGCAAAGTCTCCCTTAGAGTTGCCATCCCCGGCTCGCCGAGCGCCTCATAGAAGGCAATATTGGGTTTGAAAGCGGCGGCATACGGGGATGTCGCCTCTATAATCCGGAGATTGCGCTCAAGCGCGATGCGCGCGCAGCCAGTCTTGCCTTGCTTCTCAATGTCCGCTTTTGAAAAGGCCGGGTCGAGGCCGATGCAGAGCACGGTATCCATTCTTTTAATTCGCTGTCCGATGCGGGCAAAAAAATCCATAGCGATTCCCCTGATGACTTCGTGTTCACTTTTAGGATACTATTCGCGTGGAAGTATAGTATACTGTTCATGTATAATAAAGAGGAAGGAGGCTTGCTGTGAAAAAAGCGCTGGTGTTGCTCGCCCTATTGGTTGTCGCCCTCCCTGCCTTTGCTCAGGAGAATGCCGGGGTAGGATTCAATTTCTCTGCGGGCCTGGGAACAGACCTTTTGCCTGATCCAAGCGATCCCACAAAGCTGGAGAGTTGGTCCAAGCTGGCGCTGCAGCCCGAATTTTCCATCGGGAAATTCGGCATCGGGCTCGATCTCATGCTCAGGTTTAGACTCGGGACAAGTTCCAGTGCCTTTGAACTGTATGAGCCCGACTGGGTGCCCNAATCCGGCCAGACCATTTTCGATGTATACTTGCCCAAAATCCTCTATATCCGTTATGGAACGCAATGGGAGGACCCCTTCTATGTCAAGATGGGCTCCATCTCCGATTTTACCCTCGGCAACGGGCTGATCGTCGACAATTATTCGAACATGCGCTTCCTGCCCAGGCAGCGCATCTTCGGCATGCAGCTGGGTGTCGACGGCAGCCTCTTCGGGGTCCCCTATGTCGGCGTCGAGGCTCTGACGGGCAACGTCACAAAGTTCGATGTCATTGGAGGCCGCGTGTATGTCAAGCCTCTGGCCTTCATGGAGAAGAGCCTGCTGGGGAGACTGCAGCTGGGCGCGATCGGCGTGTACGACAGGGACCCCTATCTCTATGTCGACGATGCGACGTACGGGACCAGCTATGAAAGCTCCCAGCCTTCGGAGCCTATCTATGTGGTCGGGGCTGACATTACCCTGCCCGTCATCCAGAGCGATATCTTCTCGCTCACGACCTTTGTGGAGGGCGCGCGGGAGATGAACAACTCCATGGGCGCGATCGCGNGGGTCCGCGGCAGGGTCGTGCGCTTTATTCTGTACGGAGCCCAATTCAGATATTTCCAGGACGATTTCATTCCTTCCTATTTCGATGCGAACTATGATCTCTACCGGGCCGACCGTTTTCTGTATATCAAGAACCACACACCGGCCGGCACGAATTTCACTCCAAGCTGGCTGGCATCGCTTGGCCTCGATCTCTTCAAGTCCTCGCTGGTCTTCAAGGTGGCGCTCGATGCGCCTTTTGCCTGGATCCCCGATATCACATCCGACAATTCGGCGGACTTTCCCCATGTGCTCGGGACATTCGGCCTTGTCCGTGGCGGACTCATCCCCAACGTGGGCATTGCGGCACGGTACGAAAAATTCTTCCTCGGCAAAAAAACGGGCGGCAATGTGTGGCAGGACCTCACCGACCTGGAGGATGCTTCAATCGGCGTGACGGTGAGCTACAAGGCGGGCACTGCGGTCGTTTCGATGGATTACGCATATACGTGGAACCCGACGAAAAACGACTTCGACGTAGTCTCAAGCCTTTCAGTCGGATTCGAGCTGTAGCAGCCGCTTCCGGCGACGAATCGCCGACCAGTCCGGGCCGCGCACTTCCATGCACTTCCATGGGCGCGGCCTTTGTTTTTTCACCTGAAATCATTATCATACCAATAATGGGAAAAATCAGAATTCTGCCTCCGGAGACTTCCCGCCGCATCGCCGCGGGAGAGGTCATCGACAGACCGGCATCAGCTCTGCGAGAGCTCCTCGACAACGCCATCGATGCAGACGCGCACGACATCTCCGTCTCGATANCTGCAGGGGGCATCGAAGAGATAACTGTCTCCGACGATGGATATGGCATGCCGAGAGAAGATCTTGCGCTGTCCATCAAGGAGCACGCCACTTCAAAGATCTATGAGCCCGACGACATCCTCAGGGCAAGAACCCTGGGATTCCGCGGCGAGGCGCTGGCATCCATCGCCGCCGTGGCGCGCCTGGAGATCGCGACGAGGCTCCGCGGCNTCGTCGAGGGCTGGCGCCTTGCGAGCTCGCCCCTCCAAGAGCCTTCTGTTGAATCCTTCCCCTGCAAAGAGGGCACCCGGGTCACCGTCCGGNGCCTCTTCGAGTCCTTTCCCGCGCGCAAGCAATTCCTGAAGAGGCCCNAGAGCGAAGCTTTTCTGTGCAGGACGACCTTTGTCGAACGCGCGCTTTCGCACCCCGACATCACGTTCCGGTGGAAATCATCGAACGACCTGGATGTGATAATGCCGGGCTCTCAAAAGGACCGGATTGTGCAATGCTATCCGGAGCTCGCCCACATGCACGTATTCGACGCTTCCTCCAAAGCCGAAAGCATGCAGGTGCAGCTCGTCTATGCGGATATATCATCGTACAGAAGAGACCGCAAATTTCTCCAGGTATTCGTGAACAGGAGAAGAGTGCCCGAATGGGGACTGATCAACCTCATGGAATATGAATTCGGGAAGTATCTTCCCGGAGGTGCCCATGCGATCGCGTTTCTGTTCCTGGAAATAGAGCCTTCGCTCGCGGATTTCAATATTCATCCGGCCAAAAAGGAAGTGCGGCTGAAAAACCCGGCCGAGCTGAGAGCGCTCGTCCACACCCTGCTGTCAAACGAGTTGACTGCCCGCTATAGAGGAAGTACTCAGGCCCTGGAGGCAGCCTCTCCGGCCTTTGGAGAGATTGTGTTTGCGCCGGAAGAAGGGGCATTCTACCCGAAATTCGACGAGACCCAACCATTTACCGTGGAGGAAAGAGCGAAGGACTGGGCAAGGGATGCGGCTTTCTCCGGGCCTCCCCAAAACGCAAAGGTGCAGGAGGGCGGCCCCCAGCTCCCTGCCGATTTCTGGCAGAAGGTAAAGCGGGGCCAGCTGTCTTCTCCCCGCTATATCGGGAGGGGGCCAGGGCCATTTCTGCTCTTTGAATTGGGAGATACGCTCTTCATTCTCGATCAGCATGCTGCGCATGAGCGCATTCTCTACGACAGAATCAAATCAAAAAGAGGGGAAAGCCAATCCCTCCTCGTGCCCTATGTGCTTGAACCGCAGGAAAACGAGCACTACCTCAAAGAATCCGAGCAGAACCTCGACTATATCGGATACAGAATCGCAAAAGAGGCTGACACCTGGGTCGTCGAGGCTGTCCCGGCGATCGCGGCGCCCCAGGCGCTCGAAGCGCTTGTCGAATGGCTGTCGCAACCCTCTCCCGACGCAGGTCCCATGGACGCCATCGCTGCAACCCTCTCATGCAAGGCCGCGATAAAAGACGGCGATATCCTCGACCAGCCTTCCGCCGAAAGACTGATAGCCGAGGCCCTGGCACTCCCGGAACCCCGCTGTCCCCATGGGCGCCCGATTTTCATTGCAATTTCGAGAGAGAAGCTCTACACGATGTTCGGGAGAATCATCGAATGAAAAAGCCGCTCCACATACTCTGCGTAGCCGACGAAGTCGACCTGCTCGTCTACAGCTCCCAGATATGTGAGCGCTTTTCAGACATCGACCTCGTACTTTCGGCGGGAGACCTCCCCAACGAATACCTCGAATACATAGCGAGCATGCTCAACAAACCGCTCATCTCCGTGGCGGGAAACCACGACAGGAGCGACGAGCCTGCCGACTACCGCGGGGGACTGCACTACTACAGCATTGAACAGCGGGGAGGGCTGGGCCGCATCCGCTTCAGCATGAGAAAGGAAAGCGGCATTCGTGTGCTCGGCCTGCCCGGCTCCATCCGCTACAATGACGGACAGAATCAGTATACCGACACATGGATGACCTTTCGCATCATTCAGATGCTTCCCTGGCTTCTGGTGAGGCGGCTTCTTTTTGGAAGATCGGTCGACATCATCCTCGCCCATTCCCCTCCCCGGGGAATCCACGACGGCGGGGACCCTGCGCATGTGGGATTTCAGCCTATCGGTGGCTCATACGGCTTGCGAGGCCATATTACTTTATCCACGGCCATGTGCACCTCTACGACTTGCAGGCCCTGCGCGAGATGGATTACTTTGATACATCGGTGGTAAACGTCTACGGACATCGGGTGATCACCCTGCCGAAGGAGAGCAGCGATGGCAGATGATTTTCACACGCAGGCTGAAAGGGATTTCTACAAGGCGAAGACAAAGGCCCTAGCCTCGAGAATATTCGGAATACTGAGGCCTTCGTTCACCGAGCTGATGCCCTTCGATCAGGCCAAGCAGCTGATCAAGCCGCAGAGCGAGACATACCGCGGAGTGACGGCGGTGCGCCTCGAAGACATTGCGGGCAGCGAGGGGCGCTATAGGGATTTCAACCGCTTCTTTTTCCCCAAGAGGGAGCATCTCAAGGCCCGCTGGACCGGGATCGATGAACTTCAGTATAGGGATGTGATTCTTCCACCCGTAGTCCTGTATGAAATGGGCGGCCTGTACTTTGTCCGCGACGGCAACCACAGGGTCTCCGTGGCGCGCGCAAAGGGGCAGGAATTCATCGACGCCGAGGTCATCTCGCTTCAGTCCGAGATACATCTGGACCCCGAAATGTCGATTCAGGACATCAAGCGGGCAGTCATCGAATATGAAAAGGAGCGCTTCTACAGAGAGACAAACTATGTCAATGTTGTAGGCACCGATGACCTCATTTTCAGCGAGCCGGGACGATACGACACCATCAGGGAACACGTGCTCGTACACAAATACTTTCTGAACCAGAACATGTCCGAAGAGATCCCCTTTCACCAGGCTCTCTTTTCGTGGCACGAGAATGTGTACCAGCCCATCTGCCAGGCCATAGATGCAGAAAATCTCCTCTCGCTTTTTCCCGGCCGCACGATTTCTGACCTCTATCTCTTTCTTGTCGCACACTGGGACGAGCTCAAGCGCAAATTTGGCCGTTTCGTGGAGATAGGAGAGGCGGCGGAGAGCTTTAAGATCCAGACGAAGCGGGGCCGGAGA
Organism: Spirochaetales bacterium; assembly: GCA_015657395.1. Classification (GTDB taxonomy): domain Bacteria; phylum Spirochaetota; class Spirochaetia; order Treponematales; family Rectinemataceae; genus Rectinema. The sequence continues at coordinate 22,717 of JADLKI010000001.1, read as the reverse complement.
GGCTTTTTTGAGTATGTCCGTAAAATTTTCGGGGACGGTATTCAAAAAAAATGAAAATTTTGTTGCGAATTTGTAACCTTAGGACTAAATTTCTATTATAATAACAACGAGAGCAAGTGAGCGCAGCTTCTTCATGCAGCCTCCATTGTATCGGCCGGCGGATACCCCTCCTTATCCGCCGGCATTTTTTATGAATTGACTTTTCGGGCCGATTTCTATATTCTTGTCGCGGTTGTTTTTCGTAAAAAAGGAGTTGTCATGGCACAGATCTCTAAAAACGCACGCACGACTACCTCTACCCATCACTTTTACTGCCCCTGCGGCGGTGAAATAAAGATGAAAACCATCTTTGAAAACGGCAGAGTCAAAAATATTGCCGAATGTGAAAAATGCAAAAGGGTTGAGCGGCGTCCAAGCGACTTCAAATGAGTCAGGCGAAATGCAGAAAGAAGGGGCTGCCAGGAATTTTTCTTGGCAGCCCCTTCTTTAGCTACTGTCTGCGCAGGTCCTCGATGCACTCGGCGATCCGCGTGTGGGCATCGCTGAGCACCGCTTCAATTTCATGTCTGCCCTGAGGGGCGTCATAGATTTTTACAATTTCGGCGATATAAGGCTCTTTCCCAAATCTCTTGAGGAAATTCCTCACGGTTGCAACGCGCCATCCTCCGTCAATCGCAATCGCAGCAACCGGTATAGGCTCCACATCGAGTATTTTCCTTACGCCTGCGGAATGGAATATGCCCAGCCTGCCGTCCCGCGATCTTCTCCCCTCAGGGAAAACAACAGGACAGGTCCGATCTCTCATGCAGACCTGCGCCATCTTCGACACCGCCCTCATCGTCTCGATCGGCGCGCCATGCCGCCTTATGAGGCAATGGCCGCCCTTCCTCAGGGTGAAGCTCACCAGAGGAACACCGTACTGGAGTTCCTTCTTGGCCACAAAGCGAGGCTTCTTCTCTATTCCCAACAGCCAGATGAGGACAAGGATATCCAAAAGGCTCTGATGATTGGAAATGACAAGGCAGCGGTCGGGTATGTCGAGCTTCTTCGGGTTCAGGACAGTAATTTCGAACCCGCGGAAGACTCTGAACAGCTTGAGGATCATCCTTGCGCCCAATTGTTCATATCGTGCACAGAGATAATCGCGCGATTGCCTGGATGTGGTGAGGAAATATCGTACCACCAGCGCAAATTCGAGGGCAAACAACATCAAAAGCACCAAAAAGACAATTACCGCATTGACAAACATCGTCATAACTCTTTATCGTATTTTATCTCGCAATGCAATTACCCTCAATAAGTATTGACATTTATGTGCGGTATCTGCTAGCTTTGTGTAGCATTTTGACCGAACCAAGGTTAGCATTCAGTATATCTATCCGGAGGAATTCCATTGAGCGCCAGGAATTTGTCAGCTGAAAAACGTCAAAGACAGAATGAGAAGCGCAGGCTCAACAATAAAAGTGCGAAGACTGCAATAAGAACCGCAGCAAAGAAAGTCGTCGTAGCATCTGAAAAAAAGGATGCGGCAGCCGCGAAAGAGGCTCTGCTTGAGATGACCAAGCGAATCGATTCAGCCGCACGAAAGGGTATCGTAAAGAAAAATGCTGCAGCACGGAAGAAATCCCGCATGCAGAAGCTTGTAAATAGACTGGGTTAAGATCAGCCGGAATACAGTCCGGCACCTATAGGAAGGAGCAGAGAACAGTATGGCCGAAAAACTGACAAAAGCCGAGCTGATAGATGCGCTGTACGAATCGCTGTCGCCGTCAAGCCGGACAACCCGCAAGGAAATCCATGAGCTTATCGACGGTCTGTTTTCCGAAATCAAAAGCGCGATTCTTGAAGGTAAAATCGTCGAGCTCAGGGGTTTTGGGACTTTCGAAGTAAAGCTCAGAAAGGGCAGATCAAAAGCCAGAAATCCCAAGACAGGCGAGATTGTCTCTGTATCGGATCACGGTGTAGCGACGTTCAGGCCAGGCAGAGAACTGAAGAAAGCTGCATGGGAAATGGATACTACCCGCATTCCGAAATCATTCAGAAAGAGAGTCTGACCGGTTGCTGCGCGTGCAGCGTTGAAGGCTGTTCATGAGGACAGCCTTTAGTATCAAAGTATGAAAAGGCTGAATTTCGAGCCTCCGGAACCATATGGAACCTATATTGGTCCGGCGGTCACCTTGAACGGACAACTCCATTCAAGCCTGCCTCTCAATCTGCGCTGTGCCTTCCATGGTTCCCTGGAAGGCACGTTCATCCGAATCGAGCGCAATGCCGATATAAAAACAAGCACATGTACAGCACAGCAGGCAGTGATAGCCGGACGCTTTGCGGGAGCTATGAACGTGGCTGACACCATAGTCATTCTGCCCAATGCCACCGTCACCGGAAGCCTCAGGGCAGCGGACATACAAATCATTGAGGGCGCAAAATTCGAAGGCAGTATCGAAATGCATGACAGAGATGGGGGCCATTGACATCGTTTCATCGCCTCACTATATTGGTTTATATACTATACATATGCGGCGCCGATTGCCGCACAGGGTTGAAAAACCATACCAATCGATTCAATGCGCCGCTTTAAAAATCCTTCCAAGAGCATCTGCGGGCTGTTGTGTTGTAGGGCCCGTTTCGACTGCATATATCATGGAGATTCTTGATGGCAGTTTATCGTAGAAAAAAATCCACTTCATCCCAGACAGAACCATTCAATAATGGCAATCACGAACCCATAGCATTAAAAGAGGAAACAAACATGAATCAAAGCCAAGTCGAAGAGAATCCTAGTGAACACAACAGTTCACTTTTCGACGGACATTCCGAAGGATTCATGCAAAATACTGAAGCATCAGCAAACGAGATACAGGTCAGCACTCCTGCAAAAAACCAATCCNACAAAAACCGGAGACCCGTGGCCAAAATTCGCCTGAAAAAAAAGCCTCTGCAGCCAGCTGCCGCAGAGGAAGAGAGCCAGTCTCCCGAGCCGCCAGAAGCGTCTGATATCCTGGAAACACCAACTCCAAACGGATTCGTGGTGGCCTCGCTCCCTGTCGACGACCGGCAGCACCAAAAATTTGCAGAGGCATCCCGACTTGAACTGGAAAGCCGTGCCGAACAGCGAAATGAAACAAGGGCTCGCCTCTCGATCAACGATCTCTCCAAGATGGGCATCGTCGAGCTGAGGGAACTGGGCGCAAAGTATGGCATAAACCACGATCTGCTCATCACCCTCAAAAAACAGGAGCTCATTTTCAATACTCTGAAGGCACACACCGAGCACGGAGGCATCATATACGCCTACGGCTCTCTGGAGATATTGCCGGACGGCTATGGATTCCTGCGCTCTCCGCAGAATTCCTACCTGCCCGGCACCGACGATATCTATATCTCGCCTTCCCAGATCCGTCTCTTCAATCTGAAGACCGGCGATACGGTGTATGGGCAGATCCGCAGTCCCAAGGAGGGCGAACGCTTCTTCGCCATGCTCCGCATAGAGCAGATCAACTTCGATGAGCCGTCGGTGGCCCAGAATCGCGTCCCCTTTGAAAACCTGACGCCCCTCTACCCCACCCAGAAGCTCAATCTCGAAACCACGACCGAAGAGATCTCGACGCGGATCATCAATTTATTCTGCCCAATAGGCAAAGGCCAGCGCGCGCTCATCGTCTCTCCGCCGCGCACGGGCAAGACCATCCTTCTGCAGAAAATCGCGAACGCCATCACCGCGAACCACCCGGAAGTCTACCTGATCGTGCTCCTCATCGACGAGCGGCCCGAGGAAGTGACGGACATGGAGCGCACGGTCCAGGCCGAAGTCATCTCCTCTACGTTCGATGAACAGTCGACGCGCCATGTCCAGGTCGCCGAGATGGTGCTCGAGAAGGCAAAACGCCTCGTCGAACACAAACACGACGTCGTGATCCTCCTCGATTCCATCACCAGGCTCGCCAGGGCCTACAACCAGACCGTGCCGACCTCGGGCAAAATACTCTCGGGCGGCGTCGATTCAAATGCACTGCACAAGCCCAAACGGTTTTTCGGCGCGGCGCGCAACATCGAGCATGGCGGCTCTCTGACCATCATAGCGACCGCGCTCATCGATACCGGCTCGCGCATGGACGAGGTCATCTTCGAAGAGTTCAAGGGCACGGGCAACATGGAAATCGACCTCGACAGGCGCCTCTCCGATCGCCGCCTCTTCCCCGCCATCAACATCAAGAAATCCGGCACGCGAAAGGAAGAGCTCCTCCTCACCGAGGAAGAGCTCCAAAAAATCTGGGTCCTGCGCAAAGTCATCAATCCGATGGACGACATAGAGATCATCGAGCTGCTCATCGACCGCATGATGAAGACAAAGACCAACGACGCCTTCCTCAGGTCCATGAATACACCGTATCAGAGCATGGAATAAAGGGTATTGACTGAAAGAGCACTGTTCATATATGTTTAATCGCCGTCATTTTGGCCGGTTTTCAGACACAGAGGACCACCTGACGCATACGGAGGAAACAATGAAAAAGGGCATTCACCCCAAGTACGAACTCACCACCATCACCTGCGCATGTGGCAATGTCATCGAGACCCGTTCGACGGTAAAGAATATTCAGGTCGAAATCTGTTCTGCCTGCCACCCCTTCTTTACCGGAAAACAGAAGCTCGTCGACACTGCCGGGCGCATCGAGCGCTTCAACAAGAAATACGGAATCAAAACCGCCGAAGAGAAATAAACTTCGGATTATGTGAAAAAAGGCCGTCTCCGGACAGGGGACGGCCTTTTTATAAATTCCGCTTCACTGGATCGCAACAAGGCCAAGCATTGCGGCCATTTTCTGCGCCGCCTTTCCGCGGTGGGAGATACGATTTTTCTCTTCCTGGGAGAGCTCCGCGACGGTCTTGGCCCGCTCCGGAAGGTATACTATCGGATCATAGCCAAAACCCTGATCTCCCCTCGGCGCCATGCCTATTTCTCCTTCCAGCGTCTCCTGGACACAGAGAAATCGCTGCGGGCCGTAATACAGCACGAGACAGCAGACAAAGGCACAGCGGCGGTCCTTCACATTCTCGAGCTCTGCAAGAAGGAGCCTGTTTTTTTCTGCCGCAGAGAGAAGGCCGCCATTCTGAGCGCCATACCGGGCCGACTCGATGCCGGGCCTTCCGCCGAGCGCCTCGACGCAGAGCCCTGAGTCGTCGGCAATGACGGGCCTTCCCGCAAGACTATAGAGGGCCTCTGCCTTGATGAGCGCATTCTCAAAGAATGTGCCGCCGCTCTCTTCCGGATTGAAATCCCGGATTCCTGCATCTGCCGACCGCAAAAGTTCATGCCCCGCGAACAGGGGTTTCAGTTCCTCCAGCTTGTGGAGATTATTCGTCGCAACCAAAAGTTCCATAGCCCTCTGTCTAGCCTAATTTGCTGTAATCCGCAAGGGTCTGGCCCGAATTGACGTTTTTCCTGAGATAAAAGAGTCCGGAATCGACGCTGCCCTTCGGGATTCCCAGAAGCTCCGAGATGAGCTCATTCGAAACCAGAGACTTGCGGCGCCTTCTCTTCTCGAGAAGCCGCACATAGCGCTGCCGGCACCTGTCCAGAGAGCGCGCGATGCACTCTTTTTCATTTTTAAGAAGAGAAGTCTCCAGTCTGAGCTCCAGCACGCGGAGCCGGATCCAGAGGGTGTTCAATTTGGCATTCAGTGTGTAGACCTGGTTTCGCGCCCCCTCGGTCTTGCGTTTTGCCAATTCAACCAAACTGAACAGATATTGCTCCGGTATTCCCAAGGCACAACTGCATTTCTTCAGAATCTCCTCATCGATCTCCCACGCGCACTTTATTACCAGATAGAGAAGGCGCTTGCGCGCTGGCGCCAACTTTCTCAGAAATATCTGGGGAGAAAGGCTGATGACACCCTGTGCATCAGCACTCTCCTCTCTTCTGCCTTCTTCTATGAAAGCATCTGCCGGCGCCTCGAGCACGGCATCCTCCGAAAAATGCGAGTGTACATAGGCGCTCTCACACAGATTCGCGCTGAAATTCTGCCGGTGCATGCTCTTTGCCACAAACCGCATGCTGCTCAGGAGGTATGCCTCCCTTGTCCTGCTCTCTTTTTCGGCGCGGTCGAGAATTCCCTCGATTCGGCCCCGAAAATGATGCAATGCGTCCGAGATTTCATCCTCGCTGAAAAAACCATAGAGCTTCGGGTGTGCATACATCTGGCGCACGAGATCGAGATAGTTTTTTGAATCCATTTTGGACCTCCGCCTTTTCTTAATGCAAAATACATGCCAAAAGAAAAAACAGGAGGCTCAAAAACAGATATCGGTGCAACCAACTGCAAATCAAATAATTAATATTTCTGCACAGTGAATCCGCGTGGGACAAAAAAGGTGTAAAAAAAGGACAAACCGGAGCGATCGGCATCGCGGGCCGCCGTCCTCGGCTACGCTTGAGCAAGGCCTCTGCAGTATTGGTGTACAGACCGGGGGAGGACAGGCCCGCCCTCACATCCTTTTGGAGACAGGGTGCGCCCTTTGCCGAAGAAGGCGCGGATACAGGTGAATCACCGCGTGCTTTCCATAGAAAAGGGGTCGCCCGGAAAGAACCCTTGGCAGCCCCTTCAGTGCGGGAAATGGCGCTACTTCCCGGTCTCTTCATCGCTGAAGACTTCGGAGAAGGCCTCGACCAGAGTGTGAACGACTTTTTCGACCTTGCCATTTATGGAAAGCCCGGCCGCCAACCTGTGNCCGCCGCCGCCATACTGTTCAGCAATCTTCGCCACATTGACGGAATCCCGCGACCTCAGGCCGACCGTACACATATCGTCGGTCTCCTGTTTCACCACAAAACAGACCTCGCAGTCGACGATGCCCATCATGAGCTGGTACAGCAGGTCCGAATCCCGGCTCGACATGCCATACTTCTGCTGATCGTCGATCGTGACCCAGGAGACCAGGAGGCGCCCTTCGTAGTACGGCTGAATGCGCAGCAGCAGCTCACCCAGCATCCTTCGGGAGGCCAGGGTTCTGCCGCCGTTGATCGCCATAAAGATGCGCTTCGGGGAAACTCCCGCATCCACGAGCCGGGAGGCTATTTTGAAGGTTTCGCTTCCGTGCTCATCCAGGTGCCTGAAAAAACCGGTATCGGTGCCGAGGCCAAAGAACAGGAGTTCGGCCTCCTCTTTTGTGGGCCTGTGCCCCATTGTCTCCATGAGAACCAGAATCATGGCGGCAACCGCGGGCGCCGAATCATCGATCCAGTCGTAGGGGCCGGAGGCTCCCCCNGTCGCATGATGATCGATGAATGCCGCCGGAATGTTCGGCATTCTCTCGGCAATGACTCCTATTCTCGACATGGAGGAACAATCGACCACAAGGGCCGCAGTCCGCTCGAAATCTCTCTCCGCGGGCACTTCGCTCTTAAAGCGCGACTCAAAAGGCAGAATTTCAATCCGGTTGAAGGGCCCCGATGAAAGCACATGCACCCGCTTGCCCATGCTCTGCAGCATGGATGCGAGCGAGAGCTGCGAGCCTATGCAGTCACCGTCGGGCTCGCGGTGGCCTATTATGTAGAAACAGTCGTGCTGTTCGATGAATTCGAGCAGCATCCTAGGAACTGGTTTCATGATATCCCGTCTCAGAGCGTCGCAAGCATGATGGCCTTGATCGTGTGCTTGCGGTTCTCCGCTTCGTCGAACACTCTCGACTGGGGCCCTTCGATGACATCGAAGCTGACCTCTTCGCCCTTTACCGCCGGCAGACAGTGCAGGAAGATGCAGCCGGGGTTGCCGGTCTTCGCCATGAGTCCGGCGTTCACCTGATACGGCGTCAGCAGTCTCACCCGTTCAGCCTTGAGCGCCTCCTCACCCATGGAGACCCAGACATCGGTGTAGATCGCATCGGCACCCTTGACGCCTTCGTCGACACTGTCGGTGATGCTGAGGACTGAGCCCGATTCTTTTGCGAAGGATTCACAGAGATTTTTGAGTTCGTCATCCGGCCAGAGCTCCCTGGGCGACACGATAGTGAAGTGCATGCCGAGCTTCGCGCTGATCACCATAAGGGAGCGCGCAACATTGTTGCGTCCGTCCCCGACAAAGCACAGGCGCCTGCCCCTGCAGTTGCCGAAATTCTCTTCGATGGTGAGGACATCGGCGAGCGCCTGCGTCGGATGGTAGGAGTCGGTCAGGCCGTTGTACACGGGGACTCCGGAATATTTTGCAAGAATTTCGACGTATTCCTGCTTGTATCCGCGGAACTCTATGGCGCTGAACATGCGGCCCAGGACCCGGGCGGTGTCCTCGATGGACTCCTTGGAGCCAAGCTGTATGTCCTGGTTCGACAGAAAGACAGGATGCCCCCCNTCCTCGCCGAAGGCTGTCTCGAACGCACAGCGCGTGCGCGTAGACCGCTTCTCAAAAAGAAGGGCGATGGTCTTGCCCCTAAAGCGCATCTTGTGAACGCCTTTTTTTGCTTCCTCCTTGACCTTCTTCGAAAGATCAAGAAAGTAGCGGACTTCCTCTGAAGTATAATCGATCCATGTGAGCAGGGATCTGCCTTTCAACGTCGACGGGTTCATGCGTCCTCCTTTCAGAACAACCACGGATGGCCACTTTATACTATATGGCGAACGCGGAAAGGTCAAGTTTAAGCCATGATTTGTGCGCACGGAAGAGTGTCGGGCTTGCGATTATGCCCATAAAACTGCACAATATCCTCCTAAGGTCATGAAGTCATGAAAAAGGAACCATCAGAGATGCCCGGAGCGTCCCAGCCCACGCCCCTTCTCCTCGAGGAAGTCCACCGGCGGCTCGCGTCCCTCTGGCCGGACGCTCACCCCCTTCTGCACTATCACAGCTGCTTTGAACTCCTCATCGCGGTGATTCTGAGTGCCCAGACGACGGACGAACAGGTCAATATGGTGACCGGCGAGCTCTTCGGCCGCTTTCCGACCGCCGAGAAGCTCGCCCTGGCTGACATCGCCGAAGTCGAACGGATCATCCACCCCGTGGGCTTCTTCCATATCAAGGCGAGGCACATCATCGATACGGCCAAAGCGCTTGAAGCACGGTTTGGGGGCGACATTCCGCCCACTCTCGAAGAGATGCTCGAACTGCCCGGCGTGGGACGGAAGACCGCGAACCTCGTGGCGTCCGCATGCCACGAAGTGCCCGGCATCATTGTGGATACGCACGTGCTTCGGGTCCTCTGCAGGCTTGGAGTCTGCCCGAAGAAAGACGCAGCGCTTGCGGAATCCATCGTCCGCGCGAATCTGTCGCCCGAGAAGCACACACAGTTCTCCTACAGCGTGAACCGGCACGGGAAATTCACCTGCACTGCGCGGAAGCCCGCGTGTATGCAAGCGGGCGCGGGTTGCCCCCTGGAGGACATCTGCTCCAAAATCGGCGTGAAGGGATAGGGCGCTGTTCCGGCCTCCGGCCTGCCGGCTTTCGATCTCGCAGCGTGCGGCCGCACGGCGTTCGAGCTCGGAGCTTTCGGCCATGTGGCGGGCCATGAAATTTCTTTCGGACACTTGAAGCAGAAGAGGCTCGTTTCCCCGTCTAAGAAGTGCCGGGAGGCAATGGTGCATGGAAGACACGGGGAGAGGGGTGTCGGCGTTGAAGGAGCCGGACTTGGCCGCTGCCTCACAGATGGCCGCCAGTCCTGCGGTGTACGGGGCTCCTCCTCTGTCCGCACCGACCTCGCAGCTTCCAGAGGAGTCTGAAGGTCCCGTCGCCGCCCACGCTAGGCCCGTCACCCCTGCCGAACCCGAAGATCCCATCGAAGTGCTTGCGCGGGAGCGATTCCACGTGCCGCGCCTCATGCCGCTCCAGAGATTCGTGATCGCGAACATCCTCGACAATATCGGGCATCCGGAATTCTCGCCCGCCGAAGAAAGAGGCAACCCCGGGACAGATCGCGAAATCGCAGGGAAGGCAGGACATAACGAAACCTACAACCAGCTCGTCCTCTTTCCGACGGGGTTCGGCAAATCCATCTGCTTTCAGCTTCCGGCGCTCCTCCTGGAGAGTCTCACGCTCGTGGTCTACCCCCTCCTCGCCCTCATGAACGACCAGAAGCGGCGTCTCGACGAGGCTCATATTCCCTGTGCACTGTTCCGCGGAGGCCTCAGCGAGGAAGAGTGGCGCGCCCAGGAAGCGCTGATCGGCTCCGGGAAGGCGAGCATGGTCGTCGTCAACCCCGAAATACTCTGCACGCCGCGGCTCCGCCGGTTTCTAGGCCGCTTCAGGATCGCCCACTTCGTGATCGATGAAGCGCACTGCATAAGCGAATGGGGAGAAACCTTCAGACCCTCGTACCTGACGCTCGGCGAGTCCGCACGGGCCCTTTCTCCGCGCATTCTGAGCGCCTTCACGGCTACCGCGGGGCCCGCCATAGTCGAGTCGATCGAGAAAAAACTTTTTCTCGGCAAAGGCTACCGGCTCGTCACCGCCGAAGCGGACAGGCCGAACATCCTCTATGGCGTCGTGCACACCCTCTCTCCGAGACGGACACTGCGCCAACTCCTCCTGTCGTGCAAAAAACCTGCCATCGTCTTTGAACGATCGCGCCCCGGCACCAGAATCAAGGCCGGGTATCTGAAGTCGATCGGATTCCCGGAGACCCGCTTCTACCATGCCGGGCTGTCCCGTGCGGAGCGCAAGGACATTGAGACATGGTTCCAGGAGTCGGACGACGCAATTCTCGTCTCGACGAACGCATACGGCATGGGCATGGACAAGAAAAACATCCGCACGGTCATCCACACTTCCCTGCCGGACAGCGCCGAGGCCTACATCCAGGAGGCGGGGCGCGGCGGCCGCGACGGAAAGAACTCGCTCGCGATCCTCATCGACGACCTGGCGCGGAGCAGTGCAGGCCGCACGCAGGTACAGGAAGGGTCAACCATGCAGGCCGTACCGTCGTTCATGGAGGCGGACCCCGTGCATGTACAGGACGAGGGCAGGCAGGCTCCGGACGAGCCGCATTCGGGCGGGTCCCCCTCAGGTGGGCAGAAAGAGGATGAGCGGAGCAAGGTCAGGTCGCATCCAAGTGAACTAAATCGAGACGGGTTGCATTCAAGCGGGCCGCGCTCAGACAGGCCCTCGCATCTTTTGAGGCCGGATTCAGATGGGCCGCATCTAGGTGGGTCGCGCCCGGCTGGAGAAACAGAGACCTTTGTCCAGAACCTCCGGAGCAGGCGTTTCTCTCTTTACCCTTCGCTGGAAACCTGCCGCCGAGAATTTTTACTGCATCTTCTGGGAGAAAAAGAGACGCCCGTCTGCGGCAGCTGTGACAACTGCCTTGAGAAGATGAAGGTGAGCCCAAATCCGGAAGAAGTCGAGGGCGCCCCGGACTCCACTGCCGAATGGCAACACCTGTCGGGCGCAGAGGGCTTCCTCGAAGCGCTTTTTCTCTGCCGCGCGCACCAGCGACAGTTGACCAAGACCGAATTCATCTGCATGCTCGGCCCGCACGGCAGGGGCAAGGGCAGATTCAAAGGCCTCCTCTCCGGCTGGACCGATGAAGAACGAAAAGAGCTCGTCCAGGCACTGACTGAACTTCATGTTCTCTGTGTCATTGACCGTGGCCCGTGGAAAAACAGCATCTCGCTGGGTCCAAAGGGCAAAATATTCGTGGAGTGCGCGCGAGGATTGCTCCGCCGAACTTGAATTATATCTCTCTTAAATTATAGTATAATTTTCATGTTAGAATTACGCGATATACAAAAAAGCTTCGGTTCACATACGATCTTTGACGGAATAACGATAAGGCTTCCTGACGCCAAGGCCTATGCTCTCACAGGCATCAACGGTTCTGGTAAATCAACGTTTCTGAAAATGCTTTGGGGAGAACTGAAGCCGGACTCTGGAGAGATATTGTATAAGCGTCAGAAGGTGGATCCGCAATCGCGAAGCTGGAAGTCCATGATCTCTGTAGTCCCCGACGATAATGCCCTGATAGGGGGCCTGTCAGCACTAGGGCATTTTAGGCTAGTGGGAAGCCTCCTCCAACTGAGCCTAAAGGATATTGGGCTTCGCTCACAGGAATTGATTGAGCTGCTGGATCTCCAAGATGCAATCAGCGCACCTAGCGTTGATGAGATGTCTCGGGGAAATCGCAAGCGCATAGCACTGGCTCTAGCCTTGCTTTCCAATCCGGAAGTTATTCTCATGGACGAGCCGTTTTCGAGCCTCGATACCGAACGCTCCGGTGTTCTCAAAGCATTGATACGGGAACTCGCGAGTCGGGGGAAGACAATAATCTATTCCTGCCATAGCTACGATCTGATACGCGATTGCGCCGATTCATATCTCCTCATCAGGGACTTGAAGATGCAGCTCGGGCTTTCCCATGACCTTAAAGCCCATGAAATGAAAGCTCCAATCTCGAAGGAGGCCCTTGGGTGGCTGCTCTAAGGGTGCTCATGTCGGAACTGTGGAAAGCCGCCGAGTACAGACGTAAAAGGAACAAGGCCACAGGTGCTGTCCGCATTCTACAAGCATACGCGATCTTCATTATCACGACGCAAGCAGGGAATACTATCTATTTGTTCTGCAGTAGGCAAAGGGAAATGCTCGACGCCACAGACGGCATGACCGCACTGAGGAGTCTTGCGCTGGTATTCAGTATTCCGCTTTTATTGGGGCTGGCCTTTTCGAGAAAGGACACAAGCCTGATAAAGCGTGCCCAAATCATCGATTTGGATGCAAGGACAGGATTTTTACTCAAAGCTATATCGCAAATCTGTGAGAATGCTCCGTTGCTGTTGATAGGTTCGGTGCTGCCCGTCCTGTTCAGCATGGCGATGGTTCCGTATGGGATCGATCGCGCTCTGTGCAGTGCGCTCCTCTATCCATTTTTAGCGATATGCGCAGCATTCTTTGTAGCGTCTGTCGTCGGGCTCGTGAATAACTACTTACCTGAGAGTTACGGGCGAGCGTATATCCACGATGTCACCCTCACTGCTGCACTGATAGCATCTGTTTTATTAAATCCTGCTATCTACATCCAAGAGGGGACAATACTCTTGAATCTCGGTATCTTCGGATCTTTGGATCCATCCTCCACGCCTATAAGCTTTCTGCTACGATTGGACTACGTTTTCATGTTGAGCATCAGTCTGCTGGCTTTGGGAGCAGTGGTTATCTGTCTCCGAAAGAGCTTGCCAAAGATCAGATTACCGCGCAGAAAGCCGACTATGATCATGAGGACTCATGCAAGCAGTAAAAGTATAGACACCAGCCCCAAACACATAATATTCGTCAACATGGTTTCGATGATTCGGCGCAAGAGCTCCCTTGTAATGGATATATCGGTCAGTGCGATTTTGAGTTACTTTGCTCTGAACCAGCATCTGACAGGATCCGTATATCTCATTGCCATCCTGTTGATATGTATAAACGCCGTGGCTAAGGCTTTGGTCTTTCTGGCTTTGGACTCTGCGTCTCGTCGCAGGCTCGAACTCTATTCTTACGAACATGTAGACGGAATGTACGTCTCGGCTTCGCTGCTGGTAGCGTTTATGAGGGCATTGCCGCCTATGATTTGCTATGTAATCCAAGGTTATATTGCGTCCTGAAATCCAGGCCATGTTCTCTGTATCACATTGACCGTGGCCCGTGGAAAAACAGCATCTCGCTGGGTCAAAAGGGCAAAATATTCGTGGAGTGCGCGCGAAGATTGCTCCGCCGAACTTGAAGTGTATCGCTTTCGGGGCCGGTCCCGGAGTTCTGGGAATTCTATGCGCAGGGTGCCGTGGCGCTATATACCGGGAGTGTTTTAATTCTTATTTGAAATCCCCGGCCTCCGATGAAGCCGGGGATCGAAATCACATGTACTGCCGTATCACTTCAGAAACTTGTCGAGGAAATCGAGTATTTTCGCAACATTCTTCGGATCGCTGAACTGGGGGCCACCGTGGCCAGCGCCTTCGAGGCTTTCAAAGACAACCTTGCCGGCGCCGATCGCTGCCCTGAGTTTCTCGGCGAAGATTTTGGATTGAGTGATGGGGATATTGCGGTCTGCAGTGCCGTGCTGGATATATATGGGAGATGTCCTGGATGATATGTACGTATAGGGACTCGCCATCTCCACAAGAGGCTGCGCATCGGCGGTCCCGATTGTCCTGCCCAGATATTTCGATTCGGCAGAATCGGGAGAGTTCGTAGATCCCGCCACACCGCTTACACCCAGGGCTTTGAACTGTTCGTCCATTGTGGAGAAATAGAGCGGGCCGAACCAGTCGACAGCAGCCTGCACCGCGTCGGAGACGCCGGCGTTCCCAAGCGAAGGATCGATGAGCGAGGGATTGTCCGCCGATGTGGCGAGCAGCGCAGAGAGATTCCCTCCCGCGGAGCTGCCCCAGGAGGCGAATTTGTCCGGATCCAGATTGTACTTCTCCGCATTGGCCCTCAGATACTTGACTGCGGCTTTTACGTCGTTGATCGCTGCGGGGAAAATGGCTTCAGCGCTGAGCCGATAGCCGATCGAAGCGACTGCATATCCTCTCTTTCTGAGCCCCTCGAGCATTGGCGCAATATTGCCGGACTTGCTGCCCCCCATGAATCCACCCCCATGGATCTCGATGATAAGCGGGAAAGGGCCGTTGCCTTCGTTGGGGAGATAGAGATCGAGCTTTTCACTTGAAGACTTGGTCGCATAGGCCAGGTCCAGGTATTTAGTCTTGATCCAGGATGTATCTGTTTTCTGAAAATCGCCGCCTGGCGCATTGGAAGGCGGTTGTCCATTGGCCGGCATACCGGGAGGAGGCCCTCCTGTGCCCGTCGACATTGGTCCGCCCGGAGGCATCATGCCGTTTGCCTGTCTGCCCTGAGGGGGCTCCCCTTTGGGTGACTGAGAATCCGTTGTTGAATTCGATGCACAGGATACCATTAAAATAATCACCGGCAGGATGCACCATAATCCCTTGACTGTCTTCATCTGCTCTCTCCTGTTGTAGGTAGTGGATGTTCTGTACATAGAATATTCCCGGGTCAGGGGAATAACATGAAAGATTATTAAAACAGAATAAGGGCGAGGTGGCCCCGCGGAGCGCGCGAGTATCCGCTCCGCCGAACTTGAAGTGTATCGCTTTTGGCCATATCATGTATAATAAAGAAACACTCGGGAACAAGGGGCATGGTATGGTGAATTTCAAGGGCCTCGACGCATGCGATTCCTTCGCGGCGCTCAAGGAGGCCTCCAGAATAAGATTGCACGATCTCGTTACGCCGGCGCGGATTGCGGACCTGTGGATTCCGCACGCGGCGGGGCTCTCCTACTGCTATGCCTTTGCGCCGGTCGACGATCCCATTGCAGGGAGACTTCAGACGCTGGCCGACGAGCAGCAGCTGATCGAAAAATACCGCATGCTCGCGGAGGGCGCCATCATGAATACGGGCGAAGGGCGGATGGTGCTGCACCATCTGGCGCGCGGGCGGCTTGGCGCGCCGGTCACCTGGAAGGGGCAGGACATGGAAGCCTTCTACAGGGACGAAAAGCTGCGGTTTTACGAGTTTGCAGAGAAGGTGCGGGATGGCAGGATCCGCAGCTCGGCGGGCAAGCCTTTTGCGCAGGTTGTACAGATCGGGATCGGGGGTTCGGACCTCGGCCCGCACGCCGCGAGCATCGCCCTGTCGCGCTGGGCCATCGCCAAAGAGAGGGCGAAGCTGACACCCTGGTTCATTTCGAACGTCGATCCGGATGACGCCGACTGGGTGCTCTCGCGCATAGACCTGTCGGAGAGCCTCTTCGTGCTCGTCTCGAAGAGCGGCACCACGCAGGAGACCCTGGCCAACGAGACCCTGGTCCGGGAAAGGCTGAAGGCGGCGGGACTGGACGCCGACAGGCACATCGTCGCAGTGACGAGCAACTCGAGCCCCCTCGCGGGCAATCCCCATTATCTGGACAGTTTTTTCATCGATGATTTCATCGGCGGGCGCTATTCGACATCGAGCGCCGTCGGGGGCGTGATCATCTCGATCGCCTATGGCCCCGGGACATTCGAGGAGTTCCTGCGAGGGGCGCACGAGGCGGATGTTCTCGCGCTCGAACCTTCCCTGAAGCGCAATCCCGTCCTCATGGACGCGATGATCGGCATCTACGAGAGGAATGTGCTCGGTTGGCCCGCCACTGCGGTGCTGCCGTACGCGGAGCCGCTCTCACGCTTCCCGGCGCACCTTCAGCAGCTCGACATGGAGTCCAACGGCAAATCCGTCAGCCGCTCCGGCGAGCCTCTCTCCTACTCCACCGGCCCCGTCGTGTTCGGCGAACCGGGCACGAACGGCCAGCACTCATTCTATCAGCTTCTGCACCAGGGCACCGACATCGTTCCCCTGCAGTTCATAGGCTTTCTGAAAAATCAATTCTCGCCCGACATGAGTTCCGAGGGCTCGAACTCGCGCCAGAAGCTCGTCTCCAACCTGGTCGCCCAGATGATGGCCTTCGCCCTCGGGAAGCATGACGAAAACCCGAACAGAGCCTTCCCCGGAGGCCGCCCCTCGACGCTGCTCGTCGGGGACGAGCTCGGACCGGAGCAGCTCGGCGCCCTCTTCTCTCACTTCGAGAACAAGGTGATGTTCCAGGGCTTTGTCTGGAACATCAACAGCTTCGACCAGGAAGGCGTGCAGCTGGGAAAGGTCCTCGCAAAAAAGGCGCTCGGCGCCATCAGCAGGGGCGAATCCACGGGGGACGCCAGACTCGATGCGCTCATCGCCGCGGTTCTGAAGCGCGCGGGGAGCCGGGTCCATGAGTGAAACCATAGTCAGCCGGGAGGCGCGGCCCGTTGCGGAAGTCGCCGGGGCCAGGCCCTGCATTGTGTTCACCGGCGGCGGCACGGGGGGCCATATCTACCCGGGGCTGGCCGTCATCGAGGAGCTGCGGCATCAGGGGTTTCAGGGCAGAATCGCCTGGATCGGCTCGGAGAAGGAGCTCGACCGGAGCATCGTGGCCGAACAGGGCGTGGAGTATTTTGCGATTCCCTCGGGGAAGTTCCGCCGCGAGCTTTCGCTGCGCAACGTCACGGACCTGTGGCGGATTGTCGCGGGATACATGAGGGCGAAAGCCATCCTCAAAAGCCTCCGTCCCTCGCTTCTCTTTTCAAAGGGGGGCTACGTGAGCGTGCCGCCCTGCAGGGCGGCCGTATCGCTCGGCATTCCCGTCATCACCCACGAGTCGGACACCTCGCCGGGGCTGGCGACCCGCCTGAACAGCAAGAGAGCCTCGCTGATCCTGACGAGCTGGGAGGCGACCGCCGCCTATTTTCCCGAACCGCTGCGCGCGAAGGTCGTCCGGGCAGGGAATCCGATACGCCCCGCCCTCTTTCGCGGGGATGCGGAGCGCGGCCTCGAGATGCTCGGATTCGACAAAGAGAGGCCGCTGCTCTTCGTGCTGGGGGGCAGCCAGGGCGCCAGGGAAGTGAATGACCTCGTCCTCGCCTCGCTGCCGCTCCTCTGTCCCTCGGTGCAGATCGTACACCAGACGGGCAGGGCCAACTTCGACGAAGTGACGGCGGGTATTCCCGACGACTCCGCCATCAGAGCCTCGTACCGGCCTCTCTCATACATAGGCCCCGAGATCGCGGACATCTACGCCGCATCGACAGTCATTGCGGGGCGGGCGGGCGCCGGAACGGTCTGGGAGGCTGCTTCGCTCGGCAAACCTATGGTCCTCATCCCCCTTGCGGGCTCGGGGACACGCGGAGATCAGGTGGAGAACGCGGCGCTCGCCGCCCAGGCAGGGGCCGCCATGGCGCTCGAGGGTGCCCAGCTCTCCCCTGCCGCATTCGCCGATGCCGTAAAAAAATATCTGCATCGCGAGACATACGATTCCGCAGTCCGGGCCTGTTACTCGATCGCAAGTATCCCGGCCCAGACTGCCCGGGCCCTGCTCGGCGACAAAAATCTCTCCGGCGAGAGACAGATGCTTTCGGCCGAATTCATAGCCTGCCTGCTGCTGGCAAGACTTGGAGAGCAGGCAAAGGAAGGGACATGAGCACTATAGACTGGATTTTCAGCGCACTGGTGATCATTCTCGCGGCACGGTGTTTTGTGAGGGGTTTTGTGCACGAAGTCCTCTCCGTGGCCTCGATCGCGGTGGGCATCCTCGCGGGACTCCTGCTCTCCAACACGGTCATCGCACAGATACTGCCGAAAATCGGCGCGGGCACACTGCCGTCCCAGGCCCAATACATCATCGCATTTCTGCTCTGCTTTATCGTCGGCTTCATCCTCATGAAGATCATTGAACGCATGCTGCGCGAGGGGCTTGAAGCGAGCAGCCTCGATATCTTTGACAGGGTCCTGGGGCTCGTGCTCGGAGTGGCGGAGGGGTTCATCGTCGTAGGCCTGTTCATTGTCATCCTGCAGATTCAGCCTCTGGTCGACATGAAGTCCATCCTCGCGACGTCACTGTACGTGAAATTGCTTGGACCGATCATCGCGCCGACTCTTGGCAGCTCGCTCGCGCCCATGCTCGACAGCGGGAGCATTCCGAATATCATTCAGGATTTCAAAGGTAAATAGCCGTGTTCGAAAATCTGCTCTTTCAGGATCGGGTCAAAGAACAGCTCTCTTCCATGCTCGCGGGAGGGAAAGTGCCCCCCAGCCTTCTGTTCACGGGTCCGGAAGGATCGGGAAAACAGACGGCGGCCCTGGAATGCGCGCGCGTGCTCTCCTGCGAAAGAGAGGGGCTGTGGAACTGCGAGTGCGCGCAGTGCAGGCGGCACAGAAGTCTGACGCACCCCGACCTTCTGCTCTTCGGACCGAGGAGTTTCCCTCAGGAGGCTTCGGTGACCGCCGAGTATTTTCTGCGTTCTCCGAACCTGACTTCGTACTATGCCTTCGTGCGCTCGATACGAAAACTGCTGAAGCGCTTTGATCCGGCCCTGTGGGCGGGCGAAGAGGCGAGGCTCTCGAAAGCCGCGCCATCGATCGAGTCGCTCGAGGAGCAGCTTCAGGAAATTCAGGCCCTGGTGTCCGGCCCGAAGGCCAAGGCTGGGGCCCGTCCACTGGACACGACAGTGAACCGCGTGGTCGAAACGGCCTTTGGCCTCGAAGCCCTTGTTCCCGACGGCGTGCCCATCTTCATGGTGAGGAACATGGCGGCCTGGGCCGTGCTCGCCCCTGTGGGCAAAAGCAAGACTGTCATCCTCCAGAACGCCGATACCGCCAACGAGAGCACGCGCAACGCGATGCTCAAGATACTGGAAGAGCCGCCCGAAACCGTGCGGTTCATACTCACGTCGTCCAGGCGCGCCGCGGTGATCGCCACCATTCTCTCGAGGTCCCGGCTCATTTCCTTCGAGCCGAGGACGGCCGCCCAAGCCCAGCACATCGTCTCCCGGCTTTTCCGGAGCGAGGCGAAGGTAGAAAACATCGGCGAATTTTTCCATGGGAAAAGTCCTTTTCCCCCCGACAAGGCGGAAGGGGAAGCGGCGCTCTTCGTCGGCGCACTGCTCGGCCGCGCCATGGAGAAGGATGCTGCCATGAGCGGGGACAGAGCCTCAAATCTCGTCCGGCAGGCGCGCGATGAACGGGTCTCAGCCCTCGGAGTGATGCGCGACGTCGCGGAGCAGACCGGGAATTTCGGCGCAAAGAACGCACAGTTTTCCAACTCTTTCTTTGTCTTTCTGAGGGCCGCTGCCCGGCAGCTCGCGTCGGTCGTCGCCGATCCCACGTCGAGCGCCGCGCTCATCGTGCATGTCGATCGCCTCAGCTCGAAATTGAGGGATGCGGGAGTGCAGTACCGTTCGTTCAACCGCTCGCCAGAGCTTCTGCTCGAAGCGTTTGCAGACATGTTCGGAGAAATACCATGAAAGCAATGTATGAGAATGCGCTGAAACGGATCGACCGCATTCCGCCCGACGGACTCAAGCAGATAATCAAAAACCTCTCCGCCGAAAATTCCATCTACGAGGCGGCCCTGAATTCGACGCTCGACGGGATCGTCGTCTGCGATCTGGAGCATAAGCCGCTGTTCATCAACCGTTCGGCAGAAAAAATATTCCGGCTTGTGTCGTGGACCCAGGAATTTGCGCTGTGGGAACAGCTGAACGACGACAATCTCGCCGATTTTTTCCGGAAGGCGCTGATCGCCGACGAAAATGTCCTGAACCGGGAGATATCCCTCAACAGGCCCGGCGGGACACGGATAATCGGGATAAACATATCGGCGCTTCTGTCCGACGGCAAAATCTCGGGAAACCTCATTCATCTGGAGGACATAACCGACAGGCGGCGGCGCGAAGCCCAGCTTAGAAGGGCCGAGAGCCTCGCCGCCCTCACGACCCTCGCCGCGGGCGTGGCGCACGAGATAAAAAATCCTCTGGCCTCGATCCGCATACAGCTCGGCATCATCCGCCGCATTCTCGAAAAAAACTGCTCAAAGAAAACAGAATCGATTTTTCACAACATCTCCCTGGTGGAGCAGGAAATAGACCGCCTCAACTCGATCGTGGTCGATTTTCTGTTTGCGGTTCGCCCCATGGACATCACCCTCATCCTCGACAGGGCCGAAGAGGTCGTCGATGAGGTCGTCGAGCTCATGAGTCACGAGGCGGAGGATCAGCACATCCGCATAGTCACGAAAATCGAGCCCGACCTGCCCGACGTGATGATCGACCGAAAAAACCTCAAGCAGGCGCTGCTCAATATCGTCAAAAACGCTATCGCTGCGATGCCGGACGGCGGGGTGCTGACCATCTCGGTCTCTGTCAAGAACGACGAACTCCAGATCGCCGTCTCCGATACGGGGATCGGCATTCCTGAGGAACTCATGGCGAAAATCTTCGAGCCCTATTTCACCACCAAGGAGAGTGGGACGGGCCTCGGTCTCACCATCACCTTTAAAATCGTAAAGGAACACAACGGGGAAATCACCGTGGAATCGACACCCTCAAAAGGCTCAACCTTTACCATTCACCTTCCGCTGCCTCAGCCTGAACAGAAATCCCTGCCTCCCTGGGAAGACGGGGTAAAGGTCGAGGGTTCACACATGGAGGAATAAATGCGGGCGACACTGCTCGTCGTAGACGACGAAACCAACATTCGCGAAGGTCTTGCCCAGCTCTTTTCAATGGAAGGGTACGAGGTCCGGACCGCAAAAGACGGCATCGAGGCGAAAACCATCGTCGACAGAGAAGACATCGACGTGGTCATCACCGACTTCAAGATGGGCAGGATGAGCGGCCTCGATCTTCTGCAGTACATCGTATCCACTCACCCCGGGATTCCCGTCATCATCCTGACCGCGCACGGAAGCGTCGACAAGGCGGTGGAGGCGATGCGCCAGGGCGCCTTCGATTTTGTCGCAAAACCGCCCAACACGGACCACCTCGTCAACCTTGTCCGCCGGGCGCTGGAAACCAGAGAGCTCTACCGCACCAACATAGAGCTCAAGGCGGAGGTCGAAAGTCAGCGGGCGCGGAGCTATATCGTAGGCCAGGCCCCCTCCATCAAGCGCATCTTCGACCTTATCCGGAAGGTCGCCCCGACCAAGGCAAGTGTCCTCATCACTGGCGAGTCCGGCGTCGGCAAGGAGCTGGTGGCCGACGCAATCCACAATCTCTCTCCGAGGAAGGACATGCCCTTCATCAAGGTGCACTGCGCGGCGCTCGCGGAGAGCCTCCTCGAGAGCGAGCTCTTCGGGCACGAAAAGGGCGCGTTTACGGGGGCGACGGCGCGGAAACGGGGACGCTTCGAAATGGCCGACGGGGGCACGCTCTTCCTCGACGAAATCGGCGAGATAAACCAAAATGTGCAGATCAAGATTCTCCGGGTCCTGCAGGACCGCAAATTCGAGCGCGTAGGCGGAGAAGAGACCCTCGAAGTAGACGTGCGGCTCATCGCCGCGACCAACCGCGACCTGAAAAAGGAAATCGCCGAAGGGCGCTTCAGGGAGGACCTCTACTACCGCCTCAATGTGGTCAACATCCATGTGCCGCCCCTGCGCGAGCGGCGCGAGGACATCNCCCTTCTGGCCATGACCTTCCTAAAGGAATTTGCGGAAGAAAACGGGAAGCAGATCGAAGGGCTCGATCCGAAGGCCAGGCAGGCGCTCTACACTTACGATTGGCCCGGCAATGTGCGGGAACTCAGAAACTGCATCGAGAGCGCCGTCGTCATGGCCTCGGGAAAACTGATCGTGCTGGATGACCTGCCTCCCGGACCGCGCTCGAGCGCCGAGACGCGCGTCATCAGCATACCTGCCTTCTCCTCGATGGAGGACGCGGAGCGCATTCTCATCGCCGAAACGCTCGCGCTCGCAGGGGGAAACAAGTCCAAGGCCGCGGAAATACTCAAGATCGGCCGAAAAACGCTCTATCAGAAAATCGAGCAGTACGGGATCGTCATGCCGGACCTCGGTGCGGCGGGCGAAGGCGAAAAGGCCAAAGCCTCTCAGGGCACCTAGGGCTTATACGATTCCCCGCCTCCGGTTCGACAGCTTTGCGCGGAGGCGCAGGATGGCCTTGGTGTGGAGCTGGCTGACGCGCGACTCCGTCACTTCGAGTATCTTGCCTATCTCCCGGAGCGTCAGGTTCTCGTAATAATACAGGACCAGCACTTTCTTTTCCTTGTCGGGAAGCTCCTGCAGGGCCTCGAGGATGACCCGGCGGATTTCCTCGCGCTCCAGGACCGCGTCAGGATTTTCGGTGCGGAGCGACTCCAAGGTGTCGCCGATTGTCCCCCCCTCGGAATCCGAGCCCATCGGCCAGATCTCCTGCAGGGAGAGG
>JADLKI010000003.1 GCA_015657395.1 Spirochaetales bacterium | reverse complement strand
ATGAACTTCTGAAACCGATCAAATACCTCGAAGGAGCTCTTGTCGTGCCGTATTGCCACCATGAACGCTGGGATGGCACGGGGTAATCCCGCCGGCTCAAGGGCGAANAANTTCCTTTGCTGGCACGCATTTTTGCGGTGGCCGATGTGTACGACGCGATGACGAGCGACAGACCGTACCGGGNNCCCGCACACACCGCCCAGGAAGCGCTCGATTATATCCGCTCACAGTCGGGCATGCATTTTGACCCGCAGTCGGTGGAGGCTTTCTTGGCGATTGGCGACCAAGTAGAAGAATAGCGCTGTGTATATCGGCAGGCTCTACAGTTCTACAGTTGCCCCGGTTTAAGCTTCTCTCGAAACGCTCGATTCTTTTTTGGAGAGTGCGGCTTCGTGCGCCGCGCCATCTCCCGCACCACCCTCCGCACCGAGCCGGCGCCGGAGCTCTTCCATCTCGGGGCCGGAGAAACGAACCGCCTGAAGAGTGTGCCGTTCGAAGCTCGCCGTCGCCGCGGGCGCCACCGCCCGCGTTATTTCAAGCATCACCTTTGCATACTCGCGGATTTCGCGCTGCGCGTGCGAATCGAGCCTCAGCATGAAGAAGCGGAACAGGTTATGCAGGTCGATCTGCCAGTACCACTCCGTGCTAGAGCGACAGCGGCAGCCGATGCGCGCGACTTCGCGCNNGCCAAGACCGAGGTCGATCAGTTCTCTGTAGCGCCCATAGGAGAAGCCTNNGGCGCCTTCTTTCAGAATGTCCTGAATCCGGGACGCGGTTTCCGCATCGAAGGGGGTGTCGGAGCGGCCCTGCTTGTTGTCTTCGCTCTGCGGAGCGAGGGCTTCGGGCTCGGGCACGAAGAACTCGTCGCGCATGACCGAGTAGCGGCCGGATATCTCGTTTACGCGCGCGCGGTTGCGGTGGCGTATCCACTGCCGCGCCACGAAGATCGGCAGTTTGACATGAAACGTGAGCACGACCTGCTCGAAGGGNCTCGTGTGTTCGTGCCGCCAGAGATAANNATACNNGATGAGCGCGAGTATCTTCCGGTAGCTCTTCGTGCCCTCGCCGTTANNCGAGACCCGCGCCGACTGGACGAATNNGCGCTGATCTCCGCCAAGATAGTCGAACGAGNNGCGCACGAAGCCCTTGTCGAGCACCGGGAACTCCTCTNNGTCGAGGATCGCTTCCGCTTCTNNGGGACAATTGCAGTGGGCCATAAGCGCATTGTAGCAANNAAAACCTGAAAGGCTGACAGTATGCNNAAGACCTCCCGCATTCCGGCGCGCCATGATCACATAGGCNCCATGAATTCAGATATCGAGGCTACGTTTCAGGNNAGACTTCCCGGCGACGTGCTCAGGATTNTTCTCCGGGCATGCGGGGAGGTGCACTGCGACGAGCCGCTTCTGGAGCTCGGCGAATTCGAGGTGAGCGCCCTCTGCCACGCCCTCGGGNACGAGTGCCGGGATGCCGAGACGGCTTCCGGTGTGCAGGCGTCGAAGCTGNGAGAGCCGCGCTCGCGCTTTGTGCTGGTCAATGGCTGGCAGTCCTGGTCTNTTGCCGGCGAACTGGCGGGCAGCGAGCGGCCGCGCCGCGCCTTCTACAAACGCGCACTGAATCTGTTCGTGGACCATCCCGCGGAGNTGGCGCTGCGGCAGCGGGCGCGGCGCTTGGGCCACCGGCACGACCATTNNATTTCGCATTTTATGCTCGGGCTGCGTGCAGGCGAGCTCCGGCTCATGCTCGTGGNNTCGGACAACGCCGAGCGCTATCGCGGGAGAAGCGCCATCCGGGCGCCGCNNCGTTTTGAACAAAGTGCCGCCCCGGTGCGGAGCAGAGCGCCCGGGACGCCGACAGCGCCCTCGGATGCGTACCTGTCGCCGCTCAGTTTTCTGCTGCGCGGCACTGCAATACGGGGTTTTTGCCTATGCGAGGGCGCTTCGTTTGCGCGCGGCGAGATCATCGCGCGCATCGCGGTGCTCATTGCGCCCGATNATTTCGCACTCAAAGACAGGCTGGGCCGGCTCTGGGACTCGGAGCGGCGCTTCGATGATCTTCGCTGGCTCTCGTCCGGGCCGCAGCGGACGAGACGGCCGCAACAGGGCGAGGTGGCCGCACATGCCGCGCCGCGGCCGCCGGGCCCTGGGGCCGGAAACCTCTGCGTCCTCGGCCTCCGTGCCCGCAGTCCCTTCAGGGGTTTCATCGGCGGCCNNTATGCCTCGTGGTACAACCACTACACAGCCATCGACGAGCGCGNNATCATCGGCGAAAGATCTCGAAATCGATCGAGGCGAAATGCCAATATAGTGAACGAATATTTCCNNCTGAGGCGCGGGCGCCCCGCGGTATTCCAGATAGACGATGGCTGGGAACGGGCGATCGGCGACTGGCAGCCGCATCCCGAAAAATTCCCCGATGGCATGGCGCGTATGGCGTGGCGCACGGGAANNAAGGGCCTCGTCCCCGGCATCTGGATTGCGCCTTTTCTCCTGATGCCCGGCTCGAATGCTGCCATGGCTCACNCCGACTGGATTCTTGCGCGACACGCCGCGGCGCATCCGTTTGAAGCGGGCTGGAATCCAAACTGGGGCGGCGAGGTGTGGACGCTCGATCTTTCGCACCGGAGTCGAGCCCACCTCGCGGAGCTCTTCCGATATGTGGTGAACACCTGGGGCTACCGCTACCTCAAACTCGATTTTTTGTATCCGGGCTTATGCGGGGGTCTTTGCGGCCGAAAAGGAGGCGCANTGCAGCACTATGCGCGCATCATGGGGCGAATCCTCGAATTTTCGCGTGCGCGCGACGCANGCCCCGTCGCCTTTCTCTCGTGCGGCGCGNCGATCGATNCGACCGCACCGTTCATGCCGCTCATGCGTTCGGGCGCCGATACCCGCGAACACTGGNAATGGCCCCAGNCCAAACTGATAGGCCACCAGGGGCGCCCCTCGGCCAAGATCAACATGCAGGACAGTATCGGGCGCTCCCTTCTGGACAAGACGCTTTTGCTCTGCGATCCGNATGTCATTTTCTGCCGCACCGAGCGCACCANNAGCCTCAGGGATACCGAAAAGTTCCTGTCGGCATCAGTGGCGGCGATGTTCGGCTCGCAGATCATGAGCTCCGACGACCCGGCGAGTNTCGGCAGGAACGTCCCTTCATCCAGTCAGCTCGGGNAAGAAGCATTCACGCAGCAGCTCATCGACTGGTACGGGCGGCTGGAAGGAAAGGAATTCGGTTGTAGAGCGAGCCACCTTCGCGTCCGCGATATCTATCACTTCTTCGCCCGGGATTCAGAAAATCTACTGGGGGCATTCAATCTCTCCGGCAGAGAAGGCANNTTGTTCATATTCAGCGGAGCGCCAGGCGCGTCGGCATCGCCCGATTGCCGACGCTGACGACGAATCGGTCGGCCATCGGCCGCCGCGCCCCTGCCANGGCATTC
This sequence comes from Spirochaetales bacterium, assembly GCA_015657395.1. Classification (GTDB taxonomy): domain Bacteria; phylum Spirochaetota; class Spirochaetia; order Treponematales; family Rectinemataceae; genus Rectinema. The sequence goes on along the minus strand of JADLKI010000003.1, from coordinate 163,735 downwards.
TCTTTTGATCTTTGGAGCATAGAAAGGAGCAGCATGTCGAAAACAGTCTATGTTCATTGGCCACAAAATCCCGACACCGATTCGCAGTCGGTCGCCGCTACCGCCTATGCCGCGCTCAAAGCGCNNGCGCAGGGGCTCGCGCATGCAAAAGCCGCCCGCGCCGGAGCAGTGANNAACCCGCAGACAGAGTACATTTTCCAGCGCTTTGGCGTTGCCGNNCTGCCTGNNGAATTTATCCCCGATCTCATTCCAAAGACCGAATACTATATCGACGGAGCGCCGCCTNCGATCGCGGAGAACACGCCGCTCTGGGAGGCGCTCGCGCTTCTCGAAANNCAGTCGCCGCGTCAGGTCATGCCCATCGTCGATGGCGAAGGCCGCTACAGGNGTCTTTTCTATTACAATGCCTTTGCGAAGAACATTCTGGCGAAGATAAATCCCCACCGCAAAGCGGTCATCNCCACATCGATACGACACCTGGTCGACACGATCAAGGCTCAGCCTCNNTTGGTTGCGGGCGATCTCGATGCCAGATTCAACGGCCGCATCGTCGTTGCCTCATTGTCAGACAAGAGATTCAGGGACTACATCTGTGCCGAGCCTGCGCACAATAAAGTCGTGCTCGTCGGCGACCGCGAGGAGATCATGCGCATCGCCATCGATGCGGGCGTGCGCGCACTCATTCNNATCACGAACGGCTTTATTCCGTCGAAAGAGATCGCGAGGCTTGCCGAAGCCAAAGGTATCGCGATGCTCATCTCTCCATACGATACTTCATCGACTTCGCTGCTCGCGCTGTATTCGACGCCGGTCATGAGCGTGGCGGACACCTCGGTGAAACCGCTGGGGGCCCGCGACCTCATGAAAGACGGCAAACACGCGATTTCGGATTCGGCGGCGCGCGCCGTCCCGATCGTCGACGAGAGACGACAGGGTTTTGGGCTCCTCACCGAAGGAGACCTCATCCGCGACCCGAATATCGAGCTCATCCTTGTGGATCACAATGAATTTACGCAGGCCGTCGACGGCATCCAGAATTACCACATACTCGAAGTGATCGATCATCACCGGATCGGAACTTTTGCCACGGCATACCCCATCACGTTTATCAACCGAGTGGTCGGCTCGACCAGCACGATCGTGACGTCGATGTACCGTGAGACGAGGACACCGCTCGACCTGAGCATCGCCTCGATTCTGCTCTGCGGCATTCTCTCGGACACGCTGGTGCTGAAATCCGCGACGACGACGGACGCGGACAGGGAAATGGCGGATTATCTCGCGAGCATCACCGATCTTTCGATTGAGGAGGTGGGGCGCGACATCATGGCGTCGGCGTCGCTCGCCGCGCGGTTCCCGATCGACCAGCTCCTGCGGATGGACCGCAAGGAGTACGAAGTCCAGGGGAAGAAACTCACCGTGAGCCAGATCGAGCTCACGAATTCGCAGGAGCTGCTCGCCCGCCAGGAAGAAGTGCTCCGGGGGCTCGCCGNNCAGGTCCGCAGGGAGACGGNNGGAACAANNTACATCGCGGCGCTCATGGCCACGGACATCACGANNAAGCTCGAGAGCCTGCTCTACATCGATGCCGAGCGCGAATTCTNNAACTCGTATCTGCACTATCCGGTGCAGCAGCCGGGGATTCNNTACATACTGAAGGATGTGCTTTCGCGCAAGAAACAGCTCATGCCGGCGCTGACGGAGATGGTCCAGGCAGCCCTGAGCTGAACGGCAGCCGGACTGTACCGGGAATATGGGGGCGCCGCAAAGCGTGGCGCCACCGCAGCACAGGGCCTATGCACAGTGCAGCGGCCGATCTGCCGTGGCGCGGCCGCCTGTGTGTCTTATCCGATAGCCCTCGACGCCAGAACCGGCAGGGCGATGAAATTCCCGACCATCCCTCCGATGCTTGACAGGAAANNGAATACGAGGAGGATGTGCGTGATGCGGTTTNNTCTGTAGAAGCCCNNCTTGATGCTCGTCACGTCGTCGGCGAGCGTTTCGGCGTCGCGCACGGTCGGTTTTNNGCGGAAGTGCGCTTCAATGGCTGCGGCGAAGAGGCCCNNGATCGCCAGCACGGGATTCAGCGTGGCGACCGGGGCCAGCAGAAACAGGCCNACGATTGTCACCGGGTGCGCAAGGCAGNNCAGGAGCGAGCCGAGGGCCGCCAGCGAGCCGTTGAGCAGCACNCAGCGCAGGATCATGGCGAGGCTTGCCTGGGTGCCAGAACGAAAAAATCCTATCGCGATCAGGCGACGATGAGCAAGCGGAATGAGCCACCCNGCCGATTTTGCAAACCAGCCACGGCTTGGCTGNGCCTCTATGTCCGAGACATCGGCTGGCGCTTCGCCCCGCGCCAGCTTTCCGAGCCAGCTCTCGATGCCGTTCATGTGGCCCGCGCCCACCACGGCCACGACTTTCTGCTCCGTGGACAGAAAAATCTTCGTGGCAAGGTAGCGGTCGCGCTCATCGATGAGCACTTCCTTGACCGAAGCNAGGAAGTTGGCCATCTCGTTCATCATCTGTTCGAGTTCGGTGCCTTCTTTTAATTTNTCGAGGTCGTCCTCGCTCAGCTTTTCGCGCGAAAAGGCCGAGTCGATGAGGCTCGCGAGCAGCTTTNNCGACTTATTCCAGAAGTTGGACTTCGCCCACGCCCGCTTGAGCGTGATCTGGACTTCGCGGTCGATCGGGGACCAGGGGACGCCCAGCTCTTCGGCTGTCTGGATTGCGGCCAGCATCTCTTCGCCGGGTTTGGTGCCGAGGTTGGCGCCGAGGCGCTTCTGAAAGCCCGCGAGCGCGAGGTTGGCCAACAGCAGAAAGCCCTTTCCTTCCTTGAGCACCTTGACGATGTCGAGGTCCTGCCAGCGGCTGTCCTGCCGGATCGACTGGTAACGCCCCATGTCGATTTCGACGCACACGCGCTGGGGCTGTTCCCGGCGGATGGTCTCTTTGGCTTCTTCGATGCTCTCTTTTGAAATGTGGGCGGTTCCGACGAGGATGATCGTCCGTTCGCCGACCTGAATCGTCCTGACTGTCTGTGGCATACAATGTCCTACATCATGAATTCATGAATTGTGGATAGATTCCCTGCTCGCTCCATCCGGCGGCCGCAAGTCCCTGTCCTTTTTCGGTGATTATAGAGGTTATGAGCAGATGCAGCAATTGGCGGTCGAAGGCGGAACCCAGCGGCCCGCGGATGGCCGCCTCGGTCTCGGAGAGCGCGATGATGATTCGCCTGCAGTCCTCCGGCTGGTAGCGCTGAAGCGCGGCGCGGAGCTGGCGCTGCACGGTCTTCGAGCGCGCCTGCTCGCGCAGGCATACGTCTTCGAAGCGTTCCCCNCGCGCGACGGCGTCGCCAATGCGCTGGAGCCTTCTGAAGCTCCAGACGAGGGCGGCGATGATCTGATTCGCATCGCCGCGCCGCGAATCGAGGACGCTGTCGAGCACTTCGAGCGAAAGCGAAAGTTCGCCCTGTCCGATTTTTTCAAAGAGCGTGAAGGCATCCTCCGGCTTGGAGCGCAGAATGGCGGCCTCGACATTCTGCGCCGAGAGCGCGCTGCCGCTGGGAAAACTCGAGCTCAGAATGAGACAGGCCGCNCTGAGCGATGCGGTGTCGTGGGGCACAAGCTCGAGGAGCGATTCGAGCGCTTCCCCGTCGAGGGTGAGCCCCGACTGCGCAAGCTCCCGCCGCACCCAGCCTGCAAGTTCGTTTTCGAAGAGTTCGAAGAAGGTCTTGCGGCACGCGGACGGCACTGTCTTTTCGATCGCCTTGGGCGCCGAGTATCCTTCGGTCTCGAGGAAGAGCACGGTCTGCCCGGCAGGGGCGGCGCAATAGCGCGCAAGGGCGTCGATATCCGTTTTTTGGCCCAGCTGGTCGATGTTGCGGAACTCGACGATCACCCATGGCGAGAAGAGCGAACCGTTCTGCAGAAGCGATATTGCATCGGACGGGGGGCTGTCGCCCGCGTACAGGCGATGAATTTCGGGGTCTTCGCCCCCCAGCCCGCGCGCCTTCTTCACGATGTCGGCGACGAATGCTTCCTTGAGCCCAATTTCCGGCCCTGCAAGAATCCACACGGGAGGCAAGAGCGGCTCTGCCATGAGTTCAGTAGCTCCTGTAGATGCCGCGAAGTCTGCCGAGGATTCTCAGGTCCTGTGTGTAGATCGGCGCGTAGCGGGGGTTTTCGGCCTGAAGCCTGTAGCGGTTATTCTCGATAAAGAAACGCTTGAGCGTGACATTCTCTTCGAGGAGAGCCACGACGATGTCGCCGTTCCTGGCCGTTTCCGACTGCTCGATGATGGCGATGTCGCCCGAGAGGATCCCTGCGCCGATCATGCTGTCGCCCTTTACGTGGAGCGCAAAGTGCGGCACCCGGTTCGTAATGATATCCGCGGGGACCAGGACGGTGCGCTCGAAATTCTCGTCCGCAAAGATGGGCCGCCCTGCGGCTATCTCCCCAAGNAGCGGAATCTGGACGACGGGCGTATCGCTCTCGGGAGGTGTCACAAGCTCGATCGCGCGGGAGCGTTTTTCAGATGTTTTTATGCAGCCTTTTCTTTCGAGGGCTTTGATGTGGTCATAGGCGCCCTTGACCGAAATGGAGAATGCGCGCGCCGTCTCCCTCACCGTAGGCGGATAATTATTGTCCTGAATGTATTCGTGAATGAAATTGAGGATTTCCTTCTGACGCGAAGTGAGGTCTTTCAATCTGGGCTCCTATGCTCATGTATAGTATACAGCATAGTTTGCAGATGTGTGCAAGCCCTTTTTAACCGAGTTCTTCGTTGAAGCCCGATTCGAAGAGTGCCTTGATGGTCTCTGCGGCCTGCTGTTCATCGGGGCCGTCCGCGATGATTTTGATTTTTGTGCCGAAACTCGCGGCGAGCGTGATAATGCCCATGATCGACTTTGCATTGATGCGGTTGCCCGCCTTTTCAAGATAGATGCGGGAGGCGAACTTTATTGCGGTCTGGGCGATGAGCGCCGAAGGACGGGCATGAATGCCGGCACGGTTTTTTATAGTTGTTTCAAGCTCTACCATATGGGCTCCAATCCAGGCATAATACTCCCGAAGTTCCCTTGCGTTCAATGAGGCTGACCCGCGTATCAATAATCATCGCGGGAAAAATACATGGTCCGGGCGCTTTCACTCTCAAGCCAGCGCAGAATGTTCTGATTGAATTCCCGCGCGCTGTGGTATCCCATTTTCTTGAGCCGCTCGTTCATCGCCGCGGTTTCGATGATGATGGGGAGATGTCGGCCCGGTTTGACGGGGATTTCGAGCTTCGGCACTTTCACCCCGAGGATATCCATCGTCAGCTCATCCATGCCGATGCGGTCGTAGACCTTGTTGGGATCCCAGTCTTCCAGCTGGATGACGAGCTGAATCTGTTTCTTGTCGCGGATTGCGCTGACGCCGAAGAGGTGGGTGATGTTGATGATGCCGAGGCCCCGGATCTCCATGTGGTGACCGATGACTTTGTTTGTCCCCTGGCCCATGAGCAGCGTGCTGTTCAGGCACCGGATTTCGACGACATCGTCGGCCACGAGCCTGTGTCCCCGCTCGATCAGGGCGAGGGCCGTCTCGCTCTTCCCCACGCCCGAATCCCCGATCAGCAGTATTCCGATGCCGAACACCTCGACGAGCACGCCGTGCATGATGATTTTGGGGGCGAAGATATCGTGCAGAATCCGGATGACGCGCATCGTGAATTCCACCGATCCCAGTTCGGTGATGAGCAGGGGACAGCCCGCCGCATCCGCGGCCGCGGCGAAACGCGCGGTGGGTTCGATGCTGTTGGAGAAGATGCAGCAGGGAAGCTTGTACGAGAAAAGTTTTTCGTAGATCTGGGCGGCGACCCCGTCGGCTTCAATTTTATTGATGTACGCGTTCTCGCCTCTCCCGAAGACCTGGAGTCTCTCCCACGCAAAGGAATCGTAGAACCCTGCGAGCGCAAGGCCGGGCCGGTTGAGGTCCGGGACGGTGATTTCGCGGCTCAAGCCCGCCCTGCCGGCGACACAGCGGAGTTTGAGATCGTTCTGTTCCTTGAGTTCGAGGCCGAGAAGGTCGAGGACGGTAAAATTGACTGGTTCCTGTTCTTTCACAAAAATATTTTACCTCATTTCGATACGGTGGTAAATCGAATAAAAAACGGCGGCCCTCTGCTGGCTGCAATGGCAGTCCGCAAAGGCCGCATGCCCACTGTGGTTTTTTCAGGCCTTCTGCCGCATGAAGGGCCGCCGCCGACTGGTCTTCTTATTTTTTTTCCTGAATCTTTTCTTTTTCCTTGACAATTTTCTGTTCGAGCTTGTCGATGAGCATATCGATCCCCGGATTGAGTTCCGGTGAGGTTTCGACTATGTGCGCCTGTTTACCCCATCGGAAGTTGGCGGTCACTTCGAGACGGAACCGCCCCGCGTCCTTGGTGAAAACAAAGAGGAGATCGACGATCATATCCTTTGCGTAATCGATCCGGCCGATTTTCGTGGTTAAATACTGTCTGCTCTGATCGCTAAGATCGAAATGCACGGAACGAACGTCGATATTCATAGTGACCTCCCGAAAAGATTTTGACGCAAGGCCAGGCCTTGCGCATGACTCGCCCGGGTTACTTCCCGAGCTCGCTGCGATATTTCGCCACCGTCCGGCGGGCGACAGAGATACCCCGCCGGGCGAGGATTTCCGAAATGATGCGGTCGGAAATTTTTTCTCCTTTTGATTCGAGATCGCTGATGATCTGTACAATTTCGGCCTTTACCCCCTCCTTGGAGGCGTTTTCCCCATTTTCCTGATTGATGGCGTTGGTGAAAAAGCGGCGCAGTTCGAAGGTGCCCCAGTCGGTCTGCGCATATTTGCCGTTCACGACGCGCGACACCGTCGCTTCGTGAACTTCGATTTTTTCGGCGATTTCCTTGAGGGTGAGCGGCTTGAGCGATTTCGGCCCGCCGGTGAAGAAGTCTCTCTGTGCCTCTGCAATTGCGAATGCGGTCTTGAGGAGCGTTTCATTGCGCTTTTTTATGCTGTCGATGAAAAAGCGCGCATTCTCGACTTTTTCACGGGCGAACTTTTCGGCCTCTCCGCGGGCCGAGCGCGAGGCCAATTCTGTATACAGCCGGCTTATGCCGAGTTTGGGGACTGTCTCATCGTTCAGCCGTACCTTGACCTCGCCGTCTTCAAGCCACATCGCCAGATCGGGCACGATGTAGCGGGGGCGGACCTTCGAGAACGTGCGGCCCGGGTATGGATTGAGCGTCTTTATGAACTCCATGATGCGGCCGAGCTGACGTTCGTCGAGGCCGAGGGCCTTTTTTATGGTGCCGTGGTTGCGCGACTGCAGGTTTTCGAAGTGCTGCGAAAGCACCTCGATGGTTTTCGGAGGCGCATTGGAGGCGATTGCCGCCTGTGCAATGAGACTTTCGCGGTAGCCGGAGGTACAGGTTCCCGGCGGATCGAGCCGCTGCAGGAGCGAAAGAATGCGCGCAAGGGTCTCGGAATCGCAGTTGGCGCAGACATCCTGCGGAGGCAGGATGTGAAAACCGTTCTCATCGGTATTCTGAATGATCCGCTCGGCGATTCTGCGCTCTTCTTCGCTGAGCGGCAGGAGGCCGAGTTGGCCTAGAAGGTGTTCCTGCAGAGATTCTTCGGTGGCGATAGTCTGCTCTATAATGGCGTTCCGGTCGTTTTCCTCGCCACTGAATCCGAAAGCGTCGTCCGAATACTCGGCCTCGTGAAGATTGTCGTCGCTGTCCTTTGTCGTGTTGATGCTCGCTTCCATGACATCGAGCGAGACTTCGCCCGAGTCGGCGAGCAGTTCGAGGGCAGGATTTTCTTCGAGTTCCTGATGGATCTGTTCGGTGAGTTCCTGCAGGGGAAGCGCGAGCAGGCGGATGGCCTGGAGCATGCGAGGACTGAGTTTAAGCTGCTGCTGCTGGGCGAGGACCGGCCGTTGTTGTGTCTGCAATGCTCATCCTCCTATACATAAATATAAAGCACTTTCCCCGAAAGTCAAGGCTGAGGGAATTCCCAACGGAGGAAAAATATTGTGTCCGATTGAAGCAATTATATTGACGATCATTATTTTTCGTTAGTATTTTCAATATGCAAAATCACAGATTCAATTTTCCATTACAGGGTGAGGAATGTCCAAACATAAACACGAACACGGCGAGACACCGAAAGAGATGCAGCCGGAAAACGAGCAGGCTCAAACGCAGAATCAGGAGAACCAGCCTTTAGTGCCCGAGGTCGAAGTGCAGCCGGGGGCGGAAGGGCAGGCGGATAGCCATGCCGGTGCGGTGAACACGCCCGAGGCCCAGCTTGCGGCGGCCAAGGCGGAGATCGAATTGCTCAAGGCGCAGGTCGCAGAGCTGAACGACAAATATCTGCGCACTCTTGCCGAGCAGGTCAATTTCAGAAAGCGGGTCGTCAAGGAAAAGGAAGAATTTCAGCAGTATGCAGTCTCCGCGCTGCTCACTGATCTTATCCCCGTGCTCGACGATTTCGACAGGTCGCTTGAGGCTGTCGCGCAGAATCACAATGATACCGGGAAGGTCATCGACGGCATCCGCCTCATTCAGAAGAGGCTCTATGACACACTTTCGAATAAGTACGGGCTTTCGCGGTACGAGACCAAGGGGTTGGTCTTCGACCCGCATCTGCACGAGGCGATGTTCTCGGACCAGGGCGATGTGCCGGAGCCGACGGTCACCCAGGAATTCATGCCGGGCTACAAGCTCCACGATCGTATCGTCCGCACCGCAAAAGTAAAAGTGACCATGCCCGCAAATCCGGGCAGCCCTGCGCCCACGACCCCCGAACCGCCGGCGGAAGAGGACCAGGACACTGCTGCCGGCGAGGGTGATCCGGGGGACAGTGCTTCATAAAGAGCATTATCGATTTGCTTTGTGGCAGACAATTTCAGTAATTTAGATAGGTAAAAGATAAGGAGAACAGAATATGGGAAGGATTATCGGCATTGATTTAGGAACAACCAATTCCTGCGTCGCGGTGATGGAGGGAGGGGAACCTATTGTTATTGCCAATTCTGAAGGTCAGCGGACGACGCCGTCCATTGTCGGTTTCACCGCAAAGGGAGAGCGCGTCGTCGGGCAGCCTGCCAAAAACCAGATGATCACGAATGCGGAGAATACCATTTTCTCGATCAAGAGGTTCATGGGGCGCCGTTATGGCGAAGTCCTCAACGAGACCAAACTCGTACCATATAAAGTCATCGACAATGGCAACGACGTCCGCGTCGAGGCTGGCGGCAAACTCTACAGCCCCCAGGAAATCAGTGCCTTTATTCTGCAGAAAATGAAGAAAACCGCCGAGGACTATCTTGGCGAGCCCGTCACCGAGGCCGTCATCACCGTTCCGGCGTACTTCAACGATTCCCAGCGCCAGGCGACCAAGGACGCCGGCCGCATCTCCGGACTCGAAGTCAAGCGCATTATCAACGAGCCGACCGCGGCGAGCCTTGCCTATGGCTTCAACAAGGATCAGAAGAAAGAGAAGACCATTGCGGTATACGACCTCGGCGGCGGCACCTTCGATATCTCCATCCTTGAGTTGGGCGAGGGGGTCTTCGAGGTCAAGTCGACCAATGGCGATACACACCTCGGCGGCGACGATTTTGACCGCCGCCTCATGAATTGGCTTGTCGACGAATTCAAGAACGATACGGGCATCGACCTCTCGCAGGACCGCATGGCGCTCCAGCGCCTCCGCGAGGCCTCGGAGAAGGCGAAGATCGAACTCTCCAACATGCAGCAGACCGAGATCAATCTGCCCTTCATCACCGCCGACGCAAGCGGCCCCAAGCACCTGCAGAGGACGCTCACCAGGGCGCGCTTCGAGCAGATGTGCATGGACCTCATCGAGCGCAGCCGCGAGCCGTGCATGAAGGCACTCGCCGATGCCGGCCTCACTGCGGCGCAGATCGACGAAGTCATCCTTGTCGGCGGCATGACCCGCACGCCGCGCGTCCAGCAGATGGTGCGCGAGATTTTCGGCAAAGAACCTTCCAAGGGTGTCAACCCGGACGAAGCGGTCGCCATCGGCGCGGCCATTCAGGGCGGCATTCTCGGGGGCGAAGTCAAGGATGTGCTCCTTCTCGACGTGACCCCGCTTTCGCTCGGCATCGAGACGCTGGGTGGCGTGTTTACGCGCCTCATCCCGCGCAACACGACGATTCCCTGCCGCAAGAGTCAGATTTTCTCGACGGCGGCGGACGGCCAGACGGCAGTTTCCATTCATGTTCTCCAGGGCGAGCGCGAGATGGCGACCCAGAACCGCACGCTCGGCAGGTTTGATCTTGTAGGCATTCCGCCGNCGCCGCGGGGCATACCGCAGGTCGAAGTGACCTTCGATATCGATGCAAACGGTATTGTCCACGTGTCGGCAAAAGACCTCGGCACCGGCAAAGAGCAGAAGATCCGCATCGAGGCTTCGAGCGGGCTCAACGATACCGAAATTGACCGCATGGTCAAGGAAGCCGAAGCCCACGCAGAAGAGGACAAGCGCGAACGCGAGCGCATCGACGCGCGTAACGAGGCCGATTCGCTCATCTACACCACGGAGAAGTCGCTCAAAGACGTCGGCGACAAGATTGGGGCCGGCGAGAAGACCGCGGTCGAAAATGCAATCAAGGATCTCAAGACAGCCATGGAAGGCAAGGACACCGAGGCCATCAAGCAGAAAACAGAAGCGCTCAAGCAGGCTTCCTATAAGCTCTCCGAGGAACTGTATCGCCAGGCCTCGGCAAAGGGCGGCGGAGCGGCCGGCGGAACAAGCGGTGCCGCAGGCAGCTCCGAAGGCAACGCAGAAGGCGGCGCCACAGGCGAAACTTCTTCCGGAGAATCGAACGATCAGAGCCAAAACGCCGATGACGTCAACTACAAAGTAGTCGACGACGATAAATAATTTTGATTGTGCAGCAAGGCGGCTGAGCCTTTTCGGCCGCCTTTTTGCCTATAGAGAGGGTGGTCGGAAGTGGCTAAACGCGATTATTACGAAGTGCTCGGTGTACCTAAAACCGCCACGAAAGACGAGATTAAAAAAGCATACCGAAAACTTGCGATTCAGTATCATCCGNATAAAAATCCGGGCAACAAAACAGCAGAGGAAAAGTTCAAGGAAGCGACCGAGGCCTATGAAGTGCTCGGCGACGACCAAAAGCGCCAGACCTACGATCAGTTTGGATTTGCTGGTGTCGAAGGAATGGGCGGCGCTTCCCCGCAGGATTATTCCAACGTATTTCACGATTTCGAGGACCTTTTCAGCGGATTTGGAGATTTTTCCTCAATCTTTGGTTCGTTTTTCGGCGAGGGTGCACAGCAGCGCGGCGGGGCTCATGTCAATCATGGCGCCAATCTGCGCTACGACATAGAATTGCCTTTCGAAAAAGCGATCTTCGGAACTACGATCGAAATTTCATACAACAGAGACGATGTCTGCAAAACCTGCGGCGGAACGGGGTCGCGCGACAGTCAGGAGCGGAAGGTGTGTTCGATGTGCAAAGGCACGGGACAGATCCGCCGGAGCTCAGGCTTTTTTGCGATTTCCCAGCCCTGTCCCGTCTGCCACGGCGAGGGCACCGTGATCGAGAATCCCTGCCCGGATTGCGGCGGCTCAGGCCTTGTCAAGAAAAAACAGAAGATCCGGGTGACCATTCCCTCCGGCGTCGAAGACGGCAGGCGCGTCACCGTGCCTGGTCAGGGCAATGCGNGGGCAAATGGCGGACCCGCCGGCGACCTCCATGTATTCATTCATGTTCGCCCGCACGACATTTTCGAGCGACAGGATGACGACCTGTACTGTGCGACCTATGTCGATTTCGTGACCGCCGCGCTCGGCGGCGAGATTGTCGTTGGCACTCTGGAAGGGCGCAAGCTGTCGGTGCAGATACCGGCCGGTACGCAGAACGGCAAGCTCCTGCGGATCCGCGAGGAGGGGGTGCCTGCCGCCGGCGGCAGGCGCGGCGATCTCTATATTAAGGTTTTTGTCAAAGTGCCGTCCCGGCTTTCAAAGCGCGGCCGGGAGCTGCTTGAGCAGCTGAAGGTTGCGGAGGGCGAAACCTCGCAGCCCGAGCTCATCCGGCTCAAGGATGTGCCGCATTGATGTAGGCGCACGAACAGTATATGAGGCGATAAAAAAGCTGCCGAGCGTTTCGGCAGCTTTTTTTATGGAATGATCTGCACCACCCGGTAGCCTGCGTCGGCCACTGCGGCGCGGAGCGCCTGGTCGTCCAGCGCGTCGCCTTCGACGAGCGCCTGGCGTTCGAGAAGATCGACTTTGGCGGATTTTACGCCCGGTATATCTTCAAGCGCCGACTGGACGTGCATGACACAGTGGCCGCAGCTCATGCCTTCGATTTTCAAAAGTTTCCTCATCTTCGTTCTCCTTTGTATAGTGCTTCGCTACAGCGTAAGCAGAAGATACTGTTTCCCGGCGCGGGAAGCAAAATCTGCCGCCGTCCGCGCCGGGCTTGTGCGATCATTGNNTTTTACCTCCGCGCACACGCCTTCGGGCTTGCGGTACCTCTTGAGTCTCAGCGCGTTGGTCACGACAGAGACCGAGCTCAGGGACATCGCCGCGGCCGCAAACATGGGAGAAAGCAGAGGGCCGCCGAAGATGTACAGAATTCCTGCCGCAATGGGAATGCCGAGCACGTTGTACCCGAAAGCCCAGAAGAGATTCTGCCGTATGTTCCTGATCACCTGGCGCGACAGGTGAATCGCGGTCGAGACGTCGCAGATGTTGTTGTGCATGAGCACGATATCGGCGCTCTCCATCGCGATGTCGGTGCCGGCCGCCACGGCGATCCCCACATCTGCCTGCGCGAGGGCGGGNGCGTCGTTGATGCCGTCTCCNACCATGGCAATTTTTTGTCCTGAAGCCTGAATGCGCTTTACGATGGATGCTTTTTCGGAGGGCAGGACCTCCGCATACACTTCGGTGATGCCCACGCGCGCGGCGATTGCGTCTGCCGTGGTCCTGTTGTCTCCCGTGACCATCGCGACATCGATGCCGAGTTTTTTGAGNGCGGCCACGACCGCGCGCGATTCGGGTCGGGGCTGGTCAGCCACGGCGATGAGCCCGATCGGCGCCCCGTTCCGGAGCACGAACATCGGCGTTTTGCCTTCGCCGGCGAGGCGCGCGGCTTCATTGAGGAGCCCGGGCTCCCGATCCGAAAGCGAAATGCCGAGCGATTCAGCCAGGGCGGCGTTTCCCACCGCGATGGCTCCGGAGTCCGCAACGATTCCTTTCCCCGCGATGGTTTCGACGTGTTCGGGCCTGGAGAGGTCGAGGCCCTTTTCGCGCGCGCCCGCGACAATGGTGTCGGCGAGCGGGTGGCCGCTGGCGATCTCGGCGGACGCGGCGAGCCCGAGCACCGTTTCGGAGGAGAATCCCGGCACCGCGATCACATCGGTGAGCTCAGGCTTGCCCACCGTGATGGTGCCTGTCTTGTCGAGCAGGACAGTGTTGACTTTATGCACGGTCTCGAGCGCTTCGCCCGACTTGATGAGCACGCCGAGTTCTGCGGCCTTGCCCGTGCCTACCATGACGGCGGTGGGCGTGGCGAGTCCGAGGGCGCAGGGGCATGCGATGGTGAGCACCGACACAAACACCGTCAGCGCAAACGTGATGCTGTGCCCCGCGATGATCCATCCGAAGGCGGCGACCAGGGCCACGGCCATGACCGTCGGCACGAAGATCGCGGAGACCTGGTCCGCGAGGCGCGCAATCGGAGCCTTGCTGCTCTGCGCTTCCTCGACCATGTGGATGATTTTGGCGAGCGCCGTCTCTTCGCCCACTTTCTCGGCAACCATCACCAGCGAGCCGTTGAGGTTCATTGTGCCGCTGAACACCTGGGCGCCGTCCGTTTTTTCCACCGGCATGCTCTCTCCCGTGAGCATGGATTCGTCGACATTGGAAATGCCGCTCCGAATCCGTCCGTCGACGGGTACGCGCTCGCCGGGGCGCACGAGAAGCAGATCGTTCGGTTTGACCTCATCGATCGGGATTTTCCGCTCGATCTCGCCATCGAGGATCGTCGCAGTGGTGGGACGCAGCTTCATGAGCTTGCGGACGGCCTCGGAAGTGCGGCGCTTCGACCTCGATTCGAGGTTCTTGCCCAGCATGATGAGGGTGATGATGGTCGCAGCGGTCTCGAAGTAAAGCTGTGAGCCCGCAGTGTGGTCGCCGTCCAGAATGCGCGAGATCGAATAGAGGCTGTAGAGAATCGCCGAACTTGTGCCGATTGCGATGAGGCTGTCCATGTTGGGCGAGAAATTGAAGAGCGACTTGAAGCCGTGGGTGTAGAAGGCTTTGCCGGCAACCAGTACCGGAATGAGCAGTGCAAGCTGTACCAGTGCAAAGGCCAGCGGATGCATACGGTGATCGATAAAGCCGGGCAGAGGAAGTCCAAGCATCGAACCCATTGCAATATAAAGAATTATGGCAGTAAATGCTGCAGAGACAGTAAAGCGCTTCCAGCCGTAGACCTCGTAGGTCGGAAGCGGCGCCTGTTCCGGTTTTTCAAGCAGCAGGGCTTCATAGCCCGCCTTTTTGACGGCGGCCTCGATCTTGGAAACATCGGCCTCCGAGGGGTCGAAATCGACATCCATCCTCTCCGTGGCGAGATTGACCGACACCTTGGCGATGCCCTTTACCTTGCTGACGGCGTGCTCGTTCGCCACGGCGCACGCGGCGCAGCTCATTCCCTTGAGAGCAAAAGTCTTGTGGACTGTCATTTAAAACTCCAATAAAGTTGAGCCAATTTCAAAAGTCGGTTCCTTTTGAAATTGGCTTTGCATTTGCTCCGGTTCCGTTGAAACCGTACACAAATGCCGCAATAAAAGGTTGCTCTTTCAAAACTCGTCCGACTTTTGAAAGAGCCTCAGTTAGCTACAGTTAATATATATAAATTTCGCCGGATCTTCCATCGTTGAAGGCATATTCTTGACCAAAATAGTCAAAATTATATGTATCTGTCGCTGTCAGAGATATTTGTATAGTTTTTCTGCCTTTGTCGTTTTATTATTATGGTATGCGGAGCGCTCCATGAAAGCCTTCCATGCGGTCATAAAAGGTGAAGTCCAAGGCGTCGGTTTTCGCATGTCCGCAGTGATCCGTGCGGAACGGTTTGGGCTCACAGGCTGGGTGCGCAATACGCCCGAAGGCGATCTCGAGGTGTGGCGGAAGGCGAAGCGCAGGCCCTGGAGCAATTCTATGATTGGCTCCAGATCGGCCCGTCCTCTGCACGCATCGACGAAGTGCTCAAGACCGAGGAACAGCCCAGAGGTTTTTACAAAAGGTTCTCTGTGGCATTCTGAACTGTATGTGGGGGTATGTATGGCATCTACCATGAAGGCGATGGTGATCGGACGCACCGGCGGACCGGAGGTGTTTGAGCAGACTGAGCTGCCGATCCCGCAGCCCGCTGCAAATCAGGTCCTGGTGAGAGTAAGGGCGACTTCGGTCAACCCTGTGGACTGTAAGGTGCGCTCGGGAGCAGTGGCGATTCTCCCGCCTTTTCCCGCTGTCCTCCATGGGGATATCTCGGGGACGGTGGTCAAGGTTGGCCAGGATGTAAGTCATTTCCGCGAAGGCAATGAAGTGTTCGGCTTTGTCGGGTGGACGGGCGGAGAGGGCGGGGCGCTTGCGGAATATGCAGTGTGCGACGCCCGACTGCTCGCGTATGCCCCGAGGTCGCTCCCACTGGAGGAGGCTGCGGCGCTCCCCGTGGTCGCATTGACGGCGTATCAGGGCCTGCAGCGCAAAATCAGGCTTGAAAAGAATGCGTCGGTGCTCGTGCAGGGAGCCGCGGGCGGCGTCGGCCACATCGTTGTCCAGATGGCAAAAGTATTCGGCGCACAGGTCGCCGCGACCGCCTCGAGCGATGAGAAAATTGCGGTTGCGGCTTCCTCGGGCGCGGACTGGACCATCCGCTACGATCAGGAAGACGTGAAGCATTATGTCGGACGGATCACCGGCGGCAAGGGGTTCGATGTCGTATTCGATACGGTGGGCGGGGCGAATCTGCCCAAATCCTTCGAGGCGGCGCGCCCCGGGGGAGATATCGTCACGATTGCGGCCCGCGCGACGGTGGACTTGAGCCTCATGCATTCGAAAGGCCTGAACCTCTATGTCGTGTTCAGTCTGTTGCCGATTCTGACCGGCGAAGGCCGCACTATGGTTGGCCAGGACCTTGCGACCATCGCGCGCCTTGTCGACGACGGGCTCGTGCGTCCAATCATCTATCCCAAAGGGTTCACGCTCGACACCGTCGCGGAGGCACACCGTTTCCTCGAAACACAGAGCCATTACGGGAAGATTCTCGTGCGCGTCGGATAGTCCGAAGAGCGATCAATAGGTGCGCACCAACAGCGAATTTACGATGAGTTCGAGGTCGTGGCGCGGTTTGCCTGCCGGCAGGCGTTCAATCTCGTCATGCGCGAGGCGTGTGTAGTGCGCTGCGTCCTTCCGCGCCCTTTCGATGGCATTCGTCTGGAGCACGAGGCTCAAGGCACTCTCGACAAGGTTCGGCTGCGTGCGGATGCCGGAGAGCAGCGGCCGGATTTCCTCTCCCCTTTCCTGAAGCGCATAGATGAGCGGCAGCGTGCAGAGCCCTTCGCGGATATCATTGCCGACAGGCTTCTTGAGTTCTTCGATGCTGGACTCGTAGTCGAGAATATCGTCGATAATCTGGAAGGCCATGCCGAGGTTGTAGCCTGTCCGCCTGAGGGCCTGAGTGTTGGCGGTTGAGCAGCCGGTCTCGGAAGCGCCGACGTGCAGGGCCAGCGAGAAGAGTGCCGCCGTTTTCCCCGCGATAGTCTGGAGGTAGCGGCGTCTGCTCGATACAAAGCTGTACTTCGCAAGATCCTGGTTTATTTCTGCCTTGCATATGGCGCTCACGAAGTCGGCGAGCAGCACCGCGCGGTTAGGGCTCACGTATTGGACTATGATCCTGTGCGTGCGCGACAGAAGCCAATCGCCCGCCAGAATCGCATTGGTCGTGCCGAGCCTCTGATGGAGGGTCGGAATGCCGCGCCGATGGCTTGCCCTGTCGAGAATGTCGTCATGGATGAGCGTCGCGGTGTGCAAAAGCTCGATCGCCGCCGCGATGTGTACGAGCTTGTCCTTCTGTTTTTTTGTCCACTTGTTTTTGTTGCGGTCGAATCCGAATTCGCCTCCGATAAAGACGAGGGCGGGACGGAGCATCTTCCCGCCCGATTCGACCAGCCTCCCGATATCCTTCCCGAGAGGAAAACTGCTGTTTTCGAGTATAGATAAGATGAGCGCCTCGACATCACGGAGAAAATCTGCGATATCGGGGTAGTCTTTCCAATAATCTGTCATGATGCTCCCGAAAAAAAGCAGCGGAGCGGCCAACGAAAGAGCCGTTTCCGCTGCAGTATTTTTGCTGTCCGCTTAAAGAGTGGTGCAAACCCTTATTTCGTCGGGTCTCCCGCATAAAAATGCCATTTGCGCGCAAATCTCGTGCCGTTCCACCAACGTTTGATCGCAGGGATGAGCCAGTAGTCGCAGCCGAAGGACCGCCCGAGCCCGCCGAGCATCAGAATCGCGGCGAACACAAACCACACCTGATTCCACGCGAACATACCGGAAAGGGTGAATATGAGGCACATGCCGAGGCTCACGACCGCGGCGAGCCAGGTGAAACAGCCGCCGAAGAGGGCCAGGCCGATGGCCATCTCCATGACGACGATCATGACCTGGAAGAAGGTGAACGGCAGATGTGCGAAGATGCCGTCCATAAACGTGTGGCGGAACCAGGTCACAAGGCCGGAATTCGGGTCAAGGATGGGTTTCGTGAGGTCCCAGACGGCCTTGAAGGTCGACGTCGCGGCTTCGGTGACGCCCGAGGTCACCGCGGAGGCGGCGGAAGTCGCCTCCGGTGCGGCCGCAACCGCTGCGCTGGCCGCGCTCGTAGCTGCAGCTGCTGCGGTGGCAGCACTGGTCGCCGCCGCTTCTCCGGCACTTTCCCATGCNGCTCGCCCGCTCGTCGCTTCGGCCACTTTCACGCCCGCCTGCACCACGCCCGGCGAGAACATCCAGCTGGATTTCGAGCCGGCCGCGAACGCGAACCAGCCCTCTCCAATCTTGTTGATGCCCTCGAAGAGCCACATGAGGCCGAGCCACATCCTGAGCAGAAGCGGCCAGTATGGCCTCACCTTGTACGCGGTGAAATCGCCGATGAACGAGCGGCGATCCTTCATGTCGAGGAATTCATGTCTGAGATACTCCCAGACCTGGTTGATGCCCGCGATATTGAGCAGGTACCACACGTTGATGAGGTGTTTGATAAAGAGCGCTATAAAGCCTGAGGTCTTCATGCCGCCCGCGTTCGAAACGCCGTAGTGGCTTCCGATGGAGATCATGAAACCGTGATAGTTCGGCTTGAACGTGTGCCGCTCGCCGCCGTCGATATCGGATATGATGTTTTTCGCGACGGGTTCCGCCGTGAAGTGCGCGGTCTCGACGATCTGCGCGAGGGGCTTGCCTTCAAAGATAAGACCGGAGATGTCGCCCACGACATACACGAAGGGATATTTTGTGGATTTGAGCTCCATGTCGCAGTCGAGGCGGTTGCGCTTGCCTGCGGGAAGTCCGAGCTGACCCGCGAAACTCGAACCTTTGACGCCACAGGTCCAGATGAAGGTCTCAGTTTCGACAACCTCNCCACTCTTGAGCAGCACCTTGCCGGGCTCCGCGCCGATGATGGCCGAATTGAGCATGACATCGCAGCGGCGCTTCTGCAGGTATTTTTCCGCCTTGGCGCGCAGGGGCTCCTCGAGAATGGGCAGAATCGAGGGCAGCGCCTCGATGTTGAGGATGCGCACTTCCTTCGGGTCGAGAAAGTACTTGCGGCACATCACGTCGCGGTAGTCGAGCAGCTCNCCGATCATCTCGATGCCGGTGAAACCTGCGCCTGCGACCACGAAGGAGAGCAGCTTTTTGCGTCTTTCGGGGTCAGTCTCGAGGGAGGCTTCGTAGAATTTCGCTTCGACATGCCTGCGAATTTTCATCGCATCTTCGAAGGACCAGAGCGTAAAGGAATTTTCGGCGATGCCCGGTATGCCGAAGAATTCGGGCTCAGCGCCTACACCGAGAATGATGTAGTCGAATGCATAGGTCTGAACCTTTCCGGTCGCCTTTTTTGCCTCAAAATCAACTTTTTCGATGGTATCCAGCACAACATTGATACGCTTTGCTCCAAAGATCTTCTTGAAGAGCACCTGTACCGATTCAGGCTCTGTCCGCCATCCGGCGACTTCGTGCAGCTCGGTCATGAGAGTGTGGAAGGGACGCTTGTCGACAAGCGTAATCTCCACATCCTCGCGTTTGCGGAAATGTTTCTCGAGAATTTTCCCTGCCCAAACGCCTCCGTATCCACCACCGAGAATGAGGATTTTCTTTGTTGCCATTGTATGACCCCGCAATTTCAAGATTCTGAAACAGTGCATTACTATACAACATTATCGATATCTTGGCTATAGTTATCTTACTATATACCATATGCCGATTATTTATTATGATGGTATATTCGTCTGCCAGGAAGGTGCCCTCGTGCACATGACATAGATTTTAAAAAACAGGGAAGGATTGAAAAATGGAGAGATTCTTACAGCGTACAGAATACGCAGAGGATCAAATTCTTGTCTCGTTTGCGCGCCTTATCGACGATCAGTTTTTTGGAGAAAAGAAAGATATTCTGGTGAACGACGAAAGTGCGGAATATCGCGCTCCGCTCGTCGCAGCGATGATCGGGAGTTTTCTGGAAAGTCCTGAAGTGACGGGCCGGGACGACGGCAGCCGGGTTCGCGCTCTGGTTTTGGCGGAACACGGGGAAACGCTGGGGGAACTGAAGCAGCTCCTTGCGGAGATGCACATCGGGGGCGCGGTCGTCGGTTCTCAGGAAGAGGTACAGCAGGCAGCCGAGCGGCTCAGAGGCGAACCGGTCGTCGCAATGCCGGCATCGCTCTTTTTGACGGCAGCGGAAAACGAGAGTTTCAGGCCGCGCGACTTTGGGCTTGTGATCATCGAGGGAGCGGATGTCTTCAGCGAGCAGCCGAGCGAAGTCCAGCGGAAGATCTGGGGCCACTTGCTTCCTCCCTGGGAGCGCAGGGCCGTCCTCTTTGCCGAGCACCTGGGCATCAGGACCAAGAACACCGCGATCGATTTTGCCAACAGCCCCAAGACTGTCGTGCTGAAAAAGGCTCAGGCGAGCCTGAGCGCAATTCCGACATTGATGTATCGGGTTTCTTCGGAGAAGAAGTTCAGGGTGCTGCTTTCACTGATTCAGGAAGAGAATCGGAAGGGACATTCCGCCCTTCTTATCTTCTGCAATCTCCGGCAGATTTCCCGGGAGGTAGAGGCGCGGCTCAAGCTCAATCATATTCATGCGGAACATGTGTCCGCGCACGGCGAAGGCGGCGAGCCTTTTGTCCTCGTCGTTTCGAACGACAATCTCGAAGCGCTCCCGGGTGAGTTCGCGTCCACGGCCATTCATTACGATATTCCGCTCGACGCCGATGTGTACCTGGAACGGGTGCGGGCAATGCAACCCCGAAACGCGACCATGATCGGCCTCGTGTGCGAGAGGTATGAGGTGGGCCTGTCCGCGATAACATCACGTTTTGGCATTCAGTTCGAGCTACAGGAACCCAGTGCGGAGATGCTGGAATGCCGCGACGCAAGCGAGGGGGTGCCTCTTGAGCTTGAGCGTGAGCATCCCGCCGACGAACAGAGACCCGTGCGCAGGCGCGAATGGCAAAAACCGGAGGCACCGCACGGTGGGTCCGACCGCCGCAACAGGGGCCGTCCGGAGCCGGGGCGGCCGCATTCCAAGCAGGGAAAGCGCGGCAGCCATGAGCCTGCCCCGCACGGAGGCAGAGCCCCGCGCGACCACAGAGACGAGAAGAACTCGTCGCTCTATTCCATGAGCACGGAGGAGCGCCTTGCATATTTCAGGAACAAATACCGGAATATTCTGAAGACACCCATAGAGCCGACTCAGCAGTACAGTGTGGCACCGCAGCCCGACGAAACCCCTCAGAATAGCAGAGAAGTAAACAATGATAGTATAGTAAAACGATTTATAGATAAATTTCTGCCGGGGAGCAAAGGCTCCGGGCAGGAAAACGGCGAGCATTGAGGATGAGAGGTGTCCATAGATGAAAATAGTGTCGCACACCGTTAAGCCGGCCCTCAGAGGCCGCCTGGCCAGGCTTGATACTCTGGCGCGCAATTTGTGGCTTTCGTGGAATTTCGATGCGGTATCGCTGTTCATCCGCATCGACAGCGACCTTTGGGCAGAATCCGGACAGAATCCCGTCAAAATGTTGGGCATGCTGAGTCAGGAAAAGATCGACCAGCTCGCTTCGGACCAGTCCTTTCTGTCGGATCTCGACGATGTCTACGCGCAGTTTCAGCGATATCTGAAGAATAAGCCCTGGTACCGCGGGCCGGCCGACAGGACAGTCGCCTATTTTTCGATGGAGTATGGCCTCGACGTCTCGCTGCCGACCTATTCCGGCGGCTTGGGCGTGCTTTCGGGCGATCACATGAAGACCGTGAGCGACCTCGGGCTGCCGCTCGTCGGTGTCGGCCTCCTCTATCGCCAGGGTTACTTCAAACAGTATCTCAACGCCGATGGATATCAGCAGGAGACCTATCCGGAGAATGACTGGTACAACATGCCCGTCGAGCGCTGCGTCGACCAGAATGGCGCCCCCATTCTCATCGGTGTCGACATGGCGGGTCGCACCATCAGCGCTGGCATCTGGCGCGTCGACATCGGCAGGGCGCAGCTTTACCTCCTCGACACCAACATCCCCGAGAATCAGCCCGAGGACCGCACCATCACCGCCACGCTCTACGGCGGCGACAAAGAGATGCGCATCAAGCAGGAAATCCTGCTGGGCATCGGCGGAATCCGTGCCCTCAAGGCGCTTGGCATCGAGGTCGCGGCGACGCACATGAACGAGGGGCATTCCGCCTTCCTCGCGCTGGAGCGCATCAGAGCGTTCATGGAGGAGTATCACCTCGATGTACATGCGGCGATCCAGGCCTTCATCCCGACAAATATCTTTACCACCCATACGCCGGTGCCCGCCGGCAACGAGCGCTTCGGCATCGATCTCATGAACAAATATTTCCGTTCGTTTGTAGGAGGACTCGGGCTCGACTGGAACGAATTCCTCGGCCTCGGGCGGGGGAATCCCTTTGACAGCCAGGAAAGCTTCTGCATGACCGTGTTTGCGCTCCGCCTTTCGGCGAAATCGAACGGAGTGTCCAGGCTGCACGGCGAAGTGTCGCGCAAAATGTGGAAGGCGCTCTGGCCCGACCTCGAGCTGAAAGAAATTCCGATCAGCCATGTCACCAACGGCGTGTATCCCCGCACATGGATCAGCCACGATATGCTCGACCTCCTCGACCGGTTTCTGGGACCGAAGTTCTACTTCGAGCCGGACAATGCCGAGGTCTGGGCCAAGGTGGAGAGCATTTCCGATGAAGAGCTGTGGCGCACGCACGAGCGCAGGCGCGAGCGGCTTGTCGCGACCTGCCGCCAGCGCCTCGCCGCCAGCTATGTGCGCCTGGGGATGGCCGACGGCGAGGTCCTCCGCTCCAGCGACGTGCTTTCGCCCTATGTCCTCACCCTGAGCTTCGCGCGCCGTTTTGCGACCTACAAGCGCGGCACACTGCTCCTCAAAGATCCGGACAGGCTCATCAGACTGCTGTCGAACAAAGAGATGCCTCTCCAGCTCGTGATCGCGGGAAAGGCGCACCCCCACGATGCGGCCGGAAAGGACCTCATCCGCGAGATCGTCCATTTCTCGAGGCGCGAGGACGTGTTCGGCCGCATAGTGTTCATCGAGGACTACGACATGGCGATGAGCCGCTACATGACGAGCGGTTCCGATGTCTGGCTCAACACTCCGCGCCGTCCGCTCGAAGCCTCCGGCACCTCGGGCATGAAGGCCGGCATGAATGGCGTTCTGAACTGTTCTGTTCTTGACGGCTGGTGGGCCGAGGCCTATACTCCTGAAATAGGCTGGGCCATCGGTTCGGGCGAGGAGTATCAGGACGAGGCACTTCAGGACAACATAGAAGCAGAAGACCTGTATGACCTCCTCGAACACGAGATTGTGCCGCTCTTCTACAGCCAGGGGCGCGACAGCATCCCTCGCGGCTGGCTCAAAAAAATGCGCGCCTCGATGAGGACCATCGGCAGCCAGTTCGCCACGCACCGCATGCTCAAGGAATATTACGCAGGGTACTACGAGGCCGCCCTCGCGGAGAGCCGGGCCCTCGAAGCCGACAACTACAAGGCCAGTGTTTCGCTGGCCCGCTATATCGAGAAAATGCAGCGCGCCTGGCAAGGGGTGCGGATCGTCGAATTCTCCGATGACGGGGCGCCCGTCGTGCCGAGGGGGACCACGATCACCGTGCGAGTCCTCGTCGACCTCGCGGGGCTTTCCCCCGACGATGTCGCGGTTGAATGCTACTCAGGCAGGCTGTCGAGCAGGGGAGAAATCCTCGACGGCGTGCGCGTGCCGATGTCCCTCGTGGGGCAGGAAGGCTCGAATTATAGGTATCAGTACGTGATGCACGGAGAAATAACCGGCCAGATCGGGCATTCGGTGCGCGTCCTGCCGGTGCATCCGGCGCTCGACGGGCGTTTTATCCCGGGCCTGGTGCGCTGGGCGCAGTGAGTGAGGTATGGATCAATTTGACGTTGCAATAATCGGGGCGGGCGTCTGCGGCGCGAACATCGCCCGCAGGCTCTCGCAGTATGAACTCGATGTCGCTCTGCTTGAGAAAGAGGTCGATGTGTCGCTGGGCACGTCCAAGGCCAATTCGGGGATCGTGCACGGCGGATTTCACGACAACATCAGCACGCTGAAGGCGCGCCTCGAACTGCGGGGTGCGCTGATGTTCGACCGCCTTCACGAAGAGCTCGATTTTCCCTTCGAGCGCTGCGGGATTCTCGTCGCCGCCCTGCACGAGGACGAGATGCGGGCCATCGAACAGCTCTATCTTCAGGGCGTGGAGAATAGCGTCATCGGTATCGAGATGTGCTCGCGCGAGCGCATGCTCGAGCTCGAGCCCAAGCTCAACCCCGATGTCGTGGGTGGTCTGTATGCGCCGTCGGGCGGCATCCTCGAACCCTACCGCTTTGTATTCTCGCTTGTGGAGTCTGCGCGGAAAAACGGCGTGCAGGTGAAGACCGAGTTCGAAGTGGCGTCGGCCGAACGCGATGGCGACTACTGGCGGATCAGGGCAAAGAGCGGGCAGGAGATCCGCGCACGCTATGTGGTGAACTCGGCGGGCCTGCATGCCGACACCATCTCCGCCGCCTTCGGCGCCGAGCAGTTCACCATCGCGCCGCGCAAAGGCGAATACTACCTGCTCGACCGCATCACCAAGGCCAAACCTTCGCGCGTCATCTTCCCCGTCCCCACCGAAGTCTCGAAAGGCATACTGGTCATCCCCACCGTGGAGGGCACCGTGCTCATCGGCCCCACGGCCTCGCCGACCAGGGATAAGGAAGACTTCGCGACCACCCGCGATCAGCTCGAATACGTTCTGCATTCGGCCCGCATGATGGTCCCCAGTATTTCGGAGAACGACGTCATCACGAGCTTTGCGGGGCTGAGGGCAGTGTACGGCACCGATTTCTACATTGCGGTCTCCGGGAAAGCGCCTGCTTTGGTGCAGGTGGCGGGCATTCAGTCACCGGGACTCACCGCGAGCCCCGCCATAGGCGAGTACGTCAAAGACCTCCTCAAGAAGGCGGGCTTGCGCCTCGTGGAGAAGTCCGCGTGGGATCCCTATGTGCGCAAAGTCNCCCGCGCGCGCGATGCCGACCCCTTTGCTCTCGACGCCCTCGTCACCCAGGACCCCGCGTACGGCGACATCGTCTGCCGCTGCGAGCGCGTCAGCGAAGCGGAGATCGTCGCGGCGATCCGCGCGGGCCACACGACCCTCGACGGCATCAAATACTACACGCGCGCGCAGATGGGCCGCTGTCAGNGGGGATTCTGCACCTACAAGATCATCCGCATTCTCATGCGCGAGACGGGCATGAACTTCGACCAGATCACCAAACATGGCCGTGGTTCCGTCGTTCTGAAGGGGAGCCTATGAAACAGCNTTACCTACGATGCGGTCGTCATAGGCGGAGGCGCCGCGGGCATGGCTGCTGCGCTCGAACTCGACGCGCGCGGTCATCCGGTGCTCATTCTGGAGCGGGAGGATACGCTCGGCGGCATTCTCATGCAGTGCATCCACAACGGATTCGGCCTCATCGAGTTCAACGAGGAGCTCACCGGCCCCGAGTTCGCCCAACGCTTTGAAGAGGATATCCGGAAGCGGAACATTCAGGCCTCGCTCCGCACGACCGTACTCGACATCCGCGAAGAAGGCGGATTGAAGGCCATCTACTGCGTGTCGCCCTCGCAGGGCATGATGCGCATCGAGGCGCGCGCGATAATTCTGGCGATGGGCTGCCGCGAGCGCAGCCGCGGGAACATCCGCATCCCGGGCACTCGGCCGGCGGGTGTCTACACGGCGGGGCTCGCCCAGCGTCTCGTGAACATCGAAGGCTATATACCGGGCAGAGATGTGGTGATCATCGGTTCGGGCGATATCGGGCTCATCATGGCGCGCCGCATGAGCTGGTCGGGATGCAAGGTCCACGCGGTGATCGAAATTCTGCCGTATCCGAGCGGGCTCACGCGCAACATCGTGCAGTGCCTCAACGATTTCAGCATCCCGCTCTACCTGTCGCACCTCGTGACCGATATCTACGGGAGAGACAGAGTCGAGGGCATCGAGGTGACGCCGATCGAGTCGGGTGCGCTCATGCACGAAAAGGCCTTCAAAATCGCCTGCGACACCGTGCTTCTGTCGGTGGGCCTCGTCCCGGAAAACGAGATTTCGCGCAATGCGGGGATCGAGATTCAGCCCGCCACGAACGGGCCCTGGGTCGACAGCATGCTCATGACCACGATGCCGGGCGTGTTTGCCTGCGGCAATGTCCTGCACGTGCACGATCTCGTCGACTATGTGGCCGAAGAGGCGCGGCGTGCGGGAGCCAATGCGGCGGCATGGCTCTCGGGCTACCGGCCGGCGCGCGAAATCCGTGCCAAAACCGGCCCGAATATCCGCTATGTGATGCCCATGCGCATCAATCCCGAGCGCGAAAACCGGCTCTACATGCGCAGTCTCATCGTGAAGAACGATGCGCAGCTCGAAGTCCGCCTCGACGGCGCCGTGGTGAAATCGCGCAGGCTCGCGCACGTCCAGCCTTCGGAGATGCTGAGTCTGACGCTCGAGCCCAAGGCCGTGGCAGCGGCGGGCCGCGATTCGACAGTCGAGATTGCGCTGGTGTAAGGAAAATTCCATGCGAGAACTGATCTGCATTACCTGCCCCATGGGCTGCCACCTCGTCGTGGACACCGACGAGCACGGCGAAATGAAAGTGACCGGCAACCGCTGTGCGCGCGGGGAGCACTATGCGCGCGAGGAGATTTTCAACCCGAAGCGCGTGGTGACCTTCACCTGTGCCGCCCTGCTGCCGGACGGAAGCGTGCCGGGGCCGGGATCGGACCTGCCGCGCCGCGTTCCCGTGCGCACGACAGTAGCTTTTCCCAAAGAGAAAATTCCGGAACTTCTCGGCGCACTGAGAGGCATCACCGTCCGCCTGCCCGCCGTCCGGGGCACGGTGGTGCTGCAGAAGGCGCTCGGCACTGAGGTGGACGTCATCGTCGCGCGCAGCATAGCTTCAAAATAGCGCAGTGTCACAAGAAAGGGCGCGGCCCCTGGCGGAACCGCGCCCTTCTTTTTATTCTTCTATGCAGGCGGAGACTGCCTTACTCTCCCTCTTTCACGATCTCGATCTTGATGCCCTCGGGAGTGTCGACCACGTCTTTGGGCGGCACCGTCACCTTGAGGATGCCGTTGCGGAATGCGGCCTTGACCTTCTCCTGGTCGAATTTGTCCGCGGGCACGTAATACTTCTGCTTGTCGATGTCTTTCAGTTTGAGCCGCCGCTTGAAATAGCGTACGCCTTCTTCGGGCTGCTCGACATCGATGCGGGCCGAAAACACCATGTAATCGCCCTGGAAAGAGAGGTTCATGTTCTTCTCGTCGAAACCGGCCAGGGCAAATTCGAACACAAGGCTCTTGTCGGCGAGCATGTACACATTCAGGGGCGGGTACGAATAGTTCGGATAATAGTCGACGTTGTCGTCTCCATGCGCTTCAAACCATGCGCCGCCACCCATACCGTGGCAGCCATGTCTGTCCTGGTCGCCCTCGTGTTCATCCCCGCTTCTCGGTCCATTAAAATCGGGTGCGAAATTTTTCACGCGCTCACCGAAATCCTTCGCCGCTTCGAAAATGTCATCGAAGATGGACCCGATGTCCACATACGGTCTCTTGTTCATAATTTCCTCCTCGCGGAAATGCTCCGCAGCCGCGGCCGTAGCCCGTCGGCCCGTAATTGCTCCCCATGCGGGCGAGCATTGTTGCTGATTCAAATATAGAGATACGTGCCGATAAAATCAAGAAAAATTATGAAAAATGGAGGCGACCCCGCCCAATCGCCAATTGAAAGATGGCCGCCCGCATGCGGGCGGCCCTGAGTGTACGGAGCAGCAGCGCTGCCTGGCGCGTCGAATTCCTTCGGCGCGCCAGCATTTCGTCACTTTTTACTTGGAAGGATACAGCAGCGGGAAATCGGTCTTCTCGCCGAGAGCCGCGAGGTCGGTGGGGATTACCTCCCAGTTGCCGATCGGCATCACCGTGATCGGGCCCTCCTGCTTCTCGAACCATTTGAGCAGGAAGTAGCGCAGGTCTTTTGTGGTGGCGCCGTTGACGAGCTTCATCGAGAGAATGGTCGCCTTGTCGAGGCCGGCGCCGAGCTCGAGGTGTCCGCCGCCGCCGGAGCCGCGGTAGGAGTTGATGGCCACGGTGTAGGTCGCATCAGGATTGAACGCGCGGCCGTCGGACATGCAGGAGATGGAGACGCGGTTGCCCGCAGGCTGGCTGACATCGACGACATAGTTGATGCCGGCGGCTGAATCGTAGTTGTAGTAGCGTGTGGCGGTCATCGGCATGTTGCTGCGGTTGTCGAATATCAGTTTGCCTTCCTTGTCTCTCTGGAACGCGATGAGGTGATTCCCCTCGTTCGGCATGGTGTCGAACCAGTACTGATACGAGTACTCGAGGAAGTCCTTGATCTGCTGTCCGGTGAGCGTCATGGTGTAGAGGAAGTTCTCGTAGACGTAGAGGTTGAACATGTCGCGCACGTAGAGCGTGCCGTCGGCGCTCGACGGGATTTTCGCGTCGGCCGAGAGCGGAGCTACGAAGGAAATGTCGGCCGGCTTGAGGCCGAGGCTCGGGTCTTTGGAGAGATCGAGCTGGATCCTGTGGATGAGGTCGACAAAGGCAGAGTCGCCGAACATCGATTCGCGCGTGGAGATGACGCCGTCCATCGTGCCTATCGGGCGGTCCACCCAAGTCTTGATCTCGTCGAACATGGGCTGGAATTTAGCCACAAAGTCGGGGTCGGGCTGATATTTTGTCATGTCGACAAGACCGCCGCGCACTGCTTTGTCCCAGCTCTGTGTCTGGTCGTTCCAGGTGAGATTCATCTTCACGACAGCCACATTGCGGGCGCTGTTGAGCGGCCCGTAGATGGGGACGACCTTTCCGTTCGGGTCTTTGACGTCGATTTTCGCCTTGTTGACCGGATCCCATCCCTGGCCGGACCAGCCCTGGTGATCGTGGCCGACGAATATCAGGTCGAATCCGGGCACCATTTCAGCCACGAGCTGCGAGGCGTTCTCATTGTTCGGCGTGTCGCGGGTGACGTTGCCGTAGGTGTAGTCGACTCCCGCATGGAAGAGACCGATCAGCAGGTCGGGGTGCTCTTTTTCCTGAATGATGGGTACCCACTTCTTGGCAGTCTGCACCATGTCTTCGAACTGCATCCCAGTCCAGAACTGAGGCGGCAGCCAATCGGGGATCTTCGGCGTGATCATGCCGAGAATCGCGATCTTTACGCCGCCCCTTTCGATCACTGCATAGGGCTGGAAATACGGTGTCCCGTCGGGATTGACCGCGTTCGCGCACAGCACGGGCGCCTGCATCTCTTCGTACAGCTTGTCGTACACGGCGTGGCCCGCCTCGATGTCGTGGTTGCCTACACTAACCGCATCGTAGCCGAGGAAATTGACCGCCTGGGACCAGATGTGCGGCCCGTCCGTCTTCTCAAAGTTGTAGTAATAGACGGTGGGCTGGCCCTGCAGCACATCCCCGTTTTCCAGAAGGATGACCTCGGAATCCGCTACGGAGCGCTCTTCCTTGATGAGACTGGCTACCTGGGCGAAAGATGTGGCGGCCGGCTTTGCGGTGATGAAATTGTATGGATAGATTGCGCCGTGGATATCCGACGTTTCTATGAATGTCAGATCTACGGATTTGCTCTGTGCCGCGAGCGACATGGTCATCGCAAGAAATGCACAGAGTATGACGAGAAACCTTTTCATACGACCTCCTCTTATGGGAAAATCTTTAAGCATCATAATGATACGCTGGTTTGTCTGAGCGCGCAACACAATTTTTGAACGCAGCGGATCAGGGCTGGAGAACTTCAGCATATTTCATATATATAAAAAATTATAGACGATCACATTAAAAAATTATTATATTGACTCCATACGAACGAGAAAGGAGATACCGATGTTGAAGATTGCTATTCTTACGGGAAGTACGCGCCCCGGACGCAACAACGAGGCGGTCGCCAAATGGGTCCTCGCCCAGGCAAAGAGCCGCAGCGATGCCGAGTTCGAGATAGTCGACATCAAAGACTATAATCTGCCGCTTCTGGATGAGCCGATGCCACCCTCACTGCACCAGTACACGAAGGATCACACCAAAAAATGGGCCCAGAAAATCAGCCAGTTCGATGGTTTTGTCATTGTCACTCCGGAGTACAACCATGGAACATCGGCGGCCCTCAAGAATGCCCTGGACTTTCTCTACGCTGAATGGAACAACAAGGCAGTCGGCTTTGTGAGCTATGGTTCCGTAGGCGGTACCCGCGCGGTGGAAAGCCTCCGCCTTGTGGCGGGAGAGCTGCAGATGGCCGATGTGCGGACCGCCGTCCACCTTTCGCTCTTCACCGATTTTGAGAATTTCAGCGTTTTCAAGCCGGCTCCGGTCCAGGTCGATACGCTGAAGACCATGCTCGATCAGCTCGTGCGGTGGGCTGGTGCACTCAAATCCGTCAGAGCCTGAGAAGGGGCAGCGTTTAAAAAATAGTTTTTGAGTCGAAGTGCCCTGGCACTGCCGGGGGTTGAATTCCGAATTGATTTTTCCGCCGACTCCCTCGTATAATACGAATGCTTCCGAGTACGAAACCAGCGAGAATGAAGAGGGAGGTACCGCATGAAGTCGCGTCGGCTCGCCGTGTGCATGGTGCTTATGCTGTTATTGGCCAGTCTTTTTGGGGCAGGCGCACAGCCTGTTGTGAGCACCAAACAGGATATCGCGGTTTTCTCTCTCGGCTATTATGGGTGGTTCATCCCCTTTCAGGCCCTGGGCACTATCGACCTGAAGATTCAGGAAGTATTTTCCGATATCGGCCGCTTCACGGTGTTCGGCACGGCGCAGCGCCTGTCTTCCGATGGCCTGCAGCAGTTCATCGACGCACTGCGCCAGACGAAGCAGGCCAATTTTGTTCTGCCGGAGCAGTACCAGTTTGGGGAGACCTTCCTCACCAAGGCTGAATTTGAGCGCCTCACCGGCGCGTTCATCGTCGTCGTGCCGGTCGTGACGAACTTTGCGGTGTACTGGGACTACAAGGCCGCGACGTGGAACTGCAACATCACCACAGGGATCACCTTTATCGATGTCGCGCACGATGCGACAGTCATCGCGGTCGAGTCCATCGACACATCGGGCAGCGACAAGACGAGCATGAACAGTGCGGTCATGCATGCCATCAATACCATTCCTCCCCAGCTCGAATACAGAATACGGTCCATTCCTGAGTTCCAGATCAATACGCGCATTCTCGAAGCCCAGGGTTCGACGGTCAGGATTCAGCTCGGCACCAATATGGGCCTCAAAAAAGGCGATGAGTACGCCATCATGGAGAAGCGGACCTTCGGCATCATCGAAGACACCCGGGAAGCGGGCCTCATCCTGATCACCGACGTGAGTCAGCAAGTTTCGACCGGGCGCGTGCTCTATCGCTCCGTCCCGCTCGATTCGAATACGCAGCTCAAGGAAATAGCGCGGCAGGGCGTCGACCTCGACCTCTATTTCCATTCGAGCGGCGGCGAATCCCTTCCGGGGCTGCGGATGACCGCTTCCCGCGGCTATTTCCCCTTGAGGCCGTATTTCGGCATGCAGGTGCCGGTGAGCTACGCATTCGGTTTTCTCAGCGTCACCGTGATTCCCATCAACGCCATTGTGGGCGCGGAATACATGATCCCGATAGGCCGGCTGCACATAGCCCCCTACGCCGGATTTGGGATAACCTACATATATCTCAGCGAGGCCATAGGCGGATACACGAACACCAACTACCTCTCGCACTTCGGTTTTCAGGCGGGCGGAAGAGTGGGATATCTCATCAGCAGAAATACACGCCTGTTCGTCGATGTCGGCTTCGACTACTGGAAGGGCCTGGATACGTCGCTGTTCCCGGATTACGGCGGTTTAACTCTCGGCGCGGGGATCAGCTTCAAGCTGTAGGGCTTTCCCGCAGAGGCGTCACGCCATGCCGACCGCGCGCCGTCTCTGGCCGACAGCACTCGCTATTTTATAATTTATTCTTTTTAATATAGAACTTTAAATAGAGTGCGGAAGAGAGAACCAGGAGGGAGGCCAGCATTATCATCGTGGTAACCCCAATAAATTCCGTCACGCCTGCCAGAAGGCTGCCCAGAGGGGTCGCAACCATGAAGAGCATGGACAGAAAACTGAAGACTCTCCCCATTATTTCCTGCGGTACAATCTGCATGAGGTACGCCGACAAAATGGTCGTCATGATCGAGACGAAAAAACTCAGCAGAAATAGATCGAATATGATTATGACGGTGACCGGAACATTGACCGCAATGAAGGCCGGGATGCCCAGGATGAAGTACGTAATGGCCGCCAGCGTGAGGGAATTCACGAAAGTGCGGAGCAGATTCATGGAGGCCGCCTTTTTGCCTATGAGCCATCCTCCCAGAATGCCTCCCAGAGCCGCCGCCGCGGAGAACAGACTCATCCCCTGAGGTCCCATTTTCAGGATTTCCTTGACGTATATCACTTCCGTGACGTTCAAGGGGGTAAAGGCGAGGTTGGTCAGTGCACCGCACCCTATGATGGCGAGGATGACCGCCTGTTTCCTGATATAGGTAAAGGCTTCCCTGATATCCCTTATCCCTTCTCCGATGGTCAGTGTGGCTTTCTGGCCGATTTCCTCGATTTTTATGGAAAGAATGATGAAAAATGCGGCAAAAAACGTGATCGCGTCGATGAGGATGACATTTGCCGTCCCTATCGAACCGATCAAGAAGCCCGCGACAGAGAGCCCCAACAATTCAACGAGAGAAGTTATTGAAGAATAATAGCCTGTGGCCGCGGTGATATGCTCTTTTTTGATGATCTGGGGAACGAGGGCGCTCGATGCGGGCATCGAAAGCGTTTCGAGCGTCGAGGTGATGAAGGTCGCCGTAAAAATCATCCAGGGTTGAAGTACTCTATTTGCATAGAGAAACGACAACAGCACGACGACAATGCCCCGACCGGCATAGCCGAAGAGCGTGAGTCTTTTCTTCGATTTTCTGTCCGCCAGAACGCCGGCCGGCAGGGAAAAGATGAGGTTGGGCAGCACATTCAACAGAAAAAACATCGCCATCGACATGGCCGATTTTGTTATATCGTACACGAGCCAGCCGAATGCGATGGAATCGAGGGAATCTCCAAATCTGGAAATGAGGTTTGCGGACTGAAACAGAGAGTATTTCGGATTTTCCTTCAGAATCGTCAGTATCGAGGCCCCATCATTCTTTTTTCCCATTTTTATTGTCTCTTATTTTATAAGTAATAGATCATAAAATAATTATAATGAGAAAAAGCAAATTGTAAATAAGTGAACGGAATTTCTATAATGCGTCACGCCATGCCGACCGCGCGCGCCAGCATCGACACCAGAAAGGAGATGAGCCACGCCAGCGCCACCGAATAGGCCACCTGAAACGCCAGCCACTTGTTCCCCGCCTCGGCCCGGATCGTGGCCAGCGATGCGAAGCACGGCGGCATGACGAGGATGAAGACCATCAGCGCCAGCGCTATGCGGGGAGACCAGTCCGGCGCCTCGCGCAGGGTTTGCCGCAGCGAAGGGCTTTCGCTGTTTTCGTCGATGGACGCGCCATAGAGCACCCCCAGGGTCGAAACGACGAGTTCCTTTGCGGAGAGGCCTGGAAGCAGCGCCACGCCGATCTTCCAGTTGAAGCCGATGGGCGCGATGACAGGCTCGATGATCTTGCCGATCCGGCCGGCGATGCTGTGCTCGAGCTGATACTGACGCACGAGCTCTTCGACCCTCGCGGCGGTGGCCGCATCGCTGAGCCCGGGCTGCGCCGTCGCCACCGACGAGCGCGCGCCCGCAGCGAACTCCTCGATGCCCTTGGCCTTGGGATACGAGGTGATGATCCACATCAGCACCGACACCGCCAGGATGATCGTCCCTGCCTTGCGCATATAGCTCCATGTCTTTTCCCACACATGCCAGAGCACGCCCTTCAGGGTGGGCATGCGGTACGGCGGCAGTTCCATGACGAAAGGCATCGATTCTCCCTTGAGCACCGTCCGTCTGAGAAAAAAGGTAGACAGAACGCTCAGCACCAGCCCGCCCGCATACATCAGCATCACCACGGTGGAAGCATTGCTCGGGAANAAGGTGCCCGCGAGCAGTACGTAGATCGGCAGCTTGCCGCCGCAGGAGACGAAGGGGATCGCGAGAATCGTCGCGATGCGCTCTTTCGGGCTTTTGAGCGTGCGTGTCGCCATGATCGCGGGGACAGAGCATCCGAAGCCGAGCATGAGCGGCATGAAGGACTGTCCGTGCAGTCCGATCGCGTGCAGGAAACGGTCGGTCAAAAACGCGGCGCGCGCGATGTACCCGGTATCTTCGAGGAAGGAGATGCAGAAAAAGAGGATCACGATGAGCGGCACGAAGGAGAGCACCCCACCCACTCCGTGAATTATTCCGTTGACGAGCAGGTCCCGGATCAGGGCGGGGAGCATCGAATGCTGCACTACGGCTTCGAGATAGCCGAACAGCTGCTCGAGCCACGCCACCGGGTATTCTCCGAGCGCGAATGTCAGTTTGAAAATGGCCCAGATGATAAAGAAGAAGAGCGGCATTCCGACGAGAGGGTGCATCACAAAGCGGTCGATCTGCTCGGTCAGCGAAATGCCGCGCAGTCGTTTGCGGTGAATCGCTTCCGAAACCGCGCCGTGGATATAACCGTAGCGCTGTTCCGACAGAATAATCTCCGGGTCCTTGCCGTAGTGGAGCGTGATCCAGTGCCAGGCCGCCCCCAGCGCAGCGTGGATCTTCGCCGCGCACGCATGATGTTCGATGCGTTTCTGTGCATCCGGGTCTTTTTCGATGAGCTTTATGGCCATCCAGCGGGGTGAATACGCCGCGGCGAACTCCCTGTCTTCCTTGAGGAGTTCGACCAGTGCCGCGATGTGGGCCTCGATGTCCGCACCATAGCTGGGCATGCGGGGAAGTGTGTGTGCGTCGAACGTCGCAATCACTGTTTCCAGAAGTTCGCGGACGCCCTCGCCGCGGGAGCCGACCGTCGGGACCAGCGGCACGCCGAGCGTTTTGGAAAGCAGCGCATGGTCGATGGCGATGCCTTTTTCGGCGGCTTCGTCCGCCATATTGAGCGCGGCGACCACCGGCAGTCCCAGCTCGATGAGCTGGAGCAGAAGATACAGATTCCGCTCGAGATTGGTGGAATCGAGTACATCGACGATGATGTCGGGTTTTTCGTTGAGCACAAAATCCCGCGCGACGACTTCGTCGAGCGCGTACGCGGTGAGGCTGTACGTGCCCGGCAGGTCTACAATGTAAATGTTCCGGCCCTGAAACTCGATTGAGCCCTCGCGCTTTTCCACGGTGACGCCGGGGTAATTGCCCACTTTGTGGTGCGCCCCCGTCAGTGCATTGAAAATACTCGTTTTTCCGGCATTGGGATTGCCCGCAAGAGCGATGGTGAGCACGTTTGTATCCTGCATGGATTACTCCTGAGAAAGGCTGAAGTCAGTGACAACTGTGNGGATTTTTGCCAAAAGCCGGACGGCGATGCCGAATGCCGTGGCCCGCGTGAGCAAAACCAGGCCTGAAATGCAGCCGCAGATTGATGGGAGCACGGACATCGGCTGCCGTTTTGTCTGCGGCAGTCTGCGGAAGCAGCTCGACCTCGACAAGTTTCGCCTCGTGGCGGCGCATGATGAGGTCGTAATCCCCAAGGCGAATCTGCATGGGCCCGCGGAACAGGGCGGCGCGCACCACCTCGCCCTTCGTGCCCGATATGAAACCGAGATCCGCAAGTCTTTTGCCTATCTCTCCGCCGAACACAATGCGTAAAACCGCGAATCTCTGGCCGGGTCCAAGTTCCGCAAGCAGCATATTATTGGTCTCCTCGTTCTTTTGCCTGACATTCCGGACATAAGCCCAGCAGCTCCATCATATGCCCTCGCGGCTCGAACCCATACCGGACAAAGATTTTCTGCTGCTCTTTTTCGATGATCGGGCTCAGGAATTCGATGATCCTGCCGCAGCCGACGCAGAGCAGATGGTCGTGGTGGGGGTGATCGGCCAGGTGTTCGAATGTGCGCGCACCATCTTCCTGCAGGGCCTCGCGCGCAAGCCCGGCAGCGGCGATCAGCCGGATCGTCCTGAAAACCGTCGCCTGTCCTATGCCTGCGTCGATCTTCTTCGCTTCGCGCAGAATGTCGTCGATGGTGAGGTGCCCTTCGGTTCCCAAAAATGCCTCGAGAATGACTCTGCGTGGCCGGGTCATTTTCTGGCCATGGGCGCGAAGGTAATCTTCAAACTTCACCAGCTCGTTCATTCAAAGGACCTCTTGCCGCCGGGAAAAGATATGATGAAACAATCTCAATGCCGTGTTATGTTGATAACGATAATCGTTATCAACAATGCTTGTCAATCCGTAGGGTGCCATAGGACGCCATGTTCTCTTGCCCGCGGCCGAAAGTTCACTTAAAATCAGAGTATGAAAAAACTCTATTACACCTATCAGATGATTCATAAGCTTGCGCAGTCGATTGCCGTCCAGATCAAGGAGAGCGGCTTCAACCCCGACGTCATCGTGGCGATCGGCTCGGGCGGCTTCATTCCGGCGCGCATCCTGCGGACATATCTCGGCAAGCCGATTCTGGCGGTGGGCATTGCATACTACGACCTGAACGATAAACCGATGGACTATCCCCGCAAGGTGCAGTGGATCGAAGAGGCCGAGAAGAAGTTGGCGGGCAAGCGCATTTTACTGGTGGACGAAGTCGACGATTCGCGGGTGACGCTCGAATATTGCACGAATGAACTGCTCGCGTACCATCCTGCGGCCCTGGCGGTCGCGGTGCTGCATGACAAGAACAAGGAAAAAAGAGGGAAGTTTCCCTCGGGTGTTTCGAAGGTTTTTGTAGGAGAGACGCTCGGCGATGTCTGGATTGTGTATCCCTGGGACGCTCTGGATATCGATGAGCAGGACAGAAACGCGGCTTTGGCGCGGGACGCCGAAACGCGGTAGAATAAGATTCTGAAACGGATGCTTGGCGACGTTTCGACATGCTGTGGATAAAAGGAGGCATAACTNNCATATGAAACAAAAAAAGACAGTGTGGAGCTTCGTTGTTGTGCTGATAGCGGCGTTGCTTTTCCCGAGCCTTGTCCTGGCTCAGGAAAATGCGGTGCGGAATGCGACACTCGACAACGGGCTTGAGGTCTTCGTGGTGGAAAATCATGCGGTGCCGCTCGTCACCGTGTGCGTCGCTTTCAGGGCGGGCGCCCTCGCGCAGACGCCCGAGACGGCGGGGTTTTTCCATCTGTATGAGCACATGATGTTCAACGGCAACGACAAATACCCGACGAAGGAGGCATTCACCGCGGCGCTCAACCGCATGGGCACGACGAGCTGGAACGGTGCGACCGGCAGGGAGTACATCAACTATTACATCACGGTGCCTTCGGAAAAACTCGCCGATGCGGTCGATTTCTGGGCCCATGCCATCATGAGCCCCACCCTCAACTACGCGGTGCTCGAAAACGAGAAGCTGGTCGTGCTCAACGAAATTCGCGGGTATCACAGCGACCCGGGGCAGATCGCATCGAATGCCCTGGAATCCCGGATGTTCAGCACATTTCCGTGGCGCAAGAATATCGATGGCCCTGATNCGAATATCGAGAATGCCACGGTCGCCGAACTCCGCGACATGCAGAAGACCTATTATGTGCCCACCAACATGGCCCTGCTCATCGGCGGAGACACGACGCTGGAGGAGGCGAAGACACTTGCGGAGGCCTCGTTCGGAACATGGGCCTGGGCGCCCCAGCCGGAGCTCGCCGAGCCGNCGCAGAGTCCAATCCCCGATGGCATTCGGCTTGTGACCACCGAAGATCAGTTCTATCGGGGAATCGGGCAGGTCCAGTTCCGTTGGAGAGGGCCCGATGTGACGCGCCAGACCTTCGACACCTATGTGTCCGATGTCCTGCTCTTCCTTCTGTCGTCGCCTTCGGGGCCCTTCAAATCCGAGATAATGAGGAAAGTATTCGGTCTTTACGATGCGGAGTACATCGATTTTACCTATCCGACGGCGCGCGATGGAGGGAATTACATTTTTTCGACCTTTATGCTTATACAGAAACCCGCGACCGAGGAGCCAGTGCTCCAGCGCGTGGAGAACCTGCGCAAGACCGTGCTGGGCGAGTTTGCGCAGATTGCGGCGGACCCCCGGGCCTATTTTGGGGACGGAGCTCTCGAGGAGGCCAAGACAAAGCTGGTCGACCAGAATATCTATGCGCTCGAATCCGCGGGCTCCTTTGTGACGGACACGCTCACGTTCTGGTGGTCCACGGCCGGCACGGATTATTTTTTCAACTACGAGGCGAACTGCAACAAGGTCACCTGGGATGATATCTCCGCGCTCATAAAGAAATATCTGACGGGTGAAGAGGGACAGGGCAGCGCCGTGGCGACCCTGGTGCGGCTGCGCACAAGCACCTTCGGTGCAGACNCGCGCATGGACGCGAAGATCAATGAGCTCGGCTACACTCGCGTCACCGCGCAGAATGCCTTCTGGTGGCAGCAGCGTTAAGGAGGCTGACATGAAAAATTTTATGAAAATACGGAGAAGCGGCGCTACGGGATTGTCGGGGTTTTTGCGCCCCCTGCAATTGGCATTGGCAGTAATATTCATATCGATTGTCGCGGCGGGTGCAGAAGCCCAGACCGCCTTTGTGAGCGAAAACGCCCCGACGTTCACGACGACGACCCTTTCCAACGGCATACCCTTCTACATGAAGGTGCAGAATGCAAACCGGGTCTTCCATGTCTCGCTCGTGCTGAACGGGGGCTCTATGGTGACGCCTTCCGAGCGCGCTGGCTGGGAAAAGATCGCGCTCAGCACCATGGCGCGGAGCTCGCAGAACTATCCATACGAAAAGGCGGCTTCGCTTCTGGACCGCACGTCTTCGAACATCGCCGCGGCGGTACAGTTTGAATACTCGACTTTCAGTCTGACGACGCTCGACAAATATCGCGATGAACTCCTCGACCTGTGGGGCGACATGCTCATAGCCCCTTCGTTCAGCCAGGACGACTTCGACAAGAGCAAAGAGGATTGCTTCTCTCACGCTCCAGGCGATGGACCAGGATCCCTGGTCGACGACTCAGAAAGTAATAAACCAAGGCCTATTTTGACGGGC
The DNA here is from genome assembly GCA_015657395.1 of Spirochaetales bacterium. Taxonomy (GTDB): domain Bacteria; phylum Spirochaetota; class Spirochaetia; order Treponematales; family Rectinemataceae; genus Rectinema. The sequence continues at coordinate 124,678 of JADLKI010000003.1, read as the reverse complement.
ATCCCTATGGAGTGAATCCGGAGGGCACCGAGCAGAGCATCGGCCGATGACAGCCGGAGACGCCCGCCAGTGGTACAGGGACCATTTCTCGGCAGACAGGATCTTCGTGGTGGCCGTGGGGGATTTCGATCCCGCCGAGCTGGAGGGCAAGCTGGAAGCGCTTCTCGGAAAGATCCCGAATCTGCGGCTCGGCGCGGTACCGGAGCCCGGGGCCTTCCCGATGGGGCCGTCGGGGTCGCCTCATCACCCAGGCGCACGATCAGTCGCAGGGGACGATCTATCTGAGGGGCGACTTTGCGGCGCCCGCGCCGGGGAAGGATGATTATTTCGCGACAGCGCTCGCCGCGCGCATCTTTTCTGATCTGCTCTTCTCGGTGGTGCGCGACAAGTACGGCGCGGTCTACACGCCCTCGGCCATGATCCGGGATACTCGGCCAATTATGGCTCCGTCATGATGTACAAGACGAACGCGCCGGACAAGATCAAGGGCTACATCGACGAGGCGGCGCGGCTGATGGCGAGCGGGAGGGTGGTCTCCGTGGACCCGACCAAGACCGAAAGCGACGGGTATATGCCGATCGCCGAGGCGGTCGACACGTACAAACAGCTCTATATGAACGACTATTTCGAGGCGGTGCGCAACAATGCGGGGATCGCCTCGCTGATGATCCGTTCGGTGCGGCTGACCGGCGACCCTGCGGATTGGCTCAAGGATCAGGAGCGCATAGAGATGCTCGATTCGCCGGCCGTCAGGAACGCCTTCGATACATACTTTATGAACGGCGCCTTCCTGTGGTCGCGGTCGGGGATCAGACCCTGCTCGACAAGATCGATCCCCGCGCGTTCGATTCAATACACTGAGAGGCGCTCGACCGGCGACGGGAGAGCCGGCAGGGCTTTTCCGATTCTCTCCGGCGCGGCCAGCGCGACCGTCATCGAGCGCTGGAGCGCTTCTTCGATCATCGCGCCAAGGCGACGGAAATCGTCGGCATCCGCGGCCAATATCTGGTCGCGGATGGACTGGCGCGCCTCTTGCGTATAGCCGGTGAGCTCGTTCATGAGCGCGTTGAAGCCCTTCGCGTCCGGCAGCTGGTAGCTGTCGACATCGCCGATTGTGCCGATGATCGATTTTTGAATTTCCTCTTTCGGTACCCCGGACGATTTCAGGAACTCCGCGACTCCGCGGTATATGTCGATGGTCCGCTCGAGGTTGGGATCGCGGTAGGAGAGCAGCAGCAGAAGGCCGGAAGCCAGATCGAGGCTGGAGTAGCCGCCGTAGGCGCCGCCCATGACGCGCACCTGCTCCCACAGGTAGACNGCATCGAGATATTTCGTGGCGACATAGACGCGCCCCGCCACCTGTTTCAGGTCCCGGAGCGGCAGAATCATGCCGACGCTGTTCACCTGGGTCGGCAGTTCGAGCGTTTCCAGGCCGGGGCGGATCACGGAAGCCCCGCAGGCCGCGAGCGCTTCGTCGACCCAGGGCGCGCCGGAAACGGGCGCGGCGCCTTCCGCCGGGGCACGGCGGGCCGGCAAGGCGGCGGCTGTGCGCGCAATGGCGTCCGCAGAGCTTGCGAGCGTTGCCCGGTCCGCGGTTNNCACGTTTNNGACGATGAGGTTGTCGCGGCCGATGAGTGCGCCGCGCACTTTCTCCATGTCGGCCAGCACCGAAGGCCAGTCCTCTTCGATGCGCCGCGCCAGGTCGCGCAGGAAGAACAGGTGTTTGATCCCGTAGAGGCGCTCGGANGCCCAGTCCGCGGCGCTGTAGCGCGAGCGCAGTNNTCTGAGGCCGACTATGCGTGCCGAAGCCGGCACGAGCATCGCCTCTGTCTGGGCCTTTTCTTCGAGTACGATCTGCCGGACGCGCTCGCGGTCGTCGAACCGCGCCCGCGCCAGAACGTCCCCGAGGATATCCGCCAGAATGGCGGCCTTTTCGGGCAGAGCCTTGGCCCGCAGGAAGAACCATGGCGCGGGCTTCCGGCCACTCCAGGGCGTCGCGGACACCGACGTGCTCCTGATGCCGCCCGTATGCATGCCGATGCGCTGAATCAGCTGCACGAAANNATTCTCTCTGTCGGTGCCCATTTCGAGANNCAGGAAGCGCCCCAAGAGGCTCACATAGGGCAGAAGTTTCGACNNCTCGAGCGCGCCGAAATCGAAGCCCAGATCGAGGTACAGGATCCCGCTCGTCGCAAGCTCGTGGTACAANGCGCGCACGCCTTTCAGTGCGCCCGCTCCGGAATCGAGCGGCTCGGAGGGCAGAACNGGAGCNTCTTTCGGAATGTCGTCGAGAGAGAGGACCGGAATCGTGGCCAGCGCCTCGGGACTGTCGGGCGTGTCCTGCAACTTTTTGAGCGTTGCCGCGGTCTTTTCGATCTCCTGGAGCTTCCGCGCGTCGAGCGCGCCCCGCGCCCGGGCGAGCATGGCTTTCTCCGCTTCCTCCCGCTCCCTGTTGGCGTCGGCCGAGGGCAGGAGCACGACCGTGGTGCGGTGCGTGTTGTGCAATAGGAGCGAGTCGATGAGTTCGCTGAAGAGCCTCGGATTCTCCGCGGCGGCCGCCTTGACCTTTTCGAGAGGTCCCGCCNNAAACGAAAGGGCAGCGACGGGGTCGTGGTCGTAGAGCCAGTCGTTGAGTCCATCGAGCATGATCGCCAGTCCGCGGGGAAAGCGCCCGGTATTCTTTTCGCGGAGGGCGAATTCTATGGTGTTGAGCGAGGCCGCGACGGTGTCGGCATCGATGCCGTCGCGCACAAGCCGCCCAAGTGTCGAAAAGATGAGCTCTTCCACATCGGCGACTCTGGCGGGATCCACGCCCTTGAGCCCGATGGAGAATGCCGTCTGACGCAGCTCTTCGGAAGCGCCAAAANNGCCGGCGAGGNNGTCCTCGCCGAGCCCCGATTCGATCAGCGCCTTGCGCAGCGGCGAGGCGGGCGTCCCGGCNAGAATATGGAACAGAATCGCAGCCTTCATCGCAAGTTCGGGGTCTCCGTGTTCATAGAGAGCCCAGTTGACCGCGGTGTAGGCNTTGGGCACTTCCTGTTCGCTCGCTTGGTATCTGTACTCGAGGTGGCGCGGCGCAGAGAACCCCGGCTGCGCGGACGGCAGGGATTCGATCTCNGCCCGGCCGAAGGGAGCGAGCCACTCTTCCATCATGGCGAGACGCTTGTCGGGATCGTCATCGCCGTAGAAGAAGATGAAGGAATTCGCCGGGTGGTAGTACTTTCTGTAAAAACCGACGAATTCATCGTAGGTGAGCGAGGGGATTTCCAGCGGATCGCCGCCCGAGTCGAGGCCGTAGGAGGTGTCGGGNTAGAGACTCCGCCGGCAGAGGTCCTCGTGCTGATCGTCCGGGTCGGAGTAAGCCCCCTTCATCTCGTTGAAGACGACGCCCTTGTAGCCGAGCTCCCCGGTGGACGGGTCGACCTCGTAATGCCAGCCCTCCTGCATGAAGGTGTGCTCGGTGAGGTTTGGGTAGAAGACGGCATCGAGGTAGACATCGATGAGGTTGTAGAAATCCTTGAGGTTTGTGCTGGCGACCGGATAGCAGGTCTTGTCGGGATAGGTCATCGCGTTGAGAAATGTATTGAGAGAACCCTTCATGAGTTCGACGAAGGGTTCCTTGACGGGATATTTCCGGGAACCGCAGAGCACTGAATGTTCGATGATGTGGGCGACGCCATCGCTGCGCTGCGGCGGCGTCCGGAATGTGATGCCGAAGACCTTGTTCTCGTCCCTGTTGACGACGAGAGAAAGTCGGGCGCCCGTCGGCTCGTGGCGATACAGCCTGACAACAGAGTCCAGTTCGGGGACAGAGGTTTTTTTCTGAAGTACGAATGGCATGCGAAACTCCTCTTTTGCAGCAGTGGCAGAGAGGGAGAAAATCCGGCCCGCGCCAGGTTTTCTTCTGGCTCTCTTTTTTCTTATAGATATAGAGTAATCATTCGGGCCGGCCAAGGAAAGTGTCCGAATCCGACGGCCGCCGGCGGGCGGGCGAATGGCTCCGGCAAAAATGAAAAAAATATAACTTTTGCCTCTTCATGCAACCGACTTCTCTCTTCGTGCGACTTTTAGATGAACAACAGAACCTTCAAGGGAGGAAGGATATGAGAACATCGAGAAAGGCGATTATGCTTCTGATGGTGGGCGCCATGCTCATCGCCGCTACTGCCGGCGCCTTTGCGCAGGGTTTCGGCCACATGAAAGGTCCTGGCACCACAATGCCGGGGTATGGATTCTTCTACGGTTATCAGTTTCAGGCACCGGATTCCGCGCCTGAGAATCCGCCGACGGCTCCGAGGATCGAAACCGCAAAACTCGATTTTATCGGGCTCTTGAGGCTCATCGTGGGGAACAACAGCTATGCGACCTTCTATGCCGCCCTGTACCAGAGACTTCCTGCCGAACAGAAGGCTCAGGTGGAACAGATCGTCAAAGAAGCGGTGGTGCAGATTCTGCCCCTGCAGAACGGAGTCCGGGGAGAGAAGCTCCTGCTGGACAATCTTCTCTGGGCCTCAGATACCGACAAGGCTAAGATCGACGAATCCATCGGCAAGATCAGCGACCTTCAGAAACAGATCGAGGAAGCTCGTGTAAATTGCATCCTGGAGCTCAACAAGATATTTCAGGCAGCATTACAGCAGCCCGCAGCGCCTCAGCCAGAGAAATAACTGAATCTGCCACAGGATTTCTGATGGATGCCGCTTGGCCGTACATGCCGGGCGGCTTTTTTTCAGTTTCATATTTTGCGATAATTCTGCAACCGAACTACATGGAGCAGCGACACATACATAGAAGAGCGGAGGAAGGCAAGATGAGATGGAAGGGTGCCCTGGCTTTTTTGCTCGTTTTGGCCAGTGCGGCATTGGTGGGTGTACCTTGCGCGAGCGCCCAGGAAGGGCCGCCCCCGGGCATGGGTATGGGAAACCAGGGCGTGATGGGCCCCGGGGCGGTGCGCGGATGGTTCCGCGGCCTGAACCTTACCGAAGACGATCTGGACAGACTTGAGAAAATTCTCGGTTCACGGGAGCTCGAACTGTCCAAGGCCCAGAACGAGATCAGAATTTATCAGACTCGGGTCACAAATATGCTGCTCGATCCCGATCCCGACATGAAGGCGATCGAGGACACGATATCGAAGAGCCTTGTGTATGAGAAGACCGTGAGGGTGATTCAGATTGAGCGGCAGGTGGCGATTCGCAGAATTTTTGGAGAGGATCGCTGGCAGGCGATTCTGTTCCTGGTGCGCGAGGCCCGGATGTCGGAGAGAATGGGCCAATTTGCGAATTCTTTCAGCGCAAAGGGGCTGACCCCTCAGGAAGTGAACATGTACAGCAGGCTCCTGACCATATTGCGGCAGATCATGTAAGACCGGGACGCCAGGAAGTATTATATTATGATCAGCGATGAAGTACTGGAGCGCGCAATGAGCGCAGGGAAAAAGGAATCCGGCCGTCTCACGCCGGCCATCCCCAAAGGAGCGTCGGACTCGACCGCCGCTGGTGACGACCCCTTCGACCTCGAGCTTGCCGCCGGGGCCTCCAGGGGCGACAAAGGGGCATTCGAGCGGCTCATGTGGCGCTGGTGGGACCGCATCCGCGGATACTGCGCCGCCTTTGTGGCCTTCGACCCCGAGCTCGCCGAAGAGGCGGCCCAGGAATCGCTCATCCGGATATACAAGGCGCTGCCGCGGTGGCGCAGAGAGAGCCCCCTGGGAGCCTATCTGTACGGCATCTGCCGGACGGCGAGCGCCGATGTCATACGCACCCGTGCCCGCCACCGTGCGCACAATGTGCAGGTCGAAGAGCTCGAGTCGCTCTCGCTGGAGAGCCCCCAGGGGACGGGCGAAGCGAACGTGCTGAGAGAAGAGGCGGGCCGGATGCTCGCCATTGCCATGCAGGAGCTCGATCCGACAGACCGTTCGATGCTCTATCTCCACGAGGTCGAGGGCAAAGGGCTTTCCGAGCTGGGGACGATGTATGATTTGCCCTTGGGCACCGTGAAATCGAGGCTGTTCCGCGCGAGGGACAGATTGGGCGTTTTGCTCAGGGAGATGGGATATGAGCTCGGCTGAAAAGAAGACAATCGGTCTCAAGGCTGCGCTGAGAGACGGGGCCATGGCTTCGGCACCCTCTTTCCCCGATTTTGCCGAGGTGTACCGGAAGGCCGAACAGCGCCCGCGCAGAGTGCGCCGCGCTGTCCTGTCGATGGCCATCGTGGCGGTTGCCGCCGCAGCGAGCTTTTGGGTGGGCATCTACTGGAACAATCGGTCTTCGTACGATGGTGCGCTCATCGATTCGTGGTCGTCGAGTTCCTCATCTGCGCCGACCGCAGTCAGCGTCAGCACCTCGGGCGGAGAGCAGAGCCAGGTTGTGCTCGCCTCGACGCAGAGCACTGCGGTGAATCTCTTCGTGCAGGACCTCTGGGAGAGCTCGTCGAACGTCGGACAGTAGGCGGAAACAGTATGACATGAAAAGGCGCGGCCGGCGGAATGTCGGACCGCGCTTTTTTATAATGGTTGAGGTTCTTTCAAAAGTCGGACGAGTTTTGAAATTGGCTAAGTTTCGTGTCAATAATTGCGCGCAAAGATGGCGAGGTGTCTGGCCGGAGCTCCGCAGATCGCGCACTTGCCTTCGATGTGCTCCTGTCTGCCGAGCGGCATGCACCGCAGCGTCGCCTTGGTCTTTTCCTTGAGCGAGGCTTCGCATTCGGCGGAGCCGCACCACAGCGCCTCTGCGAAGCCGCCTTTTGCGCCGCGTGTGCCGGCGGTCTCCACGCCGAAGAATTCGACGAGGCCGGCCAGGTCCGATACCGGCGCGGTATTCTCGTCGCGGAAGGCCTTTGCCCGCGCGAACAGAGAGTTCTGGATGAGCGTCTGCAGCTCTTTGAGTTTGGCAGGGACCTCGCCCACGGGGACGAAGAGCTTTTCGCCGGTATCCCTTCGGACCATGACGACCTGATTCGACTGCATGTCGCGGGGACCAATTTCGATGCGCACCGGTGTGCCGCGCATCTCCCACTCCGCGAATTTCCAGCCGGGGCTCGAAGAGTCGTCGACATCGAGTACGGCCTTGAATCCCGCCGCCTTGAGCCCTGCCTGTAGTTTTTCGGCATATGCCGTCACTGCTGCCTTCGTATCGTTGCGGTAAATGGGGATGATCACGGCGTCTTCNGGCGAGAGCGTCGGCGGCAGCACAAGTCCCTTGTCGTCCGAATGTGTCATGATGACCGCGCCGATGAGCCGCGTGGAGACGCCCCAGCTCGTCGCCCACACATAGTCGAGCTCACCCTGTCTGTTCTGGAACTGGACGTCGAAGGCGTGGGCGAAATTCTGGCCCAGGAAGTGGCTCGTGCCCGCCTGCAACGCCTTCTTGTCCTGCATCATCGCCTCGATGGCGTAGGTATCGACCGCGCCCGCGAATTTTTCGCTCTCGCTCTTCATGCCCGGAACGACGGGCACCGCGAGATGGCGTTCGACCACGTCGCGGTACACTTCGAGCATGCGCAGTGTCTCCTCGCGCGCCTCTTTTTCGGTCTCGTGGGCGGTGTGTCCCTCCTGCCAGAGGAATTCCGAGGTGCGCAGAAAAAGGCGCGTGCGTTTTTCCCAGCGCACCACGTTTGCCCACTGATTGATGAGCAGGGGCAGATCGCGCCACGACTGAATCCAGTTGCGGTACATAGACCAGATGATGGTCTCGCTCGTGGGGCGGATGCAGTAGGGCTCTTCCAGTTCTTCGCCGCCGCCATGCGTCACCACGGCGAGTTCGGGCGCAAAGCCTTCGACGTGCTCAGCCTCTTTTTCGAGAAAGCTCATCGGGATGAGTAGGGGGAAATAGGCATTTTCATGGCCGGTTTCCTTGAACCGCCGGTCGAATTCATCGCGGATTTTTTCCCAGATCGCGTAGCCGCGCGGGCGTATGACCATACTGCCTTTGACCGGCGAATAATCTGCCAGTTTTGCATTCAGGATGATGTCGATGTACCATTGCGAATAGTCGACTTCGCGCGCCGTGATTTTCTCTGCCATCTGTCGCACCTCTGATCTCGGGAATTCGCCATACTATAGTAAAAAGCGCTGCTTCAATCAATCGCCGTAATGGAGTAGGATATATGCGTGACGACGCGCAATTTTCGGTTTACCTATTGGATCCTCCTGAGTTTGAGTCTGGTGATGCTCCTCGGAGCAATACTGCTCGCCATCCGGATCGGGACTGACAAGCGCCTCCCCTTCTTCCTCGCAGACTCCCGCCTCTACACCGAGTATTTCTTCCTGGGAGCGCCGGTGGGCATTCAGTTGGCCGCAGCGCTGGAGATATGTGTTTTTGCACTGGGAGTGAGCGCCATACTGACAGTGGTGCTCTTCACCTTTCAGAAANCAGTCTCCGGGGAAGTCTATCTGCTCGTGCTGTGGGTCTTTCTGGCCGATGCCGAAACGCTGCGCCTTCTGATGCTCGTGATCGCGCAGCGCAGCACCTCGATCGGAGCTCTTGTCTCATTGACCCGGGTGGTGTACGGCGCAAGGTTTACGGGGCTTATCGCGCTTTTCATCTCTGGCCTGTATGCGGTGGGGGTCGGCCGTGAGCGTCCCCAGACAGGATATCTCCTCGCCCTGCTCTTTGGGGCTGTGCTGGCGATCCTCATGCCCATCAGCATCGACCGCTTTCAGTCTTCGTTCATGCTGCAGGCGGGCTATCGGGATATCACGATGATAGTGACGGCATCGCTCGTGGCGATCAACTGTGTGGATTATCTCGTCGCGGCCAGACTTAAAGAAGACAAATCCTACGCGTTCGCGGGCATTGAGCTGACGGCCGCGGCGGCTGCGTGGATATGGCTTTGGGATACGCGGCCTCTGGGCCGGGGTATGGTGGGCGTCCTCTTCTTTGCTCTCTGTCTGTTCCTGGCCATCAAGAGGCTCCACAGAATATATATTTGGAAATAAATAACAGAGGACTGAGGCTCTTTCAAAAGTCGGTTCCTTTTGAAATTGGCTCGACTATATCACGAGCGAAGCTGCGATGCCGGCGGCGAGCGGTATGAGGACATTGTCCCAGTCTTTGGTGGGCCAGAATTCCACGAGTGCGGTTGTCAGTGCGACAAGGCATGCGGGAAGAAATTTGCCCGTGAGTAAGAATACGGCCAGCAGCACGGTCACAAAGCAGAAAATGGACCCTTCCACGGATTTTCCGCCGGAGAAAGGCATGGGGATGCGTCCGAAGGATTTTCCGATCAGGCTTGAAAAGCTGTCCCCGATGCCCAGAGCGAGAATGGCGACTTTTGCCTGAAGCGGATCGAAGATGAGCAGTGAGAGCAGCGCGCCGAGCGCCAGGGTCACCGGCCCCAGCACGAAGCGGTTGCCGTCCCGGCGGCGCGCGGCCCTCTCCGTGATGGACGCGATCACCGGCACCATGATGCCGCGGTGTCTGAGGAGCTCGCTGACCGAGTAGACGACCAGGCCAGCTATCAGTCCGATGACCGGCAGCGTGGGCGCAATGTCGAGCAGGGGAATGCAGAAAAGAATCAGCAGATGCAGGGACTTCCGCGTCAGCTCGATGCGCAGTTCCTCGGCGGGAGAACGAAAAAGGGAGCGCTGGGGCAGCGGCACACGCTCTCCCACCTCTGTGCGGGATACTATATGATCAATTCTCACATTCAGCCTCTTTCAGGTCTATCCTTGACATACGGCAGCTCGTTTGCTAGGATGCCGTTCGAGAGTACTGAGCGGGCGATTAACTCAGTGGGAGAGTGTCACCTTCACACGGTGGAAGTCATTGGTTCAAATCCAATATCGCCCATCCAGTGCTCTTTTTTATTCATCGACAGAACAGACGTTAAAAAAGAGCAGACAACACTTACAAAGTTATTATCCAAAGATACCCCGCTTTTCCCCAAAATTCAATGTACAGGCCCGCAGTGAGCCGCGCCTGGATGGAGCTGCCGCGGGTCTCAGTTTTCTGCCGCGCCCGGTTTTTTCCCCGGTCTTCTCTCGACGACTCCCAAATACCAGATGGCGAGGCTCGCTATGACTGCGATTGCNCCGAGAAAGGGCCAGGCCGTTCTCAGCCCGAAGCGGTCCGTGAACGCGCCCACGATGGGCGGGCTTATGCCCCATCCGAATCCGCCGAGCAGGGGCAGGATGGCCTGAAACCTGGCGCGGTGCGATATGGGCGTGTGGTTTGCGACATAGGTTCCTTCGTTCGTCGCATTGACGATCTCGCCGAGCGTCCAGATCGCCGTCGTGATATACATGAGCGGGATGGAAGGCGCAAGCCCGATGAGGCCGAAGCCCAGTCCGAACAGGACTCCCGAGAGCGCCACGGCATTGACGGGCCTCCAGCGCTGGGTGAGCGTCATGATCGGCGTCGAGAGCACGATCACCATCGTCGCGTTCAGCGTCATCAGGGTACCGTAGATCACCGAACCCCGAGCGCCGAAGAACTCCTTCGTCTGAAGAGGCAGAATAAAGCGGTGCTGCGCATACACAAAGCCGTACAGTCCCGTCAGCAGCGTAAAAATGATCAGATATGGCCTTGAGAGCATTGCCTGGACGATGTTTCCCCGGTGCCCCTCGTCCTCCCGGCCGGAACCGAAGCTCGCCTCGACCTGTTCGTGGGTGGGCTTGGTTTCGGGNACCTTGAGCGCGACGAGGCCGATCGCGGCAAAGATCGCGATCGCGTTTCCCCAGAAGAGCCACGATGTCGCCTTCTCAAAAAGGAAGCCCGCGATGATCATGCCGACCGCAAAGCCCAGATTGTGCCCGAGGTAGGTCAGGGAAAATCCCGGGCGCCGGGTTTCAGGGGTGGTCAGGTCAGTCATCATGGCGGAGCGTGCCGGGTCGGTCAGCCCGTCGAAGAATACGCTCGCCAGCAGGAACCACCGGACATTTCCGCCTATGCCCTGGAAGCCGCAGGGAATATAGCAGAGGCCGGACAGTACCTGCGCCGTGACCATGAGTTTTTTGCGCCCGAAGGTATCCGCAATTTTCCCGCCGATGAAATTTGCCGGGATGTAGGCGAAATTGACAATCATGATGAAAAGGCCAGCCTCTTCCTGGCTCATGCCGAGCCGGCCCGTGAGGTACAGAGTCAGAAACGGGAAAACGAACATTCCCACGGAATTTATGACAGTTGCGCCGAAAAGGACGTAGAGGGCTGGCGGAAGACCGCGGTACGCGTTGAAATATTTTTGTATGGGGCGCATAGGGAATACAACGGTATATGGTTTTCGGCTTTCTGGTCAAGGACGCGTGACTAGGAGCGCGCACCTCTGACGGAATTGCGCGAAGCCCACACTGCAATTACAATAATACTTATGAAAGGAATCATTGTCGCGGCCGGCTATGGCACCCGCTTTCTGCCGGTCACCAAGACAGTTCCCAAGGAACTTCTGCCCATCGGCGTCACTCCCAGCATCGCGTACATCGCCCAGGAATTTGTCGACTCCGGAATTACCGATATCATCATCATTACGAGCAGGCGCAAAAAAGCCCTCGAGGATTATTTCGACCGCGAGATCGAGCTCGAGGAGCTTTTCGGGCGCGAAGGGCGGGAGGACAGACTCGAAAAGATCAGGCCCCTGCCGGCCCGCGTTTCGTTCGTGCGCCAGGCCGAGATGAGGGGCACGGGCCACGCTCTCCTGCAGGTCACCCACCTGCTCGGCGGCGAACCCTGTGTCGTCGCCTACCCCGACGATATTGTGCTCGGGCCCAAACCGCTCGCGCGGCAGCTCATCGAAGTCTACGAGCGCACGGGGAAATGCGTGCTGGCGACGATCTTTGAGCCCGGCGATGTATCGCGCTACGGCATCGTCGATCCTGCGGCGGACGGCGTGGGGGTGCGCGGCTTTGTGGAGAAGCCCGCAGCGGGCTCCGAGCCCAGCCACGAGGTGTCGATCGGACGATACCTGTATACGCCGGAATTCTTCACGTGGCTTGAGGAGGGCTGGGAGCATCACGGTTCGGGCGAGTATTACCACAGCTATGCGCTCGACAAGATGATCGGGGAGGGCAAGGTGGCCTTTGCCCGCGTCGAGGGCAGGCGGCTCGACACCGGCGAGCCGGGGGGCTACTTCGAGGCCCAGCTTCTGAATGCGCTGGACGATCCGGCACTGAAAAGAGTGCTTGCGCGCTTCGTGGCCGAGCACGGAGCTAATCTGGTTTAGGTATGCAGAATACCATACACTACCAGTAGGAGCTTATCGTGATAGATCCCCGACGACAAGGCCAATACGAACGGCTGTACACGCAGCTTGAAGGTTTGATAAAAGAGAAAAGTCCCAATCTTATTGCTGGCATGGCCACCATGGTGGCTCTCCTGCATGCCAAGCTCTCCCACCATTTTTGGACCGGCTTTTATTTTGTTGCCGGCCCTGACGAACTTCATGTGGGCCCCTATCAAGGCTCGGTGGCATGCCAGATACTCAAAGGCCGCGGGGTCTGTTTGGCCTGTGCCACTAGCGGCGAAGCGGTGGTGGTCCCCGATGTGCATGTCTTTCCTGGCCACATTGCCTGTGACCCCCGATCCCAGAGCGAGATCGTTCTTCCTTTGAAAAAGGAAGGCCGTGTCGTGGCAGTTCTGGATATCGATTCGGATAAACCCGCCATGTTTGATGAGGATGATGTGGCACCCTTGCAGAAGATACTAGAGCTCCTCGTGCCGTTGATGTCAGAATAGTCCTTTTATTTATCACGCCGAACTATCGGGTTATTTTTTCTCTAAAATTGACCTGACTTCTTTGGCCATCGCGCGGCCTATCGCCGTGTGGGCGGACGGCGCGAGATGAATGCCGTCGACGGGACTCGAGGCGGCCACCTCATCCACGAAAAATACCGGTACGCCGCGCTCCCGCCCCATGCGCCCGAATTCGGCGTGGAGTCTGCGCGACGTCTCGGCCCCTCCCCGGAATGTCTCGGCAAAAGGCCCTGCCTCGAGAATGGGCGCCGGACATGCGATCAGCACTTTGGGAGCGGATGCCGACGGCCCCGTCTTGGATGCGCAAACGATGTCGCCAAGACGCCCCGCAGACTCCGCGATATCGAAGGCGCTCACATGGAAGCGGTACTTCAGGTCATTCGTGCCGAGCATGATTATCACAAGGTCGATTGGCTTGTGCGTCTGAAGGCAGGGAAGAAGATATTGGGCCCCGCTCATGTGGTCTTCGATGGGATCGTCCCAGACCGTCGTTCGCCCGTTGAGCCCCTCCTCGACGACGGTGAAATCCCGGCCGAGTTCCGCGCGGAAGACGCCGGGCCATCGTGTATCGCCCGGGTATCGCTCCTGGGTTTCAGGGTCAAAGCCCCAGGTGTTGGAGTCGCCATAACAAAGAATGGTTTTCATATGCGCTGATCTTCTGGCCTTCCCTCAATCCACGGTGATCGACTTCGAGACATTTTTCGGCGCGTCGGGGTGCACGCCGTGATTCTGGATGCCGAGCGAATCGAGCCACTCCATCTTGCGCACCGACATCCGGTACGCCAGATACTGCAGCACGATCGTCGCGGAGAATACAAAGAGGCAGGGATCGCCGGACTGCGGCAGCGGAATGTACTTTGACCAGTACTTTTCCATGCCCATGGGCTTGCCTTCGACCGCGAGCGCAAGCTCCTGCTGCGGCTCGGCGATGAGGACGATATCCGCGCCCCGGATCTTGTGCGTGTGGATCTGGCTGATCGTGATGCGCCTGTCACGCTCTTCGGGCGGGCAGATGAACACCAGCGGGTAATTGTTGGTCAGTTTTTCGAAGAGCTCGTTCGTGATTCCCGGAATCGGCCCCTTGCCGACAAGCTTTTCGAGGTCCGCGAGCGAGAGGATCGTGTTGCGGCCCAGGATGGTGTTCGGCCCGTGCTTGAACTCTGCGGCATCGTAGCCCTCGGTGTGGTTGAGCACGACTTCGCGGACCTTGAGCGCCCCTTCGCGCGCGAGCCCGATGAGCCCCGTCCCCAGGATATGGAGTGAGGGAGCCGCAAAGAGGTGGGCCGCGACAGTCTCGATGTCGCCCATCCGCGTTTCGATGGTCTCGGTCATCAGGTCTCTCGCCCTGAGCAGATTCTCGCGGATTTTCTGTTCCGGCATGGAGAAGCTCGCCGCGATGAGGTAGAGGATCGCGACCTGGCTCGTAAAGGATTTTGTCGCGGCGACCGCAATTTCAGGCCCGCACAGCAGGGGCAGGTAGAAATCCGACAGCTCCTGCGGGATGCGGCTGTTCTCGTTGTTGACGATGCTCACGAGCCGAACCGCGGCGTTCGCTTTCTTTACGTCCTGGAAAATGTCGACGAGGTCCTTTGTCTCGCCCGACTGCGATATGCCTATGATGAGGTCGTTCGCGCCGAGGCAGTTGAAGTACATCGAGCGGAAGATGCCCGGGTTGCAGGGATAGACCGGAATATGGGCCATCTGGTTGAAGAAATAGGCGGCTGTCAGGGCAGCGTGATAGGAAGTGCCCGATGCGACGAGGTAAATCCTTCCGCCCGATCTCGCGGCCTCGTGGATGGCGTTTTTCAGCTCGCCCGTGTAGCGCAGCACGGCCCGGCGCTTGCGCCAGACCATCACTTTGTCCATGAGCAGAAGCTTGTTCCTCGCCCGGGGATCGAGCGCCGCGAGCTCCTTCAGAAGCTCCGTCTCGTCCGAGACGAAGTTCTGGCTGACAAAATGCGCCGCGCCGGCATTCTGCACCCGCGCTTCTATCTCATTCCATGCGGAGGAACTGAACACGTCGTGCATGCCGGAGAGGAGCGTCTCGTTGCCGAAGCGCTCGGAGAGAGAGGCGATTATGTCCGAGGTTTCCTTGCACTCATCCTTATGCTCCTCGAACAGCTCGGAGAGGGGCTCGAGGGCTGGGTCGCGGAAATAGTAGCGCAGCACCTGCAGGATGTTGTTCGGGCTCGAGGAGATTTCCTGCTCCATGTAGTGCTGGTATTCGGGCGAAAGCTGCGTATCCCTGATCGAGAGCTTCGATCGCTTGAGCCGAGGATGAGAGAAAAACGGCTGGCCCTGAAGGCTGAACACGAGATATTGTTTTTCGGTGAACCAGATGCCTTCGCCCTCGGCGAGGGGGATGAGCGCGCGGGTCTTCGAGAGCACGCTCGTGAGGTCGGAGGAGAGCACGATAAAGTCGCCGTGCGAATCGCTGCCCATGCCCGCGTAGAGCGAAGAGCCCGATTTTATCGCGAACACGCCCGGAAGCTGCGGGTCGGCGATGGCGGCGGCATACGAACCCTCCGTGAGGGATTCCGCCTTGCGGATCGCCTCGATCATGCGGAGCACGCCGTCGGGCACCCCTTCCGCGAGGCCTGCGTTCGCGTATGCCCTGCGCAGGTACGCGAGCTCCGAACTCGCGAGGGACTGGGCCGCCGCATAGTGCTCTTCGATGAGGTGGACGATGATTTCGCCGTCGTTGTCGGACACGACGGCGTGGCCTCGCGCGGTGAGCCATGCCTTCAGCGTGTCGGTGTTCGAAATGTTGCCGTTGTGGGCCCCGACCAGCTCGATCTTGCAGCGCACATGGTGGGGCTGGCTGTTGATGTCGGTGACGGAACCATAGGTCGCCCACCGAACCTGCCCGATAAAANNACGCTGGCCGCCGAACTCGTCAATGTGCAAAAGCGGACATACTTTCGAAGGCGCTCCGACCTGCTTGCGCAGGCTGATGCGTCTGTCATCGCCGATAAAGGAAGCTCCCGTCGAATCATACCCGCGATACTCAAGGCGCTTTAAGAGTGCCTCTGCCTCTTTGCCCATCGAAGGATTTTCGTCTTTGTAGGTGAGCGAGACAATTCCGCACATAGTCTTCATTATAGCATGGTTTTAAGAATTGAGGCCTGCCAACTTGCGGGCACGACTTTTTCAAGCGGCACGAAGAGATTACAATAGGGAGACTTTTACGGTATTCCCGGAAGGATGCAATAATGGTAAAACCGCTTGAAATTCAATATGAAGTGAGAGGATACGATTGCGGCTACGGAGGGCCGCTGACACCTTTTGCCCTCGCGAATTTCTTTCAGGAGGCTGCGGGAGCACAGGCTTCGATGATTGGAATCGGTATGGAGGACCTGTGGGCGAAAGGCCTCACCTGGATGCTCTCGCGGATCGACATCCGCATCGAGTCGATGCCGCAGACGGGGCAGACAGTGATCGCGCGCACCTGGCCTGCAGGCACGAGGAAGCTCTTCGCCGAGCGCTGTCTGGAACTCGTCGACGGCTCCGGCAGGAAATATGCCGGCGCGATGTACGAATACATTGTGGTGGCCATGGAGACGCGCCGGCTGATGCGGCCGGAGCATACGCTTCCCCTCGATCTGTCGACCGACTATCCCTGGCCGTTCGAAGACCTTGCGCCCGGCATCGATGATCCCTCTTTCGGGGTCTTGAGCCGGCATGTCGCGAGTGGGGACGGAGCCGCGCAAGACCCGCCCGCCGATGTGGACAATGGGGTTGCCGGCGGCTTCGGCCAGTCTTTTGCCATAGAAGCGCGCACCCGCCACATCGACCAGAACGGGCATGTCAACAACGCCCATTTCATCAACTGGCTCTGCGACGCCGTTCCCCTTCGGGAGGGACAGAGGTTTCGCCGCATAAAGGTCGACTTTGTGCACGAAATTCTGAAAGGCGAAAAAGTGCGGGCCTGGGCCAGGGAACTGGCTCCCGCCCCGGAAAATCCCGAAAACCTGTCAGGGCACGTAGGCCGCTCTTCCCGCGGGACGGCGTGGCTTACAGCGCTCACTGTGGACCAGAGCCTCGCCGCACGGGGAATGATATTGATCAGCGGCCCTTCCACTGCGAAAGAATCTCCCGGTACCTGAGATCGACCTGCTCGAGCACGGATTCCCAGGAGTTGTAGAGCGTTCGGAAAGCGCCCTCGCCCGCGGCCCGCCGGGCAGAAGGAGTGTTCACGGCGCGCTGGATTGTCTGCGCGTAGGAGACCGGATCGTTTTCGCTCATAAATCCGTTTTCGCCGTCGGCGATGCCTTCCGCAGTCGAGGATCCGCGAATGAGCACCGCTGGCAGACGCATCGCGGCGGATTCCTTCACCGTCAGACTCGAAGTGTCGTACAGCGAAGGGAAGAGCAGAAGGTCGGCCCTCGCGTACGCCCGCTTGATGAACTCCCTGTCGCGCACAATGCCCAGGAATTGGACTCTGTCCGACAGCCCGAGGCTCTGTACGCGCTCTTCCATCGCGGCGCGGTGCTTGCCGTCGCCGATGAATATCATCTTAAAGGGCCTGTTCAGTCCGTCGAGATGGGCCAGCGATTCAATGACGAGATCGAGATTCTTCTCTACGATATGCTGGCCGATGTACAGAAATACAAAGCTTTCATCGTCTACGCCGAGGAGCTTTGAGCCCTCTTGCCGAAGTGCGGGCAGGTCAGGCCCCGATACGTACAGATCGGTTCCGTTGGGCATGACTTCCACCTCGCCCGAGTAGCCGTATTCCCGCAGTACGCCGATGCTCTCCGCGTTCGGCACCCAGACGAAGTCGGCCTTGTTGTAATAGTCCTTTATGATCTGCATCGCGACCGACACGAGCGTTCCCATCTTCAGCGCCCGTTCGAATTCCGGTTTGTACTTTGTGTGAAAGGTCGTCACGAGGGGAATATTCTGCCTGTTCGCGATGATCCGCGCCAGCTTGCCCGATACGAAAGGACTGTGTGAGTGCACGAGGTCGAAGGAAATTCTGAAGATGTTCGTGGACAGCTTCTCTTTGACGATGCCGCCGCGCTGGCGCTGCTCCTTGACTTCACCTGAGAGTGCCACGCCAAAACGATAGGGCGGACGCGTGTTGATGGGAAGCGAGGGGAAGCGGTACACCGGAAACTCTTCGTTGTCGAAATAATCCGGCGAGTTGGTGGTCACCACACACGATGGGCCCGTTTTCCGGTTAAGCCACAGAGCGTACTGCCGGGTCACCATGGCTACACCATCCGTTATGGGGGCGTAGGAATCGTTGAACATACCCGTGACGATTCTGTCGCTCACATGGCACCTGCTTTACGCAGTGCCACGGCGATGACCTGGTCCATGTTGTAGTATTTGTATTCGGCCAGCCTGCCGATGAAGAGCCACCGGCCTGTCTTTTCCAGCGCCGCGACGTCGGTCATGTATTTTTCGCGCCGCTCCATGTTCTCTTTGGTCATGACGATGTAGTAGGGCTCGCCCTCGGCCTTCGGATACTCGAAGCACACCGTGGTATGCGGCGAGTTCTCGTCGAGGAAGTACTTGTATTCGGTGATGCGGGTCCAGTCGTAGTCGTTCGGATAGTTGACCACAGATGCCGGCTGGTACCTCTCTTTGTCGAAGGTTTTCAGCACGAGATCGAGGGAACGGTACTCGAGTTTTCCGTATTTGAAGTCAAAGAATTGATCGAGTTCTCCGGTGAAGACCGTCGTGGGGGCCTCGAGTTCGCTCTTCAGCGCGAACCAGTCCGCCCCNAGCATGACGCTGATGTTCGGGTGCTCCAGCATCGCCTGCACCATCGCCGTGTAGCCGCGGCTGGGAATGCCCTGATAGGTGTCGGAAAAATAGCGGCCGTCCCGATTTGCCCTCACGGGAATGCGGGCCGCGACCTCGGCCGACAGCAGAGAGGGGTCCCGCGCCCATTGCTTCCGCGTATAATTTTCGAAGAACATGCTGTAGAGCTTTTCGCCCACCTGAGAGACGATCGCGTCGCGGAATGTTTTCGGAGGATTCTCAAAGGACGAGGAGCGCACCTGTTCTGCCAGAAAATTGGGGACCTCCGACGCAGAAATATGAATTCCGAAGATTTCGTTGATCGTGTCCGTATGGATGGGGAAAGGTATAAACCGACCCTCGGCGTAGGACAGGACCCGGTGCTGATAATAGTTGAAATCCGAAAAGCGCCCTACAAAATCCCACACTTCCTTGTTATTCGTGTGGAAAATGTGGGGACCGCAGGTGTGGATTGTTATTCCCGCCTCATTCTTCGCGTCGTGACAGTGTCCNGCGATGTGGCGGTGCTGTTCGACCACAAGGACCTTTTTGCTCTTTTCGGCCGCGACGCGTGCGGCAGTAGCCCCGGCCAAACCGGCGCCAACGACAACGATGTCGAAATAATGCATATGCTCCCTAATTTCTGGGCAGAATAACGCTGCAAAAATCAGATGAGCTTCTTTGCAGCCTCCAGCGATGCGGAATAATTCGGTTCCTGCGCGATCTCTGGCACCTGCTCAGTATATACCACCTTATTGTCGCGGTCGAGCACGACGACGGAGCGGGACAGGAGGCCGGCGAGCGCCCCCGAGATCATTTCGACGCCATAGGCTTTTCCGAACTCTCTGTTGCGCAGTTCGGAGAGCGTGACGACTTTGTCGATGCCCTCCGCCTCGCAGAAGCGCTTCTGCGCGAAGGGCAGGTCCCTGCTGATGGTGAGGATGACGACATCGCCGAGCGCCGCCGCGGCTTTGTTGAAGGCGCGTGCGCTTGCGGCGCAGACGCCGGTGTCGAGGCTCGGCACGATATTCAGAATTTTGACTTTGCCTGCATAGGTGGCAAGGCTGACATCGCCGAGGTCGCCGCCCGTGAGCTTGAAGTCGGGGGCCTTTGTTCCTTTGGCTGGCAGAGATCCGATCGTCTGGACGGGGCTTCCTTTCAATGTGATAGTTGCCATTGTATCCTCCCGGGTACGTTATGCTATATAGAAAATATGAAATATATTTGGCCGCGGCAAGCCTGGGGCTCTTCCCCGTTGCCGTGCGTGGGTGCGGAGTGCGGCATTCCTACTGGAGATTTCGAATTCTGACTTCGATCTCCTTGTCATCCGCCAGAAGTTTTGTCAGCGCGCCGGTATCCGTCGAACCAAAATGGTAAGGGTAGAGAATTTTCGGCCTGATGACCTTCGCCGCGGCGGCGGTCTGCTCCGGCGTCATGGTGTAGGGCTGATTCATGGGCAGGAATGCGATGTCGATGGGGCCCAGATCTGCCATCTCCGGTATGGGTTCGGTGTCGCCCGCGACATAGACGCGCAGAGAGCCCACAGTGATCACATAGCCATTGTCCCGGCGGTCCTTGGGATGATAGTTGGTCCGTCCCGGTGTAACATTGTACGCAGCCACCGCCAGCACTCCGATTCCCGCGGCATCGAGCGGCTCTCCATGTTCGAGCGCTTCGCCCGCGCCCAGTTTTCTGCGCGTAGCCTCCGGCAGGAGAATTCGCGTTCCGCTTTTGCTCAGCGCGGCGATGGCGTTCGGGTCGAGGTGATCTCCGTGCTCGTGGGTGATCAGAATGAGATCGGCCTTTGGATATTTGGAAAAGTCGCCGTACTGACTCACAGGGTCTATGTAGATGTAAGAGCCTTTATAGACGAAGATAAGTGACGCATGACCCAAAAAGACAATTTCCAGCTCACCCTTTCCCGTATCGAACCGGTCGGATGCCTTGCCTTCCGGCCAGCCCTGAGCAAAACCGGGCAGCGCCGAAAGCGCAAAAGCGAGAGCGACAGAAAATGCTAGTTTTGCCATAGTGTACCTCTCTATAGTATTTAGGGTAATGAGGAAGAGGAGCGGAAGTCAATGAAATTTGCCTTTTGTTGACTTTTGTAAACGCTGCATATATTTTAACCTGGATGGACAGAATTACTACTGGCCTTTTCAATGACGGGTATGTGCCCATCATCGACGGGGTCACGGTTACCGTTCGCAACTATGCATATTGGCTCAGAAAAAAGCTTGGTCCAACCTACGTTATCACCCCATTCGTTCCCAACTATAAAGATACCGATCCATTCCCCGTCATTCGGTTCCTGTCGCTGCCGACGGTCATCCGTCCGCCTTACCGCATCGGCTTCCCCGATTTCGATTTGCGGCTTCAATTTATTCTGAAGAACAGGGATTTTGATATTGTCCATGCCCACTCTCCATTCGCCGCGGGCAAGCTCGCGCTGCGCGTCGCCCGGGAGAGGCATATCCCCGTAATCGCCACATTTCATTCCAAGTATAGGGACGATCTCAGGCGGGCAATTTCGATAAAGGCTATCGTAGACGATCAGATCAAGCGTATTGTGGACTTCTACTATCATGTCGATCATGTCTGGGTTCCCCAGGAGTCTGTCGCCCAGACGCTCCGCGAATATGGCTACAAGGGCCCCTACGATGTGGTCGAAAACGGCATCGACTTCGACCCTCCTGACGACATAGCACCGTATCGCACACGCGGCGCCGAACACCTCGGCCTGTCCGGAGAGTATCTTGTGGGCCTCTATGTGGGCCAGCACATCCTGGAAAAAAATCTTGAATTTTTGGTTCGCGCCCTGCCCTCGGTCATGGACGCGCTTCCGAATTTCCGCATGGTCTTTGTCGGCAAGGGCTATGCAAAAGGGTCGCTCATTGATCTTGCGGAGCAGCTCGGAATTTCGAATAAGGTCATCTTTCACGATGTCGTCTATGACAGAGAATTGCTGAAAGCCATATATGCCCGCGGCGACATCTTTCTGTTCCCGTCGCTGTACGATAATGCTCCTCTCGTGCTGAGGGAGTCGGCGGCGATGAGGACGCCGGCGGTGCTCATCCATGGTTCGACGGCATCAGAAGTGATTGAGGACAAGGACAATGGTTTTCTCTGCTCGGAGAATACAGACGACTTCGCACAGACCGTCGTAAAGGCGCTCTCCGATACTGAGGCTCTCGCGCGCATCGCAGATAATGCCCAGAAGACGCTGTGTCGTACCTGGGAGGATATCGCGATGGAAGTGGCGGGGCGCTACTGCTCGATTTTGGAGCGCTGGGCCCGCTGATTCAAACCGCCGATTCAAAGCCGATAGGCAAAAACCACCTACATCTCATAGGGAAACAGATAAGGCTGATTGTCCTCGAGCCGCTTGGTGACGGTCCTCAAAATGACCTGCAGATCCCGGGATTCCGCGACAAAATCGAGACTGTCGCCGGGGATTGTCAGAATCGGTGCCATGGTGAAGGAAGAGATCCACTCTTCATAGAGCACATTGAGGCCTTCGAGGTATGCGTCGGGGATGGCCGACTCGAAGTCGCGGCCCCGCTGTNNGGCGATCCGGGCCCGGAGAGTGGGCACGGACGCGCGGATGTAGATGACGAGGCTCGGGTGCGGCAGGATTTCGGCGAGGGTCCGGTAGAGGTCCTGGTATACGAGCCACTCCCGCTCCTCGATATTTCCCTGTATGTAGAGATTTTTTGCAAAAACCTCCGCGTCTTCGTAGATCGACCGGTCCTGGACGACGGAGTGAGTATCGGCGCTCAGCGTCTTCTGCATGGTGGCGCGATGCGACAGGAAAAAAAGCTGGCTCTGGAGGGCCCAGCGCCGCATGTCGGAATAGAAATCCTTGAGAAAGGGGTTTTCCAGCACCGGTTCCAGATAGGCGATGAAGCCTAGGTGCNNCTCCGCCAGCAGGTGGACGAGCGAGGATTTCCCTGCGCCGATATTCCCGGCGACCACCACATATTTGCGACTCATGTCGATAGAAGACTAATCGCCCGGGGACGAATGCGCAAGTCATGAGACGCTAGGCCGCATTGGGTTCTTCGGGGCAATAGTGCAGGGAGGCGGCGATTCGGGCGAGGGCGGGNGGCAGGGCCTCTGAGAGCGGTCTCCGCTCCGAGGCCCTCGATGGGTCGATTGCGAGCATCTCCAGGGCAAAGCCGCTCATGAGCGGAGGCGCGGCTCCGATGCTGCGCATTAAGGCATCCCGGCCGAGGGTGCGTTCGGTGAGTCCTTGAGGCGTCGGCATGTGCCGGCACAGGCGATAGACGATCCCGCCGCGTTTGGTCTGGGTGGATGAAAAGCCGAAAAGTCTGCAGACAAGGGGGCGCGCTTCATAGATGCGGCAATTTTCGCCGGGGCGGCCGGGATCGTGGAAGGGGCAGGGCGAAGGATTGCCCTCGGCACGAACCGGGAAGAAGGCGCAGGGCAGCCTCGGCTCTCCGACGAGTTTTGTTTCATGGCTTAAAAGGAAATAGGCGATGTAGTCCGCCTCGACGGGAAGGACGTCCGGCATGAAGCCGTGGCAGCAGGCGCCGCAGCCGGGAGGGCAGGTGAGTCTGATGACGTGTTGGGCTGCCTGGCGGATGAAGGACTGTTGCGCCTCCGAAATCTTACGAAAGATTAAATCTAACGTAAGAATTTGCTGACCTGCCGCCGTATCCCAAAACGCCCGCCTGTGCTGCCCATGCCACATGAAGTACTCCCCCCGATGCGCGCAAATCCCTCTCAAAAAGGCAGAAATCTGCCGGACGGCATGATACCAGCCTTTGCCACATTTGTTCAATATTAAGAGCTTTGTTTGCCCGGAAATGCAGGGCGTCGGCCGTTGCCTTTTGGGGAAAACATAAGTATCCTCTCATATGGTGTGAGTTTATCCTTTCCTCAATGCCAAGGAGTTCTTCATGAAACGTTTCGCAGTCTTCGCGTGTGCGTTTGTTGCCGCGATTGCGCTTGCGGGTGCTCAGGAGTCACAGACAACTGCGACATTCTACGCGGATGCGGCGCAGCAGACCAAGGAAGCTCTCGATGCTTCCCGCCTCTTGCAGTCAAAAGGTCAGTGGTCCAAAGCCTGGAACCTGCTTGCTCTTTTTGATCCGGAAAATAAAGACGGATATGTGCTTGCCGAGAAAATTCGCCTTGCGCTTGAAGGGA
Source organism: Spirochaetales bacterium (assembly GCA_015657395.1). Lineage (GTDB taxonomy): Bacteria > Spirochaetota > Spirochaetia > Treponematales > Rectinemataceae > Rectinema. The sequence goes on along the minus strand of JADLKI010000003.1, from coordinate 101,072 downwards.
ATGTGGGGAATGGCATGTACATCAGTTTTGGATTCGTGGATTTGGCCGAAGGGCAGAGTCTCGATGAGATGAGAGCCGATCCGCCCGAAAAACAGACCCTGGCAGATTTTAATCCCCTCGATCTCGCCGAGGAACTCGAAAAATCCGGGGAAGCCCTGCCGCCGGTCCTCTCCTATGAACTCGGGAATTATCTCTACGCAGTCAATCGGGAATATGGCGACAACTGGATTCAGGACAGCCAGACCATCCAGCAAAAGGCGATCGAGAATTACGACCGGGCCCTTGCCTACGATACCTACACCGAAACAAGCCTTTCCAATCATGTCGCGCTGCTGGCCAATGTTCAGAAATACGAAGCTGCGGAGACAGTGTTGAGGAAGGCGATCGCCGCGTATCCCGAGGACCTGAACTTCTCTGTCGACCTCGCAAGCATCCTCAATGATCAGGGCAGATTCGACGAGGTATACCCGATCGTGGACGAAGTGCTGGCCAAGCCCGAAACCTCCGATGCCACCTACAACGCTTCCGTAGAGGGAATCAAGGCGGGTCTCAATGCCAGCGATGCCGAGAAGACGAATGCCTATGTGGAGGCGATGATCGCACGCTTCCCGGACGAGTATGTGCCGATGCTGATCCAGCACCTGATCGAAGTGCGCATGGGAACCCCGGAAAAAGCGAATGCAGTCGCCGATGCAGTGACCGAGAAGTTCTCGGCCGACCCGAATGTGGTCCGGTCCCTCCTTTCGACCTGGCTCAATGCGCAGGACCCCCAGGCCGGTTTCGATTATCTCGACCGCTCGCTCGAGAAATACACGGACAACGACGAGGCCGCGGGTACCCTGGTATTCTACCGCGCACTGATGTATGCGCAGACTGCCCAGACGGCGGATGAACTCAAGCTGGCAATAGCCGATATCGAGGAAGCGGAGAAACGTTTCAGCGCCGTGTACGATAAAGACAATCAGGTTTTCCTGACCATCAGTCAGCTCAAGGATGAGTGGAATCAGTTGCTCGAGCAGGTGACGTCCGAAAACAGTGCCGTGCCGGGCGATCAGTCGCAGCAGCCTGCAGAGACGCCGGAAGCGAGCGCTTCTCAGACCGACGATCAGACTCAGCAGAGCACCACGACACAGACATCGCAGACATCCGACGAAAGCTCTACATCGAGCGAAGAGGATACGTCGGGCTCTACCAGCACCGATACGACTTCGGGGGCGACTGAATAAGGATTCGGATGGGTGAGTGAGATTATGAGAACAGCCTTTTGCATCCACAATGCAACCGTCATCGCGGGCTATGCGCGCATGGACCGCAGTGCGGTGCTCGTGGAAGGCAATTCGATTGCCGATGTCTTTTCCGAGAGGCGCTTCGCCCAGAAGACATTTGCGCCGGATGTCGAGCTGATCGATGCGGGGGGAGCCTACCTCACTCCAGGTTTTATCGACACCCACATTCATGGAATCGGCGGATACGGCACAGAAGACTTGTCTGCCGATTCCATTCTCGAGATGAGCAGAATACTCCCCGCCTGGGGAGTGACTTCTTTTGTGCCCACGATTTACCCCATGCCCGAAGAGGACATGCTGCGCGCTGTCCGCGCTGTCGTGTCGGCGATGGGGCGCGAGGAGGGCGCCGAGATCATCGGAGTCCACATGGAGGGCCCCTTTATTTCTCCTGCCCAGCTCGGCGTGCAGAGGGTCGAGTTTGTCCGCCCGGTGGACCTGGGCCTCATGCAGCGCCTCTGGGATGCCTCCGAGGGTCACATTGTCAGTATGACGGTCGCGCCCGAGCTCAAGGGCATGCGCGAACTTGCGCTCTTCTGCAACAGGCTCGGCATCGTGCTGCAGGCGGGCCACACTGACGCAAGCTACGAGAACATGATCGAGGGCATGCAGGCAGGGATCCGCCATTCGACGCACATGTTCAACGCCATGAGCCGGCTTCACCACCGGAACCCGAACGCAGTCGGCGCTGTGCTGATTCAGCCCGATATCTCCTGTGAGATCATCGCCGACGGCCTTCATGTGCACCCCGACCTTATCCGCCTGCTTTTCAGAGATAAGCCGGAAGGCAACATCGTGCTTGTCACGGATTCTTTGAAGCCGACAAAACAGGCGACCGATGCGCCGATGTTCGCCAACGAGGAAGAAGTATATCTGGAACACAAACTCTTCTATCGGGCGAGCGATGGCGTGATAGCCGGCAGTTCCCTCACCATGATAGAGGGCGTGCGCAACCTCATCAGCTTCGGTGTGCCGCTCGAAAGTGCGGTGAAAATGGCGAGCGCGAACCCGGCCCGAATCTTCGGGCTGCACAGAAAGGGAATGATCAGTCCCGGCTTCCAGGCTGACCTTCTGCTCGCGAACGACAAATTTGAAGCGCAGATGACGATTATCGACGGCGAGATAAAATATCGGCGCAGCGCACAATGAGAGGAATACGATGAGGGTCATCATCCAGAACAACTATGATTTTGTATCGCGGTGGGCCGCACACTATGTCATGCAGCGCATCAACGAACACCCGGCAGACACGCCTTTCGTGCTGGGTCTTCCCACGGGATCGACTCCCCTGGGCATGTACAGAGAACTGATTCGGCTCAATAGGGCCGGCATGCTCAGTTTCAGGAATGTCGTCACCTTCAATATGGATGAATATGTCGGGCTCCCGGCCGAGGATGAGCGGAGCTACCATCACTTTATGTGGGATAATTTGTTTTCTCATATCGATATAAAAAAAGAAAACGTCCATATCCTCGACGGCATGGCGCCGGATTTGGATGAGGAGTGCAGACGCTACGAAGAGGCGATAGAAGAGGCGGGGGGCATAGACCTCTTTGTCGGCGGCGTCGGCGCGGATGGCCACATCGCCTTCAATGAGCCGGGCTCTTCGCTGTCCTCGCGGACGCGCATCAAGACGCTGACTCGCGATACAAGACTTGCGAATGCGCGGTTTTTCGGCGGCGATCCCGAAAAGGTGCCGTCGCATGCGCTCACCGTCGGGGTGGGCACGATTATGGATGCCCGCGAAGTGCTCATCATGGTGTCGGGCATCGAGAAGGCGAGGGCCCTCCGGCATGCGGTCGAGATGGGCCTCAACCACATGTGGACACTCAGCTGCCTGCAGTTGCATCCCAAAGTGATTCTGGTGTGCGACGACGACGCCACGGACGAGCTGCGCGTGCGCACGGTGCGCTACTTCAAGGAAATCGAGGCGCCCCACCTGACGAACTGGACTTGAGCCGAAGCCGCTCGGTATTCGATTCTTATGCAATTTTTTTGCGATGCATGCGTGCGGCCGCTGGCCGCAGGTCATTCGTATATGGTCCAGAAATAGGCTTCCGCCACCTTCCCCGAGGCATCGAAGACGACACCCTCCCGAAGGAGGAGCGTGCGCTGGAGCTCTGCCCCGTTCCCCGGAGAGAGCGCGATGGCGCCGTCCCTGCGCACGATTCTCCACCAGGGGAGATTCTCCTGTTCCGACATCGAGGCGAGGATGCGCACCACATCGCGCGCTCCGCCCGCGCCGAGGGGATGCCCGGCAATCAGCGCAATCTGCCCATACGAGGCGACTCTGCCGGCCGGTACGGCCCGGAGCGTGTCGAGGATCCGCCGGGTTTGTTCACTTGGCATGGCGCCAGTATAGCATGAACGCGCGGCCCGCGGATGCGCCGGGCGCGTAAACGTCCGCGCCTCCTTTCTTCGCGGCCCCCTGCCCCGAAACGGCTTTTTCCGGTATAGTGTGTCCATGCCCACAACGGACGACAAGAAAATCATTTATTCGATGTACCAGCTCTCGAAACGTTATGGTACGAAGCAGGTGCTCAAGGATATCAGCCTTTCGTATTTCTACGGCGCGAAGATAGGCGTCATCGGCCTCAACGGCTCGGGGAAATCGACGCTGCTGAGGATCATGGCCGGGCTCGATACGGAGTTCTCGGGGGAGGTGGCGTGCGCGCCGGGGTACAGGATCGGCTATCTGCCGCAGGAGCCGCACCTCGAGCCCGGCAAGACCGTGCGCGAGGTGGCCGCCGAAGGTGTGAAGGACATCATGGACCTCCACGCGGAGTTTGAGCGCGTCAACGAGGCTTTTGGAGAGCCCGACGCGGATTTCGATGCACTCGCCGCGAAACAGGCCGAGATTCAGGAGAAAATGGATGCTCTCGACGCCTGGGACATCGAGGCCAGGCTCGAGTTTTCCATGGATGTGCTACGCTGTCCCCCGGGAGACCAGCCTGTTGGCATCCTCTCCGGCGGCGAGCGCCGTCGCGTCGCCCTGTGCCGGCTCCTGCTCCAGAAACCGGACATTCTGCTCCTCGACGAACCGACCAACCACCTCGACGCGGAGACCATCGCCTGGCTCGAACAATACCTCCGTTCGTATCCGGGGACGGTGATAGCCGTCACGCACGACCGCTACTTCCTCGAAAACGTGGCGGGCTGGATACTCGAGCTCGACCGCGGCGAGGGCATCCCCTGGAAGGGCAACTACTCCTCGTGGCTCGAACAGAAGCGCCAGCGCCTCGAACAGGAGGAGAAGGGCGAATCCATGCGCGCCCGCACCCTGGGACGCGAACTCGAGTGGATCGGGATGAGTCCGAAGGGCCGCCACGCCAAGAGCAAGGCGCGCATCGACCGCTACGAGCGCCTTCTGACCGAAGACACGAAGGAGAAAGTCCGCGACGTGCGCCTCGTCATCCCGCCCGGCCCGCGCCTCGGCGATGTCGTCATCGAGGCGAAGGGACTCCTCAAGGCATTCGGAGACAGCGAACTCTTCGAAAACCTCAGCTTTTCCGTGCCGCCGGGCGCGATTGTCGGCATCATCGGCCCGAACGGGGCGGGCAAGACCACGCTCCTCAACATGATCGCGGGCAAGGAGAAACCGGACTCCGGCGCGCTCCGCCTCGGCGATACGGTCAAACTCGCCTATGCCGACCAGATGCGCGCCCGCCTCGATCCGGACAAGACCGTCTGGGAGACGCTCTCCGACGGCCACGACCTGATTTCCCTCGGCGGGCGCACCGAGGTCAACAGCCGCGCCTACTGCGCCTGGTTCAACTTTACGGGGGCGGACCAGCAGAAAAAAGTCGGCACCCTCTCCGGCGGCGAGCGCAACCGGCTCAACCTCGCGCTCATGATAAAGGAAGGCGCGAATGTGCTTCTCCTCGACGAGCCGACGAACGACCTCGACGTGAACACTCTGCGCGCGCTCGAAGAGGCCCTCGACGATTTCGCGGGGGCGGCGATGGTGGTGAGCCACGACNGCTGGTTTCTCGACAGGGTGTGCACGCACATTCTGGCCTTCGAGGGCGATTCGGAAGTGATCTGGTACGATGGCAACTGGTCCGAATTCGCCGAGTGGCGCCGCCAGCGCCTCGGCATCGATGCGGACCGCCCGCACCGCATCGTGTACCGCAAGCTCGAACGTTGAACCCGGAGAATACCTATGAGGCGCGATATCAAAGGCATTATGGCCATGGCGGCGACCGCGGTCTGCTGGAGTCTGGGAGGCCTTTTCATAAAGCTTGTGGATTGGCCCACGGTGACGATCGCCGGCGCGCGGAGTCTCATCGCGGCGCTCTTCATCCTCGCCGTGGTGCGCAGGCCGAAGCTGAACTTCGGCAAAAACCAGATCATCGCGGCGGTGGCCTATTCGTTCACCATGCTGCTCTTCATCTACGCGAACAAGCACACCACCAGCGCGAACGCGATTCTCCTGCAGTACGGCGCGCCCGTGTATGTCATGCTGCTCTCCGGCGTCATGCTTGGCGAGCGCCCTCTGCCCGAGCAGGTGGGCGCCCTTGTCGCGATTGTCGTCGGCATGGGGCTGTTTTTTGCGGACTCCCTGAGCCTGGGGCACCTGGCGGGCGATATTGCGGCGGTGGGGTCCGGCCTGACGTTCGCGGTCCACATTCTGTTCATGCGGCGCCAGAAGGGGGGCTCGCCGATCGAATCGCTTCTGCTCAGCNACGGCATGACCGCCATCGTGGCGCTCTGTATTTCGCTTTTCCTGCCCGCACCTGTGATGAACGCGAAGTCCATCGCCTCGATTTTCGGCCTCGGCATTGTGCAGATCGGGTTCGCCGCCGTCTTTTTCAGCTTTGCCATCAAACGCATCAGCGCAATTCAGAGCTCGCTCATCGCCATCATCGAACCCGCGCTCAATCCGGTATGGGTATTCCTTGTCATCGGCGAGAAGCCTACGGGGCTGGCCATTGTGGGAGGCGTCATCATTGTCGCCGCCGTCGTGGTGTCCTCGGTGATCAGTGTTTCGCGCGGAGCGCGAGTTTCGGATAAGGAGGCGGCTGCATGAATCGGAGTTTTCTTTCGGTGACCATTCTTCTCGTTTTGATTACGGACCCGCTCGGGAACATTCCTCTGTTTATCTCTTCGCTCAGGAACGTGCCGCAGTCGAGGCGGCCCTTTGTGATACTCCGCGAGTGTCTGATTGCCTTTGTGGTGCTCGTGGGATTTCTGTTCTTTGGCAACGTGTTCCTGAGCGCGCTGGGGCTCTCCGACGACGTTCTGCGCATATCGGGGGGAGTGATTCTCTTTTTGATCGCGCTGAACATGATTTTTCCGGGGACGGGGGGCAAGCTTGTCGAGGATGAGATCGAGGGAGAGCCCTTCATTGTGCCGGTCGCCATTCCGCTGATCGCGGGGCCGAGCGCCATCACCTATGTGATGCTCCTCATGAAGTCGGATCCCTCGCGCGGTCTCGAGTGGGTGGGGGCGATTTTTATCGCGATACTGGTGACGATGGTGGCGTTTTTCACTTCGACGAAGCTGGAGGAGTGGCTCGGGCCGAGGGCCCTCTCCGCGATTGAGCGCGTCATGGGCCTCGTGCTGACGGCGATCTCGATCGAGATGCTTCTGGAGGGACTCTCCCAGTATCTGGCACGGCAGTGACGCGGCAGGGGCCGCCTGAAGAGCAGATGTCACCAGCCTCCAAAAGTCGGCGCGACAACAGAACTGCGGGGCCCGCGCTTGCGAACCCGTGTTTCGCGAACCATTTCGTGGCCCAGCACCCCTGCGCTTCGCGAAATGTTCAAAATTTGAAGCGGACTGTCGTACCCCTGCCCGCTTCGCTTTCAATTTCGAGACTGCCGCCATGAAGCTCGACGATTTTCTTGGCGATCGTGAGCCCCACGCTTAAGCCGGGGATATAGTTTTCGGTTTCGGTCTTGGATAATGGATTCAGGATCGAATCGATCTCTTCGGGCGTCATCCCGATGCCGTTGTCCTTGACGCAGATGCCGGATTCGCCATATTTCCCGATCTCGATGGAGGAGACCATGTTCTCCGAGCAATATTGGAAGGCATTTTCCAGGACATTGCGGAAGGCGGTTTTCAGAAGCGCCCTGTCTCCATGCATCTTCAGGCCGGGCATGATGGTAATCTGATAGCGCCGCTTGGGACTCCGCTTGATGATGTCCGATGTAATTTCTTGTGCTGCAATGCTGAAATCGAATTCCTCGTGGGCGGGCACCACAGAATCGAGCGACAGAAAGGTCATCAGATCGTCGGTGAGATTTGCCATGTTTGCAGAGGCTCTCCGGATGCGCATCACATAATCCGAGCTCTCTGCGTCGAGCTGGTCGAAGGCCGTGGTCGCGAGCAGTTCGCTGAACGACTCGATGGCGCGCAGCGGAGCCGCCAGATTGTGGGAAATCGCGGATGCGATGGTGCGCAGTTCCTCTTTGGCCTCAAGGATGCGCTTTGTCTGCGCCTCCACCTGCCTGGAGAGGTCCCGATTGAGCTGCTGGACCTGCTCGAGCGCAGATTCGAGCTCGGTGACGTCCTGCATCACATAGCCGGAGAGCGACTCTTGGTTCTCGAGAAGGATACATATCGGAATCACATAGAGCTGCAGAGCATCTCCTTTCGTATCCCTGAGCTCGAGCCTGTAGGACTGCGCACCCGCATTTTTGTCGGGATCCGACTGGACCGAGAGCAGACCGCCGGGCAGACTGTCACCGAAGCGTTCCTTGAATGACCGGTTTGAGAATTGGATTGTAGAGGATTTGTCGATTATGACAACNGGAGCATCGACGCGCTCGAGAATTGCGCTGAGCAGGGCCTCGCTGCGTTCGGTGCGCTTGAGGAGTTCGAGGCGCGAGCGGGATGCGGAGAGTGTCCGGGTAGAGATGAGCACATAGGAGCCTGCAATGCCGGCCGCAAGCGCGACCAGAAGAAAGACTATGAGGATCACGAGCGTCGGGATCCACGCGGAGAATGCCTCGGAATAATCCATTTTGGAGAGGACGATCCAGTCGAGTTCCGGCACATGGTTCACCACGGCGAGCACGCGCCTGCCACGATAATCCTTTCCTGTCATGACGCCCGTCTGCCCGAGGCCGGCCCGGGCCTCGACGGTATTGTTGTCCTTGACGGAAACAAGGAGCGAAAAGGCAGAGATATTGACAAGGGTGGAGGGATTCAGGGCCTGAACCATGTCACCGCTGCTCTCAAGGAGGAGCGTTTCGCCCGTCTTTTCGCCGCCGGGCCACTGCGCCAGCATGGGATAGAGGTAATCGCCGGCAAAGAATGTCTGGACCACATAGGCAAAAGGTTTCTTCTGTTTGTCTTTAAAAAGAGGAACTATGAGGTGAAATCCCGGCTTTCCGTGGGGGCTCGTGAGATGGAGCGTCGTAAAGAAAGGCGCGAGTGGTTTCTTCCGGGAAATTTCCTCGCGCACCTCGACGCAGTCGGATTGGACCAGTTGGGTCAGCGAGACAACCAGACGAAAATCCGAAGTGAGCACTGCGCTGTCCGCGTAGTTGTACGAGCGGAGGATGGGCCGCAGGTAACTGTCGATACGGGCAATGGTCTTGTCCGATGGTCTTTCCATCGCTTTCGCGACGATATCTGTAAAAACCGATGATTCAGACAATTCCTTGGCCTCCGTCATCTGCGCGTCGTACCAGGATNNTTCGAACTGTCCGATTTTTGAGTACCCGATGAGCTCCATATACGATTTCCTGTCGCGGAGAATGCTCTGCCACTGAAAATATGCGCTGACAGTGGTGAAGCCGACGAGCAGGACGAAGATGACGATGAAACCTATCCGTTCAGCAGTCCGCAGTTGCCGGATATTGGCGAAAAATTTGTGTTTTATTGTGTCTGTATCGTGCATTTTAAAATTCTCCTTGTACCGAACCTCCTGGTATGGCTTTACTAGAAATAGAAGGAATGGGCTATAGTATCACGAAGGAGAACACAAGTTCCAGAGAATTAAATATTTACAGTATTACATAATGCGTTATCCGCGCGGCTGGCCGACGCACACCTCTCACGTGCGCGTCGGCCATATCTCAACCGAGTTTTGCGAGCACCTTCTGCGCAAAGGCCTGCGCCGTAAAGCCCAAATGTTCCGCAACCTTGTCGCCGGGGCCCGATTCTCCGAAGCGCTCGATCGAAAGGATGTTTTCGGGCGGCGCTATGCGCTCCCAGCCCTGGGCGACTCCGGCTTCAGCCACAAACACCAGGGAGCCTGGCGACAGAATCGCATCGCGCACCGGCGCGGGAGCCGCATAGAAGGCCTGTCTGTCGGGGACCGAAACCACGCGGATGGCTGTTTTCGGGCGCTGTGCCCGCACAATGTCCGCTGCGGCGATCGCCAGCGAAACCTCCGACCCCGAAGCGACGAGCGTCGCATCCGGCGCGCGCTCTGGATTCTGCACGACGTAGGCGCCGAGCGCCATTGTGTGGGGCCAGTCGGGGTCGGCCTTCTCCAGCACGGGCAGATTCTGCCGCGAAAATACAAGCACGGTCGGACCGTCCAGCCTCTCCATCGCGATGCGCCAGGCGACCGCGGTCTCCTCCGCGTCCGCGGGGCGGAGGACCTTCAGGCCCGGTATCGCGCGCAACGCGGCGAGCGCCTCGATCGGCTGATGCGTCGGCCCGTCTTCGCCGACATAGATCGAGTCGTGGGTGAGCACATAGACGACCGGCGCCTTCATGAGCGCGGAGAGCCTCAGGGCGGGGCGCAGATAATCCGAGAAGACGAGGAAGGTGGCCACGAAGGGGCGAAGCCCGCCGTACAGCGCGATGCCGTTGGCGATGGCCGCCATACCGTGCTCCCTGATGCCGAAGTGAATGTAGCGGCCGTCAGGGTTTTCCTTCGTGAGGACGATGGGGCTGCCGTCGGCATTGGGGGGAAGCTGGCTGACATTGGGGCTCGTCAGGTCCGCGGAACCGCCGATGAAATTCGGCCATGCGCCCGCGACTGCGCCCAGGCATTTGCCGGATGCGTTGCGCGTTGCGATTTTTTCGCCCGTTTTGAAGGCGGGCAGGTCCGGCTCGTGCATCGCCCTGCCGCTGAGCCACACGGAGAGCTCGCGGGCGAGCTCCGGGTTCGCCTTCTTCCAGGCCTCAAAGCGCGCCTGCCATGCCCGATACTCCTGTTCGAGCGTCTTCCGGTGCGCCTCGAAGTAGGCATAGGCCTCCGGCGCAACCCAGAAGGGTTTGTCGGGCGGAATGCCGAGGCCTTCCTTGGCCTTGCGCGCTTCTTCTTCACCAAGGGGAGAGCCGTGGATGCCGCTGGTCCCCTGCTTCGAGGGGGCACCCTTGCCGATCACGCTTTCCAGGATGATGAGCGAAGGCTTCTCCGTCTCGGCCTTTGCCTTGGCGGTGAGCGCCGCGAGCTCTTCAAAGCTGTACATCGAGCCGCGGAGCACCTGCCAACCGTAGGCTTCAAAGCGCTTTCCGACATCCTCGGTGAAGGCGATATCCGTCGAGCCGTCGATGCTTATATGATTCGAGTCGTAATATACGATGAGATTTCCAAGTCCAAGGTGCCCGGCCAGCGAGCATGCCTCACTCGCGACGCCTTCCATAAAGCAGCCGTCGCCTGCGGCCACGAAGATGGAGTGGTCGAAGATCTTCTGGCCGGGCCTGTTGAAGTGCGCGGCCATCTTGCGCTCGGCGATCGCCATGCCGACTGCATTCGCAATGCCCTGCCCCAGCGGCCCCGTGGTCGTCTCGACACCGGGCGTCACGCCGTATTCGGGGTGCCCCGGGCACTTTGAACCGACCTGGCGGAATGCCTTTATATCGTCGAGAGACAGGTCGAAGCCTGCCATGTGGAGGATGGAATACAGAAACATCGAGCCGTGGCCGGCCGAAAGCACAAAGCGGTCCCGGTTGAGCCACCTGGTGTCTTTCGGGTTGTACTTGAGCTCGACGCCGTACAGGAACGCGCCGAGTTCGGCGGCGCCCATCGGCATGCCGGGATGGCCGGAATTGGCCTTCTGGATCGCGTCGATGGTGAGGCTCCTGACGGACAGAGCGATGGACTGTAATGCAGGAATATTCATGAACCCACTCCTTGTGAATGAATTTGTAGGGTACTCCAATGAAGGTTGCGCGAAAACAAGGTCTATAGTATGCGAAATGGATATGTGTGGCAATGTCGCGGCATATAAGGAAGGCGCCGGCGGCCCGCCGGGTGAATTCTCGTCTTAATCCTCGTCCTCGAGACCCTCGTCGATGTCGATCCTGCGGCGGGCTGCGCCGATCACTTTGCGGGCCGTATCTTCATTCACGCGCGCGATGCTGCCGATATAGCCCGGCTCGGCCTGCGCCACCGCGTCCAGCGACCCCAGCTCCCGAAGGATGGACTTTGCGCGCGCGTCGCCGATGCCCGGCACTTCCTGAAGCACGCGGAATGTCGCGTCCGTCATTCTCAGCTTGCGCGAGAGGCCCGTCGCGAAACGGTGCGTCTCGTCGCGCACCGCCACGAGCACGCGCAGGGCCGGCGAATCCTTGGCCAGCACGACGGGCTCGCTTTTGCCCGGCAGCCAGACTTCCTCGTTCCGCTTCGCAAGTCCCGCCAGATCGACATCGAGGCCGAGATCGTCGAGGATTTCTTTTGCCGCAGACACTTGTCCCGCTCCGCCGTCGACGAGGACGAGGTCGGGCAGCTCCGCCTCTTCGTTGATGAGCCGCGTGTAGCGCCGCGCGACCGCCTCGCGCATCGCCGCAAAATCGTCGATCTGACCCTCCACCGACCGGATTTTGAAGTAGCGGTAGTTTTTCTTGTCCGCCACTCCGTTTTTAAAGCTCACCAGCGATGCCACCGTGTGTTTTCCGCCGAGCTGCGCTATGTCGAATCCCTCGATGCGCATCGGCACGGTCCCGAGCAGAAGCTTCTCTTTCAGTTCCAGGAGCGCCGCGATGTCGCCGTGCATGCGGCGCCGCTTGGCCAGCTCCTCTTTGGCGTTCTGCACCGCAAGGTTCATCACCGCCCAGTGCCGCTCGCTGTCCGGAATCTTCACCTCGACGGGCGCGCCCGCGCGGTCGGACAGATAGCGCGCGATGGACGCCGTATTCTCCGCCCTGCGCACGAAGATGCTGGGCGGCGGCACTCTTCCGCCCTCATAGTAGTGCGCGAGAAAACTGTCGAGCGCCTCAAGATCGTCGACGGGGTTCTCCATGAAACTGTCGCGGTTCCTGAGCTTGCCGTCGCGCATCTGGAAGACCACGTAGCTCACCTGGTCGCCGTCGGCTTCCCATGCGATGTAGTCGCGCGCATTCAGGCTGTTGAAGTCGACCACGTTCGAGTGCCCCATGAAGGCCTGCACCGACTTTATCGCCTCGCGCAGGTGCGCCGCCTCCTCGAACCGCAGCTCGGCGGCGGCATGCTTCATCTCGCGCTCGAGGTCCTTCAGGAGCGTCTCCGTGTCGCCCGAGAGCAGCTTGCGCACTTCGTCCACGCGCTTCATGTAGTCTTCGTGGCTGATCTTGCCCGCGCAGGGGCCGGGGCAGCGTCCGATGTGGTAGTACATGCAGGGGCTCGCGCGTTTTTTCATTTTGACGCAGCGGCGCAGCGGGAACATGCGCTTGATCAGATCGAGGTAGGTGTCGATTATCTCTGCGCTCGGGAAGGGGCCGAAGTATTCGCTGCCGTCATTGATGATGCGCCGCGTCCGGAATACGCGCGGAAACTCCTCGTTCGTGATGCGGATCGAGGGATAGGTCTTGCCGTCCTTGAGGTTGATGTTGTAGCGCGGGGTGTGCTCCTTTATGAAGTTGTTCTCGAGGAGGAGGGCCTCGTACTCGTGCGCGGCGAGGACCCATTCGATGTTGTGGATGCGCGAGACGAGGTGGCGGGTCTTGATGTCCTTTTTGCCGCTGAAATATGAGGAGAGCCTGTTTCTGAGGCTTTTCGCCTTGCCCACATAGATGATTTCCCCTGTTTCGTCGCGCATGAGGTAGACGCCGGCGCTCTGGGGCGATTCCTTGATGAGGGCCTTGAGGCGGGCGCGGCGCTCGGCGTCGGTCTCGGCACCCTCGCGTTTCATCGTGCTCATAGTATATAATAAAAATAAGGCAGTTCCATGAAAAAACAAAGGAGTGGGCGGAGGACCGGCAGGAAAGCGGGCCGTCAACGGAGGTGCCGACGGACGAGTCGGCCGCAGCCGATCAGCAGACCTGTTCCGACACCTACATCCGGTCGCTCGAAGAGAAAACCGCGCACGCCCTGGAGCGTCTCGGCGGCATAGGCGCGGCCGCGTCCGCTTTCCACTTCTGCCCGTCCTGCGGAAGCCCCAAGCTCTACAGTGTCCGCAGCCGCATGTGGAAATGCCCTACCTGCGGCTTTGAATATTTTCACAATGTCGCGACGGCGGCGGGCATCATCGTCGAGTCGAAGGGCACCATACTCGTGCTGAGGCGGCACAAGGACCCCATGAAAGGCAGATTCGCGCTTCCGGGCGGCTTTGTCGAGCCCGGCGAACGCGCCGAAGACGCAGCCCTACGCGAGTGCTACGAGGAAATCGGCTGGTCGCCCTCGCACATCAATTTTCTGGCGACCTTCCCGAACGTCTATCAGTATCAGGGCATTCCCTATGCCACCTGCGATGTGTACTTCTTCTCGCGCGGCAATATCATCGACGTCGAAGACTTCCACCTCGACCCCGAGGAGAGCGACAGCCTGCAGTTCGTGCATGCCACGGCCATCCCGTGGGCGGAGATCGCCTTTGAATCGACCGTCCGCGCGCTCCGCTATTTTCTGCTGCACGAGAGCATTGGCATCCCGCCGCGCATGCCCGACTTCGATGCGATTGAATGAGACCATCTGTGGCGGCCGGATGAGGGGACTGGCCGACACGGCCTGGCTGATGCAGCCTGGTCGACGCGACCTAGCCGACGCGGCTTCCATGAGTTACCTTATTCCAGAAAGGAGTTCCCGTGGATATTCCGAGCGTTGAGCAGATTATAAGAGAAGACATTGAATTCCTGCGCCACTGCCCGAACAAGGACAATTGTGCCGCCTGCGAAGAATCTGTCTGCGTGATGGTGGCGTCGGTCGCCGATTTCCCGACCGCCTATGGGCATTTCACCATCGTAGGCTTTGTGAACAACAAGGACAACAAAGATCATATCATGATCATAAAAGGAGATATCGGCGACGGCGAGGACCTGCTGCTGCGCATTCATTCGGCGTGCCTCACCGGCGACGCGCTCGGCAGTCTGCGCTGCGACTGCGGACCCCAGCTCCACCATGCCCTGGAGCGCATCGAAAAAGAGGGGCGGGGCATTGTGCTCTACCATCAGGCGGAGGGGCGCGGCATCGGCCTCGTCAACAAACTGCGCGCCTATGCGCTCCAGGATGCCGGCTACGACACCTACGACGCCAATGTCATGCTCGGCTTCCCGCCCGATGCCCGCGACTACGAGATTCCCGCCGCGATGCTCAAAAAAGTCGGCGTGAAGAGCGTCCGCCTTCTGACCAACAACCCCGAAAAAGTGGCCGAACTCGAGCGGTACGGCATAAAGGTCACCGAGCGCGTGCCGCACGAACTGCCGCCGCACATGCACGACCGCGAGTACCTGAAGACGAAAAAAGAGCGGTTCGGGCACATGCTCGAACTCGATCACGGTTGGGACTGAAGAGGAGGAGCACACGCGATGACCAAGACCTGTCCGCGCTGCGGCGCGTCCTTCGAGTGCCTGCATTCGCCGCAGTGCTGGTGCGCCTCGGTGCGGCTCGATGAAAAAACGCGCCGCGAACTTGCGGCACACTACAGCGATTGTCTCTGTCCCGAATGTCTCTCGGCGATTGCATCCGGCGCCGCGGTGGAGCCGGCGGAACCTCTCCGGGGCCGCTGAGCCGTCCCAGGATTACACCTTCTCCCAGAGCCCNGACTTCTCGGACCTGAAGAGCGCGTCGATCGCCCTCATGTTCGCGATGGCGTCCTCCGGCGGCGTGGGCGCAGGCCTTCCTTCGATCACACTCTTCGAGAACGCGTCGAACATGAGCCGGTACTGGCCGGCGGGCCCCAGTCTGACCGTGCGCGGCCCGATGCCCGTCGTGATGCGCAGCTCGGCCGGCACATCGTCGTACATGTTGAATGGAATGAAGATCGTGACGCTGCCGGAAGTTCCGACGATGTCCACCTGCTGGACCGGGAACGACTGCGTCGAGACGGTGAAGAGCGCCCGCGCATCGCCGAAGTCGAGCACTCCCGAAGAGAGGACGTCGGTGCCGAACTCAGGATCGCGGCGGACGATGGAAACAGCCCGCTCCGGCTCTTTCCCCACGATGAATCTGGCCGAAGAGCAGGCATAACAGCCGATGTCGTAGATTGAGCCGCCGCCTGTCTCAAGGATATTCCGGATGTTGCGCGGATCTCTGTTGTTGAACGTAAACTGCGTGTGGATGAACTGGACTTTGCCGATTTCTCCCGACCGCACGACTTCTCTGGCGTGCACCCACTGCGGGTGGAAACGGTACATGAAGGCTTCCATGACCTTGACGCCCCTGGATTCGGCGTATCGGGCGGCTTCGGCCGCCTGCGCGGCGTCCAGCGCGAAGGGCTTTTCGCAGAGCACGTGCTTGCCTGCATCCACGGCCTTTTTTACCCATTCGGCGTGCAGGTGGTTGGGAAGCGGAATGTAGACCGCATCGATCCCGGGGTCGGCCAGCAGCGCCTCGTACGAGCCGTAGGACCGCGCGAGCCCGAGCTCCCGGGCGGCCTGCTTCGCTCTCTCGGCGTCGCGCGATGCGATTCCCGTGACCTCTGTCACGTCGGAACCGGCCAGCTGATGATGCACCCGCAATGTATAGTGATTGGAAACAGACAAGATACCCCAGCGAACTGAATCCATAGCGACCTCCGTACCTAAAATAGTACCGCGGCGCCTTACTTGACGGCAACAAGCCGGTCCCGGAATTTCCAGAACAGGGCGAGGCTCGCCAGGGCGAAGAGTGTGTAACTCCCGAAGAGCCAGCGATACCCGAACGTTTCGACGACGACCCCTCCAAGCGCACTGCCCAGAAATGTCGGCAGACCTACGCCGACGCCCATGTAGAGCGCCATCCCCGTCGTGCGGTCGGCCGGCGGCGTTTTCAGATTGGCGAACGCAAGCGCGGCGGGCTGGAAGAGCCCGTAACACAGGGAGTGCAGAATCTGTCCGGTAATTGCGCCTGCAGGGGTGGGGAAGAGCGCATAGATAAGCAGACGGACCACAGTGGCTCCGGACGAGATCGCGACGGCGAGCATGGGGCTTTGTTTCCGGATGAATTTCCAGGAAAAAACGATGAAGGGTATTTCACAGGTTGCGGACAGCGCCGACATCGCCCCCACCGCATGCCAGTGCAGCTCCTCGGTGAGGTACATCGAAAAGAACGAGCCGATCGGCGCCATGGCGAACCTTCCGAGCGCGATGACGGCGAGGCCGAGGATGTACGTCGAGTCGAGCCATTTGAACGAAAAAGCGATTTTCTCCCTGCGCACGTGCATCGTGCCGATTTCCGGCAGCACAAAGAGGCTGACCAGAAAAAAGCAGGCAAGAATGCCCATCGCAAGCGCCATGACCCCCGTCGAGCTCGAGTCAAAACCCGGGATACTCTGCGCAATGAGCGCGACAACCACGAACCCCGCCGATCCGATCGCCCGCAGGAGCCCGTAATTCGGCACTTTTGTTCCCTTCGTGGAGGCAAATTCGATGGCCCGCAGCAGCGAAGTGTCCAGGACCGGCACCGGAGTCTTGATCCCGAGCGAGAGCAGCGCCATGCTCAACAGCGTGACGAGCGGAACGTGGAAAGGCACGAGCAGCCCGAGACCCGCGAGAATCATCAGAGTCGAGACAAACAGAAAAGGCCTCAGCTTTCCGAATCGGTCCGCGATCTGTGCAAGATAGATAGGGCCGGTTATGCCGATGAGCTCGAAAAATCCCAGGAAAAGACCGACCGAGGCGGGGCTGTACCCAAGGCGCCGCACCATGAGCTGCAGATAAGGCGACGAAATGCCGTATATCGCGAAGAGCATGAAATAATTGAACCCGAATCTCAGCGAAATTTTTTGATTGTTGAGAGCCTCATCCATATATTCGTCAAAGCATATGTCGAAGGGGGCGCAATGGTCAATCGGAGGTCGGAAGAATGCGATGCAGCCGTTCAACAATTGATATTGAAGATGACAGCCCGACACCTTTCCTACAGCATCTGCCACGGCAGCGCGACGATGCGTTCGTCCAACTGCTGCGGCAGGGGACAGCGACAGACAATATATGCTTTTTTTGCCGCTCCCTGCGATTCATCCAGAAATGTAGCCAGATGCCTTGCGTCCTTCATGGTGGGATTGCTGGTCCATTTCGCCTCGATGGGTATGAGCTCATTTCCCCGCCGCACGATAAAGTCGATTTCCGCCCCACCCCTCGTCCGGTAATGGTAGAGCTGACCTTCTCCCAGGTATGACAGTTTCCTGAAAAGTTCGACTCCCACCCACTGTTCGAAGTAATGTCCAGGATCGAGCCGTACTGCCGATTCATCGATGGGGGCACCCGATATCGCGTTTCGTACGCCGAGGTCGAAGAAATAGAAACGGCGCGACGATACGACCGCTTTTCGCGGGTTGCCGGAATACGAGGGCACCGAAAATCCTACGTACATATCTTCAAGAAGCTGATAATACGCCTGCACGGTCGGGGCTGAAACACCCACTTCCCTGGATATGCCCTGAAAATTGAGCATTGAGCCCGAGCTTGCAGAAGCAAGCCCAAGAAAATGCAAGAAGGCAGGCCAATGGTGAATGGATGTCTCCGATCTGATTTCCTCTTCCAGGTGAATGGCCGCATATGACTTCAGCACCTCACGCCGATCTTCGTCGTCGGTAAGGCACGAGATACCGGGAAGGTCTCCGAACACAAGCCGGTTCTCCAAAGTCCGTGCCGGAAATGGCGCTACAGAGTTTTGTGTTCCTGTCTCATTCGGGAGAGGCAGAGGAGACAAGGTTTGGCCAAGCCATCCGGGATTATGCTCATATTCCTCATTGATAAGGGGATGAAGACGGTGGAGGATACTGCGCCCCGGCAGGAGATTGGCGCCAGTGGCCCTTAGTTTTCTGGCAGAGCTGCCGCAGAGTATAAAGCGGAAGCCGGTTTTGTCATTGTCATAGATGCTCTGGATAGCATTGAAAAGTTCCGGGACAGCCTGAACTTCGTCGATGAATATGGAGAGGGGAGGGTCTTTTTTGGGCAGGCTTTGGCAGATTCTGATGAGTTCCTGAGGGTCAGCAAGAAACCGCGATCGCTGTGCAGGCTGCGAAAGGTCGAACACAAGAGCATCTGGAGGCAATACCTGCTTTATCAGCGTCGATTTTCCCGTCTGCCGGGCGCCAAACATGATATGGACAAAAGGTTTGACAATGAAACGTCCGAATCGGTCCTGATACCATCGAGTTATAGGTTTGCATAGAGCACAGTATACAGCATATCATGCTAAAATGAAAGGCTGACTTTTATTTTGCATGGAAAAGTAAAAGTTTACATTATGATTTTATACCATGATGCACAGGATCTATTTTAGGGGGAAGGCCCCGCCTCCTTTTCTTTTTTCTTCCCTCAAAATTTTTATCCCGTTCATTTCTGTCCAATAACTCGTACAATAAATGTGATTAATTTACACAAAAGTTGTTTGACTTTTGTGTAAAACCCTGCTACACTTTATTTCATGGAACGAAAAAATATCGTCGATCTTCAAAAATGGCAAAAAAAGCCTGACAGAAAACCGCTCGTTCTGCATGGCGCCCGGCAGGTCGGCAAGACCTGGCTCCTTAAAGAGTTCGGCAGGCGGTCCTACAAAAATGTCGCCTACATCAATTTCGAGGCGAATGAACGGATGGCGGCGCTCTTTTCATCGAATTTGGACACCGGGCGCCTTCTGACCGGACTGCGGATCGAATCAGGCTGCNCCATAGAGCCTAATTCGACCCTCATCATTTTTGACGAAGTGCAGGCGAATCCGCGGGCGCTCACTTCGCTCAAGTATTTTGCCGAAAACGCCCCTACCTATCACATCGCTGCGGCAGGCTCACTATTGGGAATCGCGATGCATGCGGGAACCTCCTTCCCTGTCGGGAAGGCCGAATTCCTCGATCTCTATCCGCTCTCATTTGAGGAATTCCTCTGGGCGCTGGGCGAGCCGGAGTTGCCTGAGCTGATTCGCCGGCGCGACTGGCAACTGCTGGAGTCATTCAGAGACAAACTCATCGATTATCTGAAGTACTACTATTGTGTGGGTGGCATGCCTGAATGTGTCAGCAACTTTGCGGCCACCAAAGATCTGAACAAGATTCGTGAAATACAGGGACGACTGCTGGATGCCTATGAACAGGACTTCTCGAAGTATGCCGAACCCGCAGTGGTTCCCCGCATCCGGGCTGTCTGGAATTCCATTCCTTCACAACTTGCCAGAGAACAGAGAAAGTTCACCTACGGTCTGGTGCACGAAGGAGCGCGGGCACGGGAATATGAGCTCGCCATCCAGTGGCTCTGCGATGCGGGCCTGCTTCACAAGGTGTACCGTGTGTCAAAACCGGGGATCCCCCTCCGGGCGTACCAGGAGAACAATGCCTTCAAACTATTCATGGTGGATACCGGGTTGCTGGCCGCGCATGCGCATATACCCATGCGTACCATGCTGCGGGGTTCCGATCTTTTTGAGGAAGCCAAAGGAGCTCTGACCGAGCAGTATGTGGCGCAGGAACTTCAGCTGCGTGATGATGTCGATGTTTTCTACTGGTCAAGCGACACATCGCGGGCGGAAGTCGATTTCCTCATCCAGTGTGGCGAGTCCGTCTATCCGCTGGAGGTAAAGGCCGCCGAGAACCTTCAGGCCAAGAGCCTTCGCGTGTACAGAGACAAGTTTTCGCCACCTCGCTGCTACAGGACTTCCCTATCGTCTTACCGTGAGGAGAACTGGCTCACTAATATTCCTCTCTACGCTCTGGCCGCACAATGACAATGCTAAGCGTACTTTCATTTTAGTCATGACCAAATGAAAGTATGCTTGCGTTTCGTCAGGACATGAACCACGCTTTCAGTATGATACGAAGACCGTCTGTCTAATACAGAAACCCGAAAAGCCACAGCGGAATTTTCCTGTCATTCCCATACTCCAGATTGTCCGCGGCGATATACGCGTCGGGAACGCCCTGTATTTGCCTGCGGGTTTTGCTTTTGCCACCGACTTCTATGGTGTATTGTCCGTCAACGAAAAAATCGCCCGATCCAGAGAACTCCAGCCTGTGCGCGTAGGAAAGCTGGTTGGCGAGGAATGTTTCCCGGATATTGCCTGTATCGGTGTCTATTCCCTTGAACAGGTACATCAAATTGGTATTTTCCAGATACAGCTTGTCCGGTTTTTGAAGAGCGGTGATGCCGTGTATATCCCTGTAGAGAGAATACGTCAATTTCGCGTCGCTTAGGTATTGCAGGTATGCAAGGAGGGTGTGGCGATTAAGTCCGATCCGGTCACTCAATTTGGAAATGTTGGGTATGAATGGCGCCGATTCGGCGATAATGCTCAGAAGTTGTCTGAGCTTGGGAATATATGCTATCTCAACCCGCCTGAGCTGCAGGAGCTCCATCTCCAGAATCATCTGTACGGTTTCTTCCAGACGCAAGGCATAGACATCGAGCCCCTCCAGGAAGTAAGGATAATATCCGGTCTGTAAATAGGCGGGGAAATACTGGAAGGGATGAAGCTCGCCGACGACATCCGTGGATAATGCCGCATGGTTTTGCAGAATTTCGTGCAGCGGGAATATCGGGAAGTGTTTTCCTGTTTGAAGGTTCAGGAATTCCCTGAAGGATAATCCCTGCATCGTATAGACGACAGCCCGTCGGCTCAAATCCGCGCGGGCGTTCAGAATTTCCAGTAACGACGAACCGGTGAATACGATATGCAGATCGGGGTAATCGTCGTAGAGGTTNTTGATCGCCTGCGACCACTGCGGGTATTTGTGCACTTCATCCAGAAAAAGGTGAGTGCCCCCGCGCTTTACAAACGTATCCGCCAGTTCAGGTAGGCTGTGTTCCGCGAACCATAGATTGTCCAGGCTGACATAGAGCGCGGCATTTAGATTGTCGCCGAAAGCCTGTTTAATATGCTGGAGCAAGAGTGTCGTTTTTCCTACGCCGCGCGCCCCTCGTATTCCCACCAGGCGGGCGTCCCAGGCGATGGTATCCGCGAGAGACCGAATGAACTTTTCCTGGATCGCGGCGATCTTGCGCCTGTAGAGTTCTATAAGTCGTTCCATGAAGGAAGTATAGCACGTTGTGCGGATAATTGTATAGTCAAGTAACCAATAATTTGTAAAATTTGGTTATTATATTAATCATTATCGTTTTACGTTTTCGACAGGATTCACGGGATTTTTATTTTTGATATACCGAAAAGTAATTGAATTTTCTGTTGCAATTTCGATATACTAGTAGTATGATAATTTTATCATGGTGCAGAGAGAACTATATCTCGACAAGATCCGGCCCTTCATCGACGCGGATGTGGTAAAGGTGCTTACGGGAATCCGACGCTGTGGGAAGACCGTCATGCTCGGCCTTGTCAGGGAAGAACTTTTGCGGCGAGGTATTCCCGCCTCCCGGATGCTCTTCATCAATGTCGAATCCGGCTCTGACCCCGCGGTGCGGAGCCGGGAGGCTGTCTATGCGCGGATTAAGGCCATGGCCGGCAAGTTGGAGGGGAAACTCTATCTCTTCCTGGATGAGGTACAGGAAATGGAAGGCTGGGAGCGCCTTGTCAATTCCTGCATGATCGATTTCGATATCGACATCTATATCACTGGTTCCAACGCGAAGATGCTGTCCGGCGAATTGGCCACGTATCTCGGCGGTCGCTATGTGGAAATTAAACTCTATCCTTTTTCCTTCAAAGAGGTGATGGAGAGCTACGCGCAGACCAGGGATACTCCGGATCAGGCGGAAATTTTTGCGCGCTACCTCACGCTGGGTGGAATGCCTTTTCTCCACAGCCATACCCTCGATGAGACTTCGGCGAAACAATACCTGAGCGACATATTCAATTCCATCATTCTCAAGGACATCGCGCAGCGGAACAAGGTTCGGGACATCGAGCGGCTCGAGCGCCTGATACTGTTTTTTATCGCGAACGTGGGGAATACACTTTCGGCGGCCTCGATTGTGCGATACCTGAAAAATGAAAAGCGAGGTCTGTCGACCGAAACGATATACAACTATATCTCATATTGTAAAGAAGCCTGTCTTCTTCACCTGGTTCCCNGGGAAGATTTGATCGGCAAGAAGGCCCTCAGCTTTCAGGAAAAGGTGTACCTCGGCGACCATGGGCTCCGGGAAGCCGTCTATGGCAACAATCAGCGGGACATCGGGCAGATTCTGGAAAACATTGTCTATATGGAATTGCTCCGGCACGGATACGATGTCCATGTCGGAAAGATCGGCTCGGCCGAGGTCGATTTCGCGGCCCGAAAAGGTGGGGAAAAGCTGTATATCCAGGTGGCGTATCTTCTGGCCGACGACAGAATCATTGAGAGAGAGTTCTCTCCCCTTGAGGCAATACCCGACAATTACCCGAAATATGTACTCAGCATGGATGAACTGGACCGCAGCAGGAACGGCATCCGTCACATGAACATCCGCCGCTTTCTTCTCGAACAGTCGTGGGCATGAACGTCGAAGGCCGCGCTTTTGACAGGATAATTCATAGATAAGACAAGGATTCACGGGATTTTTATTTTGGGAAGGAAAGAAGATATTTTCCCTATCTTTCCCTAAAAATTCCCATCTTGCTCATCTTGTTTTAATCCTGGTATTCTCTGTGTCGAAAAGCATGCAATGAGTGNNGTAAGGTTGGTGGGTATGGGAACAACAGGCAAAAAGGATAGTGCTTTCAGACCAGGGGCAAAGTTTCTCATCAGACTCAATGAGCTCGAAGCCGCGCGGGGTGTCGCGATTGTGNGGGATCGGCTCGAACCCTTCCGCGACTCCAGTACTCCGACGGAAAAGATCGTCTTCGAGGACGCGGCGGGCAAGGTTCTGCGCCAGAGACTTGTGCTCATGGACGCGGAAGAAGCGCTTCAGTTTTTCTCCCTCTATGGGCAGTTGAGGATGCTCCCGAGGCTTATGATAGAAGACGCGTCCAATGTGGAAGCATTTCAGCCTGGGCATACTCCCGGAGACAATCGCGTGCGCATCTTCGCGCTCGATCTGAAAGCCATCGGAAACGGTGTTAGCCCCGCCGCGGGCGATTACCTCACCGTAATGATGCTTGACGCGGGTGGTACACGCTTCAAAGTCGAGGCACTTCCGATCACCCAATTCGATACAACACTCAGGGAACCATGGCGGAACGCGCTCGCGAAAGCGTTCATGGAAGTATTCGCCACAGAGGAGCCCTCGCTCAACCCGATCGAGATCATGGCGAGGGCTTATCAGGCCGCCGGGCCTCTGGTCGTGGGGAGTCCTGGCGAGGCGTATTCAGAATTCTTCAATGATAGCGGCATCTTCGGCACATTCTGGTGGCAGGGCGCTCCAGTGATCTGGGACAAAAACACCACTCCGGAGGCTGTCGCGAAANAAATGGACACATCTTACTCCTCGATCATCGATAGCCTCTCCGAAGCGGAACTCTCTGCCTTGCGGGAGCTTGCGATTGGTTTTTGCGAGAGTGAGGAAGATTATGACGATGACTTCCACAGTCTTGCCAGGAAGTATGATCTCTCAGTCGACAGCAGCGATATCGAGCTTTTCCTGACGGTCGAGCTTTCCCGATACTCGACCGTGACCAAACTCACCAGGAAAGCGCTGAGATCGGACACGTCCCTGCGGGAATACGTGATGGAAAGAGCCGTCGACAGAGCTCTTGTCGGCCTTTGTCTTACGGGAATTTCCGAGTCGGGCGCCAAGGCCCTCCGGAACAGCGCGCTTGACGCGGCATCGGACATCCTCGGCGATTTCGATCTCTCCATCATCAAGAATCCCACTGTCAATAACCTTCGGGAAGCCCTCATGGATATCTACGAGCGCTTCCTTCTCTGGATGCGCACTCCCCGGGAAGGTCTGGCCTTCGCCTCCGAATACTACCAGGAGGAGCTCGAGAAAAAATTGATAAAAATGAACGAGCTCCTCAATGTGAGTTACATGCTGAATGAGCCCGAACTTCCCGATGACACGCTCGTGAAGGATTTGCTGAAGCCGGGCAGCACGGGTCTGGCCGAATATTGGGAGACGCTCGGGGAGTTGGAGAGCATCATGCCTTCGCGGCGGGCGAGAAAGATACCACAACGAGGCCGGATGCCCAGCCGCGCGGTCCTGACGAGGCAGGGATATGAGGCATCCAAGTATCGCTACGAGCTGGAAGTCGTCCTGAAAGGTTCGAAACCGCGCCTTTATAGAACACTCTTGATACCCGGCAACAGGACGCTGGCTGACCTCCATCGCTGCCTGCAGGACGCCTTCGGCTGGAAGGATTATCACCTCCACGAGTTCAGCTTCGGTCACATGGTGTTCGGTGAGCCCGCCAACGAGGAAGACAGGGTAGTCATAGCGGATGATATCGTCAGTCTTGACGATCTTGCGCTCAAGGTCGGGCACAAGATCGAGTATGTATACGATTTTGGGGATGATTGGGTACATTCCATCAAGGTGAAGTCGCGGGACAAACTCGAAGGCGAGAGTGTCTGGACTTCGCTCTGCGTCTGCGTGGACGGCGCGAGAGCCGCTCCCCCCGAGGACTGCGGAGGCATTGAGGGATACAAGGAGATGCTCGAGGAATTGGAACCTNCGCTCTTTGCCTCCGGGAAGAAGAAGACCCGATGGGATCCTGAAAGCTTCGATAAAGAGGCGGTCAATAAAAAATTGGCACGACGCTGACCATCCCGTCAAAAACCCGTTCATCCAGTCAGCGCATTCGCCATGGCCGCACGACGACAATGCTAAGAGCGCTTTCATTTAGTCATGACCAAAAGAAAGTACACTTACGTTTGGTCCAGATATGGACTACACTCTTGCCATGATATGAAGGCAATATTGGGAAGAAGGAATCCATTCACTGTGGAAGAGCCGCCCTATCGTCTGGCTGTCGGGTGTCCGGAGAGTAGGAAAGACCATATAGCGGCCGATCTCGAGCACTCCTGCGAAAAGGATGTCGGGAGCCTCCGCGTCACCTTCTGCCCGCTCGATGTGCTCGTTCCCCTTGTTTCAGGATTTTTGGTTATAATTGAATTGTTAAGCTTTGCGGTATACAGGAGATAGTACTGGAAATTCGGACTATTCCCAAAGTAGTTTTAGCCCATAATCTTTAAACCTTTCAAACGCACTGTCTTTGCTGATCATCGTCAGGTTTCTGCAAATACATTGCCAAATCAATATCCTGTCAAAGGGATCATTATGGGTATCCTCTTTTAGGTCCACATAGCTATTCGCTTCTTCTGACGTTAAATCAATACATTGAAAATCCATTTTCTTGGCAAGCGGAATCAAATCATGAAGGGGTATCCCTTCCAAATCAAGTTTCTTTATTCTTGTCTTAATGGAGATCTCNCAGAATGTGACGGCGCTCACATATACCTCATTCTTGGGATTTTTTAGTTCCTTGAGGACTCTTTCAGGTAAACTATTCGATTGTCCAAGTGACCAGAGNAATGTATGGGTATCGAGTAAATAATTCATTGAAGGCCTAGGAGCTCTTCTTCTGTCATTTTGAAATCATCGGCGAAGTGTATGGTGCATTTTCCATCAAGGATGCCTAGTTTTCGTTCTTTTTTCTTTTCAGTATCATGAAAGGGGACAAGCATAGCTATAGGTTTTTTCTTTCTTCCATAGACAATACCAAATTTTTCTCCCTGTTTTACTTTTTCGAGGACTTCGGAGAATTGGGCCTTTAATACGCCCACCGGTAATGTTTTCATGTGTTTATAATAATTCTGCCATTATTATATGTCAAGTTGTCAAATTCCCGGCACAGGTACCTTCCCCAGGATATCCTCGACCACAGCCCGGGCGGTGGCGCCCTTCGTGCGCACCGGCACCGCGAGCTCCTTTACGCCATTCCCCGCGCGGGCGCGAAGAGTTGTTGGACATATAATGAGATGGACTATTTCGAACAGCAGCGGATATTCCTTGACAGAAAAAGCGGCAAGGTCTTGCTTTTTACACTTCGGTCGGGCAATTTCAACAGACTCCTTTCAAGGTTTCGAGCGATACGATACAGAGTTTCCATCACCTTCTGCACATATCTGGCATAAAAGTATACCATATCTATATGAAGACCTTCGATCGTCTCTATTCGGTTCCATTCTCGAAAGCCGTTACACAGCCCTTTGTCCACATCATGTTTGGAGCCAGGCAGACGGGCAAGTCTACCCTCCAGCGCAATCCCCTGGTGGGTCCTCTGATGGTCTATTTTTTACATTATTGCGAAAATTATCTGGATAAATTTCACAACATCGTGTAAAATATCTTCATGGTACAACGTAAAGACCTTGATAAGCTTGTGAGGCAGGCTGATAACCATTCGGCGAGCATCATTATCGGTGCGCGGCAAGTGGGCAAATCCACACTCCTTGGCATGATACGGGAGCGTCTCGCACGGCCGTCGGAGATGTTTAATCTGGAAAATCCTCTGCATCTGGCATTGTTCAATGAAGGGTATACCTCCTTTATCCGCACCATCCGTACGAACACTATATTCATTGATGAATTTCAGTATTGCAAGGATATATCCTCTGTTTTTAAGGCGGTGTATGATCTCAATCCCCAGATAAAAATCTACGCCACCGGCTCATCGTCGATGGA
This sequence comes from Spirochaetales bacterium, assembly GCA_015657395.1. Lineage (GTDB taxonomy): Bacteria > Spirochaetota > Spirochaetia > Treponematales > Rectinemataceae > Rectinema. The sequence continues at coordinate 73,992 of JADLKI010000003.1, read as the reverse complement.
AATCCAGGCTCACCTGAAAGAATCGCTCGCCGGCAGGAAGCTCGAGACGATCCTTTATCCCTTGACGTATGGGGAATGGCTGTCCAGAGAGAGTCTCCATGAAAGGCCCGGGCCTTCATCCGATATCACCGAGGTCATGAGTCCCGACGAGCTCGAGGCACACCGGAAGAATCTCGGTGAATTTCTACGATACGGCGCACTTCCCGGGCTTCTGGCGCTATCGGAGGATTTGGAGAAGAGAGAATATCTGTTCGGCATCTATCAGACCTACATCGCGAAAGACATAAAAGCTTTTCTCAAGGAAGAGTCAGTGCTTTCTTTCAATAAAGCCATAACCTGGCTTGCCCTCCACAACGGCGCCCAGCTCAATAAGAGCACACTCTCTGGCGTGGCAGGGATCTCGAGCCGGCAGGTCGATCGCTATCTCGACGTCCTTGTCGGGACGTTCGTGCTCGCTCTTCTCCCACCACTTGCGAACAACAGAGGTAAAGAGCTGACCAAGACACCAAAGTTCTATCTTTACGATCAGGGAATCATCAACAGCATCATTCAGGATTTCAGAAGTATTGATCTGAGACCGGATTCCGGCATGCTGAGGGAGCAGTTTGTCTTCTGGGAACTCAAAAAAAACATCGACATCCGCTTCTCGCTTCACTATTGGCGCACCACTGACGGAAAAGAGGTCGATTTTGTGCTCAGAAAGGACCAAGAGCTCCTTCCCGTCGAAGTCAAATCCTCATGGAATCCGCCTGCCTTGCCATCCGGCCTGCGCCATTTCCTCACCCTCTACCCCGAGACACGAAGCGCAGTAGTGCTCTATGACGGCCCCGAACACACAAGCCGCCATGGTCCCTGCACGATCTACTTTGCGCCACTTCACAAAGCCTTTGTTCTTCCGGCCTTTTGACTGGATAACAGGATTGCTATGATCAACAGGAGATTTTCTTTTGGGAAAGCAACTATCCTTTAGCCTGTCTTTCCCCAAAAAGTCTTATCCTGTTAATCCCGTCAAGAAATCCAGCAGGTACGCAGGTATCACGGCGGTGCCATCATTGGAAATTGTATCTCTCGAGATGATGATACCCTTCCTTGCTTCCGTGTATGCCGCACGGAAATTGCGCATGGCGACAGGCTCGGTAGGTTTGGTTGCGGTGAACTTGGCCTCGACGGGGAGCATTCCTGTGTCTGTTGCTACGATAAAATCGACCTCGGCTCCGCCTATGGTGCGCCAATATCGAATTTTTCCGGCTCTGGCGACGAACGACAGATACACCGCGTTTTCTACAAGATGCCCATCGAGCAGCTCATACGCCGGTCGTACGGTGGGCCTGGCGCCCGCGGCGAGCAGGATCCCNGGATCGTTCACGTAGACTTTTGGCATCTTGCTCACTTCTTTTCGCGGGTTCGAGAACCAGGGTCGCACCAGGCTGAATACGAACGTGCCTTCCAGAATATCCAAATATCGATTCACTGTTTCGGCATTCAGGCGCAGTGTCGCGCCGAGTTCGCTCTTATTCACCTGTGAACCTATCTGCGCGCTCAAAAGCCGTACCATGTTGTTAAAGCCGGTCACATTTTCGATTTTTTGATACCCCACGACATCCTTGTGGAGGTAGGTGGATAAAAGCTCCTTGAGGATATCGACTCGAAGCTCCGGAGGCGAGAGGACTGGTCCCGGATACCCCCCAATGGTGAGATATTCGGCGTATGCNTCCTTGAGCAGAGTGCCGTACAGCGCGGCGAAATCCTCAAGCGCACGCAGTTCATCAAGACCAAAGCACTTGAGAGGTATGTCCGGCAATCGTGCGCGNATAAATTCCCTGAAAGAAAAGGGCCGAATTATAAATTCTTTCTTTCTCCCGGCGAGGGACTCGGCGTTTTTCGTCAGTTCCAGGCTGGATGATCCCGACACGATAAAGCGGTAACGGTCTTTTGTCTGATCATACACGGTTTTGAGGAGNAGTCCCGCGTTGGGGATACTCTGAAATTCGTCGATGAGGACTGTAACCGGTTTTACCTGAAAAAGATCAGCGAGCCGCAGAATGAAAAAGGCGGGATCNCCGAACGAAGGATCCACGAAATCGAGATCCGCGGCAATGTAGCGCGCCATTCTGCCTTGTTCTTCAATCTCTTTTTGCAGGTAATGAAGAATGGTGGTTTTCCCTNNCACCTGCCTGGCGCCTTTGAGCATAAGGATGGTATCCTGCGACAGCCATGGCCGTATCCGGTCAATGATGTCTCGGTAAATCATATCATGATTTTAATGGATTACCATGAAAAAATCAATGATATTTAACTACCGCTGACAGGATAATTCATGGATAAGACAGGGATTTACGGGATTTTTATTTTTTGGGAACACCGGCCACCAGCGCCCACCATGCTCCCCGAAGCTTGCGCGCCCGCCAAGCGCCCATGCCCCGAAGGTGGCCGTACAGGTCTATGCAAACAGTGGTTTTTCATGCGCTGGTATTCGCGTCTTCAGAATTCCCAAGATCAACATGAATTTTATTTTTGATCTAGATTTATAAAGCTGTACTTTACATATCTGGCATAAAAGTATACCATATCTATATGAAGACCTTCGATCGTCTCTATTCGGTTCTATTCTCGAAAGCCGTTACACAGCCCTTTGTCCACATCATGTTTGGAGCCAGGCAGACGGGCAAGTCTACCCTCATCCGTGGTTGTCTGCCGNATGACGCGCTCGTGTTTGATCTTTCAGACCCTGCCCCGCGGACTCTCTTTGCCGCCGCGCCTGAACGACTCGTCGATGTGTACAGGTCACTCCCGACCTCGGATGCTCCCCGTTGGATATTCATCGATGAAGTCCAGACCGTTCCCGAACTCTTCGACGCGGTTCNNCAATTTCTCTACGATGAGGAGAAGCGCCTTCTGCCGGACGACAGGCGACGCNGGTTCATTCTCTGCGGCAGCTCAGCCCGGCGATTGCGGCGATCCGGAACGAATTTGTTGCCTGGCAGAAGCATCGTGCATCGTCTCTATCCACTGACGAGCCTCGAGTACGAACCCTTCGCCCCTTCCGGTTACCCCGCCAAGGCGCTCTTTGAAAAGAGAAGCGCGATACCGGCGCTTCAGAGCGACGCGCTCCTGTCTTCGCCTTTTCCTTACCGCAGCCTTGAAGACAGGTTGATTTTCGGTGATTTTCCTGGCATCGCGGCAGAACATGGAACGCCGGAAACGCGGCGGATATCCTNNGCGCACGTACACCTCGCCTACATTGAAGAAGAACTCCACCGTGAGACGCAGCTCAGGAATTGGAGCCCCTTCCTGCGCTTTCTATCGCTCGCCGCGGCCGAGTCGGGATCGATCGTGAATTTTTGCCGCCNNCTCGCGAAGGAAGACGGACTCTCGGCACCTACGATCAAGTCGCACTATCAACTCCTCGAGGATATGTTTCTTGGTTTTACCGTCCCGGCANTTTTCGGAAGCTCTCGAAAAACCACCCTGTCCAGCCCACGCTTCTTTTTCTTTGATCTTGGTGTTCGCAACGCCGCCGCCGGCCTTGTCGTTCACGAGCNNGACACACTCGCCGCCAACCCCGGTCCACTCTTCGAGCAGTGGGTAGGCATCGAACTCCACAAACGTCTCTCCTATGAAAAAGAGGGCACACTCTCGTATTATCGGACAACCGGGGGAGCCGAAGTCGATTTCATCGTCGAAAAATCAGGAATTCTCTATCCCATCGAAGTCAAATGGACCGAAAACCCCAGCTCCAAAGATGCCCGCCATTTGGATCCTTTCTTGATGATCNACCGTTCCGCCGCGGGCCATGGCTACATTGTGTGTCGCTGCCCCTATCCAGTGGAAATAAGCGATACCATCAGCGCAATTCCCTGGTGGGTCCTCTGAGGGGAATTTTGGAGACGCCCGCGCCCCAGTGGCCTGCTTCTCTTCTCCCTTTGGAACGGCGCGCCCACCGTTTCTTTCTACTCGCGTGGAATTTTTGCAAGTTGCTGTAGGAAAAGCTCACGGCTCCAGAGATGCAGTGATTTCTGGTCGCGGACACGGACAAAACGACGAACATCTTCTGCGGCGGCCTGCCAATCATTAGTTTCAATTTTGTTGCGGAGGGCTTCAAAACACCAGGAATAATCCACGGAAAGACCTGCGCCCTTCCAGGGACCCACTTGCGCTAGCGCTGATGAGAGANNAAGCGTATAGTTGATTGGTGTCTTTCGGGCGGTATACCACAGAAAGTCATACCAATCGCATCCCTTAAGGTAGTCGTGGCAAAGAAGCGCATGAATCTTGCCGGCAAAAAGAGACGGCAAAGTCTGCACAACTACGGATGAAACAAAGGGAAAATCGAGATAGCGGATCTCATACTCGCTTCCGGAGGGAGGATTGCTATCGACNTCCAGCCTGATGCGAATCTTACTCAGTACTCCCGCTTTACCGGCATAGTGAAAGTTGAGCACCTTTCCAATTGTGTCATCCTTGATGAGCGCCTTTTTTATCATAGTATCGCGAGTGTCGCGCGCCGATCGATCTTGAATNTCGATCCGGTATCCGTAGGCGGCAAGCTCCTCCGTCACGGCCCCAAGATATTTTTCCCACTCAAAATCAGGATTTTGCTCTTTCAAGGCAAAATCGAGATACTCCGAAAACCGGTCAAGACCATACAGAACNCGAAGGCATGTCCCTCCCTGGAACGCCGCTTCCTTGAAAAATTCGGTGCGGCCCAGTGCGGCAAGAATAAGTTCTTGCGTAATTTCNCGCACAGCCTGTTCTTCTTCTATTTCCGATTTGCAGTCATACGTGGCCAGTCGATCCCGAATAAGCGCAATGCTCATGGTAAAATCTCCTGTTTCAGTCCGGCAAGAAATCGCAGTACGCGCCTGCTGGAATAGTTCCCCTCCAGTTCGTCAAAGTCGGCTTGTGTCATTTCAGAAAGCTGGTCTTCCTCGATCCGAAGGGAGTCGATCAGAGGATCCTTTGATGTCCAGTCAAGTTTGTGACAATAGACATAATCAGACAGAGCCTTAAGCGGCGAAGCAATCAGCCAACACTGCCCTTCATCGTCTAGTACCGCGGGTGACCCCGGCATAGAGGGTTTTTTGCGGTATGCGTACATAGGAAAAATTCCTATTGGCGTATCAAAATCCTCGGCGACGGAGCGTGACACTGGTGATATCCCTGACTCCTTCAGGGATCCAGCCATGCACGCTCAGTGCGTGTTTCCAGACTGATATAGGAAGGTCCATACATCAACTGGGCGGCGGACAACGGATTAATGCCAGTTTTCCGGTACAGCGGGGAGAGCGCATACAAACCTCGCCTGATTTTGAGTATATCTCCATCGGCGATAGCGCGTTGACCAGAGCATAGCGTAACATTGTCGGAAGACGGTTCAAGCACGACGAGTTCCTTTGCCGTTAAAAAGAGGATTCGGGATATGGGCGATGATATTTTTCGTCAGTCTGTTCATAGAAAACCTTCACATTTTACCATAAAACTGTCATATTATGACAGTTTTATGGTAAAATGTGAACCACTAGAATGCAATAGTCTATATGGAAATCCAGGCTCACCTGAAAGAATCGCCCGCCGGCAGGTCGATTTTGTGCTCAGAGGGGAAATACTAAACGCCCGCACCCTCTTTTCCTGTTCCTCTCTTCTTTCTTTCCAAAAAAATTCCCATCCTTTTCATCCCGGTTTTATCCGGTCATCCCGTCAAAATCTCTATCCCGTCTATCCTCTCTACAGACAGAACACTGCATACAGAGGTACGGATTTTATACCATTCTCCAGCCCAAAATTTTTCTGTGAAATCCGGATAGCATGGGCTGGTTTGTACCGCTCCCGAAAGACCGCGAGGCTTCGCGATTTCGTATGGATNCCAGCCTTCACTTCGGCCGGTATTATTTCTTCGCCACGCTGGAGAATAAAATCGATCTCCGCGGTACCGCTGGATTCCCAGTAGTAAAGAGGATATCCTTTCGCTTTCAGGCTGGCCGCCGTGTAATTTTCAGCGATGGCCCCTGAAAAGGTATTGTTTTCCCATCCTGTGAGCATTATTGACGCCGGTATTCCCGATTTGAGCAGAAGGAGTCCGGCATCGGCCATGTAGAGCCTGAACGCGCTCAAGTCGAGATGAGCTGCGAGGGGCATGAAAGGATGTTCAATTCTGGCGCATTTTAGCACAATACCCGCAGCCGTAAGCCAATCGATCGAGGAACCGAAAAGGGTAGCCGAGCCTCCTTTCCGGACGACTTTGTATTGGAATTTCCGNTTTTCCTTCGCCAGTTGGGTGGGAATGCTGTCAAAACATGCCATGATTCTTGTGGTTTCCGCCGGGGAGGCGTATTTCGACATGTCCGCGACATAGCTGGAGAGAATGAGATTCTGTATGGATACTGCGTCGAGCATGTGACGTTCCTTCAGATATGCCCAAACGGCGCCGGGCATGCCCCCCACCACGAGATACGTTTTGTAAAGCTCGAGCGCCTTTGTATGAAGCGCTTCAGGAAGTGGCGAATCCGTCGCGTAGGCTTCCCTGATCGCTGAAATGAGCGCTTCCTGTCCCAAGGCGAGAAGGAACTCCTCAAAATCCAGAGGGTAAAGTGTGAGCATTTCCACTTTGCCAACAGGAAAAGAGTGTTGATTCCGGTTGACGGTGACGCCCAGCAGGCTTCCCGCCGCGACAATATGATACTGAGGAACTCTCTCGCTGAAATACTTGAGGCTTGTCAGAGCCCGTTCGCAGGCCTGAATCTCATCCAGAATGATCAGTGTCGAATCCGGATCGATCTTCTTGTTGAAAAAGACTTCAAGCGTATTGAGTAGACGGGAGGGGTCGATATCACGAGAGAATTCAGAAGCCAGAGCGGCGTCGGTCTCGAAGTTTATGTAGATGGTATCCCTGAAGTATTGCTGCCCAAATTCCTGAAGAAGATAGGTCTTCCCCACTTGCCTGGCGCCGTAGAGCAGAAGCGGCATATGGGAGGGGCGTTCTCTCCATTCTGCCAATTTCAACATCAGAGTTCGTTGCATATATATTGTTACCTAATGCCTATTATGAATCTCTATGACGGATAAGTCAATAAAAATATTAATTTATGATATTTTTCATTAGTTGAGCCAATTTCAAAAGTCGGTTACTTTTGAAATTGGCTTTGCATTTGCTCCGGTTTCGTTGAAACCGTACGCAAATGCCGCAATAAAAGGTTGCTCTTTCAAAACTCGTCCGACTTTTGAAAGAGCCTCAGTTAAATGTCAATATGAGACACAGCTGCCACCGTGACGTGCCCGAGTCGAGCCTCTGCGCCGGTTTTCGAAGCGATCACGCCGGTGCCGAAGTCGATTTTGTGTATCTTTCGGTTCGGCGTCCATCGCCGAACCGGCGCAGCTTCCTATGGCCCACCAGACTGTGTACGATCCGCGACTACGGCCCGAGCAGTGGGTTGCGAAATATGACAAGGCTTTATACCATCCCACCCTTGAATTCGTCAGGCTCTTGTATTACAGTTCCGAATGTTCACGAAATGAACGTTCCGAGGCGCGTGGGCATACGATTGAGCGCCACCTCGGGACAGTTCGTTGCCACCAAAACCCTCGCGCAGAGCGTCAGCGTGTTTCGGCCGCGACTGCGATGCTGAGGGCACATACTACTCATCCGAGAAAAGGGATGAGGTATGGGGAAAGTCAGAAGAGGCTCTCCATCCCAATAAAGAAGATTTCTTGTTTGTAGTAAATGAGTTTTTAGCAAAGCACTATGGAAATTCTTTTTAATCAATACAGGTTCGATGTCGGGAATGACGGATTCGTGTCCGCCATGACAGTCTCCTGTTTCTTGTCCACCTTCGTCTGCGAAGATGTGTTGGCGATATTCCCATAGGGAAGGATTAAGGAATTGTTCATCACAGGAAAGATACTCGCATCTCTTGTATTTCCGCCTGGTCTGTTCATTGTTCTTATCGTGGTCGCGTTGATACTCATGCGCTTCGGAAAGCGGAAGGCGGCGACCATATTGCTTGTCGTGAACGCGGCACTCTGCTACTTCATGTCGACGAACGCAGTGGCGGGTATCCTTGTTGCTCCTCTCGAGAATGCGTATCCTCCTGTCTCGGAAGCGGCAGATGCAGCAGCCATCGTCGTACTGGGGGGAGGCTACAACGACCGTTCCCCCGAATACGGCGGAGAGCCTTCTCTTTCTCCGGAAGCGGAAAAGCGGGCTATCTATGGCCTTGAGCTCTCGCGGCGCTTTAATTTGCCGCTCGTGTATTCGGGAGGCATAGGATTCGACCTGCACACGACAGCGAGCGAGGCAGAGGCAGCCGGGCACATTTGGCAGCGCCTTGGTGTTCCGATCGAACGCATTACGCTGGAAAAAACAAGCGTAGATACAAAAACAAACGCTTCCAACGTCGCGGAACTCATGAAGGGGAAGAATATCGTCCTGGTGACGAGCGCCTACCATATGCCCAGGGCGATACTGAGTTTTAAAAAGGCGGGGATGATTATAATTTCAGCTCCGACCTATTACAGGGCGAAGTGCTCAGCCATCACATGGGCCGATTTTCTGCCGAATGCCGGCGCGCTCGAAACATCATTTGCTGCGCTGCATGAATATGTGGGAATAGTGTACTATAGTTTTGGCAAATAGTGTTGGGTACATGGCATGAGGTATGGGTATTGTTATTACAACAGCTGACACTTTTCATACATTGTATGCACTAAAAGGTTCCCAAAGTCATATTAAATATATATTTATACATCGTCTGTTTTTCTTTTTACTTTTTGTGCTCTTTACTATAGAAATTCACAAAGGATAAGCCAAATCATGGCATCAATCGCGGTTATCGGTACTGGCTATGTAGGCCTCGTTTCGGGCGCCTGTCTGGCCGATTTCGGGAACACGGTCATTTGTGTCGACATCGATGAAAAGAAAATCGAGACACTGAAGGCAGGCAGAATCCCCATTTTCGAGCCGGGGCTCTCCGATGTCGTGGCTCGAAACGTGGCGACTGAGCGCCTTTCATTCACAAGCGACGCAACCGGGGCGATCAAGGCTTCGGAAGTGGTATTCATAGCTGTGGGAACGCCTCCAGCGGATGATGGCTCCGCGGATCTCTGCTATGTGGAGGAGGCGGCGAGGACTATCGGCCGCGCGATAGACGATTATCGCGTAGTGGTCGACAAGAGTACAGTGCCCATCGGCACGGGCAGGCTCGTTGAAGGCTGGATCGCTGAGGAAGTGGCGGCCCGCGGCGTTGACATAGCCTTCGACATCGTCTCCAATCCCGAATTTCTTAGAGAAGGATCGGCCGTGTACGATTTCATGCACCCCGACCGCGTGGTCCTCGGCATCGAGTCGGACCGCGCGCGCGAGACGATGCGCGCCATTTACCGGGTGCTCTATCTCAACGAGACGCCCTTCATCGAGACTAACCTCGAGTCGGCGGAGATGATCAAGTACGCCTCGAACGCTTTCCTCGCGGTAAAGATCACGTTCATCAACGAGATCGCGAACCTCTGCGAGGCGGTGGGCGCCGACGTAAAGGCGGTCGCGACCGCCATGGGCAAGGACGGGCGCATCGGGCCAAAGTTCCTGCACCCCGGCCCGGGCTATGGAGGTTCCTGCTTCCCCAAGGACACGAAGGCCCTGGCGGACGTCGCCCGCCGGCGGCAGAGCCCCCTGCGCATCGTGGAGGCGACCATCGATGCCAACGCGGCGCAGAAGCGGCGTATGGTGGACAAGATCGAAAAGACCCTCGGGGCGCTCGAGGGCAAGGAGATCGCGGTGCTCGGGCTCGCCTTCAAGCCCAACACGGACGATATGCGCGAAGCTCCCGCGCTCGCGATTCTCGAGGCGCTCGTGTCGAAAGGCGCGAGGATCAAAGCCTACGATCCCGAGGCCATGAAGGAAGCGGCTTGGCGGCTCCAGGCGATCGACGATCGCGTCACGTACTGCGCGAGCGAATACGAAGCGATGAAAGACACCGATGCCCTGGTCATCCTCACGGAGTGGAACCAGTTCCGAAACCTCGACTTGGCTAAGGCCAGGCATCTTCTGAAATCGCCCGTACTTTTCGACTTGCGGAATATTTACGACCGCGTCCAGGCGGAATCCTTGGGATTCACCTATATCGGCGTAGGGAGATAGAGGATGCGCGTACTGGTGACCGGCGCGGCCGGTTTTATCGGCTTTCATACAACAAAGAAGCTTCTCGAGCGCGGCGATTCCGTCGTCGGTATCGATTCTATCAACGCGTACTACGATCCGAAACTCAAATTCGCGCGCCTCGCCGAGCTGGGGATCGGCCGTGAGGCGGAGGGCTGGGGGGCCACGGTCAGGAGCGACACATATCCTGAGCTGCACTTCATCAGGATGAAACTTGAGGATCAGGCATCGATCGAGGCGTTGTTCCGAGAATATGCTTTCGATCGGGTAATCCACCTCGCTGCGCAAGCGGGCGTTCGGTACAGCATCGACCATCCCCGCGAGTATATCGACTCGAACATCGTAGGGTTCCTGAATATTCTCGAAGGGTGCAGGCAGGCGAAGACGCCACACCTGGTGTACGCGTCGAGCTCCTCGGTATACGGCCTCAACGACACGAGGCCTTTTACTACCCACGATCACACCGACCATCCGGTCAGTCTCTACGCCGCGACCAAGAAATCGGACGAGCTCATGGCCCACGCCTACAGCCAACTCTACAAGCTGCCGACGACGGGCTTACGTTTTTTCACGGTGTATGGCCCCTGGGGTCGCCCGGATATGGCGTACTTCAAATTCGCGTTAGCTATCTCTGAAGGCCGCCCGATCGATATCTACAATGATGGGGACATGTGGCGGGATTTCACCTATGTCGACGATATCGTGGAGGGCGTCCTCCGCGTGGCCGACGAGATTCCCATGGGGAATCCTTCGTGGGATTCGGCGAATCCCGATCCTTCCAGCTCGCGGGCTCCATATAAGGTATACAATATCGGCAACAATCATTCGGAGCGGCTCTCGGTCTTCGTGGAGACGCTGGAGCGTGTGATGGGCAAGGTGGCGGTGAAGAAGTACCTTCCGATGCAGCCGGGTGACGTGTACGCCACCGAAGCCGACATCGACGATTTGGAAGCCGCGGTGCAATGGAGACCGACGACGGGCATCGCCGAAGGGCTGGAACGTTTCGTCGAATGGTTTTCCGGGTATTCGTCGCGCGCGTAATGGGACCTGGTTTTTTATGGATAGTATCGAGCAACAATTCCTCGATCTTTTCAGCGTTCCTCACGTTGGCAGGGTTCGTTCTCCGTTGAGGATCTGTCCCCTGGGGGCTCATGTCGACCATCAGGGTGGCCTCGTGACGGGAATGGCGCTGGACGTTAATGTCGAACTCCTCTATACGTCCGATCCTACGGGTTTTATCCGCATCCAGAGCATGGATTTCCCGGACGAGGAGTATTTCCATATCGATCGGGTGCCGGAGATGCTCCCGGGTTTCTGGGGCAACTATATTCGGGGCTCGGTGCTTGCGCTGTCGCGCGACTTCAAGCTGCGGAAAGGGCTGAAGGCGGTGATTCAGGGGAAGCTTCCCATGGGAGGCTTGAGTTCCTCCGCGGCGGTCACGACGGCCTACCTGATGGCACTCGCCGACGTCAATGGCATCGAGGTCTCTAAGGAAAAACTCATCCAGTACAGTCACTGGGTAGAGACGGCTTTCATCGGACTCAAGAACGGCATTCTGGATCAATCGGCCAACATCCTCAGCAAGGATGGCTACCTGATGCGGATGGACTGCGCCGCCAACGAGTGGGAGCTTATTCCCAAGAGTTCTTCAATGCCGGAATTCGAGGTGGTCATCGTAAACTCGGGGTTTACGAAAGCCCTCATCAGTACTGACTACAACAACCGGGTTGACGAGTGCAAGATCGCGGCGTCGCTGTTGCAGGAACTTTCTCGCGGCGAGACGACCCCGTACAAGGACATCGTGCTGCACAGCGTGACGCGCGACGAATGGATGACGCACCGGGAATCGCTCCCCGGCCGGTTCGGCCGCAGGGCCAAGCACTATTTTACTGAAAATCAGCGGGTAATCGATGGCTGCGAAGCGTGGAAGCGCGGCGACATCGAGATGTTCGGAAGGCTGATGGTGGAATCGGGCGAGAGTTCTGTGCACGATTACCAGTGTGGCTCCCCGGAGCTGATCACGATCTTCGATACGTTAAAGAGTATACCGGGCGTGTATGGAGCCCGTTTCAGCGGGGCGGGGTATAGAGGGTGCTGTATAGGAATCATCGATCCATCGTGCCACAAGGAGATCGAAGAGCGCATCGCTGAAGTCTATCCCGTGAAGCATCCACAATATGCCGACAAGTACAAAGTGTACTTCTGTAAAACTGCGGATGGGGCTTCCTATACTGCGCGCTGCGGAGCGAGAGAGTGATGCGATGAAGTGCGTCATCCTCGCGGCAGGCTATGCCACGCGCATGTATCCACTCACGAAAGATGTGCCAAAAAGCTTGCTCGTCGTCGCGGGCAAGACGATCCTCGAGCACATTCTCGCGAAAGTAGAAGAAGTCCCTGAGATTGATGAGATAATCCTGGTTTCCAATGCGAAGTTCGCCAAGCAGTTCGTCGATTTTTTCTCTACGTACAAGGGCAAGAAACCCGTATCGGTCCTGAATGACGGGACATGGGATAATGAGCATCGCCTCGGAGCCGTCGCTGATTTAGGCCTCGCCATCGAACAAGGCAACATCGACGACGATGTCCTCGTGTTGGCAGGCGACAATCTTTTCGACTTTAGTCTGAAAGAGTTCGTCGCTTATTTTCGCGCCGTCAACGCGGATTGTATCACGACATATTATGAAGAAAGTACTGAAGCCCTTCAAAGAACCGGCGTGATTGAACTCGATAGTACCAACCGCGTTCTCTCTTTCGAGGAAAAGCCTAAAAAGCCTCGATCGAACAACGCAGTACCGCCGTTTTATATCTATACTAAAGCGACCGTAACAATGGTTCAACAGTTTTTGCGTGCGAATAAAAATACTGACGCTCCCGGTCAATTCGTTGTCTGGCTAGTGGATAGGCAACCTGTGTATGCCTACAGGTTTGAAGGCAGGCGGTATGATATCGGGTCGCTAGTAAGCTATGAGGAAGCGAGAAGTATTTTTGGAGCTGAGAAAAATAATATAAGAGGACGTATGGTTATGGAGTTAAAACCTTTTGAGAAGAAAGTTTGGCTCTCTTCGCCTACCATGCACGGCGAAGAACTGAAGTATATGACGGAGGCATTCAATACCAACTGGATGTCCACAGTGGGCGAGAATATCAATGAGGTTGAAAGGCTCGCTGCTGAGAAAGTTGGCTGCAAATATGCGGTTGCTCTTGCCTGCGGTACTGCCGCACTCCATCTCTGCGTGAAACTTGCTGGTGTAAAGCCTGGAGACAAGGTTTTCTGCTCTGACATGACTTTCGATGCGACGGTTAATCCCGTGGCGTACGAGGGTGGTGTTCAAATTTTTATCGATTCCGAGCGTGAGACTTGGAACATGGATCCGATGGCACTTGAAAAAGCATTTGAACTTTATCCTGATGTAAAAGTCGTTGTCGTGGCGAACCTCTATGGTGCTCCGAGTAAGCTTGATGAAATTCGTGCTATTTGCGATAAGCATGGCGCTGTTTTGATTGAGGATGCCGCCGAATCACTAGGGGCTACCTATAAGGGAAGACCGACAGGCTCCTTTGGTATTTATAATGCTATTTCCTACAACGGTAATAAAATAATTACCGGAAGTTCCGGTGGTATGCTTTTGACCGATGACTTGGAAGCCGCAAACAAAGCACGCAAGTGGTCGACGCAGAGCCGCGAAAATGCCCCTTGGTACCAGCACGAGGAGATGGGCTATAACTATCGGATGAGCAATGTGATCGCCGGTGTGGTTCGTGGACAGTACCCGCATCTTGAAGAACATATAGCACAGAAGAAAGCAATCTACATGAGATATAAGGAAGGCTTGAAGAGTTTACCGGTAAGTATGAATCCGTATTTAGGGTGCAGCGAACCTAACTTCTGGCTGTCCTGCCTACTTATTGATGAGGATGCCATGTGTAAGCAAGTCAGATCCGATACAGAGNCTTGCTATGTGAAGGAAGCGGGAAAGTCCTGCCCAACAGAGATTCTGGAGACGTTGGCCAAGTACAACGCAGAAGGGCGTCCGATCTGGAAACCGATGCACATGCAGCCGATTTACCGTATGAGTGGTTTTGTCACTGTGCAAGGCAATGGGCGCGGGCAGAGTGACGCTTATATGATTNGTGGAGAAATGGTCGATGTAGGTGCGGATGTGTTTCAGAGAGGGTTGTGTTTGCCGAGTGACAATAAAATGACACCTGAAGACCAGTGTATGATTATTGAGATTGTTAAAAGCTGCTTCAATGAGAAATAGATCATGGAAGAACGAGGTGAATATCAAGGCATAAATAGAGTCTGTAAGAATTTCTGTGTAAATGGCTATACTAGAGGGAGGAGTATGACTATTACAAAGGAAGTGTTGGGCGAGCTGCTGAAGGAGTTATGGGGCTCTGAAGGATATCACTGATCCAGAAAGGCTTCTGAAGTGGCTGACAAAAAGCGCTGATAGAATAAGCGTGAAAGGTCGAGCTTACTGATTGGCTACAAAAAGCACGATCAGCCCAAGAAGAGCCCTACCAATCAATGGAATGGAAGGACCAAAAAAGACGTTGAGGTCCGACCAGAGACCATTTGAGATTGGGGTGTCACGAGACAGGGAAGGGGCGTTTGAATCAGCAATAGTGTCAAACATCAGTGTGAGTTCAAAGGCTTTGGCAATAAAATTCTGTCGATGTGTGCGCGGGAAATAATGATGAGAGAGATTGCTAGGTATTTGAGAGAGATCTACGGCATAGAAATTTTTACCTGAGATCATAAGCTTGGGCGACCGATTCGGTGACAGAGCGCTTGGATGAATCGGCCTATAAATTCTTGGCGATCAATCAGAAGGGCTGAAAAAAAGCTTCTAGGACTCTGGATTGACCATGCTGAGGGGGCAAAATTCTGGCTGAGGGTTCTGAATAAACTTAAAAATCGAAGACTTACGGATATCCTGATTGCAGCGATGTGATACATTTGCGGTGTTCTAGGGCGATCGGCTGCCGCTATGATTTACGTTGTTTACACAAAATATGGGATAGACGCGGTTTCTTTCTCCAAGGGATAAAACTCGCCAGAATCACCCATCGATTATCTGCTTTTAGGTTTCCATTAAATATTATGTCAAATTGATCAAATTTGGACGTATACTTTTATATACTTGCTTTCTGAGTGTATAATTATCATAGTGTGCTTTTATGGTCAATAATATCATTTATTTCTTTGCTATACTTTATTTACTTACCCGGCAACTTAATAGCTTGAAGAAGCATATTTGATTGCCGGGTCCCCAAAATACTTGCAAATGCGCTTTGGTTTCGATTCCAGCATTGTCATGTGTTCCATTGCAGATTTATACAGCATCTTTTTCGTTCGAGCTGGTGCCTTGGAACCAACGCCTTGCTTCAAATCTGCATTGAGATGCTCATCGGGATTCAAATCGGGACTGTATGCGGGTAGAAAGAAGAGCTCTATCTTACCTTCTTTTCCTAGTAGCCATTCCTTGACCGGCTTGCTATGATGAACCTTCAAATTGTCCAGGATCAGGAATACTTTCCGGTGAGAATCCTTGCACAGCCCCGTCAAGAACTCGATGAACCGATCGGCATTGATGGTCCCGTCAACTATCATCCATTGCACGCGTCCTTTGTTCGTGATCGCCGACACCATGCTGAGGTTCTCATATTTCGCTGTAGTGCTTACTACTGGGGTTTCGCCCCGTGGCGCAAACCCACGTCCACGAACATCGCTTGAACGCAAGCCAGTCTCATCGCCCCAATAAATATCAGCCTTTTCTTCCTTGGCTCGTTCACGAATTTCCGGAAATGACTGATCCAGCCATTCCTTGACCTTCTCTGGACGTCGCTCATAAGCGAACTTGACCGGCTTTTGTGGAGTGAATCCCCACCGCTTCAAATACTCGCCGACGGTCCTGATAGGCATGTCTATTCCGTAATCGTGCAGAATAAGCTGCCGTACGGCTTCTCGTGTCCATAGTGCGAAGTCGAGTTTCAGCTGTTCAGGACGACGATCGATAATCTTCGCCCTGAGAAGCGCTNNTTCCTGGGCACTGGTCAGATGACGGTTTTCTCCGTTCTTCGTTCCTCGTCGCTTACCGCGAAGGGCTTCCCATCCTCCTTCACGGTACGTTTTCAAGGCTTTGCAGACCGCGGTACGCGTTAGGCTGACAGCTTCTTCGATCTCCCAGAGCTTCTTTCCTTGCTTCCTCATTCGTACGATTGTCTTGCGTCGCTCTTCTTGGGCATCTACAGACAGTTTCCGGCCATCTTCTCTTTCCATCCACAGAGTATACCACATTACGCAAGCTTTTGCATTGCCGGCTCAGTAATTCATCAAATGAAACCAGCGTCTAAGGCGGTGGTAATGTCCTTATTATTTTAGGAGCCTTTATATTAATGTATGCTAAGTNNTTTTTTAAACGGTTCTTCGACTTTATTCTATCGTTGATTGCACTAATTGTCCTTTCTCCATTTTTTATTATTATGACAGTATTGGGTATGATTGCCATGAAGGGGAATCCTTTTTTTATACAGCAGCGTCCAGGAAAGAATGAGAAGCTTTTCAAGCTCATCAAATTCCGCACGATGACAAACGCGAATGACAAAGAAGGAAATCTTCTCCCAGATGAAGATCGGCTGATTCCGTACGGGAAGTTTCTGANNAGAAGTCTCAGCCTTGATGAACTGCCTGAGTTGATCAATATACTAAAAGGTGATTTGGCAATCGTTGGTCCTAGGCCTCTTTTGGTTAGTTACTTGCCTCGCTACAATGTAGAGCAAAGACAACGTCATGATGTTCGTCCTGGTCTGACGGGATATGCACAAGCTCATGGACGTAATGCTATTACATGGGAAGAAAAGTTTAAGCTTGATATTGAGTATGTTCATAAGATTACTTTTATGGGAGACATAAGGATTATTTTTGATACGGTGAAGGCTGTATTAAAAAGAGAAGGCATCAGTTCCAAAACTTCGGCAACTATGGAGGAATTTATGGGAACGTCGGAAGAAACTTCGGTTGCTGTGCCACAAAAATAAAATAAAGCAAAGAGGGTTTACATGTGAGGCAATATAAGATTCTTTTTACAAGTGTGGGACGTAGAGTAGAACTTATACAAGCTTTCCGCTCTGCTGCTGNNATACAGGTGGGCATGTCTTTACAGATTTTGGGAGCAGATATTATAGAGACAGCACCCGCTTNNTTGCTTTTTTGTGATAGAACATTTAAAGTTTGTAGAATCAGAGAGCCGGAGTATATACCTCAAATTCTTGAATTGTGTGAGTGCGAACATATTGATGCTCTTATTCCGACAATCGATACAGATCTCTTGATTCTCTCTCAAAATAAAGAGAGATTTGCAAAAATAGGAACCAGGGTTGTCGTCAGTGACGAAGATAAAATCAAGATTNGCCGTGATAAGCGTCTTACGGTAGATTATTTTAATTCTGTAGGCTTGCAAAGTCCACGTCCGGTAGATGATTATACTGTATATAGTGCTGGATATCCGGCTTTTATAAAACCAAAGGATGGAAGTTCTAGTGTTTTTGCATATAAAGTTAATAATTCAGAAGAGTTGAAAGCTTATTCTGAACAGGTGCCAGATTACATCATTCAGCCGTTTATCAAAGGAACCGAGTNNAATACCATTGATATTTTCTGTGATTTTGAGGGCAATCCTATTTATATTACCCCCCGTATTCGTCTTGCTGTTCGCTCTGGAGAAGTTTTGAAGACAGAGATTGTCAATGATAAGCAAATGATTGCAGAGATGAAGCAACTCCTCGCTGACTATAAGCCTTGTGGCGCAATTACGGTTCAGCTTATTCGTCAAAAAGGCACTNGTATTGACTATTATATAGAAATCAATCCCCGTTTTGGGGGTGGTGCTCCTCTTTCTATGAGGNCAGGAGCAAATAGTGCAGAAGCATTGTTAAAACTTTTGNCCGGTGAGAAAGTTGAATATATTGCAGATGCCGCCTGTGAACACGCTATATTTAGCAGATTTGATCAAAGTGTCTGTGTTAGTGAAATAAGCAACNTAGTCAAGGCTGTTATTTTCGATCTTGATGATACGCTTTATCTGGAAAAAGACTATGTTAAAAGTGGTTATCATGCAGTAGCAGGAGTGCTTTCACAAGTTGATAATGCTTATAAAAAACTATGGGATGCATTTAAAGCAGGAAAGCCTGCTATTGATACTGTTTTGGTAGATGCAGATATTTATTCTGACGAGCTAAAAAAGAAATGTCTTGATATATATCGTNTTCATAAGCCACAAATCACTCTTTCCAATGGTGTTGAAGAAATGCTCAAAGCACTTCGTGAACGAGGCATTAAGATTGGCATCATTACAGATGGCCGTCCGAAAGGACAGCGCAATAAGATAGAGGCTCTTGCTNTGGAAAAGATGGTTGACGAAATCATTATTACTGATGAACTCGGAGGAGCGGCTTTTCGTAAACCAAATGATATTTCATTCCGAATCATGCAACGTAGAATGAATGTGTCATTTACACAGATGATATATATTGGAGATAATCCGGCAAAAGACTTTATTGCGCCAAAACAATTCGGTATGCAAACCATANTTTTTGATAATAAGGACAGACTATACTCAGATAAAATAAAGTGCCAACTTGATAAAACAATTCATAATATTAGAGATTTATTAAAGGAATTATGAAAAATGCCCGGATTGTTTCTCAGATGATCCCGTAGTAGTACGTAAGGATTCTGGAGAACTGCTAAAATATTATTTAATAATAAAATATATGATATTATGGCTTCATAAAGTGTATAAAAAACGAGAGAAATGCTTCAAAAGGCGGACACATGGAAAAGAATCGATATACCGAATACCAGAAAAAGGAGCCAAATTTGAGAAATTCAGTCTGGTCTTTGGAGAGAAAGCCTGACTGGCAGAATCGATGGGTTATATGCTGCGCCCTCCGGTCAAGGCCCCAGCATAGTATTTATCGTTAGTCAAAAGGAATAAAAGCTGAAATCTAATATAGTAGGGGTAAGGTTATGCGCAAGAAGCAGGTAGTGATTTGGCTTGTGAATGAATACAATCCACCTGTAGTAAAGAGAACGCGGCAAATTGTTCTTAGTCAACGATTAGAAGAGTATGGATATAGGGTATATATAATTTGTGGTAGCAAGGTCCATAGCAAAAATGACAATCTTATCAAAGACCGTAAACCATATAAGAAAGTAGAATACGATGGAGCTCATTTTATAGTTATTAAAACTGCTAATTATACGAGTAGCATGAAGCGCGTGTTAGTATCGTTGGAGTTTCAGAATAATATATGGAAATTAAGAAAACTACTTCCCAACCCGGATGTTATTGTCAGCGATTTTGCTGGGCTATTCGGGAATGTTTTTCTAAAATGGAAACATGAATATGGTACCAAGATCATCTATGATGTGTTGGATCTATGGCCGGAAGATTTTATTGACTTAGGTTTCTTGAAGAAAAACAGCCTCCCTGCAAAGTTGCTCTACAATATGGAACACAAGTCCTATCGAGAAGCTGATAGTATTATTTTTTCATTTGAAGGGGGCGAAGATTACATCATTGAAAAAGGTTGGGATACTGCTAGTNGTGGGGATGTGGATGTCAGCAAGATAGGTTATTTGAATAATGGTGTTGATTTGGAAACTGTTGATGCAANNGAGAAATACACGTTGATTTTAGATGATGTCGACTTGGATACTGATAGANTTAAAGCCGTATACCTCGGTGCTATCNGTCGGGCTAATAATGTAGACTTAATTGTTGAGACCGCCAAGGTTTTACAAGAACGGAAAAACAAGGACATCATTATTCTCATATATGGCGATGGAGATTGCAGACAGCGTCTCGAAGAAAAGGCAAAAGAACTAGGATTGGCCAACATCAAGTTTAAGGGTAGATTACCGGTCGAATATGCACCCAACATGCTATCGCGTTGCAATCTCAATATTTTCAACTTTATGAATGTACCAATTTGCAGATTTGGACTTAGCCCCAACAAACTATTTATGTACTTTGCTAGTGGTAGACCCGTTCTTTCGACTGTCAGACCAAAATATGAACTTGTTGAAAGCAAAGGTTGCGGTATTGTAACAGAGAATGATCCGTTTTCAATAGCAGATGGGCTTGTCCGCTTTAGCAAGATGGATAAAGAAGAATATGACAGATACTGCCAAAATTGCAGAGCGATTGCTGAAGAGTTTGACTATAAATATCTAGTAAAAGTATTAATAAGTCAAATAGAAAGAAGCATTTATATGTCGACATGAATTACCAATATCTTCACAAAGTATACTGGGAGGATGAAAATCAGTGATAGGAGGTGTCTAGGGCATGAAGCGCTCGAACAAATCAGGATGAGTGGGGCGTACAACGAGTAGAAGCGAGGGGAAGGCCTGAAGTAGTTATAATCAGTAGGGTTTGAACGAGTCAGCATCTATCGTTGGCTATTGGTCTGTCAGGAAGGCAAAATGGAAGTCTTAAGAGCTAAAAAGGTATTAGACAAGCCAATAAAGATCACGGAGGCACAACTACAGCAAATGTACCGAATGATCGCGAACGACACGTCCCTGCAATACAAATTCAGTTTTGCACTATGGAGCTGCAGTATTGTTCGGGAACTACTACGGCAACGATTCGATATTCATCTTTCGAAAGTATCTGTGGGAAGGCTTTTAAAAAAGCTCGGGCTGATCCGACAGAAGCCACTTTTCCGTGCCTATCAGCAGGTTCCAGAAAAGGTACGGTAGTATCTTGAAACGGAGTATCCAAAGATAAGAGGCTTGCGAAGCGAGAAGAGGCGAGCATTCGATTGGACTACCATTCAGGGATGACATGGGCGCCGAAAGGGAGTACGCCTATAATAGTAAAGGGCACCAGTGCACGGTACCGTGTCAACATGATTTCTGCTATTTCTGCGAAGAGAGAAATGCGCTTCATGCTGATGAAGAAAGCGATAACCTCGGAGGTATTCCTAGCATTCCTGGGGAGGATCATACAGGGGGCGGATCATCCCGTTTCTCTCATACTTGATGGTCATCCGGTACACAGATCGAAAAAGGTGTACGAGTATGTGACGAGTCTTGGGGGAAACTAGAGTCTGTTCACACTAATTGAATAATAAGAAGAATAGTAGTATGATATTCTTATGGAAGTGTCGGAAATACAATATGAACGAATAGCTCCTTATCTGCCTCGACAACGCGGGAATGTAAGTATGAGTAATCTTCAGCTCGTGAACGCACTCTTGTATGTCACCGAGAATGGCTGCAAATGGAGAGCCTTACCAACAACCTATGGGAAATGGCATACCGTGTATGTACGTATGAACCGCTGGAGTAAGGGTGGGGTTTTACAGCGGCTTTTTGAAGCGTTGCAAAAAGAAAACATTATCAGGATCAAAATGGAAAGTGTCTGTCTTGACAGTACCACGGTGAAGGTTCATCCGAATGGTACAGGGGCANTTAAAAAAAGAGGAAAGCAAAGTATTGGGAGATCCCGAGGAGGGCTCACCACCAAGATTCATCTGATCACCGCATCTGACCGTTTGGTTGTAATGTTTTCGTTATCAGGAGGGAATGCCCATGATGCGCCCGAGGGGATAGGGCTTCTAGAGAGGTTGGAGCGACAAGAAGGGCGGCGATATCTGCTGATGGACCGGGCGTATGAAGAACAGGAGATGAGGGCAAAGGTTAGGNGGAAAGGCTTTCTTCCGGTAGTACCACTGAAGAGGAATCGCAAGAATCCCTGGGAGTATGATAAAGAGCGATATAAGCAGCGGAATGAAATAGAGCGATGTATTTTAAGGCTCGAGCGATTTTGAAGGATCTTTACGAGCCTGTAACGATTTTTGTGTAAACGGGCGACTCATAGCGGCACACGGTCGCCATAGAGAATCGCGAATTGATTCAGGGCAGCNGCCCAATCCCGTATCGGCATTGTCCACTTCTGTGAGATATTCTGCAATGCCATGAACACCAGTTTCATTGCCGCGTCCACCGTCGGGAACAATTGCCGGCTCTTCGTGATCTTTCGAACTGTAAAATTAAGCGACTCGATCGCATTGGTGGTGTAAATTACCTTACGAATCGTCGCAGGGAACTTGAAGAACGGCGTCAGTTCTGTCCATCGCGATTTCCATGACCTCGATATCATCGGGTATCGGGCATCCCACTTCGCCGAGAAGGTCTCAAGTTCATTAACCGCCATTTCTTCCGGAGGCGCCGAGTAGATCTTTTTCAGATCAGCGGCAATCGCTCTACGGTCCTTGAATGGCACGAACTTCAGGGAATTGCGGACCATGTGCACGATGCGCAATTGTACTTCTGTTGTGGGGAATACCGCGGCGATAGCCTCAGGGAAGCCCGTGAGCCCGTCGACCGCGGCTACCAGTACATCCTGCACGCCACGGTTACGAAGCTCATTCAGAATTCTGAGCCAGAACTTCGCGCCTTCCGACTGATCGATCCAGAGCCCCAGAAGCTCCTTCCGGCCCTCTAAATTGATCGCAAGGGCCATGGAGATCGATTTCTTGGCGACTTTCCCCTCCTCCCTGACGTTGATCACCAATGCGTCCAGAAACAGGATTGGGTAGAAGTTCTCAAGCGTTCTTGTGCGCCAGTCGTCCAGCAGTTCTTTCACCGAGTCGGTCGCACGGCGTATCAGTTCCGGCGATACCTCGGTGCCGTAGATCTCTTTCAGGTGTCCTGCGATTTCCCTGGTTGTCATGCCGCGGGCGTACATCGAGAGGATCTTGTCGTCAAAGCCTTTGAAGTCTCGTTGGTGTTTCGGAACAATCGCAGGTTCAAACGCTCCTTCCCGGTCTCGAGGAACCTCGATTTCGAGTGGCCCCTGATCGGAACGAAGCGTCTTCTTAGTCTTCCCGTTCCGCCGATTGGTGGTTTCCTTCTCAGTTTGGTTGCTTTTTTGNTAGCCCAGATGCGTGGTCATTTCAGCATCCATGGCGCGCTCAATCAGGACTTTGGTGAGCTGCTTCAGGAGTCCATCGGGACCGGTAATGTCGTCGGGTCCTTGGTAGTCCTTCAAGAGTTCATCCAAGACTTCCTTGGATATGGCCATACTCGCTTCTTCGCGTAGTATAGCCGTTTACACAGATTTTTTTACATGCTCATCTTTACCCGGTATGATAAGTTGGATGTTTTGTTTTGTGGCTTCCTTTATTTCGCTATGATTATTGATACCCTATTATGTGTGAACAGACTCTAGTTCTATTTTTTTCTCCATGGTTATTCACCTGAGCTGAACCCTGATGAATATATCTGGGGTATGTGAAGCATAACATGGGGGGAGAAAGGTAATTACCGGTCCTGATCAGTTCTATTCATTTGTGCTGAGTGCTCTCAGGAAAATTGAGAAGCTTCCAGACCTCATTCGAAGCATCTTCCTGAGCAATAAACTCCATTATATTGTAGTAATACTACTTATGTAGGTATTAGTAAGTAGATAGTTATTAAGTAGTTGGATGAAATTGGAGAATAGATGATGGAAGTTGATTTTTCTGTATTGAAAAGGCAATATGCCAAATATCAAGATGAATATGAGACGGCAGCACTCCGTGTACTTCGCTCTGGCAGATATATTCTCGGAAATGAATTAGCAAAGTTCGAGAAAGACTTTGCTAATTATCATGGAGTAAAGCATTGCGCTGGTGTAGGTAATGGATTGGATGCACTTCGACTTGCAATCTCTGCTCTTGGAATAGGGCCCGACGACGAGGTAATCGTACAGACGAATACATATATTGCTACTGCCTTAGCTATCTCTGAGACAGGAGCAACACCGGTATTCGTAGAAGCAGATAAATTCTTTGGTATTGACGTTGATGCGATTGAAAAAGTAATTACTAAAAAAACAAAGGCCATCATGGTAGTTCATTTGTACGGCCAACCGTGCAACATGGATTTCATTATGGATATTGCTAGAAGTAACGACCTTCATGTTATTGAGGATTGTGCACAGGCACACGGAGCAAAGTATAAAGGAAAACTTGTTGGTACTTTTGGAGATGCCGGATGTTTTAGTTTTTATCCTACTAAGCCGGTAGGTGCTCTTGGCGATTCAGGCGCGATTATCACGAATAGTGATGAACTAGATGAAAAGGTCAAAATGCTTCGCAACTATGGCAGTAGGGTCAAGTATCTGCATGAGATTATCGGAATTAACAGCCGTATGGATGAAATTCAGGCAGCAGTAACAGGGGTTGCTCTCAAACATATTGAAGCAGGAAATGATGAGAGAAGAACAATTGCCGAGAAGTATTTAAAAGGTATAAAAAATCCTAAAATTAAACTTCCTGAGATTCGTCAGGGAGTAGAGCATGTTTATCATATTTTTGCAGTCCTTAGTGAAGAACGCGATAGACTGCATAACTTCTTGGAAGAAAACGGTGTGCATACACAAATTCATTATCCAGTTCCTTGTCATTTAGCGGGTTGTTATTCAAGGCTTGGTTATGAACAGGGTAAGCTTCCTGTGGCGGAAAAATTTGCTTTACAAGAACTTAGCCTTCCGATTTATGTTAGTATGCCGGAAGATGAAATAGAGTATGTTGTTGAAGTTATAAATCGGTTTAATTAAGATCCAATGAAGTTAAAGGGCTTGAGAGGTCTACATATGCTATTAAGAAAACTTGAAAGTAAGGATGCACCACTCATGCTTGAATGGATGCATGATGATAATGTGACGTATGATTTGCATACGGATTTTGCTTCGCGCACTTTAAAGGATGCTGAAAGCTTTATAGCAGCAAGCGAGGAAACCACCGAGGATTTGCATATGGCAATTGTGGCAGATAATGATGAATATATGGGTACAGTCAGCCTCAAACACATTGATAAAGAGCAAAGTAGTGCAGAATTTGCTATTACGGTTCGTAGCGTAGCCATGGGGCGTGGTTATTCTTGGTACGGTATGACAGAGATTATTCGTATAGCCTTTGAAGAGCTGGGGCTTAATTGTGTATACTGGTGTGTTTCTAGAAAAAATGAGCGGGCAGTCAGGTTTTATAACAAACATGGTTTCCATGAAGCACTTGATATTTCACATAAAATCTTGACCAGATATGAAGGTATGAAGGACTTAAAGTGGTACTCAGTTTTAAACGGTGATGACTATTTAAACGATGCTGTTAATAGAAATAGTGTTGCAAGCTGTAAGGTTATCAGTATTAAGACTGTGCCTACGGTAGACGCAGGTGAACTGTCGTTCTTCGAGGCAAATCATGATGTGCCGTTTACCATAAAACGTATCTACTATATATCCAAGGTTCCGGAGGGCATCAGAAGAGGGTTTCATGCACATAAGAAATTAAAACAAGTTTTATTCTGCCCATACGGGAAAATACAGCTAATTTTGGATGATGGGAAACAAAGAGAAGAAATAACTCTCAGCGATCCTTCGATAGGAATTGTCATTGATCATCCTATATGGAGAGAAATGTTGTGGTTACAAAGAGATTCTGTTCTTTGCGTTGCCGCTTCTGATTACTATGAAGTTGAAGACTATGTTAGAGATTATGATGAGTTCCGAAAAATCATAATGAAATAAGAGACAGCTGTAAAAATCGCAATATGAAAGAATTTTACATAGTCTTCGAGACTGTACTATTGTGTAAACGGGGAGGATCATAGCAGCACACGGTTGCCATAGAGAATCGCGAATTGATTGAGGGCTGCACCCCCAATCCCGTATTGGCATCGCTCATCGTTTTGAGATGTTTTGCAAGGCCATGAAGCTCATCTTCATGGCGGCGTCCGCCGTCGGGAACAATTGCTGGTCCTTCGTGATCTTCCGCACCGAAAAGTCCAAGGACTCAATTGCATTGGTAGTATAGATCACCTTTCGAATCATATCAGGAAATTTGGAAAAAGGCGTGAGTTCTGCCCAATGGGCTTTTCAGGCTCTCGAAATCATCGGGTAGCGGGCATCCCATTTCAAGGCAAAGGCTTCCAACTGCTCAATGGTAGCTTCTTCCGAGGGTGCTGAATAAATGGTCTTGAGGTCGGTAGCGATGGATTTTCGATCTTTGAAGGACACGAACTTCAATGAGTTCCTGACCATGTGCACAATGTAAAGCTGCACTTCCGTCTTCGGAAATACCGAGGCAATAGCCTCAGGGAAGTCCATGAGCTCATCGACAGCGGCTATCACTACATCTTGTACGCCACGGTTACGAAGCTAATTCAGAATCCTGAGCCAGGACTTTGCCCCTTCCGACTGGTCGATCCAGAGCCCCAGAAGCTCCTTGTGACCCTCCAGTTTGATTGACAATGCCATATTAGACCGATTTCTTGACCTAATTATGCGATGGAGTGCAAGGCATTATGAGGATTATTTTGAGAATAATGGGTGGCCTTGGGAATCAATTATTTCAGTATGCGGCTATGCGACTTTTAAATCAGAAGTATCCAAACTCAAAAATGTACATTGATTCAAGAGAATATAAAGAATATAAAATTCGTAATTATGAGCTATTAAATTTTAAGCTTAGCAAAAATATATCTACATACAATGACTTTAATTTGTTATATGAGACTAGTTATCGATTGTATCATGTTTATCAATATTTATATAGAAAAACTAAGAGAAAAAATGCACCTATTATCTCAAAATTTTTTATCAAGCCCGGTATGTTATATACTACCATTGATTACTATATACCAGATGTTAATCAATCACATGATCTCTTCATGTACGGCTATTTTGTCAAAGTATCTATGTTTGAATCGATTAAGAGCATCCTTCAAGAGGAGATACAATTGAATTTACCTCTTTCTCGTAAGGCGGAGCAATATAGGGAGCAGATAGACAAGGCAGGGACGAGTATTGGGGTAAGTGTGAGATGTGATGAAGCATATGCAAAATTAGGATGGCCAATATGCTCGCCTCAGTTCTATAAAGAGGCAATGAAAAAGATAAGAAAAGTAAAAAATGATTGTAGGTTTTTTATATTCGCCGATAGAGTAGATATGGTCAAGAGTGAAGGATGGTTTAATGATTTTGAAACCATGTATGTTGAAGGATGTAGCATAGTTGAAAGTTTTACGTTACTTAGAAGCTGCCACGATTTTGTGATTTCAAATAGTTCTTTCTGTTGGTGGGCTGCATGGCTTGCTGATAGTGACAATAAGATTGTATATGCTCCAAATCATTTCTTTGGGAAAACATATGCAGATGTTGATAAGAACTTACTCTTCAAAGAAGAGCGGTTGCTTGATTATAAAACAGGAGAGGAAGTAATGCAGTAAGCTGTTTTGGTATCGGATATTAAATATGGAGAAAAAAAATGAATGGATTATATTTTTGGGTGGGAGGAGATGTAAATGATTCCTCAATTATTGCACGAAAGATTAAAAATCAAATCAAGTCTTTCCAAGAGGCAGGCTATAATATTAGATTTGTCGGTGTTGAAAATAGAAGAAACTCTATAGAGAATATCAAGTGGTTTTTACCGCATGTATACAATTACACACAAAATGAAATGGTTCATGCATTTGATGTCATTGATGTGAACAATTACGGATTCGTATACATTCGGATGCCAACTGCTTCACCTCCATTAATTGATATGTTAAAAAGGCTTCGCTCTGGTAATAGCAATATAAAAATCATTATGGAAGTCCCAACATACCCTGTTGTTGGCGAGCGCCAAGGACTTAGAAAAATAGTGGATTACTATGGTGAATCTACTAGAAAAAAGCTTCATTTGTATGTAGATAGAATTGTTACTTTTTCAAAAGACGATTATATTTGGAAAATCCCGACTATCAAAACAGTTAACTGCGCTGATCTTGATTCAATAAGTAGAAAGAAAGTTTGCAACAATGGGGATAGAATCAATGTTATTACTGTGTCCTCATATGATTATTGGCACGGCTATGATAGATTCCTTCGAGGTATGGGAGAATATTATAAAAATGAAAGTAGGAAAAATATAATATATTATTATATTGTAGGCGAAGGAGTCGAAATATCCAAATATAAAAAGATTGTAAAAGATTATCATTTGGAAAATTATGTTGCTTTTGTCGGGGAACGTTTTGGGGATCAGCTTAATGAAATATATGATAAGTGCGAATTAGCGTTGGATTCAATGGGACGGCACCGTTCGCATATTTACTATAATAGTTCATTAAAAGGAAAAGAGTATTGTGCAAAGGGGTTGCCTATTATTTCAGGTGTCTCGACTGAATTAGATGATAAGAAAGATTATCCATACTACATGCGTGTACCAGCTAATAATAGCAATATTAATATGAAAGATGTTATAGATTTTTATTCAAAAATTTATTGTCATGAAAAGTCAAAAGATCAGATCGCTAATGAGATTAGGGCATTTGCTAAGGCTAATTTCGATTTTAGAGTAGGGTTGGCACCTGTTATTGATTATATTAATTCGGATAAAAAGTAGGGAATCAGTTTGCTTGTTATATTTACATTGATAGGGCTATTATTAGCATTCTTCAGCGTGGCAAAATTCAATAAAATTATTAATCCAGCATCTTTGATAGTGATGTGGTACTTTTCTTTCATTTGGCTCAGCCGATGTGGATTTTATTCAATGTATGTGCCATCTGTGCAAAGTTCAGCTTTATTGATGATTAATATTGATTTGTTAGTCTTTGTTTTCCTGCTTTTTTCGAAAAATGGAAATGTAACTTTGTATGCTGCTGATTATTTGCAAGCTAAAGAAAACCAGAATAACCTGTTTGGAAATCAGGGTTGGTTAAATCAATTGCGTTTCATTATAGAAGTAATATGTTTGTTTACTATTTTGGCTGTGAACATAAATATTTTTATTAAGCTATTGACAGGAGGATTGCCAATAGCACAAATAAGATATGCATTAATGTTTCAAGATGCATCAAGTAATTTTAATGCAAATTTCCTATATTTCAATAGTACCATAAGAGATTTTTTGACTTACTTTGTGAGATTTTTTGTCTTTTTGATTTACTTATTGAAGTTTGTAAATTTAGTCTTTTACGAACCACAATAAATAGTAAACCGGTAATCAATTATGTTTTATTTTGCTTGGCAATACTTACAAGGATTGATATTCTGAAAATGGCTATAGTAATTCTTGTATGTATTCTATTTATACGCAAAAAAAAGATATGTACTGTAGAAAGAAAAAAAATGTCTCGCAAAAATAAGCAACTAATAATCATAGTTATCGCATTAATTATCATTATCATTTCCATGAGAGTTTACAGTGCTGATAACATAATAGATTTTACATTTAAAAATTTCACTATAAGTACATTAGGGGCATTCGAAGCCTTTAGTCAAGTTTATGAAAGGATACAAAATGATGGGCCTGTTGTAAATTGTGCTGTCTTGCGAATGTTTTTTACAGGTATTACTTCGATATTTGATGCATTATTTGTGAATGTACTACATTTGAATATTCTATTTATACAGAAGGAAATAAATAGTTATATATCGGATGTTATTTTTATAGGTCCCAATATGACATTTAATGCTTTTTATACCGCATTTTACCCTTTTTTAGCCACTGGTGGAGTAGTGGGTAGTTTATTCGCATCAATACTTATGGCTACATCTTGTGCAGTAAGCTACAATTATTTCCGAAGAAAACCTAGCGTACCAAGTTGTATGTTATATATTCTATGGCTTTATATTATTATGTTTGGTGTGATCGAATGGGTTGGGGGTTTAACTGAATGGGCCTGTATAGTACTAATTATATTAAGTGTTTCAGTAAGGCTCAAAATAAGGCGAGTCCAATTTATTGAGCAAGGCATATGATGGACGGTGTCATTTTTCAGCTTTTACTAACATCTTCACAAGTAAGTACACATATAGTATGATAAGGGAATGAAGCTGAACGATGGGAGGCGCCTGGGGCATGAGGCACTCGAACAAATCAGGATAAGCAGCGTACAACGAGTAGAAGCGGGGGAGAGTCCAGAAGAGGTCATAAAGTCAGTCGGGTTTGAACGTGTCTGCATCTATCGATGGCTTACGGCCTATCGGGAAGGAGGCATAGAAGCGTTACGCGCGAAGTGATTATTGGGGAGGCCGGCGAAGGTCACGGGGGCACAAGTACAGCAGCTATACCGGATAATTGCGGAGGACACGCCCCTGCAATACAAATTCAGTTTTGCCCTGTGGAGCTGCGGTATTGTCCGGGAACTGGTACGGCAACGGTTTGATATTCATCTTTCTGAAGTATCCGTGGGGAGGCTTTTAAAGAAACTCGGGCTGAGCCGACAGAAGCCACTTTTTCGTGCCTATCAGCAGGATCCGGGAAAGGTACGGCAGTATCTTGAAACGGAGTATCCAAAGATAAAGAAACGTGCGAAGAGGGAAGGGGCGAGCATTTACTTTGGGGATGAGGCAAGTATTCGGTCGGACTATCATTCGGGGACGACATGGGCGCCGAAAGGGAGCACTCCTGTCGTAAAGGCCACGGGTGCCCGCTTCCGGGACACCATGATTTCCGCGGTGTCCGCGAAGGGAAAAATGCGCTTCATGCTGACGAAGAAAGCGATGACCTCGGAGGTATTCATAGGATTTCTTAAAAGGCTCATACAGGGAGTGGATCATCCCCTCTTTCTCATCCTTGATGGTCATCCGGTCCACAAATCGAAAAAAGTACAAGAGTATGTGACGAGTCTTGGGGGCAAACTTGTGCTCTTTTTTCTTCCTGGTTATTCACCGGAGCTGAACCCTGACGAACATATCTGGNGGTATGTGAAGCATCATGTGGTGGGAAGGAAAGTCATCACCGGTCCCGATCAGTTCTATTCACTTGTGGTGGGTGCTCTCAGAAAAATCCAAAAACTCCCTACGCTTATTCGAAGCATCTTCCTGACAAATGAACTCCACTATGCTATGTAACCTTACTTATGTTGGAGTTAGTAAGTCATTATGATTTACTGATATTTTTACAAAAATTACAGAGGATTGGAGAATTGAAATATGAAATTAACAGATCGTTATATCTATTTAAACGTCGATTTGGTCTAGTAACTGCTGAAGAATATAAAAAGCATTTGATTGCAAAAGGAATTAAAATTGGTAAAAAGACACGATTCTTTTCACATAATATTGTTATTGATGAACAAAGACCATGGATGATTGAGATAGGAAATTATTGCAAAATATTAGCCGGTGTCGTAATATTACAACATGATTATAGCCGATCGGTATTGCGAAGAGTGTATGGTGAAGTAATTGGAGAAAGTAGAAAAACCGTTATTGGTGATAATGTATTTATTGGAATGAATTCCATTATCTTGATGGGCAGTCATGTTGGAAATAATGTCATCATTGGAGCAGGGAGTGTAGTCTCTGGAAATATTCCAGATAATGTAGTTATTGCTGGGTGTCCTGCACATGTTATCAGAACACTGGATGAACAATATAATATTAGAAAAAAACGATATATAACTGAGGCTAAAGAAACTTTTATAGAGTTCAAAAAAGCATATGGGCGAGAGCCTACTATAACTGAAATGGGCAGTTTTTGGCCGTTGTATTTGGAAAAAAATGTTGAGAGTTTAAGGAAAAATCATATATTTACGAATCTATCTGGCGATGATGAAGAAGAAGTGATCGATTTTTGGCTTAAGTCTGGACAAAGTTTGTTTTGTTCGTATGATGAATTTAAAGAATTTGCATCTACAAAAAAATAAAAAATGTTATGGTAAGAAAGAATCAGATTAAACTTAATTTGGCGTATAGCGTATTATATCAACTTTTGTTGATAATGTTGCCGTTAATTACAACACCTTATATTTCTCGTGTATTAGGTGCAGAGAAAATAGGCATATATTCGTATAATAACACAATTGCATCATATTTTGTCATGTTTGCTTGCTTGGGAATTACAAATTATGGCAATCGTTCAATAGCACAAGTAAAAGATAACAGTTATTCCTTAAACCGTACATTTTCAAGTTTATATAGTTTCCAATTATTAACGAGCCTTAGCATTACAGTAGTATATGCACTATATATTGTGTTGCTAGCGTCTGATAAAAGAGCAGCCTTCTTGGAAGGCATTTATGTGATATCTGCCGTTATAGATTTAAACTGGGTTTTGAACGGCTTAGAAGAATTCAAGTATATAACTATCCGGAGTTCCTTGGTCAAAATATTATCTGCAGTATTGATTTTCTGTTTTATTAGCGCATCTGATGATATCTATTTGTACATAACGATTTGCTGTGGGAGCTTTTTGGCGAGCAATTTATTCGCTATTCCGGTATTGTTAAAACACAAGATCAGATTTGTATCATGTAAGTTTAGCGAGATTGTTTGTCATTGGAAACCAATGTTGATTTTGTTTATTCCACTTGTTGGTATGAGTGTTTATAAATATATGAATAAAATACTATTAACATATTTTTCAACATTAGAAGAGACAGGCTTTCTTGAAAGTTCGGAAAGAGTGTTGCTTGTTCCTATATGTTTTGTGACAGCTCTAGGAAACGTTATGCTACCACGAATGAGCTCACTATATGCACAAAACAATGAGGCCGGGGCGAATAAATACCTTGAAAATTCTTTTTACTTTGCCATGATTGCCTCTTCATCTATGGGGTTTGGTATCATAGCTGTCATCAAAGAATTTGTTCCTTTGTTCTATGGTAAAGGGTTTGAGAAATGCGAAACAATAATACCAATTCTTATGATTTCGCCTGTATTTCTAGCTGTAGCAAATGTTATAAGAACACAGTTCTTAATACCAAAGGGTAAAGATAAGGAGTATGTAATTTCTATTCTATTTGGTGCAGTGGTTGATATTTTTACAGCACTTTTCTTTATTCCCAAATATGCTGCAATTGGTGCAGCTATTGCGACAACATGTACCGAATTAGCCGTTTGTTTTATGCAGATATTTTTATCTAGAAAAGAAAGCTATATGTTGAAGTATATACTAAAGTCACTTCCGTTTATGCTGTTTGGGATTATTATGTGTTTTGTTGTATATAATATCAGTTTTAATTTTAGCATAGTATTGAATTTAATATTGAAGATAATCATTGGTACTGGAATGATTGCTTTGATGGATGGCAGTTATTTATATTTACTGAATAAACGATAAATATTGGAAATGAATGCGAGGAGGAAGAATAACATGAAAGGTATTATTTTAGCCGGTGGTTCTGGAACAAGATTATATCCTCTTACACTGGTATCTTCAAAACAGTTGTTACCGGTTTATGATAAACCAATGGTCTATTATCCGTTGTCAACTTTAATGCTTGCTGGTATTAGAGATATTTTAATTGTCTCAACACCAGAAGATTTACCAAACTTTAAGCGCCTCTTTGGGGATGGCAGTCAATTCGGCGTGAGGTTTTCATACAAAGTACAGCCTTCCCCTGATGGATTAGCGCAAGCTTTCCTTATCGGAGAGGACTTCATCGGAGATGATAAATGTTCCATGATTCTTGGTGATAACATATTCTATGGTGGTGGTCTCGGAGATAAATTGAGACTTGCAGTAAATAACGCTGAGAAAGGGTTTGCTACCATTTTCGGTTATTATGTGAATGATCCAGAGCGTTTTGGAATCATGGAATTTGACGCTGAAGGAAAGATATTGTCTGTAGAAGAAAAGCCACAACACCCTAAAAGCAATTATTGTATTACTGGCTTATATTTCTATGATAACCGTGTAGTTGAATTTGCAAAGCAGGTGAAACCGTCAGTACGTGGTGAACTTGAAATCACTTCTCTTAATGAACTTTATCTGCAGGATGGTACTCTTAAGGGCATTGTTCTTGGCCGTGGTTTTGCTTGGATAGATACAGGAACGATAGATAGTTTGGTTGAAGCAACACAGTTCGTGCAGATGATAGAGAAACGTCAAGGTGTGAAGATTTCAGCTCCGGAAGAAATCGCATTTAGAAATGGTTGGATTGACAAAAAAAGTTTGCTTGTTTCGGCTAATCACTATGGTAACTCACCATACGGCCATCACTTGAAGAATGTAGCAGAAGGTATACTTTTTTATTAAGTGTACTCGGTAACTCCTAACGCATAAAATGTTAGGATGGAGAAGTGAGAAGCTACAACAGGATAAGGAGCAAGACTAGAGAAGAAATAATAGTCTACCTAGCCAATGGCGACAATCAGGAAGCCATAGCCAAGAAGATAGGCTTTAGCCAATCCGCTATATCACGAGAGTTGAAAAAGGGAGACGATAGAGGTACCTATAATCCTTTTCTGGCGCAAAGGAAGACAGATTGCTACGCAAAAAGCAGATCGCGAACACTAAAGATCAACGATTCTACCTGGCGGGTGATCCAGAATCATCTTGCGATTCGCTGGTCGCCCTACCAGATAGCAGATTTCCTGCATAAAAGCGTCAATGATGGTACAGTAGTCCCTGTGAGTGAGAAGACAATCTACAACTACCTTCACTTCCATATGAACTGACGTTGTACAGTGAATGGTATAATAAAAGTAGCGAAATTGATGCTTAAGATCATGTACAAAAACAAAATAGCCAAGACAGTGCTGTACAATAATGATCTTCAGAATGCGGTATAATATAGCGCTACAAATAGTTAAGTACGCTTTACAGTAAAAGCACAATGATGTATACTAAGAGGTATAATGAATGTACGGAGATGCTCCTTAAAGAACGCTTCCGGAGGGACGTACACCTACCTCCAGCTCGTCCATAACTATCGCGACAAAGCCACCGGCAAGACGAAAACTAATGTTCTTATGAAGCTGGGCCGGGAAGATCAGATCGAGCCTTCCTACGTCCAGGGGATCATTAAAGCATTGTCGGCGGTCATTGGCGAATCGCCTTCGAAAGGATCAAGCGGCTTTGAGTTCCATGCGAGCAGAGAACTCGGAGGTCCGTGGCTCCTCGAGGCCCTCTGGCGCAAGCTCGGCATGGCGAAGGCCGTAAAAGGGCTTCTCAAGGATCGGCAGTTCGAAACGCCCGTCGAACGGCTTTGTTTTGCCATGGTCGCGGGAAGGATCCTTGCGCCGGGCTCGAAGCTTTCCCTTGAGCATTGGGTTTCAAAGAAAGCGTATATTGACGGCCTTTCCGAGGTAGACGTCCACGCGCTCTACCGGGCCATGGATCTTCTTGCTGAGTCGAACGAGGCGCTGCAGAAGCAGGTGTTCACCGAAGTAGCAAAGAACGCATCACTCGACGTCGATCTCATCTTCCTCGACACGACGAACACCTATTTCGAAACCGATGAGAATCTTTCCGAGGAAGGGCTCTTGAAGCGCGGCCACAGCAAGGAGGGGCACCCGGAGCTCCGGCTGGTTTCGATCGCGTTTGCGGTGACGCGGACGGGTATTCCTATACGCTGCTGGGTCTTTCCTGGCAACACGGGGGACCACACCATCGTCGAACAGGTGAAGCATGACCTGGGGCAATGGAACCTTGGCCATGTCGTCATGGTGCAGGACGCAGGCTTCAACAGCGCCGACAATCGAAGAATCCTCTTGCGGGAATGCGGCGACTACATCATCGGAGAGAAGCTTCGCATCGGGAGCGATGGGGCCGCCGTGGAGGCGCTGCATCGTAAAGGCCGATACAGACTCTTGGAAAACGGCCTTTCGATAAAAGACGTCGTCCTCGACGCGGGGGAAGCGACGGAGCGTCGGTTCATCATCGTGAAGAATCCGGAGGCCGAGGCGCGCGATCGAATCATACGCGAACAAATCGTCGAGGTCGCGAAGCAAAGGCTTGCCGAGCTGTCGCAGTATACGGGGAAAGCGCACACGAAAGCGGCCTGCGCGCTCAGGTCGCATTCGGCGTACGGCCGGTACATCAGGCAAGACGCAAAGGGCGGCTTACATCTCGATACCGCCAAGATAGCTTCGGAAGCGCTCCTTGACGGCAAGTTCCTGGTGTCGACCTCGAGCATGACGATGGACGCCGCTGATGTCGTCTCAGGCTATAAGCAGCTGTGGGCCATTGAGCGGGTCTTCAAGGACATGAAGAACACGCTCGATATTCGTCCCGTGTACCACCGGCTTGATGACCGTATTCGGAGCCATATTCTCATTTGCTGGCTCGCCATGGTGCTGGTACGCTATGCGGAGAATGGCGCCGATCTGTCGTGGCACCAGATTGAAAAGGCGTTGTCCGACATTACTGTGGGGCTTATTGAGAGCGATTCCGTACGTCTCTGGTACTGCTCGGACATTTCCGATGCAGCAAAGGAGCTTTTCAAGCGTCTCGCGATCGAGTTGCCGAAGAAGGTGCTCTCGACCGAGGCGCGAGTTCAGGCTGCGGTATAACGAAATTTTTGTTTGCTTTCAATAATTATATCTTGTATAGAGCTTTAGGTTCGTTTTTTATACTACGCACTGTACAACACCAGTTGAAGGGAGAGCTGAAAAAGCTGGTGCTTCAAGAACTTCGTCAAAAAGGCAAAAAGCGAAGCACAAAAGGCACAGAAACGCGCGGAACGCTTGCAAATGTCAAGGT
Source organism: Spirochaetales bacterium (assembly GCA_015657395.1). Lineage (GTDB taxonomy): Bacteria > Spirochaetota > Spirochaetia > Treponematales > Rectinemataceae > Rectinema. The sequence continues at coordinate 37,358 of JADLKI010000003.1, read as the reverse complement.
CGGTTTAAATCTTCCGGTTTTAGTCGGTTTGAACTTTCCGGTTTCTGACCATCATTCGAAGCCCACAGCACCCACATGGAGTCGTTCTTTCATGCGGTAGGAGTCGGCCTTGAGGCTGACGACCTGCGCATGGTGCAAAAGGCGATCGAGCATCGCAGTGGCGACCGCCTCGTCGGACATGAGTTCCGCCCACTTTGAGAATGGTTTGTTGGAAGTCATGACAATCGAGCCTGTTTCATAGCGAGCGTTGATCAGCTGGAAGAAGGCGTGCGCTTGTTCTGGTGTCAGCGATTCGTACCCCACTTCATCGAGCAAGAGCACATGCGGCTTTTTAAGCCAACCAAGGCGTTTTCTGAGCCGTCCTTGCTCTCGGGCACGAATGAGCGAATCGATCGCTTCATAGCAGGTCATGTAGTAGGCGGTGTAGCCGGAAATGCAAGCTTTCTGTCCTATCGCCAACAACAGGTGTGTTTTGCCCACACCAGAAGGACCAAGGAAGAGCACGTTCTCCTTGCGCTCGATGAACGAAAGACTTTTCAGTTCCTCAAAGCGTTCCCGTGTCATGCTGCCTTTGAGCCACGAGAGGTCGAAGTCCTCGAAGCATTTGGTCTGGGGCATGCCAGAGAGCTTGAGGCGCGTACGCGCGGTCCGCTCCTTTCTTGCACCATATTCTATGTCCAGGAGTGCCGAAAGCGACTCTGTGAGCGTCTGGTTCTTTCCAGCCTGTTCAGACAGGAACGACTCAAGGCTTGCCGCCATGAAGCCAAGGCCAAGTTCCTCCATGCGGCCCAAAAGAAAGGCCGTGGGCGATGGTGCACGGTTCATACCATCGCCTCCCTGGCGGCAACGATCAGAGCATCATAGGCCGAAGGAGCGCGGATATCCACGTCCACACAGGGGTGGACGACCTTCTTGCGAGGAGCTCTCCAGAGCTGGAGTCGCCCTTGGTCGCGCTTCCAGCGCGCGAGAATCTGCGCACGGTCGTCCGGGAAAAACAGTGTCGTGTGGCTCCCCGCAGCCGCGAGCGGAAAGCGTCGAATAGGCCCCTTAGGCCCCACCACGTCAACGGTTCGGTGGAGCGGGTGAACCAACATCTGAACGGTTGTGCCGATGTACTGGGGCGGGACGGAGTAGCGGTTCGTCTCATACCGGATCGTCGACTCCCTGCTGACGACGAGCGGTACCGCGTCCCGAACATCAAAAACTGGACCTTACCCGATCTAGTGGACAGGGAGATAAGCCTCTCTCAGGATATAGAGGAGGGAGAGGAAAATGGGAGAACAACGAAGGGTGTATCCTGCAGAGCTGAAGCGGGATGCGTTAGCGATGCTGAGAAGCTCAGGGAAGAGCGCAGCGGCAGTCGCACGAGATCTTGGGATCGATTCAGGGGTACTGAATCGATGGCGGCGAGAAGAAGCCCAGGAAGGCTCAGGGAAGAAGGCGTTTCCGGGGCAAGGGAACCCACGAGATGAAGAGCTTTGTAAGTTGCGAAAAGAAACTGCTGATTTGCGGGAAACCAATGAAATATTANAAAAAAGCAGTGGCTATCTTCTCCGTGAAGGGGCACGAGAAATGACCTATCGGTTCATGACTGACCATGTCCCGCAGTGGTCCGTTGAGAAGATGGCGAGAGTACTTGCGGTGAGTTCATCGGGATACTACGCATGGCGGAGACGAGTTCCCTCGGCAAAAGCACAGCAGGACATGGCGGTGGTGGAACAGATTCGGGCTATCCGGAAACGTCATCGGAGGCGGTATGGTAGTCCCCGGGTATGGCAGGAACTCAAGAGCCAGGGGATGATCGTTGGGCATAATCGTGTGGCCAGGCTCATGCGGCTGAATGATCTTCAGTGCAAATCACCCAGGAGATTCAAGCGAACGACCAATTCCCATCATCCAGAGCCGGTTGCGGAAAATCTTCTGGATCGGGAATTCAATGTTGCCATACCCAATACCGTCTGGGTCTCCGACATTACCTACCTGCTGACTAAAGAGGGATGGCTGTATCTGTGTGTCGTCATCGATCTCTGTAACCGTCAGGTTGTGGGGTGGTCTATGCGTACCGATATGACCGCGACCTTAGTCATCGACGCGTTCATGATGGCGGTTGTCAGGAGAAGACCTACGGGGAGGTTGCTGTTTCACTCTGACAGAGGCATTCAATACTGTGCCAGCGCCTTCCGTAGCGTCTCTGAGACGGCAGTACCGCAATTAGTCCGGAGCATGAGCAGAAAAGGCAATTGCTGGGACAACGCGTGTGCCGAGTCATTTTTCAAGACCTTAAAACGGGAACTTGAGGAGCTTGATGGAAGCTATCGTCGGGAAAAGGTAAGACTGGCAGTCTTTGAGTACATAGAAGTGTACTATAATCGCCTAAGAATCCATACCCGTATTGGTTTCCTGCCACCGGTCATGGTTTCATCGAGAGTGGCTTAACCACGTCCCCTCAAAATCGGGTAAGGTCCAGTTCCACCTTGCCCTTCGTTTCCGGACGACGAACCCTGCATCGCTGCGGGACAAAGCCGTAGTGAACCGCGCAGGCGGCAAGGCGCCTCGTGGGGTACCAGACACCTTCGCCGTCGGGTTCAAACGCGGTGCGCATGTTGTCGTAGAGGATCTCTTTGGGAATTCCTCCAAAGTAGTCGAAGGCGAGAGCATGGCAAGCCAGCAGCGTCGACTGGCGCATGTTGGTCGTGAACCGCACAAAGGGCATGCGTGAGTAGCCCAGCACCATGACAAAGGCATACAGCTTCGTTTCCTTGCCGTCCACGAATGTCTGCCGAACTCTTTCCAGTCCACTTGAGCTTGCCGCCCCGGCTCTGTTTCAAAGCGCATGACGGCCTGGTGGCTCAATTTCTTCCTGAGCTCCGCCACATAGGCTTTCATGACGGTTTTCTTGCCGCCGTAGCCTTGGGCCACGATCCGCTCGTACAAAAGCTCGCCATTGTAGGATGGATTCCTTTCGAGCAGCTCTTCGATGAATGGTTTGAAGGGATCGAGTTTACTGGGCCGTACCGGCTTCTTTCGTGCGCAAGGCCGTTCTTTGAGATACGTTCTCACGGTTCTGTCCGTAACCCCTAGCAGCTGTGCGATCTGCATCTGTGTGTAGCCTTGTGCTTGCAAGATTCGGGCGTCCAACATACATTGCTCCTTGTCCATGGGGTTCTCTCCGGTAGAGATGGTGTGTGGTAACATCATCAGTGTACCGGACGCTGAGCCCAGCTTTATTGCCTCACAACGTCAGGCTATGGACAAGAAACCGGAAAATTCTCCCCGACTAAAACCGGAAAGTTATCACCGACTGCGACAGGCAAACATAACGCTTATTGATGAACGGCCGGAAGAAGTGAATGCGCGTACGGTTCCCGGCCACTGGGAAGGCGATCTGATAATCGGGAAAGACCATAAGTCGGCCTTAAGTGTGATTGTAGAACGGCAAACACGATATGTGCTGATTGACCAGCTCGAAAACTATAGCGCGCCGGAAGTCAGAAAAAGCATCGAGAAACGATTAAAGACGCTAGAGCCTCAATTGGTGAAAAGCATGACATGTGACCAAGGGAAAGAGATGGCGGAGCACGAACGTCTGGCTAGGTCAATACAAATGAAAGTCTACTTTTGCCATCCGCATGCTCCCTGGGAAAAGGGTACCTGTGAAAACACAAATTTCCTGATTCGTGATATGCTCGAAGGAGAAACGGATTTCAGGAAGGTTTCGCAACGATCGATAACCAGGATAGCACGACTGCTTAATGAGCGGCCAAGACAAACACTTGGGATGAATACTCCCAAGGAAAAATTCAATGAATTATGCGTTAAGAGTTACTGACGAGCAAGTATATAAAAAGAGAGAACTTAGATGAGTAATTTCAATTTTATTGAAACAGAAATAAAGGATGTATATATCATTGAAACAAAGATATATGGCGATATTCGTGGATATTTCATGGAAACCTATAAAGAATGCGATTTCAAAGAGGCTGGTTTGAACTACATATTCGTACAGGATAATCAGTCGAGCTCTCGCAAAGGTGTATTGCGAGGTTTACATTTTCAGAAAATTCATCCGCAGGCTAAATTGGTACGAGTTCTAAAAGGTGAGGTGTTTGACGTAGCGGTAGATTTACGAAGAGATAGTGGAAACTATGGCAAGTGGGTTGGCGTTGTGCTTTCGGAAGAGAATAGAAAGCAGTTTATGATTCCTCGTGGATTTGCACATGGCTTTGTAGTTTTGAGTGAGTATGCTGAGTTGGCTTATAAATGTGATGAACCCTATCATCCGNAAGATGAAGGTGGGTTGATATATGACGACCCGGACATAGCGATTAAGTGGCCAGATGTTGGTGAAGTCATTTTGAGCGACAAGGATAAGAAAAACCTGACTCTTACTGAGTGCGGGTAGAGTTTTAAGGAANGTAGTGTTATGACAATTATAGTAACTGGAGGAGCAGGATTTATTGGCTCAAACTTTATTTTCTATATGTTGAAAAAGTACCCAGATTACCGTATCGTTTGCTTAGATAAGCTGACATATGCTGGTAATTTATCTACATTGGCTTCGATAATGGATAAATCAAACTTCCGTTTTGTTAAAGGCGATATATGCGATAGAGAAGCAGTATATAAACTTTTCGAAGAAGAAAAGCCACATATTGTAGTAAACTTCGCTGCAGAAAGTCATGTGGATAGAAGTATAGAAAATCCTGGAGTTTTCCTTCAGACCAATATAGTTGGTACAGCTACATTAATGGATGCTTGTCGGAAATTTGGTATAGTCAGATACCATCAAATAAGTACTGATGAAGTTTATGGAGATCTTCCACTTAATAGACCAGATTTGTTCTTCACAGAGGAGACACCAATACATACAAGCAGTCCTTATTCAAGCTCAAAAGCTTCGGCTGATTTGCTTGTAATGGCATACAATCGTACATATGGCTTGCCTGTAACAATCAGTCGCTGTTCAAATAACTACGGTCCTTATCATNTTCCAGAGAAGCTTATTCCTCTCATGATTGCAAATGCGCTCAACGACAAGCCTTTGCCTGTCTATGGAAATGGAGAAAACATTCGTGATTGGTTGTATGTTGAAGACCATTGTAGAGCTATAGATTTAATCATCAACAATGGAAGAGTTGGCGAGGTTTATAATATCGGTGGTCACAATGAAATGAAGAACATTGATATCGTAAAACTCATCTGTAAAGAATTGGGGAAAACCGAGAGTCTAATCACCTATGTAACAGATCGAAAAGGCCATGATATGCGTTATGCAATTGACCCTACAAAAATATACAATGAACTTGGATGGCAACCAGAAACAATGTTTAAGGATGGTATAAAAAAGACCATTCAGTGGTATCTTGATAACCGTGAATGGTGGAATACCATTATTAGTGGTGAATACCAGTATTACTATGAAAGAATGTACGGCAACAGATAACACCTGTCCAATAGAAGGAGGAGTGATAAAACATTAGGAAGCAGCGGCGAGGAAGAGTACACTGTCACGGAGAGCATCCGGGACGGGAAGGCAAAAGTTCGTCATGATGAATGGTCAAAAAAGACCGGGAAGGAGAATGAAGAGCTTTCGCCGCATCATTCAATGACCTGCGAGGTCGGATAGGAGAATGGAGCTTCATCGCCGAAACGACCCGACTCCGGATGGAGGAGAGGGAATGCGGATAGATATCGGAGTGGATCTGCATACGACGCAGTTCACGGTGGCAGTATCTGNNACCAACGAAGAAGGGTACATGACGTTTTTACGGAAGCTGGGACAGTGGAAGCGGAGCGGTCATGATATTCGAATCGGCGTTGAATCGACGGGGAACACGAGGTACTTCAAACATCGGCTGGAAGAGAAAGGCTTTTCAGTCGTCGTGATCAACACGATGAAGTTCAAGNTGATCCACGAGTCGGTGAAGAAGACGGATAAGCATGACGCGGCGACCATCGCCGAGTTTCTGTCGAAGGATATGCTGCCGGAGTCGAGATTGTGTTCCGAGGCAAGTGAGCACCTCAGGCGGCTATTGAAAGTGCGAAGCACGTTGGTACGGGCACGGGTGACAGTGAAGAACCAGATCCATGGATTGTTGGTATCCATGGGGATGAAAGACACGAAGGCGAGCCTACAAAGCACGCGAGGGCGCCAGAAGATTCTGGACACCCTCGCAGGAGCGGGAAACGGACTCGTAGTCCAACCGCTGGTTGCAACGATAGACCGGCTGAGTGAAAACGTCAAGGCGATCGAGGGTGAGATAGAGAAGCTGGTGGCTGGAGATAGGGGAGTAGAGTTATTACAGACAATTNCCGGCTGTGGACCGGTGACGGCGAGTACCATTCGTGCGTACACGGATGACATACAGCGATTTGCGAACCATAAGAAGTATGCCTCCTATGCGGGGCTAGCACCTTGGGTCCAGTGTTCGAATGAGACAGAGCATTACGGCAGGATAACGAAACGTGGTCCTGAAGAGCTGCGAACCGCCTTTGTGCAGCTTGTGATGGGCATTCGGCGAAGTCGACAGAGTGCCTCGTGGCGACTGATGGAACGGTATGAAGCGATGAAGAGGGTGAAGGGATCGGGGAAGTCGATCATCGCGACAGCCAGGAAGCTGTCGAGGATAGTGTGGGTAATGTTGACGAGGGAAGAGGAATTCAATGTAGGATTCATGACTGATACTTCCTTGAGAAGAAAATAGATTCAATGCGGACTGCATTGAACGAGATGAGCGCATAAGCCCAGCTATTGCTGAGCATAAAATATATTTCGGAGTCGATTTATAGTTGATGTTTTATAGGAGATAGAATGATGTCTATTCAAGTATTAAAACCTAAGTTTCACATTGATGAATGCCTTAAGGGAGTAAGGGATTGCCTTGAAAAAGGCTGGACTGGCATGGGTTATAAAACAGTTGAGTTCGAAGAAGAATGGAAGAAGTATACTGGACACCCGTATGCTTATTATCTGAACTCAAACACAGCGGGTTTACATCTGGCTGTAAAGATTCTGAAGATGCATAATGGCTGGCAGGATGGCGATGAGATTATTTCTTCTCCGATCACATTCGTTTCTACAAACCATGCAATCCTTTACGAGAATCTCCATGCCACTTTTGCTGATGTTGACGAGTATCTTTGCCTCGACCCAGTTGATGTCGAGAAGAAAATCACAGACAAGACGCGAGCAGTCATCTTCGTGGGCTATGGTGGACGTGTCGGACAGCTGGATAAGGTTATCGATATTTGTAAGAAGCATAGTCTTAAATTGATTCTTGACGCAGCACATATGTCTGGTACTCGTGTAAATGGTGTTTGCCCTGGTACCTGGGACGGCGTAGATGTTGCCGTATATTCCTACCAAGCAGTCAAGAATCTTCCCACCGGTGACAGCGGTATGATCTGCTTCCCGGATGAGGAAAGCGACAGACTAGTACGTCAGTTGGCATGGCTAGGTATCAACAAGGATACATATGCTCGTTCCAATAAGGGAACTTATGCATGGAAGTATGATGTTGACTATGTCGGATATAAGTACAACGGTAATGCTATCATGGCAGCCATTGCACTTGTTCAACTGAAATATCTGGATGAAGACAATGCCCGCAGACGCGAAATCGTGAAGATGTATAATGAAGGTTTTAAGAATAACAAGAACATTCAGATTATCCCTGCAAACCACGCTGATGAGTGCTCTTATCACCTCTATGAACTTGCCGTTCCGGATCGTGAGGCTCTGCTCGATTATCTGGCTAAACAGGATATCAATTGTGGCGTTCATTACCGCGACAATACTGAATACAGCATGTATTGGTATGCAAACGGCACTTGTCCTCATGCTCATGCAATCAGCCAACATCTGATTACTATACCACTTCATATGTGGCTAACTGATGAGGATGTGAGGAAAGTTATCAAGGTTGTAAATGAGTTTTTGGCATAACTATGAGTGCAAAAGTTGAATTAAGGAAAATTGTTGCTGCTGATACAGCAAATATCATAAAATGGAGAAATTCAGATAGTGTTAAACGAAATCTGTATACGCAAACAGAGCTTACGGAGGCACAGCATCTGAATTATCTTCATAATATTGTTGAGACTGGCAAGTGTATTCAATACATAATTGTTATCAAAGAAAATGGCAATAGTTTTGATGTTGGTACTGTTTTTATTAAGAACATTGATTATCAAAGCCGTAAAGGTGAATTTGGAATCTTTATAGGTGAGTCATGTGCTCGTGGGAAAGGTTATGCTAAATTGNCCACAGGTGAAATACTCAAAATTGCGTTTACTGAGTTAGAATTAAATCGTGTATATTTGACTGTAATATTTGATAATATTCCGGCAATAAAAGCATATAAGAAGGCAGGCTTTGTAATAGAAGGAAGATTGAAGTCTGACTATTGCAGAAATGGTGAATATGTTGATGTGATTATAATGGGAGTGACTAAAAGTATGTGGACGGACATAGTTCGTCATTAATCAGAGGAGGAAATATCCGAAAAGTCAGTTCAACTAAGCCAATGCAAAGACCTGTCTGAATAGTAGATAACGTACTAATAGGTCTGTTGCCAAACCAGTAATAAGTAGCGATAGTAGTGGTGAGGGAAAAGTAGTATACCAAACCCAAGCCTATAGAAAGTAAGGCTCCATGTATAGTATAATGAGCCTCAATAACTGGACAGCATTAGGGAAAGAATAAAGTGGGCCGCTCCCTCCTTGCAGAACAAGAAAAAGGAGGCATACAGTTGGGTATGAGAAAGCGGTACGACAAAGAATTCAAGGCCAAGGTAGCCTTGGAAGCCCTCAAGGGAGAAAAGACTTTACAGGAACTGGCGATCACGTATTCGGTCCATCCGAACATGATTGCGCTTTGGAAACGGCAAATTCTTGAACACGCATCGATGCTCTTTGAGAAAGAGGGGAGGGACAAAGGTTCAGAAGATGCCATACGGCAAAAGGATGCACTATACAAACAAATAGGCCAGCTCCAAGTTGAAAACGACTACCTTAAAAAAAATACAAACAACTATACGGGACCGATCCGAAATGGTAGAAGCCGATCATCCTGAACTCTCGATAGCGCAGCAATGCGAGAGTCTGGGAATCAGCAGATCATCCTATTACTACCAGCCCAAAGAAGTGGCAGGAGACCCAGATATGGCAATTCTGGAAGCTATTCTCGAAGTACTCAACTAGTTTTGAACAGTTTGTAGTATAAAGAATGTATAGTAAACATATATATAGAAATAAATAGGGCCAATATTTGTGCGAAAAAAGTTGTACTACATGGTTTCAGGCAGTTTTTTGCGTGCCTTGTAGTCCCATACCTTGGGTGGGTGCTTGATCTTTAACGTCGTGAATAGCTCTTTCTGGGCATCATCAAGCGGCGAGGTAAGCCATAATTCACCATCAGCACTTACGGTTTTACCTACTCGAATATCGGTAACCATATGCATAATATCGCGCCAAGACATAGTCGCACTGCGTTCGGCACAGCGCACCACCACCATCGCAAGAAAGCATATGAGTACATGGGCGCGAATCCTGTCGTCCAGGCGATGATATACGGGCCGTACTTCTACGATATGTTTTAAATCTTTGAACACACGCGCTACTTCAAAGAGCTGTTTGTAGCCATACACAACATCTTCCACGGGAAGTTTTAAAAGCGAGGTACTGATCAAAAACTTTCCGTCTAAAAGCGCTTCGCGGGCAATTTTATCTTCATCGATAAAAAGCGTCCCATCACGACGTTGCCCGATATAGCGGCCATAAGTTCCATGACTTCGTAGCTCACAGGCAGCTTTCCTGTGAGGTTCGTCTGATAACGGGGACAGCGCTTCAAGCTTCTTTCTAGCAAAAGCAACAATGCTATTTCGATTGGCGGCATCTCGTGTCGCCGATTCGGGATTCTGCACGATCACATAGCGTCGCTCAAGGGCTGTCCCTGCATCGATGGAAACGTCTTTGCACAGGAGTATCCGACCCTCTCGTTCAATCTGGCGGTACCGTCCTGCCCGGTGCAAGGCTTCTACTGCTTCACCCTTACTGCCGACACGCAGCTTTTCTCCGATGATATAGTCGCCGGCACTCTGCAGAAGCACCTGACGGTTGCGTTCGGAATTGAAACCTGTATCCTGCACCATGATGATCCTGCCCAGGTTCCATTGGCCAAGATCATGCTTCACTTCCTGGACGATCTGTTGATCGCTCGTATTCCCGGGCCACACCCAGCACCGCACAGGAATACCTGTTTTTGTGACGGCAAAGGCAACAACGACCTGTGCAAGTTCTGGATGATTGTCCTTGCTGTGGCCTCGTTTTCGTAGCGCACCTTCGTGCTGGTCTTCTTCTTCGATCTCGAAATAGGTGCTTGTTGTATCCAATAAAAGCATATCCAGGTCAAGGTCGAAGGCTTTGGTCATTTGGGTGAACACCGCGTGCTGGACGGCTTCGTTCGATTCGATGAGCAGATCCATAGCCGCATAGAGGCGGTGTACGTCAACAGAAGCAAGCCCCTCAATAAGGACACTCTTCTCCAACCAGCGTTCGACAGAGAGTTTGGATCCAGGGGCTACGATTCTTTGCGCCACCATGGCAAACAGCATCCGTTCCATCGGTGCCCTATATCGATGCTCCTTTACCAGCGACTCAATGGCTTTATTAATGCCAAGACGCTTCCAAAGTCCATCGAGCAGCCAGCAGGGACCGATTTCGCGGGATCCTAAAAACTCGAATCCTTTACCACCCTTGGAAGCACGCGGAGACCCATTGGGAAGGATAGAGGCAAGGCTTTCTATGAGGCGCTCGATGCTTTTAAGATCAACCTCTTCTCGAAGGCCAAAGTTATGGATGACGGTAGTTTTTACAGTACCCGAATCTTTGGCTCTCGTGGACTCGACGAGCTGTACGTAGTGATATTTGCCGTCTTTACCCGAATTGGTAACGCGTACAAACATGGTACCACCAAAATACACCATTGCTGCTATAGTGTAAAGCACTATTTACTTTTTGTGGTACTACAATTTTTCAATGTTGTCACACGCTAAAAGAACTTTATTTCATGCCCTGTAAAGGTGTTACAATTCCATTGTCGTGAAAAATGACACTACAAACTGTTCAAAACCAGCTCAAGGAAAAACCATTTTACGGGTACCGGAGAATAGCTAGAGAGCTTTATTACCTTGCTGTTACCCGAAAGCAAGTCAGACGGATTATGAAGAAATCCGGGTTACGGGCGATCTATCCAGGATTGCAACTTTCAAAGCCGTCCACGGGCTCAAAGAAATATCCCTATTTGCTGAAGGGAATGAACATCTGGTTACCAAACCAGGTGTAGGCGNGTGGTTACGTTTACCTCGTGACGATTATTGACTTGTATTCCCGGAAGATACTTTCCTGGCGAGTTTCTAACACCATGGATGCCCAATTTTGCGTATCGGCGTTCGAAGAAGCTATCGCGCTGTATGGAGTACCAAGTATTTTCAATACCGACCAGGGAAGTCAGTTTACTTCTGACGCGTTTGTATCGGTGCTGGAATCTCAAGGTATACGTATCAGCATGGATGGCGTTAATCGTGCCTTGGACAACATCTTCGTTGAACGATTCTGGCGATCCTTGAAGTACGAAGATATTTATCTTAAGGATTACCGGACTATGACGGAACTGAAAAATGGACTTGCGCGCTACCTTGCATTTTATAACAGTGAGCGATTCCATCAATCCTTGGAGTACGAAACTCCAGACACGATGTATTGGAGCAAGTTCCCCGTTGGGGAACTCAAGAATGTAGCATGAGAGGAGCTGAAGTCCACCCTATTTCTGATTCTTTTCTGTCTAGACAGGTGGGCTCATTATATCCTGCCGCCCATCTTCTCAGGGTCAACCGTCCCATTGAAGGCATAGTCCTGCTCCGCATTCACCTGTACTTCCTTCAGATACTCTTCTACAGGAAGAAGCCGTGCTCTGAATGATTCTTGTGCCACATCTGCCTTCACCACGGTCGAATCGATAAAGTGAAAGGTCCCATCAATGAGTCCCGCATCCTTACAGAGACAGACAATGTGTTTGAAGCATTGCTCGAACAGTGGTTCCGGAAAACGATACCGTGCTTTGGTGAGGATACTGTGATCGGGTAGCATTTCATCAAGGTCATACCCAAGGTACCAGCGATAAACAAGATTGACCTGAACCTCTTTCAGAATCCTTCGCTCCGAAGGAATGCCGAAGAAATATCCTATGATGTAGAGCTTGAAGAGAACTATCGGATCAATGGAGGGCTTCCCGTCATGGGCGTAGTATGGTTTCGTCGCTGTATACAAGTAGGTAAGATCAAGAACATCCTGCATCTTTCGAATGATATGATCCTGGGGAACAAAACGATCCAGACTGACCTGGTAGAACAATTTCGGCTCATTACTCTTTCGTCCCTGCATCGACTACCTCTGATATTCAGCCTAGCTCCTTCATTCCTTTGAGTAAAGCTTCATTCCGTTCGGCAACAGCCCCTTTAGAATACGTTATCGAAAGATAGTTTACGTTATCGCAGTTACCTCAAGTACAAAAAACTCAGCAAGCCTTATTTGAGTACTTTTCTTTAATTTACAATGAGTTATTTGCACATCTTGAGTGTATCATAGAGCTTTATCTCATACAGCCTCAAAAATAATTATTGTCATATAGTATCAATAGTGCTTTCATTAAGAGAAAATGCTACCAGTCATAGATTCTACGAAGATCCGTATGCGGGAGAGATTGTCAATATTCAGAGCGGACCGAGCGGCGATGCGAAGCGCTATCAGCAAAGGCAAGTCGCAGCTCTCCTAAAGCGGAGAAATGAGGAAGGGTGATTCGAATGGATATTATAGATAAGTATGAATTTCATCTTCATTATTCAGAAGAAGATGCGGCGTTTATAAGTTCCGTTGCGGAATTCCCTTATCTCAGCGCCGATGGCACGACCCCAGAACAAGCATACGCGGCAATCCGATCCGTTGTCGAAGAAGCGGTTGGCATTCTTGCTGAGGAGGGGAGAGAAGCTCCGATTCCCCTCTCGGAAAGAGAATTCAAGGGCAACATATCGTTGAGGCTTTCACCCGAAACCCATCGGATGGCCACAATGCGCTCACGCCAGGAGGGCTGTTCCCTGAACCAGTTTCTCACATCCTTGATCGAGCGAAACCTCTACGCAGATTCTATCGATAAAGCGGTCAAACAACTCTCTTTGGCGACACGTACACTATCATCGCAATTTGAAGGAGGGTCCTGGCAGAAACCTGCTCAGGTCGCAAGTATCTGGGCAAAAAATAGCCAGCCGAGTTATTCAGATGCTTTTGCTGCTAATTCAGCAAGCTATGCAATCGTCCAAATGAATGTCTCGACGGTTGCGCCGTCTTTAGGAGCGGAACTATGCAAATAATAGACCTCAGATCGACGCTCATCGATTTGTTCCCCGTTGATTCTTTGGATTTCATGGCCTTGATGCTCGACTCATTTTCAACCGCGATTATCAATAAATATGGTTGCGCAAAACTGAACGTACCACCTTATTGCCTCATGCGAAACGCGACACGAAATTCGTCCTATCTCGCCAGTCCTTGAAATCGATGAGTCTCAATCTACGGTTCAATTGAGTATCGATTTTTCTCGCCTTGTTTCGGGTTCTATTGCGGAGAGAATTCCTGAATCTCTCTCCTCCCGAACAGTCATTGCCCCCACATCGATGAGAGCGGCTATTACACCTGCAGGACTACGATTTAAAATTCGCTATCTGGGCGAAAACGAAGATTTAAAAAACCACTCGATCACCATGGCTGACAAATATTTATCGATCGAAGCCCGTGAAGGAATCGGCATCGAGGCGAAGATCTTTTTTGCATCCGCCCCGGTAAAATCCGATACGCTACTAGAATTACTAAGGTCTTTTGAACAGTAAGCTTTCCATATTTTCTAAGGACAAGTAACAGGATTTGCACGATTAACAGGGAAAGCTTTACCGTAGAGGAGATTCGATCATTTATCGCTTCCCCACGATTCTGTGGCGTTTGCATGAGATGGTTGCCAGAGGTTCGTTGCGTAGGATCGGCCGTGGGAGATACGCCGTTCCGGGCAAAGAAGTGTTTTATTATTGGTACCGGATAGAAAAACTTCGCGAGGAACGCGAGCCCATTCCTCTCTACTAGGATGTCCCATGTTAATCCTGGTAATCCTGTTATCTTGTCAAGAATCTTATCAGGCTAAGCGATAGGGGGTGATAATCTCCCAACATGAGGACTGTTTGATACAGGCTCGATTTTAAATGGTAAAGAACGATATAATCTCCGTAAAATGAGAACTGCTTTAAAAAATGAGTTTGGCAACCCTTTGGGAGAAAAAATGAGAATAAAAACTAATAGGATTTCGCGACACCTTGTCTTGATTGTCGCCGATATCTTTTTTAGCTTTCTTTCCATATTCTTGGCTTCCTATATCGCTACGGAGAGCATGAGCGAGGTGTTCACCCATCTGCCGGCCCTGTCGGTCCTCGTGGCATTTCAGATACTGGTGCTGTGGCTGGCCAAGGTCTACGCCATTCGGCTGAAGGACAGCTCCCTGGAATTGGCGCTGCGGGGGCAGGCGGCCCTTACCTTTTCGGGCTTCGTGATCTTGATCGTCCTCTTGCTCTATACCAGGGACGTCAGCCAGGCCGCGAGGTTCTTCATACCCTATTATCTGGGAGTGAGCGTGTCCATTCTGGGCTACAGGATTCTCTACAGGATGGCGCTTACCTATCATTTCAATAGGAACAACGAAGAAGGCTACCCGCGCACCCTCGTCTACGGGGCGGGGGAGATCGGAGTTCAGCTGGCGCATTCCTATTTCAAGCGCAAGCTGCCCTACTACGTGCTGGGCTTTATCGACGACGATCCATTGAAGCGCGGTACCCTGATCCAGGGGCTCCCCGTATTGGGAAGCCTCGAGGATATCGACGGCGTCCTGCGGGAAAAGGGGATTCAGGCTCTCATCATCGCCATTACGGATCTCAAGGCCGAGAACCTGCAGATCGCGCTGAAGAGCGCCAAGGACTCAGGCGCGCAGGTGCACATAGTGCCGTCGATATTCGAGATGGAGCGCTACCACAAGGAGTCGCTGGACCTGCGGTCCATCAACTACGACGACTTCCTGGGCAGAACCTCTGTGAGCATCGACAGGATTTCCATCGATGCGATGGTGCGGGACCGCTGCGTGCTGGTGACCGGGGCCGGGGGATCCATAGGCAACGAGATCTGCACCCAGCTTCTGGATTACGGGCCTAAAAAGCTCCTGCTCCTGGATATCGACGAAACCGAACTCCACGATCTTTCCCTGCGCCTTCACGGTTACTCTCAGGAGTTTTCCGACAGGATTATGCCCATCGTCTGCAACGTGCGGGATTCAAAGAAAGTGGACGATATTTTCGCCGCCTACAACCCGGAACTGGTCTTCCACGCCGCGGCCTACAAGCATGTGCCCATGATGGAGTACTACCCCGAAGAGGCGGTCAGAACCAATATCCTGGGCACCTACAACGTCTTCTCCGCCGCGGTGGCCCACAAGGCGCGGCGCTGCATCCTCATCTCCTCCGACAAGGCGGTCAATCCCACCAACGTTATGGGCGCCACCAAGCGGGTGGCCGAGCAGATCGCCTCCACCTTGAGCACGCCGGAGACCGAGATCGTCTGCGTGCGCTTCGGCAACGTGCTGGGAAGCCGCGGCTCCATGCTGCCCCTCTTTATGGAGCAGATTCGCCTGGGGCTGCCCATCACCGTCACCGACAGGCGAATCATCCGCTACTTTATGACCATCTCCGAGGCGGTGAGCCTGGTCTTCCTGGCCGGGGCTATCGCCAAAGGCGGCGAGGTGATGGTGCTGGAGATGGGCGAGCCGGTGAACATCTACCAGTTCGCCGAGCGCCTCATCCAGTACTACGGCGACGAGCGCAGTAAGATCGTGGTGACGGGCTTGCGCCCGGGCGAAAAGCTCTACGAGGAAAAGCTCAGCGACAAGGACACGATCATCCCCACCGACAATCCCAAGGTGTTCAAGGCCAAGGTAAACGGTGATCTGAATGGCCACAAACAGTTGTTGGAAGCTTTTTTGCACAAGACCGCCGAAGGCCGCCAAGCCATGAGCCCCGCAGAAACGGTGGAGATGCTCAAGGCCCTGGTGCCTGAGTATAGGGCATCGGCTGCGGTATAGAGAAAGGATACTATTGCCATAATTTGCCATTTTGCGTATATTGGGCACTCATCATGATTCAAAAAATATATGGGAAAAAAGTTGCGCTCATGTTGATAGACGTGGCGTTCTTGAACCTCGCCTTTGCGCTCGCTCTGGGATTCAGGTTCGAGTTCAATGTTCCGCAACCGTATTGGAATGCTCTGTGGCAGCACTCTGTGCTGTTCAGCCTCATTTTTGTCGCCGTTCTGTATATTTTTAGGCTCTATGCGTCGTTGTGGGAGCTGGCGAGTCTGGATGAGTTTCTCCTCGCGACGGGTGGCTGTGTCGCTGCGGGAATCGCCGTTCTGGTGCTGGATGTCGTGCTGGGGAGTCCGGTTCCCAGGAGCGTCACGGTGCTTGCTATTATATTCGTGACGGTAGGCGTGGTGGGCTTCAGGATTTTGTTCAGGGTTTTCAGGCGCTTTCTCCCGTTTCTTGATGTAAAAAGGCAGAAGGCCGCGGCGCGGGTGATGATCGTCGGGGCCGGCGCGGCGGGAAGCATGGTCATCAGGGAGATGAAGCAGAGCGGCTTCGCGAAGAGCCTGAAGCCCGTGTGCCTCGTCGACGACGACCCAAGGAAAATTGGTCAGAGCGTGNCTGGAGTGCCGGTCAGAGGCAATGCTGACGATATCCCGGCGCTCGCCGACCACTACACGATCGACCAGATCATCATCGCCATTCCTTCGCTGTCGGGCGAGCGCAAGTCGGCCATCATCGAAGAGTGTCGCAAGACGAAGTGCGGCATAAAGATAGTTCCCGGCATCTACGAGCTTCTTAGCAATCATGTGATGCTCAACCAGATGCGCGCCATCAATATGGAGGACATCCTTGGCCGCGATCCGGTGGAGCTCGAGGCCGAAGGTATTTCCCGGTATCTCGCGGGGAAAGTCGTATTGATCTCCGGGGGCGGCGGCTCCATAGGCGCCGAGCTGGCCCGTCAGATCGCCTCGTTCAGGCCGGCGAAACTCGTGCTGCTCGATATCTACGAGAACACCACCTATGAGCTTCAGAACGAACTCAGACAGAAATACCCCGACATGCCACTGAGCGTTTTTATCGCCTCCATCCGGGACAGGAATGGGCTGGATCGTGTCTTTGGGGAAGAAAGACCAAATGTAGTCTTCCACGCGGCGGCGCACAAGCACGTCCCCCTCATGGAGGACAATCCCATCGAGGCTATTGAGAACAATGTATTCGGTACCCTCAATTTGGCGGAAGTCGCCGATAGCCACCATGTTGATAAATTTGTGATGATCTCGACCGACAAGGCGGTGAACCCTACCAACGTGATGGGCGCGACCAAGCGTATGTGCGAGATGATCGTGCAGGCCATCGCCCAAAAGAGCGCGACAAAATTCGGCGCGGTCCGGTTTGGCAATGTGCTCGGAAGCAACGGCTCGGTCGTTCCCCTGTTCCAGAAACAGATTGCTGCTGGCGGTCCTGTGACCGTAACTCATCCCGACATCGTGCGATTCTTTATGACCATACCAGAGGCCGCCCAGCTCGTGCTGCAGGCAGGCGCTTACGCCGAAGGCGGTGAAATCTTTATCCTCGACATGGGCAAACCCGTGAAGATCTATCAGCTCGCCAAGGACCTTATTCAGCTTTCAGGGTTGACCCCGGATGTGGACATAAAAATTGAGTTCACCGGCCTCAGACCGGGGGAAAAATTGTACGAAGAAGTCCTCATGTCGGAGGAGGGCGTTCGTAAGACGGCGCACGACAAAATCTTCATAGCCGAACCAGGTTGCTATGACTTTGATCGACTGAAAAATGAGCTTATGGAGTTGAATACCTTCTGCGAAAGCGGAAATAAGGCTGAGGTGATGGTCAGGATTCAGAGAATGGTGCCCACATATAAGCGAAATTCTGTATAATGTGCTGAAAATATTCTGCTGCCACTGGAATAAATATTCCAGTGGCAGTATACTATAATCCATGAAACTGTCGGGACTGCGCGATATTGCGGCAAGCCAGAAAGAGGCGGTCGAGACCTTCGATACGGGGCTCGAGAGGGAGGTCCTTGCCGGCTTGCCTGATATCACAAGTCACGCGCTTATCGTCTCTGGCATCCGCAGGTGCGGCAAAAGTACGCTTCTGCATCAGTTCACGAGAAAGCTGGCGAGGCCGTATTTCTATTTCAATTTTGACGACCTGCGGCTTCTCGGCTTTGAGACAAGCGATTTCACTCTCCTCGATACGGTGATCGCGGAGTCTGGCTCCAGGCTGCTGTTTTTCGATGAAATTCAGTCAGCTGCAAACTGGGAGCTCTATATCAGACAAAAACTGGATGAGCACTTCCAGGTTATCGCGACCGGCTCGAACGCGTCGCTCTTGAGCGGTGAGCTTGGCACAAAGCTCACGGGCAGGCATATCACCAAAGAGCTCTATCCTTTTTCCTATAGCGAGTTTCTGGCGTTCAGAAATCTTGCGAGAGGGATCGACTCGCTCAAGGTATATCTGGAATCAGGCGGCTTCCCGGAGTATTTAAAAACCGGAAACCGCGACATTCTTGTGCAGCTGCAGACAGATATCCTCTATCGCGATATCGCAGTGCGCCACGGAATTCGTGACATAGGATCATTGAAGCGGCTCTTCACCTATATTCTTTCCAATGCGGCAAACCTTGTTTCGCCAAGCAACTTGACGGGAATCGTAGGCGTTAAATCTCCCCAAACGATCCTCGATTACATCTCTTATTTTGAGGCCGCGTACCTGATCGACTTGGTGCCACGATTCGCGTGGTCGGCAAAGGCTCAGTCGCTCGCCCCAAAGAAACTCTATGTGGTGGATCCGGGGCTTATCACCACCGGTTCTGCGGCATTCACAAAGAATGAAGGCGCCTTGCTCGAGAACGTCGTGTTCATAGAACTCAGGCGGAAAACGAAAGATATCTATTATTTCTCCGATAAAGAGAGTGAATGTGACTTTGTCGTACATCCCCATAGCGGGCCGCCTCTCTGCATCCAGGTATGCAGCCAGCTGACCACCGACAATGAAGCGCGTGAAATCCATGGTCTGATGGCGGCGCTCTCATTTTTCAACCTGGCCGAAGGGTATATCATAACCGCAGATACCTGTGACGAAATCATCTACAAGGGCAAAAAAATCCACGTCAGGAAGGGTTCCGACCCCATTGTTTGATGTTCAATCCTGTCAAAATTATTGAGCCTACCATGAATTCAAATAATCCCGAATTACAACTCCTCGATTCTCTCTATACCGCGATGGAGGAAGGGGATACCTCTACGCTGAATTCGCAGAGGGCGCTGGCGCGTACCTCCGGGCTGTCCCTCGGTCTTACCAATGTGCTGCTCAAGCGCTTTATGGACCGGGGCTGGGTGAAGCTGCTGCATGTCAGGGGGAGCGCCATCAAGTACGCGCTGACACCGTCGGGAGTACAGCAGATCGCCGTGCGGACAATGGATTTCTTTGCGCGCGCGATGCGAAATGCCTCACTATATCGGAAGAAAATAGATATTTTCATTGAAAAAGTGGCGCGGCGGGGCTATGACGCGGTACTGTTCCTGGGGCCGGAAGAGCTCGATTTTTTGTTTGATTACGCATGTCTGCGGCATAGCCTGCAATTCTATAAAAAGGCAGAGCCCTGTCTGCGGGTGATCAATGCGGGACGTATGGAATATGAGAATCTTGTCGTTATCTGCGCAAATGACGATGCTGGCGAAGAGGTCAGGAGCCGTGCCGGGATGCCTCGCTCGGTGCCGCTCATCAGATTCTCCCAGATATTGCTGAATTCGGCCGCGGAAAAACTGAAAGGATAAGGTGAAGACCTGGTTACCTATTGTGTCCCCCCGGAGCGCCGCTGAGGCAGAGAGGCCTTCTTCCATGCCCCTAAGCTTTGGCAGTCTTCTTGACTTTATAAATATGAATTCGTAAAATAAAAATATGAAAACGAGAGTGTCTGAACGGGGTCAAATTACTCTTCCCAAAGCAATCCGGACAAAGCTGGGCATCCGTCCGGGGACCATAATTGAATTTGAGCTTACTAACGGGAAAATTATCGGCACAAAACAGGAGCCGAAAGATCCATTGAGACGATGGCGCGGCAAAGGGCGTTTGCCAGAAGGTTTTGTGGATGTCGATACCTATCTCAATGAGGTGCGTGGATGACAACGGCTGTTGACACTTCTGTGCTCCTCGATATCCTCGTCGATGATTCGCATTTTGCTTCCTGTTCGGAAGCAGCCCTGGCAAAGGCCCGCGAGACAGGGAGGATTATAGTCTGCGAATCTGTGATTGCAGAATTACGGCCAGCTCTATCATCCGATGCTGTTTTGTCAGAATTTTTGAATGACATGGGAGCTGAATTTTTCCCCTCGACAAGAGAAAGCGCTTTTCTCGCAGGCTCGATATACTCTTTCTACTTAAAAAATAAAGGTGAATCGAAGAGGGTGTTGCCTGATTTTCTTATTGCGGCCCATGCCATGGTACACGCCGATCAACTTCTGGCCCGCGACCGCGGGTATTATCGGAAATATTTCAAAAAACTAAAACTTTTGGACCCTTCCCGGAATCATTGATCTGCTCAATTGTGATACAATCTATTCTCTATAGGAAGATGAAGAGTTAGGACGTAGTATAATCCAGGCTCGGAGTTTATGATGACAAAGAAAATAATTGCATTGATATCGGCGGCGATGTTCTCGCTCGTGCTGCTTGCGGCTGCGGGTGCCCAGACGATGGACCAGACGGCGATTGAGCAGGCACTGAGCGCCATGCAGGGCGGGACACAGAATCTGAGCGGCTCTTTCACCGGCACTGCTCCGACTACCGCGCCCCAGCAGCCGACGGTGAACCAGCTCACGACGGCGCCCTCTGGACAGGCTTCAGGCGCCCAAACATCAAGCGGCCAGACCGCCGCTGCGGTGCAAGCTCCGGCCCAGACTATACAGCCTTCCTCCATAGAGCAGATGTTTGCGACCATGGCCTCGAGCCTGGGAACGTCGGCACAGAATCTCACGCAGTTCGGCTATTCGCTCTTCGGAAATCCTACTGCGCCATCGCTCGCGGCGATTGGCGACGACTATACGCTCGGGCCGGGCGACGGCCTCGTGCTCTACCTCTGGGGCGACCCGGTGGACATCAGGGAGCTGTCGTCTTCCTATGTACTCACTGTGGACAGAAATGGGGCGATTTTCCTGCCTCCCGTGGGACAGGTGTCGGTGTGGGGCCAGAATCTCGGGACGGTGAAGGAGACGCTGAAGAGCATGCTCGACCGGCGCTACAAGAAGCTCGAGATGAACCTGACGCTCTCGACGCTGCGGCAGTTTCCGGTGTTCGTCTCGGGCTACGCGGGCAATCCGGGGACGGTGCTGGCGAATGGCGCGGATACGGTGTTCACGGTGCTCTCGCGCGCGGGCGGCGTTCTCAAGACAGGTTCTCTGCGTTCGGTCGTGCTCACGAGGCAGGGTAAGGGCGGCGCTGCGGAGCGCGTCGATCTCGATTTCTACGCGAGCCTTCTCGAGGGCAAGTCCATCGACCTGCGCGTACGAGAGGGCGATTCGATATTCATTCCGGGAATCGGCCCCGTCGTGGCGCTCTCGGGCGAACTCAGGCGGCCCGGCATCTACGAAATAAAGAGCGAGGCGAGTATCGGCCAGGTTCTCGCGCTGGCGGGGAATGCGCTGCCTTCGGCGCGTTCGGGGAACGTGAGCCTGCTCCGCTTCGAGGCCGCGGGCAAGGTGCTGCGCACGGGCGATATCGCGGACAAGGCCTTTGCGGGTCTGACTGTCAGCGACGGTGACTTCGTCTATTTCGGCAGGGTGAGCGACCTTCTCCTGGGCCAGGCCCAGATTTCCGGCACGGTGAAGTATCCCGGGCGCTACGATGTCGGCACCTTCAAGACTCTCAGGAGCCTCCTGCTGAAGGCGCAGCCGCTGCCCGAGACGAACCTCTTCTATGGCCGCCTGTACCGCATCGATCAGTCGGGACGCGACAAGTCCTTCGCCTTCTCTCCGAGGGATGTGCTTGCCTCGGCTGGCGACGTGCCGCTCTCCGAGTTCGACAAGGTAGTGCTCTACCGCTACGATGACACGACGATCGATCCGGATTTCGACCGCTTTGCCGATACGGTGGTGATAAGCGGACCGGTCAAATATCCGGGATTCTATCTGTATAAGGAAGGGGCCCGGCTCTCCGATCTTCTCGCGAACAACGCCCTCCTCCTCGATGCCAATCACTTCTACGCCGAGCTTACGCGGAGAGGCTCCGGCGGAAAACCTGAATACCATACCTTCTCGCCGGACAGCGTGCTGGCGGGCAAGACCGATCTGGCGCTCGCGAGGTACGACACCATTCGTTTCGTCGCGCGGGACGGGCAGGCGACCGACCACGATTTCGATAAGTTTCCCAATGCGGTGACCGTGACGGGGAACGTGGCGCGGCCGGACGTGTATGCGCTGACTGAGGGGATGAAGCTGTCGTCGATAGTGACGAAAGATCAGATGCTCCTGGATACGAACCTCAATTATGCGGAGATCACGCGGCTGCAGCCCGACGGGAAGAACGAGTATGTGACGTTCCGGCCCTCTGAAGTGCTGAGCGGGGTCTGGGACTTCGAGCTGGCGTCCCGGGATGCGGTGAACTTCGTGAAGGTGGGGTACGCACCGGAGAAGCCGGACTTCGACCGCTTTGGGGACGCGGTGGAAGTGAAAGGTCCTGTGCAGTTTTGGGGAATGTACGCGTGGCGGGAGGGTATGAGCCTGTCGGCGCTTCTGAAACTGGCGAAGCCGAAGCTCGAGACGAACCAGTTCTACGCGGAGATCGTGAGGGCGGGGGAGAACGGGAGGAGTGAATACCTGACCTTTTCTCCGCGGGAAGTGACGAGTGGCGCGTATGACATGGCGCTGAAGGCGAAGGATATTGTACGGCTGTATACGAACATGCCGGTGGGAGGAGTATCTGGCGCTGCCCTGACCAGTACAGTGGCGGCACCGAGCACCGCGGCGCAAGTTACGGCGCCTACGGGAGCGCCGGCAAGTGCGACTGTGCAGAGTGCGGCGGTTTCCGGTGCGCAGAAGGCATCGGTTCCCGTGCAGGCGCCTTTACAGGCGGCGACGGGAACGACAGAGGCATCGGGCAGTGTGACAGTGGCGAGTGCGGGTGCAGGGACTGCGAATGCGGCACCAAGTGTTGCCGTGCCCAGTGCAGCGACGGGACCGAGCCCTGCGGCGCAGGGTGCGACGGTTCCCAATGCGCCGGCAGCTTCGCAGGCGACGGGCGCCGTACCGGCGACGACCACAACAGCACCGGCAAGCGCGAATACGCAGCCCACGGGTATCGCCTCGGGGGCGGTTGCGAATGACCAAGCTGGAAATACTCAGTCAGCGCCACTCGCGACCCGTATGCCCACCCCGGCAACCATTCCTGTCGCTACCACTACTCAACCGGCAGCTTCTGGAACAGCGTCCAAGCTTGCGCAGACAGCTGTGCCGACGACGCCAGCCGTGTCGTATGGCCCACCGGACACAGAGAAGGATCTCTTCAACGACGTGGTGACGGTCAGTGGTGCCGTCAGATATACGGGTCCCTATGCGCTGACGCCGGGATTGAAGCTGTCGTCGATAGTGACGAAAGATCAGATGCTGCTGGACACGAATCTGAATTACGGGGAGCTGACGCGGCAACGCCCCGACGGTAAGAACGAATACCTGACGTTCCGGCCTTCGGAGGTGCTGAGCGGGGCCTGGGACCTTGCGTTGGAGCCGCGAGACGTGGTGAACTTCGTGAAGGTGGGGTATGCGCCGGAGAAGCCGGATTTCGACCGCTTTGGGGACGCGGTGGAAGTGAAAGGGCCTGTGCAGTTTGGGGGGATGTACGCGTGGAAAGAGGGTGTGAGCCTGTCGGCGCTTCTGAAACTGGCGAAACCGAAGCTCGAGACGAACCAGTTCTACGCGGAAGTGGTGCGGATTGGAAAAGATGGCCGGAGCGAATACCTGACGTTTGCGCCGCGGGAAGTGGCGAGTGGCGCGTTCGATATGGCGCTGAAGGCCAAAGATATCGTCCGACTGTATACGGAGGCTACAGAGACCGCTGTGTCTGCCAGTGGCGCTGAAACAATCGACGTGAACAATCCGCATCTTAGGGATGTAAAGGAATATGTCTCTGTCGTGGGAGAGATTCGCTACCAGGGCCCTTATGCGCGGACGCCGGGACTCATGCTCTCGTCGGTACTAATCCCCGAGCAGATCCTCGATACCACAAATCTGGACTACGCGGAGTTGACAAGGTTGAACGCTGACGGTAAGGCAGAATACCGGACATTCTCGCCCAAGGACGTACTTGGAGGTACAGACGATCTCCCCTTACAGGCGAAAGATTCAATACGCTTTGTGGCGAAGACGGCGTTTGGCGCTGCAGGATCGGCACCTGAGCTCAACAAGTATTCAGCGATAGTACAGCTGAAAGGGAACGTGGCGCGGCCTGATGTCTATGCGCTGACACCGGGACTGAGGCTTTCTTCGGTGCTGACGGCGGATCAGATGCTGCTGGACACGAATCTGAACTATGGTGAGATTACGCGGCTGAAGGCGGACGGAAAGAATGAATACCTGACCTTCCGGCCCGGGGAGGTGCTGGCGGGGAGCTTCGACCTCGACTTAGGGCCGAGAGATGTGATCAGTCTGGTGAAGGTGGGGTATGTGGCGCCAGCGGTGGAGGCGGAGCGATTTGGGCAGGCGGTGACGGTGGAAGGGCCGGTGGAATTTGGGGGCTCGTATGCGTGGAAAGAGGGAATGGGGCTAAAGGATCTGTTGAGTCTGGCGAAGCCGTTATTGGAGACGAACCAGGTCTATGCGGAGATAGTGAGGCCGTTGGGTGGAGGGAAGAGCGAGTATGTGACGTTTGCGCCGCGGGAGGTGGAGAGAGGGGACTATGACACGGCGCTGAAGGTCCGTGACAGGATACGACTGTACAGCACTGCGACCGCGAAAACGACGACGGTGAAGCAAGGGGTGGAAGCCGGGACGGAGGTCTCTGAGGGAGGGAGTGTACAGGCGCCGGCTGTGGCGGGTGGAGCGACAGTGTCCCCAGGGACGACTTCTCAGGGTGGTGGGCCAGGGGTAGTCCCTGGTACCCAAGAGACTGTGCCGGTGGAGGTGCCCGCAGCGAGTCAGGCACCGGCAACAGCGCCAGTCCTTGGATCAGCGGCGACGATCACTCCCGATTTAGGGCTGTTTCTTGAGGTTGTGACGGTGAGTGGGACGATCCGGTACCAGGGGCCTTATGCGCGGACGCCGAGCTTGAAGCTGTCCTCGGTGGTGACGACAGACCAGATACTGGAGGAGACGAATCTTGAGTATGCGGAGTTGACACGGCTGAAGGCAGACGGGACGCCGGAATATCATACGTTTGCGCCGAAAAACGTGCTGGAAGGGAAGTATGACCTTGCGCTGAAGGCGAAGGATGCGATTCGATTTGTGGCGAAGACGGCATTTGGGGGAGCAGGAGAACAGCCGAACCTTGAGAAATTCAGCGATCTTGTACAGCTGACGGGGAACGTGGCGCGGCCTGAAGTGTACGCGCTGCGGCCCGGGATGAAGCTTTCTTCGGTGCTGACGGCGGATCAGATGCTGCTAGACACGAATCTGAACTATGGGGAGATTACGCGGCTGAGGAGTGATGGGAAGAATGAGTATCTGACGTTCCGTCCTGGTGAAGTGCTGAGTGGGGGGTATGATATTGAGTTAGGCCCAAGGGATGTGATCCGGCTGGTGAAGGTGGGGTATGTGGCGCCAGCATCTGATGCGGAGCGATTTGGGCAGGCAGTGACGGTGGAAGGGCCTGTGGGATTTGGGGGTTCGTATGCGTGGGCGGAGGGGATGAGTCTGTCGGCGCTTCTGAAGCTGGCGAAGCCGTTATTGGAGACGAACCAGGTCTATGCGGAGATAGTGAGGCCGTTGGGTGGAGGGAAGAACGAGTATGTGACGTTTGCGCCGCGGGAGGTGGGGCGAGGGGAGTATGACACGACGCTGAAGGCCCGTGACAGGATACGACTGTACAGCACTCTTGCACCGAAGATTGCCTCTACCGTCCAGGGAGCGGCGGAAGTCCAGATAACGACGGCCCCTGGCAATGGAGGCGGCACAGTCTCCAGACCGGCAGGTACCGCCCAGGCCGCCCCAGTCGCAGCCAATGGCACAGCCGCGCCTGCACCTGCTGCCGGTACCGGAGGCATAGAGACAGACCTCGGTCTCTATCTCGAAGTTGTCTATACTTCAGGCAGTATACGGTACGAAGGTCCCTATGCGCGCACGCCCAATCTGATGCTCTCTTCAGTCGTAACGTCTGATCAGATATTGCAGGACACCAACCTAGACTATGCCGAGATGACACGCCGCAAGGCCGACGGAAGCTGGGAATACCTCACCTTCTCGCCGCGCGAAGTCCTTGGGAAAACCTACGACATCCCGCTGCGGGCAATGGATTCCATTCACTTTGTACCTGTGAAATACCTTCCCGAGAAAATCGACTTTGACAAGTTTGCCAACGCGATCGCCATTCAGGGTGCCGCGAATTTTCCGGGTCTCTACTCCTTCAGCGCTCCGAAAATGCTGTCGGAGATACTGACGCCCGAGCAGCTGCTCTCGACCACCGACATTTTCTATGG
Source organism: Spirochaetales bacterium (assembly GCA_015657395.1). Taxonomy (GTDB): domain Bacteria; phylum Spirochaetota; class Spirochaetia; order Treponematales; family Rectinemataceae; genus Rectinema. Next base: position 10,488 of record JADLKI010000003.1, on the reverse strand, counting down.
CGAAATCGAGCGGTGGCAGAGGAGCGACAGAATCGACTACCTCACCTTCAGTCCCCTCGCAGTGCTCAAAGGGTATCAGGACATACGGATATACCCGAGAGACATCATCCGCTTCGTCACGGCGGGCGACACAGGAGAGAATCACGATTTCTCGAAATATCCCGATACTGTGCTGCTCAAGGGACTGATTCGCTATCCCGGACGTTATGCCTGGTACAGCGGCATGAAGCTCTCCGATATCATCCAGAAGAGCGACATCCTCATCGATACCGAGACGAGTTATGCCGAGGTCTACCGCTACAGCGTTAAGAGTGAAGTCATCAATTTTGCGCCAGGTCAGGTAGTCTCGGCCCAGGCAGATGTCGAACTCCAGCCGCGCGATACCGTCATTTTCTATCCCAAATATTCCCAGAAGCCCATCAGCATCGCGGGCGAGGTGGCCGATCCGAAGGTCATACCGTATTATGACCAGATCGAACTGTCGTCGGTCCTCCGATCCGTGACACTTTTGCAGGACCTGATGGAACTAAAGGCTGAAATCAAGAAGACCTCAGGCGAGACGACTGTCGTGTATCTCGAGGATTACCTGAAACGGCAGCCCACCACCAAAATTTTGCTTTCGCCGGGAGACGCCATTACGATCAAGGCGCTTCTGCCCGACGAACATCTGCCGGCGATCGTGGTCCGGGGTGAAGTCGTGCATCCCCAGACTCTCGCCTTTACCGAAGGGATGCGGCTCTCCGACGCTCTTGCGGCAGTGGGCGGCTACGATCAGAGAGCTTATCCGAAGGGGCTTGTCCTGATCCGGAAATCGGTCGCGTCCGCGCAGCAGGCCCAGGTCGACAGGCTCATCGCACAGTACGAGGCGGCGACGTCCGCGGGGCTGCACTGCCCACCATATCGAGCTCTTCGTCCTCTTCTGTATCAGGCTTCGCCGTGATTGCGAACATGCATGTTGATCTCGCGATCCAGAAGGCTAAGCTCGGCAATCTGAAACAGCTTTACAAGGAAGGCTTTGGGCGAATCGCGCTCGATATCCCCGACTCAGTCGAGGCGCTGGCAGGCTCCTCTTCCGATATCAGGCTCGAGCGCGACGACCTCGTCTACGTGCCCAAAATGCCGACCTATGTGCTGGTATCCGGCGAAGTGTCGAGCCAGAATGTGGTGCTGTACAAGGAAGGCTTAACCGTACGCCAGGCTATCGCCGAGTCCGGCTGGATCTTGGACGAGGCCGATTTGGCGCATGCATACATCATCCGCGTCTCAGGCAAGCTCGACAGCACCGAGGGCAAGGGCTTCCTTTTCTTCAGGCCGAATATCCTGAACTACAGGCTTGAGCCCGGCGACACGGTCTACGTGCCCACCAAATCGTCCAAATTGTCTATGACCTGGGCTTACCTGAGCGATGGCTTTGAGATTGTCGGCACCATCCTGACAACTGCGCTGACTGCAAAGACACTCCTGGGCCTGTAATGTGAGGAGATGACTGTGGCTGAACAAAATACTGCTGTGACGGAATCGGTATCGCTGATCGACTTGGCCGCGACAGTCTGGCGGCAGAAGTGGCTCATCATCATCATCACGGTGCTGGCCGCGGTGCTTTCGGTGGTCTATGCGCTCAGACTGCCAAACAGGTACACCGCGACGAGCACGGTCCTGCCGATTTCGAGCTCCTCCTCTTCGCTGCTCTCCCAGTATGCGGGTCTTGCCGCGATGGCGGGCGTGAGCCTCCCCGGCACGAATTCCTCGGACCCTTCGGTCAAGATCCAGGCGATCCTCAACAGCCGGGAGCTGGCGGTCAAGGTCATCAACGAACTCGATCTGATCCCACAGCTCATCAAAAAGCCGGAGAAGCTCAAAGATGTAAGTCCTCTTTCGGCCGCTGTGGAGATATTCCAGAAGGACGTCTTTTCCGTCTCGATAGATGCGAAGACGTCGCTCATCAAGGTGTCGGCGAAGACAAAGAGCGCGGAGCTCTCGGCCCGGATAGCCAATACGGCGATAGACCTGCTGCAGCAGGACCTTGCGAACCGCGTGCTCACTTCGAGCGGCAAGAGCATCGTGGTGCTGGAGCAGCAGGTTGCGGACCAGGAAAAGAAGGTGCGCGAGCTTCAGAGCAAGATGGAGGATTACCAGAGGAAGAATAGGCTCGTGGCGCCGGCGACCCAGAGCCAGCAGGGACTCGACCTGTACCGCTCGCTCATCCAGCAGAAGATCACCCTCGAGATTCAGATTTCCAGCCTGGAGAACGCGCTCTCGGCCGACAACCCGAAGCTCACCCAGGCCCAGGCCCAGCTTGCGGCCATACAGAAGCAGATCGACAACTTCGAGCGCACGGGCGGCGGCGTCGGTCCATCCATAAGCGAGACGCCCAAGGCCCTTATGGAATACGCGAATCTGCAGGCGGAGCTCGAACTGGCGACAAAGATATACGGCGGGCTCCTGACGAGCCTCGAGAATTTGCGCCTGCAGAATGCCACGGATCAGGTCTTCGTCGAGGTGATCGACACGGCGGTGCCGCCAGAGAAGAAGAGCGAGCCCTCGCGATCAATGATCTGCGTGGTGGGCACGCTGGCGGGCGGCTTCTTGTCCTTGCTTCNNCTGGCCTTCGCTCGGGAAGCGCTGCAGAAGCTGCGCGCAGACCCGGAGGTGCGCGCGAAGTTCGCGAAGAAAAGATAAGTGTAATCATGCAGTGCCCGCGGATCGTACAGGCGGGCACTCGATACGGCTTCCAAAAGGCCGCGGAAACTCATGCTTTGGCTTGGGTTTTCGCGGCCTTTTTTATGCAGCGCCACGAGCTCTTGCGGCGTTGGCCCAATGGGCTATACTTCAACTGGTGTTGTACAGCGCTTACATATAAGACTCGGAATGAATGATATTCCTATGCGCGCGCGTTAAGCGCGTCCATCTTACCATATGTTATCTTGGTAAAAATATTCTTCGCGGGCTTATTCTGTAGTATTCGTACACATCTTTATAACGTGTACTATTTTTATGATATTTGGTACANNTTAATCTTGACTCGTATACTAAATTCATAGATAATGGGATATATGAGTAGCTTTAATCCTCGTCTGCCCTATAACTCCCTTCTTCTTCCACCAGATAATGACAAAATTGAAACCATCGCAATCCTAAAACAGGAAACAAACGCCGCTGCCGCCCTCGCTGAACTGAAAGGCCTCGCGAATATTATCCCCAATCAGGCCATCCTCATTAATGCTATTGTGCTTCAAGAAGCTAAAGACAGCTCGGAAATTGAAAATATCATCACAACTCGGGATGAACTATATAAAGCTCTTTCGACGACACTTAAAAAATATGATCCCGCGACCAAAGAAGTCATGTATTATCGAGAAGCATTGAATGAAGGATCCCAAAAGGTATCCCAACGAAACCTTATTTCTTTAAGCGACATCATTCATCTTCAGCAAACCATCGTAAAAAATGACGCGGGTATCAGAAAACTACCGGGAACCGCTCTCGTGAATGATACGACAGAAGAGGTAATATATACCCCACCTTCAGGAGAGGACATCATTCTTACCCTAATGACAAACTTTGTGGAATACCTCAACAATGTGGAACGGTCATTAACGAAACTTGCGGTCCTCCATTATCAATTCGAATCCATTCATCCTTTTTATGATGGGAATGGAAGAACTGGCAGAATCATTAATATTCTCTATTTGCTCCTTAAAGGCTATCTCGACACCCCCATTTTGTACCTCAGTTCCTATATTATTAAGAATAAAGCCCAGTATTATAGACTTCTCCGTGAGGTGACGAACGAAGCAGCATGGGAGCCATGGATTTTATTTATATTACAAGGCATTGAAGAAACATCACATGAAACAATCATTAAAATAAAGCATATAAAGGAACTTCTAGAACAAACGATAGAAAAAGTAAGAAGACAAGCACCTAAAATTTATTCGAAAGAACTTGTCGAAACATTATTTGTGAATCCATATTGCAAAGTAGAGTTTATTACGAAATCCATCGGAGTGGAGAGAAAAGCGGCTTCTCGATATCTTCACCAATTGGCTGATATTGGAGTACTTACTGCCTATAAAGCAGGAAAAGAAAATATCTTTATAAATGCAGCACTGATAGATATCCTGAAACAGTAACAACATAACAACCATGTGGATTTGGTTCGGCTATGTCACACGGCTTGCGGCCCGTTTCACTCGCAAAGCAAGCTGTGCGCCATCTACGCCTCACAAGTCACGCACACGGCGGGGCGCCCCGGCCGACCCGGCGCCCCTCCGCGGCAACAGGCTTCCGTAGCCCGCTTGTCTCCCTCAGGCTAGCAGGCGCCCGATCAGAGAGTCGAAATCGAGGTTATTCTTTTCGAGGACTTCGCGGACGATCGCATCGGGGATATTGAGGGGGAGGCCGACGCCGCGCTGTGTGGAGGCCATAGCGTGCGCTGTGGACAGCGCGCCCGCGAGGGCGGCTATGGTGTCGGTATCGCCTCCTATAGAGGCGCCCATTCGGATGGCGAGCCACACATCATCGCGGGCGGCAAGGAAGATGCAGAGCGCCGCCGCGGCGACGTCGGCCGAGGCGAGGGTCGTGCCGTACACGTTGTAGAGAAAGTCGAGCACGGCTCCGATGTTTTCCGCGTTCATGGCGGCGGCGCCCGGGCCGGTGCCGGAGAATGGNGTGGCCTGTGCCTGAAAGTGCCGCGCCATGGAAGGGCACGCAATAAAATTGCGAACTCGCGCCGCAACCGAGGGGCCGCACTGGGGATAGGGTGCGAGGCGGGCACCTTCGGTCGCCCCGGCCTCGAGCTCCGAGAGTATCGTCTCGAGGCTCTCTCCGCGCATCGCGGCATGGAGGGCGTAGGCGTAGCCCATGGCAGGCTCGAGGGCCAGCTGGGTGTTGTGCGTGGGAAGGAGGCATGCGTGCACGCACTCGGCGAGCGGCTTCTGCCGGACCGCCGCGAACAGCACCGCGGCCGGGCTGCGCATGACGCCGCCGCAGGTCGTCCCGCCGAGCCCCGCGCTTTCGGGCGGAGTTCCGCGCTCGATCGCTTCGAGGGCAGCCCTGGAGCTCGGGCCTATGTACCTTTTTTCGATGGCGCCGCTCTCCTTCATCCAGCGAAGGAGCCTCCGGGCGGTGTCCCGCGCGTCGACGCGGCCGCGTTCAGCGTATTCCTCGAGGAGGGCGCAGACCTGTTCGGTGTCGTCGGTGACGGACCCGCGCGGGATGTTGGGGTGGTTGTTGGATTCGCGCGGTTCGAGCAGGCGGTCGACGAGGCCGAACTTCGAGTCGATTTCCGCGCGGGTCATGAATTCGGTGGGCATGCCCATCGAATCGCCCACCGAATATGCCGTGAGGATCCCGCGCAGAAGTTCCGCAGAAAATTCGCGCGCGGGCGGGCCGCCCCGGCCCTGTATGCCTTGCATGGGCGGCCCGCCGCTGCTTTCGCTGCCTTTGCGGTGGCTCATCGGCCTTCAGCCTCCGATCAGCCCGGAGATGAAAGCGTAAGCCTTGGCGAGCTTTTCCTCCGGCTTGTCCAGATAATAGCGGTAGAGAGGCTCGAGCGTGTAGTAGCCGCCGTAGACGAACGTGTCGAGGGCGGCCTTGACCGCCTGCCAGTTCGTGTCGCCCTCGCCGGCCGGTATGTGTTTTTTGTCTCCCGCGTGGTCGCTCAGGTGCAAGTGCGCGGGGCGCGCCTTTTTTATGAATTCGGCAGGGTCGACGTCGGCTTCGCAGGACTCTGTCGTGTCGACCGCGGGCTTGATCCGCGGAGCGCCGAGCGATGCGATGTACGCCAGCAGCCCCTCGGGGCTCCGGCCGACACCCTTCGGGCTGTTTTCCATGACGAGGAACACCCCGGCCTTATCGCACTGCTCCGCCAGATGCAGGATGTTGTCCCGGATGGGCTGCTCGATCAGCCTTTTTAGTTGAGGGTCCTGCTGGACTTCGTGGGGGTGGATGACGAGCACCTCCGTCCCCAGGGCTTTGCAGAGCCGGACAAGTCCGGCTCCGAAGACCCTGGCTTCGGCGTCCATCCCCGGGCTCGCGTTGTAGAGCATCGAGAACATGGCGAGCGGGTAGTGCACCGAGGCGACGTGAATTCTGTTGCGCTCCGCCTCGCGCGCGAAGGGCTCGGAGGCGTCGGCGAAGCACTGCGGCATCAGCTCGGCGTGCAGAAAGCCCGCACCTGCGATGAGGCGCAGGCTCTCCGAAGCGCTCCTCGGGTACAGCGCGGCTGTGGAGAATGAATATCTGTTTGCTGTGTCAGCCATCTATTTCCGCCTGGAGTTCGTTGGCAGCCTTGTCGAGCGTGGCCTTTGGCGACAGGACGTTCCGCTCGAGAGAGTCGAGGGCCTGTGCCAGGAGGTAGTCCATCGTGCCCATCTGTTCGAAGTGCCAGTATGACCAGCTGGTATCGAGCTGATCGAAGGCCACGGCGTACATCTGGTTGGCTGTGACGGCCTCTTTTGCCTCCGGCAGGCTCAGGCCCGATTTCCGGATCGGCAGATAGCCGGTCTTGAGCGCGAAAGTGGTCTGATTCTCTTTGGTGGCCAGGAACTTCACCAGTTTCCAGGCGGCCTCTTTGGTCTTCTGGTCCCTGCTCAGGATGACGAGGACGTTCCCGCCGAGCGCCACCGAGGGCCGTTTGAAGTAGGGCATCGGAATGGCGCCGATCTGCATGTTGGGATCGCTGGACCAGCGGGCTATGCGGGCCGAGGTCGCGACGAGGAAGGCCAGGTTCCCCGCGAGGAACTTCTTCTCCGCGTTCGCATGCTGCCCGACAGGCATGATCTTCTCGTCGATCAGTCGCTTCCAGAAGTTGGCGACTTCGACAGCCTTGTCATCGTTGAACGCGGGCGATATCTTCGTGCCTTTTACGGAGATGACGGTGTTTTCATTCTGGTACAGCATGGTCTTGAACAGCCAGCCGACATCGGTGACGTCGAACCCCCAGAAATCCGGGGTTCCCGAAATGTTTCCCTTGGCCTGCGCGGTCTTTGCTGTCTGCAGGAATTCGGTCCAGGTCTTTGGGGGATTCTTGAGGTCTATGCCTGCTTTTGCCAGAATGGCCTTGTTGTAATACAGCACGGGAGTCGAGATGCCATAGGGCACGGCGCAGATTCTTCCATTGTATTTCGCATAGTCCCACACGCCCGGATAGATGTCGTTCTTGTTGAAGTCGGCATCGTTCAGCTTTGACTCGATGAAGTAATCGTTCCGCGCGCCGGTATAGAGCGGCCCCGCCGCCATCAGCGCGACATCGGGCGCGGTATTCGAGATGAGCGCGGCGCTCACCTTCGTGGCGGTGTCCGCGTAGTTGCCCGAATATGAGTAGTCCAGCGCGACATCGGGGTTGGCGGCCTTGTACTTTTCGAGCAGGGCCTTGAACGCCTCGCCCGAATCGCCTGAGATGGCGAACCACACCTTCAGTTTTGTCTGTGCGCCGACGGGAATCGCGATGATTGCCAGTGCGAGCATGGCGATGCATATCATCACACTCTTTTTCATGGTACTACCTCCCTGAGGAATCGTTCCTCTATTTCCAGGCGCGCGATGCGCGCCCTGTTTCAGAATCACGTCTTCAGCCCGGTCAGGGTTATCGACTGCACGAACTCCTTTTCCATGAACATATAGACGATCAGCACGGGCACTATGGCCATGAGCGAGGCGGCCATCAGTACCTGGTATTCGCTGTTCGTCTCCGTGACGAGGTACTTGAGCCCGATGGGCAGGGTCCGCATTTTGACGTTGTTGGTGATGATGAGAGGCCACATGTAGCTTCTCCAGTGCGTGAGGAAGGCGAAGAGCGAGGCCGTGCCGATGGCCGTCTTGGAATTGGGAAGGATGACTTTCAGAAACACCCTGAAGTATCCGCAGCCGTCGACTTTCGCCGCGTCCATGAGCTCGTTCGGNATGGTCTGGAAGAACGAAATCAGCAGCAGGGTCGTGAACGCGCAGTTCAGTTCCGCGACGATGAGCCCGGTGTAGGTGTCGACGAGTCCCGCGATGGCCGCGAGCAGGAACAGTGGTATGACCGTGACGATCTCGGGCACGAAGAGGCTGCTCTGCATGAACGAGAAGAATTTCTTCTTCAGCGGAAAATCCAGTTTGGCGAAGGCGAAGGCCCCCATCGCGGATATCCATATCTGCAGCACGGTCTCGACGACCGAGAGGCAGATGCTGTTCGCGTAGAACCGGATGAACGGTATTTTTTTGAACACCTCGGCGAAATTGGTGAACTTGAAGGAGCTTGGTATCCACTTCGGCGGGTAATTATAGACGTCGGCTGGGCTCTTGAAGGCAGAGAGCAGCATCCAGACGAAGGGGAAGATCATGAGCGCGGAGCTGAGGAAGAGGAAAATCGTGGTGAAGGGGTAGCGCGGTCGCAGGTGTTTGTTCATTTTTCAGACCTCCGCATCAGTCGAAGCTCACTTCTTTGCGCCCCAGCATCCGCTGCAGCATGGTGAACGCAAAGATGACCAGGAAAAGGATTATGGCGGCCGCCGCGCCCCGGCCCATTTTTCCTCTCGTGAACGACTGATCGTAGATGTAGGTGACCATGAGGAGCGTCGACTCCAGCGGCCCGTGGTTCGGGGTCATGACGTCCACTTCGGTGAATATCTTAAAACAGTTGATGATGCCCATCATCACGATGAAGGAGGTGACCGGCGCGAGGAGAGGAAGTTTCACCTTGCGGAAGACCTGTGTCTCGCTCGCCCCGTCGATTCTCGCGCCTCAGAGGTAGGATTCGGGGATGCTCTGAAGGCCGGCCAGGAAGAGGATCACGTTGTAGCCGAGCCCNTTCCACACTGAAAAGAGGATGACCGAGAGCAGAGCCGTCTTCTCGCTGTACAGCCACTGCATGGACGGAAGGCCCAGCAGGTTCAGTATCTGGTTCAGGGGNCCGATGCCGGGATCATAGAACCACAGCCAGATGAGGCTCGATGCCGTTATNGGCACGACGACGGGCGCGAAGTGCGCGATTCTGAAGAAGCGCCTGAAGTGGATTTTCCTGTCCAGAAGGATCGCGATGAAGAGCGCCAGCCCCGTGTCGGCGACCAGCTTGATTCCCGTGTAGAACAGCGTGTTTCCGAAANNGGCCTTCCAGAACGCTGCCNNGTCGTTCAGGACGAAGAGAAAATTGCGGAACCCCACATAGGAACGGCTCGTCGTCGTCATGCTCCAGTTGGTGAAGCTCATGATGAGCACGAGGATCACCGGAAGCAGAAAGAGCAGAATGAGCGTGATGAGCAGTGGCGTCATCATGACGGCCGCGCCCTCTCCTGTTCTTTTNTTGAGGTTGTATACCTTTGCCGCCTCTTTTTTCTTCATACGGTCCCCTCTTGTCCTGCGCTGTTGGTGCCGCCGGGCACGAGCACCTCTGCGATATCGGGGCGGAGGCGGAAACTCACGACTTCTCCCCCTCTCTCGTACGGGTTGCCGTCGACGATGATGTCGGCATCGGGGCCGAGCCCNACTACTTCTATACGGTCGTCCGGCCCGAAGAGCAGATGCTCGGAGCGCGCGGTGTCGCCGAAGCCCCGCAGAGGTTCCGCGGCCCGCACAATGACCGTGTCGAAGAGCCCCAGGGCCGCCGCGCCGTCCATGAATGCGGCGTTGCAGAGCACGCCTGCAATGGCCCTGCCAAAAAACTCCCGCCTNCCGAGCGGCGAGACGATGATCTGCGCCGGAGTTTTCATAGAGACCGCGACCGGCGCCCCATTTTTGCTCAAACAGAAGCCCTCGCCCGCGATGTCGGTGGAAGGCTCGATTTTCAGTTTCCTGCAGCTGTGGAGCAGTTCCCGCGCGGAGAGGTTGACGACTTCCCCGTCCACCGTCCCTAAAAACGAGTTGCCCACGATGACGTCGTTGACCGCGTAGGCGAGATGGCGGCCGTCGACGCAGACTTCCACCGCATCGATGCTCCGCACCGAGAGCCCTGAAATGTCGAGCGCCGGGATGTCCTCTGTCGTGAATGCGACGACGGGCCCGACATTGATGGTCCCCGAGGCGATGCCCAGGAGCGGCNNGACCTTTTGCTGCGCTCCTGGTGCGCTCGCGTTCCCGGCGGCGAGCATCGCGTCGAGCACGTAGGAGGCGAGCCCGTCCCCGCCGATGCAGATGAGTATCTCCGACCCCCAGTCGAGGAGGCTCGCGACTGTATTGCGCAGATTTTCCACATAGCCTGCGGCCTGCGGCGGGGCCCCGGAAGGGCCCGGCGACAATCTGGACCACGACGGAGGAAGCTCGTCGCGTTCGAATGCACCGTCGCACCCGAATGCGCCGCCGCAGGCCGCCACTTCATGGGGCCGAAGGCGGGCGGCGAGCGACACAATCGCTTCCGGCGCGGTTCCCTTTCCGGAGGCAGATCCGACTACCACTCCGATTTTCATACTGTCTCTCTATGGTTTCAGCACTATTTTCAGCGCATCACCCGAGGCGAGCAGATCGAAGGCTTCCTTCCCGCGCTCAAGAGGGTAGCGGTGGGTGATGATT
>JADLKI010000007.1 GCA_015657395.1 Spirochaetales bacterium | reverse complement strand
GGCCTTTTTCAGCTGAATTCCTCCGTATTCGGGTGGGCGAGCGAAAAGCTCATCTACGACCCCTACCACAACGCCAAACTTGGCCTCAGCCATCTGGAAGAATACCTCAGCCTGAGCGGCGACGAGTTCTCCGCGCTCGCGGCGTACAATGCGGGAATTACGCGGATATCCCAGGATGGAATCCCGGGAATGACATTCAGGTATATTTCGGAAGTCTCCATCATGGAGCGCAATATTATGAATCTGTTTGTCGCCAGCATGGCGCTGAGCGGCAATACGCTATAACTTCGCCGCCGGCGAAGCGCGCATGCTCCGGACAAAGGGCGAAAGGGCTTCGCGGAGGCCTGTGGCCTCCTTTCGCCCGAGCACTACCAGCCTGAAAACAGTAGCCTCCACCAGCGCAAAGAACATTTCCACGGTGCCTTTGACCGATGAAGCCTCGTTGAAATCTCCCCGGCGCTTGCCTTCGATCACGATATCCGCAAGGATGTGGCGCATGCGCACTGTCCGGCGGCGTACCTTTTCGTCGGGNTTTCCCCCGGAAGCCTTGAGCCTCAGCAGATAATCCATGACGACCGAGAGCAGTTTCGACTCTTTTTCGCACGCATCGACGACCATGTCGCCGATTTTCAGTATCTTTTCTTCGCTGTCCACGCGCTCGTCGTGGGCGACCGCCGCGATTTCGGATTCGAGCGAGCCGAGAAAACGCTTGAGGCTTTCGGCGAAAATCTGCTTTTTATTGTCAAAGTACAGGTAGAGAATTGTGCGGGTTATGCCACAGCGCTCGGCAATCTTCTGAAACGTCGTGTCTTCATAGCCCTCTTCGATGAACACATCGAGGGCCTTTTCAAGGATCTCCTGTTTGCGTTTCTCATGCACAATGGGCCCAGACAAAATGACCTCCTCTGTTAATATGTTATTATACCATAGAGCTTATTCTTCGTACATCGCTCATTTTTTCCGCCTGATTCGTTGCCCGCAGACAGAATACCGAGTATAGTTATCCCAGGAGCAGAGCAATGGCATTACAGATAAGTAGAACCTTGCGATCTCAAAACACACCTCCTAAACATCTCTGGATGCCTTCCGGAGCCGTCGCGATACCTGATGCGGTTTCAGCGCGCCTCATCGCGCAGAAATTCCAGCTTCCGGCGGGAGAGTTGCGGGCCCTGTCCCTGCTCGATGACGCTTCGCGGATCATCATCGATCTGTATCGGAAGCGGCTCTCGAAGATGCTCGAACAGATGGCGGGCCCGGCCTTTGTCTCCCCGGGCGACCGCGCCGCACTCATGCAGGTGCTGCAGGAACTCGCCGTGGAGTTTCCGCCCGCCCCGATCTACGACGGCCTGGCGGAGCCGGGGGACTGGCTCGAATCCTCCACCGCCGCCAAAGAAGAGACCCAACCCCACCGAGAACTGGCCATAGAGCAGTTCGTGCTGATCCGGCTTTTCAACGAAAATCCGGCATGCGGGTCCTACCGCATACTCTTCGACGACGGCGTGTCGCCCGCCGGAGCCACCAGCCCCGGTACAATTTCGGCGAAGACGCCGTATCTGAAGGTCTTTGCGCGCCTCGAAGAGGCCCTGAGGGCCCTCCCCGGCCTCTCGTACGAAAAGGGAAAGACCCTCGACCTCATCAGTTTTCTGAGGGAGCCGGCCAGGAAGGCGCCCAACTCCCTCAGGGCACAGCTCGAGTGGATCATACAGAACTGGGGCGATCTTCTGGGCGACTTCCGGCTCGCGCTCCTGGCCGGCATAGACATGATCAATGAGGAGACTGCGCCGCGCTTTCCTCCGGGGCCCGGCCCCATCCAGGCGTATCAGTATCGCAGCAGCCTGCACGAGTACGAAAGGTTCAGCCCCGACAGGAACTGGATGCCTTCTGTCGTGCTCCTCGCGAAAAATGCGCTCGTGTGGCTGGACCAGCTGTCGAAGACGTACGGGAAANAAATTGCCCGGCTCGACCAGATCCCCGAGGAAGAGCTCATCACCATGGCGGAGCGCGGCATCAACGGGCTCTGGCTCATCGGCATATGGCAGCGGAGCCCCGCGAGCAAAAAAATAAAGGAGCTCTGCGGAAATCCGGACGCCGCGGCCTCGGCATATTCTCTGTTCGACTACGAGATAAGCCCCGAGCTCGGCGGCTGGGATGCCCTCGATGCCTTCAGGGAGCGCTGCAGGCGCTACGGCATCCGGCTGGCGGCAGACATGGTGCCCAATCACACGGGCATCGACTCGCTGTGGGTGAGGACGAGGCCGGAGCTTTTCATGAGCCTCCCTTATTGTCCGTATCCCGGCTACACCTTCAACGGGCCTGACCTTTCGAGCGATCCTTCGGTCGGCATCTGGCTGGAGGACCACTACTTCAACCGCAGCGACGCCGCAGTCGTGTTCAAGAGGCTCGACCGCNACAGCGGAGAGGTCCGCTACATCTACCACGGCAACGACGGCACGAGCATGCCCTGGAACGACACCGCGCAGATAGATTTCCTCAACCCCGCGGCGCGCGAAGCGGTCAAGGAGCGAATCCTCTACGTCGCATCCCACTTCAGCATAATCCGCTTCGACGCGGCCATGGTGCTCGCGAAGCAGCACATCCGTCGCCTGTGGTATCCGGCGCCCGGGGCCGGCGGCGCGATTCCTTCGCGCTCCGACCACGCCATGAGCGATGAGGCCTTCGACAGGGCGATCCCGAACGAGTTCTGGCGCGAGGTGGTGGACCTGTGCGCGGAAAAGACGCCCGACACACTCCTGCTCGCGGAGGCGTTCTGGCTCATGGAGGGCTATTTCGTCCGCACGCTGGGCATGCACCGCGTGTACAACTCGGCCTTCATGAACATGCTCAAGGACGAGAAGAACTCGCTCTACCGTCTCACCATCAAAAACACGCAGGAATTCGACCGCGACATACTGAAGCGCTTCGTCAATTTCATGAGCAACCCCGACGAGCAGACCGCAGTCGCTCAGTTCGGCAAGGGCGACAAGTACTTTGGCGTCGCGACGATGCTGGCCACCATGCCGGGGCTCCCCATGATCGCCCACGGTCAAATCGAAAGCTTCACCGAAAAGTACGGCATGGAATTCAGGCGCTCCTATTGGGACGAGGTTCCCGACCGGGACTTCATCGCGCGCCATGAGCGCGAAATCTTCCCCCTCCTCCGCCTGCGGCCGCTTTTCTCGGAGGTCGAGCACTTCTATCTCTTCGATTATATGCGGGGCGACACCACGATCGACGAAAATGTCTTCGCCTACAGCAACGGACAGGGCGATCAGCGCACGCTCGTATTCTACAACAACCACTGGGAGCGCACTGCCGGGCGCATTCACACTTCGTGCGCATTTGCGCGGAAGACCCCCGAGGGCAAAAAACATCTCGAAACCGTGAGCCTCGCGCAGGCGCTCGGGGTGAAAGCTTCGCCGGACAACTATGTCATAATGCACGATATCCGATCCGGGCTCTGGTACATCCACCGCAGCGAAGATATCGCAGCCAACGGACTTTCGGTGCCCCTCGAGGGCTACCAGAGCAAGGTCTTCCTCGAGATTGCGAATGTGTTCGACACCGGGGGCCGATATGCGCGGCTCTACGAGATCGTCGATTCGAAGGGCATCGCCGACCTCGACGACGCACTGCTCGAAGCGGACCAGCCCGACCTCTTCCGGGCACTCCACAATGCGATCAGCAGCCTGAGCAGCGTCGAAGCGGTGCAGGACCTTTCCAAGACAGAGGCCATCCAGCGGGCGTCGATATTCTCGGAAATGTTCTTCTCGCGGCTCTGTGCGGTAGCGGCCAGCGACGACACATACGCCGCATCCAGGAGCGAGGCTGTCCAGAGCGCGATTTCCTGGCTGAGGACCGTGCTTGCGGCCCTGTACCGTGCGGGCGGGAGGAGCGCATCCGGAGGGCGCGGAGCGCTGCAGTTTGGGAATCCGCGCCCCAGGCTCATTCTGCTTGTCTATTCGTTTGTAGAGGCGCTCGCGAAGTCCTTCTCGGAGGACGGTCTGCACGAAGAAATCGGCCGCGTGATCGACGAATACCGCATCGCGAAAAAACTCAAGGAATTTGCGGTGGAGCTGAGCCGCGCGATGCCCGAGGACGAGGAGGGGCACGATGCTTCGATGAGCACCGAAGTGGCGATTGCCTGGGCTTTGAGAAAAGACGGGCAGCTCTCCAGACTCGAAGGGACTGCCTCCGAAGCTTTTCTGAAGCTCCGCGCGCACGAGATTCTTGCGTGGGCCTTTTCAGACTCGCTCATGCGCGCCGCCCTCGGCGTCAATCACTATCGGGGAATAGAATATTTCAACAAAGAGCGCTTTGAGACCCTCGCGTGGCTGCTGCCGGCCTGTGCGTGGATCGATTCGATCGGCCCGAGCGGGTCCGGCATGGGCGGGAAAGAATTGGCTTCGTGGAAGGACTTGGCCACACTGCTGGTCGGTCAGGCTGCGGATGCAGGCTACATGACAAACGCCATGCTCGAGAAGGCGGCATCGGCCGCACGCGCATGAATATGGAGCGCTACGCGGCCCTCCTCGATACGCCCGTCGGCGCCGACATCCGCCGGCACTTGGACGATGCGGATGCGATATTCGTATTTCCTTCACAGGATAGCGCGGACTCGTGGGCGCAGGCGCTGGTGAAATCGGGGGCCTGCAGGGCAGTGGCCCTCGACCGCTTCTTGGGCTTCGAAAATCTCCTGCGGCACTGCACCGCGCTGCGGGAGGATGGGGATTTTCGCACTGCACAGCAGGTCGACAGGTGGGCCTGGGCCCTCGAAGTGCTCAATGCCCGGGCAGGCGCCGCCGCCGGCTCCGAAAAAAGTCTGTCCCTGAAACGGCTTTTGCCGCCAGGAGAGGCCTCGGCTACGCAGCTTTCCAGGCTCTTGGGGCTCCTCCCGGGCCTGTACGAAGTCGAGACTCTGAAGAAAGCCCAGGTCCGCCCTCTTCCCTACGATTTCCTGCAGGAAGAATTCGAAGAGATCGAACTGCTGGCGCACGACTATCGGAGCTATCTGGACCGGAATCACTTTCTTGACGGACACCTGGCCNCGCTCGCGCTGCCCNCGGGGACGGAGGTGCACGCATATGGGCTCAAGGCCGACTTTGCGCGGCTTGGCCTTCCTGGAGGCCCTTTGGGGGACGCACCCGGCTCCCGGCTCGTCTTTCCGGATATCGACACGGCCGGCGGTCTGCGCGGCGCCCTCCAGTACTACGAATTCGACTCCTTCCTTGCAGAGATCGAAACTGTCCTGGCCGAAATCTCCACGGAGATATCGCAGGGATACGACCCTGAGGATATCGCGATCTCGGTCTGCCGACTCAACGCCCAGAGAGCGGCATGGGTCCGGCAGAGTGCCGAGGACTTCGGCATACCTGTCTCGGTCCGATGGNGCGAGCCGCTTTCGCTGACTGCATTCGGCNGCCTTCTGCACGCGATTCAGGATGCGGCGCGCGAGGGGCTGACCCTCGATTCGCTCGATGCGTTCTGCGCCCTCGAAAGCATCAAAAGCCGCAACCATGAAGGTTGGAACGCGCTCCGGGACACCGCGCTGCGCGCGCACATGCCGTCGCCGGCGCCGGATGCGGCCTACGTCCACCGCCTGTGGAAAGAATCGGAACAGATCGGCCTCTGTACGTCCGAATGCGTGCAGATGTACGAAAAACTCTGGCGGGATATCAGCGGCATCGTCCGGGCCGAATCCTTCTCCCAGCTCTACGAACAGGTGCTGGTTTTCCTCGAACATTGGGTGGACACAAGCCGCTTCGGCGCCGACGCCCGCACGGACCGCTCCATGCGCATGGCCCTCGACGAACTGCAGTCGTGGATGGAACGCGAAGCTGCGCTGCGGCTCGGTCCGTTCATGCCCTTCGAGCTGTACATGACCGCCCTCGGCTCAAAGAGCTACATTCCGCTCCTGGAAGAGAACGCGGTGCACGTGTACGATTTCAGGGCAGCCTCGGGACTCGCGGCGGTTTCACAGTATGTGATCGGCGCGTCCCAGGCCGGGCTGGCTCCCTCGCTGGAAGACCAGAGCGCCCTGCCGCCTGAACTCTCTGCGCTCGCCGGCCCGCGAATGGGTGCGGATTTCGCAGAGATTCTGGCGATGCACGGCATCGCGCGCACGGAGTATTCCTTTGCGCGCGAGGGCCTTGAGGGGTATGAGGTGGCGCACCCCCTCTTCGGCCCGCCATCGGAAAAGGCGGCGGCAAAAGGGATGCGGCGCCGGCTCTCCGCGAAGGCTTCTCCGGATTCCGTGTCCCGGACGCGCAGCTATTCGAATCCTCTCCCCGTCGATCCGGAGATATCGGCCCGGTTCCTGCGGGCGACCCAGAGCTTCGACTTTGAAAAGAAGCTGGCGGTGTTCAGCCCCTACTCCCTCAGGGACCGCACGCGCTGCGCATTCCGCTGGTTCGCGCAGCGGATCGACCTCGAGGATGCCTACTCGAACGATGATACGGCGCGCATCGTCGGCGACTTTTTGCACGCGACCTATCAGCGCACCATACGAAACCTCNCCCGGGACCTCTCCGAAACTGAAGCGCCGGAGCGGTTCCGCGAGGCCTTCGAAGGCGCAGTCCACACAACGCTGGAAAAGATATTTGCGGAGCGCGGGCCCGGTCTGCGCCCCACGCTGCAGACACTCATCGACCGGGCCCGCCACCGCCTCGGAGAACTCTGGCATTTCGAGCGCGAAGCATTCTCGGCCTATGAGCGCGAAGGCTTTGAGATACCGGTCTCGTACGCGTTCGAGAGCGAAGGCGCCATGTTCAATGGAAGAATAGACTGTGTCTTCAGCCGGACCGACGAAAGCCTCGGCAATGTAAAATGTTATGTCATCGTTGACTACAAAAAAAACCGCATTCCTCTGCTTTCGGAGATGAAGCTCCGCGCACAGGAATCCGACCGCGACGACCTCGAATCCACGGGCGGCGCGGAGCCCGAAGACGGCGGCGGGCAGCTCACCGTCAGGGAGATACAGATTCCCTCCTACGCGCTTATGCTCGAGATGTCGGGCGGGATCGTGGAAGGCGCCCTGTACTGGTCGATAGAGAAGACCGAGGCAGTGGCCTACCTCAGGCCGCCGGCCGCCCCCCACATAAGACCGGCCTATACAAGGAGAGAGGACACGGCCCCCGTGCGGGCCGCGATCCGGGACATGCTCGCCCGTGCCGCGACTGCGGTGCGGGGCGGCGAACTGCTCGACCCGGCCCCCGACAGGGAGGTCTGCAGCGACTGTGCATTCAAGCCGCTCTGCAGATACTGGTATTTCCTGGAGTTATAGCGATGCCCCCCACGATCCCATAGAGGCCTTGAGACTCGATGCATTTCAGCGCGAGGCGGCCTGCACAGAAGAGACAGCGGTCGTCACCGCAGGGGCCGGGGCCGGGAAAACGCGCGCCCTGGTCGGCCGCTTTCTCTATCTGGTCCTGGAGAAGAGCGTCGACCCTGAAAACATTCTCGCCCTGACCTTTACGCGCAAGGCCGCCGCCGAGATGTTCCAGCGGGTGCACGAGGCGCTCGGCGCGCCGGACAGCCCGCGGCCGGACCTTGCGGGCCGCCTCGTCAACGCCCACATTCAGACGCTCGACTCGTTCTGCCGGGAGATCGTCGCGGCCTCGTCGGCCCAATACGGCTATACGCCCGATTTCCAGATCGACGAAGTGGCCTGCGCCCAGACTGCCGCAAAAGTCGCGTACCGCTATGTGCTCGACAATCGCGGCGCCGGCGGGCTGAAAAAGCTCCTGAGCGCCTTCGGCTTCGACATCGTGGTGCGGGAGCTCTTCGCCTCCTTCGGGAGCGCGAATGTCGAGCCCCACTGGAGCGGCCGCCGCATCTGTCGGGCCTCGGCGCGCCTCGGCGAGGAAGAATTCAGACGAACGGCCTCGCAGTTGGCCGAAGAGATGCGCGGAATCGCGGGACGGATTCTCGAGAGAGAAAACGATGCTCCACCTTCAGGGTTCAAGGAAGGAACTCTCCAGGCCATCCGGGCCGCGAGGGCCTTTCCGGCATCCGGCGATTCGGCCGGCACTTCGGCCCCGGCCGAGCTGGCCGCCTTCCTCGCCTACATGCAGCGCCCCGAGAACGCCATCAATCTGAGGAGCGTGGGAAAGAACGAAACGGAGTCCGCGATCAAGGAGCTCGCCAAGGAGCTCCGCGACGAGTCCCGACTCAGAATGATCTCGCAGATCGCGGATTTCGGGCAGTTTCTGCCCGATTACTACGCCATAATGGACCGGCTGGACGAGTACGCCGACCTCCTGTGCGGGGAAAAGCGCCGCGCCAACATCATGAACTACAAAGACCTGGGTGCGCTCGCGGTCGACATTCTCTCCGGCCAGGAAGAGGTCCGCCAGTACTGGGCCTCGCGTTTCCAGTACATACTCATCGATGAATTCCAGGACAACAATGATCTGCAGAAGCAGCTCCTTCTCCTCCTGAGCAGGGAGGGGGAGAAAGTCCACAAAGGCAAACTGTTCTTCGTCGGCGACGAGAAGCAGTCGATCTACCTCTTCCGCGGCGCGGACGTCAGCGTCTTCAAGTCCCTCGCCGGCGAGCTTGAGGCCTCGCGCTTCTCTCTGGCGCGCAACTACCGCAGCGCGCGGCGTCTCATAGAATTCTTCAATGCGGCGTTCAGCGCCGTGATGCAGCCGGCCGACCGCGAAAATCCCCGGCACTTCGAGGCGGCATACGAGGCTATGGAGGCAGGGGTGTCGGACGAACCGGCAGCCTTTGCGCCGAGCATCGAATACCGCTGCATCACGGCCGAGATGGCGCCGCGGGACCAGCAAGACTTGCGGGATTCGGTCGATTTGGGCGGCGCCCTGCTCTCGGCGAAAGAGACGCTTGTCTATCGCCTCGCGCTCTGGATCCGCAGTGCAGTCGAGTCGCCCAGCCCTCTTTTGGTCCGCAGCGGGGCCCAGCCGGCCCTGAGAAAAGCCGAATACGGCGATATCGCCATTCTCATGCGCACGACGAGCCGCCAGTACGAACTCGAAAAATATCTGCGCATGTTCGCGATTCCCTTTGTCACCGACACGGCCGCGAGCCTCTTCTCGGAAGAGCCCGCCAACGACCTCTATTATCTTCTGCGCCTGCTGCTCGACGGGCACGATCTCTTCGCGACCGCAGCGGTGCTCCGGAGCCCCCTGTGCCGGATATCGAACGACGGATATGTGGCGATCCTCACCGAAAAAAAGAGCCTTGCGGACCTGGAGGCCGGAATTCCGGCGGCGCTGAGCGCCCCGGACCGCGAATCGGTGCACACCATGCTACAGTTCTATAAGGCATTGAGGGTAGCCTCGGACCACATGCCGCTCATGGAGCTCGTCGCCCATGTCTGGGAGCGCGCGCACCTCGAGCTCTCGATTCTCTCTGATCCCCGGCGCCTCCCCTACCTCGACCACTGGAATGCCCTGCGCACGATCGCCGCGGACACCGAAGCGCGCGGCGGTCACCTGCAGGCCTTTCTCTCCACCCTGCGCGGCTACATCTGTCAGGAACAGAGTTTCGACGCAAATTCGGCGCCCAAGGGAGGGGGCCAGGGCGTACACCTCCTCACCATCCACAAGTCGAAGGGGCTCGAATTCCCCATCGTGGTCATTCCATGGATGGAGGCGGCGACGAACAGGAACTCAGGCAGCGAGCTCTGGGGGGTGCTCGAGTCGACACGGGGCAAGACCCGATTCTACACGGTGGACATCGGCTTCCACGACCGGATCGAAGGCGGCTCGAACATTCTCCAGACGCGGGCGCGGGACCTCCGCCGGGAGAAAGAGCGGGCCGAGACCAGGCGCCTTCTGTACGTCGCCTGCACGCGCGCGATCGATCACCTCATCATGTTCGATGCGGCCCCCGAAAAACGCGCGTATGACCAGGACAGCTTCCACGCCCTTCTCTTTCAGAACACCGGCCGCGGCCATCCGACAGGCGAGGCTGAGACGCAGATACCCGCGCACCTTTCGGGTGTGCGATTCTTTTTCGAGCCGCTGGCATCCGAGCAGGAAGTGCATGCGGCAAGAAGAGGCGCGGCGGCACCCGCGCAGCCGCCTCGCGAAGCACAGAGAGAGGCCACGGAGCCAGGCGAGGAAACACCTATGCCGCCGCCGCGCCGTCTTACGGCGAGCGCCGTCAACGCCATGGCGGCAAAAGACAGTCTGGCCGCCGCAACTGCGCGCGGGCTTTCGGAGCACATCGTTCGGGAACGGCTGTTCGAGCCGGCCATCCCCGACGAATCCGGCGCCGAAGCGGATGCGGCCGCCGCGCAGGGCCCCGATCCCACGGTCTATGGCTCACTTGTCCACGAGCTCTTCGCTCACCTTGTGTCCGGCAGGGCTCTTGAGAATTTTGCGGCGTCGGCAGCGGTGGCGCGCGAACTTCGCTCTGGCGCCGGGGCCTCCGGCGGCCCTAAAACCTCTGGCGGCGGCCCCGAGGTATCCGGCGGAATTGAGGCAGGCAGCAGCGGACCTCGAGGGGGGCCAGCCCCGATCATCGGGCGGGCCGCGCGCGAGCTTGAACCTCTTCTTCAGAGCAAGGCTTTTTCCGGCACACTGCACAATGCAACACTGAAATTCGAGTTCCCCTTTCTGCTCGCCGCCTCCCCCTGGTCCATAGAGGGCAGAATGGATATGCTGGCCGAATCCAACGACGAAGTCCTCGTGCTGGACCTCAAGACGGACCGGCGCTTCTCGCCGCACGAATATGCCCTGCAGCTGGGCATCTATCGAATCGCTGCCCGCGCACTTTTTCCGACACAGAACGTCCGCACGGGCCTTCTGTATCTCCATTTCGGCGAAATCGCCTGGCTGGAAGGAGAACTGGACGAAGAATCCCTCTTGCGGTTATGCAACACAATTTCGTATAACCATACACAAGAGTGAGCCCGTCGAGTACGAAATCTGCAAGGAGGATTTCATGAAAATGCCTGCGAAAGCAAAGGGCATTCCCAAAACCGTTCCGCCGACACCGTGGCGCATTTTTCTCACCCTGGCCAAAATAAACACCCTCACGCTCGGCGGCGGCTATGTGATTGTGCCCGTCACCGGAAATGCATTTGAAAAGCAGGGCTGGATAAAAGAAGAAGAATTCTACCGCATCTTTTCAAGGGCGCAGGTCTTCCCCGGCCCCATCGCGCTGAGCACTTCGTTTCTCTGCTCGTACAGGATCGCCGGCGTGCCCGGCGCCATCGCCTCCGTCTTCGGCGTCGTGCTGCCGCCCTTTCTGGCCCTCATTCTGGTGGGCGGCTTTATCAGCCTCTATGGCGATACGGAACTCTTCAAGCGGTTCCTGAACGGTGCGGGAGCGGTGGTCCCGGGCCTCGTGGGCTCGATGCTCTGGAGAACCGCGCGCAACCGAAAGTGGTCTGTCCGCACCGTGATCGAAGTGATCGTGCTTGCAGTCCTGCTGGCGGTCTTCCCCTCTGCGGCGTTCTTCATTCTGATCGGGGGAATCATCGTGCTCTATCTGGGAAGGCTCATATGGAAATCCTGAACGTAGCCCTGACATTTTTCAAGGTCGGCATCGTAGCGTTTGGCGGCGGCTGGTCCGTTATCGGGCTTATCAAGCAGGAGATCGTCCCGCGCTGGATGAACGCCGAGGCCTTCAATTCGCTTATCGCGATCGCGCAGTCGACGCCAGGGCCCATCGCCCTCAATGCGGCGACGCTCGTGGGGTGGCAGAGGGGAGGATTCTTAGGCGCCCTAGCGGCGACAACCGCGGTCATCGCCTTTCCCCTGCTCGCGATGAGCCTGGCGCTGGCCTTCTCGAAATACATCCCGCTCAAAAAAAACCTGGCGGACGAAAGCCTGCGTTCGGGCAGCATGGCGATGGTCCTCATGACGCTCTGGACTCTGTTGCCGCACACCACTCTTCCCATGCCGTGGATCTTCGCGCTTGCGTCCTTCGCCATCACCGCCTTTACGGAATTCAACGCCGTGTGGGTCATCCTCGGGGCGGGAGCCCTCAACATGCTCCTCGGCGCACTGCACTGATTTCCCTCTGCACTTCCTGAACGGCCCGCACGAATGAGGAGTATTCGCCGAGAGACTTCAGCGGCGTCAATTCCCGCGGCAGGGATGTCGGCATGACTCTCGCGAGGCCTTTTTCGGCGAGCAGGTTGTCCACATTGTCGAGCGCGCACTCATGCTTTGCAGGGTTGTTGCCGGGGATATGCCAGCCCGCTTCTCCGCCCTGGCCTCCACCATAATAGGTCTCCTTGAGTTCGAGAAGGGCACTCCGAAGCCAATCGCTCCGGTAGACGCGGATGCCGACATTCGTGAGGGCGGTGGGTGCCGCCTTCGGCCGTGAGCCGGCGAGCTTCTCGTGCCAGAATCCGGCGGGGATTCCTCTCTCGTCGAGGTAGACGGGGTAGCTCGGCCTTTCGGTGCAGGCGACGGGGATGAGGACGCCGACTTCTATGCCGCGCGCGTCGAACTGCGCAAAAGCCCTCAGGGCGAGCTCGACGGTGAGCCAGGAGTTCGCATCGCCGGCAAAATTCGTCACCACCTGGCGCGCGTGCCGCCACAGAGCCATGCACTGCAGAGTCGCATCGCCATGGCCGGAGACCTGGCCGTCGGCGCCGGGTTCCTGAGTGAAGAAGACTCTCCGCCCGGGCACGATGCCCGCGGGCGCCAGGGCCTGTGCATCGATCTCTTCTTCCCAGCCCCGAACCACAACGATATGCTGCCGAATATCGCGCACCGCGTCGAAGGCATAGGCCGCCATGGCGATCCGCCCCTCCCCCTGCGCGTTGTGAATAAAATCGGGCACCGGGAAAAGTCCCCGCGGCGTCTCCAGGGGAAAGGCTCGGGCGACATCGCCCGCGGGCCAGGCTCCCGGCTCTCTCTTTGCCTCGAGGAGGGAGGCCCTCCACCTCGTCCCCGCTCCCGCAAGAAAGGTGATCGAGACCACGCGCGCCGCATCCCCCTCCGGAAGCGGCGGCAGCGCCTCGAGGAGCGAGCGCCGCAGAGGCTCGTCCGCGGGCTCTGCGGGGAGCGACAGGATCTCGAAGCGGGGCTGAGGAGTAGCGCTAATCACCCGGGCACTCGTGGATCGTCCCCGGACCGCACTCCGCAGGCGGTTCGGGCGGCGCGGGCATGAAATTCGCGTGGTCGGGATGCACGACGCTGTACTTCTTTACGAATCCGACGGGCCGGTAGGTCATCTTCGCCTGCCTGAGTCCGAGATCGCCGAGGTCCTGTTCGCGGTTGATATGCTGATAATGCTTTGGCAACGACTGGGCGAAGGCCTGATTGACGAACTGGTAGATGCCCTTGAACCTGTCGCAGGCCTTTTCGAAGTGCACCGCGAACATCCTGCCCTTGGCGAGCGGCTCGCCCAGGCACCAGCCGACAGGCTCCCCACCGATGTAATAGACCGCGCCGCGGAGCCCCAGCACATCGAAGTGCTCGAGCGCATCGCGCGCCGCGGCATAGTCTCCGTCCACTCCCTTGGTCGCCCGCCACTCGTCCAGGACAGCCAGCGCATCGGGCACGCGGCTTCTGTTGAACGGACGCTGCTCGCAGCTGTAGGTGCTCACAAAACCGTTCACCAGATTGCGCTTCTTGTGATACGCCCGGCCGCTGAGGTTGGCCAGGGCCTCCCGGTCATAGAGGTAGTCGAAACTGTCTCTGTCTTCGCGGACGAGATAGCCGCGCGCCTCGAGTTCGATGCGGTGCTGCCTGGCCTGGGACTCGGAAAAATGCCGCATGTAGTCGAAGCGCTGCATGAGCTCGTCAAACTGTTCGAGAGAGGGAAAACAGCAGGGCAGATAGAAAAATGTCTTCTCTCTATAGCGCCCGGAAATCACGAGGCTTCCCTCAGACAGCCTGGAGACCTGATACCCATAGGTGCGACGAAAAAGGTACAGCGCCGCAAAGGTGAACTCCGAGATGCCGTCGGGGAGCAGATTGAGCCCCGGATAGAGGTCGTCTCGCGCATCGATTTCAAGGGGTGCGAATTCGGGATATGTGGGAATGAGCATGATTTTCATGNNATACTCCAGCCGCGCGTCCGCGGCAAGAATCCCGGGGGCGCACTTGCGCNNAGGGTGGCCTTCCGGTGCCATAGTTGATCATCATGAGCAGAACAATCGATTTTTTGTCAAAACCTTATGTTGAAGAGCTGATGAACCGTTTTATCAGCTATGTCAAAGTCGACACGCAGAGCAACCGGCACAACGAAGAGACGCCGACCACGAAGGGCCAGTGGGACTTGGCCAGAAAGCTCGAGCGCGAACTGCGCGAACTGGGCGTTCCCAGCGTTGAGCTCAACGACAAGTGCTACATCATCGCGCGCCTGCCTCCCAGCCCCGGCAAGGAGAAGGCGCCCTGCATCGGACTCATGGCGCACATGGATACGGCGAGCGATGTCTCTGGAAGCGACGTGCATCCCCGCATCATCAGGAATTATGACGGAAAGGCCGTACAGCTCTCCGAGCAGTATGTCCTCGATCCCGCCGAATTCCCCGATCTCGCGGACCACGTCGACGACACCATCGTCGTCACCGACGGCTCCACCCTTCTGGGCGCGGACGACAAGGCGGGCGTCGCCGAAGTCATGACCGCGATCCACTGGCTCATAAGCCATCCGGAGCTGGAGCACGGGCCCATCGACATCTACTTTACGCCCGACGAGGAGACCGGCAAGGGCATGGACAACTTTCCGCTGCAGAAGGCAAAGGCCCTGGCCTGCTACACGCTCGACGGGGGCAAAGCGCCCGAAGTCGAGGCCGAGTGCTTCAACGCCTACGCGGTGAAGGCCGAGTTTTTCGGCAAGGTCATCCACATCGGGGCCGCGCGCGGGAAATTCGCCAACGCGGTCGCCATGGCGGCGAGCTTCATAGGGCTGCTGCCCCGCTCCGAGAGCCCGGAGGCCACCGATGGCTGGTATGGCTACTACTGCCCCATCGAAGTGTCCGGGAACCTCGACTATGCGTGGACGGAAGTGTATCTGCGCGATTTTTCGTCCGAGCGCATGGAGGAGAGAGCTGCGGCGCTCAAAGTCTTTGCGGATGCGGTCGAGGCGCAGTTTCCGGGCGGACAGGTCAAGCTCACAGTAACCAAGCAGTACCTCAACATGAAGCAGAAACTGGACTCACGCCCCGAAGTGCTCGAAAAGCTCAACCGCGCGATCAGGACAGCGGGCTGCGAGCCGGTCATGAAGCCCATCCGCGGTGGCACCGACGGTTCGCGGCTCACGGAGATGGGGATTCCGACCCCCAACCTCTTCACCGGCGGCTACAACTATCACAGCCGCACCGAGTGGGCGTCCCTGTCCGAAATGTCGCTCGCGGTGGAGACCGTCGTCAACCTCGTGCTGATCTGGGCTGAATAGACAGCCGCTCCGGGATGCCGTCCAGCCACGCCTTGCGCTGGGCATAGCTGCTGTGGCGGAGGTTCCAGAACACATGGACCTCCGCATCGTTCACCCCGCAGAATTCAAGCACATTCTTCTTCCAGACCAGGACGGGCGGCCAGCTGTCGGCATCCTGCGGCGCTGTGGCGTCGGTGGTCACGAATACATCGAAGCGTTTTTGCGCGAACAGACCCGGCGCATTGTCGTTCCTGAAATCGGCCTCCCGAAAGCCATAGGCCACGCCCGGCCTGAACACTCTGTCCAAAAAACCTTTCATGATCGCCGGGGGCCCTCCCCACCAGTCGGGGTACACGAAGACGACCCTGTCCGCCTTCTGGATCCGCTCCTGATAATGCAGCGTCCTCTCGTCAAAGCTGAACTTGCGCGGCAGCTCTTCCTGGGGCATCACCGGGCTGAAGTTGTCCTGATAGAGATCGGCCAGCTCCACCGGCGAATAGCCCTGCGATTCGAGCGCACTGACTATTCTCTCCGCGATGGCGCTGTTGAAGCTCGGCTTTTTGGGCTGGGCCAGTATCACAAGTGCATTCATATCTTCTCCTGCATCTCCGAAAGATTCGTCTAAATTCCTACTAGATTACTAGAATATAATCAAGAAGATGAGTATATTAGTACTGCAAATGGCAAAAAAATTTTCACAGGACGAACTTTTGGAGATTCTTCAGGGCGTCGAAGACCCCGAGCTTGGCTATTCGGTCGTCGATCTGGGCCTGATATATCGGGTCGAACAGACCGAAACCGGCATAGATGTCGATTTTACGCTGACGTACATCGGCTGCCCGCTCGAAGGTCTGCTCAGGCGGGAGATCGTGAGCAGGCTGCGCGAGGC
This sequence comes from Spirochaetales bacterium, assembly GCA_015657395.1. Lineage (GTDB taxonomy): Bacteria > Spirochaetota > Spirochaetia > Treponematales > Rectinemataceae > Rectinema. The sequence continues at coordinate 65,288 of JADLKI010000007.1, read as the reverse complement.
GACAGGCATCCACGACATCCGGACAAGGCTGGTCTGGGATCCGCCCTGGACCATAGAGAAGGCAAGCGCCGAAATTCGCCTGGATATGGGTATTCCATCTGGTGAACCTGAGGAGCGGCGCCGACATGAAAGAGGTATGATATGCAGAGTGGACTTGTAATTCGTGGCCTTACGGCCGGTTTGGATACAAAGCGCATCATAGACGGGCTGGATCTGGAAGTGCCTGACGGCGAGGTCCATGCACTTATGGGCCCGAACGGGCACGGCAAGAGCACGCTCGCCAACATTCTGATGGGGAATCCCGGCTACACCGTCGAGTCGGGCGAAGCCTATCTGGACGGCGAAAATCTTTTGGATATGGAAGTCTGGGAGCGCGCGCGGAAAGGCCTCTTCCTGGCCTTCCAGTATCCGGCCGAAATTCCGGGCGTGACCGTATCGAAGTTCCTGAAGCGCATCGCCGACCTGCGCCGGGAGCCGCCGAAAAACACCGCCGCCTTTCTCGCCGAACTGAAAGAGCACTTTGCGATGCTCGACATCGATCCGGCGCTCGCAAACCGCTATCTCAACGACGGCTTTTCGGGCGGCGAAAAAAAACGCATGGAGATTCTGCAGATGCTCACGGTGCAGCCGCGCTTCGCCATCTTCGACGAGACCGACTCGGGGCTGGATGTGGATGCGCTGAAAGTCGTCGCCGAAGGCATCAATCACATGCGGCGGCCGGGATTCTCGGCGCTCGTGATCACGCACTACCGGCGCCTTCTGGACCTCGTCAAACCGGACGGAGTGCACATTCTCGAAAAGGGACGGATCGTCGCATCGGGAGGTTTCGAGCTGGCCGAACTCCTCGAGCGCGAAGGGTACGAAGGCATCCGCCGCGTCGTGGCGGACCAGAAGACACGCGAGGCAGCCTATGAGAACTGATGCAGCAGTCCAGAGAGAGGAGATCAGGAGCATCGGCGAAGGCTACGCCGAGCGCTTCGGCTTCACGATGCCCGACCACTCGATCTTCAACACCGGCAAGGGCCTGACCGAGGATACCGTGCGCGCCATCAGCAGGACAAAGAATGAGCCCGAGTGGATGCTGAAATTCCGGCTGAGGGCCTTCCACATCTTCCAGAACATGCCCATGCCGACCTGGGGCGCCGATCTCTCCAAACTCGATTTCGACAAGATGACCTATTATTCCAGACCGACGGAGACCGCACAGGATTCCTGGGATGCGCTGCCGGACGACATCAAGAAGACCTACGAACGCCTGGGCGTTCCCGAGTCCGAGCGGAAATTCCTCGCGGGCGTCGGGGCGCAGTACGATTCCGAAATGGTCTACCACAACATCCGCGAGGACCTCAAGAAAAGGGGCATCATCTTCACCGACGTGGAGACCGCGGTCCGCGAGCACTCCGATATCGTCAAGCGCTTCTTCGGCACCGTCGTGCCCNCCGACGACAACAAGTTCGCGGCGCTCAACAGCGCGGTCTGGTCGGGCGGCTCCTTCGTCTATGTGCCGCCCAATGTCCACGTGGAGATACCCCTCCAGGCCTACTTCAGGATCAACAGCCAGGCATTCGGACAGTTCGAGCGCACGCTCATCATCGCCGACGAGGGCTCCTTTGTGCACTACATCGAAGGGTGTACGGCGCCCATTTTCTCGAAGGACAGCCTGCACACCGGGGTGATCGAAATCATCGCTCTGCCGCACTCGCGCATCCGGTATTCCACCGTGCAGAACTGGCCCAACAACATGTACAACCTCGTCACCCAGCGCGCCTTTGCCTACGACCACGCGATCATGGAGTGGNTGGACGGCAACATCGGCTCGAAAGTGACCATGAAGTATCCCGCGATATTCCTGATGGGCCCCGGCGCGAGGGGCGAAGTGCTCTCGATCGCCTTTGCGGGAAAAGGACAGGAGCAGGACACTGGGGGAAAAATATTCCACTTTGCCTCTGATACTTCCAGCATCATCACCTCGAAGTCCATCTCGAAGGATGGCGGCATTGCGAGCTACCGCGGGCTCGTCAAGGTCGAGGCCGGACTTTCGAACATCAAGGTGAAGGCAGGGTGCGACGCCCTCATCCTCGACCCGCAGTCGTGTTCGAACACCTACCCCACCATGGATATCCGCTCCGAGCAGGTGTCCATGGAGCACGAGGCCAAGGTCTCGAAGATCAGCGAAGACCAGCTCTTCTACCTCATGAGCCGCGGGCTCACGGAGGAAGAGGCGGCGACCATGATCGTCAACGGCTTCATCGATCCTCTTGTCAAGGAGCTGCCCATGGAGTACGCGGTCGAGCTGAACCGCCTCATAGAGCTCGAAATGGAGGGTTCTGTAGGATGAGCGAACTGCATACTCTTGAAAGGCCGAAGGGTCTTCCGAAATACGATGCCCTGGCCGCCTTCACGGCCACGAATGCCATCGAAACGGTCCACCTCTCCTACCCTGCCGGCGAGAGGAACGATGAAGTCCGGCTCGTGCAGATCGAGGTGTCGCCTTCGTCGCGCGAGTCTCTGCACTATCGCGCGACTATCGAGCTTGGAGAGGGTGCCGAGGCGAAAGTCCTCGTGCGATTCGCCGGGAGTTCCAGGGAAACTGCGGTCCGGCCTCAGCCTGTACTGCTCACGACCACCCTCGATATCCGCCTCGCCGCCCATTCGCACCTGCATCTCTATGTCGTATCGGGACTCTCCGTGCCCTACTTCCGCGAAGCCTTCGACCGCGCGGTGCTCCAGGAGGGCGCCAAACTCGAGTGGACCACGATCGGATTCGACGAGAACAATGGGATTTACTCGGCGAACATCGACCTCAGCGGCGCTGAGAGCGAACTCGACCTCGCGGGCGCCTACGGAGCCCACCGGAACACCGAGCAGGAGTACATCATCTCAGTCCACCACACCGCCCCGCACACCAGGAGCCGCACCAATCTGAAATCCGCCCTCAAGGACTCGGCACACCTCATCTTCCGTGGATTGATCCAGGTCGACCCCACGGGCCGCGGCACCGACGCATACCTCTCCGACAAGAATCTGATCATGGAAGACGGCGCGCGCGCGGAGAGCTTGCCCCAGCTGAAGATCGACACCGACGATGTCGCCTGCAGCCACGGGGCTACGACCGGCGGGCCCCGCGAGGATGCGCTGTTCTACCTCATGAGCAGGGGCCTCGACCGCGACGCGGCGAAAAATATGCTCGTGCTGGGCCATCTGGGCTCGGTGTTCGACCGTCTGCCCGAGGGGATCGCCGAAGAGATGGAGAGCGCCGCGGCCTCCTCGCTCGGCATCGGCGAGGGAGAGGGCTCCCGATGAGACCTCAATTTGTCGCGCACGCACCCGTAGAAGAGAATTCCTCAGCCGCAGGCGCGCTCAAGAATGAATTTCCCCTCTTCGGCGAACGGCCGGAACTCATCTATCTCGACAATGCGGCGACGGCGCAGAAGCCCCTGTCCGTGCTCGATGCGGAGCGGGATTTTTATCTGAAATCCTGCGCCAATGTGCACCGCGCCATCCACTCGATCGGCGAAGAGGCGACCGCACGCTACGAGCAGGCGCGCAGGCGCCTGGCGCGCTTCATCGGCGCCAGGCCGGTGGAAACTGTCTTTACGCACGGCACCACGGAGTCCATCAACCTCGTGGCGCGCACCTACGGCGAGACGCTGGGGCCCGGCGACGAAATCATCCTTTCGGTCATGGAGCACCACGCGAACATGGTGCCCTGGCAGCAGCTCGCGGAGCGGCGCGGGGTCGCGCTGAAATTCATCCCCGTCAGCGAAGAGGGCGAACTGGACATGGCCGAATACGGACGGCTCCTCGGCCCGAAGACCAGGCTTGTGGCCGTGACCATGATCTCGAATGTGCTCGGCACGATCAATCCGGTCGAAAAGATCGTCGGGGCGGCACACGCGGCGGGAGTGCCCGTGCTCCTCGATGCGGCGCAGGCCGCGCCCTCGATGCCCCTCGACGTGAAGGCGCTCGGGGCGGATTTCCTCGCATTTTCCGGGCACAAGATGTACGGGCCCTTCGGCATAGGCATTCTCTACGGCACGGAGCGCATGCTCGACGCCCTGCCTCCCTTCATGGGGGGCGGCGACATGATCTCCGAAGTGCGGCTCGAAGGTTTTTCGGCGAATGAGCTGCCGTACAAATTCGAGGCGGGGACGCCGCCCATATCGCAGGCTGTCGGCCTGGAAGCGGCAGCAGACTGGCTCTCCAGCGTCGGGCTGGATGCTCTGGGAGAATACGAGTCGGCGCTGGCACAGCGCTTCATGGAAGGCATAAAGGGCATTCCGGGCATCCGGATACTCGGCAGCGCCGCACGGCGGGCCGGCATCGTGGCCTTCACGCTCGAAGGCGCGCACGCGCACGACGTGGCGGCCTATCTGGACCGCTTCCACATTGCGGTGCGGGCAGGGCACCACTGCGCGCACCCCCTGGCGCGCCGTTACGGCATTGTCTCGTCGGCGCGGGCGAGCTTCGGCACCTACAACACCTGCGAAGACGTGGACACCGCAATCCGCGTGCTCTCCCGGGCCGGGGAGGCTCTATGAGCGATCCGTTTGCGGCTGTCTACGAAGAGATAATCCACGAGCACTACAAGAGGCCCAAATATCGCCGGATTCTCGAGGGCCTGCCCTATGTCGAAAATCCGTCGTGCGGCGACCGGCTGCGCGTCTCCATAACGCTGGGCGTCCGACGGCCGGATCGCCGACGTCGCCTTCGACGGCTCGGCTGTTCGATCTCGATGAGTTCGGCGGACATCCTCGCGGAGGACATCATCGGCAAGACGCCCGAGGAGGCGCGGCAGTACATCGAGACTTTTCTGGCGGTGCTCCGGGGCGAACTCGATGTCGATGAGCTCGATGCGTTCGGCGACGCGGTCGCCTTCAAGGGAGTGGCGCGCCTGCCGGTGCGCGTCAAGTGCGCGGCGCTCGCGTGGCGGCCGCGCTTACGCAGCTCGATTCTATAGACAAGCCGCAGACGAACAGTAAATCCTGAAATGGTGTGCGCGCCGCGGGCGCGCACACCATTTCAGCCCTCGGCCCGTTTCTGTACCGGTTGCGGCGCGCGAGATTCTTCGGCTCCAGAACCTTCTCCTCGCCGCTCAACAGCTTTGCGACGCCGCAGGTCGGGTTGNNAAGCCAGGGTTCGTCGCGGCAGAGCCGGCACTGTCCGCACACCTCTTTGTACGGTTCCGGCTCTTCGTAGGACGTGATGACGCCCTCGTAATTGCGGAGAATAACCCTCTTTTTATTTNNCGATGCGATGAGATAGNNGTCTGGCATGACGGGGATTTTGCCGCCTCCTTCAGGCGCGTCGATGACNAACGTGGCACGGCCATCCCCTGAGGTGTGGCCGNNCCGCAGATTTTTTCGATAAATCTCTATGCCATTCGACAACCGTCCGTCCTGAAATGCGGAAATACCGAGCGAACATATCACATGATATATATAATAAGGTTTTNNTACACGGATCATCAAGNNCAGATCCTGAACCAGCTCTTCATAGAGGCCACCGNNGCAGTCGTTGATGTCCCGGAGGAGAACGCTTNNCTGGTTCCCGAGGGAATCCCCGGCATCCGCAATGNNCTTTTCGCAGGCTTCCTGGGACTCGGCNGTGATCTCNCTGGGATGGTTGAAATGCGTGTTCACATATGGGNNCTGAATACTTCTGAGCATGTCTACAAGCTCGTCCGTCACAGCCATGGGCAAAACGACGGGAATTCGCGTACCGATGCGGATTNNTATTTCCNNAACTGTAGGAATTGCACGGACCTTGGCGATTATGGTTCGAGCTTCCCGATCGCATGACAAGGGGTCGCCGCCCTGAAATCAGCAATCGCGTATCACGGGGAGTCCGCCGTATATATCGACTGCGGCATCGATAACGTTCCTCCGGCTGTGCGCATCTCTCTGCCCTCACAAACGGCGGCGCGTGCAGTGGCGGCAGTTCATGGAACAGATATTCGTCGCCAGCAAGAGCAANCGCGAATGCGGATTATGGTGCGTGAGGCCGGGAACCGGCGAGTCAATATCTTGTGCAGAGGTCCGCCTGGTCGGATGCGCGGGAAAATATGTCTCCTGTATGCGGGGTATGGCCTGCAGACGTATGGGNCAGGCCGGCTGTGCCGGATCAATCAGAGAGGCATAGTAAGGCGTAATCGGCCATTGCGGAAAGTCTTCAAGCACTTCTCCGATGTCGTGCCGTTCCTGTTCTGAAAGGGGAACAACTTGGCAAGCACCCCGATAACGTGAATCGTTGTGGTGTATCGCAGGCCAGTTTTTCCCCCCCCCCCGGTACCATTCTTCGGCCNNTGTCACATCTTTAAACAATGGAACCCGCNNCTTCCAATCAAACGAGGGGAATCTGTGCATCAGTGTCTCCTTTGCATATCTGTTTTTTCCTCAACTCGATATTCCATACGATTTCAATCCGTCAATAAAATTCTGTTTTCAACAAAAAATATTGTAACCTTTTTCGTTTTACACTCTCTTTAAAAGAAGAAGAATTACATTCATGTTGGTATCAGATAAGCACATACGAATACACGCAAACTTTTTTATACAAGTGTATAAAATACTGGTTTACAGAATTGTAGCCATGCCTTATATTTATTCACGAACAATTGAGAAAAAGGCAGGGGAATGTTTCCTTCATTCAATTTCAAAGAGTACGAATTAANNGTCACGAGCACCAGCGGTGCTTTCAGCGGTGTCGAAGTCGACCTCATGGTCGAAATCCTCAAAGACTGGCAGNAAAGCACGGGGCAGCCCTACACTCTTCTCGAGCTGAGGGACGGTAAGACCNTCGTCGCATTCGCCATTATCCACCGGGTGTCCGGAANNCGAAATTTCACATTCGATATTCGCTTTATCGTGCTCGACCGCGATTACCGATCGAGCAGTGCCATGCAGCACCTCTTCGAGCTGATCGACGAAGAGTTGCTCAAGAAAATCCCGTTCGCAGTCATCCGGATCGAAATCTCGTCGGTGAAGAGGGAGAGCCTCGGCGAAAATGCGCTTGAAAATGCGAGTTTTTGCCAGATCGGCCATATAGCGGCCTACTACGGCGAAAACGACGATTTCTTCTTTTATATAAAGGCAATTTTCAGAAACCCGCCCAACTTCATCAAAGTCTCCAAACCCTTTGAGGATGAGCTGCCCGCGGCCGTTCCTCTCGAGGAGTTCCATACACAGGAACAGGAGAGCTAGCATGCTGGTGGGCGCCATAGAAGGCGGGGGCACAAAATTCATTTGTGCTATTGCGTTATTCGATCCTGATGATTCCACGGGGAAACCGGAAATCGTCGAACAGATCCGCATCCCCACCGGAGAGCCGCAGAAGACCCTTGCGGCCGTCTCGGGTTTTTTCCGGAGCGCGGCGAGTGCACAGAGACGCAGCCGGGCCATCGACGCCGTCGGACTGGGCATGTTCGGCCCTGTCGAATGCGACACGCGCAGTCCGCGCTGGGGCTACCTCCTCAACACCCCAAAGCCGGGCTGGGCCGACCTCGATGTCGCCCGGAGACTCCAGAGAGAGCTCGGAGTCCCCGTCAGGCTCGAGACGGACGTCGCCGCAGCAGCGCTCGGCGAATGGAAATGGGGCGCAGGCAGAGAGGCGCATATCTGTGCATATGTCACGGTGGGAACGGGCATCGGCGCCGGTATCCTCGTCGATGGGGTGCCACTGCGTGGCCGTTTCCATCCTGAAGTCGGACACATGCGCGTTCCGAGGGCGGGGACAGGCTCCGGCCTTTCCTTCTCCGGGGAGGCAGATTTCAAGGGCGTCTGCATCCACCACGGCGACTGCCTCGAAGGACTGGCGAGCGGCCCCGCCATCGCGGCCCGCTGGGGAACCACACCCGAAGACCTACCCGCCGCCCACCCCGCCTGGCGACTCGAGGCCGACTACCTCGCGCTCGCTTTTTCCAATATTGCGCTCACCGCATCGCCCGACCGCATCATTGTGGGCGGCGGAATCGGCCTGCATGAAGGCCTCCTCGACATGGTCGCCGGCCGCATGCACGAACTGCTCGGAGGCTACATACAGACCCTCGATTCGGCGGAGGCGATCCGCGGATATATCGTGCGGGCCGAGCTTGGCGGAGAAGCGGGCATTCTCGGGGCCGCGCAGCTCGGGCGGGAAGCGGCACAGAATACATAGGGGGTGAGCCTTCTTGGCGACTTTAGGCGGCTCCCGGCGACGGTGCGGCCTTGATTTGTGCGCCGTCTTTCTGCTATAGTACGCCCTGTTTGTCTCGAGCCGAGATAGCTCATCTGGCAGAGCGGCGCACTCGTAATGCGCAGGTGTCGGGTTCGATTCCCGATCTCGGCTAAATAAAATACAAAAGAGGTGACGCAATTGTTCCCCCTGTCGCAGCTTTTTCTGGCCTTGACCATTTTTGTGGCTCGCGTGGCTGATGTCTCGCTCGGGACCTTCAGACAGGCGATGGTGATACGCGGCAAGAAACTCTATGCATTTCTTTTAGCCTTTGCGGAATCTCTCATCTGGGTATTTGCTGTTTCCAAAGTCCTCACCGACATAGACGGACCGGTAACAGCCTTGGCGTTTGCGGGTGGTTTTGCCGTCGGCACATTCGTCGGCATCTGGATTGAGGATCTTTTTAAGATCGGGNAACAGGCCGTCCGCATCTTCAGCGCAGACGGTGATTCAATCGCAGCAAGCCTCCGCAAGGAAGGATTCCGGGTCACCGTCTTTGACGGTCGGGGACGCGACGGCAAGGTGAATCTGCTCTTCGTCCAGGTACGGCGCCGTGAGGTGGGCAAGGTCCGCAACCTCTCCCGCATGATCGATCCGCAGTGTTATCTTGTGATCGATGATGTACGGGCAATCTCATACGGAAGCCTTGAGATCGGGAAATAACATTTCATCCCACCTACAGCAACCTATTTAACGTCGCGCCTCGTTGCACAATTGAAGATTCGGATTTATAATTCGCGCAATTTCAATGTCGAGGAGGCGCTCGTGACATTCATCAATGGTGATACATGGTTATATATAGGCATTGGCTGCGGCCTTGCCTCTATTGTTGTGTCTCTCTTCTACTATCGCTGGGTTGCCCGGCAGGAACCCGGTATAAAAAAGGCGCAGGAGATTGCCGGGTGGATCAAGGAGNGGGCCTCGACATACCTTAAGAAGCTGTATCGTGCCCTTATCGTGGTCGCTCTGGTGTTGGGTGTCGTGCTGGCCTTCGTCTTCTCCGGGAATGAGGCCAAGCCTCTACACGGCCTCTACACGGCGCTCGCCTTTGGCTTTGGAGCTCTCTGTTCGGCCCTCGCCGGCTGGCTGGGGATGTCGATCGCCGTCAAGGCCAATGTGCGCACGGCCACGGCCTGCCAGCGAAGCCTCGGCCAAGGTTTCAATGTGGCGTTCAAGGCCGGTTCGGTCATGGGGCTGGCGATGGTCGGTGTCGCGGTCTTCGGCATCAGCCTTCTCTACCTGCTCTTCCATGACNCCGAAATTGTGCTGGGATTCAGTTTCGGAGCCTCATCGCTCGCCCTGTTTGCAAAGGCTGGCGGCGGCATCTACACCAAGACCGCCGATATCGCCGCGGACCTCACGGGGAAGGTGGAACTCGGCATTCCTGAGGATGATCCGCGCAATCCGGCCGTCATCGCGGACAACGTTGGAGATAACGTCGGCGATGTCGCCGGCATGNGGGCGGACATTTTCGATTCCTACGTCGCCTCTGCGGTTGCCTCGATGTTGCTCGGCGCGTCCTATGCGATGACTATAGGAGTTCAGTACGTCATTCTGCCCCTCATCCTCTGCATTCTTGGCATTATAAGCTCTCTTGCGGGTCTTCAGCTCGTAAAGGTGGGGCCGGAAGGCAAGCCCGGCCGGGCGCTCAACTCCGGGACGACAATCTCCTGCGCCATCTTTGCCATTCTCGCTTCGCTGCTCTTCATCATCGTGAACNTCCGCGCGGGAGAGACGGTCCTCAGCTGGGGCGCCCTCATCGCAACCCTGTCGGGGCTTCTTATCGGTATCGTCATCGGCTTTACCACCGATTACTTCACCAACGACGAGCACAAACCCGTACAGCATGTCGCCAGCATATCGGCATCGGGTACAGGCCTCAACATCATAACGGGATTCAGTTATGGCCTCATCTCCATGCTGCCGGCCATCTTAGGCATTGTCGCCGCAATATTGACCGCCTACTTCTCGGCCGAGGCCTTCGGTCTCCCCGGCGTCTACGGAATCGGCATCGCGGCGGTGGGAATGCTCTCGCTGACGNGCATTGTCGTCTCGAATGACGCCTATGGCNCAATTGTCGACAACGCAAAGGGAATTGCGGAGATGTCCGGCATGGGCGAGGAAGTCATCGAATCCGCGGACAAGCTCGACTCGGCGGGCAATACCGCCAAGGCCGTGACCAAGGGCTTCTCCATAAGCGCCGCAGCGTTGACCGTATTGGCCATGTACGCCGCCTATTCCGAAGTCATCGTGAAGTACTCAGGGTCTTCGAATTTCGTCCTCGATATCCAGGATCCCTTCGTGCTTGGCGGCATACTGCTCGGCATCTTTGTGCCGCCTCTCTTCAGCGCCCTCACGATGCTCGCGGTCACCAGAAACGCCTTTACGATGATCGGTGAAATCCGGAGACAGTTCAAGGAAAGACCCGGCATTCTTGCAGGGACTGAGCTCCCCGATTATTCGGCCTGCGTCGGCATCGCCTCATCCCACGCGCTGCGCGCGCTCGTGCTGCCGGCTCTTCTCGCCGTGGTGCTTCCAATCCTTGTGGGCTTCATCATGGGGCCAAAGGCGCTGGGTGGCTTCCTCGGCGGATCGATCTTTATCGGCGTCGCATTGGCCCTCCTCATGTCGAATGCGGGCGGCCTCTGGGACAACGCAAAGAAATATATCGAGGCGGGCAATTTCGGCGGGCCGGGCTCCGAAGCACACAAGGCGGCAGTGGTAGGCGATACCGTCGGCGATCCGTTCAAGGACACTGCCGGTCCCTCGCTGAACACTCTGATCACGGTAATGAGCCTTGTTGCCAACCTCTTTGCACCGCTCATCGCTCAGTTTCACCTCTTTGGTTAAAAAGAAGGGCCGCCCCCGCACGGGGCGGCTCTTGCCCTTACGATCGAATAAATATTGACAGCAATACATCCGTGTACTATACTAATGTATAGTACACGGTATGACGACAGCAGACAAAATCGGCATTCTGGCGGATGCGGCCAAATATGACGCTTCGTGCTCCACCAGCGGCAGCTCGAGAAAAAACACGCCGGGGGGTTTGGGGACAGGCGCCGTGGCCGGGATATGCCACGCATGGGCGGCGGACGGCCGATGCATTTCGCTGCTCAAGGTCCTGTTGTCGAATGCCTGCGCCTACGACTGCGCGTACTGTGTCAACCGGCGCTCGAACGATGTCCGCCGCGCCGCGTTCGAGCCTGAGGAACTTGTCAGGCTCATCATCGAATTCTATCGGCGAAACTACATCGAAGGAGCCTTCCTCTCGTCAGGCGTCATAGGGTGCCCGGATGGCACGATGGAGCGGCTCATCCACATCGCGCGGACGCTGCGCACGCGGGAGCATTTCAACGGCTACCTCCATATCAAAATAATCCCCGGTACTTCGGAGCGCCTCGTGCTGGAAGCCGCCCGCTGGGCCGACCGGGCCTCGGTCAACATCGAGCTTCCAAGCTCGGCAAGCCTCGAGCGCTTCGCGTCCGACAAGAAACCCCAGGCCATATTCGGTCCGATGAGGGCCATGGCCAGGGCGAGCGGCTTTGAGCCCCGCTTTCTGCCGGATGCTTCATCCGGTGCTTCGTCCGGTGCTCCCTCCATAGAAAACAGAAAGCTTCCGGATGTACCTCCAAGGCTGATATCAGACCGGGAGAGCTCTCAGCCCTATCCCCAGCGCCGCTCCACTGCAATTTCCGGCCCGTCTTCGCTCTCCGTCATGGAGGCGAGAGAGACGCGCCTCCGGAATCCGGACGCGGAACTCATCCCGGCCGGACAGACCACGCAGCTCGTCATCGGCGCAAGCCCCGAATCCGACGCCACGATCCTCGCCCTTGCCGAGAATCTCTATCTGGCCTTCGATGTCCGGCGGGTCTACTATTCGGCCTTCATCCCCACCGGCGGTGATCCGCGCCTTCCCGTGGTGACGAGGCCGCCGCTCGCCCGCGAGCACCGGCTGTATCAGGCGGACTGGCTCTTCAGATTCTATGGCTTTAAGGCCAAGGAGATACTGGATCCTGTTCACCCCTTCCTCGACTTGAGCCTCGACCCGAAGTCCGGCTGGGCATTGCGGAATCCCGCAATGTTCCCCGTCGAGATCAACAGGGCAGACTACAGGGACCTGCTCAGAGTGCCCGGAATCGGGCCCAAGTCGGCGGCGCGCATTATCACGGCGCGCAGATGCGGCAGCCTCCGCATTGGAAGTCTGGCGGCGCTGGGCGTGGTGATGCGCAGGGCCCGCTGGTTCATAACGGTCTCGGGCAAACTCGCCGCAAAGGAATTGGATGAGATCGGCATCAGCGCCGCCGGAGCTGCGGATGTCGGCTGGGACGCTGCCGCGAATGGTGGCACAGGCGGCACTGTGGGTGCCAGCCGGGTTGCTGTCGAAGACGGCGGCCCGGGCGAGCGTAGAGGCGGAATTTCGGTGAGCCGCTGGAGCCTTCTCGACCATCCGGAGTTGCTGCGGCGGGTGCTCGTCGATCCTGCCTTCAGGCATGAGCCGTCTTCGCAGCTCGAATTCCAGTGGGAGACAGACTGAGTATGGAATATGCGGGGAAACACGCGGTCATGCGCTTCGACGGCAGTTTTGCGGGGCTGCTCTGCGCGGCGGGAGAGGCCTCCACCCTCACCGCGGTGCCGCGCTATGGGCTGTACTTCAAGAGCCAAGCCGAGGATGAAGAGCTGTTCGAAGAGTCTTTTTTCATCCGGACCGATCAGGAGCGTGCGCGCAAAATCTGGAAGGATGCGGCCGCACAGGGATACGCCGCAAGCCTTGGCACCTGCTTCGATGCCTACTGTTCCGACAGCCCCGGCAGGAATAACCACACCGGCCGCGTTCTCTGTACCATTCTGCGCGAGGCCGCGGTCTCGGCGCATGGCGCCGCGGAACTGTCTTTTGCCCGGGGCACGGCGGCAGGGTTGAGCGACCTGGGCGATCCCGACATTTTCTCTGTCGTCACCGCGGCGAGGCGCTGCCGCAACCAGGTGCAGAAGATGAGCGGACTGATTCGTTTTTCCGAACTCGCCGACGGCCTGTGGTATTCGGCCATCAGCCCCGACTGCGATGTCCTCCCCCTCATCGCCCGTCACTTTGCGCTCAGGTTTGCCTCCCAGAGCTTCATGATCCATGACCTGCGGCGCTCGACCGCCATCGTGCACGAACCCGGCACGGCGTGGCACATCGTCGGCGGCGTCTCGCTTCCCAACGGCATGAGAGTATCCGATCTGCCCTGTACGGAAAAGGAATTTCTGATCAGGGAAAGCTGGAGGCGCTATTTCTCTTCCATAGCCATCGAGGCGCGCAGAAATCCTCGGCTCCAGGCCAGTTTCATGCCTAAAAAATATTGGGCTGGCCTTCCCGAAATGTGCCATGATACTGTAGTAGACGATTCAAGATTGCCATCCAAGAAGGAGGTCCCATGAATTCCATCGATGCCGAAATGTTGTTCAAGTGCGTACACACACTGCTCTCTGAACTCGTCGACGGACCCGCCCCAGGGCAGGGAACCTGGATTCTGGACAGGGACCCGTCGGCTGGCCTCGCGGGCACTCTGGATTCACTGAGCGCTGCCCAGGCCTCGCGACACATCGTAGCCGGCGAATCGAGCATCGCCGGCCACGCCAATCACCTTCTCTTCAGCCTGAGCCTGATGAACCGCTGGGCCGCAGGGGAGAATCCCTTCGAGGGAGCCGACTGGCAAGGCTCATGGAAGATTCAGACCGTCGACGATGCGCAGTGGAAGGAGCTGAGGCGTGAACTCAGGGAACAGGGCCACGCCTGGATGAAGGCGCTCAACGCCGACAAAGACTGGGACGAGGAGAGCCTGACGGGTTCTCTGGCGAGCTTCGCCCATCTGGCCTACCACCTCGGTGCCATCCGGAACATGCTGGACACGGCGAAACAGACTCCGGCAGCATAATTTCATTCCTGCAGTAGCCTCGGGACCGCATGAAGGGGTAGAATGGAGGCTCGTTGCCCAAACGCCGATGAGGTAGAGGTATCCAATGGAAGCTGTTGCCGGAGAAAATCGAAGAGAATACCGTGTGTATGCGTCGCGCTGGCTCGTGCTCGGCGTCTACATGCTCGTCAACATGACGATCCAGCTCCTCTGGATAAGCTATGCGCCGGTGACGACTCAATCGAGCCTGTTCTACGGCGTTTCGGAGCTCCAGATAGGCTTCTTCTCCATGGCATTCATGCTCGTCTTCATACCTCTGTCCATTCCCGTCTCCTGGCTCATCGACAGATTCGGCTGCAAGCCGGTGGTCGCGGTCGGCTCGATCGTCGCCGGCCTCTGCGGAATCCTGCGGGGGCTGGCGGGGCCCAATTTCGGATTCGCCCTCGCGATGACCATAGGCATGTCAGCAGCCCAGCCCGTCTTCCTCAACTCGTGGACCAAGGTTTCGGCACTGTGGTTCCCCTCGAACGAGCGGGCCACGGCGGTCGGGCTCCTCACGCTCGCCAATCTCCTCGGCGCGGCCCTCGGCCAGGTCTTAAGTCCCATCCTCACCGAGAGCGTGCCGATTTCGACAGTCCAGCTCTACTATGGGCTCGCGGCTTCGGCGGCGGCGCTGCTGTTCGTGGTGCTGGCCAGGGAAAAACCGGCCACGCCGCCCGACGCGTCCGCGGAGAAGGAGCGGGCCCTCATGCTCGACGGACTCAAGCACGCGCTCTCCCTAAAGTCGTTCAGACGCTACCTCTTTATGGCCTTCATCGGGCTGGGCATATTCAACGGCATCACGACATGGATCGAAGGCATCGTGAAGCCGCGGGGCTTCGACTCGCAGCAGGCGGGCGTGGTGATAGCCGTCATGCTCATTGCGGGCGTCATCGGCGCTGTCGCGATGCCCGCACTCTCGGACAGGAAGGGAAAGCGCAAGCCATATATTATCCTGGGGCTTCTGGGGAGCATCCCGGGGCTCGTGGGCCTGGCGCTCGCCCCCTCATATGCCCTGCTCCTTCTCTCCAGCTTCATACTCGGATTCTTCCTCGTGTCGGTGAATCCAATCGGCACACAGTATGCATGTGAAACGGCCCTCNCCACGCCCGAAGGCACCTCGAACGGCCTTATCTCGCTGGCGGGACAGATATCCGTGGTGCTCGTCTATGTCATGGAACCGCTCAAGAGGGCGACGGGGTCCTATGTGGTCCCGCTGCTCCTCTTCGCGGCGCTCGTCGTGGTGAGCGCCTCCCTTGCGACGACACTCGTCGAGGGGCACAGGGAATACTAGAACGCGATCAGAGTTTAATTCCCAGGCCCCCTTCCGCTTTCATTCATCTATCGCGGCGACGCAGTCCAGCCAGGCAGAAGCCATAAGATACGCCCCCGCTGCCGAAGGATGCACGCCGTCAGGGCACCAGTATGCGGCTTCCTGCTCCCTGGAGGCCATCTCGAAAAGGTCCTGGAAGGGGAGGAACAGTGCGCCCGCGGAGGCGGCGACTTCTCGGGCAATACGCTGATATATTGAAAACTCGGGGAACCATCCTTCGTCGACGTAGCCGCAGCCCCGGATCGCAAAGGGTTCTCCGATGATGAGCCGGGCCTTGGGCAAAATCGCCTGTGTCCGGGCGACAAGGTCCCTGTAGCCCCGCCCGTAGAGTTCGGGCGATCCCTCATAGCCATGTTTTGCGATATGCCAGTAATCATTCACGCCGACGAGAATCGTAATGAAGTCGGGTTTGAGGGCGATGGTGTCTTTCTCCCAGCGCCCGGCCATCGTGGTGACTTTGTCCCCGCTCACTCCGCGGTTGTAGATGCGAAGCCGGCGCCCGGGCAGATGTGAGAGCAGGATCGATGCCGCCAAGAACGCATAGCCGCCCCCCAGGCCGAATCCGTCGTTGGGGCCCGGCACGCTTTTGTCCCTGCAGGCCTCGGTGATCGAATCGCCCTGGAAGAGTATGACCGTATCCCGCCGCAGGGCCGGAAAGGACGGCACAGCTCCGTCATACGGACCCCAAAAGTGTTTTGCAGAATTGGCTATAACGTTTCCCCCTTCTCCCAAGAGAAACATGCGCGGCGCAAGCCCAGACAGGGCTGCCCGATGTTCTTCGGGTGTTCCCTGTCGGGTTTGCCCAGCGTCACGTGGGCTTCCAGGGGCCGCTCTCCCCGCTCAAGCTTGATGAGCATGTCGTTCCAGCCGGAGCGCAGAGTGACGTTGCAGTAGTTCGCCCCGTCCCCTCCGCCGTTCCCCAGATTGGGCCTCAGCCCGTTTACCTGCACAGTAGTGGTATGGCGCAGCTCGCCATTCAGCCAGAGCCGCATTCTTCCAGTGTTGGACACTCCCAGAATGACTTCGGTCTCTTCGGGCGACCAGATCGAGTTGAAGAAAAACACCGATCCGGCCTTTCCCCCATAGAAAGCTTCAGGCGAAAGATCGTTGCCTGCCCTCCAATCTGTGGACCAACCCTGGAGCGGCGCGGAAGGCACGATGGATTCGTTCTGTCCGCAGTCGTCCTCCAGAGTCTTTCCCTCGAAGAGAGGAGAGACCAGCCACTTCGAACCGCCCAGCAGCACTAACGGGACAGCGCAGAGCGCCAGCCTGTCTTTGGCGGATATCATGAAATAACCCCGGTTTGAATCGGCGATGGCCCAGGCGGGCGCGCTGACGCTATATGTCGTCTTGGCCATACCGTAGGCCACAACACTGAAGCTCTGCCGAGCCGGAAGGTCCACACTCCAGGCCTCGGGGAGCGACAGGCCGACCTCAACTTCGATCGTCTCCGGGTGAGGATTGTGAATTTCGAGCTCCAGAGGAAGGGGGCGGTCACCAAGAATGGCCGCGCTGTCGAGATATCTGAGAGAGACGGAGAGGGTTTTCAGATCCCATGTGGCGACGTTGGGCTCGTAAGGCGCCATGCGCTCGATTCTGAATTCGTTCCTTTGTGGGGAAGAAGGGGAATCGCTTTCTCTCCTGCCGGCTCCTTCTCCTATCACGACACCGGCATCCCAGAACTTGAGCACCCTCTTTGCCTCGGCGCACACCTGATCGGTCAGCTCGTTGATGTCGGTGGGGGCTCTCAGGTTACGTATTCCCCCCGTCCGGAGATTTGTGCTGATGGTGTAACCGAGAGGTCTCATCCATTTTTCGGGGAGACGGGACGCGCCTTCAATGATTCCCAGAATAGCGCCCACCGTCGCGGCGGTGCAGTCTGTATCCCAGCCGCAGTCCACTGCCCGACAGATCGCGTCGCCAAAATCCTCGCCATAGAGCAGGCCGATTATCTGGAAACCCATGTTGACGGGCGAATACTGGGCGAGGGGNATGCTGTACCGGTTCTTGAGGATATTTCTGGCATCCCTCCAGCCGACACCCTTCTGGTGCATTTTCCACGCATCCCGGATGGCCCTGCTCGTGAGACAGTCTTCCGGTATCGAGGCCAGCCCCAACTCGATGAGGCGGTATTTGTCGCTCTCGAAGAAGGCACAGGACTCGAGGACGGCGTTGAATACTTCCCCGAAAACCGACTCGCCCCCNGCGTGATCGCAGAGCGCATCCTCGAAGGCGTACCGCGCCGCAATGCCCGGCTCTCCGGGCGCCACACAGGCCCATATCTCCGAGCGGATCGGGCTGCCCATGCAGTTCCTGAACCAATTATTGTGCCACCCCGAGAGNGGAGGCATGAGCCCGCGCTTGAGATTGGCCTTGCTCAGACCGTATTCATCGAANTTATACATGACGCAGTCGAGCCAGTACTCGGCGAGGTCCTGCGCAGTGATGCCTGGACCGCGCTCNTTCAGTGCCTGNAACCATATGAGCTGGAGCTCCAGATCATCGTTGGGAATTCCTCCCTCGGGGATATTGGAGNNGTACCAGCGCACATCGAGCATCTCGTCGACGCCGAATTTCTTNTCCCAGGGCTCGCCCAAGGTACCTCCGGCGTTTTTCCCCAAGNNCCAGCAACCTAAAACCTTGTCNCTGAACACCATNTCACTCAGTCGTTTTCCGGGAGAGTTGTCTTCTCTGGAATTCTGCATGTAAACTCTTGCTGCCTCTGCACGTCTATACCAATGGTCGCGTCGCCTTGATCTTCTTCTCAACGTCCCGTATGAAACATTCCATGCGCTCGACATTCAACAGCACGCANGCCGGATACGAAGAGAGCTGGGGCAGGTTCTTCACCGATGCCGTGTACTCTTTTATCTGGTCAATCGTCTCCTCGAGGCAGATCTTCACCGGACGATCGAGGCCGGCGAGAGTGTCCAGTCGATTTTCGGCCCACAGCCTCCCGAATACCCACAGCCTCGTCTCCAGCCGGAAACCTTCGACATAGGCTTTCATCAATTCGAAGCGGTCCAGAAGGTCTCTGTACGCGGCCTCAGTCAGGGCGTGGCGGCCCGACGCAAGCGCGGCAAGAGCCTCATCCATAATCTTTGATGCGCGCTCTTTTTCCCCCAGAATGGACTGGACATTCCCGACCGTGAGTCCGAGCGCGTCCTCTGCATCGGCAAACCAGTTNTTGAGGCTGTGGTGGGTCTCGGCCACCCACTGCGGCTGGCCGAAGGAGACATGGAAGAGGCTGTTGTCGGAAAAGACAGTACCGTTCACATAGACAGCCCCGCGCATGATCGGCCACGTCGGTTCCAGGACACTGAGGAGCCAGTCGACCGTCGCGTGTATCTGCATCGGCGTGGAGGCCGGATCGAGCATGGATTCACCNTCCAGCCAGCGGAGCACGATGGCACGCCGATCCACGGCGGGATTCTTTCCCAGTATCGCCGCGGCATAGAGATTCAGGAGATTGGGTCCGTCGAAGCAGGAGACATCCTGAACCCCCTCCCAGTCGGTGCGCATGAAGAACCCCGAGACTTTGTGGTCGAGCCCATATGCCAGCCTGTGTTCGATGTCGTCGAACATGATGGAGGGGACGACTCCCCAGCCGAAGTACTGCCCGTTCACGTCGTACTCTATCCACTGCGGACGCTCGCCCACTCTCCCTATGAGCGGATTGTCCGGGAATGTGGGGTAGAAATCGTGCGGCGTGTTCTTGAGCGACAGGACAATCTCCTGCGGGATCACCTCCAGGGCCTCCGCAAACTGTTCCTGCTCCTCCTTCGTGTAGATGAAATCCCTCACCACGAGTCGTTTGCCGCGTTTCTTGAAAGGGCCATAGGTGCCGAGGATCATGTTGGTGTGCCACTGCGCGGGAGTCATTTTCCTGCAGAGATCGCAGCCGCAGGCGTGCATGTTGGCGATGGCGAGGCGACTTTCACCAGTCCCGAAGGAGACGACGACTCCCGCGAGGTCGGGCAACGCGACGAAGAGTTCCTCGTACTTCGCCGGGAGAAATTCCTCCCACCAGAAGGGATCGCTGGGGCAGAGCACGCCGTTCTTCATGAGGCCGGGCTTGTAGTTCAGGATGAAGTCCGAGAACCAGAGCTCCTTATCCTCGATGTACACATCGATGCCGCTCTGCCGGGCCTCTCTGATAAGCTGCTTGAGAAAATCCCTTCTGTAGAGGTTCAGATTCTCGCGGAGGGCGTAGCGATAGATATTCTGGTCTATCTGATTATAGACTTCAAAGATACTGTCGGTGGGGGCGCCGCCACCGAGGAATTTGGCCGGAAAGGTTATGAGATCCAGGACTCCTACATGATGGAGGACAAGCGTGTTCATGTCGTTTTCCACCATGAATTTCATGTACCTGCGCATTGTCCTGAAATTCCAGATGTGACTCCAGTCATGCACTTCCAGTCCCCGTATGCTGTAATTCTTCATGCGTTTCCTCCCCTGAAAACTATTGTATTCATCGACTAGCTCAAATAAGGATCGGTAGCATCCCTCAGTCCGTCGCCCACAAAATTGAGGAGCAGCACGGTGACGGCGATGGCCAGCCCGGGAACGGCCACCCAGGGATAGAGCGAGATGGTGCGAAAATTCTGCGCATCCTGGAGCAGGGCTCCCCAACTCGTCAGAGGAGGACGCACGCCGAATCCGAGGAAGCTGAGTCCTGCCTCCGCGAGCATCGCCTGCGGGACCGCGAGTGTCACCACGACGACGAGATGGGAATATATCGCCGGGAATATATGTTTGAAAAGAACACGCGGTGTCGAAGCGCCAAGAGCGATTGCGGCCTGAACATGGACAGCATCCCGGAGCGGGAGCGCTTTACCGCGCACCTGTCTGGCTATATTTGCCCACATCACAAGTGCAATCACCATCGATATGGCGGCTATGAGGAGGGCAGGATTGAGGTCGGGCGGCAAAAAAGCCGCCAGAGCCAGCCCGAGCGGAATATTGGGAATGGTCATGAACAGCTCGATGACCCTCTGGATGATCATGTCCGCAACTCCGCCAAAAAACCCCGACACAATCCCGGCAATGGATCCGGCGATCAGCGCAAAAAGGGCTGTGATGAAGGCAATCGCGAGAGAGACGCGGCCGCCGTACAGCAGCCTGCTGAACACATCCCTTCCAAGGGCATCCGTGCCCAGTATAAAGACGTGGCCGCCCTCGGCGCCGAACAGGTGCATATCCAGTTTCAACCCGAGGATTCTGTAGGACGAACCGCGGATGAACAGCCGCAGGTAATGCGGAGCTGTGGTGTCGACTTGCCAGGCTGTCCGCCCCGTGTTGAGGTCGAAGGCAGGCTGGGCATCGTAGACAAATGGGCGCAGGCTGAATTTCCCATTTTCATCCCTGAATCTGATGTGTGTCGGCGGCGCATACGAGTACGAACTTGTCTCATTGAGCCCATAGGGGGCGAAGAACTCCGCAAATATGATGGCGACAGAGAGCAGAAACAGCAAAACGAGGCTGACGAAGGCAATTTTATGCTTCTTGAATCTTTTCCACATAGTTTCAGCTTTTAATCAAAACGAATACGCGGATCGGACCACGCGAGGAGTATATCGGCAAGAATATTGCCAATCAGCAGAAGGACAACCATAAGGAGGAGATAGCCGCCCGCAAGGTACATGTCCTGCGACTTGAGCGCCACAATGAACGTCGGCCCGATGACGGGGAGATTCAGCACGACCGCGGTGACGACGATGCCCGACACCAAGGCCGGCGCACTGAGCCCCGCCAGACTGATGAGAGGATTCATCGCTATCCTCACGGCATGTTTGAAAATAACCTTTCTCTCCGAAAGGCCCTTGGCCCGTGCCGTCTTTATGAAGGGCTGATTCATCACATCCAGAAGATTGCCGCGCATAATCCGGATGACCTGCGCCATATGTGCGGTTCCTATTGCGACAACCGGTATCCAGATATGCCTGAGGAGGTCCCAGAACCGGGCCCAGCTCCAGGGAGCCACGATATATTCGGGAGAGAAAAGCCCGCCCGTCACTCCCGATCCTACTGAGATGCATACATAGATTATGATCAGTGCCAGAAAAAAGGATGGGATTGACAGCCCCAGAAAGCCGAAGGCTGTAAAAAGATAATCNCAGAAAGAGTATTTTTTTAACGCCGAAAAAATTCCAATCGCCGAACCGATGCCCCAGGACAAGACCATGGAGAGCCCGGTGATAAGCACTGTCCAGCCCATCTGCCCCCACACGATTTTCAGCACAGGCTGCTGATAGAGAAATGAATAGCCGAGGTCACCCCGCACAAGCCCGCTTACCCACCGGACATACTGTTCGATGACCGGTCTGTCGAGACCATAGGATTGGCGCATTCTGTCGGCTATGGAGTTGATTCCTCCCTCTCCGCCGGACTGACTGATCGCATAGCTCACAAAATCGCCGGGAGGCAGCTTGATGATCACAAAGATGAGAATCGTCGAGAAGAAGAGAGTTATGAGCGCTATGCCTATTCTTCTAAGTATATATCCCGTCATACTGTCTCGTTTCGGCCTGAGGCGGAGGTCTCGTTCCGGAGACCCAGGCCTTTTGGGTCTCCGGAACGAAATTCACCGCCGCCGGTTCATCACTTATAGTAGAACAGCCAAGGCTGAGTGTTGCGGGGGCTGAGCACCGATATGCCGTCGGTCCAGGTATTCGGCACATTGGCCAATTTGGTGCTCACTATTCCAACGCTCACAAGGGTTGTCGTCGGTATCTTGTAGAGATTCTCCGACGCCATCTTGGTGAGCTGCCTGACGAGTCCGTTTCTCTTGTCAGCGTTGAGTTCNTGTTGAGCCTCCAGGACAAGCTTATTCATGTCTTTGACAAAAGCGGGCGGTTCAACGCCGGACTTTCCTCCGCTGGCCTGNCACTCATTGAGCGGTACACCCACATTGCCCCACATGAAATCGGGCGCCGCCGTGGTCGACCATGCAAAAGTGAACTGGAGAGGATCGATTCCGCCGTTGACATTCCAGGCAAAGGCATCATGGCTGTTTTCCTGCCATCTCGCCAGTATGAGGGACCTGTCGATTGTATTGGCGATTGCCCTGATGCCGATCTTCTGCCACTGCGAAGCGATGAGTTCCACGACCTGCACGGGACCGGCACCACCACCCTTGTCCATATCGATGATTATCGAAAATGGTTTGCCACCAAGCTCTCTGAAGCCATCTCCGTTCGTGTCCTTGAGCCCCAGCTCATCGAGAAGCTTGGCCGCCGCAGCTGGATCATACTGGGTATACATCGTCGAATATGGATTGCCGGGATTGGCCGGCGATCCTTCCAGCGGGCTGAAGCCCCAGGGCTTCGCCTGGCCGAAAAAGAGCGTGTTGCTTATCGCCTGTCTGTCGATACCGTACGAAAGCGCAATCCGGAATTCCTTCGTCCGGAACAGCCTGCGGAGATCGGGATCTTTGTCGGCATAATTGAGATGGATTGCCGGGCCCAGGTTGGTGTTCGGGAGCACTACAGTCCGATAGCCGCCCATAGCTTCATTCTGCTTATAGAAGGGGAAGTCTGCAAGAGAAAGGTGGCGGGCCTGGAAATCGAGCTGTCCCGCCCTGACCATCGCGGGGATGGTATCGGTGCTGGCGACATAGGTGAACACGACACGGTCGATGTACGGCAGCTGCTGGCCATTCGTATCCACCTTCCAGTAATACGGATTCCGCTCCGCGACGATTCTCACGTTCTCCACATATTCAACNACTCTCCACGCACTCAGCACGGGCAGATTGACGAGCGCCGCACTGTTGCGGCTCGGGGACCATGCAGTGGCGAGATCCTGCCATGTCTTTGTCGAATCATAACGCGGATCGAACTTGATCAGGTAATGCCTGGGGCTGACTGTCGGATCATACGCTATGGTGAATTCAAGAGGATATCGCTCCTTCAGCGGGAAGTCCGCCGTATAGTCATCGATCTTTACGATTTTGTCGGCTACAACCTTGTCCGCCAGGCCGGCAGACTCGAGAGGCATGTTTTTGTTTCCCCTCGTCTGCAGATCATAAATGATATCGTCGACAGTGAAGGGAACACCGTCCGACCACTTGATTCCTTTCCTGACGTGCAGGCGCAGAACGTTCCCGCCCGAGAGATATTCATAGCTTTCGAGCAGATTGGGGACAATATTGCCTTCCAGATCGGGCGCCAGAAGGGGTTCCGCCCTCACGCCGAAAAGAGCGAGGTTCCACCAGTCGTTGACGCCGGTATAGACCTTGCGGATCGTACCACCATACTTTCCGACTGAATCCAGAGGCTTTACGGTGACCGGATTAGGCGGAAGGCGCGACTCCACAGGAGGCAGTTTGCCGGCCTGTACCAAACTCGCCAGCTGAGGAGCCTCTTTGTAACCGCCGGAAGGAGCCGCAACTGTTGTCATAACAGCCATGGCTGATATGACCAGAAGTGCAATCACCACTCTTCTACATTTCATCTCTCTACCTCCTGTTTCGATAGGGACAACTATAGGAAATGCAATGGTATCGATTACAAATTTCTTGAAAATGGTACAACGCTTATCCCAATCTGTCAAGTTTTAATTTTTCGGATTCGTCTTTTCCCCGGAGAGCAAAGCAATTGTCCTACACCGTAAATATATAAAATAGTTTATTATAAAATAAATAAATAATTATTAAAACACAATTGTGTCCCAACACCGCCTTTGTGTGGTTTTACCCTTGATGGTGCGGCCCCGATCAAGGGTAAAGGTTTATGATAACGATTACAATATTTCTAAATAATGTCTATTGCATTTTTTGGTTTTCCATATGTATAATACAGGAAAAGGAGGACGTCGGACAGCGAATCGGCGCCGAATGCCTTTTCGTTGACAGAGAATTAACATTGTTAAGGTTGGTTTTCTGCGTATTCGGGCCTGGAGGACAGGGATCTTGAAAGCCCTGAATCGCGAGCCTCCGCGTTTTGTAATCGATATCAGGAAGTGGTTATTATGGAGCATCTTCTGGAAGTGGATCAGCTGAAGACCTACTATTTTACCGACCGTGGGGTTGTGAAGGCGGTCGATGGTGTCTCCTTCTCGGTTGAAGAGGGAGCGTGCATAGGAATAGTCGGGGAATCGGGGTGTGGAAAAAGTCAAACGGCTCTGTCCATCATGGGGCTTGTTTCAAAGCCACAGGGGAGGATTGTCGGCGGCAAGATTCTCTACCGCGATAAAGACGACCTCGTCACTGACTTGACCACCCTCGCCCCCAATGGGGACGAGTACCGTTCGATCCGGGGCAAGGAAATTGCCATGATCTTCCAGGAACCAATGAGCTCTCTCAGCCCCGTCTATACGATCGGGGACCAGATTGTCGAAGCCATGACCGAACACCACATCCTTTCAAAGAAGGAGGCCGCCCATCGCGCCGTGGAGCTCTTGAAGACCGTCGGCATCCCGGCTCCGGAAGAGAGAATACATGATTATCCCCATCAGCTTTCGGGAGGAATGTGCCAGCGCGCCATGATAGCGATGGTTCTCTCGTGCGAACCAAGGCTCCTGATCGCCGACGAGCCCACGACGGCGCTCGATGTCACTATCCAGCTGCAGATACTCCGTCTACTGAAAGAACTCCAGAAGCGACTGGCCATGGGCTTGATGATGATCACCCACGACTTGGGAGTGATAGCCGAGATAGCCGACTATGTCATTGTCATGTACCTGGGTAAGGTCGTGGAAAAGGGGCCTGTCAGAAAGATTCTCCGCGAGCCCAAACATCCCTACACTCAGGGACTTCTGCAATCTCGACCGAGCAATACGGCCGGGAAGGCCCGACTCAACCCGATCAAAGGTGTCGTGCCCAGCGCGATAGATCCTCCTGCGGGCTGTCCTTTTTCCACGCGGTGTCCAAAGGTCTTCGATAAATGCAAAGTCCTTCCGCCCTTTGCCCTTTGGGAGGAGGGGCAGGAAGCAGCCTGCTGGCTGTATGAGAACCTTATGGNNGAGCAGGCGGAGCGCGCAATGGATAATAATAAAGAAGAAAAAGTACTCCTCGAAGTCGGGAACCTGCGAAAGTACTTCCCCGTCAAACATGGGGTCTTCAGGAGAACAGAGGGATGGCTAAAGGCCGTCGACGGTGTCGACTTCAGGCTTTACGAGGGAGAGACACTCGGTCTCGTCGGAGAATCGGGGTGTGGCAAGAGCACAACCGGTCGCCTCATCCTGAGGCTGACCAAGCCCGAGCCCGACAGCCGGATACTTTTCCGTGACAACGACAAAGTCATCGACATGACAGAGGCGACTCCACAGGAGCTCAAACATCTGCGCACACGGATGCAGATCATCTTTCAGGACCCTTATGCCAGCCTCAATCCATGGATGAAGGTAGGAGAAATCGTCGCGGAACCGCTCGTGATACACAAAGTCATGGCCGGTAAAGAGCTGGCAATGAAAGTCGATTCACTGCTCGAGATGGTCGGGCTCGATGCTTCCTACACAAAGCGCTATCCCCACGAATTCAGCGGAGGCCAGCGCCAGCGGATCGGCATCGCCAGAGCGCTTGCCCTCAATCCCACCCTCGTCGTGTGCGATGAACCGGTATCCTCCCTCGACGTATCCGTACAGGCACAGGTGATCAACCTGCTCGTGGACCTCCAGCAGAGCCTCCACTTATCGTACCTCTTTATCGCCCACGATCTGGGAGTCGTGCGGTATATCAGCACGCGAGTCGCCGTGATGTACTTGGGCCGGATTGTAGAGACCGGTCCGACCGAAGAAGTATTCCACAACCCTGCGCATCCCTATACCGAGGCCCTGCTCTCCTCCATGCTCTCGGCGGACCCGGACTCTTCCCAGAAGAGGCTACAGCTGGAGGGCGACGTCCCCAGCCCAATCAACCTGCCCTCGGGCTGTCCTTTCCATCCCCGCTGTCGATACTATCAGCAGCACCAATGGCCCGAGTGCGTGCGCGATGTCCCTGCCCTTGCCCCCCTACATTCTGACACGCACAGAGCGGCTTGCCATTTCGCCCGGACATTGAACCTGTGTGGTGTGAATGCTGAGGACATGGTCAATACTGGAGTGAAAAATGGCCTCAATACATGATGTCGCACAGTTGGCGGGAGTCTCGGTCGCAACCGTATCGCGTGTCCTCAATTCGAGTGAGTCTGTCACCGAGGCTACAAGGGCAAAAGTGAGATCGGCGATGCTGCGGCTTGGCTATACTCCGAATCCATCCGCAAGGACACTGAGGAACAACAGAACCGGCTTATTGGCCCTCATCACTCCGGACATTATCAATCCATATTTCGCCGCCGTCGCCTCTGGTGTACAGGATATGTGCCGGAAGTCGAAATATCAGTTGATCCTCTGCAGTACCGGCGGAGACGAATCTATAGAGATCAGTTATCTGGACCTGCTCTCAAACAAACAGGTGGACGGTATCATCATTGCTCCGCCGGGAACTCACAGCAACCCCAAATCGGATGCCAAAATACAAAACCTCCTCAACAGAAATTATCCGCTCGTGATGATAGGGCGACGCTTCGAATCAGAGACCGTCGGCTGCGACATCGTGACCACCAACACGGCCGTCGGAACTCGTGAGGCAATGCGGCACATTCTCGACGGAGGACATTCGCGCATCGCGTACCTGGGGGGACCCAACCCCTCTGTTGCAAAGACCAGATTGGCCACCTTCAGATCGAGCCTGTCGGCGAACGGGCTCATAATCGACGAGAACCTGATCTTTCAGACCAACCTGACGCTCGAGGATGGCTACAAAATCTGCCGGAAGCTGCTCAGCGTCGCCAATAGACCGACCGCTATCTTTGCAGTCAACGACATGGTCGCAATCGGCGCCATGATCGCCCTCCAGGAATCGGGGATAGCAATACCGGCGGAAATGATCGTCGTTGGATTCGATGACATTCCCCTGGCTGCAATGTTCCGGCCTTCCTTAAGTACTGTCGTACAGCCAAAATACGACCTGGGCCATATCGCCGCCGAGCGACTGATCGCCAGAATAGAGGGGCTGGTCGACAGATTCGAGACGATTTCGCTTCCGACTCACCTTGTTATCAGAGAGTCGTCCATGAGCCAGCAAACAAGTAAGATGCCGGAAGCCGACAACCAGCTCTCTCGGAAGAACACAACTGTTCTATGAACACCGCTTTTTTCCTTATCAAGCCCGTGTCCGGCCGCTGCAATCTGGCCTGTCGCTACTGCTTCTACCACGATCTTGCCGAGCACCGCCGCACCCGGGACTATGGTCTCATGGACTTCGGCACCAGCGACCTCCTGATTGAGCGGGCCTTCGACCTCAACGCCGATGGGCTGACCTTCATTTTCCAGGGTGGTGAGCCCACCCTCGCAGGACTTGAATATTTCGAACACTTTGTGGAGAAAAGCCGGGCCTGTGCCGAGAGCAGCCCGCATCATCGCCCGCAGATCCATTTCTCCATCCAGACAAATGGTTTGACGCTGAACACCGAGTGGGCGCGCTTCTTCAAGCGCGAGGGATTCCTTGTCGGCGTTTCGGTCGATGGCCCGCGGATGATCCACGACAGGTACCGGACACACCGCGATGGCTCGGGGACCTGGGCCCAGGTGATGCATGGCATCGGACTGCTCCGCGGAGAAGGCATTCCGGTCAACGCCCTCTGTGTCGTGAACGATCTCACCGCGGACAACGCCGAACTCGTCTATCGCCATCTCCGCCTGCGGGGGTTCGACTGGATCCAGTTTATTCCCTGTCTTCCCCCTCTGACAGAGGGCGCCACCGCTCTGTACGAGGCGCTCAGCCCGGAGGCATATGCCCGCTTTCTCAAAAAAGTCTTCGACCTCCGCTATGAAGAGTGGCTCCGGAGGGCTGCCCTGTACGTCCGCTGGTTCGACAATCTCGTCGGGATGGCGGCGGGAATACCGCCGGAAAGCTGCGGAATGCTGGGGTGCTGTCCGGTGAATTTCACCGTGGAGGCAGACGGGTCTGTCTACCCCTGCGATTTCTATGTGACCGATGAATGGCGTCTCGGCAACATCCATGAACTGTCCTTCCAGACCATGAAAGAGGGCGTCGTTGCCCGTAAGTTCGTCGAAAGCTCACATCACATCGATCCTGCATGCAGAACATGTCCGGCCTTTTTCCTCTGTCGGGGCGGCTGCAGGCGCGAAAGGGAGCCCTTTTCCGACGGGAAACCCCGGCTTAACCGCTACTGCTCTTCATTCAGGGAATTCTTCAGCTACTCCGGCGAGCGTATCATGAAAATGGCAACTACATTGAAGGAGACACCATGAACTCATCGTTGAACGGCAAGAAAAAAGATGCGGCGCAGCCCAATGTGATCTTCATTCTCTGTGACGATCTCGGGTACGGAGATCCCGGCTGTTACGGCGGAACTTCGATCCCGACGCCGAATATCGACAGGCTCGCAGAGCAATCCATGAGATTCACGCAGTGCTATGCAGGAGCCCCGGTATGCGCCCCATCCCGCTGCGTGCTGATGACCGGTCTTCACACCGGCCACTGTACCGTCCGGGACAACTTCGCGTGGGCGGAGGGCTTGCCACCGGAAGGGAGAGTTTCGCTCCGCCACGACGATATCACCGTCGCGGAGGACCTGAAGCGCATGGGCTATACGACCGGCATAACCGGCAAATGGGGTATAGGAGAACCGGGGACAGAGGGAATCCCGAATCGCAAGGGCTTCGATGAATGGTTCGGGTATCTGAACCAGCGCCATGCGCACTCTTATTTCCCCACTTATCTGTGGAAAAACCAGGAGCGCATTGAATTCCCTCCTGCCGGAGATGAGGGGCGGGGGCCCTACTCTCACGACTTGATAGTGAACTACGCGCTCGATTACATCAGGCGCAGTGCGGGCGACAAATTTTTCCTCTATCTCCCGTGGTGCCTGCCCCATGAACCGTATGAGATACCGGCACAGTACGCCTATCCGGGGAAGGACACGTGGTCGGCCGAGGAAAAGGCCTACGCTTCGATGGTCCGCAGGATCGATGCGGACCTGGGCCGTATTATGGACCTGCTGGACGAACTCCACATTGCGGACAAGACGCTCCTTTTCTTCGGGTCCGACCACGGCGCGGCGCGGCGTTGGGAAGGCGTATTCGACAGCTGCGGGCCTCTTCGGGGACAGAAGGCAGACCTCTACGAAGGCGGCATCAGGACGCCCATGATCGTGCGCTGGCCGGGGACGGTACCGGCGGGCACCGTCTGCCACACACCCTGGTGGTATGCTGATTTTCGCCCCACCATCGCTGAAGTGACCGGCAACAGCATGCCGACGCACTGCGATGGCCTCTCAATCCTTCTCCTTCTCCGCGGAAAAACGGAAAGCCCCGACTCTCGGTACCGTGAACGGCTCTTCTACTGGGAAGGATATACTCATGGCTTCGAGCAGGCCGTGAGGTGGAAAAACTGGAAAGCCTTGCGGAAAATATCGCCGGATGGCGTCGAAACATCCTTTGAGCTCTACGATCTCGCCTCCGATGTGGCAGAGACGACCAATCTCGCGGCGGCTTCCCCGGAACTCGCAGAAGAGCTCCGGCACCAGATGATCCTGAGTCGGAGGAATACCCGATTTTGGCCGATAAAGCTCGATTAGGGTTCAAGAACTGGACATGAGCCTCTCGATTGACAACGCGCAGCAACTTGTATAGATTACTCTATATCGCAAAGTACTCTGCAAGAGGATATCGATGGACGAAAAGGATGCGCTAAAGGACATCGCCGACATCAAGGCGCTCATGCGCGGCACGGCGACGCGGATCAACAGGAATGCGGGGTGGTTCTTCATTGTCTGGGGCATCATCTGGACAATCGGTTTCGTTACGACACAGATCATAGGCAACGATGTCCGCTTCATGTGGCCCATCCTCAACCTTCTGGGCCTCGGCCTCAGTTTCTATCTGCTCAGGCGCTTTTTCGGCAAGCATGGAGGGCAGATGATTCCCGGCCTCGGGAGACGCATACTTCTCATATTTGCCGGCACGGCCATATTCGGCATCCTGGTGGGGATTCTGTTCGGCATATCCTCGGCAGAGGACATAACCCTCCTCGTCGTCCTGCTCTCGGGGCTGTGCTACTTCATGGCGGGCATCGTGGGGCCGGCGAAGAACCTTTACCTCGGCCTCCTGCTCTGGGCCGCCGCCCTCGTCGGCCGCCTCGCCTTCCCGTCCTACCTCCCCCTCATCGTGGCGATTGTCGGCGGGGCCACCTTCCTGGGACTCGGCATATCATTCCTCCTGCGGCGCGAGCTATGAACGGCGATTCCCTCCTCATCCACCAGCCGACGCGCCTCAGTATCATGGCCGCGCTCTCCACTCTTGAAGAGGGGGCAAAAGTCGACTTCACCTTCCTCTCCGAAGAGTTGGAGGTGACCGAGGGAAATCTGAGTTCGCACATCAGGAAACTGGAGGAGGCGGGGCTTCTGAATGTCGAAAAAGTGTTCGTGGACAGAAAACCCAAAACCTGGATCGCGCTGACGGCCAGAGGCAGACAGGCTTTTTCCCGCTACGTCGAAGAGCTGGAAAAAATAGTCCGCGGCGCCGGACAGGGCGAACTCTAAGGAGGAAGCAGTGGCGTCTGCAGAGAAGGTCATAGAGCTCACAGGAGTAAAGAAAAAATTCGGCGAGAGGCAGGCGCTGAACGGCGTCAGCCTCTCTGTGGAACGCGGCGACGTCTTTGGGTACCTCGGACCGAACGGCGCAGGCAAGACGACGACGATAAGAATTCTCCTCGATCTTTTGAGGGCGGATGCGGGCGTGGTTAAGGTCCTCGGCGAGCCGACCGACCACATGGAGGCGCGGCGCCGGATCGGTTTCCTGCTCGACGCCGATGGCCTCTACGATCAGCTGAGCGCAGTCGAAAACCTCGAATTCTATGCCGAGCTGTACGGCTGCAAACCGAGTCCGAACTCGGTCATGGAGCTCCTCGACTCGGTGGGTCTCGCCGACAGAGCGAAGGACCGCGCAGGCGGCTACTCAAAGGGGATGCGAAGGCGACTTGCCTTGGCGAGGGCTCTCGTCCACGATCCCGAGCTGCTCATCCTCGACGAGCCGATGTCGGGCATCGATCCCTCGGGCCAGATGGAACTGCGCGCGATCATACAGAGTCTCGTCAGGGAGCGCGGGAAGACCATTCTGTTCAGCTCCCACGACCTCGACGAAGTCGGGCGCCTCTGCAACAGGATAGCCCTCATCGACCAGGGCGAGATTCGCATCTCGGGGGAACTCAGACAGCTTCTGNGGATGGGCAACCAGGGCCGGATCATCGTCAGCACCTCCGCGCCGGTGGATCCGGCGCTGCTGTCGGAGCTGGAAGAGCGCCTCGGACTCAAGGTAAATGGGAGCGGGCCGGAGGGGCTCGACCTGTCGCTGCCTGCGGGCGTGGGCAACGCCGATGTGGTCTCCTTCCTCGCCGGCCGGNGAGTCGGCATAGAGGGAGTGAGCGCAAAGCATACCTCCCTCGAGGAGCTCTACGCCGGCATTCTCAGGGAAAGGGAGGCCTGACATGAGCGCCAGACCCGTCCTCACGAAAATGGCGCTGAGCGAGCTTGTCCGCTCGCGGAGCTACCGGATCGCCTTCATAGTGATCGCCCTGTTCCTCGTCGGGATACTGCACTTCATAGGCGTACGCCTCCTCCTGAATCCCCTCGTCGGGAGAGAGACGCCGGACCGTGGCCTCCTCCTCGCGGCGACGAGCGGGCTCGTCTACTGCACGGTCCTCATATTCACGGGACTCTTCCTCAACATAAGTTCGACGCAGCCGCTCGTGCGCGCCAAGGCTTCGGGCTCCATCGAATCGCTCCTCGCGGCGCCGGTGGCCGCGCGCGACCTGTGGTTTTCCCTGTCGGTCGCCTCGATTCTTCCGGGTATCGTCGCAGGATGGATAGGCGGGCTCGTTTCGGCGATAGTCTACGAGCTTGTGTACCTCGCCCCGCAGGGCATGACGCTGGCCTCTTTCTGGATCATTGTCAACAGTTTCATTCTGTTGCCCGCGATGTACGCCGCGATCGCCTTTCTCGTCCACCTGGTCGGGCTCCAGGGCAGGGCGACATCAGGAGCCGTGATAGCCCAGATATTCTTTCCGGTCTACACCTCGCTCGTCATGAACCTGGGGGGCCACGACATACTCGCCGTACCGAGGGCGGACCTTGCCGCGGCACAGCTTGGACTCGCGCTGATCGCCGTGGGCGCCGTAGTTCTCAGCCTCCGGCTCCTGACAAAGGAAAGGATCATCCTCTCATGCAGACAGTGAGTTCTGTGCGGCGCATCGCGGCGGTCTGCCGGCGGGACCTGGAAGAGATCAGGAAGAGCCCGGCCTCTACGGTAATGCTGGTAGCCTTTGCGGCCCTCTCCACGGGGGTCACCGTCGGCACAAAATTTCTCCTGGACCGAGTGTTGCGGATGGCCGCAGGCGCCGATGCACGCACTGTGGACGAAATTGTGAGAAATGTCGTCGGAGGCCTTCTTCTCGAGAACTCATTCTACGGCATCACGATGCTCCCCTTCTCACTCATCGTGTGGGTGTTCGCGGGAGCGCTCGTCATGCGCGAGAAGCTGACGGGGAACCTCGAGACTCTCCTCGCCACTCCTCTGAGCCTCTCCGAGATATGGCTGGGCAAGACGCTCGCCCTCTCCGCAGCGGCGGCAGCCACAGGCTGGCTCTCCGGAATCCTGGCGGTGATTGCGGCGCACTGTATCGTCGCGGCGACGCTTTCACGCTTTGTCTTTTTGCTGACGGCGCCCGCCATCGTCGCGGGGCTCCTTCTGAATCCGCTCTTTTTTTCGGGCATGTGCGCCCTCATAATGGTCATCGCCCTCGCAAAGGACGCGGACGCCTCGCTCCTTCCCTCCTTCCTCATCGGCATGGGAGCCATGATCGGCCTGCCCGTGACCGTCGGCACGGGCGCAGTCAGGATCGGAAGCTGGGTATTCTGCCTCTACCAGGCTGCTGCCTCGGTCCTCCTCTGGGGCGCTGTCCTCACCGTCCTCCTCACCACGAAAAAAGAGAGCGTCGTACTGTCGGCGAGAAAATAGGAAGAAGTCACCTTTCCTCAACGGCAGGCGCGAGCAATTCACCCGGGGATTCGAGCCGGCCTTCCCTGATGCGGATCGTCCGCGAACAGAAGC
Source organism: Spirochaetales bacterium (assembly GCA_015657395.1). Lineage (GTDB taxonomy): Bacteria > Spirochaetota > Spirochaetia > Treponematales > Rectinemataceae > Rectinema. The sequence continues at coordinate 31,694 of JADLKI010000007.1, read as the reverse complement.
GGCTCACTTCCTCGGCATTGTGGGAGACGAAGATGACAGGGCAGCCATAGGAGAGCAGCGTTCTCTTCAGCTCGTCGCCGATGGCGTCCTTGAGCTCCGCATCCAGGGCGGAAAAGGGCTCATCCAGCAGTATAGCCTCGGGCTGGGAAGCGAAGAGCCGGGCCAGGGCGACCCTCTGCTGCTGGCCGCCCGAAATCTGCCGGGGATACCGGGAGGCCAGCTGCTCTATGTGGAGCATCTCCATGTACTGCCTGCAGCATCGGTCGGCGCGCTGCCTCCACTCGCGGTAGGATTCCCCCTCGCTGCGTCCGATGCCGCTGGCTACGTTCCTGATGACGCTCATGTGGGGGAAGAGGGCATAGGACTGGAAGAGATACCCCACTCTCCTCTCGCGGGAAGGCAGGTCGATTTTCTGCCCGCTGTCGAACAGGACTCTGTCGTTGAGCCGGACATGTCCCCTCTCGGGGCGGACGATTCCCGCTATGCACTTGAGGGTCATGCTCTTGCCGCTTCCCGAAGGCCCGAGCAGTCCGAGAATCTCGCCCTGTGCCACGCTGAACTGCGCCTCCAGCACGAAAGGCCTGTAAAAATCGGGAGAGGCCAGCCTCAGATACAGCGTCGCCTCAAGGCTCATCCTTTCCTCCCCGCGTCGAAGTGGGTGGTCAGCGCGAGGGATATGCACGAAATCGCCACGATGATCCCGACCCATATCCACGCCGTCCGCATGTCGCCCCCGGCAGTCGCGAAGTAGATGGCCATAGGCATGGTCTGCGTCTTGCCCGGAATATTGCCGGCGATCATCAGGGTGGCTCCGAACTCTCCCAGACTCCGGGAGAAGCTTAGAGCCAGGCCCGCCATGAGGCCAGGCCAGGCTTCGGGGATCATGACATGCACAAATATCTTCCACTCGGACATGCCCAGGGTCCGCCCCGCCCAGAGGAGCTCCTGGTCGATCTGTCTGAAGGCTCCCCGGGCGGAGCGGTACATCAGAGGGAAGGAGACTACCGTTGCAGCAATGACGGTAGCCTGCCAGGAAAAGATGACCCCGCGCAGCCCCATTCTGGCCAGGAGGACGCCGAGGGGGCCGTTTCTGCCGAACAGCACCAGGAGAAAAAAGCCCAGGACCGTCGGCGGGAGGACAAGGGGCAGGGTGAGGATCGTCTCCACGATGGTCGCTCCCCTCCCCTTCATGGTGTAGCAGAGTCGGGCCACGACCGTCCCGAGAACGAAGACGATCGCGCTCGACAGCAGGGCGGCTCTGAGGGAAATGTACAGGGGGCGAAGTCGAACATAGGGCTAGAGAACCGCAAAGCCGTATTTGGCGAAGATCTTGACTGCCTCATCGGAGAACAGGAAGTCTTCGAAGGCCTTTGCCTCCTGGGGGTGGGCGCTGTCCTTCACGACCCCGACCGGGTAGATGATCTTCTCGTGGCTGTTCTCCGGGGCGATGGCCGAAACGACCACTTTGTCGCTGATGAGGGCATCGGTGGAGTAGACGACACCCGCGTCGACATTGCCGGTCTCGACCCAGAACAGGACCTCGCGCACATCCTTCGCCAGCACCAGCTTGCCTGTTATTGCCCCGCTGAGCCCCATGTTCTTGAACACCTGGTCCGCGTACTGACCCGCGGGCACCGATTTGGGATCGCCGATGCCGATCTTCGTCACGGAAGGTTTGCGCAGATCGTCGAAGCTGGAAAGCCTGATCCCGTCCCTGGGTACGACGAGGACGACGTGGTTTTCCAGAATGTCCTTGACCGTCGACGCATCCATGAGGCCCTTATCCACAAGGGCTTTCATCTGCTTGACGCCTGCGGAAAAGAACAGGTCAACGGGAGCCCCCTGCTCGATCTGCTGCTGCAGAGCCCCGGAAGAGCCGTAGTTGCAGTTGATGAAGATCGACGGATTCTTGGCCATGTAGATGGCTTTCAGCTCATTCATGCAGTCGGTCAGACTGGCTGCGGCGCTGACCAAGAGTTCGATTTTCTGCTTGGAAGCGCCCTGGGCGAAGCCCGCGGCGACACTCAGCAGGACAAAAAGGCAGACAAGAGATCTCTTCTTCATAGTCTTCACCTCTCCTCTCTATATATGTGAATCCAGGGCGCACTCGCCCCGAGTCCCTTGCAGAATGGCCAGGCCGTGGGACAGAGGCTCCAAAACAGCCTGGAGATTTTCCACGGCTGCCCTGGGGCTGCCGGGAAGGTTGACGATGAGCGTCTGTCTGCGCGTCGCGCAGACCGCGCGGCTGAGAGAGGCCCGCTCCGTGACCGAGAAACTGCGCAGCCTCATCAGTTCGGCAAGGCCCGGGACCATCCGCTCCGCGATGTCGGCCGTCGCCTCGGGCGTGACATCCCGGAGCGACAGACCGGTGCCNCCGGTCGTCAGGAGCAGGTCGGCGGCACAGGTGTCGCAGATGCGCGCCATCAGGGCGGAGAGCTGCGCCCTGTCGTCGGGCAGGAGCGCGGTGCCGACGACCTCGTAGCCCCGCGCCGTGACGAGCTGCCGCAGCGCGGGAGTGCTCTCGTCGTTCCGCTCCCCNGCATACCCTTTGTCGGAGGCGCAGAGGATGAAGACGCGCTGGGCCGTGTAGGCCTCGATCGGCATGCCCGGCCTCAAGGTTCCGCCGCGGAGCACTCTGGCAAAAGTCCCTTCCGTGGGCATGATGCACATCCCCATTCGCTTCTGGATGGCGCAGCCGCTGTGGCAGGTCTTGCCGATCTGGGTCATGCGCAGCACCACCTCCCCGCAGGCGAGGACAGTCCCCACCGGGAAGCTGGGGAAGTCGAGGCCGTACGCGAGGATGTTCTCCCCGAACTCGCCGTCCTCGACATTCGCCCCCTCCCGGTTGAAGGCGTCGACGGTGTCGGCCGAGAGCAGGCTGATCTGACGGTGCCAGGTACCGGCATGGGCGTCGCCCTCGATACCCCAGCCGGCCACCAGCGTGGCCTCCGCCATCGGCTGTTTTGCCGTTCCCTTTTCACTGCTGGAACAGACTGCCTTGATTCTTCCTCTCTGCATGGCCTCAACCTCCGACGGAAGAGAGCGGACAATCGACCGGCCCCGCCTGGAATGCGTGCCGGAGCCGCTTCGTCAGCACGAAGGCGCCGATGCGGCGGCGCATCTCCTCAGGCGGGCAGCCGCGCGCGAGCAGCTCCCGNAGGTCCAGATAATCCGGGTAATAGATACAGGTCTTCAGATGCCCCTCGTTGGTGAGACGGAGCCTCTGGCAGCGCGAACAGAAGCAGCCCGTCAGCGCCCCGATGAGCCCGACATCGACGCCGCCGAAACGCCGGTATTCCGCGGGACCGGAGCCCCAGGGCCCGGGCCCGGGCGCTTCCTCTCCGTACTCCGAGCCGAGAAAGGCGACGAGCGTCGCCGTGGAGACCCCTTCACACCGGGCTCCATTCCCGAAAGGCATGAGCTCGATGAAGCGGAGCGGAACGCCGTGCTCCCTGGCAAAGGCCATCAGCTGGCGGACCTGGTCCTGGTAGGTCCCGGCGAGGAGCACGCAATTGAGCTTGACCGGGAGACCTTCGGACATGGCCGCATCGATTCCCTCCAGCACGGGCCGGACAGGAAAGCCCCCCGTCAGGGAAGCGTACAGGCCCTCGTCGGTGGCATCGAGGCTGACGTTCACCGACTGAATGCCCGCCTCTCTCAGCGCGCGGGCCTCCCGCCCGAGCCTCGCGCCGTTGGTCGTCAGGGCGAGTCGCTCGAAACCGAGCGGAGAGAGCCGGGCGATCAGCGGGATGAGCCCGGGCCGGAGGGTCGGCTCTCCNCCGGTGATGCGCAGGATCCGTATGCCCATGGAGCGGAACAGCGAGCAGAGGAGTACCAGATGGTCGTCGGGCAGACCNCGGTGGACGGCCGCCGGACCGCAGTACCGGCAGCGATAGCCGCAGGCCTGAGTCACCGAAAGCCTGAGATAGGTATGGATCCGACCGAAGGAATCCCGGAGGCCGGCATCACCGTCGGTCATAGCGCCCGCTCTTTCCTCCATCCTTGAACTGGAGATGGACATCCTCCACGTGCATCGAACGGTCGATCGCCTTGCAGAAATCGTAGATAGTCAACAGCGAGATGGCCGCACCCGTGAGTGCCTCCATCTCGACTCCGGTTTTTCCGGTGGAAGATACCGTACAGACCGCCTCCACGGCACCTTCGTCGGACAGAAGCTGAAGATCGACCTGGACGGAGCTCAGCAGCAGCGTGTGGCAGAGGGGAATGAGGGACGAGGTCTGCTTGGCGGCCATGATGCCCGCGATGCGGGCCGCGGCGAGCACATCCCCTTGGGGACGGCTCCGGAGGCTATGGCGTCGAAGGCCTCCCGGCTCATGAAGATCCTGCCGGACGCGATGGCCGTGCGCTTCGTATCCTCTTTTGCGGAGACATCGACCATGACGGCCCTGCCCTCCCCATCGATATGCGTCATGGAGTGGTTCATCTAGATACCTCCATTGCCGAACCCGCAGTTGGGGAAGGTGCAGGGCTCGCACTGCAGGCAGAGCCCGCCGTTTCCGAGGGAGGCGAGATCGTAGGCTGTGACGGGAATCCGCGCCACGAAACGGGGAAGCAGGATGTCGAAGATCGTCCTCTGGGCATACATGACGCAGCCCGGAAGACCCAGGACCGGCACATCGCCGAGGTAGGACACGAGGAACATCGCTCCCGGAAGGACGGGAGCCCCGTAACTCACAATCCTCGCCCCGCTGTCCCTGATGGCCTTCGGCGTCCTGTCGTCGGGGTCGACGCTCATGCCTCCGGTGCAGAGGACCATCTCTTCTCCGTCCGCAACCGCCTGCCTGATGCAGGAAGCGATGTAGGCCTCGTCGTCTCCGGTCAGAATCTTCGCGGAGACCGACACGCCGACCTCGGCGAGCTTTCGCTCGACGATCTGCGAGAACGTGTCCTCGATGATGCCCTTCTTGACCTCGCTGCCGGTCACGAGGATCGTGCAGCGCTTGATCAGGAAGGGCCTGATGGAGAGCAGGGGGTTGGAGACGCCGGCGATTGCCGCGACCTGATGCATCTTCGCCGCGTCGATCACGAGGGGAATGACCCGCATGCCGGCCAGCTTGTCGCCTGCCTGCACCCTGGCAAAGTTGTGACGGGCGGCGATCATGACATCGCCGAGGCTGTTGATGCGCAGGAGCCGCTCCAGGTCGATCTGCAGCACACCTTCGCAGGTGGCCTTCAGCTCGATTTTCCCTTCCTTGACCTCGCTTCTCTCCATGTGGTCGCTCTGGGTGGCATTGCAGAGGATCTCGGCGGCTTCGTTTTCGTGTAGCATGCCCTCCTGCTTTTCCCACACATAGAGGTACTCCTTCCCCATGGAGAGGAGGACGGGGATATCCTCTTCCCTGACGATATGCCCCTTGCGGAAGCGGGCATCCTTGGTCACGCCCACGATGATCTGCGTCATGTCGTGGCAGAGGACATGACCCACGGCGTCCTGCGTACGAATAAGTTTCACTGCTGTGCCTCGGGGAAATAATGTTCGAAACAGCCCTGGACCGCCCTGCGCGATTCGGCCACGAAGGCGTCGTAGCGCTCCATGAAGGAACGGCCCTCCCCGGTGAGGGAAGAGCCCCCTCCCCTCACCCCACCGATGCTCTTCACCGTCAGCGGGTATCCCAGTTTCTTCTCTGCGGCGTGGATGATCTTCCAGCCCTTGGAGTAGGACATCCCCATCATAGTCGCAGCCGCCGAGAGCGAGTTGGCGACATCGATGTTGTGCAGAAGCTCATTGACACCGGGACCGAAAAAAGCCCCATCCGACGTGAAAGGTATCCGGATATAAAAAGAAAAGGCCATGGACATCCACCGTTATATTTTCAAAAATATAAGGACGTACAGAAGAGTATAGAGCCCCGACTTCCTGCTTGTCAACAAATAAACTTTACCCTTGCCGAATATATCATTATTTTTCTAATATGAGATGTTCAATATATAATGAGACCTCTCATAAAGGAGTCACAGTATGTCATTCACAGTTCCCGACTTACGATATCCCTTCGACGCCCTGGAGCCCTACATCGACGCCGAAACCATGCGCATCCACCACGACAAACACCACGGAGCCTACGTCGCCAACCTCAACAAAGCCATAGACGGCACCGAATACGCATCCTGGAGCATCGAAGCCATCGTCCGCGACTGGGGCAAACTGCCCGACGCGATCCGGACGGCGGTTCGGAACAACGGCGGCGGCCACTACAACCACAGCCTTTTCTGGGAGCTCATAGGTCCAGGCGCCGGCGGCAACCCCACAGGTGCCCTCGCCTCCGCGATCGACCGGGACCTGGGCGGCTTCGACGCCTTCAGGAGCGAGTTCACCAAGACGGCTCTGGCGCGCTTCGGCTCAGGCTGGGGATGGCTCTCCCTCGGCCCGGACAAAAAACTCCTCGTCGAGTCGACGCCGAACCAGGACAGCCCCCTCACCGAAGGCCACATCCCCCTCCTCGGCGTGGATGTCTGGGAACACGCCTACTACCTCAAGTATCAGAACCGCAGGGCCGATTACCTCGAGGCCTTCTACAACGTGATCAACTGGAAGGCGGTGTCCGCCCGCTACGAAAAGGCGATGGGATAATTGCGCGGGCGCCTCTCTATAGCTGAGGGGCGCTATGGATGGGGCGGGGGCGCAATGGCGCCCTCGCTTCGTCATGGGGGATCAAGGACAGATCGAGGTCTGAATCCGCCGGCGACGGCTCTCACGTAAGCTTCCTGTTCACTCGTCTCGATAGCGCCGGGACGTGCAGCGCGTACGGCACGAATGGCGCGCTCCGGTTCCTCCCCGAATTCGACGAGAATGCGGGCGGCGAGGAGGCCGGTGCGACCAAAGCCTCCCATGCAGTGGATGCAGACTCGCCCGCCGCGCGCGAGGACTCCGCGCACAGAGGGCCCTTCGCGGCGCCAGGACTGTTCCCAGACTGAGCCAGGAACCGATGCATCGGCGATGGGCAGCCTCAAGTGGCGGATATGTTCCGGCACCAGCTCAGGCAGACGCTCCACGCCGACAAACCTGTATTCGTGCTCTTCTATGAGACTGATGAGGACTTCGGCGCCCCAGGATTCGATCGCCGCGAGGTCAGCCGGCAGGTCGCGGNNTCCAGTCGCAGTCGCCGGACAGGCCCTGCAGCTTTCGTCCCGGGCAGTGCGTCATGCCGACGACGCGGGAAAATGCGGGCTTCGCAGTTCGTCGATGCGGAGAGGATTGCTCTGGCCCGTGCACTTCTTCATCCCATCCTCGCGCCCGGCTGTGCCGTACGGCCGGACTCAGTCCCGCTTCTGATAGTTCGGCGCTTCCTTCGTGATGACGATGCTGTGCGGGTGGCTCTCGGCGTAGGCCGCCGAGGTGATGCGCACCATGCGGGCGGATCGGAGTTCGGCCAGAGTCCGTGCTCCCGCATAGCCCATGCCGGAGCGCAGGCCGCCGAGCATCTGCGCCATGTAGTCCGACAGTTTTCCCNNCCGATAGGGAACCATGCCCTCGACACCCTCCGGAACGAGCTTGCCGTTCGACTGGCCCGAGCCATAGCGGTCTCGGCCATAGCCCTGGAGGGCGCCGACGGAGCCCATCCCGCGGTAGCTCTTGAACTGACGGCCCTCGTAGAGCACGAGTTCGCCCGGCGCCTCTTCGAGGCCGGCGAGGAGACTGCCGAGCATGACCGTCTCGGCGCCCGCCGCAATCGCTTTGACGATATCGCCCGAATAGCGGATTCCTCCGTCGGCGATGACGGGCACGCCGTAGGCCTGCGCGGCTGTCGCGCACTCGTAGATGGCGGAGAGCTGCGGCATGCCGGCGCCGGAGATGATGCGGGTGGTGCAGATCGAGCCTGCGCCGACGCCGACCTTGATCGCGGAAGCGCCCGCTTCGATGAGGGCCCGTGTGCCCTCGGCGGTGACGACATTGCCCGCGATGACCGGTGTGCCCGGCGCGACGGCCCGGATGCGGCGAATCGCCTCTATGACTTTCTTCGAGTGGCCATGGGCCGTATCGACGACGAGCACATCGACGCCGCGCGTGAGGAGCAGGTTCACCCTCTCCTCGAGATCGGGGCCCACGCCGACAGCGGCGCCCGAGAGAAGCCGTCCGCGGGCATCCACGGCCGCGCTCGGATATTCCTCTTTTTTGACGATGTCCTTGATGGTGATGAGCCCTTTCAGCTTGCCGTCGCGGTCGACGAGGGGCAGTTTTTCGATCTTGTGGCGGCGGAGTATGGCCTTGGCCTCTTCGACCGTGGTGCCCTCGGGCGCAGTCACGAGGTTCTTCGACGTCATGAAGACGGACACGGGCTTCTGCATGTCCTCGGGGCCGCAGAACCGCCGGTCGCGGTTAGTGATGATGCCGACGAGGCGACCGTTCTGAGGGTCGACGATGGGGATGCCCGATATCCGGTAGGTCTCCATGAGATGTTCCGCGTCGGCGAGCGTCGCGGTCTCCGGAAGCCATACGGGGTCGGAGATCATGCCCGACTCGGAGCGTTTGACTTTGTAGACCTCGGCGGCCTGAGCCTCGGCCGACATGTTCCTGTGGACAATGCCTATGCCTCCGATGCGCGCGATCGCGATGCCGAGCCGTGAATCGGTGACCGTGTCCATCGCGGCCGAGAGAACCGGCGACTTCAGTCGGAGCCCCGGCACAAGCTCGGCCGAAATGTCGACTTCCGAGGGGAGTATCTCACTGTAGCCCGGAACGATGAGAACGTCATCGAATGTGAGACCCGTGCCTTCTTCAACCAGTGTTTCAAAACCCATATTCAAAACCTCTCCAAAATGTATTGCAGAACGAAATGCCGGCGCCGCGTTCAGAACGGGCGGGGCGGCGCAGGTTCCGGATAGCCGGATGTCGCGCTCAGAATGGGCTTGCGCTGGGCGGGCCCCGGGTAGTCTCCACGGACAGCCGGCGCGCCCAGAGGGTCCTGGACCGGGCAGATACCTCGCAGCCGGCCCCGCGCTTAGAGTGAGCTTGCGCCGAGCGAGCCCCGCGCAGCCGACGTCGCGCTTAGGGCAAGCCGCCGAGCTCCCTTTGCGCCTCTCAATGCCGGAAGTGGCGCACTCCCGTGTACACCACCGCGAGGCCGAGCCTGTCGGCCGCGGCGAGCACCTCCGCATCCCTCATCGAGCCGCCCGGATGCACCACCGCGGTCACGCCGGCCTCCGCCGCGGCCTCTATGCCGTCGGCAAAGGGAAAATACGCGTCCGAAGCCATGACCGCGCCTCTTGCCCGCTCGCCGGCGCGCTCGCAGGCCTGCCGCACGGCGTCGACCCTGTTGGTCTGGCCGCCGCCTATGCCCAGCGCCGCGTGTCCCGCGGCCAGCACGATCGCGTTGGACCTGACATGCTGCACCACTCTCCACGCGAAGCGCAGGCCTTCCATCTCCGCGGCGCTGGGCTGCCGCGCGCTCACCGCGCGCCACCGGGCAGCGGGCGGGTCGCCTCGGTCCGGCTCCTGCACGAGGAGGCCGCCGGCCGCAGTGCGGAGCTCGCGCGCCTGGCGCGCAAACACCAAAGGATCAGCCTCGACGAGCCGCAGATTCTTCTTCGCTTTCAGAATATCACGGGCTGCCTCGCCGAAAGAAGGCGCCGCGACGCACTCGAGGAAGAGCTCCTTCAGCGCACTCGCCGTATCGGCGTCGAGCGGCCGGTTGAGCGCGACGATACCNCCGAAGGCGGAGACGGGATCGCAGGCGAGGGCCGCATCGTAGGCTGCCCTAAGGGTCTCCCCCTCCGCTGCGCCGCAGGGCGAAAGGTGCTTCACGATGACGGCCGCCGGTTTTTCGAGGCTGAGCACGGCGCGCCATGCCGCATCGAGGTCGAGCAGGTTGTTGTACGACAGCTCTTTGCCGCCGAGGACACGCCCCCCGAGCGGGCCGTGCCCGCCTCCGGACAGGACGAAAAAGGCCTTCTGGTGGGGATTTTCGCCGTAGCGCAGGCTGCGCTCGATGCGCCCGGCGAAGCTGAATTCGGTGCCGGGAGCGGCTGCCTGGGCGGCGCCCGCCGCGCTGGCCGCGAAGAGCGAGGCGTCCTCAGAGGTCTCACTGCCAGATGCATCCTTAAACCATGCGGTGATCGCCGCATCGTAGGCCGCGGTGAGGGCAAAGGCCTTGGCCGCGAGTTCGCGCCTGGTATCAGGCTGGATGCCGCCCTCCTCCGCTTCGGCCGCAACGCGCCCATAGTCGCCCGGCTCGCAGAGCACGCACACGCGGGCATAATTCTTGGCAGCGGCGCGGATGAGGGCCACTCCGCCGATATCGATCTGCTCGACGATCTCGGCCTCGGCGCTGATGCCGGAGGAGGCGGGGCCTCCTGCTGCCGGGGCCCTGCCGGCAGCCACACTACCGACATCCCCCGCNACTGCCGCGGCCCCCGCAGAGTCACCACCAAGAGCCGCCGCGCTGCCGGAGGCTTCGGCGCGCTCTTTCACCTTCCGCAGTGTCTCCTCAAAGGGGTAGAGATTGACGACCACAAGATCGATCGGCACGAACCCGTGAGCGCGCAACTCTTCCAGGTCCGCGGCATCGGGCCGCGCAAGGATTCCCGCGTGAATCGCCGGATGCAGCGTCTTCACCCTGCCGCCGAGCAGCTCCGGAGAGCCTGTATAGGTGGCGACATCGACCGGCTCGATGCCTGCGCCGCGCAGCGCCGCCGCAGTTCCTCCCGAAGCGAGAAAACGCCAGCCTTGCCGGGCGAGCCTCTGTGCGAACGGCACGAGCCCCGTCTTGTCATACACCGATATCAACGCGAGAGGCATAGTCAGACTCCTTCTCTTCAATGATTCCCTTTTTGAGAGCAAGGTCCCGGACGAGGGCGACCACTTCCCGGTGCTCGGCATCGTGGACGCGCGCTTCGAGGGCTGCGAGGGTGTCTTCCATGAAGATGGGCACTTCCGCGACTCTGAGTGCGGGCCCCGAATCGACGCCCTCATCGGGCACGAGGTGGAGCATGACGCCGGTCTGCCCGATTTCGCCTCGCCGAAAAGCATCGAAAGCCCGCTCTATCGCGTGCGTGCCGGGGAAGGTGCCCGGAAGCGCCGGGTGCAAGTTTATCACCCTTCCGGGAAAATGTCCGAGGAAGGCCTGCCCCAAAAGCCGCATCCAGCCCAGAAGCAGAACCATCTCGGCGCCGAAAGGCTCCGCGATCGCCGCGAGCCGCTCGTCATATGCAGCCCGCTCGGAGAGCCCCGGCGCGCCCCCGCCGGAGGGGCAGAACATAGGCGGGAATCGCATGCCGCACCGCCCTGTCGATGCAGCGGGCTCCCGGCACGTCGCAGATGAGCGCCTCTACGCGCACGCCCTCGATCAGGCGCGCCTCGACGGCATCGATGAGGGCCTGAAAATTGCCCCCCTCGCCCGATGCCAGCACGACAATCCGCAGCGGAGCGTTCATACGAACCTCACCTCTCCGCTGCCGGGCACAAGCTCGCCGATCACGGGTGCGGTCTCGTCGAGCATGGACAGAAAGCGGTCCCGCTCGTCTGCGCCCACGATCGCGACCATCCCGATGCCGAGGTTGAAGACGCGCCGCATCTCTTCGTCCGAAATATTGCCCCAGCGCTGCAGAAGCGAGAAGAGCTGCGGCCATTCCCAGCTGCCGGAGTGAATGCGGGCATCGAGGTTCGCCGGCAGCACCCTCGGGATATTTTCGAGAAGACCTCCGCCCGTGATGTGGGCGAGGGCCTTGACCGGGCTCGGCGTCGCGTCGAGCGCAGCCCGAAGAACCGGCAGGTATGAGCGGTGCGGGCGGAGGAGCGCGTCGGCGAGGCTCTCGCCGAGCTCGGGCTGCACTCGCTCGAGGTCCATCGGCGCCGTGATCGCGCGAGCGAGCGAGTAGCCGTTGGTGTGGAGGCCCGTGGAGGAGAGCCCGATCAGGAGGTCGCCCTCGGCGATGCCCGGGCGCGGCAGAAGCCGCTCTCTGTCGGCGAGACCGACGATGGTCCCCGCGATGTCCATCTCCCCCTGCCGGTAGGTGCCCGGCATCTCGGCGGTCTCTCCNCCGAGAAGCGCGCAGCCCGAGACCCGGCAGGCTTCGGTCATGCCGCCGACGATTTCGGCGACTTTGGCCGGGTCGAGGGCATCCGCGGCGATGTAGTCCATGAAGAAGAGGGGACGCGCGCCCTGTACGAGGATATCGTCGACCGAGTGGTTGACCATATCCAGCCCGAGCCCCCTGAGCCTGCCAAGCCTGAGCGCGAGGGTCGTCTTGGTGCCCACGCCGTCCGTGGATGCGACGAGCACGGGGCTGCCGAATCTTTTGAGGAGCGAGGCATCGTACTGGCCGCCGAATGCGCCGATGCCGGCGATCACTTCGGGGCCGTATGTCGAGCGGACGGCCTCCTTCATGAGCTCGACCGCGCGGTTGCCTGCGTCGATGTCGACGCCGGCCCTGGTGTAGGCGCCCGGCGCGCCTGTAGCCCGTGCGGCGCCACCCCCGAATGAGGATGCCGAGGCGGGGCTGCTTAAGCCGGCCGCAATTGTGGCCGCCACGCCAGTCTGGGCCGCCCCGCATAGCACAGCGGCCGCACCTGAAGCCGCCGCCAGCGCTGTGCGCACGGCTTCGGCGACGCGCGCGGCCCGACCCCCGATGTCGCGCCTGTACTGCATTCCCTCAAAGTGAATATTCTCAGCCGCGCCGTACGCCGCCCCGAGCGCCTCTTCGCGCGTCGCGCCCATCCCCACCACCGAGAGAACGCGTCCGCCTGCGCTGACAATCCGCCCATCCTCAGCGCGGGTGCCGGCGTGGAGGCAGAACGCCTTCTCCGGCAGCGCAGCGATGCTGACGACTCTGCCTGTTACGGGATGTTCGGGGTAGCCCTCCGAGGCGAGCACGACACATGCGGCGCTCTGCCGGTAAAAGCGCGGCAGAGCCTGGCCGACATCGCCCCGCGCGCAGGCGACGAGCGTGGCGAGCAGGTCCGAGGCGAAGAGCGGAAGAATGGCCTGCGTTTCGGGGTCGCCGAAGCGCGCATTGTATTCGAGCACCCTGGGCCCCTCTTTGGTGAGCATGAGGCCCGCATAGAGCGCGCCTACAAACTCCGAGCCCTCTTCCCTGAGGCCTTCGACCGCAGGGGCTATGACGAGTCGCGCGAGCGCTTCGGCCTCCTCCATGGAGCACGCGGGCGCATAGGCGCCCATCCCCCCTGTGTTCGGACCTCCGTCCCCATCGAGGAGCCGCTTGTGGTCGCGCGCACTTGGAAGCACCGCGTAGTTCCTGCCGTCGCAGAGCGCGATCAGGGAGAGCTCCTCGCCCTCGAGTCTCTCTTCGAGCACGATCTCACCGCCTGCGGCGAGGAGGTCGATGGCCGCCTCGGTCTGGTCCGCGCTCTCCGGCACGACGACGCCCTTCCCCGCCGCGAGCCCCGAGGCCTTCACGACGAGCGGCCTGCCGAATCCCCGCGCCCACTCTTTCGCCGCACCGGCGTCCGTAAAGCTTCGGCCCTCGGCGCAAGGTATGCCGTGGCGCTGCATGAACAACTTCGAGAAAGCCTTCGAGCTTTCGATGCGCGCCGCCGCGGCGGACGGCCCGAAACAGAGAATTCCCTGACCACGGAGCCGGTCGGCCAGTCCCGCGGCGAGCGGCGCTTCCGGCCCTATCACTGCGAGGTCCGCGGAGACTCGCTCCGCAAGCGCGCAGAGTCCGTCGATATCGTCCAGCGCGACCCCGGCGGTCTCCCCCACTTCGGCCATGCCCGCGTTGCCGGGAGCGACCACAAGCCGCCCGCACTCGGGCGAAGCGCCAATCGCCACCGCAAGGGCGTGTTCTCGTCCGCCCGAACCCACCAGCAGCACTGTCATACCGCCCCCTTCCCGAAACCCTCAAAACAGTCTTTCGTAAAGCCCTCATCCACGGGAATGTGGTATTTCCCGTCGAAACAGGCCCGACAGAGCCCCTCAATGCCGATCGCGCGCGACAGTCCATCGATGCTGAGGTATGCGAGCGAATCGGCGCCCACCATCGCCGCGATCTCCGCCGGTTCGCGCCCCACCGCAATGAGGTCCTGTTCGGTCCCCATGTCGACGCCCATGTAGCAGGGGTGCAGAATACGCGGCGAGGCGATTCTGAGGTGTATTTCCTTCGCGCCCGCGCTCCGGCAGAGCGCCACGATCGGCGCGGTCGTCGTGCCGCGCACGATCGAATCGTCCACGAGCACGATGCGCGCCCCCTCCAGCGTCTCCCTGAGCGGGCTGAACTTGAGCGCGACACCCTGCCGCCGCAGCGCCCTCGTCGGCTCGATGAAGGTTCGGCCGATATAGCGGTTCTTCACGAGCCCTTCGCCGAAGGGAATGCCCGACTTCTGCGCATATCCTATCGCCGCCGCGATCGAGGAGTCGGGCACCGGAATGACGAGGTCGGCGCTGGCGGGCGCTTCCTCCGCGAGGAGCTCGCCCAGCCTCCGGCGCACCGCGTGGATGTTTTTGCCGTTCCACACCGAATCCGGCCTCGAAAAATAGACGTATTCGAAGCTGCAGGCAGCGGGCGGCGCCTCGATCCCGGTCAGGGCGCGCTCGACATGCCCCTCTCCATCGAAGTGAAGGATGGCTCCAGGCGGAATCTCCTCGAAATCCGAGCAGCCCATCACGCGCAGCGCCGATGTCTCCGAGGCGACGGCGCAGCCGCCGGAACCGATGCGACCCCAGGCGAGCGGCCGATAGCCCCAGGGGTCACGCACGGCGAACACCCCCTCGCGCGTGAGCAGCACCAGCGAATATGCGCCGACCCAAGACCGCATGGCCCGCGCGATCCGTTCGGTCCAGGTCTCCCCTGGTGTCCCCGCGAGCATCATCGCGAGGAGCTCGCTGTCCGAGCCTGTCATGAGCCCCAGCCCCCGTGCGAGGAGCTCTTTTCTGAGCGCAGGCGCGTTGGCGATGTTGCCGTTGTGCCCGAGCGCAAGCGGACCGAACTGCGTGTCGATCAGAAACGGCTGGGCGTTGCGCGCGCTCGATCTTCCCGTCGTCGAGTAGCGCGTGTGGCCGATCGCGATGTTGCCGACAAGGGTCGACAGGTTCTCCCCCTGAACACCTGGGAGACGAGCCCCACGTCCTTGTGCAGATGGATCGAGCCTGTGTCGAGCGTCGCGATGCCTGCGGACTCCTGGCCGCGGTGCTGCAGCGCAAAGAGTCCGAAGAAGGCGAGCCTGGCCGCTTCCTCGGCGATCACCCCGACGACGCCGCAGGCCTCGTGAAGCGCTCCGTTCATGTCCGAAGCTCCCCGGCGGCCGGATTCCCGGCCCGTCGTGCCTCTGCCGCAATTTTTTCGTCCTCTTCGACGAGGCGTTCGACATTCCGGGCCTGAAATTGCCGTATCCGCTCGCGGAGCTCAGGCTCATCGAGGGCGAGGAGTTTCGCCGCGAAGAGCGCGGCGTTCGCCGGATCGAGGACCACTGCCGGCGCGACGCCCGAGGGCATGCGCAGGCTCGACCAGATGTCGTAGGCCGCCCACTGCTCCGAGGGGGGTGGGCAGACAACCACCGGGCACTGCGTGGCCGCATCGACGAGGCCGGAGAGCGCGTTGGACCTCCCCGCGGCCGTGACATAGATCGTCGGAATAGGTTCGGCATCGTATTCCGCGATGATCCCGAGGAGCCTCTCCGGGGTCTTGTGCGCCGAGGCGATGCGCACTGTGGAGGGAATCCCGAACTCGCCGAGCGCCCGCGCGATCGCCTCGACGTGTGCCTTGTCCGCGGGAGAACCCGCAAAAATGACGACCCGTCCGCGGCTCATACTTTTGCCTCCCCTCCCCGCACCAGATCCAGAGCCCTCAGCACGCGCGGCCCCGCCGGATACGAGGCGGGCACAAAGGGCTGACCCGTGAGCTTCTCAAAGAGCTCCTGATAGAGCCTGCTCGTCTCCGCCCACACCGAGTCCGAAAGTTTGGGCGGCTCGCCGTCGCCCCTGTACCCCTTCTCGGCGTAGAAAAGGCGCACAAACTCCTTGTCCCTGCTCTCGGGCTCGCGGCCGGACTCGAATCGCTCCCCGTAGCTCGAAGCGAGCCAGAAGCGCGACGAATCGGGGNNCGTATGGACTTCATCGATGAGCAGGAGTGAGCCGTCTCCGGCCAGCCCGAATTCGTACTTGGTGTCGACGAGGATGAGGCCGGCCCGGGCCGCGACCCCCGTCCCCCGTTCAAAGAGCGCAAACGCCGCATCCTGAACGCGCCCCCAGACCTTCGCGTCGAGATAGCCTTTTTCGACGACTTCCCGGGGCTCGAGCCGCTCGTCGTGGCCGGTCGGCCCGCCCTTCGTCGTCGGCGTCATGATGGGCTGCGGAAGCTTTTCGTTTTTTCGCATGCCTTCGGGAAAGTGCCGGCCATAGATGGTGCGCTCGCCGAGCTCGTAACGCCGCCAGAGGGCCGTCGAAGTCACGCCGGTGATGTACCCCCGCACGATCACCTCGACGGGCAGGGGCGAGGCTTCTCTGACCACGGCGCAGTTCGGATCGGGCACCGAGACGAGGTGGTTCGCGACGATGTCGGCGGTGAGTCTGAACCAAAAGGCCGAGAGCTCGTTGAGCACCTGACCTTTGAACGGAACGGCCGCGAGCACCCGGTCGAAGGCCGAGAGCCTGTCGGTCGTCGCGATGAAGCGCCTTCCGCCATCGAGACGCCACCATTCCCGCACCTTTCCTTCTCCNTCCGCCCTGCCCGTGCCCACAAAGGCGAGCGGAAGAAGCCCTTCGATCAGCGATTCGGAAACCATACTGCCTCCACGCAAAAAATTTCAAATTCAAATTTACAAACGCGCCGCATGGCGCAGACCGTTCTCGAAGAGCCTGAGCGCCCCATCGCCGTCGCGGCCCGGCAGCGAGGCACACTGCCACTCGAACACCGCGTTCTCCGGATGCGGCATGAGGCCAAGCACATTCCCCTTGGGATTGCAGATGCCCGCGATATCCGCGATCGAGCCGTTGGGATTCTCGGGGTACTTGCCCTGCGCCGGCGCCCCCGAGGCATCGGCATACTGCAGCGCGATGCAGCCCGAGTCCCGCAGGAGCGCCGGCGCTTCTGCGGTGTCGGCGGCAAAACGGCCCTCCCCGTGCGCCACAGGGCAGCAGATGCTTTTGATCCCCTGTGTCCATATTGAATTGGAAAGGGGAGCCAGAAGGCGCACCCAGCGGCATTCAAAATTCCCGCCCGCGTTGTGCGCCAGCGTGAACCTGTGCGCCTCCAACTTCTCTCCGGGCAAAATGCCCGCCTTCAGAAGCGCCTGAAATCCGTTGCAGATGCCGAGCACCGGCCTGCCCTCTTCGACAAAGCGCCGCACTTCATCCGCGAAAAATCGCGACAGATCGAGCGCAAAGAGCTTCCCCGCCCCCAACGCGTCGCCGTAGGAAAAACCGCCGGGGATCACGAGCATGCCATAGTCCCGCATGCTCCCCGGGGCGCTTCGGAGTCCGGAGAGAGGGAGTATGTCCGCCACGGCCCCTGCACGTCCGAGGGCGCCCTGCACGTCGAAATCGCGGTTCGTACCCGGAGCCTTGAGTATGAGCACTTTCATGGGAGCACCTCCCGGGCTTTGCCTTTCCGGGCATCGCCTTTCCAGGCGCCGAGCATCTCCTCGACCGAAACGGAGAGTATCGGGCCGCCCTCTGCCGCCTCCCCCTTGCTCACCCCTGCACAGACCTCCAGCATCGGCGCATCCGAGACTTCGCCGAGCCTGCGCGCGAGCCCAGGGCTGAAGCGCGCAGCAAAGGCCTCCTCCCTGCCGGAGACGACTTCGACAAGGAGGCAGCCTGTGGTTTCGCCAAAAAGCACGGCGGCCGGCGCCTCAGTATTTGGGACATCCGAACTCAGCGTATCGGCATTCGGCACACCGGTATCCGCCACGGAGGCGCTGTCGGACCCATACAGCGCTATCCGCGCCCCGCGCCGCCCGCCCATGCACATCTCCGCGAGCGCCACCGCGAGGCCGCCCTCCGACAGATCGTGCGCCGCCGCGACCTCCCCTGCCCGGGCCGCACCGAAAAATGCCCGGTAGACCTCGCGCGCGCGCGCACTCACACAGGGAACCTCTTCCCCCTGCCGGTGCACGGGCCCGAAATCCCCCACGAGCCACAGCGAATTGCCGGGCTTTTTCAGGAATGAAGTGACAGCCCGGTTCACATCGGGCACGAAGCCCAGCGCCGACACCAGAAGCGAAGGGGGCACCGCGTGCCGCCGCCCGTCGGGCCCCAGGTACTCGTTGTAGAAAGAATCCTTGCCGGAGATGATCGGAGTTTTGAACGAGAGCGCGGCCTCCCGCAGTCCCCGCGCGCTCTCGAGGAGCGCCCACATCACGGCGGGGTCATTCGGGTCTCCCATGCAGAAATTGTCGAGAATCGCGATTCTGTCGGGATCGGCGCCCACCGCCACCGCACTGCGTACCGCTTCGTCGACAGCGGCCCACGCGGCTCGATGGGGATCGAGCCCGCCGTAGTCGGGGCGGAGCGCATTCGAAAGCGCGATGCCCCAGTCGCCATCGGTCCCCTGGGGCTTGAGCACGGCCGCATCCGAAGGGGCATCGCCGTGGGGCCCGGCAAAGGGCTTGACCACCGTTCCGCCCTGAACCTCATGGTCGTAGCGGCGCACCACCTGCTCGCGCGAGACAATATTTATGTCGGAGAGGAGCGAGAGTAGCCTCGCCTTTGTATCTGTCTGAGAAAACGCCTCATCGGGCCGCGCCGCAAAACCAGGGCTACCGCGCCTGCCTCCGCCCGCCCCGGATGGCTTCTCCGCCACCAGATGCTTGCGCGGCAGCCCCTTATGCACGAACTCCACCGGAAGACCGAGCACGGTTTCGCCGTTCATTCTGAGGATGAGCGCACCGTCGCCACTGAACGTTCCGATGTCCCAGAATTCGGACTCGAAGCGCTCGCAGAGTTCCGCAAAAGCCTCAAGGTGCCGGGCAGGCACCGCGAGCACCATGCGCTCCTGGGCTTCGGAGAGCCACAGCTCCCAAGGCGCGAGGCCCGAGTATTTCGTTCCGACCCTGGAGAGCTCTATCTCTGCCCCCAGTGTCGAGGCCATCTCGCCCACCGCGGACGACAGCCCCCCTGCCCCGCAGTCGGTCACCGCGTCATAGAGCCCCGCATCGCGGGCCGCGAGCAGCACATCGAGGGCGCGCTTCTGCACGATGGGGTCGCCGATCTGCACCGAGGCGCCGGCGACGTCTCCCGTCGAGCCGTCCATCTTCATCGAGGAAAAGGTCGCTCCGCGTATGCCATCCCGCCCCGTGCGCCCGCCCAGGACAATCACCCTGTCGCCGGCGTGCGGCGCACTGCGGTGGGCCGCCGCCGGCGCGAGCCCCACGCAGCCGCAGTACACAAGCGGATTCGCCGCATAGCCCGGATGGAAGTGCACCGCGCCATTGACGGTCGGAATCCCCATCTTGTTGCCATAATCCCCGACGCCCGCGACCACGCCGCGCGCGATGAGCCGGGGATGCAGGGTGCCCTGGGGCAACTCACCTTCGGACATGTCCGGNGGCCCGAAACAGAGCACGTCGGTCGCGGCGACAGGCCGGGCCGACACCCCCATGATGTCGCGGATCACGCCGCCGACCCCGGTATTCGCCCCACCGAAAGGCTCCACCGCGGAGGGGTGGTTGTGGGTCTCAACCTTGAACGAAATATCCCAGCCGTCCGCGAAACTGACAATTCCGGCGTTGTCGACAAAGGCAGAGCGCACCCAGGGCGCGCCGATCTCTTCGGTCGTTTTTCTTATATACGTGTTGAAGATACCATGCACGACGGACGGATAGGGTCCCCCTTTCGCCTTCCGCACTTCGACGTCGGCCTTGAAGGTCTTGTGCACGCAGTGTTCGCTCCATGTCTGCGCGAGCATCTCGAGCTCGACATCGGTGGCGGGCCGGCCCCGGACATTGAACCATGCCTTGATCGCCCTCATCTCCCCGAGATCGAGCGCAAGCCGCCTCTGGGCGGAGAGAGAGGCAAGCTCATTGTCATCCATTGCGGCGAGGTCGTAGTGCTCGACATCTAGACCCTGCTCCTGGCCCTCGGGAAATATCGGCTCAATCTCTCCGAACTCCCAGCGCTCGATCACCGCATTCGCGAGGAGCACCCTGGTGAGCTTCGAGAGCGCCGCATCGTCGAGCCAGTCGGCCTCGAGCTCCCAGCGGACACCGGTCGCCGCCCGCCTTATGCCGGCAATGCCGAGCTCGCGCGCCGCGCGGACGACCTCGATCGCGACAGGGTCCGTGACCCCCGGCTTCCTGCAGATCTCCACGGCGCGCGCCGAGGCACGCTCATGCGGGGCTGCCTCGGGCTGCTGCCCGCGCCAGAGCTCCCGCCGGACCTCACGCCACTCGAAGGTCTCTTCAACAGGGTCAGAAAAAAGAAAGCGCCCGAGGAGACTCAACTCCTCGGGCGCTAATTCGCCTTCAACAAAATACAGGGCAATCTGACACGCACTGCGCAGTGTCCCTATACCCAGCGCGCGCACATCGGCCTTCAAGGCATCGATGCGCGGCCCTCCCGATCCCCTGTTCCGCACTTCGAACCGATACAGAATACTTCTGCTCGCCATGACCATATGTATCAGCGATGTGCGGAGCATGTCAAGCTGGGAACCACCTCATCGCCGCAAAAAAGGGACGGCACCCACGACACAATCCGCTCGGGCGACAAAGTGCGGACATCGCTCTGCATCGATCCGAAATAAAAGTAAAAATAGACTGTGCACACCAATGCACCGATCTGAATTGCGAAAGAATCGAAGGTTTGCCGAGCTTGAAAAAGGCCGCACGGCGCCAACACCGTGCGGCCTTGCCAATTGACGATTTCCACTTCGGCGCTGCATAGATATGAAGTTTTCTGTTATTTTTTTGCAGTTTCCCCTTGCCCAAGCCGTTCGAGGCGCGTTATCATAGCAAAATTTTTAACGGGAGGTCCTTATGAGTCGCTTCAAAACAATGGTGCTCTCCGGCACACTCGCCCCAACGCCACTTTCCGCCATCAATTGGGATACCATAGGCTTTGGAGGAATTGTCACACCATTCGTAGGAGGAAGCGTCGCTCTATCCGATGGCGCCTTCGAACCACTCGCCGTCATACCCAACGGCAACATCGCCATCCCTCCCCTCGCCTGCAGCCTCAACTACGGACAGGAACTCTTCGAAGGAATGAAGGCCCAGCGCGGACCCGACGGCAAGATCCGCCTCTTCCGCATCGACGCCAACGCCCGCCGCATGGCCAAGGGCGCCGCACGCTTCATGCTCGCTCCACCTGCCGAAGAACTCTATCGCCAGGCGGTCATCGCGACAGTCAAAGCCAATGCCGACTACGTGCCACCCTACGGCAAAGGCTCGCTCTATGTCCGCCCCATCCTGGCCGGCGTAGGCATGACCCTGAGCCCCGCCCCCTCCGACACCACCCTTTTTCTCGTCACCTGCCTGCCAGTCGGCTTACACTACAAAGGGAGCGCGACGATCAGCGTCAAAGTCGAAACAGAATTCCAGCGCGCTGCGGCCAAAGGCACGGGCTGGGTCAAGGCAGCCGGCAACTATGCCCCCTGCTTCCTGCCCTCCTACGAAGCCAAACACGAAGGCTACGACGACCTTCTCTTCCTCAACCAGACAGGCAGCAACGTCGAAGAAGTCGGCACCGCAAACTTCGCGATTGTCAAGAACGGCGTCCTGTACGCCGCCGATTCCCCCTCCATACTCCCCGGCATCACGCGAGACTCTGTCATGCGCATCGCCCGCGAGATTCTCCACATGGAAGTCGTCTTCGCCNCCCTCGAACTCGACCGTGTCCTCGGCCTCGGCGCCTACGCAAAAGAGGGCCCCGCCGATGAAGCCTTTTT
The DNA here is from genome assembly GCA_015657395.1 of Spirochaetales bacterium. Lineage (GTDB taxonomy): Bacteria > Spirochaetota > Spirochaetia > Treponematales > Rectinemataceae > Rectinema. Next base: position 9,896 of record JADLKI010000007.1, on the reverse strand, counting down.
CACCGGCACTGCCGCCGTCATCAGCCCCATTTCGAAAATACACTACAGCGGGAAAGACTATTCCTTCGGCGACCGGCCAGGCACCTTCGCCACAAAACTCCGCGACCAGCTCGTCGGCATCCAGACAGGCCGACAGCCCGATCCCTTCGGCTGGGTCTCCGTGGTGGACTGAGGCACTGGGCCTGGCGGATACTCTGCCGCTGCGGGCTGCAGAGTATCCTGGCCGCCGCGCCGCGGCCGCAGCCCCCTTGATTTTTGGCAAGCCCCTTTGCTATATTCGAGTTCGGCCGTACAGATCAAACAAAAGCTGAACTGTACAGCCCACTTGGGGAATTAGCTCAGTTGGTAGAGCGATAGGTTCGCAATCTATAGGTCAGGGGTTCGAATCCCCTATTCTCCATAAGGAATTACGTGATACCTTGGCCTGAAAAAGCCCTACGGTTACGGAATTGCGATCTCATGGGAGGCATTCATGCCTCGTATTGTAGTGTACCCCTGAATTTCAGACCAATTAAGCAACTATTTTTTGTCTGACTTCAGCCGGGGTGGCGTACCCAAGGCTGAATGTGGCCGTTCATGGTTGTAGTGATCGCTCCAGTCCGCGATCTTGTTGTACGCTTCGTCGAACGTCGCGAAATTGTACTGCCAGACGCACTCTTTCTTGAGGCTCCTAAAGAATCGCTCAACCATGCCGTTCTGTTCCGGCGTGTACGGTGTTATATACTTTTACTGCAAGCGATACTTCGTCACCGTTTCATGAAATCGCTTCGAACCAACCACAACGTTGCCAGCAATACTCTTTCATGATCCTATGGATCTTTTCACAGTTGAATGATCTATGGTGCCGCCCCCGAAGAATCGCCGTAATCCGCCGCGTACCATAACTCGGGGAATTCTTCGATGACCTTGCGTACTTCATCCACAAGCCATGTATCGAAGGCCTTCGAGCGTTTTTCGCGCAATGCTCTTGGTAATACACATTGGAACGGTTGAAGTCGAGCGCCACGCAAATCTTCCGAATGCTCGCCCGAATCCCATCTTCCAGAAACTCACCTTGCAGGGACAGGATCCGGTCTCTTCCGACGTGCCCCATAAGGCTTTTGCTTTTTTAGTATGGCATTCTCCACATACAGATCGCCAATAGCAGCTTTAAGCGCCCTGATTTCTTTGTCAGTCTGTTCCTGAGCATTGCTTGCCCGAGCTTTTAGTCCCGTTCTCCGGCTTGCAGAAATGTGTCGATCCAGTCTTGGACTTCGCTGGGGGGCAGATTATTCTGCCGAGCGACGTCGACGACGGCCGTGGTCTGGCGAAGGAGCTGCAGCATGATTTTTGCTTTCCGCTTTGCGGTCCACCGTTGCTGTGGTTCTCCCATTGCTCCTCTCCTCGTTCATTATATATGGTCTGAACGTGGAGGAGGGCATTATACTTTGTCCGGGGAAAGACCATCATTCGTCAAGAAAATTCGCAAGCAAACATTTGCATAATTGATTAAATCAATAAGAATTAATAATAGAAACGTTCTATTGCATTTTTAAATATTCATATTATAATTATTAATAATGACAGTTGCTAAAACTTAATATCAAAGGAGGAGATTATATGGAAGTTCATAAAAAAAAGGTCACCTTCTATATACTTCCTGAAGAATTGAGAAATCAGGACACTTATACAAGAGAAAGTATTAAGCAATATGAGGTATCCGAAGGTGAACTACGCAAGCGGTTACGTGACCCAGAACAATGTTTCCCTACGGGACACAGTACCATTACTTGCATGTGTGGAACGCCTCCGAAACCAAAAGATGGAAAATGTGAAGTCTTTTACACACTTGGCGGTAAATATTGCTATACTCGGTGTGAGTCATGTTACATAATCTGCAACAAAAAATGAAATTCAGAATTTATTAAGGAACCCAATCAATATTTTACCTCACAGTTATAGAACTTCAAATAAGTTTTCAGTTATTTGTTGAGAACAAAGGTTCTATAATATTTTTTTCTTTTTACAGCGCCTAACGCAGGGGTATACAATCCCGTCTAAATGATAACATATTCTATTTTTCGCATATTGTAAGAGGTTGAAAAGAGACGCCCTCATCTGGCTAACTTAACCGACAAAACTTTCTTTCCAATGCGTACGTTGAACAACTTATAGGAAAGTATTTGAAAGTTATATACGTTATTATTGATCAACTAAAATAGATCAAATTAGTTTGATAAATAATTTACTAATTTGATACTATACAAATATCTACTATTATATTTCACCTCTTGCGCGAATGTATTTTCATGATAAAATATTCATATCATCACCTCTTTAGATAAAGGTATTTATGGCAAAACAAAATTATAACCAGGAGGAACAACATCTTTTTCTGAACAATACCAGATTATTAATCCCAGAGAGGGACGTACTGTTACTTCTGTCGAGGGGGATTTTGCCATTTGGTCTTGGGGCAGAACCGTTTGTTTAATACTGCCGCCGTTGGCGGTGGATTTATCATTTTTCAAAGGAGAAATGGTATGGCAACAGAACGCGACAATTACGTCCAGCTCAGTCTCACGGGTATTAAAATCGTGTCTTTTGAAGAGGAAGACCACTGTGTCTCGTCCGGCCAACCTTACGATGGCGTCTCTGTAGCGTCAGACGATAAGATCGAAATTAAGGCAGGAAGACACGGCACAAGTGAAGTGGCGGCTTGGTTCAAAAACCAATCCTCTGGTGGGGTTGTCATCGGGTGCGATACCGATGATCAATACCCTTCCAAATTAAACTTTGCAGTCTTGGGTACGCTTACATTCGAATTTACTGGCAAAACCTATGTCGTGAAAAAGATGTTGCTAGCTCAAGGGCACAATGCGCGCGACAGGAACAACTGGTGGACGGGCGGACCCAAAATGCAAGGTGGTTCAGTAGATCCTTGGGTAGGTGCAGCTATTGCAACCGCTTATGAAAAGAAGGGCATTCTTCCAATTGGAAAAGTAGCCTTTATAGCTGATGTATTTGACGTCAGCAAATTTAATTTGGGGGTTATAGGATTATAAAATTCAACGCACGTTCCCTAGTTATCAGTTCATGGCACGGTTAAATACCAGATATTGACATACAAACCGTGCCATGAACGCTTCACGGGAAAAGCGAGCGTTTCTAATAACCCTGGATTCAAGAGCAAAGCACAACAGAAAGAATATTCATTAGAATATTCATTAAGGACCTGGATGCATTCACATCCGTAAAGAAATGGGAAAAAATTCTGATATCTATTATACTATTACTATATAAGAATTATTTGCCAAGTTTTATATAGGAGGGCATATGAAAAAGGGTTTCGGTTTTGGCATGACTCTTCTCGCTGGAACAATTTTCCTTTCTGCGTGCGCGACGCTTCCAAAAGGGGCGAGCGTGGTAGACGGCTTTGAAAAGGAGAAGTATCTGGGGAAATGGTATGAAATCGCCCGCTTTGATTTCTCCTTCGAAAGAAACCTGAATAACACTACTGCAGAATACTCGATACGCCCCGATGGGAAAATCAATGTAAAAAACCGGGGCTTCAATTACGTCACCAAGAAGTGGCAGGAGGCAAACGGCAAGGCGAAATTCAGAGGAGACGATACCGTCGCCGCGCTGGAAGTCTCTTTCTTTGGGCCATTCTACGCGGCCTACAATGTCATTGCACTGGATAAGGACTATCAGTATGCGCTCATCGCGGGAGGCAGCCTGAAGTATCTCTGGATACTCTCAAGAACGACGACGATCCCGGATGAAGTACGCAACGAATATCTCGAGATCGCGAAAAGCCTCGGGTACGATGTCACGAAATTGATATGGGTTGAACACAATCAGTAAATGACGCGATCCTTTTCGACTGGTCCTTAAAAATGAAAGGCCGGCCTTCCTGTCATTTTCCCGTCTCTTATGTTGCAAATACTTTACGAGTGTTAAGTATAAAGCTAAGCTCTTCTCATGCTGCCTTCCAACCTCCTCGATCATATCTTCCTCGAAAACTACGAAACCGGCATCAGGAGAATCCCCGACGGCTCCAGCGACCCCATCCTCACGGACCCGCCCTACGGTGTCACCGCCTGCGACTGGGACGTCCGCCCGGACCTCGACTTCATGTGGCGGGAGTTCAATAGAGTCCTCGAGCCCAACGGCGCCGCGGTCGTCACCGCCACCCAGCCATTCGCCAGCGACCTCATCAACGCCAATCGGAAATGGTTCCGGCATGACCTCGTCTGGGTGAAGTCCAACCCCGTGGGATTTCTAAACTCCCATCGCATGCCCATGCGTCAGCATGAGCTTGTCCTGGTATTCTACCGGAGGCTGCCCGCGTACAATCCCCAGATGTCGAAGAGCGCGCCGCGCGTGGCACGCGTCTTACGAGATGTGGAGGAATGAGGCTCCGGCGTCTACCGGAAAACGAAGAACACCGTCTACGCCCATAAAGGGCACTACCCTACCGGCATCCTTCCATTTCCCAAGGAAGGACCGGTAAAGGGGAGGCATCCGACACAAAAACCAGTGNGGTTCGAATACTTCATCAAGATGTATTCGAACCCTGATGAGGTGGTGCTTGATCCTTTCATGGATTCGGGGACGACGGCCGTCACCACGCTGGCGTCAGGACGACAGTATGTGNGGTTTGGGACGAATCAGGGATATTACGTAATATCCCTTGAACGTATAAAACAATCTTTAACAGATTCTCATGATAATTGTTCGAAACGATAAATGATAATTGCCTGTGAAATTCCATGATACATTTTTTCACTTTTCTTCACATATTTTCACTTTTTAATATAAAGACTTGTGTTTGTAACATGATAATTGTATAATTCTGTAAATGATAATTGATGGAGATTGTATGTACGACAAAATACATTTAGTAAAACCTGACTATGACTCTTCTCTTATACAACAGATAATGGATCTTGAACAACTGAAACATAAGATTCTCTACGGTACTACTCCTCCATACCATTTCTTCCAGCTGAAAAGCATCTTCCACATGCTTGAAAGTTTAGGTTCAGCGCGTATTGAAGGCAATAGAACTACCTTGGCTGAGCTAGTAGATAGTACTCCTATTGATGAAGCGGGTGAATCCGAAGAAGTCAACAACCACCTGCAGAGCAGGTGGCTTGAAGAGTGGGCCCCTAAAAGGGGCCCTCATGTAAGTCGTGATCCTCTTCCATTTTTTCGTGGTCTTCTTGATACTTCACGTATTTTCTGATCTTTTCTTCGTCCATACCTATTGTGCTTACACAGTATCCCCTACTCCAGAAATGATTTCCCCAATATGGCTTCTTCTTGAGTTTGTGGCTCTTCTGAAAAAGCGCTATCGCGCTTTTCCCTTTCACCATTCCCATCAACTCGGATATCGATATCTTGGGCGGTATCACCACGACCATATGCACATGATCTATCCGTACATTCACTTCAAGTATTTCTACACCTTTCCATTCGCAGACAGTCCGTATCTTCTCTTCGACAAATTCTGCTACATCGCCCTGCAATATCCTATATCGATACTTTGGAGTCCATACAATGTGATACGTGCACTCATAGAGCACATGCGCTATTCTTTCCCATTTCGACATGGCTCTATTTTATCTCTCTACTATCTGTAGGCATAGCCAGTCAGGACATTACCACCGCCATAGGCGGTGGTTTTCTAAGATTGAATAAAAGAAATTAGAAACGTTGAAAAAGCAATGCAGTATATTGAGCAAGTTATAAAACCCAGCAGCGGGCCTCAAGCATTCTCCCATATTTTTGTAAGAGAATTGCATAAATTAGTTACGGACGGACTTCGTGTCGATAAAGAAGGTGATCCCAATCCTGGAATGTATAGAAGTGAAGAGGTAATAATTAATAAGGCCAGCCATCATCCCCCTACCTTTGCTGCAGTACCTGGTTACATGGATGAACTTCTCGCATTTCTGGCCAATGAAGATGCTCCTCAATATTATTTAATTAAAGTAGCTCTTGCGCATCATCGTTTTGTCTGGATACATCCATTCAGAAATGGGAATGGGAGAACAGTGCGTCTTTTTACCTATGCACTTCTCATACGTTTTGGTTTCGATGTTGGGATGAATGTTGATCAAAAGCTTGCCGAGGAATCAGGTGCTTCTTCGGCAAGGATTCTTAATCCCACAGCTGTATTTTGTACCGACCGAGATACCTATTATGAAAAACTGGCAAACGCTGATTCAGGTGATGATGCTGCACTCTTGGATTGGTGCAATTATGTATTAACTGGTCTGAATATTGAAATTAAAAAGATAGACCGGCTCTTAAGTTATCATTATCTAAAAATGAGAATCCTTCATCCTGCTGTCATTGAGTTGAAACAGAAAGGTCTCATTACTCAGAACGAGTTCCAGATATTATCAAAAGCAGTTGAAATTAAATATTTTGCAAAAAAGGATATTATGTCAGACATAAAGGATATCAAGGAAGTTCAAATCTCGAGGACTATTTCATCCTTAAGAGATCGGGGATTATTAGTACCTCTTAAAGAGAATGCAAGGAAATATGTCATAGGTTTTGGTAAAGGCCCGATGTTACGCGAAGTAATTAAAAGGCTGGGGGCTGAAGGATTTTTACCCATTAAGGAAGACTTATAAATAGGTCTTCCATTGCATTCCTACGGTCACGGAAATGGTTACGAAAATCTTGCAAATTTTGGCTCTTTTCTGTTGCCATTCTATTCCAGAGGGAGAAAAGCCCGTCGGACGAATATCCTTCATTATCAATAGTATTCTACAATAGTATTCCATCTGGGGCGTGGCATATATTGACCTGCGAAGCGGGCTTGGCGTAGTTCTTGCAAATCAATAATCAACCCACAAGAATCATGGCACGCCAGATTGTCAGATGGTCCTTTCAATCCCAACTTATTCGTCTAAATATTACTGCTTTCTTATCGCTCAACACTTCCACTATTTCATTACTGTTTCTTTCTAAATTCCAATACCTCCGTGCTGTATCCATTATCTCTTCTATCCCTTCCTCTGCCTCCATCTTTTCATATGCTTCATCATATATTGCCATATCAAAGTATTGGGGATGCTCATCTTCAACGTGTACTTCAAATAACTCGTTCCCTTCATCATCACCGGAATCTAGATAATCTTTTTTATATAGTCTTTTACATTTTTCTATGGTGTCATAATAGTAGTTACATCTCATTCTACTATATCGATCGCCAAATTCGTTTTTTCTAATATATTCAAATACTGCTTCCGTCGCCCATTTGCAGCAATTTGACCATTCTCTCAGTTTTGATCTTCTCAGGACTTCTCTCAAATACCGTGCTTCATTCAACATATTCTCGAATACATCGATATCCTTATCTAATGCTTTTATAAATGGACTGACTAGCTGTATCCTTTTCTGGTAATCAGGAATTAATTCTATTCCCTCAACTAATCCTTTCCCCAAATGGTATAATTTTGTCATGCTACTTTGTTCCTCTTAAAACTGCACACGCGACTTTCCAGCACAAAGCGTGACAGGCCGCGGAGTCAGGTTGCAGTGATTGTCAGCCTGCTATCTCTCCTATGTCTTTCAATTGTTCTAATACCTTTTTTGCTATTTCTCTATTGTTCGGATACTCTCTTTCTATCTCTCTATAATCATCCTGCATTTTTATCATCCCACTCCGTAGTATATATGGATCATTAAGATACTTCTTTGCATATTCTTCACATGCTTCCTGTTTTGAGCCAATTCTCCCATGATTTATATAAAACGCAACTCGCGCCACATATTGTATTGCTACATGTGGCGGAAAGTCTTCATCGTCCAGATACCTTTTATACTCTCTATATCCTGTTCTTATACTGTCCTCTATATCGCGCTGCATTGGTCGATATACTTCAATCTCTGTCTTCCTGATAAACTCTCCATTTGTCCTGAATTGTAAGACATCGAAAACATTATTGGAGAACTGGGTTATTCGTCTCCATCCTTTTCGCCCAGACCCTATATAACAACCAACAAAATCAGCTCGAATATCTCTCATTGCTTTCTCGGGATAGTAGGTCCCTTCAAGTTGATATTCAAGGTAGTTCCCTTTTTTCTCTCTATACCCGTCATGGAGCCTGAATAGTGAGTCGATTTCAGTATCGCTAAGGTCGTTTCGTGTTATTACCACAAAGTCTAAATCCCCGCGATGAGATTCAAAGGCATCGAGGGTGGAAGAACCATAGACTACGATATCAAGATAGTTTTCTCCCAGCACATGGCTTAGATCATTATCGAATGCAGCGAATGTCTTTCTGACAATATCAAGCATGGTCTATTCCTTACAGTAGTATTAAGCCAAGCCGGCATATATTTGAACCTGCACAGCCACTTCCAGAGCACCAGCGGGGAATGAAATTTTTGATCCACGATAATTCTGTATAATCTAGTGCTGAATGTGCTTCCACTTATAGGCGATAATACTTATGGCTATTGTGCCTGTAATCTCAATTGCACTGAAGAATATATAATACATCGTTGGTGTTCCAATTAAGGTCAATATCTGTACTATTGTAGTCAAAACTCCAGCTATAATGTTAATCACTCGATTCGCTCTATATTTCAGTATTCTTGATAGAAAAACCATTGCAATGGATATTTCCATCAAAACTGATGCTCCGAGAAGAAACCCCTGTGACAACTGCATTCCTCCAACGGTTCCGGACAAATACTGTTGTAATAAGTTTGAATCCATCAGTGATACGACATCGCAATATAAATAATTGAGTACAACAAATATCCACAATGTTGAGAGTATTACCTTCGTTTTAGAAGTGACATCATCTGTTACTTTCTTCTCTTCCATAATAGTCCCTCCTGAATGATCGATACCAATATTTGTATTATAGATTAAATATTATGGCAGATTTTTTAAAAATTGATGAGAATCGCATTAGAGCTCTTTTTCAGAAAAAATCAAATCGGCAGACCATCAGTACCTTCTATTCGATGGTTTGTCAGATCGTTCTATAATAACGATACTTTTACCCGAAATAATCTATCCATTCTACCGTTTTTATTTTTCGATCCCTTAATGACCCGTCACAATGCCCTATATGATACTGCATATGCCGTATTTGCCCTGCGATAATATCGATATTCAGTATTTTATCATAAATCACATTCTGGTTGAGAAGCCATTCATCATCTTTATTAGTGAAAAATATATCTTTTTGATTTTTTACTTTTTCGGCAAACGTCTTCATTTCTTCTTTTGTTATACACCCGATCGGTTCCTTTTCTAGTTCAGGGTAAACCTGCCTGTCGGCGAATGGCTCGATAAAATTGCCCTTATTCTCTCTGGTCCAGAATAATATCCCTGTAAATGCATGCAACAATTGTTGCCAGAATACAAATCCGCCANNAGTTTTTTCATTCCATAGAGTATCAGGACAATTATCTATTTGTTTTTCCAGCATTTCGAATGACAAATCAAAATGGATCTTCAAATGATTGATTAACACATTACCCATATGGCTCTCCTTGGCTTCGATACTACTACGCTACTATGAACCAATTATTTACCTATGCGCCGAAAGCGCCCAGCTAACGTGCGTATAACTTGCATATCTGCCCGCTCTGCTATTCCATATAATACTTATATACTTTTACCAATTCTATTGTTGCATTTACCATAAAAGAATCACCATCTTCGCTTTCTATGCTTCCGTCCCTGTTTTGCGGTATCTGTTCTATGATTTTCCGGGCGAAATCCATATCTTTGGGCATTCCATATGTAGAAAATGAACATAACATCCATGTCTTCATGGATGGAGGAGTCTCCTCGGTTATTCCTTCACATATCTGTTGTATCATCCCTTGTATTTCCTCTGATTCCCATGAGTATTCCTGACTTAAAATAGATG
>JADLKI010000012.1 GCA_015657395.1 Spirochaetales bacterium | reverse complement strand
TTTGTAGAGAGAGATGTAAGGCGCTGCCCCTATGTCGGGCCTTGCAGAAAGGCATCTGTCTTGTGGGGCTTTTTGGTCGCCGTCCTCATTCCTGTTCCTGTAAGCGGCATGTTGGTTGCACGACAGACCCGCGCGGAGCCTGAGAGGAATAGTGGTGGCACGAAATCTTTGCGTTGGCTGAAGAGAGAAATTCTCATTCGCTGTTTCGGGATAGATAGGGATAAAAGGCAAGTCCGTGACGGGCCGCGAGGACGGCAAATTGCCACATTCCGGAGCATCGTGCAGGACAGAGAGCCTGTACGTATCGAAAACAGGAACTGTTAGACGTCTCCGGACTGCAACAAGATTGCTCATGATCCTGAGCGAAGATATTTTTCGAGATATGATGGCGAGGAACTCTCGGAATGGCAAATAGAGCGGGGCCCTTCCGCTTTGATCGTCGAAGTTACCGCCGCTGTCGGGACTCGTCTAGCGGCAGCCATACGGCGCCTCTGTCGATGCGGTCCGCCAGGCAATCGGAATCAGGATTCAATAGGGAGCATAATAAGGAAAGAGGCAAATGGATAGGAAATCAGAGGCAGCTAGAGGCGCGTGGAGCAGGAGATTCGTGGGCGATGGGCGCGGAGGCGTGGCCGACCGGATTACTCCGCAAGGGCCGGCGAACAGATGCCAAGGCTATTGTGAGGCGCAGACCGTATCAGAGATATAAAGAAGCCGTCGTAATTGCGCTTTAGCGCAGGAGTAATCAATTCCACAGGCAGAAGGCTGCGGAACAGGATATGCGTTCGCGTCTTCCGCGGAAAAGACGAGGCTTGATGATCGAATATTCCGCGATAGAATGCTGGAAAAACCTCTGCAGGATGGCGCCTCGGCCGCATGTGGATCCCCGCCTTTGCGGGGGATAGGTGCGTGCGGCGTCCTCAGGCCGGGAAGCCGGACTGGTTTTCGGGAGTTCCATGGCAAAGGTGCTGGTTACGGGGCTCGATGGGGCGTTCGAGACGCGTGCAGGGAATCTCAGGGCACTGTTACAAGCGATTTGTCCCCTCGCGTTTCGGTTGAAGAGGTCGGCGTTCAGATGAAGGCCGCAGCGTCTGTGGCTGGAGTCCGCAGACGGCAGCTACCACAATCTCGATCACAGAGACGAGCTTTGTGGCTTGGCTCCTCGATCGAGGAACGGCGCGGAGACTTTGGAGCCCGCGCTGTTCGGAGTACACTATGAGCGCAGGATCAATCACCAGGATTTNNACCGGCCCCGTCATCTATGCCGNNGGTCTGGAGGATGCGGGGCTCTACGATGTCGTCAAGGTTGGAGCCGCCGGCCTTACGGGCGAAATCATAAAACTCAAGGGAGATCTGGCCACCATTCAGATATACGAAGACAACACGCTGATGCGCGTGGGCGAGCCGGTCGAGTGTCTGCACAGGCCCNTGTCGGTCGCGCTGNGCCCCGGGCTGATCGGTTCGATCTACGATGGCATACAGAGGCCCCTGCCGNTGCTGAAGGCTTTCGGGGCGTTTTTGGCGCCGNGGCTTGCCGGCGAGCCCCTCGACACCGAGAAAAAGTGGCACTTTGTGCCTTCGATCAAGGAGGGCGACNCCATCGCCCCCGGCACCGTCTTCGGCACCATCAGGGAGACTGACTCCATCCTGCACCGTCTGGTCTTCGACGCCTCGGTGCCGGCATGCACGGCGGTCTCTGTTGTGCCCGAAGGCGACTATACANTCTCCGCCAGCNTCGTCGGCGCCAGCGACGGCAGAGAGTACTCCGCAGTGTCCTACTGGCCGGTCCGTACGCCGCGCCCATTCAGGGAGAAGCAGGTGACGCGCGAGCCGCTCGTGACGGGCCTCCGGGTCATCGACCTGCTGTTTCCCATCGCGAAGGGCGGCAGCGCGGCCGTGCCCGGCGGATTCGGCACGGGCAAGACGATGACCCAGCACGCCATCGCCAAGTGGTGCGACGCCGACATCATCGTCTACATCGGGTGCGGCGAGCGCGGCAACGAGATGACAGAAGTGCTCACCGAGTTCCCGACCCTGATCGATCCCCGGACGGGCCGCTCGCTCATGGAGCGCACGATCCTCATCGCGAACACGTCGAACATGCCGGTCGCCGCGCGCGAGGTCTCGATATACACGGGCATCACAATCGCCGAATATTACCGCGACATGGGCTACCACGTGGCGGTCATGGCCGATTCCACCTCGCGCTGGGCCGAGGCCCTCCGCGAGCTCTCCGGCCGTCTCGAGGAGATGCCCGCAGAGGAAGGCTTCCCCGCCTACCTGCCGACCCGCCTCGCGGAGTTCTACGAGCGGGGAGGCATGGTGACCACGCTGGAGAACAGAAAGGGCTCCGTCACCATCATCGGCGCGGTCTCGCCTCCGGGCGGCGATTTCTCCGAGCCGGTGACCCAGCACACGAAGCGCTTTATCCGATGTTTCTGGGCGCTGGACAGGGACCTCGCGAACGCGCGGCATTACCCGGCGATTTCCTGGAACGATTCCTACAGTGAGTACACCGAGGATCTCATCGCCTACTGGGACGCCATCGACCCCGCGTGGGACAGCCTCCGTTCGAAGACAATGGAGATTCTCAAAAAGGAGCGACGGCTGGCGGACATCGTGAGGCTCATCGGACCGGACGCCCTGCCCGACGAGCAGCGCCTCATCCTCCTCACCGCCGATATGATAAAAAACGGTTTCCTGCAGCAGAGCAGTTTCGATACGGTCGACATGTACTGCGCGCCGCCAAAGCAGACGCTGCTGCTCACCTGCATCCTCACCTTCCATGAGTTGGCCGAAGACGCTATCCGCAGCGGCTCGCCGCTTCTCAAGATTTCGGCCCTTCCCGTCCGAGAAAAGATCATTCGGTTGAAGAGTTCGCTTGAGAATGAGAAGGTCCAGGAGGGCCAGGCGGTGATTCAGGAAATCCGGACTGCATTTGCGCAGCTCGGCACGATGGCACAAGGAGCGGTTTCAGCATGAGAGGTCTGGAATATCGTGGTATTTTGCGGGCCGACGGCCCTATCGTCATTGCGGAACACCGGGAAAATGTTGGTTTCTCCGAACTTGTGCGCGTCAGGGACCGCAGTGGCCAATACCGTCTGGGGAGAGTCGTCGACATCTCCGAGCAGGCGGTCGCCGTCCAGCTTTTTTCGGAGAATACAGGCATTTCGATCGATGAGTCCTGGGTCGAGTATCTCGAAAAGCCGCTGACATTCAGGGTCGGCGATGGCATCATCGGGAGGATATTCAACGGCCTGGGCGAACCCATCGACGGATATCCGCCCATCATATCCTCCGACCTGCGCGACACCAACGGCCGGCCCATCAACCCGAGCGCCCGCGTCTACCCGCGCGATTTCATCCAGACCGGCATATCGGCCATCGATGGCATGAACACCCTCATCCGCGGCCAGAAACTGCCGATCTTCTCGGGCAACGGCCTGCCGCACAACAGGCTCGCCGCCCAGATTGTGCGTCAGGCGAAGGTCCTGAGCGGCGAGAGCCAGTTCGCCATCGTATTTGCCGGCATGGGCATCAAGTACGACGTGGCGCGCTTCTTCATCGATTCCTTCGAGAAGTCGGGTGTGCTCGCCCGCGTCGTCATGTTCCTCTCCCTCGCGGACAGCCCCTCGATCGAGCGCCTCGTCACGCCGCGCACCGCGCTGACCGCCGCCGAGTATCTGGCGTACGAGAAGAACATGCACGTGCTCGTCGTGATGACCGACATGACGAACTACTGCGAGGCGCTCCGCGAGGTCTCGGCTGCCCGCAACGAAGTGCCTTCGCGGAAAGGCTATCCCGGCTATCTCTATTCGGACCTCGCGTCGCTCTACGAGCGAGCGGGCAAAATCGAGGGCTGCGAGGGCTCCATCACGCAGCTGCCCATCCTCTCCATGCCGAACGACGATATCTCGCACCCCATTCCGGACCTCACCGGCTACATCACCGAGGGCCAGATCGTCCTGGAGCGCGACCTCTCGCAGCGCGGCATCTACCCGCCCATCGCGGGCCTGCCCAGTCTTTCGCGCCTCATGAAGGACGGCATCGGCGAGGGCATGACGCGCGAGGACCACAGGGACCTTGCCGCGCAGCTCTTTTCAGCCTATGCTTATGTCAAGACCGTCCGCGATCTGGCCGCGATAATCGGCGAAGAAGAACTTTCCGACAGAGATAAGATATTCCTCAATTTTGGCGACCGCTTTGAGCAGGAGTTCCTGGCTCAGGGCGAATTCGAGAATCGCAGCATCGGACAGACGCTCGATCTGGGGTGGAAGATGCTCTCGATGCTCCCCGAATCCGAACTCGTGCGGATTCCGCCCGAACTCATCGGGAAGTATCTGCCGCATGCCGCGGAGCCGGAAGCAAAGGAGTGATGTGTCATGGCTGAGCCAATGCCGGCACCGACCAAGACCAATCTCATCAAAGAGAAGCGCAATCTCCAGCTGGCGCTGCAGGGCTACGACCTGCTCGAAAAAAAGCGCGAGATACTCGTCATCGAGCTCATGAAGCGTATGGATGCCCTCGAGCTGCTCGAGCAGGAGATTGCCAAGATGACTGAAGGTGCCTATGCGTCGCTGCGCAAGATGCTGCTCTCGGTTGGCCGCGAACGCGCTCTCCTGATCTCGTCCCTGCCCGTGCGCGACATCACGCTCAGCGCCTCGTACATGAATGTGAGCGGCATGCACCTGCCGACGCTCGATGTGCGCGCGAGCGACCCAGTTCTGCACTATTCTTTTATGAATTCATTTGCCGTATGCGACGAAACCGTGATAGAGTTTACGGAGCTTCTGGATAAGCTTTCGACAGCGGCGGGCATGAGGTCCATCGTGTGGCGCCTTGCGCGGGAGGTCCGCAAGACACAGCGCAGGGTGAACGCCCTGGACAAGATGGTGATACCCCGTTCGCGGGAGATTGTGAAGTTTATCGACAGTTCGCTCGATGAACGGGAACGCGAATCGCTGTTTGCGGTCAAGATGCTGAAGCAGCGGTTGTCTGAACAGGATTGACGATGAAGAGAATACTGGAAACCGTATTGGTGGCGGTCAATGGTTCCAACGCCTCTATCGGTGCCTTCAAATATGCGCTTGCGCTTAAGAAGACCCTGGGCTCGAGGATTGTCGCCTGCTATGTCATCGACACCGCGACGATACGCGAGCTCACCCTGTCCAGAATCTTTGTGCCGGAAGAGAGTGAAGAGTACGAGCGCAACCTGGAGAGTTCCGGCCAGCACTACCTCAATTTCTGTACAGAACTCGCCGTCCAGAAGCGGCTCACCGTTGAGACATCCATCCGCAGAGGTTCTGTCTCCGGAGAAATTGTCAAATATTCCATCGAGCTCGACGCCGACGTCGTCATCCTCGGGNGTACCCATACTGAGGCCCCCTATCGCGATGCAATTTCCGACTCCAACCGGGAGATTTTGAAAAATGCCCGCTGCCCGGTGCTCTTCGTCAAGCCGCCACTCGGCGATGACTTGTACAAGTCAATCTAAAATCAATGCCGGGAGAGCACCATATCCAGCACAGGATCGCCGCCACTCGTATATTCTCCGAAGGTCGGGGCCCGGAGCCAGGCGGTTGTGGGAGTGAGGAAGCCGCTCTCCGGGGATAGCCCGCTTGTGGACGAATATTCCCAGAGCCGCGAAGACCGACCCACCACCAGGCCCGAGAGAGGCAGACTGAACCGCACGACTTCTCCGTAATGATCCAGAGGTTCTGTCATCGGCTCCCCCGCAAGGATGGCATTGCCGGAATCGGGGGCGCCCCTTGCGCCGCACGCCTTCAGAATATCCGCCGCATTCATCAGCGCTGACGAGAAAGTGTAGGGCCCCACAAGGACGACAACGCCGCCCCTGCGCCTTGCAGGGCCGGTGCCGGAGAGCTGCCGTGCGAACCGATAGCCGGGTCTGGAATCGCCCCCNGAATTCGTCCTCATATCCACGATCAGGCGGGTAATTTCGGCATGCTCGCCGAGTGTCCGAATCACTTCATCGAATACCGGACCGGCATCGCTTCTGCACGAGCGGAAGGCCAGATAGAGTGTGTCGGGGTCTGTCTCGAGTATGGAATACCATATCTGCTCGTCGGGATTCTGCCGCGAAATTGCGGTCGGCGCACCAGGGGCGATCGCATACGTCCATGCATAGGACTCGTCCGTTTCGGCAATCGTGTATGTTGAGGAATCGATTGTCAGGTGAAGGCCGCCTTCATCCGCAAGACCAAGCCCCCGCATGAGCATCGGATCCATGCACGTATTCAGGGATTCGGCGCGCAGCGCCCGTTTTTTGAGCGCTTCCATGCCTGGTCCGTCGAGTGCGGATTCGATGCTCAGGGCGGGGGCAAGAATGGCAAGGGCGTCTGTTAAGGAGTATCCTCCTATTTTTTCCACCCTTCTGCCCAACAGGGAAAGGTAGTCTGGCGAAGATGCATATGCGCGCAGTTCGTATTCGGAAGTTTCGTAGGCGCTTGATACGGGGAAGAAGCGCAGTGCCAGCGGAAAGCGCGAGGCAGGCGAAGCGTTGATTCTCGTGTGTCCATCTCCGACTGCTGCGCATGCCTTGGCTATGCCTGCAATTGCGGCATCACGGCGCGATTCCGCGGTATTCGCGCTGTCGACGGCTCTCATGGCCCGATCGATCGCGGCGCGCAGCTCCGTCGCGGCGGCGGCATCGGTCTTTGCTTTGGGATGTTTCAGCAGTTCGTTTCCCAGTGAAGACAAGTCTGATTTCCATGCGCCGGCGTCGAGCGAACTCAGTGATTCATTGTAGACTGACCATGTGAGGGGAGATGCGCACGAGACAAGGCCTGCAGAGATGATGACAAGGGAGACCCCGAAAATGCAGAGAAGAACATGTTGTTTCGCGGCTTTCATTCTCCGGGCATAGTATCAGTGACAGACAAAGGCAGGCAAGAACTGAACTTTTATATTATAAATACATAATATATAAGATTTGCAAAAATCCGACAGCGGAATTACATTATAGGCAACACATCGAAGAGGGAGGCGCAGGGTATGAAGAGCGTAGGAGACATTCTCAGGATAAAGGGACATGAGGCCGTCAGCGTTGCTCCGCAGGAGAAGGTCTTAAAAGCCCTTGAGATCATGGCCGAGAAAAATATCGGTGCGGTGCTGGTGATGGATGGGCCTGGGATGGTGCACGGCATCTTTTCGGAGCGCGATTTGGCCCGCAAGATCATACTGAAGGGCCACAGCATTGAGAACGAAGATGTCGAGGCCGCCATGACGAGGAAAGTGATCTTTGTGCAGCCGGAGACCAGCCTCGAAGAGTGTATGAATCTGATGACCGTCCACCGCATACGGCATCTGCCGGTCCTGGAGAACAATAAGGTTGCGGGCATCGTTTCCATCGGCGATGTCGTCAAGGCTCTCCTTGAGGCGAAAGACAAAATTATCTCCGAACAGGCCTTCGAGCTTGGTCAGGCAGAGAGGGCGCAGCGGCCCGGCGCCGTATAATTCGTTACCTTGGCCCCTCTGTTGCATTTTTGATTTTAGGATTACACTTTTTTCAACTCACATGGGTAAAGGTGATGCATGATTACGCTTAGAAATTATACCCTGGCAGAAATGCCGGAATTGGACGATGCGCGCTATGGCCTGCAGCCTGCGCTCTCTATGGTGGGAGGAGCGGTCTATACCTATCGCGATTTTGAACGGATCAGCAGAGGTGTTGCGGAGTCTCTAAATGCCTACGGTGTAAAGAAAGGCGATCGCGTCGCACTGTTCGCGGAGAATTCCNCCCAGTGGGTGATGACATACTTCGGGATTCTGAGGGCCGGCGCGATCGTGGTGCCGATCCTGACCGATTTTATCCCGGTCCAGATATGCAACATCATCCAGCACGCGGAGGCCCGCCTCGTATTCACATCCGAAAAACTGCGTCCGAAGCTCTCCGAGCTGCCAAAGGAGACGGCGATATGGGACATCAGGCAATCGTACCTGCCGTCGCCATCCCCGGCTGTGCTCCCTGACGTTGGGGCCGATGACCTCGCGATGATTGTCTACACTTCCGGCACCACGGGGCTTTCAAAGGGCGTCATGCTCACCCACCGCAACATCCTGTCGGACGCGACCGCCTGCAAGAGCATCATCACTCTGCACAGGACCGACCGGCTTTTGTCGATCCTTCCGCTCGCGCATACGTACGAATTCACGATCGGAACAGTGATTCCTCTCTTGTCCGGCTCCCATATCCACTACCTCGACAGACCCCCGTCGGCGACTGTGCTCATCCCCGCGCTCCAGGCGGTGCGTCCTACGATTATGCTCTCGGTTCCTCTTGTCATCGAGAAGATCTACCGGAGCAGCGTCAAGCCCACCCTCGATGGCATGAAATTGTATAAGAACAAGCTCTTTCGGCCTCTCATCCTCTTTTTTGCGGGCTTGAAGCTGAAGAAGACCTTTGGCGGGCGTATGCGGTTTTTCGGCGTGNGGGGAGCTCCTCTGGCTGCCGATGTGGAAGAGTTCCTGAAAAAGGCGCATTTCCCTTATGCCATCGGCTATGGGCTCACGGAGAGTGCGCCTCTCCTGGCGGGCTGCGGCCCCCGCTTCACTTTCCTGCGGTCTACCGGCCCCGCGCTCAAAGGAGTACAGCTGCGCATCGCCGATCCTCGCCCCGATACCGGCGAGGGCGAAATCCAGGCCAAGGGTTCCAATATTTTCAAAGGCTACTGGCGCGACGAGGCGCGCACGCGCGAGGCCTTCAGCAGCGACGGCTGGTTCCGCACGGGAGACCTCGGCTCTCTGGACAAAAAGGGCCGCCTTTTCATACGCGGACGGCTGAAGACCATGATCCTCGGAGCCTCGGGCGAGAATATCTACCCCGAGGAGATCGAGTCGATTATCAACCAGGTGCCCGAAGTCGCGGAATCTCTCGTCGTGGAAGAGGAAGAAGGACTCACTGCGCTTGTCTACCTGAAAAGCGAAGTGCTCGAAAACCTTGAGGCCCGCCTGCGGGATGGCATCGATGCCGCCGGCGATCTGGGATCGCGCGTCAGTCAGGCCATCGCAAATGCCGAAAAATCGGTGGCGGGCACCGTCAGCCAGGCCGTGGTGGATGCGGAGAAAGCCCTGGAGCGCCTGCTCGAAAAAATCCGCAGGGAGACCAACTCCAAGCTCGCTTCATTCTCGCGCATCCAGCACGTCAGGATACGCACCGAGCCCTTTGAGAAGACGCCGACGCAGAAAATCAAGCGCTTTTTGTACGGGAAGAAAGCCGGTAATTATTGAGTACCCAGCGTCCCATGCTCGAGGACGAGGCCATTGAGGGGCCCAGTACCGCTAAAGACCGCTTTCAGCGTTTCGTTGCTCAGGGAAAAGGTGACGGTGATGGAATATTCCGTGGTATCGGGGTCGCCCCCAACCTGATAGTGACCGGTGAAAATATTGTTGCTTAGGGTTCCATCGCCATAATAGAAGTTCTCAGAATTATTCCAGCTCAGATCGATTCTGTATTCGCTCTCGCCCTCAGCCGGATCCATCAGCGACAGATGGATTGTTGTTATCGTACTGTCATTGAATTTGGTATTGGGGAAATCCCATTCTCCCCTTATGTCCTCCCATGAGATGCTCGGAAACAGCTCGCACCCCGCAACCAGCACAACTGCCAAGAATCCGACCAGAGCGAATTTCTTCATGCGTACCCCTCCCTGACTTGAAATTTTGCGCAACGAAAAAGACTTTACATGGACTTAATTTCCAAGTCAAGAATTATTGAAGCATATTTCTTTTTATTCGCATTCTGTGGTATTATTTATCCCTATTGCATTTATGCGCTCATGGATATTTTGGATAGGCCGAAAATATTCATAGGATGAGCCAATTTCAAAAATCGGTTCCTTTTGAAATTGGCTTTGCATTTGCTCCGGTTTTTTTGAAACCGTACGCAAATGCTGCAAATAAAAGGTTGCTCTTTCAAAAACTCGTCCGACTTTTGAAAGAGCCTCAGGATAATATATGGAAAAAAATACAAGATCCGGTCGATCTCGGCGGAGGTTNNTTTTTTCGCATCGGGTCCTCGCAGCTTTTTGGGGAGCTGCAGGCGAATATTTATTTGCTTCTCGATGATGACGATGTACTACTGTNNTTTGGTCCCGGGGCCGCGGTAAACGTCCAGGAATTGAACGAAAACATCTTAAAATGTGCCTCCCGCAGGCCGATCACTACGATTGTCGTTCACCAGCAGGAACCTGTCTCTTCATCTGCGCTCGCATATCTCGAACATGAGGGCTCTCGTGCCGCCGTAGCGACTCATCGGCGCACCTGGGAACAGCTTCAGGCCTATGGGCTCTCCAGCCAGCCCTATATCATCGATGAACACGAGTGGTCACTGCGCCTTGCATCGGNNGGCCGGGTGCTCCAATTCTTGCCGGNNACCCCCTATCTCTATCAGCCCGACGCTTTTGCCACCTACGACAGGGCTACGGGAACCCTGCTCACCGGCGCGCTCCTGTCGTCATTTTCCGAAAGCATGAGCATTTATGCGGATGATGAGGGATTTTTGGATCGCCTCAAGGCTTTTCACAGGGCGANNAACATGCCATCGAAGGAATTTCTTGCCTNNTCCGCGATACAGCTTCTCGCAGACTGGGATATCGAGCGCGTGATGCCGTCCTATGGTCCCATCCTGCGCGGCGATGTCAGGCGGATTTTCTCCGAGCTGGCCGAACTGGAGTGGNCGGGGGAGCTTGCCCGCCCCGAGGGGCTTCAGACGCTCTATGGAGGCATCGAAGTGACGCGCCTCAGACAGGAAGTTGAGGCGTTGCGCAAGCTCAATGATGAAANNCTGAAGCACAGTATCGCAGTGTCGAAAGATCGCGCCATCCGCGATCCGGTGACGGACCTGTATTCTGAAATTTTCTATAAATCCTTTATTGATGAGGAAGTGGCAATAAGAAGCTCTGAAACCGGAGCAGAGGATCATGTGCTTGCGGTCTTTGGCATCGACGAGAACATCGCCCAGATCGAGTACAAGTATGGCTCGAGAGAAGTTGAAGCGCTGTTGCATGGAGTCGCTCAAATAATCGGAGAGAATCTTCCCAGAACTTCCATGGCCTTCAGACTGCACGGTGCGACAATAGCCGCGTGGATACCTGCGATTTTGTTCGACAGGGCGATAGAGCTTTTCGACAAATCCGGCTACCAGATCGAGACTTCCAAGGCCTTTGTCGAACCTGTTACCGTATCGGTGGGCGTCTCGACACTTGCAGAGGCGGCGAGCACGCAGCCAGACCTCGAGAAAGTGGCGGCGGATATGACTGACCTCGGCATCCGCCGCCTCCGTTTTGCCCGGCGGCGCGGCGGAAACACCGTCTATTTTGGTTCCGNNGCAGAGGAGAATGAAGGCGAAACAAAAGCGCACATTCTCATTGTCGATGACGATGAGGTCAATGTCGATGTGCTCAAAACATATCTTGTCAATGAAGGCTATTCCATTTTGACGGCTGCGGACGGACAGGAGGCGCTCGGCATTTTGGGAAAAGAGATTGTCGATCTTGTGATAACAGAATTGATGGTCCCCAAAGCCGATGCCTATCTCTTGAGAGAGTCGATGCTCTCCAAGTCGGCGACGAAGGATATCCCCGTCGTCGTCATCTCCCATCTCAAGACCGAAANNCTGACCATCCGCCGTGCCAACAGGCTTGGCATCGTCCACTATTTACAAAAGCCGATTCTTCTTGAAGAATTGCTGGGAATTGTGCAGAATCTCACCCAGGTGGGGATCAGTGCATGACAATTCCTTCCGAATACTTGCTGGGCGCTGTCATTCTCCTTTTATGGCTCACCATCTATGTGATGATCTCCACACTGCTGAACAAGGCGCGAGTCATAATAGGCCTTGAGAACTCGAGCACAATCTCCGGGAACTTCCTCAGCTTCTTGCTTCCACCTATGAACAGAACCCCCGAAAGATGCGTACTCTCCTCGTGTACCTTCTCCATTTGACGCAGAACATCAGGATATCCCCCGCGCAGAGACAGCGCATCTTCAATACGACTGCCCTACAATCCTTCGAGCGGACACAGATTCACCGCATAGCCAGCCGCAACAGGTTTGTCCGAATGAACGCCGCGAGATACCTGTCGAGCATCGGCACCGATGACGCCCGGAAGGCCATCGAAAAAGCGCTTCTCAAAGAGAAGCATTTTCCCACGAAGCTGTACCTTGCAAACGCGCTCTCGGATATCAAAGATCCCCGTTCACTCTATGTGCTCGTTCAGAGTCTCTACGGATCCCACTATTGGTACAGACATAAAGTCAACATGCTCATCGCTTCCTATGGGGATGCCGTCAAGGAAGTGATTCACGGCTACTTTTGGAGAACCGAGATCGAAATTCGGGGAACTGTTCGTCGACCTCGCAGGTTCGATGCCCGGCGGAGAACTCAAAAACTATCTCATCGATGTGCTGCGGCTCGGCCTGGGGGAAGTGAGAAGATTGAGGCGGACTTACGGTCAATCTGCCGAAAAAATGCTGCTATTACTGCATGCATGGACGACAGGAGGCGGGACCATGCGCACCGCCAGTGCCCCTATAAAGGCAAAGTGGCCAACAGCTTCCGCTGCTCCAGGTATCATACTCTCGTTACGAGCATTTCTCCTGCCTCGAATTATCGCCGGCTCATGGTGAGCGCCGCCAAGATGCTCGGAAAGTATTACCCGGAAGTGCTTTTCTCCGACGATTACCTCGAGCATGTCGACAAGGAGATTCAGTCGATCGCAATCCTCTCCTTGGGCCAGACGCCGCGCCCGGAAAACTTCCGCAGACTCATCGAGTACCTCGGGCGCGACGAGACCGCGGATGCCGCCCGCGAAGGCCTCCGCAATCTTCTCAATCATCATCCCACATTCATCCTGAAACTGGTCGAGGCCTTCCAGAGTTCGGAGGCCGTCCTTCACAACAGGCTCGCGGAAGTGCTCTCCCACAGAATCGAATACATCATCACCAAGCTTCTGGGCCATGAGCGCGATGTCGCGGCGGGCATTGTCGGTGAGCTCATCTCGATGGGAAGAGTGTCGGAGATCATCGAATTCCTGAAGCGCAACAGGAACCCGAGCTCGAGGACAGGCTCGTCGAAGTCCTTCGGCCCCGTCTGCAGGACAGCGAGCTTCTGGCGAGGGAGTGTGGCATTTTTCTCCGGATTCCATACTCGAAAAGCTGGGACTGGAGCGCCTCTCTCCGCCGGTCAAAAAGCGGGAAGAGAAACTCGATAAAAAACTGGTGCGGCGCCTCTACGAGATTCTCGTCTTCGCGCTGAGCTTCTTTCCCCTCCTCTATGTGCTGCGCTACTACGACAGACTTGGCACTCTGACCTTAAGGCAGCACCTCGAATATTTTGTCTTGAATTTCAACATAAATTTTGCCTATTACTCGATCGCGATATGCCTGGTCTATCTCATTCTGCTTTTCCTTTCGAGACTGAATATACGGCGGGCAGCGAAGCTGTGGGAGCTCAAGAGCATGACCATGCTCTTTAAACCGCGCATGCTGCCTTCGGTGTCGATCATTGCGCCGGCGTACAACGAAGAGACGACGATCATCGAGAGCGCGAATTCGCTTTTAAGCTTGAAATACCCGGATTACGAGCTTGTCATCGTGAACGACGGCTCGAGGGATACCACGCTCAGGACGCTCATCGACCACTTCGGCCTGATGAAGACGGACTTTTCGTACAGAGAGCGTCTGAAGCACTATCCCATACGCGGCATCTACACCAACCCCGCCATTCCTCGCCTCATCGTCGTCGACAAGGAGAATGGAGGCAAGGCGGACACCCTGAATGCGGGCATCAACGTTGCATCGAAGGAGTACTTCTGCGGCATCGACGCGGATTCGCTGCTCGAACCCGATGCGCTCCTGAAGATTGCGTCGCTGACGCTGGATTACGGTGTCGAGACACCCGCGCTGGGCGGCAATGTCTTCCCGATCAACGGATGCAGGGTCGACAAGGGCAAAATTGAAGAAATCGGCGTTCCGAGGCAGTGGCTGCCGCGTCTCCAGATGGTCGAGTACATGCGCGCCTTCATGTGCGGCCGCCTTGGATGGGATTATATACATTCGCTTTTGATCATATCGGGGGCCTTCGGGCTGTTCCGGAAAGAGAGAGTCGTCGCGGTGGGTGGATATCTCACGAGCAGCGGCGTATACCAAAAGGACACCGTCGGCGAGGACATGGAGCTCGTCGTGCGGATTGCGCGGCACATGAGGGAAACAAAAGCATTCATACCGCATAAGCTATGCATTCAACGCGAATTGCTGGACCGAGGTGCCCGAGAAGATGTCGAGTCTTCAGAAACAGCGCAACCGGTGGCAGCGCGGTCTCGTCGACATCCTCAATTTTCACCGCAGGCTCATTTTTAACCCGAAATACGGGACCATGGGTATGGCCGCGATGCCCTATTACCTTATATTTGAGCTGATCGGTCCTCTCTTTGAGATTCAGGGGTATTTCATGGTCCTGCTCGCGGCGGTTCTGGGCATGCTCAGTCTCCGGCTTGCCCTGCTGCTGTTCTTCGCCTCGGTTTTGCTGGGGATTTTTATTTCGGTCAATTCGGTGAAAATTGCCGAAAGACTGAATGCATATTTCAGTTACAGAGATACGCTCAAGCTCATATGGACTGCGGTTGTTGAAAACTTCGGGCCCCGCCAACTCTTTTCGGCATGGCGCGTGGTCGGCTTTGTCCGGGCGATGCAGAAACCTCAGGGCTGGCAGAAGTTCGAGCGCAGGGGCTTTGCGGACAGGGGACAAGGGGGAGGCAGTACCGCAGGAGGTACGCACAGATGAGAACCCCGAGCAAAGAATACATAAGAGCGTCTTTCCTTGTGGTTGTGGGCATCTCTGTATTTCTTGTCTTTACGGTACTTGTCGCTGCGCCCTTTATCCTCTGGGTGGTGCAGCCTTACAGGCAGCTCGATGTCTGGGTTGTCGATAAGACGGTGCCGTATCCGGATTTTCGGGAGCATGCCAGCCTGTTCTGGCTCCTGAACAATGAAAAAATTTCAAGGCCCGACACTGCGGCACCGTACGATGCGCGGACTGACTATTATGGATACTATCCCGTTTCAAGGGTTGAGTGGCGCACTTTTGAGATGCCGGAACCTGTGAGGAAGCCGGACCTCATCTATATCGCGGACACCTATGGTGTCTACAACGACGAGTATATGCTGA
The DNA here is from genome assembly GCA_015657395.1 of Spirochaetales bacterium. Classification (GTDB taxonomy): domain Bacteria; phylum Spirochaetota; class Spirochaetia; order Treponematales; family Rectinemataceae; genus Rectinema. The sequence continues at coordinate 75,446 of JADLKI010000012.1, read as the reverse complement.
AGGAGCCCCCCGATACCTCCTCCCTGCACGGAGGACTGGACAGCGATGACTACAGCGCTCTCCAAAAGGCCCTGGGCGGAGGGAACACTCTTATTGCCGAGTTCAACACCGCAGCTTCGCCGGCCAACAAGAAGGACAGAGCCTTTTTGGGCCCGCTTACCGGGCTTGAATGGCGGGGCTGGATAGGAAATTACTACGGAGACCTCGCAAAGGCAGGGACTGTCCCCGATTGGATTGTCGCAAATTGGGAGCATGAAAAAAATCAGACCTGGAGATATTCAGGGAGCGGCCTTGTGCTGTTCGATGAAAAGGGGAGAGTCGAGGTGCTCACTGAACGGGAGGATATCGGCAAAAACGGCATGAAGGTAGTCTTCGGGCAACAGTGGGCGAAGACGCTGGGGATCGGGAGGCCCACCCTGTACCGCTCCTGGTTTGAGTGGGTGACGCCCGGTCCGCGCGTGGAGGAGGTCGCCCGCTACGAACTCGATTTGACTCCCGCGGGGAAGCGGAAGCTCGATGCACTGGGCCTGCCCGCCATATTCCCCGCGGTGGTGAGACTCGGAGACGATCAGTTTACCGGCTGGTATTTTGCCGGCGACTTTGCCGACCTGCAGTTTNCAGGCACCCCCTATCGCATGAGAGGCATTCAGACCATCAAGCGCATTTTCGCCGATGACACTGCCGACGACAACAGCTCTTTTTTCTGGAAGGCGTATGTGCCGCTCATGCATTACATCCTCTCGAACATCAAACCTCAGCAGACTGTGCCTCAGACAAGGGCAAAACCGGCGGAACTCCAAGTGAATGTGCGTGCGGTAAAAGAAGGTATTCAGCTGAAGTCGAGCGCGGGAGAGTGGCGCACTGTTTTCCTCCGCGGCATAAATCTGGGAGCTGCCGAGCCGGGGAAGTTCTTTACGGAGTTCCCTGTTCAGTCTGATACGTACATGCGGTGGCTGGACTATATCGGCGGTATTGGTGCGAATACCCTGCGCGTGTATACACTGCTGCCTCCCGAGTTCTACCAGGCGCTCAGAAGCTATAACGAGGCCCATCCGGATGCTCCGCTCTTTCTGCTACAGGAGATATGGCCGGAAGAGAATCCTCCAGGCGGCGATTATCTGCAGCCCGGGTACCAGAAAGAGTATTTAAAGGAAATACAGCATGTCATCGGTGCGGTCTATGGCAGGACAAAGGTTCCCCTGCGCGAGGGCCGCGCCTGGGGCGTCTATTCTGCCGATGTCTCGAAGTGGCTCATAGGTTGGCTTGTGGGCAGGGAGCTTGAGAGCGCCGAAGTGATGCAGACCGACGCAAAACACAGAGGGGCGACGTATACCGGCGAATATGTGTCGGCGGGGAAAGGGGCGTCGCCGACCGAAGTCTGGCTGGCAGAGTCGCTCGATGCGGTGGCCATGGCCGAGGCGGAGCGCTACGGGACTCTGCACCCCGTGGGCATCGTGAGCTGGCCGACGCTGGACCCGATCGAGCACGACACGGAGTGGGACCCCAAGACAGGCAAGACCAACCGCTGGAATGACCGGGCGAGCATCGCCATAGAGCATCTCGATGTCACGGAGAAGATGACCGCAGGTCTGTTCGGCGCCTACCACATCTATCCGAATTATCCCGACTTCATCGTCAATGAGCCTTCATACGGCAGTTACCGCGATCAATTCGGCATGTTGAGGTACGGGGCCTATCTGGAGGAATTTATAAAGACGCACAGCCGCTACCCCGCCATTGTCGCGGAGTTCGGCATGGCAAACGGGGCGGGAGTCGCGCACATCGCCCCTGACGGCCTCCATCACGGCGGCATCGACGAGGAGAGCGCGGGCAGGGAGATCCTGCGCATGTATGCGGCCATCCGGAAGGCTGGCTATTCGGGCGCTTCGATCTTCGAATTTATGGATGAGTGGGCGAAGAAAACGTGGATCATGGAGCCCTTCATGATACCCTTCGACCACAGGGTCCTGTGGCACAATGTCGTCGACCCCGAACAGAACTACGGCCTCATCGCGAATGAGACAGTGCCGCCTTCGGCGCCGGAGCAGGTCATTCCGGGCAGCGGGGCCCTCGCAGACCTAGCGGTGTCCCACGATGCTTCGTATCTCTATCTCACGCTGCAGCTGGCAGGATCAGAGATGCCCGGCGAGTACGAAATCCTTCTCGGCATCGACACGTATAACCGGAGTCAGGGGCAGATGAGCTGGCCTGGCAGCCTGGGGAAAACAGCCTCCGGGCTGGAGTTCCTGCTCGACATTCAACCGGATGAAGTTCGATTGTCGGTCATCCCTTCGTACAATACCGCCTCCGCTCGCTATGCGACGTCGCTCCGCCGCGACGGCGTGTTTGAGGAGATCAGGATGCTGGTCAACGGCAAAGTGACGACGAAGGATGGCAGGGAAATCCCCGAGCGGCAGTTCAACGCCTCGCTCATGCGGCGTGGCCCCTTCGATGAGTCCGGCAATCTCTGGTATGCCGAGGGAAATTCGATCCACGTGCGCATACCCTGGAATCGCCTCAATGTCACCGACCCCTCTTCGCGCAGCGTGTTGAATGACAGGCGGCATATAGACTCGCTCACAACGGACATGCTCAGAACGACAGTCACGGATGGCTTTGTGTTCGATGCGCGCGTCCTCAACGCCGGGGCAGGCACGGAGGCGGGTCGCCTGAATGCGAATGTGGCCTCTCCCTATACGTGGCAGGGATGGAAAGGGACGCCTCCCTACCGCGAGCGGATCAAGAAGAGCTACATGATCGTCCGCGACGCATGGAAACAGGATGCAGCAAAAGAGAAGGCGGTCCTCGCCGACTTTTTTGGAAAGGAATAAATATATGGAAGACCCAAGACTCAGAAAGCTCGCTCATCTGTTGGTGAACTATTCGACCAAAGTGAGGCCCGGCGACAGGGTGCTCATCGAGAATGTAAACCCGGAACCCGATTTCCTGCGGCTCCTCATCGAGGAAGTGCACGCCGCCGGCGGGCTCGCCTTCCTGTCCCTGCGGGACAGGCGGCTTGAGCGCACTCTTTTTATGGACGCGCCCGAGGCTCAGTTTGAGCTGCAGGCCGAATTCGAGCGTGCCCGCATGGACAAAATGAATGTCTACATCGGGTTTACGAGCATGCAGAATGCCTTTGCGTGGCAGGACCTACCACAGGAAAAAGCCGAGCTCTACAATCGCCATATCTGGAAGAAGGTGCACATCGAACGGCGCATCACGGACACCCGCTGGGTCGTTTTGCGGTACCCGACCGCAGCCATGGCCCAGAATGCGGGCATGAGCGAGGAGGGTTTCGAAAAGTTCTACTTCGATGTCTGCACCATGGACTATGCCGGGATGTCCCGCGCCATGGATGCGCTCGTGGTCCTTCTTGAGAAGAGCGACAAAGTCCGCGTCAAAAGTCCGGGCACCGATCTTGAATTCTCGATCGCGGGCATGCCGGCCATCAAATGCGACGGCACGATGAATATCCCCGATGGCGAAGTCTACACCGCTCCCCTCCGCGAATCGGTGAACGGCGTGCTCAGCTACAACACGCCGAACGAAAAAGACGGCTTCAAGTTTGAGAATATAGTCTTCGAGTTTGAAAAAGGCAAAATCGTCGACGCGAAGGCCAACGACAGCGCCCGCATCAACAAAATACTCGACATCGACGATGGTGCGCGATATCTGGGCGAGTTCTCATTCGGGCTCAACCCCTACATCACAAAGCCGATGCTCGAGACGCTCTTCGACGAAAAGATTGCGGGTTCGCTGCACATCACGCCCGGCAATTCATACGAGGACTGCAACAATGGCAACCATTCGGCGCTGCACTGGGACATAGTCCTCATGCAGGATGCCGGCTCGGGCGGCGGCGAGGTCTGGATCGACGGAAGACTGATACGAAAAGACGGCCTCTTCGTGGTGCCGGAGCTGCTCGCGCTGAATCCCGATGCCCTGAAAGGCTGAGCTTCCGGGCACCGGTGAGGGGCGCCGGCCGACGGAGCCCTCTCTTTTATTCACCATCGTCGCCGATGGCCTGGACGGGGCAGTCGCCCTGCGCCTGGGCCGCGAGTTCTGTCTCTTCAGGCGTTTCGGGCTGGCGGACGACGGTGGCCTGGCTATTGTCGTTCAGCGCAAAAATATCGGGCGCGGTCGATGTGCAGAGCCCGCAGCCGATGCACGAAGAGTCGACATACCATCTGCCCTCTGCATTGCCCGGAAGTCTGGCTGACTTGTCTGCCATAGTATCTCCTTTGCCGGGAAACCGGCCTTTTGGATCTCTGTTCCCTTAAAGAATACTATAGTGGCCCGGCGATCGACTGTAACCATTGTTACGAAACCACTCTTACAAAAAGAGGGGCCGCCCAATTTCGTGGGTAGCCCCTCCTTAATCGCCCGGACACCTGGTCTAAGCGGTGCTTAAGCATTGCTTAAGCGATTTTTACCTCGATTGTCTTCGGCGCAGCCTCAGGCTTCTTGGGCATCACGACCTGCAGCACTCCGTTTTTGAAGTGAGCCTCGATGCCGTTCGCATCGGCATCTTCGGGCAGCGTGAAGCTCCGCACGAACTGGAACTCCCTGCGCTCTCTGCGGATCCATCCTTTCTTGGATTTTTCCTCGGATTTTTCGTTCTTCGAGGTGGAAAAAGTCAGCTGGCCATTGCGCACTTCGAGCTTGATGTCCTTTTCGGTCAGGCCGGGAAGATCGGCCTCGAGCATGTATTTGTCGCCCTCTTCGTAGACGTCGATTGCGGGAGTGCGGAACTTCGGCATGAGCCACTCGTCGTCGTTGAAGAACCTCTCCATAAGATCAAAGGGATTGTTTTCATACAGTACCAGGCTGTTCATAATGAACCTCCACAAAGTGGTGAAGTTCGGCAGGTTTAGATCCTCACGGGACCGTGACACCCGTCCGGAGCCCTTTTCGGCGCTCATTATCTATGATGCAAGTATCGTGCCAAAATCTAAAAAATTTTGATGAAATTAATTATTCATTATATTATATAAAATTATTTGCATGAGCCTGCTGCTCGTGAAGTGCCCGGCTTTCAAGCGCTTCCGGTTTTGGGCCCGTATGAAACGGGGCCGTTGTATGCACGCCCCCTTGTATGTCCGAACGATACATATGTATAAAAATGAATCATACGGATGTGTATAATTGATACAATCGGCTGACGGCCCCTCTCGTGGTTGTCCGTGCGGTGCGCTTTTATGCCGAAAGGACAGCCCCCGGCCCTGCGCAGGAGCATCATTTCCCCATTTTTTGCTTGCGGAAATCAGGGGCAGGGACTAAACTATGCAGGTAAATTACAGGAGGTTTCCATGAAACGTGTCGTGATTGTTGGACTTGTGTTCCTGCTTGGCGTCACTGTAGCTTTTGGCCAGCAGAAGGTCGGTGCCTACACCACCCTCGAAGAGCCACTCGCCAAAGAGCTGTTCGATGAATTCCAGAAGGAAACCGGAATTGTCGTGAGCTGGCAGAGGCTTGCAGGCGGAGAAGCCGAGAGCAGACTGGAAGCAGAGAAGGCAAATCCTCAGGCCTCGATCTGGGTCGGCGGTGTCGGGCTCAACCATATAAGCGCCAAGCTTAAAGGCCTCACCACACCCTATAAATCGAGAATGCTCGAGAATACCNCACTGCAGTTCCGCGATCCCGAAAATTACTGGGTGGGTCTGTACATCGGGCCACTGTGCTTTGTGACCAACAATAAGGTCGCAAAAGAGCAGGGGATTGTTCCGCCGACCTCGTGGGCGGATCTTCTGAAACCGGTCTACAAGGGAAAGATCCGCATGCCGAATCCCACGACTTCCGGCACGGCATACAACACCCTCACGACCCTGCGCTATGTGTTGGGCGGCGATGAGAACAAGGTCTTCGACTATCTGAACAAGCTCGATGCCAACATCGACCAGTACACCAAATCCGGCTCTGCCCCCGGCAAGAGCGTCGCGATCGGTGAGATCCCCGTTGCGATCGGCTACGCGCACGACAATGTCAAGCTCAAAGTGGAAGGCGCGGATGTCACCATCACCTTCCCCTCCGAGGGCACCGGCTATGAAATCGCCTCGATGTCCCTGGTGAAGGGCGGTCCGGATCCCGTCAATGCCAAGAAGCTCTATGACTGGGTGCTCTCGCCCAAGGCCCAGGAAATCATCGCGAAGTGGTATGTCATTCCGGTCTCGAAGATCGCCAAGAAAAACCCGAAAGCCTTCAGCATCAGCGAAATCAAGACTGTCAGTCAGGATGTCGTCTGGGACGCGGCCAATAAAGACCGTCTGCTCGAGCGCTGGATAAAAGAGATCGGTTCGAAGCGCTGATCGTTCCTGTGTTGAGAAAAAACGGCCGGACCCTGTGGATGATGCTCCGCGGCGGTCCGGCTTTTGCTATGACTGGTTTTCAAAGGCTTGAGGCTCTTTCAAAAGTCGGATGAGTTTTGAAAGAGCAACCTTTTATTGCAGCATTTGTGTACGGTTTCAAAGAAACCGGAGCAAATGCAAAGCCAATTTCAAAAGGAACCGACTTTTGAAATTGGCTCGGCTCATTTGAGAAAGAGGACTCAGGTGTTTACCAAGAAAAAGCTGATTGTGTTTGCCGTGGTCTGCGCCATCTTTGCCGCGGGGGAATACTGGATTTTCTCCACTCTTCAAAACACCTTCGAAAAGAACTCAGTCAAGGAGATGACATCGCTGGTCAGGGCCATGACTGCTTCGGCGCCCAAAGACGATGAGGACTTGGCAGACTGGTCCGGGCAGCTCGCCGGGACGTATGCGGGCAACCGCTTTTTCGTGATACGGGGCGTTCCGGGCGAAGAGGGAAGCGAGAGCGTGGGCGGAGACAGCGCGCTCTTCGACATATTGGGACTTCCGGCAAACGCGGCGACTGCAGAGCATGCCGCCGAATCGGTCTCGTACCTCGAGGTGTTCAGGTGGCCGGAAAAAGTCTCGTTCTCGGGAGTGCCCTACACGCTCATGGTCGCTCCCGTCCCCGACGAGGAGAACGGTTCGGCGCGCGCGACGCTCCTCGCGGCGCTGGATTCGAGCGGCTATGTCGCCTACGGAAGGCTCGTGCAGACCCTCGCCCTGGTGGCCTTCGTGCTGTTTGCCCTGGGGTTCGGCATCGCGACGTTTTCGCGCGACCCGATAAGCGGGTATGCGATTCTTGTGCTGTCCGCAGTGGTCGTCGCCTTCGTCGCGTATCCGCTCTTCGAGGCGGTGCGGCTCACGCTCGTCAGGGAAGGCCGGTTCAGCCTGGACGTGTGGAAGACGATTCTTTCGAACAGGCAGTATCTGCAGGCGCTCTGGGGCTCGGTCCAGCTCGGCATCGTGACCGCGACCATCTCGACCTTTATCGGCTTCATGTACGCCTTTGCGGTGGCGCGCACCAGCATGAAGGGCAAGAAGCTGGTGACCGCGCTCGCGACCATGCCGGTGATCTCGCCGCCCTTTTCCCTGACCCTGTCGATCATTCTGCTCTTCGGGAAGAACGGGATCATCACGAAGCAGCTGCTCGGGCTGCAGAATTTCAATATCTACGGCCTCGGCGGGCTCGCGCTCGTGCAGACGATAAGCATGTTCCCCATCGCGTTTTTGACGATGCAGGGGGTGCTGCAGGCGATCGACTCGACGCTGGAGGACGCCTCGCTCGACCTCAATGCGTCGAGATGGCACACCTTTTCGCACGTGACGCTGCCGCTCGCCGCGCCGGGGCTGCTTTCGAGCTGGCTCCTCGTGTTCACCAACTCGCTCGCGGACTTCGCGAACCCCCTCCTGCTCTCGGGCTCGTACCACGTGCTCTCGGTCGAGTCCTACATCGAGGTGACCGGCATGAGCCGCCTCAACAACGGCGCGGCTCTCTCCCTCCTCCTGCTTCTGCCGACGCTGACGGCATTCCTCGTGCAGCGCAGGTGGGTGAGCAAAAAATCCTTCGTGGTCGTGACGGGCAAGCCTTCGACACGGCTCTCGGACCTCGCTTCTCCCGGAGCGAGGAGGGCGCTGACGGGTTTTGTCGCGGTGGTGAGCGGGCTCATCGTCGGCCTGTACGCGACCATCGTCGCGGGCTGCTTCGTGAAAAACTGGGGCATCGACTACAGCTTTACGCTCGTGAATATCGGTGAGGCGCTGACGCGGGGCAGGCAGGCCCTGGTCTCGACCATCACACTGGCCGGAATCGCGACGCCGATAGCGGGCATCCTGTCGATGGTGGCGGCCGTGATCCTCGTGCGCAAGAAATTCCCCGGCAAGCGCATCCTCGAGTCGCTCATCATGACGCCGTTCGCGATCCCCGGCACGCTGGTCGGCATCAGTTTCATCCTGGCGTTCAACAAGCCGCCGCTCCTCCTCGTCGGCACGGGCGCGGTTCTGGTCATCAACTACGTCATCAGGGAGCTGCCCGTCGGTCTGGAGGGGGGCGTCGCTGCCCTGCGCCAGATCGATCCGTCGATCGAAGAGGCCGCCGCGGACCTCGGCGCGGACCAGGCGACGATTTTCCGGACCATCATCCTGCCGCTGATACGGCCCGCTTTCATTTCGAGCATGTCCTACACCTTTGTGCGCTCGATGACGGCGGTTTCGGCCATCATTTTCCTGATCAGCGCGCGCTGGTACCACATCACGATCCAGATCTACAATTTTTCCGAGAACCTGCGCTTCGGCCTGGCGAGTGTCCTCTCGACGACGCTGATCATCATCGTGTTGGCGGTGTTCGGGCTCATGCGGCTTTTGGTCCGACAGAGCGAGTTTCTGGAAAAGACGGTGACCACGCAGTGAAGTTGTGCAAAAGTTCTGCAGGGCCCGCCGAGGCGGCGCCGGCGCGAAGGTGGTCCCGTTCCGAGGGCAGTGAGCGCGCCCATCGTGTTCGCGCCGCTCAATTAACTTGTTGTAATGAAAGGAAATGATATGGCAGCAAAATCCGTGCCCGTGACGCTCTCCAGTGTGACCAAGATATTCAGGGACCCGAAGACCAGGGCGGAGGTCCATGCCGTCGAAAATGCGAATTTCGACGTGAAGCCAGGCGAGCTTGTGACCCTGCTCGGCCCATCGGGCTGCGGCAAGACCACGACGCTCCGCATGATCGGCGGTTTCGAACTGCCGACAAAAGGCAGAATCCTCATCGGCGACAGCGACGTGACCTTTCTGCCGCCGAACGGCAGGCAGACGGCCACCGTGTTTCAGTCGTACGGGCTTTTCCCCCATATGGACGTGTTCGACAACATCGCCTACGGCCTCAGGATCCGCAAGCTCCCGCAGAGCGAGATAAAGGAGCGAGTGGAGGCTGTCCTCGAGCTGGTGGGCCTCTCCGATCTCGCCCGCAGGGCGCCGGGACGACTTTCCGGCGGGCAGCAGCAGCGCGTGGCGCTCGCGCGCTCGCTCGTGGTCGAGCCGCAGGTTCTGCTCCTCGACGAGCCGCTTTCGAACCTCGACGCCCTTCTGCGCGAGCAGATGCGGGTGGAGATCCGGCGCATCCAGAAATCGCTCGGCATCACCGCGATCTACGTCACGCACGACAGAATCGAGGCGATGAGCCTTTCGGACCGCGTCATCGTGATGCGCGACGGCAGGATTCAGCAGATAGGTTCGCCCGGCGATATCTACGAGCGCCCCGTCTCGATGTTCGTGGCCGGCTTTGTGGGCAAGGTGGCGTTTTTCCCGGCTCAGCTGGAAGGGATGGAGGCCGACGGCAGAGCGCTGTGCACGGTGGGCGGACGGCAGGTGCGCGCGGGTTCGGCGGCAGAGGGGCTGGGCGCGGGAGCGCGCGTGGTCGTGATGGCGCGGCCTGAGTCGCTGCGGCTGGTCGGGAGGGGAGAGGCCGTGGCGACGGGGCTGGTCACCGCGCGCGTGTACCTCGGCTCGAGTGTCGAAATCTATGTGAAGACCGATGCGGGCGAGATCCTCGTTCAGCTCGACGACCCCTCGGGCAAGACCATCCCCTCCGAAGGCGAAACGGTCTGGATCGGCTTCGACGAGAAGCTTGTCCGGGTGCTGCCGGCCGAATGATGCCGGCCGCCGGGCTTCGCTGTCTTAGGAAAGTATTTTCAATCCGTATTGAACATATTTTTCTGCTTGGCTGTCGTGTGTTAAGAAAGAATACTCTGATTTTATCGCCTGCCATATCATGATCCGGTCAAAAGGATCTCGGTGCTCTATTGGCAGCTTATAAAATTCTACGAGCTCATCGTTCATAAATCGCCGACACTTGAAATCACTGTTTTTCAGTTCATGATAGAATTCTTCGGGCGTAATCCCTTCGAGCGTCAGTTTCCCCAACGTATATTTGATCGATATTTCCCATAAACTCGCTTGACTGTAGAAGATATCATTCTCTTCAGCCACTAAAAGATCATATATCCTTTTTTCAAGTTTTGTGGTGTCGATAAATGACCATAGAAGATAGTGCGTGTCGAGAAGGATGTTCATAGATCGACCAATTCTTCTTCAGTGATGTCCCAGTTGTCGCTAAAGGTCACCTTCGCCTTGCCCTCCAGTGTTCCCAGCTTCCGTGCTTTTATTTTTTTGTATTCGCGGATGGAGACAATGACGGCGATAGGCTCTTTCTTCCGACCGAAGGTGATACCGATTTCTTTCCCGGACTCAACCTCTTTGAGTAATGAGGAGAATTTTGCCCGAATCTCTGCGACAGGTAGGCTTTTCATAGTATGATGGTATTAAAATGGTACAACTTGGTCAAGTTGTATCTCAGCGCGTAACGCGTCGTCCCGACTAATTATTCTGGCGCCACCTCAGGAGATATGCCTCGACGGCGTCGATGATCAGATACAGAACAAGGCCGAACAGAGAGAGCGCCAGGATGGCCGCGTACATGTCGGGATAGTCGATGCGCGACCAGGCGTCCATGATGTACCAGCCGAGCCCGTCGATGGAGGCGAACGTCTCCGAGAGAAAGAGCACGGCGATGGCGGTTCCCAGGCTGACGCGGAGCGCCGACATGAGCGGTGGCATCGTCGACGGCACAATCGCGAGCCTGATGATTGAAAAGCGGGAAAAACCCAGGATTTTCACGCTGTCGAGCAGGGCCGGGGCGATGCTTTTGGCGGCGTCGCGGCCCGTCACGAAGAGCTGACCGAAGATGACAAGCCCCATCAGCGCGACCTTCGATGCGTCGCCGAGGCCCAGGAAGAGCATGAGGATGGGCAAAAATGCCACTTTGGGCAGTGGATGGAAGAAATAGATGATGGGGGCGAAGAAGTTGTCGAAGAAGCGAATTCGTCCCGCCAGAAGCCCCAGCGTCCACGCGAGCGGCCCGGCCGCCAGCAGGGCGAGAAATACGCGCCGGGCAGAGGCCAGCACATGCATCTGGAAGATGCCCCTGTGCAGATTCTCCGAAAATCTGGCGAAGGCGAGCCAGGGCGAGGGCAGGAAGGGCCGGTTCAGAAGCGCGGCCGCGCCCCACCACGCCACACAGATGAATATCGCCGCGGCGGCAATCTGCGCGATTCTTGTCAGGAATTTTGAGACCGAGGGCGAAAGAGCCGAAGCCGAAAGTGCCGGGGCAGTGCCGGGAGCCTCCCTCTGGGCGGCACCTTTCGCGGCCGCCGCGTGCAGGGCCGCCGAAGCGGGGCGCCGAAGGGCCTTCGGAACTTTCGGCTGCACGGTCGCCGCAGCAGGACTCCGGCCGGCCGCCTCTGTCGCGGGTGCGCCTGAAGCCCCGGGGCCCGTTTTTTGGGCCACCGCCCCATCGAAGGCGTGGCGGAGCTTGCCGACGGCGGCGAGGTAAGAGCCGCTCTCGCGGGAATTGGAAAGTTCTGAAGGCTCAGAGGAGCGCTGGTCCGGACCGGGCAGCGCGGCGGATGCCTGTCTGCCTGGAATATCCGGAATGTTCGGGGCATGTTCCCAGACCTGGGGATTCGGGACGGTCGTGCAGCTTTGTACCGGCATGCTGCCGTCAAGAATGACAATGCTGTCGGCGAGGTACACCGCCTCCTCGATCGAGTGCGTCACGAGGATGATGGTCGTCCGGTGCGTGCGCTGAATCGTGCGCAGCATGTCCTGGACCGATTCGCGCGTCAGCGCATCGAGGCTCGAGAATGGTTCGTCCATGAGGATGAGGCCGGCGTCGATGGCGAGCGCCCTGGCGACGGCGACTCTCTGCTGCATGCCGCCGGAGAGCCGGACCGGATATGCCTTTCGCCATTTGGAGAGCCCGAGCTCTTCGAGAATGTCGCGGACCCGCCTGCGGCGCTCCTCGGCGGGCATCCCGAGCGCCTCGAGGCCCAGGCCGGCGTTCCGCTCGACGGTCAGCCACGGCAGGAGGCCGAAATCCTGAAAAATAAAGCCGATCCTCGAGTGCTGCGTCAGGATCGTGCCGTCCTGGGGAGAGAGGAGCCCGGCTATGAGCCGCAGGAGCGTCGTCTTGCCGCAGCCCGATGGCCCTATGACCGCGGTAATCCGCCCCTCTTCGAATGTCGTCGAAAAATGTTCGAAGACAGGAATCGGAGTACCGTGGACCGTATAGGAAAAACTGATGTCTTCGAGGCTTACCATCCGCTTACCATGCTGGCATCGACGAGATCGGCAGGCTTGGGCAGCGCTTTGACGAGGCCCTTGGACAGGAGCCACTGCTCGGCGCTCTCGATGCTCGCCTGGGAGGGCAGGCGGGGCTTCACGTATTTCGGGAACACAAAGACACGGGCCGCTTCTTCGGGGAAGCTGAGCGAATCGACGAGCACCGGTCTGTATTGGTCGGGCCGGGCATTGATGCGCTGGGCCGCTTCCCAGTATGCGCGATAGAGCCGCCGTATCGCACCGGCATTCTTCGCGATGACCGCAGGGGGAAATGCCAGGACTCCCGCCTCGAGCCCCGAATCGTCCGAAGAGACAAGGATTTTCGCTCCCCGGAGCTCTGCCGCGGTGAGGAAGGGCTCCGGCATGACCGCGGCCGCGATTTGGTCCGACAGGAGCATCTCGAGCCGCACGGGCATCTTGGGCACCGGAACCATGATGAGGGCATCCGGGCCGAGGCCCGCCTGTCGTGCGCTCCAGTCGGCAAAGTAGTGGATGATGGTGTTGAGGGACACCGCGACATTTTTCCCTTCGAGCCCTTTCAGCGACCGAATGTTCGATTTGGGAGAGACGGCGACCCCGTAGCGGCCATTCGTGAGGCTTGTGATCTTGAGGGGGAAACCGCCCTGATTCGCGAGGACGACGGCGAGCACATCGGTCACCGCGCCGTCGATCTTCCCCGCCTGCAGGGCCGAGTCGCGCTCGACCGCGCTCGAAAAGCGCACGAGGCTGACCGAAACTCCCTCGCGCTGAAACAGCCCTTCATTCGCCGCCACGATGAGCGGCAGCGAGTCGGCATCTGCGAATATCCCGATGCTCAAGGGGGCGGACGCCTGTGCCGAAGGCTGCGCCCAGGGCTGCACAAGCGCCGCGAGCGCGATCAGGAGAACAGAAAATATTTTCATGGGAATTACGGCTCCTCTTGACTCCATCTGAAAACATTTTTGTCGACAATACCCAGATGGTCAAGTATGCGGTAGACGACCGTGTCGACGAGGGATTCGATATCCTTTGGTTTGCCGTAGAAGCTGGGGGATGCGGGGAGGATCACCGCGCCCGCTTCCTTGAGCTGGGTCATGGCGCGAATCGAGACGAGGGAGAGCGGGGTCTCGCGGGGCACGACGATGAGCGGCCAGCCTTCCTTCAGGGCAACCGCGCCGGCCCTGTGGATGAGGTTTGAACAGGTTCCGCTCGAAATGGCTCCCAGTGTGCCCATGGAACAGGGCGCGATCACCGTGCCCGAGAGGCGGAATGAGCCTGAGGCGATGGAAGCCGAAAAATCGCTGTTGTCGTGGAGCCTGATGAGGGCGGGGCCGCCTTCGGGGCCGCCCTGCGTCCGCAGCTTCCCCAGCCAATAGCCCAGCGGCCGGCCCGTCTCTTCCAGAAGTACGCGCGCACCCCACTGGCTTGCCACAACATGGAGAACGACACCTCTCGCCGCGAGTGCGGACATGAGGCGCAGGGCATATACGGCACCCGAGGCGCCGGTTATGCAGACGAGGTAGCGCGTCGCCATGGGCTCATTCTAGCGTACGTAAATATCCAAGGCAACACCGAATAGATAAATAATCGGAAGAATCTGATTCAGCGTGTAGGCTGCCAGTCTGATCCGGCTTTCGGATTTTTGGGCCGAGATCAGGTGCTCCGCGACAAGAAGGAGAAAACAGAGGGCGAGGGCGATGCCCGTAAAGAGGCTTGGCGTCTCCCAGAAATAGTAAATGCTTATGAAGCCTAAAAATGCCCCCGCGTGACTCAGTGCCGCGAAGATGCGTCCGCCGGTCTCGCCAAATCGGGCCGGGACCGAATACAGGTGCTCCTTCCGGTCGAATTCGATGTCCTGAAGCGCATAGAGTATGTCGAATCCGGCGACCCAGAGCGCCACGCCCGCGGTGAGCGGAAAATAGCGCAGCTGGAATGACCCCGAGATGCCCAGAAAGGCGCCCATGGTCGCGGCCGAGCACGCGATGCCGAGCCAGTAGTGGGACAGCCATGTGAAGCGCTTTGTGTAGGAGTATCCGAAGAGCAGGATGCCTGCGGCGGGCAAAAGCGCGACGCAGAGCGGATTGAGCATGGCCGCGCCGAGCACGAGGAGGGCGAGCATCGTGGCAGTGAAGAACCAGAGCTCGCGCGGGCTGAGTCGGCCGCTCGGAAGATGGCGGCCGGCAGTCCGGGGATTCTTCGCATCGATATCCTTGTCGATGATGCGGTTGAGGGCATTGGCGGCATTGCGCGCCCCAAAGGCGGCGACGACAATCCAGAACAGTTTCCAGAAGGGAGGTCGGCCGCCGGTCTCCAGCAATATCGCGCTTATGACAAAGGGAAGGGAGAAGAGGGTGTGGGTGATCATCACGGAGTCGCCAATCGCCCCGAGACGCCGGAAAAGGCCGCGCGGGCGTACGCCGTTAGGCTCGCCAGCCGGCGCGCCGGTTGGCGAGCCCTCAGGCTTCTGCGTGTCCGATGCCATAATCTTTCCAGCGCGCATTGACGAGTTCGACAATATCGGCGCGCATCGAGAGCGGATCAGGCCACTCGCGCCCGTGCCCCTCTTCGGGCCATTTGCGCGTCGCATCGACGCCGAGACGGGTGCCGAAGCGCGGCGCCGGCGATGAGTGGTCGAGCGCGTCGAGGGGGCCTTCGGAGAATACCAGATCGCGCCCCGCGTCGATGTTGTTGAAGACCTTCCAGGCGACCATCGAGAGGTCCTGCACGGAGACGTCGTCGTCCACCACCACGATCATCTTTGTGTACATCATCTGGCCCATGCCCCAGATGAAGTTCATGACCTTGCGCGCCTGGCCCGGATAGCGCTTGTGGATCGACACGAGGACGCAGTTGTGGAAGACGCCTTCGATGGGCATGTTGATGTCGCTGATCTCCGGGCAGAGCTGCCTGAGGAGGGGAAGAAAGAGGCGCTCCGTGGCCTTGGCGAGGAAGCAGTCCTCCTTCGGCGGAATGCCGACGATGGTGGCCGGGTAGACGGGGTTTTCGCGCCGCGTCATGCGCTCGAGGTGGAAGACCGGATACTCGTCGGGCAGGGAATAGAAGCCGGTGTGGTCTCCGAATGGCCCCTCGAGGCGGAGTTCTTCAGGGTCCACGTAGCCTTCGAGGATGAACTCGGCGTCCGCAGGCGCGAGGATTCCCGTATCGCCGATCTCGACGACTTCGGCCGCTCTGCCGCGCAAAAAACCCGCGAACATCGCCTCCCAGATGCCTTCGGGCAGGGGGGCGGTGGAGGCATAGGTGACGGCGGGGTCTCCGCCCAGGGCGACGACCACGGGCATGCGGCGTCCCTGCGCCCGGTATTTCTGGAAGAAGTGCGCGCCGTCCTTGTGGATGTGCCAGTGCATGCCCGCGCTGCGGTCGTCGTACACCTGCATCCGGTACATCCCCCAGTTCTGGGCCCCGGTTTCGGGGTCGAGCGTGCAGACGACGGGCAGGGTGAGAAAGCGTCCGCCGTCCTGGGGCCAGCACTGAATGACGGGCAGGCTGTCGAAGCCCCTTTCGTCCACAACTTCGCGGCAGGGCGCGCGCCGCACTTTCTTGGGCATGAGGGACCGCGCCACAGGCAGCTTGGGGAGCGCCTCGGGGAGGGCCGAGAGCAGCGAAAAATCCCGCAGTTGGCTCCATGCCCAGCCGATGAGCGATTCGATCTCACCCGCCTTGCCGTCGAGACTCTCGGCGCCGAGCGACCACGCCATCCGCTTTTCGGAACCGTAGGCGTTGATGAGGAGGGGCCACTCGGACCCGCGCACGCGCTCGAAGAGCAGGGCAGGGCCGCCCTCCTTCATCACCCTGTCGGCGATTTCGGTGATCTCCAGGATTGGGTCGACTTCGGCGGATATCCTCGCCAGTTCGCCCCTGGATTCAAGAAAGGAAATAAATTCCTGTAACCCGCTGTATGCCATAGGACTTAAGTATATCGGGGGACGGAGAAATGTCCAAGATCTGAGGTTCTTTCAAAAGTCGAACGAGTTTTGAAAGAACAACCTTTTATTGCGACATTTGCGTACGGTTTCAACGAAGCCGGAGCAAATGCAAAGCCAATTTCAGAAGTAACCGACTTTTGAAATTGGCTCACCTGTTATAATTATTCATTTTATTTTCAGCAGTTTCATATAGAAACTCTCCCTGAAAATCGTTAGGATTTACCCTGAATTTTGGGAAAGGAAGCGCCATGTCGGACATCATTATCAGCCTTGATAAGGTGAAAAAAGTCTACTTCCTCGATACTGTCGAAGTGGATGCCCTGAAAGATATCTCGCTCGATATTAATGCAGGAGATTTTGTGAGCATCGCGGGCCCTTCGGGCTCGGGAAAGACGACGATCCTGAATCTCATCGGCTGTGTCGACAAGCCGACGTCGNGGGCGGTCATCGTCCACGGCAAACGCACGAGCGATCTCAACGACGACAGCCTGACCGAACTTCGCCACAGATACATCGGGTTTATTTTCCAGACCTTCAACCTTATCCCGGTACTCAATATCCGCGAAAATGTGGAACTTCCCCTGCTTCTGGACAGCCAGACCGGGAACGAGCACAAGGCCGACCGCAAAGAGTGGGTGGACTACCTCATAGAGAGTGTCGGGCTCAAAGAGCGCATGCTGCATAAGCCGGCGGAACTGTCGGGCGGCCAGCGCCAGCGCGTCGCCATCGCCCGCGCCCTCGTGATGAAGCCCGCCATCGTGCTCGCCGACGAGCCGACCGCCAACCTCGATTCGGCCACGGGCGAGAGCATCCTTCGCCTCATGCGCCACATGAACGAGACATTCGGCACAACCTTCATATTCAGCACCCACGATCCGGACATCGTCGAGGAGGCCGACCACATCATCCGCCTCAGGGATGGCAGGATCGTCGAGGACCGCAGGATACACGGGAAAACTTCGGTCGGTTTTGCCGCGGCGACGGGCGCGGACGAAGTCGTCGGCGCCACAGGGACAGAAGGCGGACAGCTATGATTGCAGCTCGGCTGGCGTGGGGCAATCTCGGCCTGCATCGGCGAAAATCATTGCTCATCGGCATGATCATGGGGATGGGAATTCTCATCCTGTTCCTCGGGAATTCCCTGATAGAGACCGCGCTCTCGGGCCTGCAGCGCATGTTTGTGCAAGGGTATACCGGCGATCTCATGGTCACCGGGCCGACCGAGTTCTCCACGACCGTGCTCGGCGAGACGGCGGGAAGCGAGGAAGTGCTCCCGCACATCGCCCAGATCAAAAAATACGAGGATTTTCTGGCGAGCCGGAGCGACGTCGCATCGACTCTGCCCCTTTTGAGCGGGCAGGCGTCGTTCGGCATCGGCGAGACGGAGCTCGGCTCCGGGTACTGCTTTGGCGTGAATGTCGACGATTACCGCAACTTTTTCCCCGACAATGTGACGCTGGTGAACGGGGAGTGGCCGGCAGAGAGCGAAGGGCCATGGGTTCTGCTCTCCGAGCCCACACTCGCGCTCCTCAACAAGAGCGCATCGAGCCCCGTAGGGCCCGGCACGAAGATCATCATGACGGCCCTCGCGAACTCCGCGGGCACCGTCATCCGCGAGGTCACGGTGAAGGGCGTGATCAAATTCAACCAGAGCAACCAGCAGCTTGCCGGCATCACCCTGGTCGATGCGGACACCATGCGCGACCTCCTGGGATTTGCGAGCCTCAGGGATGGATCTCCCGTCCTGTCCGGCCAGGAAGCGGCCTTTGTGACGGGTTTCGATCCGGACAGCCTCTTCAATGACCTGTTTGCCGGCAGCGGCGGAGCGACAGAGGCCCCGGAACAGAGCGCCTCCTCACAGACAAGCGTTGTGGCCGAAGTCGTGCCCGCCTGGCAATTCCTTCTCGTGCGCGTCAAATCGGGCGCCAACTCTTCCAGACTTCTCTCCGACCTTTCGGTCTTCTCCAGCCAGATCGGAGACGGCGACCGGGTACAGGACTGGATTGCGGGCGCCGGCAAGGTTGCGCGCACCGCGGTGACTATCAGGCTGGCATTCGACCTCCTCGTCGCGGTCGTCGCGGTCGTCGTGGTCATGATCATGATGAACGTGCTCATCATCTCGGTGAATGAGCGCCTCTACGAGATCGGCACGCTCAGGGCGATCGGCGCAAAGCGGCGCGTCGTGCGGAACATGATTCTCTATGAGACGACATTTTTGGCCCTCATCGCGGGGGCGGCGGGCCTGCTCGCCGGCCTTGTCCTGCTTCTGATCCTGGGAAAGATAGGCATAAGGGCGCCGAATCTGTTCTTCGAGGCACTGTTCGGGGGACAGGTGCTCAAGCCGACGGTGTCCGGAGGGGCCGCGATCCGCGCCTTCCTCTGGATTCTGGCGATGGGACTCGGCGCGTCGTGGTATCCGACTATCGTCGCGCTGCGGATCGAGCCGGTTGTCGCCATGAGAGGAGACTGAAAATGCGCCTGATACACTTGAAGCTCGCAGCGCGGAATGTGCGCAGACAGCCCCACAGAACGATTGCGCTCGGGGGAGCGGTGGCGTTCAGCGCCCTCGTCATGGCCCTGATTTCGGGTTTTGTGAACGGCATGGACCTCGCGATCCAGGACAACGTGACGCTCTACTCCGGCGGCCACGTGCTGATTTCCGGCTATACCGCAAGCTGGAGCGGCAGGCTCCAGAACCGGTTTGCTGACGATGCTGTTGCGAAGACCGTGGAGAGCACGGGCAGCGGTATCCGCACGGTTTCGCCCATCGCGCAGTCCAGGGCCACCGTCGTGTTCGGCACCCGGGAGATTCAGCTCATGCTCCGCGGCGTCGACTGGTCCAGGGATCAGCTCTACCACGATTCGCTGATACTCACCGGCGGCGACTGGAAGGGGCTCGAGGATTCCCGCACGATGCTCATGAGCGCGCAGACTGCGGACCGCTTCGGCCTCGCCGCCGGAGATCAGGTGATCGTGCGGCTCTCCACAGCTTCGGGCCAGCAGAATGTCACGGACTACAAAGTCGCCGCGATATACGACGACGGGGCTGCGGGCGGCATGAATACGGCATTCGTCGCCTTCGGGGACCTCACCGCGGATCTGAACATGAAATCGAACGAGCAGCAGCAGATCGCGGTCTTTCTGAAGAACAGCGCCGCTGCAGAAGAGGCCGCACAGGCCATCACGGCGGGGCTCTCAGCGCAGGGATTTACCGTAAGCCGGGGATCAGCGTCGAACGCTGGCGCCTCAGGCGCGGCCGCTCCGCAGAATTCGTCCACAGGTTCCGATTCCTTCGTGTCTTCCATAACCGGCGGAGCGGGAACCGCAGTCTCAGGTTCTTCCCAGGGAGCCGGACGCCGGCTTTCACAAGGCGAGGCTGTCTACTATGTCTCTACAATCAAGGAACTTGCAGGCGAGATCGGCTCTGCGCTCGGCTCCATCCGGTGGATTGGCTATGCGGTCTTCATTCTCATGCTCATCGTGAGTGCGACAGGTATCTCGAACTCATACCGCATGGTGCTGCTCGAGCGGACCAAAGAGATCGGCATGCTGCGATGCATCGGATATAAGAAAAAGGACGTATTCTCTTCTTTTATCTGGGAAGGGATATTGCTCGCGGGCGGCGCAGCCCTGGTCGGCATTGTCCTCGCCCTGCCGATAGGATTCGGCATCGGCTTTATTCCTTTTAATCCACACGGAGATTTCGGGGCCGCGCTTGTACAGGGGCATCTGCGATTTGCACCTACCCTGGGCCAGTTCCTGTTGATTCTGGTTTTTGTGACGATTGTGGCGATTGCCGCAGTCTTCCTGCCTGCCCGGAGGGCGGCCGAAGTTGTGCCCGTCGAGGCACTGAGAAAAACTGCATAATTTGCAGTGATAGCAGGTTGGAGGAGCAACCCATGACGGACATCAGAAGCGTGAAGATGAAGTTTTTGCATGCAAGATTGACGAGCAAACTGAGCATTGTGCTTTTTGGGCTTGTGCTCATATTCAGCGCGAGGGCTCAGGGCGGACCCCCCCGGGGCGGTGAAGGAGGTCCGATGGGAGGCATAGGACTGCCTCTCGGTTTCCTCGAACAAAACAAGGATTACAAATTTCCTGATGATATAACGAAATATACAGCTACCGATTTTCTTATGCTCGTGCGGCGGACCGATATCCGTTCGAGCTTCTACAACAGCGACATGAGCGCGACCATCTCGATGGTCACCGTGAGCCCCGACCGTGGTACCTTTGCCAACAAGGAGCAGATTTTCAGGCGCGATAAGGACGATGCCTTCCTCATGCTCATGGTGGAACCGGAATCGCGCAAAGGTCAGGGTATGCTCCGCGTCGAAAACAATATGTGGCGCTATGACCCTACGAGCCGCAAGTTCACGCACACCACCCTCAAGGACACGTACGAGAACTCCACGGTGACCAACAATGATTTCCGCCGATGGCAGCGCTCGATAGATTATTCCGTGTCAAAGCTCTCGACCGGTACGCTCGGCAACTACAAAGTGATCATCGGAGAACTCAAGGCGAACAACGATGAGGTCCCCTTCCCCTACATCAAGATGTACATCGAGGCGGACCGCAAGATCGTGCTTAAAATAGAAGAGTTCAGCCTCTCGATGAAGCTGCTGCGCACCGCCTATTACACGCAATATGTGCAGATCGGCGATTCTTTTGTGCCGACGGTGCAGATTTTCCAGGACGGGCTGATCCCTGAAAAACGGTCACAGGTGACCTATACCAATATTTCGACGAAAGCTCTTCCTGACTATTACTTCACCAAAGAATATTTGGAGAGAGTGAGCCAGTAGGAGTGACGCGATGAAAATAAGAGATGTGCATAGTTTGAGGCAGATTGCGGCGATCGTCCTTTTCGCGCTGGGGGCGGGGGGTATCTGGGCGCAGACATCCACCACGTCCACGGGCACAACATCTACGAGTACAACATCTAGTACAACGCCGCCCACGGTGATTGATGAGGATTCTCTCTTCGGCGGACCCAGCGATATTGTCACCGTGATCGACGAGAGCACGGCGTCGGCGGGCACTGTGCAGCTCGTCGAAGACACGAAGACCTACCCGGTCTTTCTGATGAGCGGAACCGCCGGCGCGGGACTGTATGGAAGCTATACGCCGGTGGGATCCTCTTCCTCCGACACCCAGGCGCTCTACGGGGCGGTGAATCTGTCGGACCTGGGGATCGATTATCTGCCTACAAAGAACCTCCATTTCTCCCTGTCCACCGATCTGCTCGCCGTCCCGGACGATATTATCGCAGCCTCTGTCACCGCATATGCGGACCTGAGGTACAGCGAGCTCGTACGGCTCTACGTGGCGGGCTCCTTCAACTACGATCCTTCCAACTATCTGTCGACGAAGGATTATTCGACACCGACCTACAGCCTGGATGAGCTCTTCGTGGATACGCATATCAACGAGAAGGTCTTCTTTCGTCTGGGCAAACAGCGCATACGGTGGGGAGTGGGATACTGGTATCAGCCTTCCGACGTCCTCAGTCTGTCGGCGATAGACCCCGACGCTCCGACTGCCGCGCGCGACGGCCCCTTTGCGTTCAAGGTCGATATGCCCATGAATCTCAACCACCTGATGGTCTACATGGTCCCGCCGGTTTCGGAGTCTGCGGCATCTTCTTCCATAGCGAGCAAATACGACTGGGTCGTCAACGGCTGGGAGCTGAGCTTTGGGGGCTACGGCCGCGCCGACATGCTTGCCAGGCCGCGCGCCATCTTCTCCTTTACCGGCGCGGTCGGCCCCTTCGATGTGTACGGCGAAAATGTGCTCCTCTACGGGTCCGACCGGATATATGTTGTGAAGACATCTTCGACGACCTACGATACCTATCGCCTTGAAAATACGCCATTCTTTCAGTCGACGCTGGGCATCAAATACTCGGCGAGCTACTCGAGCGGCCTCTCGTACTCCTTCCATGTGCAGGGATACTACAACGGCACGGGCTACGCCGACTCGAGCATAATGCAGAAGACTGCGGCCATCAATAAAATTAAAGCCGACTATCCCGATACATGGACAAGCAGCGATGTGAGCGCCACCGGCGCCGGCATGTGGTATCTCGCGGGTTCGGCTTCGATTTCCGGCCGCTTTGGAGAGGGGAGAAGCCTCACGCAGGTGACGGGTTCGGCCTACGCCCTGACCAACTTCTCCGATGGCTCACTGCGCTTCAATCCGGAGCTCGAGGTGGCGATAGGAGACCAGGGCGGCCGCGCGACCGTCACTCTTTCCTGCTTGACTGCGATAGGGGATACGGGTTCAGAATATGCCCCGAAGGGCAACAGGACGACCCCGGCTCTCTCCTTCAGTGCCCTCAACGATGCGATCGAGCTCGAGGTTTCCGCTCCCATCTCGCTGAATACCGATTTTTCGGTGAAGAAGGTGCAGACTGCGTTCAGTGTCTTCTGGAATGCAGTGCAGTTTGATTGAAACATGGTGGCGGTCCGGCGGAAGAAGCCGGACTCGCCGTCAAAGGAGGGGGCATGCACGGCAGAATTCTGATTGTGGAGGATACAAAAGAGCTGGCCGAGCTCTATATGCTCTATCTCCAAAATGAAGGTTTCGAGTGCAGGCTCGCCTTCGACGCCGAGAGCGCCCTTCCCATGGCGCACGATGAGGACTGGGACCTCATCGTGCTCGACATCAATCTTCCCGGTATGGATGGTTTTCAGTTTCTCGAGCAGCTGCGCAAGACCAAATCCACGCCCGTGATGATTCTGACTGCGCGGGAAGCCGATGAAGATGTCATTCTGGGATTGGGCGTGGGGGCCGACGACTTTGTCACGAAACCCTGTCCGCCCAAGGTGTTGGCGGCGCGCGCCCGCGNNGCCCATATCCGGCGAACCATCACCCTTCAGACTCGCCAGAACGGCAGCATGGTAAAATTTGGCCCCTTTGAGCTCGATATTGAAGGGATGTACCTCACCAAAAATGGAGAGCCTGTCAGCCTTTCTGCCAGAGAATTCAATATATTGAAAGAACTTGTGATAAACCCCGGCAAACCTTTCACGCCGGAGGACCTCTATGCCAAGGTCTGGGGTCAGGAATATGGAGACATCAGTGCCGTGGGCGTGTATATCCAGAGGCTGAGGAAGAAGCTCGAAGACGATCCCGCCAATCCCTTCTATATACAGACTCAATACGGAATGGGCTACCGATTTAACCCGGAGGNNGCGTTTGCAGGAGCGAAGCCGTTGAAACTGAAACTCCGCACACAGTTCACCATCCTCATTGTCGCGGTGACGCTTTTTCCCGTAATTTTTNTCGGTCTGCTTGTCTTCACCGGCCAGCAGACGCAACNNCGCGATCCGCGGCNNGAGCCGACAAGAAATTTTTTTCTGAATGAGGTGGCGGCATTGTGGAGCAGAAACCAAGGACCTCACATCNAGGACATACGGATGGCGGGAGAAGAGTCGNGTCTGCCGGTCATCAATGCGGCGCTTATCTCGCCCGGCGNNGGCACTGTACTGGTATCTTCGTTCAGAGAATTGNCAGCCGGCACCAGGCTGGCAATGGAGGACCTGGTCGGGCCCGCCCCTGTTGTCCCATGGGCAGAGCCGCGTCCTGAGGGCNTCAGATTTTTGCCCATCGATACAAGCCTGGGGAAAAGCCCCCTTCTGCTCTTCGACATCGNNGAGCCATTCTGGTCAAAAGTAGATATGCGGAACCGGAATTTTATGTTGATAGAGNCCAGCTTTGCGCTGGGAGTCTTTGTCGTCGCGGGGCTGATGTCGCTCATGATACTCCGCTCGACGAACAAGGCGATCAGGAACCTCATCGAGGATACTGCGNATGTGGCGAGCGGGAAACTCGATCATGAGGTCAAGGGAAGTGGCGCCGAGGAGTTCAGGGNNTCGCTGGNNGCGGAGAGCATAAACCGGATGCNNCGCATCACTCTGCGCGACATGANNATCTCCCGGCGCATGAACATGCTCATCGGCGNNGTGAGTCATGACCTCAAGACGCCGATCGCGCTCATTCAGGGATACACCGATGCGCTCAGCGACAA
Source organism: Spirochaetales bacterium (assembly GCA_015657395.1). GTDB lineage: Bacteria > Spirochaetota > Spirochaetia > Treponematales > Rectinemataceae > Rectinema. Next base: position 50,982 of record JADLKI010000012.1, on the reverse strand, counting down.
CATGGCGAGCGACGAAGCGACGAGAGTGCATTATCTGGAGATCATCCGGGAAAAGAGCGCGCAGCTCGAAGACCTCGTCTCAGACCTCATCGAATTCATGAAGATCGATGACTTCAATATACCTCAAGAGCCTGTGGATATGGCTCCCCTCCTGATTTCGCTCGGAAAACGGTTTGAGGAGGATGCGCGGCTCCTCGGGCTCGAATTGGCCTATGGCTTCGGACAGCTCGGCTCGGCGCTGTCTAAGGAAGCGCCTCCCAATATCCCTAAAGTCAGGATGAACCGGATACTTTTCGAGCGCGCCATTGAAAATCTAGTCTCAAATGCGTTCCGGTACACGGGCCCCGGCGGAANNAAAGTGGAGTTGCTGTTGAGTGTGGAAGAGGGCCAGCCGGTGCTGACCGTCGCGGACAATGGCCCCGGAGTCCCCGACGAACNNGAGCTGCCCTACATCTTCGACGCATTCTACAGAGGGACCCATTCCCGCAAGGAGGCCGGGCATGGTCTGGGCCTCACGATAGTCAAATCGCTGGTCGATCTTCACGGCTGGAGCATCAGGGCGCGAAACCGGACGCCTTCCGACGGGCACGGTCTTGTGGTCACCATCTGGATGAAGGCTTCGGTGTAGGCGGCGCGGTGCGTACCGGCGCGCTTCATGCGCCCCGCATGCGCTGGGCGGTCGACCAGAGCCCGAGCGCAGGATTCGGCACGAAGAAAAAATCCTCTCCGTCGGCGGTCGTGTGGNNGAAGCCCGCGAGCCTGCCCCGGGGCGAATAACGTTCGAGTGCGCGGTCGAGGTCGGCCCACTGATAGCCCACCGATGCTATCTCCTCCCTGCCGACGGAGGGACCGGGGGCATAGCTGATGCGGAAACGTCCTTCGCTGGAGCCGTGGATGAGGTGGGCGGCAGCGGAGAGGTTGCCTGCGAGGGCAGGCTCGCGGGCGACGAGGGACTGGATTTCTGCGCTCGGACGGTAGCCATAGCGGCGGATCACTGCATCGATATTCGGGTCTTCTCCGAAACTGCGCAGCCCCGGAGCGAGAATGAGGAGCTCGCCGCCGTCGGCCATCGCCATCCTCATGCGGTAGATCGCCTTGTTTCCGAGCCATGTGCTCCGGTATTCCTCAGGGTCGAGCCACACCACCGCCTTTTGAACCGGTCTCTCGAGGAGCTGGATGTTGACCTGCGCGGACAGGGCGGACGCCTCTTCGAAACAGCGCCTGTCGAGGCTTAAAAAATATCCCCGCAGCGCGAGAGAGCCGTCCTCCGCCGACCCTATCACCGTGAGAATCCAGGCGATCGGCGGAACCTTCCCCGCGGCCATGCCCAGGGCCTCGTCGAACAGCGCCCGCACCGGCGTGTTCGCCCTCCCCATGATCCCTTCCATGCCGCACACCGCGCCGAGGTAATGACTGCGGTCGATCGCCTCTTTGCCGCCCGTGCCGACGAAGATGTTCTTCGCATGGTTGGCCATCCCCGCGACTTCGTGGGGCACGACTTGCCCCACGGAGAAGATAAAGTCGATCTCCCCCNNCGACGACAGGAGCCTGTTTGCCTGGACAGGGTAGGAATAGCGCACTTTTNNTCCGCCGGAAATTTCACCGACGCGCGCTTCCGGTATGCGGCCGCATTCGGCGACATCCCGTCTCCAGTCGTGGACCCTAAAGAGCGCCTGNGGAGAACGNGGATACATGCGCGCGATTNNTTCCGCCTCCGTCATCTGCGAATGGNNGGTGCCGAGCGCCGGCATTATCGCCGCCATGCGCGGGCCCAGCTTCGCGACGAGCAGGTCCGTGATCTGGCCGGCGCGCGAATGAAGGCGGGTGATGTCCGGCGGAATGATGAGTATGCGCCTTGCCCCGAGCGCGCCCGAACCTTCGATGGTCCTCTCCACCAGAAGTTCGAGTTCATCCTGCTGTATGCCCCGGTCCAGGTTTTTTCCAAATATGTTTCATAGTTGTGCTTCCTGACTCACGCCCGCCCTTGCGCGGTTTCTCTTCTGTCGACATTATATAAAAGATATACATGGAGGAACAGTTGATGCAACTTTTCGCGTTTTTCCATCGGAACAGGTGATCGTTTCGGCCTCGAAGGCGAGGCACAGATAGCGGCGTTCACGGAGCTGCGCGCCCATGGCGGCGAGGCGGATATCGTCTGGAACAAGAGCAACCGCGAGCATGTGATTATCGGCTCATCCCCTGCGGATCAGGCGTCGGCCGCCGCCGCAGCGATAAAAAACACCGGATGGGATGGCAAGTGGTTTGTCGATGCCGACCACATCAGCCTGAAGACCGTCGACTGGTTTTTGCCGCATTGCAATTTCTTTACGGTCGATGTCGCGGAGACTATAGGAAAGAAGGCTTCCGCCGAAGCTCAGGCGACCTATCTCGCCCGGGNNGCGCAATTTCTCCTCANNAAAAAAGGCGCCGCGCCCGTGCCTGTCGCGCAGGCCGACATCGAGGCGGTTGCAGACAAATTTCTGGCCGCCGTTCAGGAAGCGGGCAAGACCTATCGCTACATCGCCGCAAAAAAACCAAAGGACTCTTTTGTCGTCGAACTTTCGATGGATGAGACCGATGTCCCCCAGACTCCCGCGCAGGTCGCCGCAATACTCGTCGCGGTGGCGGCCGAGAAGATTCCTCTCGTCACGTTTGCGCCGCGCTTCCCGGGGAAATTTCTCAAGGGCATCGACTATGTGGGCGATGTTGCGGAATTTTTGGCCGCCTTCGAGGCGGAGACGAGCATCGCACTGTGGGCCGCCGACAGGCTGGGGCTGCCAAAGGGCTTCAAACTGTCAGTGCACACCGGAAGCGACAAATTCAGGCTCTATAGGGGAATTCACGAGATTGTCGCGCGGCTCGGGGCCGGTGTGCACCTGAAGACTGCGGGCACTACCTGGCTCGAGGAGATCGTGGGGCTTGCAGAGGCGGGCGGCGATGGCCTCGCCCTCGCAAAACGGGTGTACGCGGCCGCCTACGCCAGAATCGATGAGCTCACGGCTCCCTATGCGAATGTCGTCGAGATCGACAAAACCCGCCTGCCCCGCCCGGAAGCGGTGGCGGCCTGGGATTCGCCGAGTTTTGTGAATGCGCTGCGCCATGAGCCCGGCTCGTCGACAATGCAGCCGGACATGCGCCAGCTCATGCATGTAGGCTTCAGGATTGCCGCGGAGATGGGCAGGGAATACACTGATGCCCTCGCGGAATACCGCGGATCGGTGGCGCGCAATGTACAGCGCAACCTGTATGTGCGCCATCTTCTGCCGATCATTCTCGGCTGAGTCATGCGTATCCCGCATCCGGGCATTCGGGGCAAGATACTGATATGCCTTGCGGTCGTCCTCGCTTTTTTTCTCGTGCTCGCTCTGATCATGCAGAATGAGTCCATAAAGCTCTCCCGGNAATATGGAATGAGCCTTTCGAACTACCACCTGGTGCACCGGTTTCGGCTGAATCTGGGCGCTTTTCATGCTCTCGCCGATCGTCATCTCCGCGACCCGCTCTCTGTCAAAGCCGAGGACGTGTATACGGGCATCGCATCGCTCCNNAATGCCCAGTATCCCGAGATGGTTCCCCTGGAGAATGTTTCCATCCTTGTTGAGTTTGAGGTGCGTGCGACGGGGTATGGCCTCGACGCATATCTCCCCCTCGTGTCCCGGGCAGTAGGGCTGCGGGCCGGAGGTTCTCCGGATTATTATCAGGTGTTTGTCAAGGCGACGCGGATAGAGGGCTATATCGATGTGTATCTCAACAGGATGCTCTCCGAGCTCATGAGGAGTGGCGAAGATACCTATGCGAAGCTCTCGCACAAGTCCGAGATACTCAACCGCACTATCCTTGTTTCGATGATCCTCGCGGGCATTCTTGCGATTGTCGCCATCGTGCTCGTCGCCGAGGCAATCACCGCCCCACTGAGGAGGCTTGCCAGGGAAGCCGAAAAGCTCGCGGGAGGCGATCTCGACGCGGGGATTGTCGAGGCCCACACGAAGGATGAAGTGGAGAAGCTCACACACTCTTTTGCGACGATGGCCGCGAGCATCAAGGAGATGGTGGAGGGGCTCAAGGAGAAGGCCGAGCTCGAAAAGCTGCTCCACGAAGAGGAGCTCGCCCTTGTGAGCATGGGCAAGGCTCTGCGCGAAGCCCAGTTCGTGAACCTGCAGGAACAGATGAAGCCACATTTCCTCTTTAATGCCTTGAATACCATTGCGCGCAGCGCCCTGCTGGAACATGCTTCCAGAACCGAGTCGCTCGCCATAGGGCTGGCGACCCTCCTGCGCGCGACGATACGGGATTCCGGCGCTCTGTCCAGTTTGGATGATGAGCTTAAGCTCGCGCAGACATATCTCGAATTTCAGCACGCCCGTTTTGGAGAGCGGCTGCAATGGAAAATCGATGTCCCCCCGCCCCTGTTCTCCGCCAGAGTCCCCAGGCTTATGGTCCAGCCGCTTGTGGAAAATGCTATCCGGCACGCGCTTGAGCCAAAACTGGAAGGCGGCTCCCTGTATATCAAGGCCCGCAGGCGCAGGGGAAGCCTCATCCTGTGGGTGCTCGACAATGGCATTGGCATATCGCAGGAGCGGCTGGACGAAATCCGCGCGAGCATCGCCGCTTCCCTCACCCTGAAGACATACGGGCAGCGCGAGGTCGCCGTGACGGTCAAGCCGGAAACTGGACNNAATGAGAACACCGTCCTGGAGGGAATAGGCATCGGTCTGGCCAATCTCGCGACCCGCTTTGGCCTCCTCTATGGCGATACATGCCGCTTCGAAATTCAGTCTCGCCTGGATANNAAAGGCACTCTTGTCAGGGTCATCATCCCCCAGGGAGAGGCCAATGGAATGATCCATGTTCTCGTTGCCGACGACGAGNAGGCGCTTGAGCGCGAGGCCATGCTGCATATTCTGGCGGGTGTGGACACAGATGAACCCATAGAAGTAAGGGAAGCCGTCAACGGTCTCGAGGCGCTCAGGGGCGCCCAGGACAAAAAGCCTGATATAGCCTTTCTGGACATCCGTATGCCGGGCATGGACGGGCTGNGTGTCGCCGAAAAATTCTCCCAGCTTCCGGATCCGCCGCNNGTCGTCATCATGGTGACCGCATACGATTATTTTGCCTACGCCCGCATGGCGCTGCGCTTTGGTGTCCTCGACTATCTGCTCAAGCCCGCATCGACCGAGGATATATNNGCAGTGTGTTTCCGGAGGGCTCTCCATGGAAGTCGCCGGAAGAAAGAAANNGAGGCAGCCCGGCGCTCGGCGGTGCAGACGATAGCCTCAGGTTTGGAAANNGAGCTTGTCAGGGCTGATATCTGTAAGAGCCTCCGCGCCGGCACAGTGAATGACGACGATATTCAGCGGCTTGTCGCCTTCCAGGCGGGAGGCGCGGCATGGAGTTGTATCGCGATGGTCGCGGGGGAACAGNGTCGATCGTCCGCATATGGCGTTTCTCCCATGGCTGCGCACGGATTCTCAAGATTTTTCCGTGCTCTCGCGGAGCGTTTCCTCGTTCNNTCTGATTTGGACCTGCGTCAAAGCCAACNNCCCATGCTCTTTATCGCTTCACCCGAACAGGATGCCGACTCTGCGACGATGAATGTGTTCCTCGTCGTCCTACATGGGGCCTTTTCGATCCGAGGCATCTGCAGGAGCAGGTTGGCGCGGAATCGGANNCAATTCCATCGTCGCTGCAATGATGCAGGGNGGAACGGCCTTCAGTTCGGCATCAGCTTGGAGGTGGACGGCAAGGCCAAGACAGCGCTTCAGACGGCAAAAATTGCGTTCAATCTTTCGAACCCCGAGCGTCCCATACTGCTCCTGAATTCGGNNCGCATGAAGTTCGGCAGGTGGACTTCTTCCTCCAATTCCCTCTCGGCCCTTGCGGTCATGTGGCTTCAGGACCATTTCATGGAGAGCATAGGCATCATGGACCTTGCGCGCGAGCTCAAGGTGAGCCCGTCGTACCTTTCACGCATCCTGAAGAGAGAGCTCGGCATAGGTTTTGGAGAAACGCTCGCCCNNTTGATTCGTATTGCCCGCGCCAAAAACCTTCTTGCCAACGGCGTTCCGGCCAAGNAGGCTTCGTTCCTGGTGGGTTTTCGTGATCAGAGCTACTTCACCAAAGTCTTTGTGAGANTCGAAGGAATATTTCCCTCTCAATATATCGGGCGCTCCCGAGTGAGCATCAGATTACCAGCAGTGCGCATGTAATTACCACACCCAAATTGCACAAGTGCTCCCTATAATGTCTAGGATTGCAGACAATCTGCAGTCGATACAGTATTTTACAGAACCTTAAGGAGTGGTACGTATGAAAAAAATGCATAAGNCTAGTTTTGTCCTGCTGCTCATTCTTCGTCCGGCAATGCTGTTCGCCCAGACAAAGCCGATTGTGTTGAGGCTCGCCGAGACCCATCCGAAGGGCTATCCCACGGAAANNCTGGGCGATGAGGAGTTCGCGCGCCTTGTCAAGGAGCGCTCGAATGGCCGCATCATCATCGAGGTGTATCCGNGCTCCCAGCTCGGCGAGGAAAAAGCGGTGATCGAGCAGGTCCAGTTCGGGGGCATCGATCTTACCCGCGTTTCGATCAGCCCGCTCGCAAGCTTCGTGCCGAAACTCAACGCGTTCCAGATGCCCTACCTCTACAGGGATTCCGATCATATGTGGAAAGTGCTGAAAGGGGACATCGGCAAGGAGCTGCTGGCGAGTCTGGAGCCCTTTGGCTTCATCGGCCTTGGATGGTNNTTTGACGGCGGGTCGCGCAATTTCTACAACAGCAAAAAAGCGGTCCGCACTCCGGCCGACCTCAAGGGAATGAAAATCAGGGTTCAGGAGAGTGAGCTCATGATGGGCCTCGTGCAGTCTTTTGGCGCCGTTCCGACCCCGATGCCCTACGGCGAGGTATATTCCGGCCTGCAGACCGGCGTCATCGACGGTGCCGAGAACAACCCGCCATCATACTACTCCGCGAGCCACTATGAAGTCGCAAAATTCTNNTATACCCTCGACGAGCACACCATGGTTCCCGAAATCGTCATCGGTTCCAAGATTTCGCTTGGCAGGCTCTCGAAGGCGGATCAGGATCTGATCAGGCAGGCTGCCTTCGATGCCATCGATTTCCAGCGCGCCCAGTGGGCGGCCTATGTAAAGCTCTCGATGGACAAAGTCCAGGCGGCGGGCTGCACCATCATTCCCGTGCCGGACAAAACCGACTGGATGAAGGCTGTGGAGCCCATGTATTTGANNAAACAGCCCAAGGATATCCAGGACCTTGTCGCGCGCATCCGCGCAGTGAAATAAGGGGCGCGTTTCCTGTCTTTCAAGGCAACGGCCGCGCAGATGCTGCGCGGCCGTTTGTTCCAATTTCTTGAGGTGCACCATGAAGAAGTTTCTGGTTTCGGCAGTGACCCTGATCCACATCCTCCTCATAGATCTCTCGATGATCATGATCGTGGCCATGCTGCTGCTCGTTNTTGCCAATGTCATCCTGCGCTACGTCTTCAACAGCGGAATCTACTGGTCGGAGGAAATAGCGCTGGTCCTCGAAGTGTGGTTCATTTTTCTCTCGTTTGGGCTCGGTGTCAAACACCGACTGCATTTTTCGATCANNAACCTTCTTCCGCGCGATAAAGTGTCGGCGGGCCTCAATCGGGCCCTCGATCTGCTGTCCGATATCGTGTTCATCGTCATTTNNGGGGCAGTCATGATACTGTACGGAAGCAGANGACTCGTTCAGTTCACGATTGCGCTCGATTATGCGGCGACGAAGTGGCCGGCCGGCATTCTGTACCTCGTCCTTCCGCTCGCAGGATTTGTCATCGTTGTCGAGGCCCTCTTCCATATCTTCGGATTCACCATGTTTGACGAAAAGCTCGAAGCATACTTTTCCGGCACGGGCGGAAAACTGAAAGACATTTTCAGGAGCAAGCCATGATGGACACTACGATCGCTACCACAATACTGCTGNGTGGGTTTCTCCTGCTTCTGCTGCTGAGAGTCCCCATCACATTTTCGCTTGCGGCTGCCTCCATAGCGACGGCCATCTATTTGAATATACCGCTCATGGCAATTGTCCAGCAGATGGCGCAGGGGGTGAAATCCTTTTCACTGCTCGCAATCCCCTTCTTCATCATTGCCGGCGAAATGATGGGGCGCGGCGGCATCGCGGAGAAAATCATAAACCTTGCGAATGTGCTCGTCGGCAGAGTCCGCGGCGGCCTTGGCATGGTGAATGTCGTCGACAGCATGTTCTTTGGCGGANTTTCAGGTTCGGCCGTGGCCGACGTCGCATCGACGGGCACCATCATCATCCCTCTGATGNAACAAGAAGGGTATGACAACGACTTTTCGGTGGCCATCACGGTCACGAGCGCGACGCAGGGGATCATCATCCCGCCGAGCCACAACATGATCATCTATTCGGTGGCCGCCGGCGGCGTCTCCGTCGGGCGCCTCTTTCTCGGGGGATACCTGCCGGGCATCCTGCTCGGTGTTTCTCTCGGCGTCATTGTCTATATCATTTCCATAAAGAGAAAATATCCCAAGGAAAGAAAATATACGCTAAAAGAGGCGGTGAAGATCCTCATCGATTCTNTTTGGGGGCTGCTCACCGCCATCATCATTATGGGCGGTGTCATTTCCGGCATATTTACCGCCACGGAGTCGGCTGCTGTTGCAGCGCNNGTCTATGCATTTATCATAACCTTCTTCGTGTACCGCCGGATTCCTCTGAGAGAGTTCAAGNGGATTCTCTACAGCACGCTGAAGACTCTGACCATGGTCATGACCCTGATCGCGTCGGCCAGCTGTTTTTCCTGGCTGATGGCGTATCTGCGCATTCCCGCCAAGGCGACAGAGATGCTCCTGTCGATCACGGACAACAAGATACTTCTCCTGATGCTCATCAACGTGCTTTTGCTGTTTCTGGGGATGATCATGGATATGGCGCCTCTCATTCTCATTGTGACGCCGATACTGTATCCTGTGGTCGTGGGGAAACTTGGGATGTCGCCGATCCATTTCGGCATCATGCTGATGATCAATCTTGCCATAGGATTGTGTACGCCGCCCGTCGGTTCGGCACTGTTTGTGGGATGCGCGATCGGAAAAATCTCGATCGAAAAAGCGACAAAGGCCATGGTACCTTTCTATATCGCCATGATTGTCGTTTTGTTCCTCGTGACGTATATTCCACAGATAACGATGTTTCTTCCTAATCTCATCATGCCCGGAGGCTGAGAGTCCGCACAGGCGCGGGCACAAGCCCCCGCCGCGCGTTTTCATATAGAAAGGAGTGTTCAGATGTCGTTCGTTGAATCGCTCTTTGGCTTGCAGGAGAGTGTTGTCGTGGTGACGGGCGGGGGCGGGGCCCTGCCTTCTTCGATCGCCGTTGCCTTTGCAAAGGCGGGAGCGAAAGTGGCGCTCTGGGGCCGCGGCACGCACCATCCCATGACCGAAGCCGCCGAGCAGGTCAAGCGGCAGGCGGGATTGCCGGAGGCGAGCTCCGCCGTGGTGGGGGTCACGGTGGACACGGCTTCGGGCAGCGCCTGCGAGGCGGCCTTCGATGCAACGCTGAAGTCGCTCGGCATGCCGGATATCCTTCTCAACGGCGTTGGCGGAAACATGGGCCGGAGCAGTTTTCTCGACTTCGACGAGAAGGTTTTCGACGATGTGGTGCGGCTCAACCTCATGGCGGGGCTCATGGTGCCCTCCCGGGTCTTCGCACGGCGCTGGATCGATGCGGGCGTAAAGGGTTCCATGATCAACATGACCTCGATGGCGAGCTATAAGGGCCTTTCGGCGGTCTGGGCGTACGACGCGGCGAAGGCGGGCGTGCTCAATCTCACGCAGGCACTTGCCAAGGAGCTTGCCTCCCACGGCATAAGGGTGAACGCGGTGGCGCCGGGCTTCTTTGTGGGCAATCAGAACCGCGCGCTGCTCTTCGATGAAAAGACGGGCAATCTCACGGCCCGCGGCCAGGCGATCATTGCGCGTACGCCCTTTGGCCGCTTCGGCGAGTATGAGGAGCTCTGGGGAGCGGTGCTGTACCTGGCGAGTCCGAAGGCCGCGGGATTTGTGACGGGAGTCAGCATTCCCGTCGACGGCGGATATCTCAGCGACAATATCTGACAATACTTTTTGAGGGAGGGCAGAATGGCCCGATTTCTGGATGAGAATTTCCTGCTGAAAAACGAAACGGCAAAGCGGCTCTTCTTTCATGTTGCGAAAGACCTGCCGATCTTCGATTACCATTGTCATCTGTCGCCGAAGGCGATCGCCGGGGATGCGCCGTTTGATGACATAGCGCGGATGTGGCTTGAGGGGGATCATTACAAGTGGCGCATCATGAGGNCGAACGGCGAACCGGAGTCCCTGTGCGGCGGCGCGGGTCCCTGGGATGAGAAGTTCCTTGCGTACGCCCGCTCGCTGTTGAGAGCCGCGGGCAATCCGCTCATCCAGTGGTCGCACCTGGAACTGCAGAGAGTCTTCGGCATCCGTGAGGTGCTTACACCGCAGAATGCCCTCGAGATCAGGCAAAAGGCGAACCGCATGCTCGCCGCCGGGAGGATCAGCCCGCGCTCCCTTCTTGCGCAGTTCGATGTGAAGGTCCTGTGTACGACGGATGATCCGGTCGATGATCTGCACTGGCACAGGGCGATCGCCGAAGAACAGAAGAGCGGCTCCGCGTTTCAGACAAAGGTGCTCCCCGCCTTCCGTCCGGACAGGGCGCTGAATACGGGCGATATTGCCGCGTGGAACAGGTATGTCGATGAGCTCGGCAGGACTGCCGGCCTCGATATCGACTCCTATCCTTCCCTGATCGATGCGCTTGCACAACGCCACGACTACTTTCATTCGATGGGCTGCAGGCTTTCGGACCATGCGCTTCTCGTGCCGCCCTATGCGCCGGCTCCTGACATGGAACTCGATGCCATCGTGAAAAAGGGCCGGGCGGGGACGGCGCTCTCCCAGGTTGAGCAGGAGAAGCTCGCCACGGCCCTCCTTCTGCATGTTGCGCGCCTCAACGCGCAGAAAGGCTGGACAATGCAGCTGCACATCGCGGCGCTCAGGAACGTCAACCCACGGCTGTTCGGAGCCTTCGGCCCGGACGTGGGCGGCGACAGCACGTCCGATGCCCCCATCGTGGCGCCGCTCGCCGGCTTTCTTGGAGCCCTGGAGAGCGAGGGCGCGCTCCCGAAGACCATCCTCTATTCTCTCGACCCTTCAAAGCACAACCTCCTGGCCGCGCTCGCCGCGAGTTTCGCCGGCACGTCGCCGNCCGAGAGCGTTTCGCAGGTGGCCGGCAAGGTGCAGCTCGGCGCGGCATGGTGGTTCAACGATCAGAAGGACGGCATGGAGCGCCACCTGAAGGAGTATGCCGGAGTCGGCCTCATCGGCGCGTGGNTGGGGATGCTGACCGATTCCCGTTCCTTCATGTCCTTCCCGCGGCACGAATATTTCAGGCGCCTGCTCTGCAATGCAGTGNGAGAGTGGGTCGAGGCGGGCGAACTGCCCGATGATCCGCTGTACACCGACCGGCTGGTGCGCGGTATCTGCTGGGAAAACGCGGTCGGCTATTTTGGAATGCTGTAGACGGAATCGCTGCGGCGAACGATAAAACGGGCTCCCCGGCCGCACGGCCGGGGAGCCCGACTCTTTGCGGGGCCCAGTCCCCATGAGGGCCTGGACAGGGCTATTTCTCCGTCTCCGTCATGCCCGAGATAAACTGTTTCTGCATGAGCACCACGACAAGGACGGGCGGCAGCATCGCGAGCAGGGTTGTCGCCATCGCGATCTGCCACTCGATCTGGACGTCCGCGCCGGACATCATGCGGTTGATGCCGATGAGCAGCGTATAGAATTCGGGCTTTGTCGTGATCAGCAGCGGCCAGAGGTATTGGTTCCATCCATAGATGAACTGGATGACGAACATGGCGGCGATCGGCGTGCGGGTCATCGGCGCGAGGATGTGGCGGAAGAACTGCATCGGCGTCGCTCCGTCGATCTGCGATGCCTCGGCGATTTCGCGCGGAATCGACATGAAGAATTGTCTGAACAGAAAGACTGCGGTCGCCGACACAATCATCGGCAGGATGAGGCCGGCGTAGGTGTTCAGCATGCCGAGGTCTGCAATGACCTTGTAGGTCGGCATGATACGCACTTCGACCGGCAGCATGAGCGTGATGAAGATGCTCCAGAAACAGAAGTTCCTGAGCGGAAATTTGAAGAAAACAATGGCGAATGCCGCCAGAAGCGAGACAAGAATTTTGCCCACGGATATGCCGAGCGCCATGATGAGCGAGTTCTTCATCATGGTGAGGACCGGGGTGCCCATGTTCTGGGTGCCCTTGAAGAGTGCCTGTCGGTAATTCTCGATGAGATGGGGGCCGATGCCGAGCGGCATGGGCGCGGCCTGAATCTCGGCGCTCGTGTGTGACGAAGCAGAAAAAATGAAATAAATCGGGAAAATGATAATCGCGATGCCGATCCAGAGCACGATGTGCGGGAAGAGCCCCCGGATTACCTTTGCGCGGTGCGCGGCCTTATTGATGCGCTGTTCTTCTGTCATAGTANNTGCTTCCTTCCGCCTCAGTAGGTGACGCGCCGCTCGATGAAGCGGAACTGGAATACCGTCAGGACGATGACCATCAGCATGAGGATCACCNGACTGCGCCGCGGAGCTTCCGAGATCCAGGTTGATGACGCCGTCGCGCCATACTTTGTAGACAAGTATTCCCGTCGATTTCCCCGGCGCTCCGGACGTAATGGCGTGGACAATGGGGAAGGTCTCGAAGAAGCCGTAAACCAGGTTCATGACCAAGAGATAGAAGGTGGTCGGCGAGAGCAGGGGGAAGATGATCTTCCAGAAGCGTCTGCCGGCGCCCGCCCCGTCGATCTCGGCGGCCTCGATGAGGGTGGCCGGCACGCTCTGCAGTCCGGCGAGGAAAAATACAAAGTTGTATGCGAGCTGTTTCCAGCTCGCGGCCATCGTGAGCAGGAGGAAAGCCTGGTTGAAATTCAGGAGATACTGCCAGTCGACGTGGAAGGTGTGCTTGAGTATGTAGGCGATGACGCCGACATTCGGATTGAACAGAAAGAGCCAGATGACGCCGGCGACGAGCGTTGACACGGCATATGGCCACACCAGCATGGTCGTATAAAAAGAAGAGAAGCGGATTTCTTGTTCNGCCTGAATCGCGAGGAAGAGGGAGATCGCCATTGCACTGATGGTGATGCACAGCGCGAAGGCAGTGGACACCGTGAATGACTGCCAGTAATCGGGGTCCCCGAGGAGTTTTGTGTAATTCTGAAACCCGACGAAGATCATTCTNGCCCCGAAGGGATCCTGCAGATAGAAAGACTGCAGGATGGCCTGGGCGGCTGGCCAGAAGAAGAAGATGAACACAATGACCATCTGNGGCAGCACAAGCAGATAGGGAGAACCGGTGCCTTAAATTCGTATTGTTTGGCCATAGCACTTCCTGAAAAAAAGTTGAATTATTATACTCGCTTGCATATCAGTTGTACAGTTAAAAGGCCGCCGGTTGGCGGCCTTCCTGTGCGTTGAATGACTGGAAATCTGACATTTCTGCCCGCACAGCGTGCGGGCAGAAATAATGTCCTTACTTGTAGAGCTTCTCGAATTCGCGCAGAGTCTTGTTGCCTTCGCTCACCATCTTGTCGAGTCCATCCTTTACCGAAATCTTGCCGGCGAGAATGTCTTCCCAAATCTGGTCTTCAATTTCGCGGATGATGGGCATGTTCCCGAAGCGGATGCCCATGGAGTTCGAGGTCGGCGTCTTGTTCGTAAGCTGCTTGATGGCGACTTCAAGGCCGGGGTTATCCTTGTAGTAGCCCTGGGATTTGGTCAGCTCGTAGGCGGCCTGCGTGACGGGCAGATAACCAGTCTCTTTGTGCCAGAGTGCCTGGATGTCCGCCTTGGAGATGAAGTTGAAGAACTCGGCGACTGCCTTGTACTCGGGCTTCGGCCTGCCGTTGAAGACCCACAGCGAAGCGCCGCCGATGCATGAGTTCTGCGGTGTTCCGGGAACATCGGAGTAGTAGGGCAGGCGGGCCACGCCAAAATCGAACTTGCAGGTGGCCTTCATGTTGCCATAGCCGCCGATCGACTCGAAGTGCAGCCCCACGCGGCCGGAAGTGAAGAGGGGGTTGGCCTTGTTCTCGCGTCCGCCATAGATGAACACACCGGTCTTGGAAAGATCATAGATGTTCTGGAAATGGCGCACAGTGATCGGGCCATTGAATACGAGCTTGGTGTCGAGGCCGTCGAAGCCGTTGCTGCGCGTGCCGAAGGGAATATTGTGCCATGAGCAGAAATTCTCGAGCTGAATCCAGCTGATCCAGTTGGTGGTAAAGCCGCCTTCCATGCCGGAGGCTTTCAGCTTCTTTGCAACTTCAAAGAACTCGGGCCATGTGGCAGGAGGGTTCTCAGGATCGAGACCGGCCTTGCGGAATGCATCCTTGTTGTAGTACATGACCGCGGTCGAGCTGTTGAACGGCATCGACAGCATGCGCCCGTCCGAAGTGGAGTAATAGGATTTGATGGCCGGAATGTAGATGCTCGGATCCCACTTCATGTTGTTTTCGGCCATGAGCTGATATACCGGCTTGATTGCGTTTCTTGCAGCCATCATGGTCGCGGTGCCGACTTCATAGACCTGAATGATGGCGGGCGCCTGGCCGGCACGGAACGCTGCAATGCCTGCATTCATGGTATCGACATACGAACCCTTATACACGGGGACTACTTTGTATTCTTTTTGACTTGCGTTGAACTGATCGCAAATGGTTTGCACCATTTCGCCGTTATGGCCAGCCATGGCATGCCAGAACTCGACAGTGGTCTGTGCATAGACCCCGACAGCCATGCAGAGAACGGCCATCATCACAATGACTCGTTTCATCGCTTCGCCTCCAGGATTTAGATGGATACCGGACAGATATCCGGCTCTCTTACAACGTCATTAGTCTACAACCGCTTTGCTAAGCGCGCAATAGAAAGCTGTGAAAAATTCTTTAATACGGGGCCCTGACGCTGACAAGTCCCAAATCCGGAAAGTCCGTGATGATCCCCGTCACCCCCCATGCGATGAGGACAGCCATCCTCGACGGGTCGTTCACGGTCCAGGGGAGCACTCCCAGACCGGCCGCGCGCACTGCCCCGACCGTCGCCTTGTTGAGGTATTTCTCGTTCGGATTGAGGGCGATGGCGCCGATCTCCCTGAGTGTCTGGACCGGATCCTTGAGCGGTTTGTCGATGAGCGCGGCCACGGCGATCTCCGGTCCGGCCTTTTTCACCCGCCTCAGGTATTCATGGTTGAACGAAGAAATAAGCACCGAAGAGACCATGTCGAGTTCCTTCACAAGGGCGACGGTCTTTTCGACAATCCAGGCATCGCACGCAAAACCAGTCGCGTCCTTGATCTCGATGTTGACGCGCCAGCCGAGGCGCTTTGTCAGCTCGAGGGCCTCGCGCAGGGTCGGAATTCTCATGCCGGTGAAGGACTGAAGTTCTTTAGGTTGTACCCTCCCTGTCTTGATCTGCATAAAGGGGTCGGTGCGGGAATACCAGGAGCCCGCATCGAGCGATTTCAGCTCGGCGAGCGTGAAGTCGTACACATTCCAGGGCGAGCGGGCGGGAAAGTGCGCTTTTGCGTCGGTGGTGCGGACAAGCGTATTGTCGTGCATCACGACGAGTTCGCCATCGCTCGACGCCGCGACATCGAGTTCCCACATGTCGGAGCCGGCGTCGAAGCCTTTCTGTGCGGAGACAAGTGTATTTTCCGGCGCAATNGCGCGAAATCCGCGATGGGCGATCACAAGAGGACGGGATGCTTGCATAACGAGTTTCTCCATTGAAAGATTTTCAGGCCTGTTCTGGCCATAGAGCGCAAATCCGGCATGTATCATGAGAAGAGCACCGAAAGCCACATTCCGCAGGCGATTGTTCCTTGCTTTTCGGAAGCGGCGCGGAATTCGGAGGCCCATTGTGTGCATTCTAGAATTTTTCCGGATATCTGGCAAGCAAAAACCGCGCTGAAAACGGCTTGCGCTCGAAACAGCTTGCTCTTTGCGGGCCGTGAGAATAGGATGGTGCGCGGAGACAGGACATGATCGCAGGCGATGGAAACGGCGCGCGCAAGTGGGTTATCCTCTCTTCGCGCAAGGTCTATGAG
The DNA here is from genome assembly GCA_015657395.1 of Spirochaetales bacterium. Taxonomy (GTDB): domain Bacteria; phylum Spirochaetota; class Spirochaetia; order Treponematales; family Rectinemataceae; genus Rectinema. The sequence goes on along the minus strand of JADLKI010000012.1, from coordinate 34,789 downwards.
TGCAATGTATTCAGCGTGTTTGAACGACAGAGCCGGGGGCCCGACGGCCGCACCGGCCACTTTGCCGTCATGGAGGCGAAGGATTGGGCCGTCATCGTCCCCTATGTCCGGACCCAGGAGGGCACTTCGTTTCTGATGGTGCGCCAGTATCGCCACGGCGCGAATGTGGTGAGCCTCGAATTCCCCGGCGGCGTGATTGAGCCGGGAGAAGAGCCGGCCCACGCCGCGGCGCGGGAGCTCGCCGAGGAGACCGGCTGGGTGCCGGAGCGTGTGCTCCATGCGGGCACGGTGTTTCCCAACCCTGCAATCCAGGACAACCATTTTCATATTTTTGTCGCGCTCGACCCGAAACCCAAGGTCGCGCGGAATCTCGACGCCAACGAAATCATCGACGCACACCTTGTCCCCGCCGACGAAGTGCGCCGCCGTATGGGGGAAGGCGAACTTCAACACGCGCTCATGGTCGCCGCCNTTCACCTCGCGGACAGACTTGTCGCATCCCTGGGGCCCAGACCTGATCAGGCCCGGTAGATATCCCTGCCTTTTGAATCGATCGCCACGATGAGCGGCATTCTCTCCAGGACGGCGATGCGCACAGCCTCCATCCCCAGGTCTTCGAATTGAATTGTGCTGAGAGAGCGGATGTGCTCCTGAGCATTGAGGGCCGCCGCTCCTCCGATTGCCGCGAGATAGACCCCGTGGTGCCGGGCGATTGCCTTCCGGGCTTCCTCGCCGCGGCTTCCCTTGGCGATGGTCACGAGCGATGCGCCCGCGCCCATGAAAGGCTCGAGATAGCTGTCCATCCTCGAAGCGGTGGTCGGCCCGAAGGAGCCTGTCGCGTGGCCCTCTTTTGCCTCCGTGGGGCCCGCATAGAAGACAGGCAGTCCGATGAACCAGTCCGGCAGCTTTTTTTCGGCCTCGAGCGTCTTTAAGAGCCGGGCGTGCGCCGCATCCCGCGCGAGGAGCACGGGGCCGGAGAGAAGCACCATCGAGCCGGCGGCACATGTCCTGAGCTGCTCGAGCCAGGCCCTGCTGGCCTGCGAGGTTTCGACAGAAGGGGCGGATGAAGAAGCCTGGCGGATGACCTCCCCGACTGCCTCTTCCAGCTTTTGGTCGGGCGGGGGGAGTCTTTGGATACGCCAGCCCCGACGGTCGACACAGACTGCGACGTGCCGGTTTGCGGCGCAGGACACCGCGACAGCGAGGGGCAGATTCGCCGCATGGCGCGAAAGCCGTATCGCCCTGGCCGAGATGGCCATATGGGAACCACCCCACTGCGCGCCGGGGCCGCTTTCGCGTGCCATTTCGAGTATCCTCACTTCCCAGGCGCGGTCGCGCACGGGCCTTCCGTCGCCCGAGGCGGATTCGGGGAGCGCATCGAGAAGCCCCAGGGCGGCGAGCTCGGCCGCGTAGAGGGTTTGGCTCGGAGTGGTGCCGCCGAGGACGACTGCAATCGCATACGGAGGGCAGCCCGAAGGGCCAAGCGCCCCGATGCGCGCGCGCAGGACCTCGTCGAGCCTCTCTTTTCTCAGAATCGCCGGGCTCTCCATCGTCAGAGAAGTGCGCGATGTGGAACCCCCGCCCTTCGCCACGAACACAAGCCTGAGCTCATCCCCGCGCAACGAGCGGATCTGAATTCCCGCGGGGAGATTGTCCCGGGTATTGCGCTCTTCGGTCATGTTGAGGGGGCCCATCTGGGAGTTGCGCAGTTTCTCCCGCGCATAGGCTTCGGAGGCGCCCCCTGCCAGCAGCTCTTCCAGGTCGGCCTCGCCCTCGATGTGTATATGGTCTCCGCGCCAGCCGTACACGAGCGCAGTCCCCGTATCCTGACAGATCGGGAGAGCGCCTTTTGCCGCGATGAGCGCATTTTCGAGAAGGCTCGCCGCGACAAACCGCTCCCCAAGGTCCGAGGCTGGGTCGCCGACGATTTCGGCGAATGCGGCATACTGGGTCTGCGGCATTATGTAGGCGATTTTCGAAAAGGCGATCCGGGAACACTCGCGCAGCGCCTCTGCCCGAAGAATCAGGCGGTCGCCTTGTTCCAGAGGCGGCGTCAGATCGAGCGTCTCGAAATCGCTCTCCGGTCCCAAATGAATCAGGCTGTCAAGGCTGATATGCGCCATATTCCACCTCAGGTTGCCGCAGGCAGAGTGCGGGATCCGTGCGCAATCCGGAATGGCGCACGTCCGACCGTGATCGCTCCGGCAGGGCACACTTCGTGACAGCAGAAGCAGGTGATGCAGAGCCCGTCATCGATGCGGATAATGTTCGATCCGTTTTTCTTCCCGAGTCTGAGCGCCTTGGCGGGACATATCTCGACACAGGCGCCGCAGCCGATACATTTTTTCGTATGGAAGATGGGGCGCAGGCGGATGACGGAACCCGCGAGTGCCCGGAGAGTGTCGGGAATCGAGACGAGCCTCCGTCCGAGCTTGCTGCTGTAGGGTAACAGCTCGAAACCTTCGTGCCCGATCTCCGCCACCGAAAGGGGATATGTCGCAGGCTCAGCGACAGTGGCGCTTCCCCCTGTCCTCCGCATGCCATCGACCAGGTAGGGGATGCGCGACGGGTCATAGCCTATGCACCGGGCCGCGACCCAGTCGAGCATCGCGACGCTCTGCGATGCGAGCACGATGCCGAGAGGGTAGGGCGTCCCCGAACCGGGCCCCTCGCCCTGCATGGCGACGATGCCGTCCATAAAGGTAAAACATCGCGGCACAGAGAGGGCAAGGTCCACGAGCATCTCGCCGAAATCGGCGACATTGGGGTACTGAAGATGCATCGCGCTCTTCGCGGTTCCTGGGATGAGGCCGAAAAGATTCTTCATCGCGCCGGTATAGGTCATGAGACGGTGATTCTTCAGCTTCGGCAGATTGATGACGAAATCTGCCTGCCCGAGGACTGCCGTCAAGGGAAGGTTCTTGAGCTTCTTGCCCCCNGCGACGGGGTGGGGCAGAACTTCGTGAAAGTCCACCCATGAGGCTCCGTTTTTCTGGACCGTGTCGTAGATGCCGGAAGTCCTGGCGGCGAGCATGGCTGGCTGCCATCCCGGCGAGTCTCCGACGAGCACATTTTTTGCGCCCCGCGACCGGACAAAGCGGATGACGGCGTCCACAAAGGCCGGGTGTGTCGTCACCGCCTTCGCCGCGGGCGAGGCATTCAGGACATTCGGTTTGACAAGAACAGTCGCAGCTCTCAGGTCCGGAAAACCCGCAATATCCGCCGCCTGGGCGATTGTGTCGTCCAGTTCCCGGCTTTCGTAATTCCTGCACCGAAGCAGCGCAACATCGGCTCTCTTTGCATCGCTCATGTGACGATATTCCTGGGGCCTCAGTATAGGCCGATACACCGGTCTCCATCAAGGCGAAAAAATTGTACTTGCAAAGTTGAATCAAGTGCTCGTATAATGACAGATATTTATGGGGAGAGGTAAAGAGGCAGAATGAGGATTCGGCTTGATCGGAACAACTGGGTATACTACATCGGACGCGGAACGAACCTGCGGACACTATTGCTTGCAATAGGATGCATGCTCATGCTGCTCGGTTCAAGCTTCAGGCCTGCCCCTGGCCCCATGTCGGCCCGCGGAGGTTCCGATGTAAATGACGCCGCGGTGAGCGAAGAGATCGTTATGCCAGAGCCGGAGGACAAACTCGTCAAGTACTCTGTCTACGAAGTCAAAAAAGGCGACACTCTCTCTGAAATCGCGGACGACTTCGATGTATCGCTCGATACGCTCATCAGCATCAATGGATTCACCTCTGCAAAGTCACTGAAGCCCAATCAGCTGCTCAAGGTGCCCGATCAGTCCGGCATCATCTATGTCGCCGCGAAAGCATCGACCGTCGAGGAGATCGCCGAATCCTACAACATCAGTCCCGACCGGATAATCGATGCGAATGGTCTGCTGTCCGAAAATATTTCGTCCGGCAGACCTCTTTTTTTACCCGATGTTCGCCTGCCTGCGGCCCAACTGAGGGAGATTGCCGGTACTCTCTTCCAGTGGCCCGTGAGGGGTCGCCTCACCTCGTGGTTCGGATGGCGCAAAGATCCCTTCACCGGGCGCCGCTCCTTCCACAATGCCGTCGATATCGCAGCCCCCTATGGCTCGGCGATCGCCGCGCCCATGGACGGCCGCGTGATAGAGACGGCCTATTCGCCCATTCTCGGCAAATATGTGATGATGTCGCACTCCGGAGGGTGGAAGACACTGTACGGGCACATGTCCGAGATTCTGGTGAAGGAAGGCCAGTATGTCTCGCAGGGGCGGACTCTGGGACGCATCGGAACTACGGGGTACAGCACGGGGCCGCACGTGCACTTCGAAGTGATCAAGAATGGGGTGCTCGTCAATCCGCTCAACTATTTGCCCTAAAGCAGCCTGTGGAAGGCCTCTTATTTGACGCATAAGGAAATATCTGCTACAGTTGTCTCATCATGAGAATAACGAAAGGTATAGCCGTTTCTCCCGGCGTATCGATTGCTCCGGCTTTCATATTCGTAGATGATTCCGCCGAAATACCCCAGTATCACATCACGGTTGCAGATGTGCAGAGCGAACTGGCCCGCTTCCGCGAGGCTTCCNTGCTCGCGAAGAAAGAGATAGAGACGCTTCGGGACCACGCGAAGAAAGAGGCCGGCGAGGAGCAGGCGGCCATCTTCGACGCACACCTCATGATGCTGGACGACCCCGAACTGCTTGAGCAGATCGAACATTCCCTCAATGACAACCTCTTCAACGTCGAATCGGCGATCCTCTCGTTTGAGACCGAAATGGTCGACAAGCTCTCCTCGTCGGCCGATCCGCTCATCCAGGAGCGCGTATCGGATGTGCACGATGTGGTCAGGCGCATACTCGGCCACCTCCTCAAAAAGGAAAGGATTTCTCTCTCCGATATCGAGACCGAGATCATCCTCGTCGCGAAAGATCTCCTGCCTTCGGACATGGTGGGAATGTCGCGCAGTATGGTGCGCGGAATTGTGACGGAATCCGGCGGACGCACAAGCCACGCGGCGATTCTGGCGAGAGCCTTTGAGATTCCCGCGGTGCTCGGTGTCGGCCCCAACTTTGTCGATCAGGTCAAGCCGGGACAGCCCGTGTACATCGACGGCGAGAAGGGTATAGTCGCCGTCGACNCCGATGATGTTTTTATGCAGCGGGAAAAGGCGGCCCGCCTCGCCCGCATCCAGCGCGAAAAGGAAAACAGGGAGCTCCGCGAAGTCCTTGCCCAGACCAAGGATGGTACCCGGATTTCGCTCGTGGCGAATATCGAGATGCCCGATGAAGTGACAAACGCCGTCGAATACGGCGCAGAGGGAATAGGACTCTTCAGGTCTGAATTCCTGTTCCTGGGCGGGCACGTCCCCGGCGAAGAGGAGCAGTGCAAAGAGTACACCAGAGTGGTACAGGCCATGCAGGGCAAGACAGTGACCATACGGACCCTCGATATCGGCGGAGACAAGGTGCTGCCCGAACTCGGCGCGGTGGGCGAGAAGAATCCCCTCCTCGGTTGGCGGGCGATCCGCTTCTGTCTCGAGAAGACCGAGCTGTTCAAGACACAGCTCCGGNCGATCCTGCGCGCTTCTGTCCACGGAAAAGTCAAGATCATGTTCCCGATGATAAGCACGATCGATGAGCTCATCCGCGCGCAGGGCCTCCTCGCGGAGGCAAAGTGGGAGTGCAAGGCCCATGGCCACAGCATCGACTCGAACATCGAGACCGGCATCATGATCGAGGTTCCCTCTGCGGCGATCTGCGCCGACGTGCTCTCCCGCTCCTGCGATTTCTTTTCGATCGGGACGAATGACCTGAGCCAGTACACGCTCGCGGTGGACAGAGGGAACCAGAAGGTGGCCTATCTCAACGAGCCCTACAGTATATCGGTGCTGCGGCTCATCAGGATGACAATAGGGTATGGCGAACACGCCCACATAGATGTGAGCCTCTGCGGCGAGATGGCGGCCGATCCGGCAAGCGCGGTGCTCCTCGTGGGAATGGGGCTGCGGACTCTCTCCATGTCCGCATCGTCAATACCGGCGATCAAGCGCGCCCTCAGGTCCGTCACCATCGAAGAAGCTTCCGCCCTTGCCCACCAGGCTCTTTCCATGCACACTTCGTCGCAGATCAGCGCGCTGCTGACATCGAAGCTCAGTCTGTAGGAAATATATGGATAAAAAGAAGATGAATACCCCGCCGGAGAGTGGGCCGGAGAGTGGCGCGGCAGCCCGGCCGGATACCGGCACAGCCCCCGCGCTCCGCTATGAGAATCTGCCGCTGGTCGTCATCGCGGGAAGGCCGAATGTCGGCAAGTCCACTCTTTTCAACCGCCTCGTCGGGAAGCGCCGGGCCATCACCGACCCGAGGCCTGGCGTGACACGCGACCCCATTGAAGAAGAGTGCGAGCTGTGGGGAACCGGGAAAAGGGTTCTGATGGTCGACACCGGCGGATTCAGGCTGGAGCGCGAGGGACTGGACGAGCTGGTCGTCGCCAGGACCCTCGCGTATATCGAGAGGTCGGACCTCATCCTGTTCATGGTGGATGTGACCGAAATAACGCCGGAAGACGAGGAGTTTGCGGCCCTGCTGCGGCCCTATGCGAAGAGACTGCTGCTCGTGGTGAACAAGGCGGACAGTCCCGAGCGCGATGCGCTCGTGTGGACGCACGCGCAGTGGGGGTTCGAGCCGATATTCTTTGTTTCGGCGGAGCACAACCGGAACATCGATGAGCTTGCCCAGGCCATTGCAGCCCGCCTCGATTTTTCGCGCGTGCGCGGGGTGGAGATTGAGAAGGCGGATATCCGCATCGCGATCATGGGCAAGCCGAACACCGGCAAATCGACCCTTCTCAACGCGCTCGTGGGCCACGAGCGGAGCATCGTCTCCGCCGAGCCGGGGACGACCCGCGATGTCGTCGAGAGCCGATTCCTCTATAGAGGCAGAGGTATCACCGTCCTCGACACCGCGGGTATCCGCAGGAAGAAAAAGGTCACCGACAATGTCGAATATTATTCGGTGACGCGGTCCATCTCCGTAGTGAGCCGGGCCGACGTGGTGATTCTGATGATCGACGCGGAAGAGGGACTCTCCGAGCAGGACAAGAAGATTGCCGCCTTTGCCGTGGAGGCGGGCCGGCCGGTGGTGCTCGCGCTGAGCAAGTGGGATAAAATGCCGGCCATGAAGAATGCCTTTGAGGCTGCCCGCGACCGCCTGCGCTTCTTCTTCGGGCAGATGGCCTATGCGCCCGTCGTCGCGATTTCGGCAAAGGGCGGACAGGGAATCGACAAACTCATATCGACGGTGGTGTCGCTCTATGGCAAGGCGAACAAGATGATCGAGACATCGCGGCTCAATCAGGCGGTCGCGGCCTGGATCGAGGAGACGCCACCGCCGGCCGGCCCGCGCACCCACTTCAAGTTGCGCTACGCCGTGCAGGCCTCCGTGAATCCCCAGCGATTCATCTTTTTCGTGACGCGCCCGGAAGCGGTGGCGGAGTCGTACCGCAGTTTTCTCAAGAACAAGATTCGCCTTGAGCTCGGCCTCGACGGTATTCCCATCCAGCTTGAGCTGCGCGCTTCCCGAAAAGACAGGCTGCGGAGTTGAGACATGCCTTACCTGAGTATCGGGCAATTGGAAAGACTTCTCTCGGTACCCGCTTCGACCCTGCGTTTCTGGGAAAAGACGGTGCCTTTTTTGACACCCGTGCGCACCAAGTCCGGCCGCCGGACCTATTCGGTCTCTGAAGTTGCGCTGATAGCCCGCCTCAAGCATCTGGCCCTCGACAGAGGATTCGGACTCCGCCGCGCTCAACGCCTCCTGGAATTCGAGCTGCTCTACGAGGATCAGGATTACAGGGCGGACATCAAGGCGCTTCGGGATGGGCTGTTTCTCCTTATGCTGGAAAGCGAACAGTGGCAACAGACATGTCGGAATTTTGAAAAGGAGTTATGCAATGGAGCAGAAGATAAAACGCTTGATGGATTTCATTGATGCTTCTCCCACGCCATTTCAGGCTGTCGATAATCTGATCAGCATGCTGGGCGCGATGGGCGCACAGGCCCTCGATGAACGCCAGGTATGGCAGCTCGAGCCCGGCGCCGTCTATTATGTCAGCCGCGGCGGCAGTTCGCTGATCGCCTTCAGAATGGGATTGAAGGCTCCCGCAGAGGCAGGTTTTCTGCTCGCCGGGGCCCACACCGACAGTCCGGCGCTCAAGATTCGCCCCGAAAAAGAGCTTCAGTCCAGAGGCTATATGCGCCTTGCCCTCGAGTCCTACGGAGCGCCGATTCTGTCCGGCTGGCTGGACAGACCGCTCGGCCTCGCAGGAAACATCGCGGTCCGTGAAAACGACAGCGTTCTCCTGAGATTCTATATCAGCCACGAGCCGTTTGCGGTCATTCCGAATCTCGCCATTCATTTGAACCGGGACATCAACAAGGGCTTTGAATACAACCTGCATCAGCACATGCCTGCGCTCTTCGGGCTCGTTTGTCCCAAGAAGGATGAAGGGGCAGCCACCCAGACCGTGCCTGAAGGCCTCGCGGGCACAGCCGGAACTTCCGAGATACTTGCGCGCGTTGCGGCGGAACTTGGCGTCGAGCCCGCGGCGATTGTCTCCGCCGACCTCCGGCTTTTTGACATTGAAGCTTCGCGGCTCATAGATGGATCCCTCATCAATGCGCCGAGGCTCGACGACCTCGCAGGCTGCGCCGCGGTTATGGAGGCCTTTACCGGGGTCGAAGCCCAGGCGGCGACACAGGTGGCGTGCTTTTTCGATGCTGAAGAGATCGGCTCGATGACGCCCGGCGGAGCCCAGTCCTCGTATCTCCGCGACATACTCGCGAGGATAACGCTCGCATCCCGGAACTCCGGCCAGGATTTCTACAGGGCCCTGTCGTACTCCTCGTGCGTCTCTGTGGACGCATCACAGGCCTGGCATCCCGGATATCCCGACAAATTCGACGAGTTTTACACACCGGTGCTCGGCAAGGGCATCGCAGTAAAATCGAATGCCAACATGAACTATGCCACCGATTTCACTTCGCTGCAGATCGCGGAGACTGCGGCTGCCAAGGCGAAGGTCAATATTCAGCACTATATGGCCCGGGCGGACATCCAGCCCGGCAAGACGATCGGCCCCATCACCGCAAGCCGAACAGGCATCTCCACGGTGGATGTCGGTCATCCGCTGCTCGCGATGCACGCGATCCGCGAAACGATCGCGGCTTCCGATCATCTGGATATGATTGGCTTTTTGCGCGCCTTTTATTCCTGAATTTTATCCTGGTGGAGGGGCACCCGCCTCTCTCGTCTGCCTCCGTGGTGCCGGCGTGCGGACGAGCCGGCACCGAATGCCAAAAAAAAGGCCGCCCTCGCGGGCGGCCTCATTTTTTATCTGGACCTTACTTGGCAAGAGGCTGATAGGTCTTGTTCGGATCCCATACACCATCGCGAGTTTCACCCTTGATGCTCGGAATCTTGAGCACTTGTCCGGGGAATATCAGGTCGGGGTTCGACGGATCTTTGAACGTAGCCTTGTTCGCCTGATACAGCACCGGCCACTTGTACGGGTTGTTGTATATGAACGCATACTCTGCGATTCTCCACAGGCAGTCTCTGCGCTGGGGGATGAGTCGCACTACGTAGGTCGCGGGCAATGGGGCAAACTCATTGATCTGCATCAGCGCCCAGTAGGACTGCGCCGCGAGGTCTTTCGCGCGGGTATAGTCGAGAGCGTTGAAAGCGGTCTTGGCTTCGGCGAGCGCGTCACCACCCTGTTTGAAGAGTTCGGGGTAATTGTTGGCGGCATTCTTGGAAGCTGCCCAGTCATACCTGCTCTGGGCGTCCGCAATGGCTGTCTGAGCATATTTCATGTTCTCGGCGATCGCGGCCTCTGATGTCTGTTTAGCCTTTTCGGCTCTATCGGCAGCGACCTTGGCCTCGAAGTCGGGCGAGAGGATCGAGAGGACCTCGTTTGCGAGCTCTGTCGCCGGGGCGTACTTCTCGTTGTTGTAGGCTATCTCAGCGCCGGACATTGAGGTTGAGGCGTCTGTATACTCCTGCGGGTACTCGGCCTTGATGTTGTTCTGATCCGCCCACGCCATGCGCTCGCGCGCCTTCGGCAAGACTTCGTCCGCAGTCGCCTTGTCCTTCGCAAGCTGTACGGCAGCGTCTCTTTCCCCATTCACCTTCGTCATAAAGTCGTCTGAGAGAATGCGGAGAACGTCGTTCGAAAGCGTGACAGTCGCGTCGTACTCTTTCTGGCTGTAGGCCGCATCGGCAGCCTGCATCGAGGTGTCTGCATCGCGGTATTCATCGGGGTAATCCGATGCGAGACCAACCTGATCCGCCCACGCCATGCGGGAATGAGCCTCTCCGAGCGCATTTGCAGCATTGCTCGCCTTTTCGATTTCAGCCTGCTCTTTGGTGGCCCTGTCGCTTGTGACCTTGGCCTCGAAGTCGGGCGAAAGGATCGAGAGGACCTCGTTTGCGAGCTCTGTCGCCGGGGCGTACTTCTCGTTGTTGTAGGCTATCTCGGCGCCGGACATTGAGGTTGAGGCGTCTGTATACTCCTGCGGGTACTCGGCCTTGATGTTGTTCTGATCCGCCCACGCCATGCGCTCGCGCGCCTTCGGCAAGACTTCGTCCGCAGTCGCCTTGTCCTTCGCAAGCTGTTCTTTCGCGGCGCGCTCCGAGGCTACCTGAGCCTGGAAATCATTGGAGAGGATACCGGAGACTTCTTCCGCAAGAGTCTTGGCCGGGGCGTACTTCTCGTTGTTGTAGGCTATCTCGGCGCCGGACATTGAGGTTGAGGCATCGGTATATTCCTGCGGATAGTCCGACTTGAGGTCCACTTCGTCGGCCCAGGCTATGCGCGTCTTTGCATCGGCAATCGCAGCGTCGGCGGCCTCTTTGTCCGCTGCCTTCTGGCGGGCTTCCTCGTCAGCCTGGGCAGCCTTTGCCTTTGCAGCTTCCCTAGCGGCCAGCACTTGCTGCTGGAACTCGTCGGAGAGGGTCGTGGACACTTCTTCCGCAAGAGTCTTGGCCGGGGCGTACTTCTCGTTGTTGTAGGCTATCTCGGCGCCGGACATTGAGGTTGAGGCATCGGTATATTCCTGCGGATAGTCCGACTTGAGGTCCACTTCGTTGGCCCAGGCCATTCTGGCCTCGGCATCGGCAATCGCAGCGTCGGCGGCGGCCTTGTCTTTTTCGAGCTGCTCGAGGCGGGCTTTTTCCCGTGTCTGGGTCTCTTCCTGCACGAAGTTGTCAGAGAGGCCAATGTAGTTGAACACTTCGTTGGTCTCGAACAGTGCATCGTTGTACTGAACCTCTTCCTTAAGAGCCTTGGCTTTGTCGAGGTGTTCAGCAGCGGCGGTGAGATAGATGTTCTCTTCCAGCCCGAGTTCGGAAGCCCTGTCCTTTGCCTCTGCGAAGCCGGTCTCGGCTTTCGCTATGGCATCGGTGACTTCCTGCTCTTTGGCACTGGCCACATCGCGGGAGGCCTCAAAGGCGCTCACGGCATCCAGATACCCGGAATATGCGCTCGCATAGCTGCCGTCCTGCATATTTTTATCGGCTTCAGCCAGGATATCCACGGCCTGCTGATAATCGTCGGGGGCATTGACATCGGCTTTCACCTGAAGAGCTTCCTCTTGGGCGGCTACAGCCTTGTCTTTGCCTTCAATCGCCTTGAGCTCGGAGCCCTTGGTCTCCACGAAGGAATAGTAGCTCTGGGCCTCTTTGAAGGCAGCCGTCGATGCTTTTATGTCGTCGAGCGTATTTTTCTGCCACAGGTCCTGGGCTTCTTTGTACTTGTCCTCGCCCATCGAGAAATACGTCTGAATGCTTTCGTATCCGGAATAGCCGTTCTTCTCGATGTCTGCGCGGAGCACATTCACCTCTGCAGCTGCGGCGGCGCTGTCGAATGCGGCACCGGCAAGCTGATATGATGTAATGGCTTCTTTGTAATTGGCGGCGTCGTACTCTGTCGAAGCCTGCGAATAATACTGCAGGCCGGCATCATACTGTGCCGGCGCCTGTGACGGCGCATCGGCGTTCATCGCCGCAGCTCTCGTCTCATCCGCTGCATTCTTTTCTGCATCTGCGCGGAGCGGCAAGCCTTTCTCAACAACCTGAGTCCACGCTGCCACAAGGCCTTCGAGATCCTGTTTCAGTGGATATGCCTTCACACCATCATATTCGGCCGGAGTCTCAACAAGATCCTGATATTGTGCAGCAACGGCGTCGTGCTTGTTGCTCGCTGCGAGGAAACCATCGGGATCCACTGAATTCAGGTCGAAATCTGTCGCTTCAGCCTTCAGGGTATTGGCCTGCTGGAATAAGTTCTGCAGCTCGTATTTCTCTACAGAAGGTTGCTGGGGTTGTTCCTGAGGCTGAGCCTGTGCCTCCTGGGTGACTGGTGGTGTTTCTGCTTCCTTTGGTACCTGACCNGTGTTGGTGGCGCATGATGCGAAGATCAATATGCCTACCACCATCAGAGGGAGAAACCGTTTCACAAATTTCATCGCTACCCTCCTGGGATATTACAGTCTTTTCTCTAATGATATAACCATATCACGATCGAGTAAACAAGAAAAACAAAATTTCTTCCCTTAAATTGCCTCCTCTGTCTAATCTTTTCCTTGGAATAGGAATATTATTTGTCTGCATATATATTATAACACTTCATTCTCTGGATAACACATTTTTTCCGTAAAAAAGTGCGAAAAATGAATGTGCTTTCTGTTATAGTATCGGCAGGAGCTGGATGGTTCATGAGAGGAAGAGATTTTGGGAATTGCCATCGCCCGATGGCGGTGCTGGGGAAAATTGTCCTACTCGGCATGCTTTCTTTTCTCATCGCTGGCTGTGAGGTCGTTTCTCCACCGTTTCCGAAAGGATTCGTGCGGATTCCTTCGAAGCTCGATGCCTGGGAAAATCAGGGGGAAGGTTTCAGGCTGGTCCTCGTTTCGAATAACGCCAGGGTCCAGGGATTTCTCGAGTGGGAAGCGCAGGGCCTTTATGGAAGAATAGTGGAAGCAGGGGCGGACGGGAATGTGCGCACGCTCTCTCTGGGCGACGGGGGCATGGATGGACTCCGGTTGACCGCCGTGGTGCGGGGTGCTTCGGTCGAAGTGCACTATAAACCACCTGCCCTGAAAGAAGTCACGGTCAGGGGAAAGGGCCTGAAAGCGGCAGAAAGCTTGCGCATCCTGGCTGCCCAGTATACAACGCAGGAAGGCGGACACAGCACTTCGCTCCGTCTTCAGTATCTTGGTGCGAGACAGAAGACTCAGGTTCATGTGTTCGATGAGGTGCTGAGGCGCGGCAAATCTCCGTACCAGATGGCGGCCTTCAGGCAGGCGCAACAGGAATCTGCTCCCCTCAATGTGTATCAGGGGTCGTCTGGTCAGCCGCAGCCGTCCATCCCCCCGCTCGAGTACGAAGAGATCGAATATCCCGTTTTTATTTCGGACAGTGTCGTGAGTGTCGCAACCCAGCATTACCTGTTCAATGGAGGGGCGCATGGCGCTGCATCGACGGCCTTCGATGTCATCGACCGGAAGACGGGGGTGCGGCTCGGCCCCGGCGACATTTTTTCAGGAGATGACTGGAAGACAGAGCTCTCTTCGCTTCTCAAGGCTGAGCTGGTGAGACAGAGCGACTTCCGGGGTGTACGGGGGAAGGCTGTATCAGGCACCGGGGTTTCGGGCGGCCACACAGGCGCTGGTGGCAACGCTCAGGCTCAGATAGACCTGAGGACACTGGGCTTCTTCGAGCCGGACATAAAGCCATCCGAAAATATCTTCGTCTGTGGAAGCGGCATCGGCTTTGAATACGACCGCTATCAGATCGCCCCATGGTATATGGGAGAATTCATCCTCGTACTGCCGTGGAGCGCAGTAAAGCCGTATCTCAATCCGGCGCTCTTGTCCGGCATTATGCCTTTGTGAGGCTCACGGTCCAGGTTTTCTCGCCGGCTTCCACCGGGGTCTCCGTGGCCTGCCCGGACCACTCGATCTTCACCGCGAGCGTCTCCTCGGCGACGAGTTGTCTGAACCGGTCGAGTGCGGTGTGGAGGTCCTCGTCGCCAAATACTCTCAGCACGATCCGGTCAGTGACCTCGAAGCCTGCTTCCTTGCGGGCATTCTGAATGCCGCGGATGAGGTCGCGCACATACCCTTCATGGAGGAGGTCCGCAGTGATGGTCGTATCGAGCGCCACGGTGAGGGTGCCCTCGTTGAGCACCTTGAGCCCCTGCCTTTCTTCGCGGACAACTTCGACGCGCTCCGCGTCGAGGCCGATGGTTCTGCCCGAGCGGAGAGCGAGAGGCACTGTTTCGCCGTTCAGGATGCGCGCGATCTCCGCACTGCCCAGGGCGGCGATGTGCGCCGCGGCTTCCTTCATGTCCGGGCCGAGCTCCTTGCCGAGCACCCGGAAGTTCGCCTTCGCGTGGTATTCCACGAGGTCTTCTTCCTTTTCGTGGATGACGACGGATTTGACATTGAGCTCTTCGCGGAGAATGTCTTCCATGCGCGTCAGCACTTCCTGCTCTTCGGGCTGGCGGGTTATGAGCTGCACCGAGGCGAGCGGCTGACGGATTTTGAGGTCGTTGGCGACTCGGAGCGCACGCCCCATCGAAACAGCCTGACGGACGATGCGCATGTCCCGTTCCAGCCCGAGGTTTCGATACTGCGCTTCTTCGACAGGCCAGTTGGCGAGGTGGATCGATTCTGGTTCGCGCTCGAGTCTGAGGTTCTGGTAGATGGTCTCCGTGATGAAGGGGATGACGGGGGCCATCACGAGAGTCAGGCGGCGCAGCACGCGGTACAGGGTCTGGTACGCGTTTTTCTTGTCCTCGTCGTTCTCCGATTTCCAGAAGCGGCGGCGCGAACGGCGGATATACCAGTTGTTGAGACTGTCGACAAATTCGACCATCGGCCCGATGGCCGCCTGCATGTCATAGACTTCCAGTCCCGCGGTGACATCGGCGACCAGCTTCTCGCACACCGACAGGATCCACTTGTCGAGCGGATTTTCGACGCCGCTGCAGTCGAAGCCCTCGGCGACGAATCCATCGATGTTGGCGTAGGTGACGAAGAAGCTGTAGGCGTTCCAGAGCGGAATGAGGACGCTTTTGAGCACTTCCTTTACGCCCTCGTTCGAGAAACAGAGGTCTTCCGCCTTGGTGACGGCCGAATTCATGAGGAAGAACCTGAGGGCGTCGGCGCCGAACTTATCCATCACTTCGGAGGGATCGGTGTAGTTGCGCAGGCTCTTGGACATTTTCTTGCCGTCTTCGGCGAGGACGAGGCCGTTGACGACGCATGCCTTGAAGGCCGTCCGGTCGAAGAGCGCCGCGGCGAGGACTGTCAGGGTGTAGAACCAGCCGCGAGTCTGATCGAGCCCCTCGCAGATGAAATCCGCGGGGAATCTCTTTTCGCAGTTCTCTTTGTCTTCGAACGGATAGTGGTTCTGCGCATAGGGCATCGCGCCGGACTCGAACCAGCAGTCGAGGACTTCGGGGATGCGGCGCATCGTGCCTCCGCAGGAGCAGGGGAACGTCACCTTGTCGATGTAGTGCTTGTGGAGATCTTCCGGCACTTTGCCGCCGAGATCGGCGAGCTCCTTGCGGGACCCCACGCAGACGGTCTTGTCGCAGGTATCGCATTTCCAGACGGGGAGGGGATTGCCCCAGTAGCGGTTGCGGCTGATCGCCCAGTCGCGCGCATTTTCGAGCCATTTGCCGAAGCGCCCGTCGCGGATGTGCGAGGGCACCCAATAGATACCCTTGTTCGCTTTGAGCATGGAGCCTTTCACAGGTTCGATTTTTACAAACCAGCTCGAGATTGCCCTGTAGATGAGGGGGCTGCCGCAGCGCCAGCAGTGGGGATACGCGTGCAGGATCTGCTCGCGCTTGATGAGTTTGCCTTCCTTCTTGAGGCGCTCCATGATTGCCTTGTCGGTGTCTTTGACGAAAATGCCTTTGTAGTCGGGCACCTCGTCGGTGAATTTGCATTCGGCGTCGATGGGGCACACTGTGGGGATGCCCGTGCCGCGCAGCACATTGTAGTCGTCTTCGCCGAAGCCCGGCGCGGTGTGGACAATGCCGGAGCCGTCTTCGGTCGTGACATGGTCGCCGGGCACCGTGACGAAGGCTCCCTTTTCCGAAAGGGAAGCGAAGTAGGGGAACAGCGGCTCATACCGGATGCCCGCGAGCTCGCTGCCCTTTTTCTTCCAGGCGAGCTGCAGCGATTCCGGGTGTTTATAGTAGGCGCTCAATCTCGATTCGGCGAGGATATAGCGTTCGTCGCCGTCTACGACGCAGACATAGTCGATATCCGGTCCGAGCGCAAGCGCGAGGTTCGATGGCAGAGTCCACGGCGTCGTGGTCCAGGCGACGAAGTAGGCCGAGCCGTCTGCGAGGTTGGCCAGGGCAGGGTCCCTGTTCGCTGCCGGAACGCCAGTTATTTTGAACCGCACCGTGATTGCCGGGTCGTGGACATCTTTGTAGCCGCCCAATGACAGCTCGTGATTCGACAAGACCGTCGAGCATCGCGGACAGTACGGAAGGATATAGTGACCTTCGTAGATGAGGCCCTTGTCCCAGAGCGATTTGATGACCCACCAGATCGATTCCATGTAATCGGGGTCCATCGTCTTGTAGTCGTGGTCAAAGTCGACCCAGCGCCCGAGGCGCGTGACGATCTGGCGCCACTCTTTGACGTAGCGGAGGACCGAGACGCGGCAGGCTTCATTGAATTCTGCGATGCCGAATCGCTCGATGTCGGTCTTCGAGTTGAGTCCAAGCTCCTTTTCGATGAGGGTTTCGACGGGAAGGCCGTGACAGTCCCAGCCGAAGCGCCGTTCGACGCGATAGCCGCGCATGGTTTTATATCGAGGGATAATATCCTTGATCGTACCCGGAACAAAATGGCCAAAGTGAGGCAGACCGGTCGCGAAGGGAGGGCCGTCATAGAATACGAATTCCGGCGCACTTTCCCGCTGCGAAATGGATTTTTGAAATATCCTTCGCTCTTCCCAGAATTGAACGACCGACTCTTCCTGTTGAGGGAAGTTGACCTTGGGGTCAACGGGTTTATACACGATATCCTCCTCGATGGTTTGAGGAATAATGCTGTATGTTGTAAAAGGTTTCAATAGGTTGAGAAGCTGCTGCTCTTTAGGTTCTCGTCAAAGATAACAAGCTGTGGTATAATTTTTAACAAATAATCAATTTTCTACCCCAGGGCCTGGGGCAGGTACGGATCGGATTCAGCACGTGGAGGCAATGTTGGATGCGCACCGAGGGTGTTGACATAGATTTTCGGTTTGTCGAGGATGTCCAGAGCATAGAAAATGTCCGGCGGATTGTGCTCCGTGTTTCAGAGGGCGATATCACCGTTACAAAGTCAGACGATGCGGAGCTTCGCTATTGCGTTGAACTGGAAGGTGCTTCCGCCGAAATCGATGCATGGTCCTGCAGGGTTCGGCACGCCGAGAGCATCGCCATTCTCGATGTGATGGCGAATGATTTCGTGCGGATCAGCAAATGCAGTGTCTTCATCCCGCCACAGATCTCCGACATCGAAGTGCACTCCTCAAGAGGTTCGATTCAGGTGCGCGACATGCCTTCAAATGTGCTCGTCATCACCGAACATGGCAATATCGGCGTCAGGGACGCCAAATTCGTCGAGGCTTCGAGCGTGAGCGGGGCCATCAATATCGAGGGCAGCGAAGGCTGTTCCGCGAGGAGCATCGACGGCGTACTCAAGTGCAGCAGAATTTCAGGTTCGGTCCAGGTGGAGATACAGAACGGGTCGGCCTTCATCGATCAAGTCGAAAAGAACGTGGCGGCCGTCTCCGAACAGGGCAAAGTGAGCGTGCGCGATGTCGGCGGACGGATCAGGCTCATATCCAACAAGGGCGATATAGAATTCGAGGTGCTCGGCCTCTTCGGTGGGGGAGAAATCCAGACGTACTCAGGCGACATTTCCGTCCAGCTCGAGCACAGCAGCGTGGAATTCAGGGCCGAGACGCTTTCCGGGCGCATCGATACCCTTCATTCGGTGAACGCTGCGGGCATGGGGCCGCAGCGCTGCGCATTCCGCACCGGCGAAGGCGCCCGCCGACTCTACGTGAAGAGCGTTCTGGGCGACATCGAAGTGAATTGAGTCGGCCCGGACTATTCGGCGAACAGCGATCGTATCTGATTCCTATACAGCTCATTGATGGCGTGGCGTTTCAGTTCCTGCTTGGCCGAGAGCTCGCGGCCGGGTTCAAAGGGCGTCGGCAGCAGGGCAAAGCGGAATATCCTCTCGAATGGCTTGAAGCCATTTTTCATGCTCACGCACGCGTTGATCTCGCTGTCGATCAGCTCCTTCGCCACCGGCTGCTCGAGAAGCGACGCATAGTCGACGAAGGGGATTTCGTTTTCTTCAGCCCACTGAATGAGCGCTTCCTCGCGCGGCACAATGAGGGCGGCCAGATATCTCTGATCCTGGCCGAGCACGACCGCCTGCTGAATGTAGAGGCTCTCGCACAGCCGCTGTTCGATGGGGACGGGCTCGATATTCTCGCCGCCGCGGAGCACGATGGTGTCTTTTGCCCGTCCTACGATCTTTATTTCGCCGTGAATGGTGAGCATGCCGAGGTCGCCCGTATCGAGCCAGCCGTCCCCGGAGAGGATTTTGGCAGTGAGGTCGGGGCGTCTGTAATAGCCGAGCATGACCTGCGGACCCCGGACCTGGATGACTCCTTTTTCCCCTGCGGGGAGGACTTTGCCCCGTTCATCGACGATGCGGATTTCGGTGCCGCGGTGAATGGGCCCGACCGTGCCGGTCACCGGGTGAGTCTTCAGCCTGACTCCGAGCACCGGCGCCGTTTCGGTGAGGCCATAGCCTTCAAGAATGAGGATCCCGAGCGCATCGAAGAATTTGTCCACGGAGGGCGGCAGGGCCCCGCCTCCGGAGATGCCCGCAATAAAGCCCTTGCCGAGTTTTTCCTTTATTTTTTTGAACACGAGGACGTCGCCCAGCGCGCGTAAGGGGGTCAGGAGCACAAAGGGGATGATGGACACGGCGATGTCGACAACCCGGGAGCGCGGAGAAAATTTCGGAAGCCGGTCGAGCAGCATGTTCCTGAAGTATGCCTGCGCCTCCCCGATGCCGACGAACATCGAGAACATCGTTTTCTTGACCCCTCCGCTCTGGCGGATTGTTTTGTATACGCTGTCTTTGATCGATTCCCAGATTCGGGGGACGGAGGTAAACCACTGCGGCTGCACCGCCTGCATGTCCGCAAGCAAAATCGGGCCGACGGGTTTGGAATAGGCAATCGTGGCCCCCGCCTGCAGTATGATGTACTGGGTGACACGCTCGAAGGAGTGCCACACGGGCAGCACGGAGAGAAATACATCGCCGCTTTTTACTCCAATGAGGCTCGGCAGGTACTCGGTCTGATGCAGGAAGTTGCCGTGGCTGAGCATGACGCCTTTCGGGTCTCCCGTCGTGCCGGACGTGTAGATGATGGTCGCGATATCGTCGCGCCTGCCTTTTGCAGCCTCATTCCGAAAGAATTCAGGATCTTTTTCGTAGAGGGAGCGGCCCTCTCTCATGATGGTGGAGAAAATCAGGATGCTGAGGCCTGCATCTGTGGCCTGTTCGACCACCGATGGAGATGGCGGTTCGAAGAGTATGAGGGTCTTTAAATGTGCATAGGGCGCTTCCTTGAGCGATTGGGAGCCGAAGGGAAGGCGGCCCGCCTTTATGTCGAGGATTTTTTGCAGCTGGCGGTCGTTCTCGAGAATGACGGTCGCGCATTCGCTCCAGCTCAGAATATAGGCGATTTCCTGAGCGGTCGCGTCGCAGCCGCGCGGCACGTCGGCGGCGCCGAGGCCGAGCATGGCGAGGTCGGCGATGAGCCATTCTTTCCTGTTGTCGGAGATGAAACCGACGTTGTCGCCCCGCCTGATGCCGAGACTGTGCAGCCCGTGGGCGCAGATGCCCACTTCCTTCAGAAGTGTGCCATAGCTTGTCGGCTGGAATTTGCCCTCTGCATCCTTTGAAAGCTGTGCGTTGACGTCCGGCTGTCTCTGAGCGATTTCGATATACATTTGAGGGATAGTCTCTGCCATTGTCTGTGCCCCCTGTGCGTATGGTTTGACATTATTACTATAATTGTAAAATTGTGTATCGTCAAGGTAAATAATGAGATGCGGAAAGGGACGCTTCGCGCCTAGCGATACCTGTCCTGAGGAACTTCGCCGAAATACTCGTTGAGAGAGGCCCTCATGGCGTCGAGCGTGGGCGCGTTGATGAGCGAAAACCTGAGGTGGTGCGCGAAGCCCACGTTGTCCGCATAGTACGAAAAGACACGCCGGCAGGTCTCCTTCTGCCACTCNGGCGGGAGCATGGCCTCGGCCAGATCGATGTAGTGCAGGCCGATCGCAAGGAGATCGTGTTTTTCGGAGAGAGCCTCGGGGCTGCCGGCGAGCTCCCCGTGGAGCCGGCGAAAGAGCCAGGGCTCGCGCACCGCGGCCCGGCCGATCATCAGACTGTGAATGTCCCCTGAAGCCAGGAGTGAGCGGCACTCGTCGGCCGTCGCGATGTCCCCGTTCGCAATGACGGGAATCGAGAGTTCCCGTGCGAGCAGAAGAGCGAAGCTGTGGTCGGCCCTGCGCCGGAATTTCTGCGTGTCGAGCCTGGCGTGGACCACGAGGAAATCGAGGCCCGCCTCCGCGAGCGACCTGGCCAAACCCAGAGTGCCCTCTTCGCCCTGTGCGGTGCTCAGGCGGATTTTGGCGGAGAGCGCGCCTGTCCAGTGCTCGCGTGCGGCTGCGACCATCTCGCGCGCCAGCGCTGCATTGTCGAGAAGCGCGGCCCCGCGTCCCGAGCCTCTGATGTGCGGAGCCGCGCAGCCCATGTTTATGTCGATTCCCGCGGGGCGCTGCCCGTCGGGAACCCGGGACAGTGCGCGGCATGCGGCGGCGAGCGAATCCGGGCTGCGCGCGGCAAACTGTACAGAGGTGTGCAGGGGGCAGGGCGCGGGNTCGAGGTACACCGATTCATTTCTTCCGCCGGAGAGAAATGCCTCNGCGCTCGCCATTTCGGTCGTGTACCAGTCCGGGCCGCCCATCTCATGCACGAATGTGCGGAAGGCCCTGTTCGTGATGCCGACCATCGGCGCCAGAAGCAGAGAACCTCGGGGAAAAGGAACCATAGTCTGGAACCTACTCCAATGCGGCGTCTGTGGCAAGCCGATGCCGACCGCCCCGAGTTGACTTCTTGCCGGGTAATAGTATATAAATTTTCGGCGCATGTTCCCTCATTCGGGCTCCGCACGGGAACGGATGTGCAGGACAATACGGGGCCCACACAGTAATTGTGCGAAATCAGGAGGATTTTCGTGAGTGTACGTATCAGACTCAAGAGATTCGGCGCAAAGGCCAGGCCATACTACCGGATAGTCGTCATGGATTCCCGCGCCGCGCGCGATTCCAAGACAATCGATGAGCTCGGCTACTATCATCCGATCGAGGCCGAGGAAAAGCAGCTCAATATCGATGAAACCAAGGCCAGAGAGTGGCTTTCGAAGGGTGCTCTGCCCTCCGACACCGTCCGCTCCCTCTTCAACAAGAAAGGGATACGGCTCGGCTGAGCCGGCTGGAACACTATGGAACGCGATCTCGTTGAATATATTGTCAAATCCCTTGTCGATAATCCCGATGCCGTCGACATCAAGGTGATCGAAGGCGAAAAATCCACAATTCTCGAGCTGCGGGTTGCGGATAGTGATATCGGCAAGGTCATCGGCAAGAACGGCCGCATCGCGCGTGCGATCCGGACCATTCTGTCCGCTTCCGCTTCATCCCAGTCGAAACGCGTCATTCTGGAGATCCTGGACTGAACAGCCGCGATGAATGATACGCGGAAGCCCGACTATCTCGCCGTTGCAAGGCTCGGTTCTGCCAGGGGCCTGGAGGGCGGACTGAGGCTCATAAGCTATTCCGGCGAGTTTTCGCACATCGCAAGGGCGGGCGAAATCCTTGTGGGCGGGCCTCTCGGGCTGGAGGATGCCAGTCCGATGAAGGTCCTGCATGTCCTCGAGGGCGGCTGGGGAGCCAGCATCGTCTTTGAGGACTATGAGACGCCCGAAAAGGCGCGCCGGCTTGTGGGTCGGGAGCTTTTTCTGCCGCGCGGACAGGCCTGCCCCAGAAAGCCGGGCGAATATTATGTCGCCGATCTGGTGGGCATGGTCGCGACGGTGGAGGGGCTGCACGCCGGAGTAGTCGCTGCGGTGGTCGAGGGGGGAGCCGACGACCTTCTGGAAGTGAGGCTCGACCGCGGCGGAGCGGCGCTTGTCCCCTTCCGCAAAGAATTTGTAGGCCAGGTGGATGAGGAGAAGGGTGAGCTCGAAATTGTGAGCCCATGGATTCTGGAATGAATATCAAGGTTCTTTCGCTCTTTCCCGAGATTCTCGAAGCCTATTTTTCAGCTTCGATCATGAAACGGGCGGTTGCAAAAGGGCTTGTCTCCTACGAACTCGTCGACATCAGAGAGTATGCCTATGACCGCCACCGCAAGTGCGATGACGAAGTGTTCGGCGGAGGAGCAGGCATGCTGATGAAGCCCGAACCTCTGGACAGGGCGCTCGAGGCGGCGGGCTCTCCGGCGCTGCGCACAATCTATGTGACGCCCTCCGGCAGGCTCTTCAATCAGGCGATGGCCGCCGACTTCGCGAAGGAAGAGAATCTCGTCGTCCTCTGCGGGCGCTACGAGGGCATCGATCAGCGCATCATCGACACGAGAGTGAGCGATGTGGTCTCCATCGGCGATTATGTGCTTTCGAGCGGCGAGGTCGCGGCGATGGTGCTGATCGACACGATATATCGTTTGATACCTGGCGTTATTTCAGGCGAATCGCTCTCGGAGGAGAGCTTTTCATCAGGCCTGCTGGAGTATCCCCAGTATACAAGGCCTGAAGAATATGCTAGCATGCATGTCCCGGAAGTGCTGGTGAACGGCAATCACGCTGCGATTGCCCGTTGGCGGCTCAGGGCGAGCCTTGTGAAGACGCTGGCCTACAGACCGGAACTTTTGCATACAATCGATCTGTCCGGCGAACTCGGCAGATTGCTCAAAGAAGTGATAGACGAAGGGGGAGAGAATGAACCTCGTACAGCAGATTCAGGCGGAACAGGCGCGAACTGACCTGCCCGCATTCAGGGTTGGAGATACTGTCCGCGTCAGTTTCAAAATCGTTGAAGGCAAAACCGAGCGAGTTCAGGCATATGAAGGGCTTGTCATCGCGATGAAGAATGCGGGGTCCGGCAAGACATTCACCGTGAGGAAGAATTCTTACGGCGTGGGCGTCGAGCGCGTGTTCCCCTACCATTCACCACGCGTCGAGAGGGTCGAGATCATGAAGACAGGCAAAGTCCGCCGCGCCAAACTCTACTATATCCGCACCAAGGTCGGCAAAAAGTCGAAGGTCAAGACTTTGGTTGGCGGCCGCAAGAGCGATCAAGGCGATCAGCAGAAAGCATAACAGAGAGTGCGGCGCTTATGGCGCCGGTTTATACGTCTACAGGGGCTGCCCGAACATCAGTTCGGGCAGTTTTTTTATGTGAGGTTCTTTCAAAAGTGACCGACTTTTGAGATTGACTCGTGTATCATGAAATTTTGAAGCAAAATCCCGGCAAACCTGCGCAATACATATGGGGAGAGATCGGGCAGGAATGAAATGTACGGTGCAGCGCGGGAGGGAAGGAGAAGAGAGGGGACGGCAATACCTTGCCGAGGCCGGATGGTCCATCCTTTCCCGCAATTTCCGCGCGAGGCGCGGTGAGATCGATATCGTTGCCCTGCGTGGCGGAATTGTGGCCTTCGTCGAAGTCAAAACGGTAAACCGCTATACACAGGAAGACCTCCAGCACGTCATCAGTGCAAAAAAACGCCGGTCGATCATCGAAACCTCTAAACTATTTCTTGCTATGAATCGAAAATATAATCAGTATCGCATTCGATACGATGTGATGTTAGTGCAAGGGGATGCCTGCGTGAGGCATATGGAAGGCGCATTTGCGGAACACGATGAAGCGGAGTAAGATCTCGAGAGACATGCCGGGGTGGGCTGGCTCGACCCCCGATGATTTTCTCCTTTCGGATTACGATATCACTGAAGAGATGAAAGCCACGAGTTGGAAACGGCTCTATGAGCTCAAACACAAACTCATCGACGACCGCTACCTGGAGGGGGCGATTGCATCGATTGCCGAAATGCTGTCAAATACAGTAAAGGGCAAATCGCGATGAACAACGAACCGAACAAGAATCCACCGAAACCCGGAAGCGGGAAGTTCCACAACCACAATTTTCGCAGACGGAAGCCGGCCAGGCCGGTCATGCAGCGGGGGGCAAATGCGCCGCCGCAGAAACTTCAGGCCGAGCGTCCGCCCCAGGAGCTCAAAATCTGCGCTGTGTGCGGCAAGCCCATCTTCGATCTGACGGGAGCGGTCGCCTCCCGGGAAGACGGCGAGCCGATTCATTTTGATTGCGCCCTGGAAATCCTGTCGAAAGAAGAAAAACTTACGCCCGACGAAAAGCTTGTGTACATAGGGAGCGGATTTTTCGGAGTGTGTGCCCAGGCCGCGNGGGGCAAGCTGGAGATACGGCGGAAAATCCGCTGGGAGACGGCCGGCACAGTACAGTCCTGGCGTAAACCGATGATCTCTTCGCCCAATCTGCCTTAAGCCACGAACAGTATTTTATGCA
Source organism: Spirochaetales bacterium (assembly GCA_015657395.1). Taxonomy (GTDB): domain Bacteria; phylum Spirochaetota; class Spirochaetia; order Treponematales; family Rectinemataceae; genus Rectinema. The sequence goes on along the minus strand of JADLKI010000012.1, from coordinate 10,018 downwards.
TTGCCGCGCGGAGGTATGACGTCAAAGCCGCAATAGGGGATAAGAGCCTTGGGAATCCTGACCGAGCCGTCCGCCTGCTGGAAATTTTCGAGTATCGAGATAATCGCGCGCGAGCACGCGATGGCAGTGCCATTCAGCATGTGGACAAAGCGGTTTTTCCCCTCTGCATCCCTGTAGCGCACATTGAGCCTGCGCGCCTGATAGTCGGTGCAGTTGGACGTTGAGGTGATCTCTCCCCATTCGCCGTTGTTGCGCCCGGGCATCCAGGCTTCCAGGTCCCACTTGCGGTAGGCGGGAGCGCCAAGGTCGCCCGTGCAGGTATCGACGACCCGGAAAGGAATACCGAGGCTCGAGAAAATCTCTTCTTCGATCGAGCGGAGCTCCTCGTGCATGCGGTCGGAGTCCTCAGGCAGGCAGTACACGAACATTTCCACCTTCGTGAACTGATGCACGCGGTAGAGCCCCTTGGAGAACTGGCCCGCCGCCCCGGCTTCCCTCCTGAAGCAGTGGGAAAGGCCCGCAAAGCGTATGGGCAGCTGGTCCTTTTCAAAGACGGCGCCGCTGTGGTATCCGCCGAGCGTAATCTCCGCCGTGCCAATGAGACAGGTTCCCTCGCCCTCGAGCGTGTACACATTCGATTCCGCCCCGCGGGGGTTGAAGCCGATGCCTTCCAGAATTTCGGTTTTTGCGACATCCGGCGTGGCCATCAACGTAAAGCCGCGCTTCGCGAGAATATCCAGGGCATAGCGCACAAGCGCGAGCTCAAGGATGACACCCTCGTTTTTCAGGTAATAGAACTTCGTGCCCGAGACCTTTGTCGCCGTGTCGAAGTCTATGATATCGAGACTCTGTCCGAGTTCGACGTGGTCTTTTGGAGAGAAACTGAAGCGTGTGGGGGCGCCGACGCGCTTCACCTCGAGGTTATCCTTGTCCTCTTTTCCGCGGGGCGCGGCGGGGTGGGCCATGTTCGGGATTTTGGCCATTTCTGCGGCAAAAGAGGCTTCGACCTCCTGAAGTTCCGATTCGAGGCGGGCGATTGTCTCCTTGAGCCGTTTGCCCTCTTCGATGCGGAGTGCGCGGTCTTCCGCAGACATGGGCGACTTCATCGCCTGTGCATTCTCGTTTCTGCGGCGCCTGGCATCCTCGAGTTCGCGGAGCGTGCCATTGCGCCTGTCGTAGAGCGAGACCACCAGGTCGGTATCCGCGTTCATATAGCGATCGCGGATATTCTGCCGAACCGCATCCAGATTATCTTTGATAAAACGTATGTCGAGCATGGCTAGATAGTATCTGCCTGCGCGTACTCGCGCAAGGCGTACTTACGCCAGGCTTCCCCGCGCGGGCGGGAGTTGAACCACTGGCCTCAAACAGGCTACCATTCACCCGTGACGGAACGAATACAACAGATGCGGGACCGCATCGCCGAAATAGACGGGCTCATTTCGAGAGCTGACACCCTCCGCGATCAGCAGAAGTACCGCAGCCTGATGAAGGAGCGCGCGCATCTCTCCGAGGTCGTCGAGATATTCGACGAAACGCAGAGGATTGCCTCATCGATCCACGAGACCGAAGCCCTCGTGGAGGACGAGCAGGACGATGAATTGAAGGAGCTCGCCGAACAGGAGCTCCACCAGCTTCGCGGACGCTCCCTCGCGCTCGAAGAAAAGCTGAAATCGCTGCTTATGCCACGCGATCCCTTCGCCGATAAAGCGGTCATCATGGAGATTCGGGCGGGCACGGGCGGCGAAGAGGCGGCCCTGTTCGCCGCGGACCTCTACCGCATGTATACCCGGTATGCGGACGGCCGCGGCTGGAATCTCGAAGTGATGAACATGAACGAGACCGAGCTCGGCGGCGTAAAAGAGATCATCTTTTCGATTTCGGGCGATGCCGCCTATGAGAGGCTTCGCTACGAATCCGGAGTCCACCGGGTGCAGCGCGTGCCGGCCACCGAGGGCTCCGGCAGGATCCACACGAGCGCGGTCACGGTCGCCGTGCTCCCCGAGATGGAGGAGACGGAGATCGAGATAAGACCCGAGGACCTGCGCATCGATGTCATGCGCTCCTCCGGACCGGGTGGGCAGAGCGTCAACACGACGGACTCCGCCGTCCGCATCACCCATCTTCCGACCGGCATCGTGGTGCACTGCCAGGACGAAAAGAGCCAGATCAAGAACAAGGCCAAGGCCATGCGCATTCTCCGGGCGCGGCTCTTCGAGATCGAGGATGAAAAACGTCAGGCCGAGCGCTCCGCCGAACGGCGCAATCAGGTGGGGACCGGCGACCGCTCCGAGCGCATACGGACCTACAATTTCCCGCAGAATCGCCTCACGGACCATCGGATCGATCTGACACTCTACAAGCTCGACCTCATCATGGAGGGCGAACTCGATGAATTGCTCGATCCGCTGGTGGCCTGGGGCAGGCAGCAGGCCCTCGAGTCCGAAGGGCGCGAAATGGCATGACCTACAGAGAACTGCTTCTTGAGGCAGCACACTCTTTCTCTTCGAGCGAAACACCCTTTCTCGACGCGGTCCTGCTGCTGGCCAGCAGCCTGGGGCTGCCCAAAGAAAAAATATTGGCGATGCTCCCCGATCGCGCCGACCATGTGCCGCAGTCTTTTTACGATATGGTCGGACGGAGGCGGCGCGGCGAAAGCATCGCGCACATCCGGGGTTTCCGCGAGTTCTTCGGGCGCGAGTTCCTTGTGGACGACAGTGTGCTTTCGCCGCGCCAGGACACGGAAGCGCTTGTGGAGGCCGCGCTCGAATCGGGCGACGCACAGGTGGCGGCGTCCGGGGCCGGGGAAAAGAGCGGCCAGCTTTCCGTTCTCGATATGTGCACGGGGACGGGCGCGGTCGCCATCAGCATCGCCGCCGAAAGGCCACAGTGGCGGGTGACGGCCTCCGATGTCTCGTCCGCCGCACTGAAGATCGCAGCACAGAATGCCCGGCGCCTCCTACAGTCTTCGCAGGTTCATTTCATCGAATCCGACCTTTTTTCCGGTATCGAGGGGAGATTCGACCTCATTGCGGCGAATCCGCCCTACGTCTCGCACGCCCAGGCTGAGCGCCTCGTCGACGATGGCTGGAAGGACCCCCTCCTCGCGCTCGACGGCGGCGCCGACGGCATGAAGTTCATCCGGGCGATAATTCTCGAAGGGAGTAAATTTTTATCCCAAAATGGTGTATTATTATTGGAAATGGATCCCCTGCAGATCCCCGAAGCGCTGATCCTGTTCGAAAAGGAAGGATTTTGCGACATTAGAACATGGAAGGACCTCGGGGGAAGAACGAGAGTGGCAGGTGCTCATCATGGATGAAATACTACAGAATTTTCTTTCGAAGGCTGAACATCGCTTCAGTTCCGAGGAGATGAATCTTCTGTCGAGCGCCGCGGCGTATACCCAGGCTGCCCTCGGCGACAGAAAACGCGCTTCTGGAGAGCCCGCGTTCTACCATGATGTGCGCGTCGCCGAAATTCTGTTCGAGCTCGGCATGGATTTGGACTCGGTCCTGGGGGGACTTCTTCACGATACTATAGCGGACCGCACATCAGGCTTTTCGAAGGCGCCGGACTCCGCGCATGACCAGGATGGCGTTTCCCAGAATCCGGCCAAGGCAGTGCTGCCGCAGGGAAAGGCCGAGCGCAAGCGCAAGGAAAAAGACGCCGGCGCCCTGAATTCTCTGCTCGCAGCCCCAGACCCCCGCATTGAAGAGCAGTACGGCAAGGAAACGGCGATGATCGTGGCCGGCGTCAACAGGCTCTCTTCCGTGCGGGCAAAGAACAAATCGGTCCATGCCGCCGAAACGATGCGGAAGATGCTCTTCGCGCTCACGAGCGACATCCGCGTCATCCTCGTCAAGCTTGCGGACAAGCTCGACAGCATGCGGACTCTGAAGTACCTGCCCGAGGAGCGCCAGAAAGAGATTGCGACCGAATGTATCGATATCTATGCACCGCTCGCCGACAGGCTCGGTATTTCATGGCTCAAGGATGAGCTGGAGGACCTGTCGCTCAAGTCGCTCAACCGCGAGGTATTCGACCAGATAAAAGACATCGTGAATATACGAAAAGAGGCGCGCCAGGAGTTCCTCAAGAAGGTGACGGAGCGGATTCTCTCGGCGGCGGCGAAGGAAGAGATCGAGGTGGAAGTGAGCGCGCGCGCCAAGCACTTCTACTCGATATACCAGAAGATGCGCAAGCGGGGAAAGAGCCCGGAGGAGCTATATGACCTCATGGGCATACGCATCATCTGCAGGAGCATCAATGAGTGCTATGCGCTTCTGGGCCTCGTGCACCGCCTCTGGAAGCCCATCGACGGCCGGTTCAAGGATTATATCGCCATGCCGAAGTCGAATGGCTACCAGAGTCTTCACACCACCGTCATCGCGTACGGCGGCCAGCTGCTCGAGATACAAATCCGCACGCGCGAGATGCACCTTGTCGCCGAATACGGAATTGCATCGCACTGGCTCTACAAGAAAGGCACGACCTCCGAATTGCCGCAGCTCGAGGACCTTCCCATTATCAACAAGCTCAAGCAGTGGAATCAGTTTATCGCCGAGGGCGACAGCTACCTCGAAGAGATCAAGCGCGAGCTGCTGCGGGACTCCATCTTCGTGTTCACGCCGAAGGGCGATGTCATAGAGCTGCCCGCGGGCTCGACACCCATCGATTTTGCCTTTGCAATTCACTCGGACGTCGGCGCCCACTGCTTCGGCGCAAAGGTGAACGGCGCAATAGCCTCTCTCGATTCCGAGCTTCGGAATACGCAGATAGTCGACATCATAACCTCACCCAACGCCAGGCCCAACCTCAACTGGCTCAAGATTGCCCGCACGAGCAAGGCCCGCTCGAAGATCCGCCAGCTTCTCGTGCAGACCGGGCAGGCCATGGCGATAGACAAGCACATCGTCGTTGCCCGAAAGAGCGAGAAAACTCTCCCGGAGCCGGCACAGGCAAAACCGCATGATCGCGCGCAGGACGAGGGCTTTCCTTCGGTTGTCGAGTTCCACAGTCTGAAGCCGGGCCTTGTGCTCCGCAGCGAAAAGGCCGGTGTTTCGGTCGGCGGAATGCGCAACATGATGATCCGCATCGCGGGCTGCTGCAAACCGGTGACCGGCGACCGCATTGTCGGGTATGTGTCCCGCGGGCGGGGCATCATCGTCCACCGCGAAGACTGCCGTTCGGTTTTGTCGATTGCGGATTTCGAGGAGCGGCGCATCGATGTCAAATGGGAAGATGAGGCGATAAACACTACGGCGCGCTACCGGGTCACCACAAAAAAATCCTTCGATATTTTTTCCGAAATCGAGTCCACGGTGCGCAAGTGCTCGGGCCGGCTCAAGGAAGGCAAGCTCGGTGAGCGCGGCGACGGCACGTTCTCCGGCTTTTTCATTCTCGAAGTCGACTCGCGCGAAGATCTGAGGCGCGTTGCGAAAGCGCTCCGCACTCTTCCCAGCATTCTCTCGATTGAAGAGGAGACGCTGTAAGCCGCCGTTCGGACAATTGTCGAAGGGCCCGCCCGGCCGGCCAACCACACCGCCGATTGCGCTGCATTGCGCGCATGCAGGATTCAGCGCCACCAGAGGGCGTTCTGATTGCTTATCGTTTCAAAGCCATTATTGGAAAAGCTCTTTTTGTTTGCCTCGTAGAGCTTCGGGTCGATGCGCACCATGACGACTTCGAGATTTTTCTGCACGTAGGTGTCGACAACCTGCGAGACATTTTTTTGTCCTGCCTTCATGATGGCGTCGCTCTCCTGGAACAGGAAGGAGGCTATGCCCCAGCTCCAGAACCTCGCCATGAAGGTTGCCGACTGCAGGGGATCTCCCTGCGCGGCCATTTTCTTTTCAAGCAGGGACTCGCGCGCTCTCTGGTATTCGGCCGCCGAGAAATATGAGGCGTTGGCCTTTATCATGTAGAGTTCGGTGCTGCGGACCAGTTCCTTGAAGGAGAAGGCGAGGTCGGCGGGATTTTTCCCCGACGGCACCGAAAGCATCGATTCGACCGAAAGGGATGAGGAATTGCGCGTCGGCGTATAGACAATGCGGAGGTCCTGAAGACCTGTACCCTTCGGCATGTCCTTGCGCAGGGCAGTCTGGAATCGGGACGATGGAGAATTGGCGAGCTCCTGAAGCATGAGCGCCGAAATATAGGACTGTGTCTCCTTCGGATCGGGCCCCCGGTAGCGGATTTCGATCTGCATATGGCCCGAAGGAATGCTGCTGTCGGGGAAAACGAGGAAAGTGGGCCGGGTGACGCCCGGCTTCTGGAATACCGCGAGCCCCGTCGGCCAGGGGTTTTGGGCCTTTGGGAGTTGGCCGAAGCGCTGATCGACAAGGTCGAGGATTGCCTCTTTATCGAATCCGCCCGCTATTGCGATGCATGCGTTGTTCGGAACGAGCCACGATGAGGCGAGCTTCTTCAGTTGAGCGATATCGACTTTTTCGACCACATGGTCGGAGCCGAGCGTGTCGAGCCGATGCGGCTCTCTGGAGAACAGTTTTTTTGCAATCGCCATATTGCTCAATAGATCGCTGTCGGAGAGCTCATTCTGAATGAGCGCCCGGGTGGACTGCCGGGCATATTCAATGCCGTCTGTCTGGGCGAAGATGAATTCTCTGCGCTCCTGCGAAAACAGATAGAGCAGGGTATCGAGGGCGGGCACGATATTCTCTTTTTTTGAGGAAAATCCGAATTCAAAGCGGTCGATTCCTGAGCCGCCCTCAATGCTGTCAGGCTCAAGGACATCGATGGCCAGAGCGGGTTCGGAAATGCCCGGTTTTGTCGCGGGGCCGTTGAACAGTGCATACTCCAGGAATTTGAACAGACCTGCNGTCGACGCCGTCTGTGCGTCCGCACCTGCATGGTAGGCCAGGACAACGGCGATATCCTCTGCGCCTTCAATAGGATCGAGGAGCACGGTCAGTCCGTTTGCAAGTGTCTTGATTTCGGGTTCCGCGGCGACCGGAAGTGTCGCTGCCAGACTCACGAGCAGAATTATCGTAAAAAGGCATGTGTATTTGTGTTTCACGCCTTCATACTAAAAAGCGGAACAGAGCTTGTCAATCTTGAGCCGGGTTTCNGTCCTGGCCAGGCTCGGAATCGCTCTTCTCTTCGGCCTGTTTGGGAGAAAGCCCCAGCAGTCGTTCACGGGAGTCTTCCAGCCACTGAAACACTTCGTCGCGTGTAAAGAACATATCCTGTTTTTGAGGATCAAGAAAAAGCTTCCATGGTTCTATTTTAAGTGCGGAGGAGATCTTGAGTATCGCTTTGCTCGAAGGGAAATTTCTCCCCGTCTCCAGATTGGCGATAAAACCTGGCGAGAGATTTGCCAGATGGGCTAGCTCTTCCTGAGACATCTGGAGAATACTTCTTCTCAGGCGCAGGTTGGAGGCGAGGCAATATCGCACATAATCCATCTGAATAACATTACCCTAATAAAAAGTGTGTTCCTGTAGCGTGAGCATGTGTATTCCCTTCTATTACGAAGTGCGTTCGCCTTCACCCGCACAAGACCGGCCAGATTGACCCCTGTTTCGCGAACTCTTACAATATACGTATGTTTACACGTGAAACCTATATAAAGAGAAGAGAAGCATTTATCCATGCGCTCAATGAGCGGGGAATTACGCGGGGGACCTTCGTTTTGCTCGCCAATGGCGAATCTCCGCGCAATTATCCGTCCAATTGCTATCCCTTCCGGCAGGATTCGTCGTGGCTTTATCTTGTGGGCACTGGTCTTCCCGATTTCGGGTATTCCTTCGACATAGAGAGCGGGCGCAGCTGTCTGTACGCGGACGAGCCAAGTCTGGACGACATTATCTGGACGGGAGACCCGCCGTCGNTTCGGGAGCTTGCATACAGGGCCGGAGTCGATGGCCCCTCGCCGCTTTCGGCCCTGCGCTCCATGGTGGCGGATAGGCTGGCCCGGAAAGAGCCTCTTTTCATTCTTCCCCCCTGCCGCGGCGAGCAGCGGGTCAGGCTGACCGAACTCTTCGGGCTGAGCGCTTCCGCGCAGGCCGATCCCCTGCGCCAATTCATCGATCCGCGCGTCATTTTGGCCTTTGTCAGCATCCGGGAAGTCAAGGGTGCCGAGGAAATCGCCGAGATGGAGCGCGCGGTGGCCGTCACGAAAGCTGTCCACGAAGACCTTCTGCACTCTCTTGAACCCGGATGGACGGAGAAGGCCGCAGCCGACTACTTTCTTTCACGCGCAAGCGCAAGAGGCCTCGAACTCAGCTTTGCGACTATCGCGACGTGCAGGGGAGCCGTTCTCCACAATTCGCCGACAGAGTATGTTGCGACGGCAGAGGATACTTTTCTGCTCGATGCCGGCCTGGAGATGCCTTCGGGATACGCAGGCGACCTGACGACGACCTTCCCGGTTGGTCCAAGATTTGGGCCGCAGTCCAAGGCAATATACGAAGTGGTGCACCAGGCCTTCGAGGCTGCCTCGGGTGCGCTGGCCCCCGGGCTGCGGTTTATTGAAGCCCATAAGCTGGCTTCGTTGGCCATTGCGAAGGGGCTGATATCGCTGNGGCTGATGCGCGGGGATCCGCACGAGGCTGTCGAGGCCGGGGCCCACGCACTCTTTTTTCCCCATGGACTCGGGCACCAGATAGGCCTCGATGTCCACGACATGGAAGGTTTGGGCGAAGATTATGTGGGCTACGGCGAGGAACTCAGGCGCGCCGACCAGTTCGGTCTGCACTCGCTCAGGCTCGCAAAGACGCTCAGGCCCGGCATGGTGCACTCGGTGGAGCCGGGCATATATTTTATTCCCCAGCTTGTCCAGAAATGGCGAGCCGAACATGTTTGCCATGACTTTCTAAAGTATGATATCATCGAANAGTGGATGCCCGTCGGCGGCATACGCATCGAGGAAGACTGGTGCATCACGGAAAGCGGCGCGCGGCGGCTGNGGCCGGCATTCGATAAAAGAGTTGAAGCACTGGAAAGAGCAAGGTCGGCACAATGAAGACAGTATTCGTATCGGCATTCCTTGAGGACGCGATTGTCGTCAAGACCATGCTTGAATCCGCCGGCATCCCCGAGCTGCTCTCCGACCAGATGCTGGACATCAATCCTTTTTATTCGATAGAGCCGAAAGGCGCGAAGGTCGTTCNNGTCCCCGATGACGCCGAAACGGATGCCGAGGCGATCGTGGCGAATTTCAAGGAGCACAAGAAGGCAGAAAAATAATTTTTGTATTGTGTAGTGTATTGAAGCTCTTTTAAAAGTCGGAAGAGTTTTGAAATTGACTCTATTGCTTATATTATAAAAGTTTATTGTAGGAAAGGTTTGATGAAAAAAAATTGTTTATTCCAGTCGTAATCACCCTTATTACCATACTGGTCGTTGGGGTATGCCTGNTTGGTCTGCAAGCTTTATTATCGCAGGGCCTGAACTTCGACACCGNNACCGATCATGCACTGAAGAATGTGAAATCGATCTGGCAGGCCTCTGCAGTCTACAAAGGCTATTTTTTGCATGGACGACAATTGTATGATCTGGTCATGGAAGGCAGACTCTCCGAAGCCAACAGGCTCGTGCAGGATGCGAAGAAGAAGTTTCCCCTCATCGACCGGTGAAATCGATCGGGGCTCTTCCTCCAAGGAAGATTTCTCATAGCGCTCGACCNNGGTGAGCTTCTGCGGATCGAGTATCCCATCCGGAATGACGGCNGGACGGAAACGGCGCCGAATGTCGTCGCAGTGGCGGTTATCCAGGCCCAGAGGCTGCTCGAGATCGTCTCGCCGCATGAGTTCAGAGTCGATATTGTCCACGGGCGCAGGACTTCCTACGCANTCCCTGTCTCCACGAGGTTTCCTCTGTTCAATCCCTTGGATATCTCATTCATGNCCCTGCTGACCGGCCTGGTAGTATGGCTTATTCTGCAGCACTATTTCCGGAGAAGCGACTTCTTCCTCGATACCCGGNGGCTTGAATCGATCATCTATCTCTTCGAGCAGACAGAAAAATTTTCGGCCAGCCATTCGAGATCTCCTCT
>JADLKI010000013.1 GCA_015657395.1 Spirochaetales bacterium | reverse complement strand
CCATGATCTTGAAGAGCTCTTTGCGCTCGATGCCCATTTCCTCGGCGATCTCCTCATCGCTGGCGGGCCGGCCCAGGTGGCTCTCGAGCTTGGCGATGGCCCGCTCTATCTGCTTGGTCTTGCGCCGGATGGAGCGCGGCACCCAATCGAGTTCGCGCAAGTGGTCATAGATAGCCCCCCGGATGCGCGTGACGGCGTAGGTTTTGAATTTGACGTGCTTTTTGGGATCGAACTTCTCGATCGCATCGAGAAGACCGAAGTTGCCATACCCGACCAGATCGCGGTATTCCACCATCGAAGGCAGGGTGACCGATACTTTTCCCGCCACATACTTGACCAGCGGCGCGTACCGCATGACAAGCTCATCGCGGATATGGATATCTGCAGTGCAATGGTAGAGATCCCACAATCGATTTTCTTCTAACGATGCATAATCCATGATCCGTCCTTCCACCCTCCTCCTAGAGGATGTATTTGCTTAAATCCTGCTGCTGCACATAGTCTTTGAACTGCNNCTCATCGACGTATACCCTGTCGATGGTGACTTTTGTGTGTGCGTACTTGTCGGCATCGAACGACACATCTTCGAGCAGTCGCTCCATGACAGTCTGGAGGCGCCGGGCGCCTATATTTTCGCTCTGCCTGTTGGCGGCCTCGGCGATCTCTGCGATCCTCGCTATGGCATCCTTCGAAAATCCGAGCTCGACATCCTCGGTGCCGAGAAGCTGAATGTACTGAGTGACCAGGGCGTTCTTCGGCTCGGTGAGAATGCGCACAAAGTCGTCGCCGCTCAGCGCGTCGAGCTCGACGCGGATGGGGAAGCGTCCCTGGAGTTCGGGAATCAGGTCCTGGGGCTTCGACACGGTGAAGGCGCCTGCGCCGATAAAGAGTACGTGGGTGGTGTCGATGGGGCCCCACTTGGTATTGACGGTCGTCCCTTCCACGATCGGCAGCAGGTCGCGCTGGACACCTTCCCTCGAAACATCGATGCCGGAAGAGCCTTTGCCTTCACGGTTGGCGATCTTGTCCATCTCGTCGATAAAGATGATCCCCGATTCCTGGGCGCGGCGACGGGCCTCCTGGACGATTTTTTCCTGGTCCACGAGGTGTTCGCGCTCTTCGGCCTCGAGGAGGGGCAGGGCTTCAGAAACCGTGACCGTCCTCTTCTTTTTCTTGCCGCCCAGCATATTCTGGAGCCCGCCAAGGGCGATGTTCATCTCTTCAAACTGCGAGCCGGCAAAGAGCTCTATCTGCGGTCCCTGGGCGGGGACGGAGATCTCGATCTCGCGTGAGTCGAGTTTGCCTTCCCTCAGCAGGGTGCGAAATTTCTCTTTTGTGTCTGCGCCCGAACGGGGTACGATGACCGTCGCCTGCGATTCGCCGACAGGTTCGTCGGCGCTCGTTATTCCCGGCAGGAGAATATCCAGCAGTCTGTCTTCCGCCCGCCTCTTCGCCTCCCCCGTGACCTGGGCCTCCATCTCTTCCTTGACCATGGCGACAGATGAGGCCATGAGGTCCCGCACCATCGACTCGACATCGCGGCCTACGTACCCGACTTCGGTGTACTTGGTCGCTTCGACTTTTATGAACGGGGCGCCGCAGAGCTTCGCCAAGCGGCGGGCGATTTCGGTCTTTCCCACGCCGGTGGGCCCGATCATCAGGATATTCTTGGGGGCGATCTCTTCGCGGATCTCCTCGGGAAGGCGCTGCCGACGGATCCGGTTGCGCAGGGCGATGGCGACGGCTTTCTTCGCCTTCTTCTGGCCGACGATGTAGCGGTCGAGCTCTTCGACGATTCTGTGCGGAGTGAGGGTATCGTCTTCTATCATCATATCTCCTCCACGACAATGCGGTCGTTGGTGAAAATGCAGATACCCGAGGCGATTTCAAGGCTCTTCTGCGCAATTTCGTGCGCGGAAAAATACCCTGGCAGCTTTGTGGGGTCTGCAGCGCCCTGCGAACGGCCGGCCTCTTCCACTCTCCGGGATGCGTCGAGATAGGCGATGGCGGCCGCATAGGCGTAGGTGCCGCCCGAACCGATCGCGATCGCATCCTCGCTGGGCTCGACGACATCGCCCGTGCCCGAAAGCAGAAACATCTTCGTCTGGTCCGCGACGAGGAGCATGGCCTCGAGCTTGCGGAGGATGCGGTCGGTGCGCCAGTCCTTGGCGAGCTCCACCGAGGCTCTCGTCAGGTCTCCTCCGTATTCCTGCACCTTCGCCTCAAAGTGCTCGAAGAGGGTAAACGCGTCTGCCGTCGCCCCCGCAAAACCGCAGAGCACTCTGCCGTTGTAAATCGTCCTTATCTTTTTCGCGTTGCTCTTGAGCACCGTGTTGTTCATCGTGACCTGTCCGTCGCCGGCCATTGCGACATGGCCGTCCTTTCTCACGGCCAGTATCGTCGTCGCATGCATTTCCATATCTTCCTCACTTTCCTTCATTTGCTCTTCGAACCGTGCGGATGAGCCTGTTCGTAGACGCGGCGCAACCGCTCCATATCGACATGCGCATACACCTGGGTGGTCGATATGCTCGAATGCCCCAGCATCTCCTGGACTACGCGCATGTCGGCGCCGGCGGCCACGAGGTGCGTCGCGAAGCTGTGCCTGAACGTGTGCGGCGTCAGATGCTTCTTTATGCCCGCCTGGAGGCGCCTTTTCTCGACAATCTTCTCCGCGCCGCGCGTGCTTAAGGGACGCCCCCGCGCATTGACGAAGACCCTATTGTGCTCTTCGATGCCGAGCCTCTGCATGAGCGCCGCCCTGTAGGGCAGATAGCGCCGTATGGCCTCTTTCGCGGAGTCGCAGAGGAACACGAGGCGTTCTTTCGAGCCCTTTCCTTTCACCCGCACCGAATCCGCGGCGAGGCGGGAGAGCTGCATGCCGCAGAGTTCGGAGACGCGGCAGCCCGTAGAATACATCGTCTCGAGGAGGGCCCTGTCCCGCAGGTCCCGAAAATTCCCGCCATCGATGCCGTCCAGAAAAGCCTTTGTCTCGTCCTCAAAGAGGAAGGAAGGCAGGGGTCTGCCTGCGGGTATGTTCTCGACTTCGCGCGCAGGGTCCTTGGCATCCGAATGGAATTTCAGGCGGTAGCGGTAGAAGCCCCGCACTGCCGAGAGACTGCGGTTTACGGAGGCCGGCGCCCGCTTCTCCATCACGAGGGTGCCCGCGAAGGCCCGGATATCGCCCGCATCGGCCTCATCGACATCCTTTCCTTCGAGAAAGGCTTCGTAATGCGCAAGATCACGCCTGTATACCTCGACGGTCTTGGGCGAGAGGCCCCGCACCGCATCGAGATAGTCAAGGTAATCGAGAAGCCGCGCATCCATGGTTCATTCGCCTCCCTTCTCTTCTTTTTCCTCGCCGCTGGAATGCAGGTAATCGCAGTCGGGGTTGATGCAGGCCTTGTGGATACCTGTTTTCTTGTCGTATTTCTCGACGAGGAACCAGCCGCAGCGGGGGCAGGTCGCGTTCGTGGGCTTGTAGAGCGTCATAAAATCGCACTCGGGATAGTTGGAACAGCCATAGAATTTTTTGCGTTTGCCCCTGGTCGAGACGCGCGGGATTATGTCGCCCCCGCACTTTGGACACTTGGCAAGCGGCACGGATTTGGTGAATGTGCATTCGGGGAATCCCGAGCAGGAGAGAAAATAGCCAAATCTCCCGAGCTTTTTGACCAGAGGGCGGCCGCACTTGGGACATTTTTCGTCGGTCCTTTCGTCGAGCGCGCCGTGCATATCCTCAAGCGCGTGCATGACATCGTCGACCTTGTCCTTCATGGGGAAATAGAATTTCTTCAGTTCGTTGACCCAGTCGACGCTCTGCTCTTCCACCTTGTCCAGCATCGATTCCATCTTTGCGGTGAAGCTGGTGTTGATCACCTCAGGAAAGTTCCGGGACAGAATGTCGTCTATGATTTTGCCCAGCGCCGTGGGGATGATCTGGCGCTTGTCTCTCTGCACATAGAAGCGCTCGATGAGCGTCTCGATCGTGGGCGCATAGGTGGATGGTCGCCCGATTCCCAGTTCCTCGAGGGCGCGCACAATCGACGCGTCGGTATAGCGCGAGGGGCCCTGCGTGAAGTGCTGAACGCCGTCGATTTTTTCGACATGGAGCGTCTCGCCTTTTTCGAAGGGCAGCTGGTGGCTCGTGCGCTCCTCCTTGGAAGCGCCGAGGCGAATGACCTTATAGAAGCCCTCTTCCAGGAAACTCGAGGCCGAGGTGCGGAAGAGCCCCTCGCCGATCTGAATGTCCGCGGTGGCGGTTCGGATGACCGCCGGCTTCATCTGGGAAGCGACAAAGCGCTCCCAGATGAGGGTGTACAGTTTCAGATGATCGCCCTTCAGATAGCGTGCCGCCTCGTCGGGCGTGATGTCGACCCGCGTGGGGCGGATGGCCTCATGCGCATCCTGTGCCGCGTTGCTGACTGAATAGCGGACGGGTGCCGCGGGCGTCTGGGCGGGAAAATACTTCGCGAGCCACTCGTGCGTCTCCTGCAGCGCGGAATCCGATATGCGCGTCGAATCGGTCCGCATGTAGGTGATCAGCCCGAGTCTCTGGTGCCCCAGGTCGACGCCTTCGTAGAGCTGCTGGGCAACCTTCATCGTCTTTGTGCTCGTAAAACCGAGGCGGTTCGCCGCGGTCTGCTGCAGTTTCGATGTCGTAAAAGGAGGTTTGGGCTTGACAGTGCGGTCTGTACACTGAATATCGCTCACCAGGGCAGGCTTTCCGGACAAGGACGCGATGATCTGTTTTGCCTGCGCCTCGTCCTTGATCGAGGGCTTTTCTCCGCCTAGGAGGGCGAGCTCGGCGCGTACGGCATGCTGATGGGCCCGCAGATGCGCTTCGATCGTCCAATACTCTTCCGGGATGAAAGATTCGACTTCCCTTTCCCTGTCGCATATGAGCTTGAGGGCCACGGACTGTACGCGCCCCGCGGAGAGCCCGGACTTCACCTTTTTCCACAGGAGGGGCGAAAGAGTATAGCCGACGAGACGGTCTATGACGCGCCTCGCCTTCTGCGCCTCGACGAGACTCATGTTGATATCTCGCGGGCGGGACATCGCATCCTGCACCGCGGGCTTTGTGATCTCGTTGAAGGTCACTCTGCTTATGGGAGTCTGTTTTATCTTTTCTTTGAGGTATCTGCCTATCTGGTACGCGATCGCCTCTCCCTCGCGGTCGGGGTCCGCCGCGAGCACGACGGCGCTGGAGCGCTTCGCCTCTTCGGTGAGCTCCTTGAGCTTGTCGGCCTTGCCGCGCACCGTGATATACTCAGGCTCGAAATCGTGCTCGATGTCGACCGCCATGCGCGATTTGGGCAGGTCGATCACCTGGCCGTTCGAGGCGAGCACCCTGAAATGGGAGCCGAGATACTTCTCTATTGTCCGTGCCTTGGCAGGCGACTCGACGATGATGAGGGTCTTGGGTTTGGAAGCGCCGGGCGCGCCAGATGCGCCTGAGGCATTTTTCGCTTTCTTCTTCGCTGCTGCCATTCAATACTCCTTCGATTGCGGCTGGCGTACCGCTTTTTTTTCAAAGACCCAATCCCAGACTCCGGCTCCATGGAACAATGCGGCAATCTCGACGCCACTGTGCACGGCGCATGCGCCTTCTCTCGCGAGCGCATCCGCGCCGGCATTTCGCGAAGAACCAAGACAGGCTGCGGCAATCGCAACATCGCGCCCTTCGCTGAGCGCCAGTTCCGCGGTGATGAGGGCTCCCGACTTCTCGGGGGCCTCGACCACCAGGGTGAGCTTGGAGACTCCTGCGAGGATGCGATTCCGTTCAGGAAAACGATATCGATCAAGGCTCACGCCAGGAGGATATTCCGTAACCAGACAGCCGCCTGCATCGAGTATCGCCGCGGCGAGCGGCGCATTCGACGGCGGATACACCCGATCGAGTCCGCAGGGGAGTACGGCGACCGTGGGCGACGCCCCGCTCTGCAGAGCGCCGCGGTGCGCCGCCGCATCGACCCCGCGCGCCAGCCCCGACACCACGCTGAAGCCCGCATCCGTCGTCTCTTTCGCGAGATGCCACCGCGGCGCGGAGCCCGCGCCAGCTTGGCATCCTGGTCCCCACCACCGTCACCGGCGGCCAGCAGAGGCTCCGGGCATCGCCGCGCACAAAGAGGCCAAACGGTGCTCTGTGAATCTCCCGTAAAAGCGGAGGATACTCCTTCTCCGTCACACAGATGAACGTTGCGCCAAGTCGCCCCAAAAATTCCGCATCCCGCTCGGCCTGTCCCCATACGCGGGCCATGTCCGGCAATTGGGCATGTACTGAACGGTACAAAAAGCTTTCGATTTCGGCAAGGCCCAGCGACAGGAAATGCCCACTGTCCCGAACCTGTCCGAGCAGCAGAATCCGCTCCTGCCAGCTCAGAAAATGCAGCCTGTGCATGGCCAGCCTGAGCGGCAGAGAAAAAGAGTCGAGCGGCGGCAGAGCTGCGGAAATACGGTCGAGCTCCGCCTGCATGAGCGCGGCGCGGGCCCTGTGTGGCCTTCCATGTGCCATTTTCGAGGATCCTCCGCAGGGATTGACGCGCCCGAGGGCGCCTGCCGCTTTCATTTTTCCGCTATTTCCTTGGAAAATATTCCTTGTGATACATACCGAGCGAGGCCTCATCGATGTGGGTGTAGATCTGTGTCGTCGCGATGTCGGTATGCCCCAGAAGTTCCTGCACGGTCCGCAGGTCCGCGCCGCCCGCGAGCAGGTGGGTGGCAAAGCTGTGCCTGAAGGTGTGGACTTTCGCCTTTACCCCCGATTTTGCCCGTATCTGGCTGAAACGTTTCCAGATACCCTTGCGCGAGATGCCTCTTCCTTCCTGATTCAGGAACACGAAATCGGACTTGCCGTGCTTTTCGAGNGAGGGGCGGGCCTCTGTCAGATAGCGCATCATCCATGACAGGGCCTCGTCCCCGAAGGGCACGAGACGCTCTTTTCTGCGCTTGCCGAGCACTCTCAGCACTTTCTCTTCGAGATAGAGCTGCTGGAAGGTGAGGCCGGCCGCTTCGGAAATTCTCAGCCCGCAGGAATATATGAGCTCGAACAGAGCTCTGTCCCTGAGGCCGTTGGGCGTACTGATGTCGATGGCTTCGAGGACATGCTCTATCGATTCGGGGTCGAGCACGTCGGGCAGGTTTCTGTCCTGCCGGGGAGTGCGGATCTGAATCGAAGGGTCGTCGGACCTCAGCTTTTCGCTGAGGCAGAACCGATAGAACGAATGCAGGCTCGCGACGATGCGCGCCATCGTCGTCCGCTGCAAACCCGACTGCGAACGCGCGACGAGGTAAGTGAGGAGGTCTTCGCCCCCTGCATCGAGCGGCGTTTTCCCCTGACGGGACAGGAAGCTCTCAAGCATTTCTATCTCGCGGATGTAGACGTCGGCAGTCAACACCGAACGCCTTCGGCTTGAAAGGAGATAGGCCTGAAAACGCCGCACGAGGATGTTCACCGTCTGCCTCCGAAGTCCTCGGGCATGAGCCGTTTGTTGCGCAACGCCGTCGGGATGTCGAATTCGTCTCCGTCGCCTTCGGTGTCGAAGCTGATCTTGCCGAAATTATCCTTGGAGGCTGGCCTGTCTCTGCTGTCGGCGGGTCTGTCGCGCTCCTGCGCCGGCTTCTCTTCGCGGAGGGGCCACTCGCCGGGGCTCAAAAACTCGCTTGGACGGCTCGAGCCGAGCGGCATGCCTATGCCACTCTTCGAGGGCGTCTTGTCGCTGAATTTCTGGCGGGCCGCCCCGAAACCCGTCGCGATGACCGTCACGCGCACTTCATCTTTCAGGGCGCCGTCGGTGACCACGCCTGCGATGATGTGCGCATCCTCGGCGGCCTTCGATGTGATGAGGTCGATGACATCCTGATATTCGGTGAGCGAAAAGTCTTCACCGCAGGTGACGTTGACGAGGATGTTGCGTGCGCCCTCGATCCGCGCGTCGTCGAGCAGCGGATTGTTGATGGCCTTTTCGGCGGCGTCCTGGGCACGATTTTCTCCGTTGCCGAGACCTATGCCCATGATCGCATCGCCCTGCCCCTCCATCACTGTCCGGACATCGGCGAAGTCGATATTGATGTCCCCCGCGAGCGTGATGAGGTCGGAGATCCCCTGCACGCCCTGCCTGAGCACTTCGTCCGCAATGCGGAAGGCCTCTTTGAGCGGCGTCTTTTTGTCCACGACCTTGAGAAGGTTCTGATTCGGTATCACGATGACGGTATCGGCCGCCTGTTTCAGCTTTCCAAAGCCATCCTCCGCGATGCGGTTGACGACTCTGCCCTCAAAGGCGAAGGGCTTTGTCACGACCGCGACGGTGAGGGCGCCGAGGTCCCGGGCGGTTTGGGCGATGATGGGTGCAGAGCCTGTGCCTGTGCCGCCTCCGAGGCCCGCAGTGACAAACACCATGTCGGCCCCGCGCAGCGCCTGTTCGATCTTGTCCCGATCTTCGACGGCCGCCTTTTCCCCGACCTCGGGTTTGCCTCCGGCGCCGAGCCCCTTGGTGATCTTCGAGCCGACTCCCAGGCGGATTTCGGCTTTGGAGCGCCCAAGGTCCTGCAGATCGGTGTTCACCGCAATAAACTGCACATTCTTGAGTCCTGCCATAATCATGCGATTGACCGCATTCGAGCCGCCGCCGCCTGTTCCTATCACTTTGATCACGGTGGGGCTGCCTATACCATTATCATCCACGAGTTCGATCGCCATAGTCATCCTCCTCGGCCAAAATTAAAAAAACCTGTCCTTTATCCATTTGATGAGCGAAAAGCCGCCTTGCCGGCCTTTCTGCGTTCTTTTCCTGTTGCCGCCTGCTTCGGTGGTGGCTCCCGTCCTCTCTGCCTCGAGCAGCGCCACCCCCACCACGGCGGAGAAGGCGGGAGAGCGGTATTCGGCGTCCAGGCCGCTCACCGCGGCCGGTGTTCCGATTCTGACGGGCACACCGAAGACCGAGCGCGCGCACTCGTCGATGTGCGGCAGGAGCGCCGATCCGCCTGTGAGCACGACGCCCGCCTTGATGAGGTCCTTGAGCCCGTTCTTCATGAGCCGCTCATTGACCATCTCGAAGATTTCCTCGACGCGGGGCTGCACAATAGAGACGAGCTTCCTCCGCTCGAGTTCAACCGGCTCGCGCGCCCCGAAGCCCGGAACGATGACTGTCTCGTCCGGATCGATCGCATCGGTCCAGGCCGCTCCGGATTCCTTCTTGAGGTGTTCCGCCGCGTCGACGGGGATGCTGAGCATGATCGAGATGTCGCCGGTGATCTGGCTCCCGCCCGCAGGCACCGCAGAGGTAAAGACCGGCTCGCTCTCCGAGAAGATCATGAAATCGGTCGTGCCTCCGCCGATATCGATCAGAAGGCATCCCAGGTCGCGCTCATCCTCGGTGAGGACCGTGCGCGCACAGCCCAAAATACCCAGGTAGCTCTGTTCGACCCGGTACCCTGCCCTCGTGACGCACTTGAACATGTTTTGCACGGTCGACACCGAGCCGGTGATGATGTGCACTCCGCACTCAAGCCGCACGCCGGTCATATGCAGCGGGTTCCGTATCCCCTTCTGGTCATCCACGGTGTACGAGCGCGGTATCACGTGCAGGATTTCCCGGTCCATGGAAATTGAGACTGCGCGGGCAGCTTCGTGGACCCGGGCGATGTCCTCCTGGGTGATCTCTCTNCCGCGGCCCGTCACGGCAATCTGTCCATTGGTGTTGAAACTCTCGATGTTCGCACCGGAAAGAGCGAGCGACACGGCCCGGATGTCCTCTCCCGACATGAGCTCCGCCGCATCGAGCGCCGAGGTGATGCTGTTCAGTGTTCCCTCGATGTTGAGGACGACGCCGCGGCGCAGACCATTCGAAGAGGCTGTGCCAATACCTATGATTTCGAATTCGCCATTCTCGTTGAATCCTCCGACAATCGCCTTGGTGACGGAGGTCCCTATATCGAGGGCGACAATGCTGGTTTCAGCCAGAGACGGCCTCCTTTGCTTGATATACTACAGTGCCTGCGTGAAAGTCGATTTCGCTGGGCTGGTCCCCCAGGCCCCGCGAACGGAGAATGTCGAGCACGACCAACGCATTGCAGAGTGCATCGGCGTCGAATTTGAGCGGCAGCCGCACTGCAGTCTTCATATGCACGGGATAGAGCAAAAGTTCGATGCTGCTCCCCGAGATCCTTTCGACGCGCATCTCTGAAAAAGCCCTGAGAAGCTCCGGCGACTCTTGCTTGATCGCGGCGAGTTCCGCGAACAGGGGCTGAATCAGATCCGGCAGGCGCTGGCCAGGGCTGAACTGTTCGAATTGAATGCCCGAAATCACCGGCAATTCCGGGTTTCTGGAGTCTTCGGCGTCTATCGATGCAAAGGCGATCCCCTCGCCATCCACAAGGACCAATTTAGTGCCCTGCTCGGAATTGATCATGATCGAAGCGACCGCAGACCGTTCCTGTATCTCGATTGCGAGCGTAGAGGGCAGCACCCTGTACACCCGCGCGCGCGCGACCCTCGGATTCTGCCCGATGGTCCGTTCGAGGTCATGCAGATTCAGCGAGAACAGATTCTCATTGCCGAGGTCTCCAACCGACGAGAGTATCGCGTTCTCCGATAGTGTCTCAAGTCCGCTGATGCGGACAGTCTCGATCTTGGTCACGTAAGGCAGCGTCACTGCAAGGCCTGCCGCAGAGAGGCACAGGACCATGACCAGCAGCAGAAGGCGTATGCCTGTGTGTCTTTTCGGCCGTATTGCGGGCTTGACAGCCTCGCTCAATTTTTCGGCCGAATCCGAAAGCGTGATGGTCGCGGGAGCAATTCGTCCGGTGAGCGGCTGCGGACCTACGGGCCTGGCCTTTCTGTTTTCGGTCTTTGGTTTGGGCTCATGTTCCTTGTGCGGCAGTGGCACGACGCCGGTTCCCGGCATCGAGGTCTCTCGCCGGGCTGTGGCGCGCAGAATGTTGACCGAGTAGGTGTCAGAGACAGAGAGGAGCGATCGTTCGCTCTTTGAGGTGCTGCGTTCCTGCACTTTGACATCAGTCATGTGCTGCTCCCTTCACCGCAAAGGCCATTCCGGGGGCCACTGCAAGCTCGGCTCCCCGCGAGAGGTTTATCAGAATGCCGCACGAAATCGCGCTCATGAGGGCTGCAGAGCCCCCGGACGAAAAGAATGGCAGGGCCAGGCCCGTCGTGGGCATAACGCCCGTCACTACAGCCAAATTGAGGAGTATCTGCAATGACAGAAGTGTAATGAGGCCGAAACCCGCCAGCTTCGAAAAGTAATCAGCCTTAGAGAGCCTCTTGCCCGCCCGCATCAGAATAAAGACCCACAGAGCCATTACGACGACGACACCGACGAGACCGGTCTCTTCCACAAAGGCCGCAAATATGAAATCCGACTGGACCTCGGGAATGGAGCCGATCTTCAGGCTCCCGAGGCCTATGCCCTTGCCCCAGACCCCGCCGGAACGGATCGCCCTGAGTGCGCTGTACATCTGATAATTCACCGTATGCGCGTGGTGATCGGGCNNCATCAGAAAGCCAACCAGGCGCTGCACGCGGTACTGCGAAGAGAAGATCATGAGGACACCGTAGAGGATTNNTGAAAACAGCGTCAGGCTTCCGATGAACACGATCGGCGTACCCGCAATGAAGAGCATGGCGAGCGCAATGGCGAGCACCAGGATTGAAGTTGAAAAATCCTGCTGCAGAAAAATCAGAACCGCCGATATCGCGACCAGCAGAATGGCGGGAAGCGTGGCCATTCCGGATTCCACAACGCGCTCCCTGCGTCTTTCGAGGAAGGAGGCGAGGTACAGGACCATGATGGGTTTCCACAGCTCGGAGGGCTGCAGGGTGAATGATCCGACTCCGATCCAGCGGCGCCCGCCGTTGATCGTCACCCCCAGCGGAGTGGCGATCGGCAGTGCCAATCCGACAATCCCCACGAAGACGGCCACGGGCAGCAGGGCGCGANNAAGCAGTTTCATCGGCAGCACTGCCGCAATGCCCATACAGGCAAGAGACACGGCATACAGAATCGCCTGTTTGCCGATTATCGAGTACGGGCCACCGTTGCGGATTGCAAAGCCTATCGACCCCGACAGNAGAGCAACCAGACCAATCAGCGACACGACANNAAGGATGGCGCCTATCATCTGCCAATCCGTCTGGCGCGGTTCGAGACTATATTCAGATCTACTCTCCTTCTTCATATGCAACCCTCACTGAATCTTCAGTGTCGACAGAGCAATCAGGGCAAACATACCCCCGAGTATCCAGAACCTCACGACGACCTTCGTCTCCTTGAGGCCCTTGAGCTCGAAATGGTGGTGAAGCGGCGCCATTCTGAAGAGCCGTTTTCCTTTCGTGAGCTTGAAATAGAGCACCTGCAGCATGACGGAGCCGAGCTCCATCACAAACACGCCTCCGATGACCAGAAGCAGTATCTCCTTCTTGACCATCAGGGAGAGCACGCCCAGCACGCCTCCAAGCGAGAGCGAGCCCACATCTCCCATGAACACGTCGGCGGGGTGGGCGTTGAACCACAGAAATCCCACACAGGCGCCCAGGAGGGCAAAATTGAACACGGTGAGTTCGCTCGCCTGTCGGATGTAGGGAACCCCCAGGTACTGGGACCAGTCCGCACGCCCCGTCACATAGGTCAGCACCGAAAAGGCCAGAATCGCAAAGATCACGAGCCCCGAGGCCAAACCGTCGAGTCCGTCGGTGATGTTCACCGCATTGGACCATGCCGTGACATAGATCATCGCGATCGGCAGCCAAAAAGCGCCCAGATCGATCACGTGCACCTTAAAGAACGGAACATAGAGTTTCGTGGCCTCCGGGCCNGTCGTCCGATAGATGGCGTAGGCCGCCGCCCCGGAGACAATAAACTGAAGANNAATAAGTTTTTGAACCGGCGAGAGGCCGTCCGAGCTGTGCTTCCGTATCTTGAGCAGGTCGTCCGCCGCGCCGATCATGCCGAAGCCGAGCAGCGACAGGAGGGCGATCCAGCAATAATCGCTCTTTACGTCTATCCAGAGCAGCACCGAAACGAGCACGGAGAGAATTATCAGTAGGCCTCCCATCGTGGGAGTGCCGGTCTTGGCCAGGTGCGTCTCCGGCCCGTCGGTCCGTATCGACTGTCCGAACTTGAGGACGCGCAGCCGTTTGATCAGCCATGGACCGACAAGATAGCAGATGAGGAGCGCAGTGATGGCCGCGTATGCAGAGCGGAATGTCAAATATCTGAATATGTTGAAGGGAGTAAAATACTTTATAAGTGGAAGAAAAATTTCACGGAGCATGGGGCCTCCCATGTTGGACGCCGATGGAGCTATGAGCTCCTTCTTCTCAAATGTGCGCGTCAGCCTCTCGAGGGCCATGCCGCGCGAACCTTTCACCAGGAGCAGATCGCCTTCTTGGACAAAGTCCAAAACCGCGGCGGAGAGCTCGTCCATGTCGCTTGTCCAGAAGAGCCTGCCNTTGAACGCACTGGCCTTCAGGGCTGCCTCTGCGGCCGCCATGTCATCTCCAAACAGGAAAATGGCAGAGGGCCCTGTGGCTCCGGCCATCAATCCGACTTTTTCGTGCGCCCGGACACTCTCCTCGCCGAGCTCCAGCATCGCCCCGAGCACGAGAATCTTTCGATTGCCCGAGGGAAGGGCGGCAAAGAACTCGATGGCGGCGGCCATGCTGTCGGGGTTGGCATTGTAATAGTCCTGCAGCACCGTGATCTTGCCCTCGCGGATTTCGGAGCGCCCGAACAGGGGTTGCACCGACGACAGGCCGCGGTCCGTCTTGACCGGATCGAGGCCGAGGAGGTTCGCGACGGAGAGGGCCGCACACGCATTGAGAAGGTTGTGCTGGCCCGCCAGCGCAAAATCGATGCGCTGGTCCTTCCACTCTATGCTCCAGCCGTGGAGACCGNNAAGATCTTCAATGCGGCCCAGACCCTCTGTGCTCCGGGTTCCAAAATATTCCACCGGCCCCTTCACTTTCGAGGCCAAATATGCCCTGTAGTCGTCGTTCTCCCACAGAAGCGCCTTCTGCCTGCCATCGAAATAGGAAAAAATCTTGCTCTTCTCTTTTNNTGCAATCTCATCGCGCGAACCAAACATGCCTATATGGGCGGTTCCGATANNATTCGTCACGACGGCGATATCGGGCTCATACATGGCCGCAAGCTCGTCCATTNNTTCGCCTTTGCGGTTGATTCCCATCTCGAAAATTCCGACGGTGTGTCGGGGACGAATGTCGAAGAGCGCGAGGGCGAGGCCTATGTCCGAGTTCAGGTTGCCGGGACTCGCTGCANNAACGGTCCCTGCCGGATAACAGGCGGCCAGAATGGCGGCGATGCACTCTTTTGTCGTGGTCTTTCCGCTTGAGCCGGTCACCCCGATCCGGAGGAGCGCACTCCTCCGCCGGTATTCGCGCGCCGCGCGCTGAAGGCCGACAAGAGGAGAGTCGACAAAAATGAGACATGAGGCGCGCGCGCCGTCCAAACCCCGGATCGACGCCAGAACGGCATCCTTCTGCGCGATTTCGGCGAGGATCGTCCGGGCCCCGTTCCGGATCGCTTCGGGAATGTGGCGATGGCCGTCGGTGTGGNNCTCTCCCCTGAGCGCCACGAACATGCTGTTCTCCGTCGCCGCCNNCCGCGAATCCGCCACCACCGAGCAGATCGGGGCATCCAGATCGCCGCGGCAGGTGCCGCCGATTATCCCCGCAAGCTCGCCAGCCCGGAAGAGAAGGTACTGCTCAGGCGCTCTACTGCTTTCCATTCGCGCTCCTTCCCTGAATATCGGTCACGATGATGCGCTGTTCGGGCGCGGCAATCTGCATTCCGTTCTGAATCGCCGCTTTTTCGATGCGCTCGAGGTTCGCGAGTTTTGCAATATTCGCATCGAGCTCTTTTCCTGTCTTCAGGAGGTCCATCTCCATCCGCTCCAGAGAGAGGACATTGGATTTCAGGGCCGTATATCGGGATGTCTGAAACACGAGACCGATGAAGAACAGGCAGGTGATGATGGCAAAAGCCCAAAAACGCCGTGAATTCATACGCTCACCTCGGCTTCGCGGGCTCTTATCGCGCGGAATTTTGCGGAGCGCGAGGGAGGATTCCTGCGCAGCTCTGCGTCGGAGGGTTCTCTGGGCTTCTTCCACTCGAGCGAAAACTGCCCTGTCCTGGCCTTTTCGGCAAACAAGTGCTTCACAATGCGGTCTTCAAGCGAATGAAAGGCGATCACGGCGCAGACAGCGCCGGGAGAGAGCAGATCGAGCGCATCGGCCAAANNCGCCCTTTCGATGCGACCCAGCTCATCGTTCACCGCAATCCGCAGGGCCTGAAACGTGCGCGTCGCCGGATGTAGATGCCCATGGCGGTACTGGGGCGGCACCGCATCGGCGATGATCGAGGCGAGCCGCGAGGCAGTGCGCNNGATGCGCTCCTTCCTGCGGGCCTCGACGACGGCGTGCGCGATCCTGCGGGAGTAGCGCTCTTCGCCATAGTTGAATACCAGGTCGGCGAGCTTCATCTCGGAGAGCTGGTTGACAAGCTCCTCGGCGGTTGCCGGCGCATCCGGCGAAAAGCGCATGTCGAGCGGCTCATCGGCCGAAAACGAAAATCCCCGTCCGGAAGAGCTGAGCTGATACATCGAGAGGCCGAGATCGAACAGAATAAAAGAAGCCTTAGGCTGTCCGGTTCCGAGCACCTTCTCCGCCGATGCCGCGCCGCGCAGGTCCGCAAGCGCGTCGTCGTAATACGCATTGAGGACCTCGAGCCGGTCCGAAAACCTCGAAAGCCGAGCTGTTGCCCGGGCGCAGGCCTCAGGGTCCGCGTCGATGCCGATGCAGCAGAGCTGTGGATGTGCCGAGAGGAGCGCCTCGGCGTGCCCCCCGGCGCCGAGCGTGCAGTCGATATAGAGGGACAGAGGATGCACGGTGGCGGCGAGGGCACAGACTTCTTCCAGCATGACAGGCACATGGAGCAAGAATTCCGTGCCGCCATTTTCACGATGTCCGGAATCCGGCTTTTTCGCCATGCGTGCTGTTGCCATATGTCCTTCCTTACGAGAGTGTCAGACCGCCGAGCTCTTCGGCGGCCGACAGGAACTCAGACTGGCTCTCCGCCACATAGGTCTGGTACTTCTGGCTGTCCCAGATCTCCACATATCTTGAAATGCCGAGGATGATGCACTCCTTCGAGAGGCCAGCCCAATCGCGAAGGCTCTGTGGAATCGAGATCCGGCCCAGCTTGTCGACATCCACCTCCTGTGCGGGTGCGATGATCCGCCTCTGGATGAGGCGCGACCGGGCCTGAAAGAGACTCGTCGATGCAAGAATGCGCTGAGAGAGCTCCTCCCACTCTTCGGGGNNCGCGAACAGCCACAGGCAGGTATCGACCCCNTGGGTGAGCACGAGGCTCGAGGGCAGGTCCGCGCGCAGGCGGGCCGGGAGAGAAAGGCGCCCCTTCTCATCGAGCGTGTTCTTGAATTCACCGGTCAGCAGTTTCATTTCCACTATTTCCTACAATTTCCACTATTTCCCACATATCTACCATTTTATGATGTAATTACGCAGTGTCAACGAAACTTTAGAAAAAAGAATCGACAGAAAATAAAAATTTTGACTTTTTCGCTATACAAGCGTATAGCATTACGAATTTTTTGAGGATTTTTATCTGAGGAAAGAAATTAGATGGTTTCTCGGCGGAGCTCTGCCCGCGCGCTGTTGCGCCGGGTGCGAGGGCGCCCCGGTGAGATGCGGCGCTGCGTCGGGTCTGGGGCTGCCGGCGCGCCGCTCTTATCGCACCGTCTTCATTTATCCCAGGAGGGCTTCGACCAGTGAGGCTATTCTCTTGAAATCGGCATTGCTCTGGGGACGGATATACACCCTGATAGTCCGCAGGGCGCCCGCGACCTTTTCGACCGTCTCGGGCTGGAACAGCGTGGAGCGCTGGTCAAAAGCCTCAAAATAATCGTCCGCCTTGACCATGAGGTCGGTCTCCAGCTTGATCCGCTCCGGGATGTCGATGACGACATCGTTCTCGGCCATCTCGGCGGCCTGGGCAAGGGTGCTCTCCGCCTCTATCCGCTTGCTGATGTCCAGAAGGTCCGCATGGAGAGGGTTCTTCTCGTCAAAAACATGCTCTGCGGCGAGCCTGTAGATCCGTTTCTCCTCGGCCTCGCGCGCGAGCTTGAATGGAGGAAATTTCGTGTGGTTGATGAGGCGGCCGAAACTCGTATCGTCGAGGCCATAGAGGCTCGCAGGCTGAATGATGTCGCTCGCGAGCCCCAGATACACGGCCTTCCTCACCATGGCGGTTGCAGCCCGAACTACCGGGTGCCAGTACACCGCCCGGTACATCTGGTACTTCGCAAAGATGAGCGCCTCGATGCTCATCTCGCCTTTCATGTCGATGGCGAGCCTGTCATCGTGCACCACGAGGCGCCGCATAATGTAGTCGGCATCCTGAATGCCATAAGGAACGCCGCAGTAGAACGCATCGCGCGTCAGATAGTCGATTTTGTCAGGGTCGAGGACGCCGGACAGAAAAGACCGAAAGAGCAAGGTCTCCCTGCTCTCCCCCGCAGGTCTGTCGGCGTCGATGATCGCGGCTGTCTGTTCGGGGTCGGCCCCGCAGTCGCCCACATAGTCGCGCAAGGGGGATGAGATGATCATTTCGCCCGCGAGGGCCTCGTGGCGGGCGAGAGGCAGCTCTTTCAACGAGTGGGCGTACGGAAAATGTCCTATGTCGTGACAGAGGGCCGCCACCAGAAAAGAGCGCAGGCCCGTTTTGCTGACAAAATCGATCTCCCCTTTTTCGACGAGCGCGAGGGCCATGCGCCGCGCGATGTGGTACACGCCCAGACTGTGTGCCTTGCGCGTGTGCGTCGCGCCGGGATAGACGAGGGCGACAGGCCCAAGCTGACGAATCCTGTCGAGCACCATGAAGCTTTTGGACTGAAAGAGCGCGTGAAGGGGCGCATCCATATGGACATCGCCCCACACGGGGTCCCGCACCATCACATCGAAGCGGTGTATGAGCGCGTTCAAGAGCGAAATTTCCGACATTTTCGCACCAACCTCTGAACCAAGATTCACTTCTGGATTGTAGCAGCAGCGGGAGCACAGGTACAGCGGACAATCAGCGCGTTGACCAGCATGCCCATTTTCCCCCATGATTGTCGCGTGGACTCTGTACAGGGCTATGTATTTCACGCCGCGGATGGTTTTCTCCATCATCTGCTCGAAGAGCTGCCCTCCGTGACGAGGATCGACGGCGAGCTCGTGAGCTCATGGAACAAGTCCGGAGGCGCGCCATTCGACCTCTCCGCACACCCTGTATTCTGGACGCGCAATATATGGCTTGAGCCCTTCCTCCTCGAATTCGGCTCAATCTCGGAGGCCGCCCGCACGTTGAGGGCGNTGCAGCGCAACTGGAGTCCCGTTCCCCTGCAGTGTGCGCGGCGCACTCTCCTCATCGCGGAACAGCTGCCGTACTTTTCCACAAGGCCGCACGCATTCNCCTTTCAGGCGCCGCAAGCCCCCATGGGCTCATTCACTCTGCTCGAAGAGCATCTTCTTCTTGGCTCCGCGCGGTGCACGAGCCCCTTTCCCAATGGCGCCTTCGATTTTGAGGAGAACAGGGACGATCCTCCTTCGCGGGCATACCGCAAGCTCTGGGAAGCCCTGGTCCTCGCGGGCCAGATGCCTCAGCCGGGAGAGCGCTGCATCGACGCCGGCGCGAGCCCCGGAGGCTGGACCTGGGCGCTGGCCTCTCTCGGCGCCTCGGTGCTGTCGGTGGACAGGGCTCCCCTGGAGCCCCGCATCGCGCGGATGCCGAACGTCGAGTGGCAGAAACACGATGCCTTCACACTGAAGCCCCAGGATATCGGCCCGGTCGACTGGCTCTGCTCCGATGTCATCTGTTACNCCGAGGCCCTGTGGCAGTGGATCTCGAAGTGGATGGAATCGGGTCTCGCGCGCAACTATATCTGCACCATAAAAATGCAGGGCGATGCCTACGACCGCGCGACGACCCTGAAATTCGCCTCTGTCCCCGGCTCGCGCGTCGTGCACCTCTGGCACAACAAGCACGAGCTCATCTGGATCAAGCTGGCTTCGTGGAGCTAGACGGCTATGCGCCGAGCCTCGATTTCAGTCTGCTGAAGAACTCTTTTTTGAGCTCGTCCTCGTTGCGGGGCTGAACCTGTTCTTCCGCCATGACAATGAGGTCCTGGGGCAATTCGCCCAGAAAGGGAGATGGCGCTGTTTCCTGCAACGAGCCATTCTTTTTGCGCTGCATCGCGCAGCTGATGAAGAGCTGTTTCTTGGCCCTCGTCACCGCGACATAGAAAAGCCGCCGCTCCTCCTCGATGTCGCCGCCCTCTTCGACAGAGCGGGCGTGCGGGAGTATCCCGTTCTCGCAGCCGGGGATGAAGACATAGTCGAATTCGAGACCCTTTGCCGCGTGGATAGTGAGGAGGCTGAGGCGCCGCTCCTCTTCGCTGGCATCATCGCGCACAGTGAGGGAAACCCTCGCCAAATACGCGAAAATCCCCTTCTCGAAGGTGTCAGGGTCTTTCTCCCAGCGCTCCGCCGACGCGGCCAGAAGCTCGATATTGCGGTACTTCCATACGGCCGCCTTGTCGCTCTTCTTATACTCTTCGAGAAGGTACTGCCAGTATCCCACATCCTCGACGATTTTCCGGATCGCGGCGGAGACAGGCCTCTTTTCTTCCAAAAAAGCCGTCCTTGTCTGGGCGAGGTAATCGAAAAAGCCAAATACTTCGTTGAGGGCCTTCTGCAGGTGGCCGTCTTTCGGCTGAGCAGTGCCGGACTGCCGGGCCATCTCCGCGGCGCGGTGCAGGGAGGCGGAGTGCGCCTTGGCGATATTCGACAGGAACTCGATGGTGGCGCGACCTATGCCGCGCCTCGGCACATTGAGCACGCGGAGCACCGAGACATCGTCATCGGGGTTCACCGCGGCCCTGAGATAGGCGACGATGTCCTTCACCTCCCTCCGCTGGTAAAACGAGGGGCCTCCCGCAACCCGGTAGGGCACATTGTGCTCGATAAGCCTCTCCTCGATCACTTCGGCGAGCGAATTGGTGCGCACGAGAATGCCGAAGTCGTCCCAGCCCGCGTGCTCGCGGAAGCGCAGTTCCCGTATCCTAGCGATGATTCTCTCCGCCTCATCCTCATCGTCCTCCGCCTCGACCAGCGTGATGGGCGTGCCGTGCACTCCCTGGGGAGACCAGAGCTGTTTNTTCTTGCGTCGCGTGTTGTGCGCGATCACCGTGTTCGCGGCGGTGAGAATGCTNCCGGTCGAACGGTAATTCCGCTCGAGCTTGATCTCGGCCAGTCCGGGGTGATCGAGCTCGAAACGCTCGATGTTGCGGAAGTCGGCCCCCCGCCAGGAATAGATCGATTGATCGTCGTCGCCCACGACGCAGATGTTGCCGCTTTCGATCTGCCGGATGAGCGCATACTGCTGAAGGGATGTGTCCTGAAACTCGTCGATCATGATGTAGCGGAAGCGGGAGCGGTACCGCGCCCGGACCTCATCATGGCCCTCGAGCAGTTCGAGGGGGAGCGCGATGAGGTCGTCGAAATCCATGGCATTGTACACTTTGACGGTCTTCCGGTAGAGCTCGTAGAGCTCCAGTTCCCGGGCGCTCAACTCGCCCTGTTTCCCATATCCTGCCCTGCGCGCCGAAAAAAGCTGGGAGAGCCTGACCGGGTCGAGCTGTTCACTGGACATGCCCAGTTCACGCGCGCTCTCGCGGATCGCACGTATTCTGTCCTCTTCATCGTAGATGCTGAAATTGGAGCGATATCCGAGCAGGTTGGCCTCTTTTCGGAGCATCCATGCGCCGAAAGAATGAAAGGTGGACACCATCAGGTTTTTCAGGGCCAGGCCGGTGAGGCCGTGCGCCCTCTCCACCATCTCCCTGGCCGCCTTGTTCGTAAAAGTCAGCGCGAGGATCGCCTCCTGAGGGACTCCCCGGGAGAGGAGATATGCGATCCGGTAGGTAATGACTCTTGTCTTGCCTGATCCGGCCCCCGCAATGATGAGGACGGGCCCGTCTGTGGTAGTCACTGCCGCATACTGCTCAGGATCGAGTTCAGTCTGAAAGTCGATGTGCATAATTGTCCTGTGCCAGCAAAAAATTGGTCTTGAATCAATGCATTATTTTAAAGAAAACTGTCTGCGCACCTACACCCCAGAGGGCTACAAGGACGCTCACGATGATGCCGGCGAGGGCCACCCCGCCCGCTATGGCAAAAAATGCCTTTTTGTATGACAGGCCGAGCACCCAGGCCCCCAGCGCCCCCGTCCATGCCCCCGTAACCGGCAGGGGCACTGCCACAAAGAGCATGAGACCCCAATAGCCGTACTTCTCCATCTGTGCGTGAACCTTCTTCCGCGCCTTCTCCACAAACCGGTCAAAAAATTTCCTGTATGGCCGAATTTTATAAAAGAGCTTGTGGAGGCTTTCCAAAAACAGGAATGCTATCACAGGGACGCAGGCATTCGCCGCTATTGCAATCACCGCCGCGAGGGGTATCGAGAACCCATTATACACGGCGTAAGGGATAGCCCCCCTCAATTCGGAGATGGGAAGTATCGAGAAGAGGATGGTCATCAGAAGTGGCATCGTCATCGAGGCACTATAACCCGCCCTTGGATGCTCAGGCAAGAGCCACCAGGGCACGAAAGAGATGCTCCGGTTCCGGCTCTATCCATTGAAGCCCGGGCAGGGCGCGGAAAAAAGTCATCTGGCGCTTTGCATACTGGCCGGTATGCAGCTCGATTGCCTGCGCGATGGTCTCCGGCGGGCTTCCCGCGGATTCAAAAAACTCACGGTAGCCGATCGCCTGCATGCCGGGGTCATCCGGGCAGAAACCGCGCGACACGAGGCCCTCCACTTCGAGCGCAAGGCCGGCGCGCATCATGGCCCCGACGCGGGCATGAATCCGGGTGCGCAGCACTTCGCGGGGCCGCGTGACACCCAGAATGAGAAAACGCTTCCCAGGCCGAACCGTCCTGGACGGGGCGAATCGGCTTGGAGCCTCGCCCGAGGCCCGCAGTATCTCCACCGCCCGAGTGAGCCTGTAGAAATCGTGCTCGTGGATTCTGGCAGCCGCCACGGGGTCGGCTCTTTCGAGCTCGGCTCTCAGGGCGGCGGGGCCGCGGCGCTCGAGCTCCAGCGCAACCTGCGCACGAATCTCCGGCGAACTGGGGGGCGATGCCGGCAGGCCGCAGATATAATTCTTGAGGTAAAAGCCTGTGCCCCCGCTTATGATCGGCAGAATGCCCTGTTCCGAGAGCCTGGTGCACAGCGCATCGGCGCGCGCAACAAACTCGCCCGCCGTGTACTGCTCGTCGGGGTTCTTGATGTCGATGAGATGATGGGGAAGGCGGCTCAGGAGGTCCCCGGATGGCTTTGCGGTGCCGATATCCATCCCCCGGTAGGCCTGCATCGAGTCCGCGGAGATGATCTCTGAGGAACGAAGCTCGGTCCGCCAGGCATCGCGCAGACGGAGAATCCACGAAGATGCCCCCGCGCCGAAGAGAGAATCTAGAAGTTCTGTTTTTCCAGAGGCTGTGGGTCCTGCAAGTATGACCGCATCAACCGGCAATGAGTTTGTAGCCAATGGTCTTATCAAGGATCTCTTGAGTCGACATGGAAACGACTTTGCCGTTATTTTTCTCCACTTCCGGTGTGCGCAACACCGCAAGCTGGTACGCGCGCGTCGCGACTGCAGCCGCGAGCTCGTACGCATTTCCTGAAAAATTTATAAGAGATTCAAGCGGCATTATCATCGATAGTCTCCTCGCATGGCAGGATAATTGAATATCTGAAAACTATATATAAAGAAGATGATCCGGTCCTCAGAGTCCAAGCTCTCCAAGCCTTTTGTCCAACTGGGCAAGGATTTGCTCCTCATCGGAATTCGCGTTCGGGGCGCGTTCTGACGGAAGAGCGGCCGCTGCCGTCCGTCCACTTTTGGCGGACAGCGGCTGATTCTGCATCTTCTTCACGTCGTCGAGCAGAAAAAGCCCGGCCAGAATCGCGACGCGCAGGGGATCGGCAACATTCATCCGGGCCGAAATGCGCGCGTACCGCTGCTTCAGGTCATCGACCAGACTCTGGATATACTCGGGGCTGTCATCAGTCTTTATGGTAAAGGACTGTCCGAGAATCTCGATATGTATGGGCTGGCTAGAAGATATCGAGCTCATTTTCGCCTCCGCGAAAGGGGGCATCCTGGGATTCAAGATCCGGCTGCGAAGCTTCGTCCGGCTCTTGGGCACTTCCCCCTCCCTGATCCGATTCGGATGTATCCTGTTCTCCACGATCGCCTGTCTGCTGGTCGGGTCCGCTCTCTTCCGGCGCGGCGGGCGCCGTCTCCTCTCCCTGAACTGGTGATTCAGGATTCGCGCCGAGCGACATCTCCAGCACCATGTCTTCAAACGAGTCCAGTTTGGAGAGCGCCTGCATCAGACCCTGCTCTATCCTCTCCTGCTCGGATTTCAGTTCCTCGGCCTTGGATTCGAGGTCTGTGACGCGCCGTTCTGCAGTGAGCGCGCGGTCCCGGTAATGCGCGATCTCGTCGTCGGCAGCCTGTGCCTTGCGCTCCATCGCGGCGGCGCGCTCTTCGGCCTCGGCTGCCTTCAGCTCGGCCTGCGCGGCCTTCTCCTCTGCCTCTTTCGCACGGGCGACCAGACCCTCGAGGCGCGAGCTGCTCTCTGTCACCGTGCGCGCCTGCGCGGCAAGCTGGCGCTCAAGCTCTGCATTCTGGCTCTTGAGCAGCTCCTCGGTCTTTGAGGCGTCCGCAAGACGTCTCTCCTGGTCTGCATTCTCCTGTCGAAGCTTCGTTATGAGAACGACTGCTTTTTCAACCCGCGCCTCAAGGGCCCGGACCTGCTCAAGATTCAGCATATGTATCACCCCTGAAGGGCTGCCTTTGCCTTCTCCACAATGACATCGAAAGCCGCCGGATCGCGCACGGCGATGTCGGCGAGCATTTTTCGGTCGATCTTCACGTCAGCCTTCGCGAGACCCTCTATGAAACGGTTGTAGCTGAGGTCCCGCATACGGCATGCGGCATTGATGCGCGCGATCCAGAGTCTCCTATAGACACCCTTCTTGTCGCGTCTGTCCTTGTAGGCATCGTAGAGCGCCTTCGCGACCGCATCTTTGGCAACCTTATAGTTTGAATGCCGTCGGCCCCAGTAGCCTTTGGCAAATTTGAGTATCTTCTTGCGATGATCTTTTCTTCTGGTTCCGTCTACTGCTCTAGGCATAGCCTGTTTCCTCCAAGTTCTCTATCAACCATAGGGAAGAAGCTTCTTCTTTATCTGATACACGGGACCCGCTTCGAGGAATCCGGCTTTTCTCAGGTTTCTCTTGCGCTTGGTCGTCTTCTTTGTGAGAATGTGCCGCAAGTTCATTTTTTTGTATTTTATCTTGCCGCCCGCCGTCAGCGTGTAGCGCTTGGCCGCAGCCTTCTTGGTCTTCATCTTGGGCATGATCCACCATCCTTCTCTTGCATCATTGTTCTGATCCCGGGGCAATCGTTGCGGTATCGCCCTCCGGCTGCTTCTTCGCAGTGCCTGTTTTGGGCTGGAGCACCATCGACATGAACCGGCCTTCCATCAAAGGCGGGCGCTCAAGCACAAACAAGTTCTCCAGCTTTGCGAGAATTCTTTTAAGGATCTCCTCGCCTATCTCCGTATGCGCGAGCTCTCGGCCGCGGAACCGAATGGTGACCTTGACCTTGTTGCCATCCTCGAGGAAGGAGCGCACGTGGTTAGCCTTAAAGTCGAGATCGTGCTCGGCAATTTTGGGCTGCATGCGAATTTCCTTGAGTTCGGTGACCTTGGACCGCTTTTTTGCATCTTTTACTTTCTTCTCCTGCTCAAACTTGAACTTGCCGTAGTTGAGCAGTCTGCATACAGGAGGAACCGACTGCGGCGCAACTTCCACAAGGTCGAGCCCTGCTTCCCTTGCGATGCGCAATGCTTCCAGAGTGGAAACAATCCCTCTCTGTTCTCCATGCTCATCGATCAGACGCACTTCACGCACACGGATCTGTTCGTTGATCCGCAAATCTTTCTCTGCCAACTGGCCTCCTCTGCCGTGGGTATGCTTCTCTTAACGGGGGGAGAAAAGCCACCCATCGCCCTCCTGTCATTCCGACAGCTCAAAGGCGCGGCGTATATTACCATACTCATTCCTGCAGGTAAAGCCCCGCAGGAATGTTATTTACAAATATCGCACGGGGCTGTCCAAAAATTTGGACAGCCCAATCTCTCATGCGTGGTTCGCCGAACCGAGCACCTCGATGTTCTTGTGCATGTAGAGTTTTTTGAGCTCATCGCGCGCCGGCCCGAGGTACTTGCGCGGATCGAACTCTTCAGGGTGCTCGGCGAGCACTTTGCGCACCATGGCGGTCATCGCAAGGCGGCCGTCGGAATCGATATTGATCTTGCACACCGCACTGCGGGCCGCTTTCCGGAGTTGAGCCTCAGGAATGCCCACGGAATCGGGGAGCTTGCCGCCGTACTGTTCGATGATCCGCACATACTCCACCGGAACCGAGGACGAGCCGTGCAGCACGATGGGGAAGCCGGGAATCCGCTTCTGTACCTCTTCGAGAATGTCAAAGCGGAGCGGAGGCGGAATCAGCACGCCATCGGCGGTGCGCGTGCACTGCTCGGGTTTGAATTTCGCGCGTCCGTGGCTCGTGCCGATGGAAATGGCGAGGCTGTCCACGCCGGTCTTCTTGACAAAATCCTCGACCTCTTCGGGGCGGGTATAGTGGCTCTTCTCTGCGGAGACATCGTCTTCGATACCCGCGAGGACACCGAGCTCCCCCTCTACCGTGACATAGTCTTTCTGCGCATGGGCATACTCGACAACCTTCCTGGTGAGCGCGACATTCTCATCGTATGGAAGATGCGATCCGTCGATCATGACTGAGGAGAATCCATTCTTGATACAATCCACGCAGAGATCGAAGCTGTCGCCATGGTCGAGGTGCAGGACGATAGGAATCGCGTATCCGAGCTCTTTTGCATACTCGACAGCCCCCTTCGCCATATATCGCAGGAGCGTTGCGTTCGCATATTTGCGCGCACCCGAAGAGACCTGCAGAATCACCGGGCTCTTCGTCTCGACGCAAGCCTGAATGATGGCCTGCAGCTGCTCCATGTTGTTGAAATTGTAAGCGGGGATGGCATAGCCGCCCTCCATCGCCTTGCGGAAAATCTCAACACTATTGACAAGTCCAAGCTCTTTATAACTGGTCATGTAATCCTCCGACAACCTACAATATATTTTTACCGTAGGTTATTGTCGTTATATAAAGAATCATGCGATTATGCAACAGGTTAAATGGTGCAAAAATGAATCGCGGAGGTAGAAAATACCGTTTCGGACCAATCCCTTTGTGGTGCATTCTGGGTGCCGCGCTGCTGTCCGTCTTTTTGGCCGGCTGCGGGCGGCCACCCGTCCACGCGATGGTGGATGAGGCCTTTGCCCTCATTTACCCCGAACTCTCCTCCAAGATTGTAAGGAAATTCCCTCTTGCGTCAATTCACACAGAGGAAGCGAAAAGCTCCGGTCCGTATCTCTCTTACCCTCTGCAGACAGGCAGCATAGAGTCCCTTCTCGGCGCTCCCGACAAAAGGTCTTCCCCTACCCCAGAAATTTTCGTGACGACACCGGCGATCGCGGAAGTTTTCCCGGTATCGAGACTCGATGGCCACGCCGTGGGCATAAACCTGCTCGCGCCGGCGGATTCCTTCCTCTCCATAGAATGGGACAGCGAGTGGGCATACCGCGAACTGGGGCTCATCGCCGGCTACCGCCTGGCCTCGCTGCGAAAACAGGAAGGCGCGGGTGCGTCCGCCGCAATGCTCTTTTCGCGGGGCACAGGGAGGGGCACGAAAGAGCTCGATGCCTTCGAGGAAGGCTTCAGGCTGGCCGCCCCCGGCGATGCTGGGGCCCCTTCACCCTCGGCCGCACTCTCGGTATTCGATGTCGACTCCATGAACCTCCCCGGAGACCGCCTCGAACAGGTTCTTTCGGCGCTGAGGCAGGTTGAGGATACAAGGCCGCGGCTTCTGGTGCTGGCTTCGGGAAGCCGCCTCGCGCTGGAGACAAGCCTCGGGATGAAGAATGTCGACATCGTGGCGGATGTCAGGGGGCTGGGCTCCGATATTCCCGCACGAAGAATATTCGCCGCGATCGGAGAGAACGACTCGGCCTTCGTCTCGGCCATCGGGGACCTGGCCCAAAAAATTGAAAAAAGAGAGGCCGTCGTGAACACCGTGCGCGTCAAACCCGACCTTATCCTTTCAAAGGAGGCCAGGCGCATTCAGGCTGTCGTCCACAGAGCCGCCCGGAACAGCAGCGCACAGTAGCGCGGCGCTTACCGGGCGTACGGCTCCATGCCGAGCATGCGCCTGAGGTTTGAGGAGACAGTGGCTGCCAGCGTTGCAACATCGATGCCTCTCAGGGCCGCGACCGCCTGATATGTCCTCTCGATGTCGAGCGGACTCGAGGGCCTGCCCCGGTCCGGCAGGGGATTCATGTAGGGGGCGTCGGTCTCGAGCAGGAGCCTCTCTTCCGGCACGAGGGCGAGCGCGTCGCGCAGCGGCTGACTCTTTTTATACGTTATGTTCCCCGCAAAGGACAGATAGCAGCCGGCCTGCAGAAAGGATCGCGCCTCTTCGGGGCCATAGCCAAAACAGTGGATGACGACCGGTATCTGGCGCGCCCGGGGCTGTATCAGCTCGAAGGTGTCCTCGAAGGCCTCGCG
Source organism: Spirochaetales bacterium (assembly GCA_015657395.1). Lineage (GTDB taxonomy): Bacteria > Spirochaetota > Spirochaetia > Treponematales > Rectinemataceae > Rectinema. Next base: position 23,908 of record JADLKI010000013.1, on the reverse strand, counting down.
CGAATGCACGATGAGGGGCAGCCTATAGTGCACCGCGAGCTCTATCTGCGCACCGAACAGGTCTCTCTGGGCCTGCGCGCCGGCGTCCATGTGATAGTAGTCGAGGCCGCATTCGCCGAGGGCATCGATGCCGGCGCCGATATCGCGCTCCAGTGCCTGCAGTGAAGCCTTGGAATTATCCAGCGCCTCGCGGCCTGGCCATATGCCGGCCGCCCACCGGATCGGCAGCCCGGCTGCGCTTTTGGTGCCGGCGCCGGGCTCCCGGGCAATGCTCTCCTCAATCAGGGACCGGCGCCGGCCGAGATCGCCCGGGTCGACGCCGACATCGAGAATAAGCTCCCCCGGCCGGGCTGCGTATGCCGCCACAATCTCGCCGAGCGCGAGAGGCCCCAGACTCTGCGCCACCATCTCGAGGTGGGCGTGGCTGTCGGTGAACACGCCGCTCATGCGACGCGCTCGGTACTGATCGCAAGCTCGTTCCCGGACATGCCCACATGCACCGTATCCCCCTCGAGGACCTGGCCCGAGAGCAGTTTTTTCGCGATGGGATTCTCCAGGAGATTCTGGATGGCCCTTTTGAGGGGGCGGGCGCCGAACTGCTGGTCGAAGCCTTCCTTCGCAATATAGTCTTTGGCGGCGTCGTCCACCGAGAGAGAGATGTTCCTCTGGGCAAGCCTGCCGGCCAGTTCGCCCAGCCGCAGGTCGGTGATCCTGCGTATCATGGACTCATCGAGCCTGTCGAAGACCACAATTTCGTCGATGCGGTTCAAAAATTCGGGCTTGAAGTAATTCTTGAGGAGATCGTCGATCCGGGAGCGGACCTCATCCATGCTCTTCATCGTGAGAATGAATTCCGAGCCTATGTTGCTCGTCATGATGATGATGGTGTTGCGGAAATCGACGACCCGACCCTGACCGTCCGTGAGGCGCCCGTCGTCGAGCATCTGCAGGAGGACGTTGAACACTTCGGAATGGGCTTTTTCGATTTCGTCGAAGAGCACGACCGAATAGGGCCGCCTGCGCACCGCTTCCGTGAGCTGGCCCCCNTCTTCGTAGCCGACATATCCAGGGGGAGCCCCGATGAGCCGCGACACCGAATACTTTTCCATATATTCGCTCATGTCGATGCGGGTGAGGGCGCGCTCATCGTTGAAGAGAAATTCGGCGAGCGCCTTCGCGAGCTCGGTCTTGCCGACGCCCGTCGGCCCGAGGAAGAGGAATGAACCGAGGGGGCGGCGCGGGTCGGAGAGCCCCGCCCTGTTGCGCCGGATGGCGTCGGCGACGGCGCGCAGCGCGTTTTCCTGGCCTATGACGCGCTTTCCCAGCTGTTTTTCGAGCTCGACATACTTTTGCATCTCGCTCGAGAGCATCTTCGAGACGGGGATGCCCGTCCAGAGCGACACCACGCGGGCGATGTCTTCGTCGGAGACTTCCTCGCGCAGAAGCCGCGGCTTGTCCTTCTCTTCCTGCACTTTTTTGGAGAGCTCATCCAGCTTCCGCTGGGTTTCGACGAGCTTGCCGTATTTGATCTCGGAGGCCTTCGCGAGCTGTCCGTCGCGGACGAGCTGATCGACCTCAACCTTGTATCCCTCGATTTTCTGCTTGAGCTGCCGTATCTCCTCGATGAACTGCTTCTCCTTCTGCCACGCCGCGACCATTCCGTCGCGCTTTTCGGAGAGATCGGCGATCTCTTTTTCGAGCTTGTCGCGGTTCTCGACGGAGGCCGGGTCCGTCTCCTTCTTCAGCGCGTCGGCCTCCATGCGCAGCTGGATCAGCTTGCGCTGAATCTGGTCGAGCTCGGTGGGCTGGCTCTCGATCTCCATCTTGAGCCGCGAGGCGGCCTCATCGACGAGGTCGATCGCCTTGTCGGGCAGAAACCGCGAGGTGATGTATCGGTCGGAGAGAACGGCCGCCGCAATGAGCGCGTCGTCGCGGATGCGGACGCCGTGGTGCACCTCATAGCGCTCCTTGAGACCGCGAAGAATCGCAATCGTGTCCTCCACACTGGGCGGAGCGCAGTACACCGGCTGGAAGCGGCGCTCGAGCGCGGCATCCTTTTCGATGTGCTTGCGGTACTCGTCGAGCGTGGTCGCGCCGATCGCGCGGAGCTCTCCACGGGCGAGCGCGGGCTTTAAGAGGTTGGAAGCGTCCATCGCCCCCTCGGCTGCGCCCGCTCCCACGAGTGTGTGCAGCTCATCGATGAAGAGGACGATTTTGCCCTCCGATTTGCCGATCTCGTTGATGACCGCCTTGAGGCGCTCCTCGAACTCTCCGCGGAATTTGCTCCCCGCGACAAGCGAGCCCAGGTCGAGGGCGAGCAGCTTTTTATTCTTGAGACTGTCGGGGACATCGCCCGAAATGATGCGCTGGGCGAGGCCTTCGACAATCGCGGTCTTTCCCACGCCGGGCTCGCCGATGAGCACGGGGTTGTTCTTGGTCCGCCTGGAGAGGACCTGCATGACGCGACGGATCTCCTCGTCCCGCCCGATGACGGGATCGAGCTTGCCTGCGTGCGCGAGGGCCGTCAGGTCGCGCGTGTATTTCTCCAGCACCTGATACTTCTCTTCGGCGTTCTCGTCGGAGGCGCTCTGCGTGCCGCGTATCGACTTGAGCACCTCGAGCACAGCTTCGCGCGTGATCCCCAGAGATTTCATCAGCGCCGCGACGCGGGACTCCACCGCGATGAGCGCCAGAAAGAGATGCTCGCTCGCGACGAATTCATCCTTCATCGCGCTCGATTCGGCCTCGGCCTTCGCCATGATCTTCTGCATCGCGGGCGAAAAGTAGACCTGGGCCGCCTCGCCGTAGGCCCTGGGTAATTTTTTTAAGAGCTCGGCGTTGCCGCGCTCGAGCCGGGTGCGGTCTATCCCCAGGCGCTCCAAAAGAGAAGGGACGACACCCCCCTCCTGTTCCGTCAGGGATGAGAGGAGATGTTCGGGTTCTATCGAGCTGTGATCGTTCTTCTGCGCGATGGAAGCGGCATCCCGCAATGCTTCCTGCGCCTTGAGAGTAAACTGTTCATAATTCATACTGTTGATATCCTTCAGGATTTTTGGGATTCTGCGTGCTTTTCACGATCAAGTATACAAAATTAGACAGCCGGCGGCAAATGTCGTCGCCCCGGGGCAAGAGAGATTTCCGGCGGCCAGCTTCAATCCCTTACGGATTCCTGCTAGAGTTGGCACATGGACGAGAAGAACAAAGAGCCACAAACGCAGCCTCAGGCCTCTGAGGGGCAGCCCCTGCCCGGGGACTTCCGCGCGGTCGTCATGTACGGCATGTCCAAACAGGAGGCCCTCGCGGTGATGAAGGCGGTCAAGGCGATCTCCCCTTCGATGAAGGACACGGCTTTCGCCATGACCACCGATACCAATATCGCCTGGCCGCTCGGCCAGCTCATCGCGGAATTGAACGCAGAGCACAGAATGATGAGAAAATGGACTGAGTCACAGCGAGAGAAGCCCGAGTGAGAAAAGCCCGGGAAGCCCCGGGGCTTCCCCAAAGTGAGCCTTCCTCAAGCGCCCCGGCTTTGGAGGCCGCTGGCGCCGCGCCGCCTATTCCTCTTCGAAATCGGGAATCTTTGCCTTGAGCGAACGTATGAAATCTTCACCGCCCACACCCTTTTTCAGGGCGATGAAGACAACATTGTCGCGGCCCGAAATGGTCCCGATGACTTCCTCGAAGCCCATGTTGTCGATGGCAAGCGCGACCGAATCGGAGTGACCGGAGAAAGTACGCACGACGACCACACTCTCGTTCCAGTCGACCGACACATAGCCGCGCAAAAAATCCTGGATGTAGTGCCGTTCGGATTCCCTCCGCTCTTCTTCGGACGGAATGGAATAATAATACCCGGAACGGCCGTCCGACAGCTTGCCGACCTTGAGATACTTCAGGTCCCGCGACAGCGTCGCCTGGGTGACCGAATACCCATGATCCTCAAGGAGCTGCAGCAGCTTNTCCTGAGAATCGACCCTATTTTCTTTGATGATTGCCTTGATAGCCTTTAGCCTTTCGGTTCGTTCTTTCATAATTTCTCCATACGCCGCGCCTTTCCCTCAGTCCGCACACGGCAGAACACGCCTATTCAAAACCGCATTTTTCCATGCGTATTGTGAGGGAATAATTCATAGACGGCAAGTGCATATTATTGCATGATTGTGCCAAAAAGGCAAGAAAAAGGATGCACAAGGACAGAGACCTGGCGTGCCCTGCTCTCCTGGATTGTCAATATGGGAGCAAAAAACTATAGTTATGCCCGATGCAAGATTTTGTCACGGAAGGCGGCCTGCCCTACAGGGCGACCCCGTTCTGGCTTTCGCTGGCGGGCGAAGAGCCCGAGACCTGCGCAAGAAATGCCCACGGAGTGCCGATCGATCCGATTCTCGCCCAGGCGCTGCCTTCGCCGGCCGAGGCACGCATCTCCNCTCTGGAACTGCGCGACCCTCTGGGTGAAGCCGGCAACACCATATTCGAGCGCGCCGTGCGGCAGTACCGTTCCCGCATACTGGTGCGGGCCACGGGCCAGTGTTTCCTCTTCTGCCGCCACTGCTACCGGCGCTCGCTTCTGTCTTCCGAGCTCCATTTCCTCGATGGGGCGGCGATCGTGGCGCTCTCCGAATATCTCGCCGCCCGTCCGGAAGTCCGCGAAGTGCTCGTCTCCGGAGGAGACCCCCTCACGGCCTCCGACGCGCAGCTCGCCGCGCTCCTCGAGGCGATCCGTTCAGCCCCGCGGCCCATACTCATCCGCATCTGCACGCGCGCGCCGATAGTGCTGCCGGCGCGGGTCACGCCGGAACTTGTCGATCTTCTGAAAAGATCTCGCCCGCTCACCGTAGTGCTCCACATCAATCACNCCAAAGAGCTGAGCGCCCAGTTCCTCGGGAAGGCCGAGGCTCTGCTGCAGGCGGGAATTCCCCTCCACAGCCAGACAGTGCTGCTGCGCGGCATCAACGACAGGCCCGATATTCTGATCGAGCTTTTCTCCGCCCTCAATCTGAAGGGTATTCATCCATATTATCTTTTTCAGGGAGACCTGGCCGCAGGCACGGCGCACTTTCGTGTCNCCCTCTCGCGGGGCCTCGCGATATACGAAGTGCTGAGAAGGGATCTGTCGGGTCTGGAATTGCCGCGCTACGCGGTCGACGCGCCGGGCGGTGGGGGCAAAATATATCTTCCCGAAGGGATAGCCGGACGGAAGGCGGACTCGTGGCTCCTCCGGTCATCCGACGGCAGCATCCACGAATACCCCGAAGAGGAATGAGCCACTTTACTCCCACTCGATCGTCGCGGGCGGTTTCGACGAGACGTCGTACACCACGCGGCCGATCTGCGGCACCCGGTTGGTGATCGCGGCCGAAATCTCGAACAAGTCCTCTGCATCGAAGGCGTAGGGCTGGGCTGTCATGCCGTCCTCGCTCTGGATCGCGCGGAGNGCCACCACATATTTATACGCGCGCTCGTCGCCGGTCACGCCGACCGAGCGCACCGGCAGAAGGACGCAGAAGGCCTGCCAGATGCGGTCATACAGGCCGCGCCTGCGCAGTTCGTCGATGTAGATGCTGTCGGCCTCGCGCAGGATATCGCATTTCTCCTTCGTGATGTCGCCCAGGATGCGCACGCCGAGGCCGGGCCCNGGAAAGGGGTGCCGGCCGACGATCTCCTGCGGCAGGCCGAGAACCCGCCCGAGGGCGCGCACCTCATCCTTGTAGAGCCTGTCGAGCGGCTCTATGACGCGCCCCTCCTCCCGCTTCTTCTCGATGAGGGGGCTGCGGACATTGTGGTGGCTCTTGATGACCTGGGCCTTGTTCCCCACTCCCTTGCCGGACTCGATGAGGTCGGTGTAGAGGGTGCCCTGGGCGAGGAATGCGTCGGGGATCCCGAGCCGCGCCACGGCCTCCTCCTGAACCTTTATGAACATGTCNCCGATGATGTGGCGCTTCTGTTCGGGNTCGGAGACGCCGCTGAGCGCATCCAGAAATTGGGCCTCGGCATCGACGCCCTCGAGGTGGCGGGCCCCGAGCCTGGAAAGGTTGCGCATGACCTCCTCGTTCTCCGCTTTTCGCATGAGGCCTGTATCGATGTACAGGAGATACACCTGCTCAGGATCCAGGCTCTTGAGGAGAAACGCGCCGGCGACTGTCGAGTCGACTCCGCCCGAAATCAGAAGCAGGACCGGCCCGGAGCCCACTCTGGCCCGGAGGCGCCGGGTCTCCTCTTCGAGATAGGCCTCCATCGACCAGCCGCGCCGCGCCCCGCAGATGTTGAAGACAAAACGGGAGAGTATGTCCATGCCGTGCTCGCAGTGGCTCACCTCGGGGTGAAACTGCAGACCGAACCATGGCTTGGTCGCATGGGCCAGGATCGCGGGCACGCCCGCCCCGGAGATGCCTATGGTCTCCCAACCGTTCCCGGGGCGGACAATGCTGTCGCCGTGGCTCATCCAGCTCACGAAGCGCTCAGGCAGCCCTTCCGTGAACGCGCTCACNGCCGCCTTCTTCTGCGCAGCGGGCAGGAAATGCACCGGCATCGAGCCATACTCCCTCGCCTCACGGCGCTCAACGGAACCGCCCGCATGTATCGTGAGCCACTGGATGCCGTAGCAGATCGCCAGAAGCGGCAACCCNGAGTCCAGCATGCCCGGACCGGGCGAGGGCGAGCCCTCTTTCCACGCGCTGTAGGGCGAACCGGACAGAACGATGCCCACACAGTCCCGGAGCAGCGCGGCGTCGGCCACGCGCTCGCCGGGCAGGATTTCGGAATACACCCCNAGCTCCCGTATCCGCCGGCCTATGAGCTGGGTGTACTGACTGCCGAAATCGAGGATGATTATTTTATCCATGGGCTTTCCCGAACGATGGTCTGATTCCGGTCCGAGCCCACAGAGACGATGGAGATGGGGGTCTCGGTGAATTCCTCTATGAATTCGATGTATTCGCGCGCGCGCAGCGGCAGTTCCTCGTAGGTCCTGCACGTACCGAGCGCCATCTTCCAGCCGCTGAAGGTGCGGAGCACAGGCTCGGCGAGCTCCAGGTCCCTCACCGATGCAGGGAAATCTTCCTTTATCTCTCCGTCGATGCGATAGCCGATGCAGGCCTCAAACTCATCGAGATCGTCGTACACATCGAGATGTGTGAGGACGAGCCTGTCGATGGAGTTTACGCGCAGGCGTAGCGGAGGGCGACGAGGTCGAGGTAGCCGCAGCGCCGCGGGCGCCCTGTCGTCGTCCCATACTCGTTCCCCACCGTGCGGATGTACTGCGAGAGCGAGCCCGGGAATCGTCCGCGAATTCCGTCGGGAAGGGCCCGTTTCCGACCCGCGTGGAGTACGCCTTGAAGACCCCAAGCACGCGGTCGATGCCGCGCGGGCCGATTCCCCCCTGGCAGCAGCGCCCGCGGCGCACGACATGCCGGAGGACACAAAGGGTAGGTGCCCGTATCTATATCGAGCAGCGCCCCCTGCGCCCCCTCGAAGAGCCGCCACGTGTTGCGGTGCTGGCGCAGGTACGCGGCCATATCGATCTTGAGCGCAGCAGCCTGTCTCTCCACTGGGAGAGCCAGGCTCTGTCTCCCTCCGTGAGATTCACGAGCCGCTCTCCGTCGTCGATATCGGCCAGGCGGATGCCGTCTCTGCTCGCCTTGAGGGAGTAGGCGACACGATTCCCCGGCCGGTCGTCCCTATAGGCTTTGAACGCTGCGCTTCGGCTTCTTTGTCCATATCCCGGTAGCACGGCAACACAAGGTCGCCCTGTCGGAGATGAGCACTCTCCCCTTCCAGTCAATGCCCTTCTTTTCGAGATCTTCGAGCTCTTTAAAAAGAGCCTCGGGGTCGATCACCATGCCCGAGCGAGGATGACGGTCTTGTCGGGTAGAGAATGCCGGAGGGAACAAGATGCAGGGCGTACTTCTCGCCGCCAGCACAATGGTGTGGCCCGCATTCGCCCCGCCGGAAAACCGCACGACGATCTGGGCATCGGATGCCAAAAAATCGACGATCTTCCCTTTGCCTTCGTCCCCCACTGGGCTCCTATAATGACGACGTTCACTGTGTGCTCCTTATGCTATTTCTTCGGGGAAAATATCCTGTAATTCATGTGCGGAAAGATGTTGTGGCGTTTNTCGAGGTTTGTCAGCCATTCGGTTTCGACGGTGTGCGCGGACAGCATCTCATAGATGTGGTTGAAATTGTAGATCGACTCCCGAATCTGCCGGGCGGCGAAGTCCGCGGATTTTCCGCTCCGCAGGAGAAGCGCCCAGTCCGAAGACATGGAGAGCAGCACTTCGCGCGCGGCCTGATTCAAAATGCGCTCACGCAGGCCGGTCTCGTTCGGGAAGCGGATTGTCAGCTCGCGCATGCGCTCTGCGGCCTTTCGGGTGTGGCGGTGCACCCAGTCGTTGCGGCCATCGAGCCAGGCTTCGGCGTAGCCCCCTTCAGCCCATGACGAGAACTCGGGTTCCGACTCGGGGCAATCCGGATTCTCCGCGAGGTATTCGGACAGCGTGACGAGGCGGATCGAGTTCTCCTCGTCCTTGCGGCCCGCGGCGCGGAAAAAGGCTTCGAGGAACTGCAGCCCCTCGAACCACCAGTGGCCGAACAATTCGGCGTCGTAGGGACATACGATGAGTGGCGGGCGGTCCTTCATCCAGAAAGAGGCGGGCGCGCGCCTGACTTTGCGGTCTGAAAGATACTCGTGGGCATGGGAGACTGCTTGGGCGGAGGCGGCGACCGGCTCGTAGGGGCGTTTGACGTCGGTCTTCCCTGTCACCGCCCAATACTTGAACCCCGTATATCCCCGCTCGATTCCGGTCAGATACGGCGAAAGGTAGGCCGTATCGAGGTCATACCCGATATCTCTGTAAAAATCCCGGTAGACGGGATGGGCGGGATATCCTTCGGTCTCGGACCAGACGGCCTTTGTCGCTCCGGCGTCCCGGATAAACGCCGCGACACGGGAGGGCGTCATCACAGGGGAGAAAGAGCCGTAGAATGGCAGAGGCGTGCCCAGCAGGGCGCCCTTCGTCGTGACGATCGTATACTTTATGTTGTAGGCCCGCAGATGTTTTTCGAGTCCCTGATACCATCCGAGCTGTGGCAGCCAGAAACCGGAAGGGTTTTTGCCGAATTCCGTCCTGTGGGAANNAATGATCGCCGTCTCGATCTGCGCATCGATGACTTCAGGGAGGTCGGCATATATGGGCAGGAAGGCGTGCGTCGCCGCGGTCGTCATGAGTTCGATGTGGCCTTTCTTTGAAAANTAGTCGAAGGTCCTGACGATGTTGTGGCCATGCTGGTTTTCAAACTCGTCCTTGCTGCGGCGATACAGGTCGTAATACATCGTGGCCAGAGGCTCGAACACGGCGTCGCCCGCCAGCCTGCTCTTNTCTTTCTGCGCAAGCTCAATCTGATTGTCCAGGTAGGCCACATATCGCTCGCACAGAAGGCTGTCGGCGAGCATGGCGAGCAGGGTTGGAGAGAAGACCATGCTCACTTTGAAAGGTATGTTTTCGAGCTCAAGCCTGCGGAACATTCTCAAAAGCGGAAGGTAAGTCTCCGAAATGACCTCGAACAGCCAGCGCTCTTCGTAGAACTGTGCATACTGCGGCTTGCGCACAAAGGGAAGATGAGCATTCAGAACCAGAGCAACTGAAGGGGAGCCCGTCATCGCCGTCATTCTCCATCCATGCTTAAGATGCGCATCGAATTCTCTTCTTTGGGTTCGATGAGATGGAGCTCTTCGGAACCTGAGAGGATGAGCAGGCTCTTGGTCATCTGAGGCAATTTAACCGATATGTCCATGTACTGCGAGGGCATGCGGACAATGTTGGAGCGGGCCAGGACCTTGATCTTCTGGGATTTGGCTATGCACAGATCGATGCGGTAGGACCGTCTTGCATATGGAACATTGATATACCACTTTCTGTCGTCAAAATTCACCGATATATCGTAGTGAAACGCCGAATCGGCATCATTGGCTTCGCTCACCCGCAAAAGGAGCTTGGGCTCCTCCATCTCTGCGGCTATCTTTTCCTTTGCGGGTTCGGCGATATCCCAAAATGAAAAAATCCACAAAGGGTCGCGCACGATGGCGACGATGGAGGTCTCATTGTATCGCTCGGGAATGGCAATCTCCTCGAGCCGCCCGGGAATGAAGCCTGTGCCTGTGAGTTTTTTTTCTTCCACATGGTCGGGAGCATCGTGTGAAAACGATTTCTCTGCCGTGTCGTCTTCAAAGGCCTCGATAATTTCTTCTATCAGGAAGACCCTGTCGAGCCCCTCTGGGACGTAAATACCCATTTTTNNTTCAGCTAAAAGCCTGAGCTCTTCGTCCGAAAGCAGAGACAGTTTTTCAGCATCCACACCGGTATAGTGGAAGAGCATCCCTACTCTTGTCAAGTATGACCCCTGCTTACAGAAGGAAGGGCCCTCCTGCGCTCGACCGCAGGAAGAGCCCCAAAACTCGAAAAACCCTCAGGACAAGCCCGTAATCCTGCCTGTGGCAGTGTCGATATCCATGCCGATATACGCCGGCTTCGAGGGAAGTCCGGGCATTGTCGTGATCTCGCCGGTGATCGGCACGATGAAGCCCGCGCCTGCCGAGAGCCTCACCTCCCGGACGGGGAACTCGAAGCCTTTCGGCACACCTTTCAGCGCGGGATCGTGCGAGAGCGAATACTGTGTCTTCGCCATGCAGATCGGGAAGTTTCCATAGCCGAGCGCCGTATATTTTTCAATCGCCGCGTCGGCTTCGTCCGTATAGACCACAGAGCCGGCTCCATACACCTCGCGGGCGATAGTCTCGATCTTTTCCTTGAGAGGCATTTCAAGCGGGTATAAAAATTTCGGCTCATGAGGTGTGGAAGAGGCCTTCTCGACTGCGGCCGCGAGCTCCGCGGCACCTTCGCCGCCNAGAGCCCAGCCCTTCGTGATCACTGCATCGGAGGCGCCGGCCGCGAGGGCCGCTTCTCTGATGAGCGCATGTTCGGCACCGGTGTCGGTCGGGAACGCGTTGATGGAGACCACCACGGGCAGACCGTAACTCTTGATGATGCCGATGTGGGCGACCATATTGGCGAGGCCCTTCTGCAGCAGTCCCAGATTTTCTTCCGTGTAGACGGCTGAGAGAGGCTTGCCCGGAGTCACCTTGGGTCCGCCTCCGTGCATCTTCAGGGCCCGTACGGTGGCGACGAGCACGGCTGCATCGGGCATGAGGCCGGATGCGCGGCATTTGATGTCCATAAATTTCTCGAAGCCCATGTCGGCGCCGAATCCCGATTCCGTGACCACATAATCCGCAAGCTGAGTCGCGATCAGGTCCGCGGCGATCGACGAGTTGCCGTGGGCGATGTTCGCGAAGGGACCGGCGTGCACAAAGGCGAGCTGCTCTTCGAGCGTCTGAAGCGCGTTCGGTTTCAGGGCATCTTTCATGAGGATCGTCATGGCCCCCGCGACGCCGATGTCTTCAGTGGTGACCGCATTGCCGGATTTGTCGAGGGCAAGGACTATCTTGCCCAGGCGCCTTCTGAGGTCCTCGAGGCTCGTCGCAAGCGCAAGCACCGCCATCACTTCGCTCGCCACGGAGATGTCGAAGCCCGTCTCCCTTAAGGGGCCGTTCTCCTGTCCGCCCATGCCGATGATGATGCTGCGCAGGGTTCTGTCGTTCATGTCGACCACGCGGCGCCAGAGCACCGAGTATGGGTCGATATTGAGCTTCTTCAGGCCAAGCTTTTCAAAGTACGCATCGGACCAGCGGCTCTCGTGGTACATGCGGGCGTCGAGGGCCGCGGCACAGAGGTTGTGGGCCGCCGAAACCGCGTGGATGTCCCCCGTCAGATGGAGGTTGAAGTCCGTCATGGGGACAATCTGGCTGTATCCGCCTCCCGCGGCTCCGCCCTTTATTCCGAAGGTCGGGCCCATGGAAGGCTGGCGGATCGTCGCGATCGCCTTTTTGCCGATATATCCCAGGCCCTGGGTGAGGCCGATTGTCGTCGTGGTCTTGCCTTCGCCGAGGGGGGTCGGCGTTATCGCGGTCACATCTATATACTTCGCACGCCTTGCGTGCCCTCGCCTGTCGGACAGAAACTCGAGGTGCACCTTTGCCTTGTCGACCCCATAGTGTTCCAAGTACTTCTCCTCGAGACCGTAGCGAGAAGCGATATTGGCGATCGGTTTTATGTCAGCCGACTGGGCAATATCCACATCATCCGGGACCGGCCGTATTCTTACCACCGACATAAAAACCTCCTGAGCTGTATGCATTCATTGAATGCCGCTACTCTACTATGAAGCAGCACTAATGACAATCGAGGCCGGGCAGCAGCGCTACACCAGGTCGTTGAGCCGTGGATTGAAGCGCTCGGAAAGACAGTCGCCGATAATATTGAAAGAGAGCACCGTGAGTGCGAGGCAGAGCCCCGGATAGATGGCCATCCAGGGCGCCTGCACAAGGTAATTGCGCGCGTCCTTGAGCATGAGCCCCCAACTGGCTGCAGGCGGCTGAATCCCCACCCCCAGGAATGAGAGTGAGGATTCGATGACCACTGCCTGTGCAAAGGTGAGCGAACACTGCACGATCACCTTGCTCATGATATTCGGGATGATGTGCCTGAATACAATCTTTACGGGAGAGGTGCCGAGAGCCCGCGATGCCTCTATATAGCCCTCGTTCTTTACCGAGAGCGTCTCCGCCCGTATGAGGCGCGCGAAGATCGGGCTGCTTATGATCCCCAGCGCGAGCATCACCTGCACAAGACCATAGCCCATGAACGATACGATAGTGATCGCAAGCAGTATCGTGGGAAAGGAGAGTACGCTGTCCATGAGGAGCATGAGCGCGCTGTCGAGCGCGGGCGGCCCCATGCCTGCGGCGAGCCCGATGACGCCGCCCAACAGAAGGGCGACCGACACTGTCACGATGCCGACGACCAGTGCCGACCGCGAGCCGTATATTATTCTTGTCAGAATATCTCTGCCAAAATTGTCGGTACCGAGAAAATTCGCAGGCCCCGGAGCATGGAAGCGCCTGTCGAGAAATTGCTCAGTAGGACTGTAGGGCGACACCAGCGGCGCTGCAGCTGCCAATGCCACGAGCAGCAGCAGATACAGCGATGCGAGCGAAAACAGAAGCCTGCGAGTTTTTCCCGGCACCATAGTTCACCGCATCTCTGTCCATCTGAAATCGTAGGTATCGAGATTCGGTGTCATCCGGAAATCGAACACATTCGACCGCGTCCCCACATATCGGTAGGATGTCCCGATGTAGACAAAGGGGACTTCCTTCGCCATGATCTCGAGCGCATCGGTGTACAGCTTCTTGCGCGCGGCAAAATCGGAGACAGTCGCGGCCTCTTTTATCTTCGAATCCACCGTCGTGTTGTAATACTGGACATACCTGCCGGCGCCATAGCCGGCCAGCGTGCCGTCGGGGTCGAGCTTGCCCGTATGTCCGATGATGGTAAAATCGTAATTTCCGCCACTGTAGACGCTTGAAAGCCATGTCGACCAATCGACGAGCTGTATTTTCACATTCATCCCGTCTTTGGCCAGCATCTGCTGGATGAGCTCGGCCGCCTTCACGTGCAGAGGATAGTTCTGCGGCACAGTGATGGTGAACTCCTTATTGCCCACGCCCGCATCTTTCAAAAGCTGTTTCGCCTTTTCCGGATTGTAGGGATAGAGGCTTGAAAAATCGGTGTAATAGGCATTCCCTGTATCGAGGAACGTCGAGCCGACCTTGCCGCCACCATAGGCGACATCCAGGACCACCTGCTTGTCGACGGCATAATTCACCGCTTGGCGGACGCGCAGATCAGTGAGCGGTTGGCGCGAAGTATTCATCGCCATCACCAGAATGAGAGAAGTCAGCTCTTTCTTTATGGTGACCTTGGAATTGGATTGCAGTACCGGCAGATCGTCCGGATCGATGAATTCGAGCGCATCGATCGAGCCGGCACCGAGCCCCTGCACCTGCACGGCCTGCTCGGGGACAATCTGGAACTCGACTCTGGCGAGCTTGGGAAGCCCTTTCATCCAGTACCTGCCATTGCGGACCATCGATATCCTGCTGTCGCGAATCCATTTTTCAAACTTAAAGGGTCCCGTGCCCACAGGTTCGGCGGCAAAATTGTGGCCCGACGCGATGAGAGAGGCCGGCAGTATGGCGCCCCAGCCCGATGCGAGGCTCGCGAGCAGCGGCGCATATGGCTGCGAGAGCGAGAGCACGACCGTAGAGGCATCCGGCGTGCGGATATCCTTTATCACCGTAAACTCGCTCCGCCTGGGAGAGGCGGTCTTCTCGTCCAGAATCCGGTTGAGCGTGGCCACGACATCTTTTGAGGTAAACTGCTGTCCGTTGTGGAAGACAATATCGCGCCTCAGCTTGAAGGTCCACGTGAGCCCGTTGGGTGAGACAGACCAGCTCTCCGCGAGGGCCGGCACAATCTTGCCCGACGTGTCGGGCTCGACGAGCGTATCATAAAAACTCTTCACCACCTGAAAGGTGAGGGTTCCGGAGGTCTTCTGAGGATCGAGCGTATCGGGGTTCCCGGCAAGCCCGAAGACCAGCGTGCCCGGACTCTGTGCAAAAAGCACGCCCCCGACAATAAGCATAAAAAGCCCAAAAAAAACGTAATTCTTTGGAACTTTTCTCATCTTGTTCCCTCGCTAATATCCGGCTCATCACTGGTCCGGCTGGTACTATCCGACACAACGTGTCGTGCTGTATTCCCTATGCTTCCATCTCTCGCGATATCTATGCCTATCGTATCCGATCGCCCGGAGCCGCCCGGTATTGAAGCCAAAAGCGTCCGCGTGTATTCATTCCCCGGGTTCGCAAAAAGTTCCTCCGTCGGCGACTGTTCCACAATTTTGCCCCTGTACATCACGGCGATACTGTCACACATATAGGCTACAAGATTGATATCATGCGAGATAAACAGATATGTGAGGCTGAGCTCCTCCTTGAGGTCCAGCAGAAGATTGATCACCTGCGCCTGAATCGACACGTCGAGATTCGATACCGGCTCATCCAGAATGAGAAACTCAGGGTCCATGGTCAGCGCCCGCGCGATGACTATGCGCTGTCGCTGGCCTGTGGAAAATTCGTGCGGAAAACGCGAGCCCAGGGTGCTGCTGATGCCGACGAGGTCGAGCAGGCGGCCTATTTTCTTTGTGCGGCCCACCCGGTCCACCCCGATATTGATGAGGCCTTCGGAGAGGCTGTCGTAGACCGTCATCCGGGGGTCCAGGGAGCTGTGGGGGTCCTGGAAGACAATCTGCATGCGCCGCCTGAAGGTCCGCAACTGTCGCGGCCCGAGCGATCCGAGATCGACGCCGTCGAAGACAACCTTCCCGGAGGTCGGAGGATCGAGATACAGGATGGCCCGCGCCAGCGTCGTCTTGCCGCAGCCGGATTCCCCCACGAGACCAAAGTTGCCGTTTTTCTCGATGGAAAAAGAGACATCGTCGACTGCCTTAAAACCCCGCTTTACGCCATCGAGACCTCTGCCCCGGTGGATCTTCACGACATTGCGGCACTGGATCAGAGCTTCCATGCTTCCTCCGCAAAGTGGCAGGCACTCATATGGCCCTGTTCGTGCGCAATGAGCTTCGGACTTTCCCCGGAACACAACTCCTTCGCCATCGGGCACCGGGGAGCAAACACGCAGCCCTGGGGATCTTCCCTGGCCTCCAGAACCTGCCCCGCGATGGCCGCCAACCGCTTGCCCCTGCGCCTCGCGTCAGGAATCGACATCAGAAGCAGGCGGGTATAGGGATGCATCGGATGCTCGAAGAGCCTCGCCTTGCTGGCGCTCTCCACTATCTTCCCCGCATATATGACCGAGACCCGATCGGCGATTTCCTTTATTACGCTCAGATCGTGCGATATGAAAAGCATCCCCATTCTCTTCATATTCTTGAGTCTTCTGAGCAATTTCAGAATCTGCAGCTGCAGTGTGACATCGAGCGATGTCGTCGGCTCGTCCGCGATCAGAAAATCCGGATTGCAGGATATGGCAATGGCTATCATGGCGCGCTGCTTCATGCCGCTCGAGAGTTCGTGGGGATATGCGCCGAGGACCCTGCCGTCCTCCCCAAGCCCCACGAGGCCAAGGAGCTCCCGTGCCCGCGCATCCGCCTGCGACCTGTCGAGCCCCATGTGCAGCATCACCATCTCTCTGATCTGCTCACCCACAGTGAACGCCGGATTGAGGTATTTGGCGGGCTCCTGGAACACCATGGCGATCTTGTTCCCCGATACCTGCGGAGCTCATCTTCCGAGAGCGACAGCAGCTCTTTTCCCTCGTAGCGGATGCTGCCCGAGAGCAGTTTCGCCGCCGGCCGGGGCAATAGGCCCATGATCGACATCGCAGTCACTGTCTTGCCGGAGCCCGACTCGCCGACCAAACCATGTATCTCATCTTTATAAAAAGAAATATCTATACCCCGAAGCGCAAATGCCTTCTGCCCCTCCTGAGTGAACTGGACGCGGAGGTTTTCAATCGCGATGAGGGGCTCTGCGGTACTCATTCATTCCAGCCTTATCTTCGGATTGACAATGCTGTACAGCATGTCGGCCACAAAATTCACCACAGAGAAAATAATGGCGATAAACACTACGCCCCCNTGGATGAGCGGGAAATCTCTCTGATAAATCGCATACAGAAAAAGCCTCCCGAGCCCGGGAAGCGAAAAGACCTGTTCGACAATGATGGCGCCCCCCAGCATATACCCGAACTCGATGCCCGCGATGGTGATGATCGGCAAAAGCGCGTTTTTGAGCGCATGTTTGTAGCGTATGAGAGACTCGGACAGGCCCTTCGCCCTGGCGGCAATGATATATTCCTTCGAAAGCTCTTCTATCATGGAGGCACGGGTATGGCGGAGTATGATCGCTGCCCGCGCGACACCGAGGGAAAGGGCTGGCAACACGAGTCCTGCAAAGGAGTCCGCGCCGAAGAGCGGAAATATCGGGAATCTGATCGCCAGGACCAGCAAGAGCAAAATACCGAGCCAAAAGCTCGGTATTGCCATGCCGAGCTGCGAAAACACAAGTCCCAGATAATCCCAGCCCGACCAGCGTTTGACTGCCGACAACACCCCCAGGGGAATCGCGATGAGGATGCCGATCAACAGACCCAGGACCGCGAGGGTGAGCGTGAGCGGGAAACGCTGAAGTATCAGCGAGATCACCGGTTCATCCGATATCATGGAGCGCCCGAAGTCCAAGTGCAGGATGCTCCACAAAAATTCGACATATTGTGTGGAGAGAGGCCTGTCCGTCCCGAGCCTGGCCCTGATGGCCTCGATGTCCGCGGGGCTCGCATCCACTCCGCCGATAATGAGGGCCGGATCCCCCGGAATAACGCGGATGACAAAAAAGATGATGGTGGAGATAATGAAGAGAGTGAGTATAAGCCGGAGGAGTCGTTTTGCTGCATATTTGATAAAATTCATCGCTTGCTCCGATGCTGCGCTGTTCTCCCGCTCCCGGTATTCACTGTCCCCGCGTTTTCGCTGCCGTGCCTGTCTCTAACCATGCCGATAAAGCATAGCTTAAAGATAATATTATAAAAATTTTATTCAAAATATATGAATTCATTGTAAATCTGCGTCGGGGATATCCAGGCGCGCCGGTTCGACGTGCGGTTTCGGCTTTTTCCTTCGCGGACTGCGCTTTCGCCGCTTGGGCGGCAGGGGCGCGGGCAGCAGATCGTCTTCCTGCAGCACCTGCTCCATGGCCTCCTCCAGCGCGACGCGGGGCAGATTGAGCGGAGAAAGAAAGGCGCGGATGTCGGAGAATGCCTCGTGTCTGAAGAATGACGGGTCCTTGGGAACAGCTTCCTGCGCGGCAAAACTCCTCAGGCGCTGACGGATAAACCAGCCGAGAAACGGCGAAATAAGCCTTCTGTCGCTCTGAACGATCTCTGCGGCAGTGGCACTGTTGAGAAGCGAGGCGTCCTCGGGGGCCTGCGTCGAAAGATCGAGTGACGACAGGTGTTGAAAGAAGGCTTCCCTGAAACTCCTATCCCCATGAATCGAGGCATGGACTTCCGGCAACAGATATTGCAGAAGACCGTATTTATCCAGCGCCTGAACAATGGTCGCGGATTTTCCGGATGCGATTATTTTATAGAATTCCTCCGCCAGCCGCGAAGGGCTCACCTCGGTGAGAAGCGCCGCATCGCGATGAATGGCAAATCTCAGGGAAATCGAGATCGAGAAATGATTGACGGCGGCATATTTCACGCCCCTGACCATGCGCACCGGATCTTCGCGGAAAATCCTGTCGAGGGGGATGATCGCCTTAAGCCTTCCGGCACGGAGGTCCTCCACACCCCCAAGGAAATCCAGAACTTCCGATGCGAGCGGATCATAGTACAGGGCATTGATAGTGAAATCTCTCCGCTGGACATCTTCGTCGATCGTGCCGTATTCATTGCCGATTGTGCCGGTCGAGAGCGAACGGAATGTGCAGACTTCGTAGATCTTCCGGATGGTGTAGACGTGCACGAGTTTGAAACGCTTGCCGATAATGCGGGAATTGCTGAAAATTTTACGGATGCGGTTGGGAAGCGCGTCCGTCACTATATCGAAATCTTTCGGTCGTTTTCCCAGGAGGAGATCGCGCACCGCACCGCCGACGATGTAGGCAGAATAGCCGTGCGAGGCGAGCCTCCTCACTATGGCGATCGCTTCTTTATCGACATATGCGGAATCGATGGAATGTTCCGTATGGTCAAAAACCCTGGCTTTTGCCTGCAAATTGCCGCTTGCGTTACGATAGTACCGGATTCTCACAAGGCTGCTCCACTGTGTATGCCGATACAGTACAAAAAATCAGCGAATATGTCGAGAGAACCAGTCGACGATGTCGTCCAGGACTTCTTTCCTGTTTATTTCGTTGAGCGATTCATGGCGGCCGCCCTCATAGCACTTCGACTCGAAATCTATGATCCCCAGGAGTTTGAACTGCTGAGTGAGCCTTTCATAGCCTGCTCTCATGCCAATCACAGGGTCGGCCGAGCCGCAGAACAGGAGGAGCGGGAGGGTCGGAGGAATGCTCTCGAGGAATCCGTCACTGTAGACTTTTCTGAGACCATGGATGAGGTCGCGGTAGAAGCCGTAGGTACAGAGAAAATTGCACTTTGGGTCGGCAATATAGGCGTCGACGACCGCCGAATCCCGGGTCAGCCAATCGAATCTCGTGCGCGCATTCGGCACGGTCTTCGCGTATTGGCCAAACGACATCTGATTCGCAAGACGGGCGGGCGCATGCAACCCTTTCAGTGCGCCCCCAAGGTCCACGATCCAGCCCCCGATCTTGTCCATCACAGGATTCTGCCGCTCGGGAGGAGCGGACAAGACGGCGCCATCAAGGTATTTGCCGTTTGTTGCAACAAGCGCAAAGCCCAGAAGCGCACCAAAAGAATGCCCAAAATAAAAGAGAGGCACNTCCCCCAACGATTTCGAAGCATAATCCCCCATTTCGATCAGATCCTGCATCACGCGCTCGAATCCGTCATTATCGGCCAAATAGCCTCTGTTCACATCAGGGTCGGTATCGCCGTGCCCTCTTAAATCGGGAATCCAGCAGGAGATGCCAATGGGCGTGAGCGCTTCTGCAAGCGGAATAAAGCGTTCCTTATGATCATTCATTCCATGCCCGACAAGGACAATGGCTTTCGGACTGTCTTTGGGATCGAAGCGTACATAAGCCAGATCCTTGCCGTCACTTGCACTGAACTTTTCCATTTGAGGGCCCCCGCCATACATGAATATCTGTTTATAGTATCGGCATAAATTTTTCTTAGTGAATGATGATTATAATTTCCGCGGAGCCATCTGATCGGCCCGGACCTAGAAAAATATACCCGCAGAGCATAGTATAGAGACCCAGGTACAGCGAAATGGAGGTTCGTCCCTGATTTCTCTCTCAAGTCCACATGTGCGCAGAACACTTGCGATAGGCAGGGCAATCGGCCGTGCCGCGCCCGACGGGGCCGTCATCTCCCTCCGGGGGAGCTCGGGGCAGGAAAAACAACACTCGCAAAAGGCATAGCCCAGGGGCTGGGCATTGCGGAGCCCGTCATTTCGCCTACGTATACCATCATCTCTGAATACGACGGCCGACTTCACCTCGTCCACATCGACGCCTACCGTCTCTCCGGCGAAGATGAGTTCTTTCAAACCGGCGGCGAAGAACTTCTCGGTGCCCCCGGCACACTCTCTCTGGTAGAATGGAGCGAAAGAATCGCCGACGGTCTGCCGCCAGAGAGCCAGCAGATCACGATCACCGTCGAAGCAAACGGGGACAGAGCCATTGTGATCGAGGGAAGCTGGATCGAAAAAATCGACTGGAAACGATTTTCAGTCCGGAAAGGGGCCCTTCGATGATTGTCCTATCGATCGATACGAGCAGTCCTACTCTCAAGGTCGGCGTATACCGAGAGCGGCTGCTCGCAAGTTCGGTTCTGGAGCCGCCCGTCACCCACGCGGAGACAATCGTGCCGGCCATAGAAAATGCCCTTCGTGCCGCAGATATCGGGAATACAGAGCTGGGGCTCGTCGCGGTCGCCGGAGGACCGGGTTCTTTTACGGGCCTGAGAATCGGTATCGCCACCGCGAAAGGAATGTCGCTGGGGCTGGGCATCCCCATGGTGCTCGTGCCGACGCTCGATGTGTATGGCATGGCCTGGAGAGAGCTGGCCGGCATCGTTGTCNCCGTACTGGACGCGCGCAAGCACCGCATCTACTGCGCACGCTACCACCACGGTGAAAAAATCGGAGACTGGATGGACACAGAACTGGCCAATCTCATTTCGAAGCTTCAGGCTGAGGAAGAAATCCATTTTGTCGGTCCGGATGCCGATCTTGCCGAGACCACATGCCTCGAACGTCCGGGCTGGATAGTCCATCAGCCCGAGCCAGAGAGAGAAATCGAGGCGCTTGCAGCCCTGGGAATCAGACTCTACCACGAGAAAGGCCCCGCAGAAGATTTCGTAGGGCCAATGTACCTCAGGGAACCGGAAATCGGCGAACCGCTTGCGCGCTAGGGCCTGCGCGCCGGGAAGGCACCGCTTTCCCCTTGTCGCTCAGAGCTCCTTCTT
The DNA here is from genome assembly GCA_015657395.1 of Spirochaetales bacterium. Lineage (GTDB taxonomy): Bacteria > Spirochaetota > Spirochaetia > Treponematales > Rectinemataceae > Rectinema. Next base: position 2,804 of record JADLKI010000013.1, on the reverse strand, counting down.
ATACACCCGATTGCGCTTGTGCTGGCGCTTCGGATAGTCCTTCCAGATGCTCTGCACCTTGACGTTATCCTCCAGCTCAAGATTCGTTTCCGCGTACTCGACGCCGGCTTCCAGGGCCGAGCGCTGCAGAGCATTCATCACAATCGCGAGCACGCCCCGCGACTGATAGTCGGGTCGCACCGAGACCAGGTACAGATCGAGCACCTGGGGATGTTTCAGGGCCTGGAGCACATAATACCACCCGGTGGGGAAAAGCCTGCCGTGCGAGCGGTAGAAGGCCTTCGACAGACTCGGCATCGAAATGCCAAACCCGATGAGGTGTTCCTGGTCATCCACAAGTATCTTCGTAAAGCGGGGGTCCACGAAGCCGAGATACTGCTTGATATAGGTATCCACCTGGCGCTCTGTGAGGGGTGAGGTGCCGTACAGCATGCTGTAGGTCTCATCGATAAGGTGAAAGAGCTCCCTGCCGAACTTTTCGACAAGGACACGCTTGTCGGTCCATTCATAGAGGTGGACGCCCGAGCGTTTGGCGAGCATCTCGGTGACGCGCTGCACTTTCTCAGGGATTTCTTTTGGAGTAAAGATCTGAAACTGAAGCCAGTCGATATCTTTGTGATAGCCGAGCCGTTCCAGATGCTGAGGATAATAGGGATAATTGTAGATCGTCGCGAGCGTCGCAAGCTCGCCGAAGCCATCGACGAGCATGCCTTCCCTGTCCAGGTCCGTAAAACCTAAGGGGCCGTGCACCGCGCTCATGCCTTTGGACGCGGCCCACTCCTCGACGGCCTCGAGCAGTTTTTCGGAGACTTCGGAATCGTCGATAAAATCGATCCACCCGAAGCGGGCCCACTTGTTGCCCCATTTTTCGATATAACGGTGGTTGATGATCCCCGCGATGCGCCCGACGAGTTTGCCGTCTCTCCAGGCAGTCCAATATTCAGCCTCGCAGAATTCGAAGGCGGGATTCTTATCTTTTCTGAGCGTCCGCACCTCATCGAGGCGTGGCGCGGGCACATAGTTGGTCTCCTCCCGATACAGGCGCACAGGGAAACTGATGAATTGACGCAATTCTCTCAAACTCTCCACTCTTCTGATCTCAACTGCCATTCTTACCCCCTATCTCAGCCTTCCATTCGTGAATGAACAATTCGTAGGCCGCAATGGTCGCCCCGGAAACAATATCGCCAAGAGAACCGCGGCCCAGCCAGTCATTACCATCCAGGACATAGAGATGTGCAAGCTGATTCTCGGCATCTTCAATCGAGAAATTTGGATCAACGGCTCGGCGGCGGTGTAGTCCACTCAGGGTTCCCTCGAAAATCTCCCTGTATTTTTCATCATGCCACTCCGCCATGTGTACCTCAACACCAATCAGATCCGCCAGATTATAGTCGGAGAGGCCAAAACCATACAAGGTATTGACCAATAGGGCTATTTTGAGTTATACAACCACCTGCACGGCGGGATAGCTCAGTTGGCAGAGCAAGCGGCTCATATCCGCTGGGTCGTGGGTTCAATCCCCTCTCCCGCTATCGGTTGCATTAAAGCCCCAGGAATGGGGCTTTTTTTAGACGCGAATCTTACGTAAGCATCAACATTACGTAAGATTCTCTCACTGGTTGACAGCGCATCCAACCTATACTAAACTTTTGTGTAGTATATGGACCGCCTCAGCACACTTCGCATTCTCTCTCAGGCAGCAGATTGGGATGCCGCGGCTCCGAGCCCCCGCATCGAACGGGAGGCTACGCAGGGCCAGTCGACGGCCACGGCGAGCTGCCCAACGCCGCAGGTCAGAGAGGACGCGGCCTACGGCATCTGCAGGGTCAAAAGGCTTGGCGGCGGAAGCGTGCCCATCCTCAAGATCCTGCTGTCGAATGCCTGCTCCTATAACTGCGCATACTGTGTAAACCGCCGCTCGGCCAATGTCCGCCGCGCCTCTTTTCAGCCCGAAGAGCTGGCCAGGACCGTCGCCGACTTCGATGCACGGGGCGTCATCCGTGGCACATTTATCTCTTCGGGCGTCCTTGGGACTCCGGACGATACAATGGAGCGGCTCATCTGGACGGCACGCAGCCTGCGCGAACGGTACGGATACAGAGGATATCTTCACCTCAAGGTGATCCCCGGCGCCTCGCCCGACCTCGTGCGGCTTGCGATGCGCTATGCAACAAGGGTATCGGTAAACATTGAACTGCCAAGCGAAGAGAGCCTCATCCGCATCGCCCCCGACAAGGGTCCCGATGCGATTCTCAGGCCANTGACCACTATTGCCGACCAGCTCTGCGAACTTGCCGAAACAAAGTCTCAGAGGACATCATCCGGCTCTTTCTCCAGCATGTCCGCAGGACAGACGACCCAACTCATTGTCGGGGCAAGCCCAGAATCAGACGCCGTGATCCTCGGTCTCGCCCAGCATCTCTACACAAGCTTCAACGTGCGCCGGGTCTATTACTCAGCGTTTCGCCCCGAAGGGACAGACCCTTCTCTGCCCCAGCCCGCCTCCCCGCCCTACGGGCGCGAATTCCGCCTGTACCAAGCCGATATGCTCTTCCGGTGGTACGGGTTCGGCCCGCAAGAGCTCTTCGAGTCGGGCGACTGTCTCGACGAAGACCTTGACCCCAAAACTTCCTGGGCGCTGCGCAACATCGGATTTTTCCCGATTGAGCTCATGGCCGCGGACTTTGCGCAGCTCGTGCGTGTGCCCGGCATTGGGCCTGCTTCGGCGCGCAAAATTCTGGAACTGCGCAAGGCTGGCCGACTTAACTCTTCATCGCTGAAGAAATTGCGCATTCGACTCA
>JADLKI010000011.1 GCA_015657395.1 Spirochaetales bacterium | reverse complement strand
CGGCCCGGACGATGACCGTGTCGAAGAGCCCCAGGGCCGCCGCGCCGTCCATGAATGCGGCGTTGCAGAGCACGCCTGCAATGGCCCTGCCGAAAAACTCCCGCCTNCCGAGCGGCGAGACGATGATCTGCGCCGGCGTTTTCATAGAGACCGCGACCGGCGCCCCATTTTTGCTCAAACAGAAGCCCTCGCCCGCGATGTCGGTGGAAGGCTCGATTTTCAGTTTCCTGCAGCTGTGGAGCAGTTCCCGCGCGGAGAGGTTGACGACTTCCCCGTCCACCGTCCCTAAAAACGAGTTGCCCACGATGACGTCGTTGACCGCGTAGGCGAGATGGCGGCCGTCGACGCAGACTTCCACCGCATCGATGCTCCGCACCGAGAGCCCTGAAATGNNTTCGAGCGCCGGGATGTCCTCTGTCGTGAATGCGACGACGGGCCCGACATTGATGGTCCCCGAGGCGATGCCCAGGAGCGGCGCCTTTTTGCCGTGCGCTCCGCGTTCCCCGTCGGCGAGCATCGCGTCGAGCACGTAGGAGGCGAGCCCGTCCCCGCCGATGCAGATGAGTATCTCCGACCCNCAGTCGAGGAGGCTCGCGACTGTATTGCGCAGATTTTCCACATAGCCTGCGGCCTGCGGCGGGGCCCCGGAAGGGCCCGGCGACAATCTGGACCACGACGGAGGAAGCTCGTCGCGTTCGAATGCACCGTCGCACCCGAATGCGCCGCCGCAGGCCGCCACTTCATGGGGCCGAAGGCGGGCGGCGAGCGACACAATCGCTTCCGGCGCGGTTCCCTTTCCGGAGGCAGATCCGACTATCACTCCGATTTTCATACTGTCTCTCTATGGTTTCAGCACTATTTTCAGCGCATCGCCCGAGGCGAGCAGATCGAAGGCTTCCTTCCCGCGCTCAAGAGGGTAGCGGTGGGTGATGATCTTCGAAAACGCCTCTTTGTGCGCATCGATCAGAGAGAGGGCCTCCCTGAAGTGGCGTATTGCGTAACCAAAGCTGCCTTTCAGAGACACCTGGCGATAGTGAATCGAGTACGCCTCGACGGACACCGATTCATCCCTGGAAAGACCTGAGAACATGAGCACCGTGCCCGCGTCGGCAGTCAGGGTGATGTACTCGCTGAGGAGCTCTTTCTTGTTGACCGCGATGATCACTGTGTCGTAGACGCCCTTTTTCACCTGGCCGGGCTCGCAGGTCTCGATGCCCCACGAGGCGATTCTCTGTCTCCTGTGGGCGGCGGGTTCGACGACCGTCACAGGCAGACCCTTGGCGCCGAAGAGGAGGGCGAAGAGCGTTCCCATCGGACCCGCACCCACCACGAGCGCCCTGCTTGTCGGATTCAGGTTGAGCTGTCCGACTCCGTTGAGCACGCACGCGAGCGGTTCGACGAGCGTGTAGACATCGTCTTCCTCCTTCAGAGGGAAAACGCCGCGGCCGATATACTCCTTTGATATCCCCACCCGCTCGGAGAACGCCCCGTCCTCGACATACTGCTTGTGGGAACACAGGGAGCCCGCATCCCTCTGGCAGACGTCGCAGGAGCCGCACTCCGCGTACGGCGCGACCACTACCGTGTCGCCGGGAACATAGCCGCAGTCCTCCGGAGCTTTCTCGACCAGACCGTAGAACTCGTGCCCCAGTATCGCGGGNGGCGGGAAGAGATGATGTCCCTTCTGGTATGTCTTCAGGTCGGTGCCGCATATGCCGCAGCCGAGGACCTTGACGATGAAATCAGCGGCGGGGTCGGGAACATCCTTCAGCACCAGCTGTCCAATGCCGGTATATACGAGTGCTTTCATGTTCTTTCCCCTTTCGTCGCAGCGCTGTTCCAGGCTGCACCTTGCTGTGTTTTTTTCGGCTGACCCTCCGCGGAATGTTCGCGGAGAAGCATTAAAATCGCATGAGCCGTCTGTTCATCCGTGATTAAATCGCTGATGAATCCCGACCTCGCCGCGGCGACAATCCCCCGGGCCTTCAGTTCCCCTCCGGCGAGGCAGATCGAACGCTGCAGATTGGGCAGATTCCGGATATCGAAGGCGAGCAGGTCGTATTCGTACTCGGAATGGAAGATTGCCCCATTTTGATCGAAGAATTGCGACAGAATGTCGCCGCAGGAGGCGCTCTTTTTCAGCTCCTCCTTGTACTGTTCCGGCAGTTCGTCGATGATGTTGATGGAGGAAGAGGGGGAATCCCCNAGCCCGACGACCGCCGCCTCAACCTGGTCCCAGTATTCTCTGAGGGTGTGGATGCGCTGTTCTTCGATGCTGGAGAGCGCGCTTTCCTTTTCGCGGACGGATGACAGGTTGACGAACAGGCCTTTGGACTGAAAAGACGTGCTGAAGCGGTCGATTATGGTGTTGATCTGCAGGTTCGGGTTGGTGTCGCCGGAGAGTCCGATGAGGGGGACAAAGAATGGTTTTCCGGTCTTCTCCGGGCGGCGGGGGAGGAGCATCGCCGTCTCGTACACGGTTTTGCCCCAGCCTATGCCTGCGACCTTGAAGGCCGGCAGCTCATCTTCCAGAAAATCAGCCGCGCGCGTCGCGATCGCCCTGGTGATTTCTTCCTGATTCGCAGACTTCCCGACCGGCACGACTACCGCAGTCCGAATGCCCAGTTTTTTGACCAGCATCTCCGACAGCTCTTCGGTGTGTTGGCTCGCGGGAGGCACGAGCGTAATTTTTACCAGGCCCAGAGACTTGGCCCTCTCGATGAGCCTTGAAATCTGCGAGCGCGAGAAGCCTTCCTTGGCGGCGATCTCTTCCTGGGAGAGCCCCTCCGCATAGTAATACCGCGCAATTCTATATATGGTCGAGATATCAGGTCCGGTTTTCATCGCGCATGCTCTCCCGTTCTATCCCAGGATTGCTCTCAGCGAGCGGATAACCGCCGAAGGGGCGCTTGCCTGGAAAATATTGCGGCCGAAGGCGAAGCCTCGCGCGCCGCACTCGATCGCGTGCCGGGCGACAGTGTTGATGTCGCGGTCCTTTGGCCCCCCCGCGAGTATGACGGGGACTGGGCAGCAGTCGATCACCTTCTCGAAATTGTCGACATAGAAGGCTTTCACCGCGTCGGCGCCCAGCTCGGCGGCAATCCTGGCCCCATGGTGCTGGACATCGAAGCTCGCGGTCTTGCTGAAGTCGGCGGCGAGAATTTCGACGACGACGGGAATGGAGTACTGATGGAATGCGTCGATGTCCGCCGCGAGCGCCTGCAGGCTGCGGTAGTCCTCGCCGCCGATCACCGCCATCATCAGCACCGCATCGGCACCCGCCGCCAGCGCGGTCTCGGGACTGACGTGGTTGAGGTGGGCCGGAGCATAGGCATCGGCGAGGCTCGAGCCTCCGAACGAACTCCTCAGCAGAAGCTTTTTGCGGAGGAAGGGCGGGCGCGCCAGGTGCGCGGCGAGGCCGATGTTCAGGATAAAGCCGTCGAGCGGAGCCTCGGCGAGCGTATTCATCAAGGCTGGCGTATCCTCAAGTCCCTGCATCACGCCGCTCTGCGCATGATCGAGCGCCAGAAGAAAGATGTGACCCTTCTCGTCGAAGAGCTTTTCGGTGTTTCTGGTCAGTCCGTCTGTCATATATCGCTCCCGTGGCGCGCATGGTCCGCCCTCTCTGTGTTTATAATGCAATTTTGTGCATCAATTATTCTCATATAATCAGGATACATCCGGGTTTGCGTGTTGTCAACAAAAAAAGCGAGGGGAATGTCTAGTGATCCGATTTGAGGCCCGCGCCGCACATGGGGATGAGACAATCGTAGGTCCTGCCGCGCTTTTCACACCAGTGGAGGTATGCCGCATAGGTGGCGGCGCTCGTATGCTCGCAGTAAATGCCGCGGCCAGCGAGGGCGGCACGCGCTTCGAGGATGCGCTCTTCGGGAGCTGTAATCACTTTTATGTTGTATTTGTAGATATACTCGAGAATTTCTTCGCCGCGCATCGGGGCGCCGATGGCGATGCCCTCCGCAAGAGTCGGCAGAGGGGTGACCTGTGCCGGACTCGGCGCGCCGTCTTCGTAGGCGCGGGCTAGGGGGTCGCAGCGCTCGCTCTGGACCGCGATGACCTTCGGCATTTTGGCGATGATGTCCGAGGCGAGCAATTCCTCCAGGGCCTTCACCATGCCCAGAAAGAGCGTGCCGTTCCCGAGCGGCACGAAGAGGTGGGCGGGGATGCGGCCGAGCTGCTCCCATACCTCGTAGATGTAGGTTTTGGTTCCCTCGTAAAAAAATGGATTGTAGACGTGGCTCGCATAATAGATGCCTTCCTGCGCGACCTTGGCGCGACAGACATCGGCACAGTGGTCTCTCGATCCGGGCACGATGGTCACCTGGGCGCCGTGCGAGCGGATCATCGCTATCTTGGCGGGAGAGGTGCCATCCGGCACGAAAATTTCGCATTTGATGCCGGCGCGCGCGCAGTAGGCCGCGATGCTGTTGCCCGCGTTGCCGCTCGAGTCCTGGATCACCGAGTCGACACCGATCGCCCTGCAGTGCGCGATGAGCACCGCGGCTCCCCGGTCCTTGAACGAGAGCGTGGGCATGAAGTAGTCCATTTTGAGAAGTACATCTTCGTCCAGGCGGACCACAGGCGTCATGCCCTCGCCCAGGGAGACGGCGCGCCATGCAGGACATGCGCCGTCCGGAGCAGGTTCGCCGCTTGTGGCGCGCCTCCCGTTTGAGGCCCCCTCAGACTCTTCCAGCGGCAAAAACGCCCGGTAACGGAAAAGGCTCCATTCATGTCTGTCGATGAGGTCCGGATCGAAGCGGAGAGGCTGAAAATCGAGCTTCCACAGCCCACCGCACTCGCACTGAGCCCTGAAGGTCGTCACCGGCGCCTTTTTGCCGCAGCGGGAACAGACAAAGTTCATGGATGTATTATACATCTGTCGTTGCGTAATGGGAAATTATTGCGAATTGCTGCTAAGCTCGCTGTGTATATGGAAGCCGGAGTAAACGATATTTAATCGAAATGAGGCAAAAAATTGTCGTCCAAAGGAAACATTGGTCGGCGGATATATTTCATGCCCATATCCTGTAGTCGTTCGGTGCTGCTGCCGGTCGTAAAGGCGAGTATTGTACGCGCCGCGACTGCTGCAAGATCGGGATAGAGATATCCCAGTTTGACGACGACGAAGCGATAGCCTCGAATATCAAGGCCAAGCCTCTCAAAGATGCGCGGCTTTGTAAGCGCACATCTTTTTGCGGTCACAATGATATCGATTCCATTGGAGCGTAGGACTACACAGGGGCCTGCGTTTTCGCCGTACCAACCTTCGATGTCTCCTCTGTAGAGCAGTGTGCCGCAGATGTGGGTCCGGGCGCTTACGGGTTCTATCGTTCCTCCAATATCCAGTTCGACAGGGTCCCCGACGTTTAGGCTCTGGCATCGCCGTACTGCAGGTTCGTCGGTGATTCCACCCACCAGCACCTCTGTCATTCCTTTCTTTTGGATGAGTCTGAGGAGAAATGCGTTATCGCCAGCAGACCCTGCGGTCGTATTATCCCCACTGTCTGTGACAAACACAGGTCGGTTCTTTTCGATCCAGGCCTTGTCCAGGGCTTTGCTGGGCTCACAGGCGTCCACAGAGAATCCGAACTCGTGTCTTGCCTCGAAAAACATTCTGGCGAGTCTTTTTGCAGCCAGCGCCGCAGTCTCTTTATTCCATTCATGGATGCACACCATCGAGGGGCCCATGTTGGGAGCATCTACCCAGGGCTGTCCATTGAAGACACTGCAAGCAAGCATACCTGGTTTTTTCTCCAGCGCAGCGGCTTCAGCCATGATCTCTTTCAGGGGGGACTCGTCCGTCAAGACGCAATCGCCAGGAATTACAACATTGGCTCTAGCCATCTGAGGTTCAGGGAGGAGATGATCCTCTATGCAGTGTACGAGGAGCCTTGCGGCGCGAAGTTCGGTCTCCTCCATATCGCGATGGGGAGCGGTCCTGTATCCTATAATCACATTGGCGAGCTTCATCAGTTCATAAGTGTTATTGGCATGAAAGTCCAGGGCGAGCGCGACAGGGACACCGAAGCCGACTTTCTCTCGGATCATGCGCATCAGGGCCAGTTCTCCGCTTCCTATGCGTTCGACTTCGAGAGCTCCGTGCAGATACAGCCAAATTCCATCCACCCCGTCTTTAGGAATCATCGCTACGAGTTCTTCTGTCATGGTAAAAAAATCGGCCTCATGGAGGCGCCCGCCGGGAAGGGCATGAGCGTACAGCGTGGGAATTAACTCTACCCCAATGGAGGCAAAATAGTCCGTTATTGATATATGACGCAGCATTTCTTCGTGTCGGAAAATGTCGAAGTCTTTTTTACTACTCAAGTGAGAAGTCAAAGTATTCGATTCTTGCTGAAGTGATCCAACGACTATTTTCATCGTATTCTCCTATCGTGTCATGGCCCTGCGCCGAGACATGAACAGATCGAACATCACGACAAGAATCAACACAAGTCCTTTTACGAGGTTCTGGTAATAGGCCTGGAGCCCCAGATACACGAGCGCCTTGTACAACATGACGATCACGAGCATGCCCAGAGCAGTCCTCAAACAGTTGCCAGCTCCTCCCGAAAGCCGGGTACCTCCAATGACGGTGGCAGCTACACATGTGAGCGAAAGATCAGTACCGTATTGAGTTGAGCCAGCCCGGAGCTGTGCGACGAGCATCATGCCACCTATGCTGCAGAGTATTCCCATTATGGAGAAAGCGGCCGTTTTCTGAAACGCTGTGTTGATGCCTGCAAGTCTAGCAACCTCGAGATTGCCTCCGGTCGCATAGAAGCGTCTGCCGAAGTTAGTAGCCGCAAGGATGAGCGAAAGAATGAGCAGCGTGACAAGATAGATATAGAAAAGGGATGACATCCCAAGAAATTCCGCACCNCCTACCGTCCGGATAAAGGCGTTGTCCGTACTGACCATTTTCCCATTGGTGAATACCAGGCACAGGCCTCGTATCATGGTCATGGTGCCCAATGTCGTAATGAAGGAATTGATGTGCAGTTTGGTTACAATCAATCCATTTATGGTCCCGAGGATGAATCCTGAGAGGAGAGTGAGCCCAATGGAGACAGGAGGATTTTTTGTGACATTTAGAAGGCTTATGAAAAGCACCTGAGCCCACATGTACTGTGAGGAGGCGCTCAGGTCAAACTCTCCGCTGATGATCAGTATGGTCATGCCGCAGGCGACCACGCCGTAGATGGATACATCGATCAGGATACTGTGGATGTTCCACCATGTGAGAAACGATGGCTTGACAATGGCCATGAAAATGATGAAGCCAAAGAGAAGGAAGAGTACTGTCTGGCTGAATATGAGCTCAAGAGGGTTGCCTTTGTTCACTTTGATATTGCTCATTTGGCGGACTCCTTCAGGCTTATACTTTTGTTCCACATGTCGAGCCCCACTGCAACCAGGATGATGGCACCCCGGAAAAGAAGTTGAGCGTTGGCGTCTACTCCGATGACGTTAAGCGCGTTACCCAGAACGCCCAGCACGAGTACGCCAAGGATCGTATTGATTATTCCTCCCGTTCCGCCTGTTTGACTGGTTCCCCCAACCATGACGGCGGCGATTGCGTCCAGTTCATAGCCGTTTCCCTGGAGAGGAGAGGCAGAGTACACACGGGATGTGACAATGATTGAGGTCAAAGCCGCGCACATGCCACATATGCCATACACAAGAATCCTGATACCGCTCACCTTTATGCCTGACATGCGCGCACAATCCATATTTGCGCCTATGAAACTGATCTGCCTACCGAAGGGTGTATATGCAAGGACAATATGCATAATCATCGCCAGAGACAGAAAAAGAATTATTGGGACGAATCCAGAGCTCATCCACTGATAGAGGCCGGTGCCAAAGGTGCCGGCGATGAATTGCCCTCCTGTGAAAAGAAGCGCGAGCGCTGCAACTACAATTTGCATGCCATAGGTTATGATGAATGTCTCTCCAAGCCGACCATTGAACAGCACGATCAGGAATCCATTTGTCACTCCTATGAAAAAGGCGATCGCGAGTACGGTGAGTATGGCGAGCAAGGCAGCGCTGTTCGAAGCGGTGCCCTGTCCGTACTTGTTCATCATACTTACCGCAACGACAGCACAAAGGGAGACTGTGGAGCCCACTGACAAATCCATGCCTCCCGTCATCATGACGAAGGTTACTCCGAGACATAGGATTCCTAACGCAGAAGCTTGGCGGAGTATGTTCAAGAGATTGCTCGCAGTGAGGAATGAGCGCTCGAGAATGGAGGCGACGATGATTATGAGCACGAGCCCGATCAAGACACCCTGGCTCCTGAGTATCTTGATGATTTTCGTTCTGAAATTATGAATTCCTGGTTTTAAGGACATTATTGCTTCCCCTGTTGCCTCATTGTATCGCCATGCTCATCACGGCTTCGGGGCTTATCGCGTCGCCGCACAATTCGCCTTTCTTTCGCCCTTCATTGATCACTATCACGCGGTCGCTCATACCCAGAACTTCGGGGAGCTCGGATGAGATCATGATGATGGACTTTCCTTTTTTCACTAACTCATTCATGAGAAGATATATCTCGTATTTGGCGCCTACATCGATTCCCCGCGTCGGCTCATCCAGAATCAGGATTTCGACCTCGGAAAAGAGCCATTTTGCAAGAACCGCTTTCTGCTGATTTCCGCCGGAAAGGTACATCACGGCCTGCCTGGAGGATGGGGTCTTTATTCCGAGCTCCTGGACATACTGGTCAACATTGGTCTGCATGAGTTTTTTGTTGACGAAAATGCCGCTGCATAACTTCTGGAGGTTTGTTATGACGATATTGTCGGCCAAGCTGTAGTGCAGAGCTAAACCTGTCTCCTTTCGGTCTTCCGTCACCAACCCCATGGAGTATCTTTTTCCGTCGGCGGTGTTGCGGATACTTGTCCTGCGTCCGTGGATATAAACATCCCCACCTTGCAGAGGGCGTGCCCCGAATATGGCCTCGACCAGTTCGGTTCTGCCTGAACCAACGAGGCCTGCAATGCCCAGAACTTCTCCTTTTTTTAGAGAGAAAGAGATGTCCTTTACAAAGCCTGCACAGGACACCTTGCGGACCTCGAGAACTACTTCGCCGTGGATAATCGGAGGCCGTCGAGGATATTTCATGTCAACAGGTCTGCCAACCATCTTCGAGATGATCTCGGCACTACTGGTTTCATTGGCAATTTTAGTATCGATGATGTGGCCATCGCGCAACACGGTGATACTGTCACATATCGCCATGACTTCATCGAGTTTATGCGAGATATAGATTATCGTTATGCCTCGCTCCTTGAGCCGCCTGATGATGGAGAACAGCTTGTCGATCTCTTTTTGGGTGAGTGAAGAGGTCGGTTCATCCATTGCGATGATGCGGGCATTGACGGAGAGGGCCTTTGCGATTTCGACAAGCTGTTTTTCGGCCACGCTGAGGTTCTGGACTTTTTCTCTGACATTGAAATCGAAGCCGAGATTTTCGAGCAGATGGACGGCATCGGCGCGGACTCTCCTCCAGTCGATGAATTTGGCTCTGCCCGTCTGCAGGAATCCAAGGTATATGTTCTCGGCGACACTCAAAGTGTTTACGAGATTGAATTCTTGGTAAATCAGGCTTATGCCGCAGGCTTGGGCCTGCTTGGCATTTCTGAACGTCATCGGAACACCGTCGACCATGATTGTTCCGGAATCTGGAACGAGAACACCGTTGAGCACCTTCATCAATGTGGATTTGCCGGCTCCGTTTTCGCCTACGAGTCCGTGGACCTCCCCCTGTTTCACGGCGAACGAGACCTTGTCCAGAGCTTTCACACCAGGGAATGTCTTGGTGATATCGCGCATTTCAAGAATATACTTTTCCACGCTCGTTTCCCTCTTGCTGGTTTTCTGCTTGACGAATGTCCAGACGCCATGCAGTAGCCTCAGATTGGAAGAGAGAGGCCTCACAAGGCCCCTCTCTTCTGTTTACAGTACATTGATGATGTCGATATTATTCAGAACCAGTTGTAATTGTCGATGGTAGCCTTGGTGGCCGGTTTGATGGGCAGCTCGACCCACTGTGGCACTTTCTTTCCATTTATAATGTCAATCAGTGTCGATACGGCGAGTGCACCTTCCACGCCGGGGTCCTGTGTCGAAGTACCGTATACGTAACCCGCCTTGATTGCATCGTAGATGATCTTGTTTGATCCAGCACAGACGATGGGTATCTTCCCAAGCTTTCCGGCTGCACGGAGCGCCGAGATGACTCCGGCCAGCATGCCGCCGTCATGGGAGACGATTACATCGATTTTGTTGCCATATTTGGTAAGAAAATCATTCATCTTGTTGAGTGCCTTATCGGCATCGAAGTCGGCAGGCTGTTTGTCGAGGAACTTAATATTTGTGCCTTTAAAGTCTTCGTCGAACGCTTCATTGAACGCTATGGTCTGTGCATGGCCGGCTGTCCCTTCGATAGCAACGAGGTTGCCGCCGTTCGGGAGGAGCTGTTTGATCAGGGTCGCCATGTTGTGACCATGCTGTTTGACGTTGGTCCCTACGTAACAGGGGACATTGTTTGTCTTCAGTGCGTCCAATGTATAGTTGTTGACGATAACATAAGGGAGCTTAGCTTTGTTCAGTGCCTCGACGATTGGCACCGATCCTGCGACGTCAGCTGGGAAATAGATGAATCCGGCTGCTTCCGCAATAGCGAGGCGAGCCTGTTCCAGTTGTTTTTGCTGGTTCCCTTCTCCATCCAGAATCTGCAGATCGTAGCCAAGTTCCTTTGCCTTTGCGATCGCAGCGGGATTGAACGCGGCGCAATAGGGCGCAGTATAATACGCGTTCGACAGGATAATCTTCTTCAAAGGCTTCGTTCCCTGGGCGAAACTGGTTCCAACGATAGTCGTCAGAGCCAGAACCAATACCACTACTTTCTTCATTCTGTACCTCCTATAAAACATCAACCCCCAGGTTGACTCCAGATCAAATATTGTTCACTCGGCCAGGCCGAGATTATCCACTTAACGTGACTGTAGAAGTCCGCATGGATTTCGCTACACTTTCCAACTTCCTGTCAGTCATCAAGCTCACATTAAATTCCTCCCCCTCGTCAACATTACCCACACTATCCTCGACAGCTTCCTGGCCGTCGCAATAATCGACTTCCCNGATCCCTTCACCGCCTTCATCGCTTCATACCGTTCCATCAGTCGCCATGAGGCACTCTGTCGACTTCGCCGAATGCCCATCACAAGCTGCACAAAGGCGGTTCGCAGCTCTTCAGGACCACGTTTCGTTATCCTGCCGTAATGCTCTGTCTCATTCGAACACTGGACCCAAGGTGCCAATCCCGCATAGGAGGCATACTTCTTATGGTTCGAGAATCGCTGTATGTCATCCGTGTACGCACGAATGGTACTCGCCGTCACCGGTCCACAGCCGGGGATTGTCTGTAATAACTCTACTCCCCTATCTCCAGCCACCAGCTTCTCTATCTCACCCTCGATCGCCTTGACGTTTTCACTCAGCCGGTCTATCGTTGCAACCAGCGGTTGGACTACGAGTCCGTTTCCCGCTCCTGCGAGGGTGTCCAGAATCTTCTGACGCCCTCGCGTGCTTTGTAGGCTTGCCTTCGTGTCTTTCATCCCCATGGATACCAGCAATCCATGGATCTGGTTCTTCACTGTCACCCGTGCCCTCACCAAGGTGCTTCGCACTTTCAATAGCCGCCTGAGGTGCTCACTTGCCTCGGAACACAATCTCGACTCCGGCAGCATATCCTTCGACAGAAACTCGGCGATGGTCGCCGCGTCATGCTTATCCGTCTTCTTCACCGACTCGTTGATCACTTTGAACTTCATCGTGTTGATCACGACGACTGAAAAGCCTTTCTCTTCCAGCCGATGTTTGAAGTACCTCGTGTTCCCTGTCGATTCAACGCCGATTCGAATATCATGACCGCTCCGCTTCCACTGTCCCAGCTTCCGTAAAAACGTCATGTACCCTTCTTCGTTGGTCAGATACTGTCCATTGACTCCCAACTTCTCTTCTCCTCGCGCGTACACCGTGAACTGCGTCGTATGCAGATCCACTCCGATATCTATCCTCATTCCCTCTCCTCCATCCGGAGTCGGGTCGTTTCGGCGATGAAGCTCCATTCTCCTATCCGACCTCGCAGGTCATTGAATGATGCGGCGAAAGCTCTTCATTCTCCTTCCCGGTCTTTTTTGACCATTCATCATGACGAACTTTTGCCTTCCCCTCCCGGATGCTCTCCGTGACAGTGTACTCTTCCTCGCCGCTGCTTCCTAATGTTTTATCACTCCTCCTTCAAGTCACTGGCCGTATCTCGGCATGTGACTTGCCTTATACGAAATCCGAAATAATTTCGGACCCATATTCCATAGCAGAATGTGCCTCATTCAGCGAAAGGAGCCACCGGATAGTACGCCATACCGGGTCGACGATCGAGTCGCCCAAACACAGCAACAACAGGGACATCGCTTTCCACGATCAAGGCATACTGTCCGAAAGGAATCACATAGTCAGTGCCCCATATAGGCTGGTCCAACCTAAAGCACTTCACTCGCCGCGGAGGAACCGCGAGTGTGAGATCTTTTTGGGGCTCGGCTTCCTCGAACAAAAGCGTGATGGAAAGTGTTGCCCTCTGATCTCCACTATTGACGACCATGAGAGCCTCGTGTGCCTTAGGACCGCTCAGCCCTTCTGGCATAGGCGGAAGATCTCCATCAGCAAACACNCAGTGTTTTTTCCCTATCGACATTACCTCGCTCCTCACTTGACATCTTCGGAGAAGAGATCATTCATCTCGGGACACATTGGTTTATAGCCGCTCTCCGTGATCTCAAAACCAGTCTCGATCCTTGCGCCATGGAATTCAGGATGGCCAAAGAAACTCACATCCACACACACTGTCATGCCAGGCAAGAGCACATTGTCGCTGTTGGGGCCGAAAAAGGGGGCTTCTGCCTCCATTAGCCCGATCGTGTGCACGAAGGGGCAGACGAGGTACTGGATCAGCCCATGCTTTATGAAATAGTTCCTGGCGGGAACATCGATCTCACGGCCCTTAACGCCGGGTTTCAACATCGCCCTGGTGAGGCGGAATGCCTCGCGCAGGTGGTTGATACATTCCTTCTGTGAGGCGGTGTAGGTCCCGCTCACCGGCAGTGTGTCTCCCATCACACCCGCATAGCCGCTGACCCTCGGCGCAATGCCGATCATCACCAGCTCGCCAGCTTTCATCTCTTTGTTCCAAGCGGTGGGCACCACTGCGTTGGCTCGTTCGCCGCTTCCCACGATACAGGAAAAGGCGAAATTGTTGGCACCGGCCTTGCGGCACACATATTCACCTTCAGCCGCCGCTTCGTACTCAATCACGCCGGGGGCTATCTTCTTCTTCATGACCTCGTAAGCCTTGTAGGTGAGAGCAAACGCTTTCCTTATATTGTTTATTTCCCATGAGGATTTGATTGACCTCAGGCTCTCATACTCATCAGTGATGTCGACGAGACGGACACCTTTGAAACCCGCAACGAACTGCTCGTAGACGTTGTGTGGCAGAGAGGCAGTTCCCACAATGCCTATGCTCTCCATAGGAATTTTTCTCTTATTGAGCTCTTCCGAAAGCATCGTGAAGGTGCTGATCTTGGCGTTGGGGTATTCTTCATCAGGAACCATGAAAGGAGGGAAATTTCTTGTGTCAGTGATTGCGCTGCTCATTTTGGCGAAAGGTTCGCTCTCGGGGCCTCCAAGGAGCAAAGGGGCGCCATTTGCGGGAACCAGCACACAACCCTTCTCGAACTGGGGGCACCACCCTGTCAGATACCAGCCATTTGCGATGTTTAGCTCATCGTAATAGATGAGTGCAGCGTCGAGTTGTCTGTTGCGGAGAATTGTGCGAACTCTTTCAAGCCTTGACTTTGTCTCATTCAGATCGAAATACGCCATTGATTACCCTCCATTGTGTTAAGTTTTCAATTCAATACATTCGAGATCGACTCTCTGAAGACAATCAGGCCTCGTGGAGAAACACCAGTTCCATCGGCCACTCTTTTTGTCCGTCGGGGTTGACCTCGACAACATCTTCCATCCATGTCCGCCAACGGGCATAAGGCTTGCTGGCCGCGAAGACCCGAGAAGCCCGCTTTTCGTCTTCCACTTCAAAGTAAGCAAACAAAAAATTGTCTATGCGCCAGATCGAGTAGTTCTTATATCCCGCTTCAGTCAGCACGGCCTCTATTTCAGCGGGGACTGTAACGTGCCTTCTCTTATATTCATCTGCCGCGCCGGATTTCAACCTGAAATAAACAGCCTTTCTCATAAAATTTCCCCGATCCCGTTGTACTTTTCCTTCGGAATACGAATACTGTTTCATATTCCAGTTGTTATATCTGAAATTACAACGTTGTAAATTTGCTATACTTACTTACAACGTTGTAATTATACACCCATGCGAGTGGCTGTCAAGATTAAATTTTCTAAAAATTAGATATATAGCCAATTTCAAAAGTAACCGACTTTTGAAATTGGCTAACTCTTACAAAAGAATTTTATTCTTCTTGAGATCGTTTTTTTGACCTGGACGTAATGCCTCATCATAATATCTAACCGAAACACTATGGATGCCTCATTCTATTTTCTAACCATCATGAATACTCATAGTGTATCTCTACCAGTTTTTTATTGCTATTAGCATGATGGAGTGTATCGAGTGCAATATCGAGGTTAGAGCGCAGCAGCACAGGGTCATAGCGTGCCCTGACTGCTGACAGCTGTGCTTTAGCAGAAAGCGATACAAAGGGGGAGCCAAGCACACGGGAGAAAGGGGTTTGGGGCTTATCATAGGTTTTATGAATAGACTGATTCTCACGATGCCTGGAGAGGAGTTTGGTGGAAGGGTAAAAGAAATTCAGTAAGGGACAAAGGTTCTGATAGACTTCCCTGAGGGCATGGAACTCCTGGGGNGTATCGTAGCGTGCGTAGCCGACGAATTGGCGGACATATTGGCTGTTTTTCTGTTCCACGAAGGGATTGTCATTTTTGTGGTAGCTGCGTGAGCGAGTGAACGCGATCTGTTCGTTTCTGCACCAGTCATAGACCTGCTTGTTCAGGAACTCCGAGCCATTGTCAGAATCGATCGCGATAAGGTGGAATGGCAGGGTGCTGCGGATCTCGACGAGAGCCTCCTTGACCCAGCGCTGGGCACGATTGGGCAGGGCTCGTAATTCGACCCAGCCGGTCATGGTATCGGTGGCGTTGAGGGTGCAGCAGAACTCATGCTCGACCGAAGCACCGCTGTGGAACACCGTATCGATTTCCAGGTAGCCGGGCCGCTGTTCGTCGGCGCCATAGAAGGTCCTGACAGGGATCTTGGTCTTGTAGTGGTTGGCAGCGTGACGTGCAGTATAGTGGCGTTTCAAAAACCAAGGAGTGTGTTTTTCTTTGGCAAGCAAGCGATCGATGGTTGCGGGGCTGATGGAAATAAGTTCTGCGCGGACAGCAGGAGTAATCACAAATTCCTCATGGAGTGCAAGGGAGGCGATATTTTCACGGATAAAGACGGCAAGGCGTTTGCCGCACATGCAGTCAAAGGTAGCCCATATGCGCCTAAGCGACTCGTAGAGTGCCTCTGAATATTTTTTCTTGCCTTGGCGCTGCTTCCGTTTCCGAGAAGCGCCAATGACAATCGTAAGGAGCGTACCACCTATGATCCTGTGCACTGTTTTTCCCCACCAGGTGAGCAGGTGCAGGGCATATTTACGACTTAATCCTGTTAAGGCCGTTAGTTCATCAAGAATGAGGCCTTTTTCTTTTTTGCTCGCTGTGCGGTAGTGTGCTGCGGTTTCGGCAATGACTCGATGTCTCTCTTGCATACTGAGCCCCATATGCTTCCTCCAGATCATAGGCTGGAGTGTATTTTGGGTTAGATATTATGATGAGGCATCGGTATTGTTTCGGTTAGATTTTCGATGAGGCAATGCGCTGGATTGACAACGTTGTAGGGAGGCTTTAGTATGGACTTCAAAATCTATACTAGGGATCTCTATGAAATCGCAGAGAATTACAATTAAATATATAGCCGAACGGGCAAATGTATCATTTTCGACCGTGGCGAAGGCTCTGCATAATGATCCTGTCATCAACGAAAAAACGCGTGAAAAAATCCACAAAATTGCGAAGGAGCTCAACTATCGGCCGAATGTTCTTGCCAAGGGACTCCGCAGCAGAAAAACCAAGACGATTGGTATAATTTTGAATGATCTTCAAAGTCCCTTTTATTCAGAAATTTACAAAGCTATCGGAGATATCATCAATAAGCGCGGCTACACGATGCTTCTTTCGGATTCCAGTTACGATGAAGAACTGGAGATGAAGAACATTTCAACTATGATCTCACAGGGAGCCGAAGGCATCATTATTTCTCCTGTAGCCAGAGATTCAGTCAGCATCCGTGCACTGATCGAGGACCCTATAAAGGCTGTCTTCATCGATAATCGTCCATCCAATCCGAATATCAGCTGCGTCTATGTCGACCATAAGGAAGCAGCCCGAATCGCCACAGAGCACTTAATTTTAGCGGGACACAGGAACATCCTTCTGCTTAATGGTCCGCTGCGTCTTCCCTCATCACAGGACTTCAGGGAGGGGTATGTCGAGGCGCTCATTTCTCATGACATCGAAGTAGATGAGAAGATGATCAAGAACAACCCGATTTCTATAGAAAGAACCTGTGATCAGATGAGGTCTATCTTTTCAGGCGAAGACAACATCGGAAAAGCTGATTTTACCGCCATTGTCTGTCTAAGTGATGTGATTGCGATTGGTGTCTACGAATCGGCACTGCAGATGGGCTTTAACATCCCGGGCACATACAGCCTCGTTGGTTACGACAACATCCTTGCTACGAAGTACTTGAATCCTCCTCTCACCACCGTGCATCAGCCTAAGGAACAGACAGGCCTCTATGCCATAAACCTTCTGCTCGACGAGATCGAGAATGGCCACAATGAGCATCGCCAGATCATACTCAATCCTGTTTTGATCAGCCGTTCATCGGTGGGAAACCTTGGACGGAACCCCTGATGATATGAACCGCCTCGCTCCCCAGAAGATGTTTGTCGATACGAATGATTGTGAGCGGCCGGCGCTACGAAGATTGCTGGAAGTTTGGGCAGAGCGCAGAAAACCAGCCGGGCTTGTCGCAGTGACAGCCCCGGCATCCATAATTTTGTTGCGCAGTTCCTTGTATGGGATCATTTTGAGTGCTATAGTGAAAATGCCATTCAATCTTTCAAATAATTGCATATGAGGGAGGTACCTATGAAGAGCGACAAACGAATTATCGATGCACTCAACAACCTGCTGGCCGATGAGCTTACGGCAATCAACCAGTACATGGTCCATTCGGAGATGTGCGATGACTGGGGCTACGAGAAGCTCCACAAGAATTTCGAAAAGCGCGCAATCGACGAGATGAAGCATGCCGAAAAGCTCATTGGCCGCATCCTTTTCCTTGAAGGCACACCCGTCGTCAACGAGCTGAGAAAGATCAATATCGGTGCTTCCGTGGACAAGCAGCTCGCGAACGACCATGCGNCTGAATACATCGCGATCAAGGGATACAACGAGGCCATCGCTCTGGTTGCGGAACTCAAGGATTTCGCGACCCGCGATTTCCTCCAGGAGATCCTCAATGATGAGGATGACCACATGGACAATATTGAGGCGCTTCAGTCCGAGATCGAGCACATGACGCTGCCGACCTTCCTCACGACGCAAGTCTGATGGTGTGATGGTCGGGGCACATTCTGTCCCTATCGTAACAAGGGGCTGCCAGGGATTTTCCCTGGGCGGCCCTTTGTATTTACTAATAAACTTTCCGATGAAAGTGGAAGAGGTATCGTCAAAGGCGGTGTTTTCTGATAAAATGAAACAGATGAGCCAATTTCAAAAGTCGGTTACTTTTGGAATTGGCTTTGTATTTGCTCCGGTTTCGTTGAAACCGTACGCAAATGCTGCAATAAAAGGTTGCTCTTTCAAAACTCGTCCGACTTTTGAAAGAGCCTCAGATTATAGAATAATTTAATATCATTTGCTGTAGAAGGAATCGTAGGGAAGGTTTTAATTGTCTGTCGTGCGATGAGGGGAAGAGAGATGATAGATGACGACTTAATCTATAAAGTGGCGATTGCATACTATGTCGATAAAAAAAAGCAGCGTGAGATTGCCGATGAGCTGAAAGTCTCACGGGTACAGATCAGCAACTATCTGAAAATGGCGGAAAGCCGGGGGCTTATCCGCGTGGAGGTTGTTNCCCCTTCCGTCAATGCAGAGGAACGTTCCCATCTGAAGACCTCACTGCAGAGAAAATTTGCATTGAAGGAATTGCTGCTGNTGCCAAGTTATAATACCCCTAAGGTGACCTCCGAGACTCTTTTTCAGCTGGCTGAGCAATATATCTTCTCCACCTATGGTACTAATCCTCTTACGGTAGGCATTGGGTGGGGGCATACTTCGTGTACGTTTGTCGAACAGTTGGGGGAGCACAACCGTCTGCAGTGGAACATCGTTCCACTGGCGGGTGGCAGCGGAAAAATTTCCGAGAAATATTACAACGTGAACTATATTGTCCAAAGGCTGGCCGACAAATTGCATGCTCAGTTTCAGTTGCTGTATTTGCCTTTCTTCATTGATTCAATGGCAGAGAGTCAGAATTCACCTTTTAACGGGGAACTGAAGCGTATCAAAAAATACTGGGACAATCTGGATCTCATCATCTGCAGTGTCGGTTCACAGGTCACGAATTCCNCCCTGTTTCAGAAAGGGGTGGTCGGCGAGAAGTCTCTTGCCAACCTGAAGAAGTCCCAATACTGCGGTGATCTGCTTGCGCATTTCTTTGATATCAATGGCAATATCATAGAAACCGGAATCGAAGAACGGATGGTCAACATCTCGTTTGAGCAGCTGAAACGGGTAAAGACGAAGATGGTCATCACCATGGGGCATGAGAAGAATCTGTCAGTCCTCGGGGCCTTGCGGGCCGGCCTTATAGATGTTCTGGTGACCGATTACGAAACCGTGAATTTTATTCTCAGGTCATAATTGAGGAAAAATCGAAAGCGGCGTTCCTGGTCGGGGCGGTGCCCCCAATCGCGTACGGGCACCACCCATGTGTGTGCTATAGCCTATTCTTTCCCCGTCTCTATCAAAAGGTCGATTTTAGGTTGGGGGATTGCAATCGGATTGCCGTGGCAGAGGGCGATATGGTACATCTCCGCACAGATCTCTACCATAACGGTACAGTGGAACGCTGCCTTAAGTGTTTTTCCGCAGGTCAGCATGCCATGATTTGCCCAGATGATGGCGTTGCGGTTCCCCATCAACCTGAGCATCTCCTTGCCGAACTCTGTATTGCCGCTGTCCGTAAAAGGCATTACAGGGACAGACCCACCCACATCGATGGCCATATTTACATAGATAGGGGCAATTTCCTTGTGGATTGCGCCGAATGCATTTGAATAGATCGGTTCGGAATGTATGACGCCATTGACTTCTTTTCTTTCTCTATAGACGTCGCAGTGGACGGGCCACTCGGAGGAAGGCTCTCTCGAACCTTCATGGACTTTTCCATCCAGGTCGATAACAACAAGATCGTCGATCGTCATGTTGTCATACGGTAGATCATGTGGCGTGATGACGATCAGGCCGGTCGCGGCATCCCTGATACTTACATTCCCCTGTGTAAGAGGGCAGAGCTTCAGCTCGCTCAATTGCTTTGCAAACAGAAGGACTTCTTCCTTCGATTCCCGATTGACAAATCTCTGGCTCATACCGTTAACCCCTTATGTGCATTCATTGTTCGATACAGTGATTCGTAATCCCTGATTTTTTGTGAATAATAATCAGTCATTGAATGGTTTGGCTCAAAACTTTTTTCCACAGTGACACAGCGTTCTACCGCCTCTTTTAAGGAAACGAATTCTCCGGCTCCTATGCCGGCAAGCATCGCGGCGCCGAGGCAGGAAGCGTCCAGATGCCGCATTTTGTTGATTTTTCTCCCGAAGATGTCTGCCTTGATTTGGAGCCAGTTCTCCAGGCGGCAGCCCCCTCCCACTGCATTGATGGGGTTGTCTTTGGGAAACAGCATGTCGATATCCGGCAGATGCGAGAATGTAAGGTATTGTTCAAACGTGATACCCTCCAGTATTCCCTTCAGGATATCCTTGGCCGAGGTCTGAAGTGTCAGCCCCGCGACGAATCCCTTTGCATTCGGATTGTTGAAATACATCCCCGTCCCNGCCAGATGGGGCATGACAATTGTCTCTGTTGTGTAATCCGGCGGGACGGTCTGTATATATCTGTAAAAACAGTCGGCGGTATGGAAATTCTCCGACGCTCCACATCCTGAAAGAAGCCCGATGACCCAGGAGAAGAGTCTTCCTCCCGTCTGGCTCCCGATCAGAGACACAAAACTGTCGGGGGCAACATGAGGATATGTCGGTATTGAGACACTCAGGTTATCGTGATGCTTCGGCGATACCCAGGAAAGACATTCGGTAGTTCCAAGGGTATAACAGACTCCATCTGCCGTTACGCCGGAACCGAGGGCGGCACAGGACTGGTCGTGCCCGCCGGACACGACAGAGACGGGGCCGCAAAAACCCAGTTCAGCGCCCACTCCGGCCTCGATGTGCCCGACTTTCTTCCCCGATTCTCTCACCAGGGCAAGCTGCGATGCATCGATCCCGACTTCCTTCAGCAGTGTATCAGACCACTTCCTCCGGCCGACGTCATACAGCATCGTTCTCGAAGCCATCGTCCCGTCGGTGGAGGGCGCAACGCCCAGCCGGAGGTGGAAAAAACTGTCGAAGCACAGGAATTTCCACGTCTTCCGAAACATTTCGTTTCTGTTGTCACGCCACCACAGGAGCTTGAAGACTGAGTGGATCGGATCGGCAATCTGACCTGTCAGATCATACAGATATCTCAACCCGTATTTTTCTTTGACCGCCTCTGCGCAGGTTTTTCCCCTCATGTCTGCACTTATGGGGGCGTTGGCCAGGACGGAACAGTTCCTGCTGACGGGGACAATGGCCTCGCCCTGCGCAGAGATTGAAAGAGACGTGACAGGGTCCTGGATCACCGAAGGGGAATGGTTGCAGCGCTGTATGCATTTTACGGTCTCCGTCCAGACCTCTTCCGGATTCAGCTCATACATTTCCGGTCCGGCGGAGATGATTGGATATTCCCCATGTTCGGTGTGCAGCACCCTGCCATCCAGTGAGAGGGCCACCACCTTGCAGCCGCTTGTGCCGACATCTATTCCCATCAAGCTCATAGTTGCTTCCTGCGACGTACTCTCATGGAGACCAGGATCAGTACAGTTCCCTGAAGAAGCGTTCGGGGCCTTCATCGAAACCACTGTATCGCCGAGCCAGTCGACAGTGAAATCCTTGCTGTTGACTTTCTCGACCTCGGTCTTTTTCTCCTGTTCAAAATCGACAATAAAATGCGCGCGTCCAGGTTGCCTGGAGAGGCTCATATATGGACCTACCCACGAGGGTTTGACAGCCCTGCCGCTGACCTTCTCGGCGACTTTGAGGCCGGAATGCTTGACATAGGCGGGCACCCGGAGCAGCACATTTCTCGGCTCGCCCACGATGAGTTCCACATGCCCCGATACCGGGATGTTGCTCGTAAAATTGTAAGCCGCACCTTCCTTGCTGATCAGGATGTTGACCTTAATGGTCTGGCCATCATCGGTGACCGCACTGTTATACGCATTCGCCAGAGCCGCGACAGCACCCTGGACGAGATCGGCATTCATCGGGCACAAGTCGTACTTGAAGCTTCTCAGGTCGTTGGGAGCAGCAAAGAAGAAGCCACCGACGGCCCTCTCCCCGACATTGTTGAAGACAAGGTCGGAAGTATCCGAACGGTCGTGTGCGCTCCTGAAGAGGCTCGGATCTGTCAGCTGGCTTGCGACCAGCTGGTTGCGGAGGATCTTTTCCGCGACATCCCAGTACGAAGGGTCCACGTTTTCTGCAAGCAGAATGGCACTGTTCAGGATATCGCCGACGTTATTGGCTTCGGACCGCTCATGGGTCCTCCGAGTACTNTCAGGCACCCATCCGAAACTGCTCCGATACGGAAGAGAACCATAATCGAAGGCTGCCCTTCCTCTCGTCAGCAGGAAATCGTCGTGGAAATAGATACCGGCGTAGATGATTGCGGTGATGGTTCCCGTGATCGAGTGCACGTGGGTGCCTGTCTTCTCGACGATCCATGTCCCGTCCGGTTTGAAGCAGGTGCTCGCATTGTGAACCGCGAACTGGTATGCAAGATCCAGTGCCAGCACATTCGAGGAATATTTGTAGTATTCAATGAGCGCCTGGACCATTCTNTCCCGTGTTGGCGGGTCTCCTGACTGCGTAAGGCCATCGACGAAGGAGAGGTCCTTCTTGACGCTCTCTTTTCCGCCGAGAGCCCCGTCTATACTCATCCAGCCGTCGGCAGTGACAAGGCTCCCGGGGAAGCGCCCCTTGCCGTAGGCATATTTTGCGACATCGTTGACGAGAGATTCGGCCCATTTCATGGCTTCATCGGTTCCGAGCAGATGTGCGGAGGCCATCAGGCCCAGCAGTGCCTCGCGGGTATTGTGGGTCACCGCCCCGTCTACCTGAAGTCCCGTAGGTTCGTTCCAGTACAGACCGGTTCCCTTGTCCTTTCCAATCTGCAGGCCGGCGTAGAGCCTCCTTGTAAGCCCTTCTACATAGACACAGTCAACATCCATATGGAAGGTTTTTCTCATGATCGAAAGCGTATCAAGAAAACGTCCGACTACATGCGAATCGCCCAATCCGTGCTCAATGCAGATCGGATCACTGAACAGGCGGTAGGTGAAGAATGGGAGATAATCGCGTCTCTCGTCGCAGGTTGCATATACGAAGTTCCTGGCCAATTTCACGATGGCCTTTACATTGATTGGCTTCAGCTCTCTCATTTTTTAGCCTCCCAAATATTCTGTTTGTAAACACTCCTGCTGATCGAACACGAATGATTACATTTGTTACTTTATTTTGTAGCACAACTGCGGTTGTGTCAAGAGGGAATATTGTAGTGCCTGGATAAAAATGTCAGCTTTTTAGGATTCTTGCTTGACAATTCCAAGATCATGCTACAAAATAAAGTGACATCTGTAAGTTTCTGTTTGGATCTTCGAACTGAATAACTGACAAATGTTGTAGAAGATTGCAAAGGCAGTTGTTAACTGTCTGCATTTATTTCAATAGGAGGAGAGGAAGAGAAATGAAACGTACAAACACGTTCGCCAAAAGGTTAGTGGTTGTCTGTCTGTGTCTCTTGCTGACGCCTGCGCTTTTTGCAGCCGGGCCAAAAGCGGGCGGGAAAGCGTTCCGCGTTGGTGTGAGCCTTTCCAATTTCAGCAACCCCGTCATCCAGGTTATCATGAACGGAATCAAGGAGAGGGGCAACTATTACGGATTGGATATGATCATATTGGATGGCAAGGAAGACACCGTTGAACAGACTGCCCATCTGGATAACTTTATCCAACAGAAGGTCGATCTGATCATTCTCAATCCGTCGATGCCGGATCCGATGCTTCCCGCGATCCAGAGAGTGAACAAGGCGGGCATCCCTCTGGTCGTCCTGGACAAGAAGGTATGGAAGCGCGGCACGAATGTGACCTGGGCTGCCCTCGTTGACTGGGATATGCCATACTCCGGTGTTATAGGTGCGGACCAGGTGGCAAAGGCCGTCAACAACAACGGCAAGGTAGTGGTCGTCGAGGGTACTCCGGGGACAAGCTCCTTTATCGACAGGGCGGGCGGTTTCTATACGCAGCTTAAGAAGTATCCGAATGTGAAAGTCCTCGACAAGGTGCAGGGCAACTTCCTCCGCGACAAGGGAATGGAAGTCACTCAGGATATCCTCGCGAAGTATCCGAAGGGCTCCTTCGACGTTATTTACTACATGAGCGACGAGATGGCCCTCGGCGGGCTGCAGGCGATTAAGTCGAGCGGCCGTCTCGGCGAGTTCAAAATTGTGAGCGTCGATGGCAACCATGAGATCATCGACGCCATGAAGCGCGGAGAAGTCGATTATGAGTGTATGTTCTTCCCCGAGCAGGAAGCGGTCTGTGTCGATGTCGCATGGGATATCCTGAATGGCACGTTCAAAAAGTCCAGACAGTATGAATGGAAGGGGAGAGAGATTCCCTGGTCCACCGATGACCATGAGGGGCTTCCATGGGTTCGGGCGACCTGTTACTGGGTTGACAAGTCCAACATGAACGAACCCGATTTCAAGGGATTCTGATTTCGGGTAACGGCGACGCAGGGGAGGCTGGCATTATTGAACTATAGTTCCGGCCGCCCCCTGTACCGCGGGGAGGGAAGCTATAATGAGGCAGGACCGCCAGACAATATCGGCAGACGACGAGCAGGGAGGATGGGAGACAGATGGCAGAAACAATATTGGAGATGAAAAAGATAAAAAAACATTTTCCTGGCGTGCTTGCTCTCAATGAGGTGGATTTCGATCTTCGCAAGGGTGAAGTTCATGTATTGATAGGAGAAAATGGTGCAGGCAAATCGACTTTGATCAAGATATTGTCCGGTGTCTACAAGGTCGACGGTGGCGAAATTTTCATCGATGGAAAAAAGCGGACAATAACTTGCCCCAACGACGCCAAGACTCTTGGCATCGGCGTCATTTATCAGGAATTGAGTCTGCTTCCCCTTTTGACGGTCGGAGAGAATCTTTTCCTCGGACAGTTGCCGCATAAGCCCCATACCTTCGCAGTCGACTGGAAACGGGTCTATGGGGAGAGTCAGCAGTTTCTGGACAAACTTGGCCTTCCGATCAATTCCCGGGAGACTGTCAAAGGGATGGGCATCGGCAGGCAGCAGATGATCGAAGTGGTAAAAGTGTTGGCCTCGAACGCGCGGATCATCATTATGGACGAACCCACGTCCTCCCTGTCGGACCGCGAAATCGAACGATTGTTTTCCATGATCCAGATGCTCAAGGGAAAAGGGATATCGATCATCTATATTTCACACCGTCTGAATGAACTCTGGAAAATCGGAGACAGAGTGACAGTTCTGAAGGACGGGTGTCTGGTCAAGACTATTGACGATATAGACGGCATCACGAGCGATGAACTGGTGAGCCTGATGGTGGGCCGAAAGTTTGAAGATTCATTTGCCAGAGCGGACAATTACTGTGACAGGAATATAGAGACACTTCGGGTTGAGAATCTCACAAGAGACAGAGTCTTTGAAAATATCAGCCTCGTGGCGCACAAGGGGGAGATCGTCGGTATTGCCGGACTTGTCGGGGCGGGCAGAACCGAAGTGGTGAGCGCAATTTTTGGCGTTGACAGATGCGACGGCGGAAAAGTTTTTGTCAATGGAGAGCAAATTGCGATCAAGTCTCCGAAAGACGCCATCAAGTATGGCATTGGTCTGGTCCCTGAAGACCGCAAGGAAAAAGGCCTTGTCCTGAGAATGTCGGTAAAGGACAACGTCACTTTGGCGAGCCTTGAACAATTTATGGATAAACTTGGATTGGTAGTCAACTTTGTCCAGGAGAGAAAGAAAGTACAGTCGTTTATAGATGATTTACGGATAAAGACCCCCGGTATCAACCAGGTTGTCGTCAATCTGAGTGGCGGCAACCAGCAGAAGGTAGCCATTGCCAAATGGCTCTGTTCCCATGTCCATATCCTGATTATGGATGAGCCCACGCGAGGCATCGATGTGGGTGCGAAGGAAGAAGTCTATCAGTTGATGAATGAATTGGTGAAGAACGGCGCGACCATCATCATGATTTCTTCGGAATTGCCGGAAATACTCCGTATGAGTGACCGGATTTATGTCCTCCATGAAGGGAAGGTTACCGGCGAATTGTCCAGGGCCGAGGCGACAGAGGAAAAGATAATGCACTTGGCATGGAATTCTTGAGCTGTGAAGACANAAAAGGTGACAATCGTTATGGAACACAACGGGAAGAAAAGGGGCAGAATCGGAATCGGGGGTCTGTATGCGTATTTCTTTTTGGGTGCCCTGATTCTGATTATGATTTTTGCATCCGATGCTTTTTTAACACCATATAATCTCTATAACCTATTGAGTACTGCGGCTATCAAGGGAATACTCGCCTGCGGCATGACCTTCATCATCATCACCGGGGGGATCGACATCTCGGTCGGGTCCAATTTGGCATTTGGCGGTATTCTGGTCGCGGCACTTCTGGGATCGACAAATGCCACGGGGCTGTTTGCCCATTTGGGAAATGTCCCCGTACCACTTGCCATGCTGATCGGGGTTCTCGCGTGTTCGCTGATCGGGTTCTGCAATGGCTTTATGGTCACCAAACTGCGGATTCCTCCCTTCATCGCGACGATGGGAATGATGCAGATCACCAGGGGTCTGTCGTATATCTGTTCCGGCGGATTTGCCGTCACCTTCAAAAAAGATATTCCGAGTTTCCAGTGGATTGGAAGCGGCAAGATAGGCGCTGTTCCTTCAATAGCGATCTTCTTCATTGTTATTGCCGTTATTTTCGGGTATATCCTGAAATTCACCAGCTATGGCCGTTTTCTCTGCGCAATCGGCAACAACGAGGTTGCAAGCCGATTCTCGGGAATCAATGTCAACAAGATCAAGATGTTGGCCTATACGACCCTCGGCACTCTTGCCGGGCTTGGGGGAATAATCCTGACGGCACGGTTGAATTCTGCGACGCCCGATGCGGGGATGGGGTACGAACTGGATTGCATCACCGCCGTCGTTATCGGAGGGACATCGCTCTCGGGCGGGAAGGGAACAATTGCCGGTACTGTGGCCGGTATTTTTATCATGGTTGTCCTGGCTACGAGCCTCAACCTCTTGGGCGTTCAGTCAATTTACCAGTACCTGTCAAAAGGATTGATTCTCCTGATTGCTGTTCTCATCGACAGTTACCTCAATAGGCGGCGGGGGTAGTAGCATGCATGACCTGAAAGCTATAAAGATAAAAGAGCTAGAGGATTTTTTCTTCAAGAAGATAGTGTTTTGTATTCTGATTGTTTTCAGCGCTGTTCTTTGCTTTATTGTGCCCAATTTTCTCAGTTGGCAGAACCTGCTGAACATAGCCATCTCCTGTTCAGTCAATGGCGTCATGGCCTGCGGAATGGCTTTTGTCATAATTTCCGGCGGTATCGACATCTCCATCGGGTCTCTGCTCGCACTCGGAAGTGCGGTCTGCGTAGGGACTCTGGGGATTGCCACTTCGGGACGGGGGATAGTTCCCAACCTCTCTCCCTATGTCTCGTTTCCCTGGCCAATGGCGATGTTGGCAGGCATTGCAGTGCCGGCACTTTTGGGTTCCGTATCCGGATTGTTTATTACCAGGATGAAGTTGCAGCCCTTCATCGTGACACTCGCCATGCAGTCGATCGCGCGGGGGCTGACGTATATCTTCGGTGATTTTATGATGCACGAGATGGGCCAGGGGACCATCATGGTCTATTACCACCCGGTTTTCAACACCATAGGGAATGGAAGACTGTTGGGAATCCCCATACCGATACTGTTTTTCCTCGGCGCGATCCTCGTCAGTTCCTTGATTCTGAATTCCACTTCCTATGGAAGGGCACTGTATGCCATCGGAGGCAATGAGGAGATCAGCAATCTGGCGGGCATCAATGTCAAAAAGATCAAGGTGATAACCTATGCGGTTATGGGCGGGGTGGCCGGCCTGGCCGGTATATTGCTCGCCTCGAGATTGTCCGCCTCGACACCCCTGGCCGGACTCAACTACGAGATGGATGTCATTGCCGCGGTGGCAATCGGCGGTGTCAGCATGACGGGAGGATATGGGAAGCTTGCCGGCGTCGTCGTGGGGGTGTTTTTGCTTGGGGTTATCACCAATGGACTGAACATGGCAAATGTGCCATCGTTCTATCAATACGTGATTAAAGGGATGATCCTCATTTTTGCCGTCGCTCTCGACACCTACTACAAAGGTCGACTGGAAATGGAAAAGGGAAGTATATCCTCCCGCAGGGGCGCCTCCTCCCGGTCCAATTGAAGTATTGCGGCGGATGGTACTTCGGCGGTCCCCGGCGGGGGCCTCCCGGATCTTTTTATTCCCCGAAGAGTGTTACGTCCGCGTCGAGGCGGATCTGCATGGTCGCGGAGGCTGGCGTCTCTATGCCGTGGAGCAGGAGGCGGGCCGCTTCGTAGCCCAGCTGGTAGGCCGGCTGGACCGAAACGAGGGTGTCCCCGACTCCGTCGAGGGGAACCGCAAACTGGCCGTGCAGGTCCGGGCGCGTAAATCTGCCGAGGGGNAAGCCCATCCTGCAGAGCGCCAATGAAGCGCCGCGCAGGAGGCGGCCGTTCAGCGCCACGAAGCCGGTGGCCCCGTCGACGTCGCCGAGGGCCTCCCGTATTTCTTCAATGTAGGGGCTGTCCGACCGAAGTTCCGGAAAGAGGAGATTGTCGTTCAGCCGCACGATGCGCTGTTCGTCGAGATCGAGCCCCGCGGCCCGCACTGCATCCAGAAAACCTTCTTCCCGTTCGGCGATGCTCGAACAGCTGACGCCCGTGACGAGTATGAGGCGCCGGTGCTTCCCTCTCGCGATGAAATCGGTCGCGAGGCGCCGCGACGCTTCCCGGTGGTTGGTCGAGACGAAATTCCTACGCGCATCGGTGATCGTCCGGTCCAGGAGCACGAGGGGTGTCTTCTGCCGGTCGAGCCTGTCGATGATCGTCCGGTTTTTTTCTTCATAGCCATTGCTTTCGATGACCGGAGAAAAGATCACTCCATCGATGTTCTGTTCCGACAGGGAAAGGAAGTAATCCTCCACTTTGCGGAAGTTCCGGTCCACGTTGCAGATGATGGTGTGGTAGCGCCTGTTCCAGAGGCAGTCCTCTATGCCCCTGAGAATGTGGGCCCCGAAGCTGTCGGAGATGTCGTCGATGGCGACGCCCACCAGCCGCGATTCTTTCCGGGAGGCCATCCCCGAGGAAATCCCGGAATCGGAGCGCACGAATGTCCCGTTCCGGCCGGAAGGGCGTTCGAGTATATTCCGTTCGACCAGGTCATCGAGGGCCTTTTGAACGGTGATTCTGCTCACTTTGAAGAGTTCGGCGAGCTTGCGTTCGGCAAGAATCTGTGTCCCGGGCCCCCATTCTCCTGACTCGATCTTTCCGAGAATGCCGCGGGTCACCATCTCGTATTTTTTGTAGCCCATATTTGGTCCTATATTTGGTATTATTATGATCGCACGAGTATGGCAGAAAGTCAAGAAAAATATGCAATATTCGCGCTAAATATCGGCAAAAGCCCAAAATCGGGATAAAACAAAGAAAAAGCTTGACAGGAATCCCATAAGGCCGTACCATTCTTTATATCCAATAATGGATTTGGATATATCCATAATAGGAGGTTCCATGAAACGCACCCTCATTTTTGTCCTGCTCATCGCAGTGGCGGGACTTATCCCTCTGGCGGCCGCTTCCAACACTGTGACCATCTACACAATGAGCGGGCCCGAGATCACCACTCCCATACTCGACGCCCTCAGGGCGAAATATCCTTCCATAACTGTCAACCTGGTGAAGGCCGGCACGGGGGAGATCGTCGCGAGGCTCCAGGCCGAGAAGAACAATCCGGCCGCCGACATTCTGTGGGGCGGAGACAATCTCGCCGTGTTCGACGGGAATTCGGATCTCTTCGCCGCCTACGATTCGCCCGAAGACAAATACATGGTCTCGAAGGACCCCAACCACAAGTGGCACGCCTTCACCATTTTCTGCCAGGCGATCCTGGTCAACACGAATCTGGTGAAGCCGGCCGACTATCCCAAGAACGCAAAGGACCTTCTCAATCCGGCATGGAAGAAGGCCGGCGGCGTGGCTCTTGCCGATCCCAACAAGTCGGGGACGGGCTACACCATCGTTTCGGGACTTTCGAGCGCATTCGGCTGGGATTTCATCGAGAAACTCGTGCAGAACAGCGTCGTGCTCCCCGGGTCGGACCAGATGTTCACGGCCGTCAAGGACGGTGAGCTGCCGGTGGGCTTTATAAACGAAGACCTCGGCGCGACATGGAAGGCCCAGAAATTGCCCATCGAGGTCATCTACGCCAAGGATGCCGTGACCGTCCAGATGGACGCCTGCGGTCTCATCAAGAACGGGCCCAACCCCGAACTTGCCAAAAAAGTGCTGGATTTCCTCTGCTCCAAAGAGGCACACGCCATCGCCGTCAAGGTGATCAACCGCCGCTCCGCAAGGAACGATGTGGCGCCCCCTGCCGGACTGCCCGACCTTGGGAACCTCAACCTCTTCACGGCAGTGGAACCGAGGGAAGTGGTCAACGCAAAATTCACAAAGATATACGGTAAATAAATCAGTCTCCCCGAGGGAAGTCTTTTATCCGGGAAACGGGCCTCCGGGCTTCCGTTTCCCGCTTTTTCGTCTGACAATGCACCATTGTGGAGGACTCTTGAAATTCAACAGAATCCATGCGCTCAAAGATCCATGGAAATTTTTCACCCTGGTCATTTTTATTGTGCTCACCGTCCTGACGGTGGTGTCGCAGCTGTGGATACTGAGGACCTCCGTCCAGGAAAAGGGTGGGGCCTTCACCCTCAGGACCGGACAGGCAGACCAGCCTGCGGAGATTGAGGCCGAGACCCTCTCGGGCTTTACGGTGCACCAGGAGGCGCCGTCGGTCATAGCGCTCGCGCGCGCGGGCCACGATTTCTTTTCGATCGACTCTTCAGTTCCCGGCCAGATCGTCCTCAGTTCCCAAACCACAAGCTTCGGCGAGCCTGCGCTGGACGAGGACGGGAAGCTCACGATTCCCTACGGGGCGACCGGCCAGCCCGCGGCGCGCAAGCCCGCCACCCTTCAGATCGAACAGAAGGTCTTCGGCGCGCTGTTTCAGTCCTCGGCAGGCCAGAGGCTGCAGGTCGAACGCCTCTCTCCCGGGAGCCTGCGCATCCACCACGCGCCGAGGGCCTACCTCAACTTCAGAGACTCGAGTGTGCGCTTCGGCCTGGGCAACTACATCACTTTCCTCACGACCGGCAAATACCTCGATGCCATCGTGAACAGCCTGCTCATCGCGCTGACGGCCACGGTCGTCGCCGGCGTCCTGGGCACGATGCTGGCCTACCTGTACGCGCGCTACAAGATGCCGATGACCAGCGCCGTCATCTCTCTCGTGACCATGGCGTCGGTGTCGCCTCCCTTCCTCGGCGCGTATGCGTGGCGCATGCTGCTCGGAAGTTCCGGCATAATAACCCGACTTTTGGGCCTCAACTGGACCATCATGGGAATGCACGGCGTCATCTGGGTCATCATCTGGCTCATCTTCCCCGTGGTATTCCTTCTTTCGTACGACAGTTTCGTGTCGATCGACAATTCCATGCGCGAGTGCTCGTACAGTCTGGGCGCGGACCGCAGGCGCACGTTCTTCAGGATCGAACTTCCGCTCGCCATTCCGGGCATCGTGACGGGGCTCTACATGGCGCTGATGACCGCTTTCACCGATTTCGGCACGCCCTACATCATCTCTCTCGACCTGAACACGCTGCCGGTCCTCATCTACAAGGAATTCATGAGCGAAGTCGGAGGAAACTACTCCATAGCGAGCACGGGAAGCGTCGTCATGGTGCTTCTCTCTTCGGGCATCCTCCTGGTGCAGCGCCTCTATCTCGCCAAGCGCTCATACGCTTCGATAAAGACGCAGCAGCCATCGGCGCGGATGCCGTCGGCGGGGAAAAAGGTCGCTATAGAGATATTGACCCTGGCCCTCATCGCCATGGCGTTCGTGCCGCACATCACCGTCCTGGTGACCTCCTTCTTCAAGTGGGAGGCGGGCATCCTCAGCTCAATTCCTACTTGGGAGAACTTTGTACGCCTCTTCAATCTCAGCCTGAATTCCATCTGGGTGACGCTCACGACCGGCACCGCCGCGACCTTCCTGACCTTCGCGGTGGGCATCGGCATCGCCTACGTCATCGTGAAGAAGCGGTACCCCTTCTTTGGACAGGCGCTGAACATCCTCGTCATGATTCCCTACATCATCCCCGGCACTGTCCTCGCGATCGGCCTCATCCTCATTTTCAACAGGCCGCCCCTTCTGCTCACTGGCACATGGCTCATCCTCGTCCTGGCCTATTTCGTCCGCAAGCTGCCCTACGCGGTCAAAAGCGCCGAGTCGGCCCTGTACAGGATTCACCCGGCCCTCGAGGAAGCCGCCAGAAGCCTCGGCGCCACACCCGCGAAGAGTTTCTGGGATGTCACTTTCCCGCTCATGATCGGCGGCGTCATTTCGGGCGCAACTCTGTCCTTTCTCCAGATAATGACCGAGATCAGCTCGACCATCATGCTCTATCGGCCGCCCTGGAAGCCCATGACCGCGGTGATATTCGAGAACACGATAGATGCGGGCGCCGATTTCGGCGTGGCTTCGGCCATGACCGTGGTCCTCATGGTCATGCTCTACGTGCCGCTCTACTTCATAACCACGAAAACCCGGAAACCCAAGGAGACCAGAATTGAAGAACTATGAACGAAACGACGCCCAGGCGGTGTCGGTCACGATAGAGAATGTGGTGAAAAAATTCGGCTCGTTCCAGGCTCTGGGAGGGGTCAGTCTCTCCATCCGGAGCGGAGAGTTCTTTACCCTCCTCGGTCCCTCGGGCTGCGGCAAGACGACGCTTCTGCGCTGCACGGCCGGCTTCGAGCGGCCCACCAGCGGCCGGATACTCTTCAACGACGCGGACATGACGCATATTCCGCCCTGGGAGAAAAACATCGGGTTTGTGTTCCAGAACTACGCGCTCTGGCCCAACAAGTCGGTGTACGCCAATATCGCCTACGGCCTCGAGATCCGCAAGAAAAGCGCGTCATTCATACGCGAGAAGGTCGAATGGGCCCTGGAGCTGCTCGGACTTCCCGGCATCGGGAACAAGATGCCCGAACAGCTCTCCGGCGGCCAGCAGCAGCGGGTGGCGATCGCCAGGGCGCTCGTCATCGACCCCACCATCCTCCTTCTGGACGAGCCGCTGTCCAACCTGGACGCCAAACTCAGAATTTCCCTCCGCTTCCAGATCAGGGAGATCCAGAAAAAACTGAAGATCACTGCCATCTATGTCACCCACGACCAGGAAGAAGCCCTCGAGATTTCGGACAGAATAGCCGTGATGAATGAGGGACTGGTGCTGCAGATCGGAACGCCCGAGGACATCTACGAGCGGCCTGCCCGACGCTTCGTGGCCGATTTCGTGGGGAAGGCCAACATCGTGCCGGGCAGGCGCGAAGGCGATGCCTTTATCTGTTCGGAGAGGTTCAGGATCAGCCTCGCGCCGGAAGACCGCGCGCAGGCACCCGAGGGCCGCGGCGCCGAAATCATGTTCCGACCCGAGGCCCTCCGGGAGGTAGGGGAGAGCGGACGGGCCGACATGGAAGGACGCATCACCGATTTTCTCTATCACGGGAACATACGGCGCTACATGGTGGATGCGGGCTGTCCCGCACCTGTCGTCTATGAAACGAGTATTCCCCACAGCATCGGAGAATCCTTGCGCCTCGCAGTGACTCAATACAGGTTGTACGCATGAAAAAAAGCGAGTTTTTCTCACATCTTCCGCCCATGGACGCCCAGTTCGGGAACCTCATCCTCATCCGGGACAAGCCGGACCGCAGGGATGTCCCCGGCGCGCAGGAGTGTTTTCTGTCCTCGGTCATACAGTTTCAGCCTCTCGCCAGGCTCGGTATAGAGGGGCCCGACGGCGTCGTTCCACTCATGCCGATTTCGGCC
Source organism: Spirochaetales bacterium (assembly GCA_015657395.1). Classification (GTDB taxonomy): domain Bacteria; phylum Spirochaetota; class Spirochaetia; order Treponematales; family Rectinemataceae; genus Rectinema. Next base: position 193,731 of record JADLKI010000011.1, on the reverse strand, counting down.
TTTTCCGATCCGATAACCGCACACAAGGTGTTCGAGGGAGGAGGTATCCGGCTCTCCCAGGAGCTCGTCGTCTCCGGCGACGAGGCGTCGCTGTCGCTGCGGGTGGAGAGAATAGGTGGAGGGTCTGGGCCGTCCAGGAGCGCCGCTACCTCCACACCGCCGAACGCAGCCCCGGGCGAAGCCGCGGAGGAGAATGTGGCTGGCCCCGCCTTCACGCTCACCGTCGACGGCGCGTGCCTCTTTTCGCCTCAGGGCGTTCCCTACCACTGGCGGGACGAGAGCCTCCTCTCCGTGCGGCGCGCCGGCGGCGGACAGAGCGGTCTTGACGGCGAGTGGAATTATGGAGGGCTGCCCTTTTCGCTCCGCTCCTCCGTGCGGTTCGACAGTCTGGCGATCCGAAAGGTAGCGGACGACGAAATCCTGCGGACGCACTATTTCACCAGCTTCAATCTCAAGAAGCGCTACACCTACTGGGTGGAAGCGGCCCGCGAGCCGGGCGGCCGAAGGGTGGACAGCAGATTGGCGGCTTGCGGGGCCGACGGCACCGGCGCCTCGGCAGGAGCCGCAGCCGGTGGCGCCGCTGAAAGTGGCGCGCTTCCCGTCACGGCGCGAAACGTGGGCTACGAGGCCACGATCGACCTGGGCGACCTGCGGGAGGCCCGCGAAATAGTCCTCGCGTTCGGCATTGGAAGAGTGGCGGAAAAAGCCGAAGCTTCCGCCGGCCACCATGCGGCCCTGATCCGCAGCGTGGAGGCGGACTGGGACGATTTCCTGGAAGGAGTCCCCGGATTTCACGCCGATGACAAGGGGCTCGAGCGCATGTACTGTACGAGCTGGTTCATCCTGAAGGCCAACCGCGTCCACTTCGACGACCCGCGCTTCCCCTATCCCTTCACTTCGGTGAACAAGCACCACTACTACAATCAGTTCTTCTGGGATTCAGCCTACCAGTCGATAGCCTGGCTCTGGTACAATAGGGCGGAGCCGGCCCAGGACGAACTGCGGAACTTCGTGACGAACCAGTGGCGCAACGGCATGATTCCCTACGAACTCTTCATGTACCCCGTCAACGGCCGCGAGTGGATGGACGGCGACGGCACCTCCACGGGCATGACCCAGCCGCCCGTCATCGGCATCGCGCTGTCCGAAATCTACAGGAAATACGGGAGCGCCGAGTATCTCCGTTTCTTTTACGAGCCGCTCTTGCGCTACGAGGAGTGGCTCACCCTCTACCGCGACCTCGGAAAGCGCGGCCTCTCCTGTTATCTCAACATATGGGAGACCGGCTGGGACAACAGTCCCCGCCTCGATGCCAGCGCCCGCAACCGGGTACTGGACCCCGCCATCGAGAGCGCCGACTTCAACGCCTACATCTACTACATGCGCCGCACCATACTCGAGATGGCCGCTGCGCTCGGCGAGAAAGCCCCGCCCCGCATCGCCGAACGCATGGAAGCGACGAGGCGTTCAATGAACACTCTCATGTACGACCCCGCCGACGATTTCTACCACGACCTGGTCGCGGGGACGGAGGAACGAATTCCGGTAAAGACAGCCGCCGGCCTCATCCCACTTCTCACCGACATCCCGGAGAGCGCGGTGCGCGAAAGGATCGTTTCGGAGTATGTCGAATCGGAAAAGGAATTCATGTCGGGCTGTCCGGTCCCCTCGGTGAGCCGCTCGGAGCCGACCTACAACCCCGTGGATTTCTGGAGAGGCGCGAATTGGCCGCAGATCACCTGGACGGTCATCTTCTCCCTCGCCGATTCCAACCCCGAGGCGGCGGGAGAGATACTCCACAGGTTCCTCGCTTCCACCAAAGAGAATACCACCTGTTACGAATACTACGACGCCGAGACCGGCAAGGGTGTCGGCATGCCCTTCCAGGGATGGGGAGCCCTCTACACCGACATGATCATGCGCTTCGTGGCGGGCGTCGTCCCGGAGAACACAGGCCTGCGCTTCCACCCCCTCCCCGCGGAGCTCGGCGACTTTTCCGCCGACAACATCAGGCTCAAGGACATTGTCCTGGACGTCGGCCGGAAGGGCAGCACCTGGACCTTCAGATTCCACGATTTCGGCGGCTTTGCGGTGGAAGGCGTCCACGATTTCCGGGCCACTCCGACAGCGGACCGCTCGAAGCTCGTTGTCGAGTTCGGGCCGGGCTGCGACAGGAACCTGGTGGTGCCCCTCCCGGGAGAGAACAGGCTGGAGTTCAGGTTCGGCTAGAGGGCTGCTTTAGGGGGGCCTGGCTGTCCTCTTTGTCTGCCGTGAGGACGGCCAGGCTGAATTTGGCAGCTGAATTCAGCTACCATTCCTGAAGCTTTTCTAGGTCCTTTTTTAAATTGCAACATATGACATATGATATTATGTCTTGACGGCTCCTGAAACTGGATTTACACTTATGAAAACTCCCGTAGAGGAGTCGAATAGGAGGAACGATGATGAAAAAGGTCTTATTGTTCGGATTGGCCTTGTTGGCCATCACCCAAATGTGGGCGGCCCCTCAGAAGCCTCTTACCGTTTGGATGAAAAAAGGATTTGTTGATGCTCAAAACACAATGTTCGAGCAGCGTGTAAAGGAATTCGCAGCCTCCAAGAACATCCCGGTCAATGTCGAGCTCATCGCCTATGAGGATTTTTTCCCTAAATGGACAGCCGCAATTGCATCAGGGAATCTTCCCGACATCAGTTTCTTTGGCTATCAGGAAGTTGGCCAGTTCTATAGTCAGGGGGTACTCGAGGATATTTCTTCTCTGGTTGCGGAAGTGCAGAAGAAGAATGGACAGATATTCAGCAACTGTCTCAAAGTAGTCTCTTTCAACGGAAAAACCTACGCCATGCCACTCTGGGGCGAAGGGACCGCGCTGTATTATCGCAAGGACCTCCTTGCGCAGGCTGGTTTCAAGAATCCTCCCGATACATGGGAAGAGTTCAGAACCATGGCAGCCAAACTGACCAATCCTTCAAAAAATCAGTTCGGGGCTGGCATAGGGTACGGGGAGGGGAATTCCGATGCCGAATGGCTCAGTCGGGCAATTATATGGGCTTTCGGCGGCTCGATCTTCGACAAGAATGGCGCTTTGGTTATCAATTCGTCAAAAACCAAGGAAGCCGTTAAGTTTATCGCCGATATGTTCACCGTTGATAAATCAACCCCACCTTCTGCGATCGGCTGGAACGACGCCGGCAACAACACCGCATATCTCAGCGGACAGGCAGCGATGGTGTTCAATACCGGCTCAATCGTCAACGCAATAAAAAAGGACAATCCCGACTTGCTTGACAAAACAGGGATCGTTGTTCTTCCCAAGGGCAGCGCAGGCAGATTCACTGCTGGAATCTCCAACAATCTCGCCATTTTCAAGGATGCCCCCAACAAGGAACTTGCGAAGCAGTGCCTCGCATATATTATGGAGTCATCGTGGTATCAAAAATGGATCGACGTGAGCGCTCCCCTTGCCCTGCCCGTTTATGAGAGTCTCAGCCAGACCGACCCGGTCTGGAAAGATCAGTACAACAAGGCATTTATCGACAGCATGGCTACATTCGCCTTTCTCGGCTATGCGGGGCCATATACCCCCTGGGCCGGCAGATTATACAACCTCCGCCTTATCAATAATCTCTTTGAAAACGTGATCGTCAAGAATCAAAGTATTGATGCTGCAATAGCGGATTTTGAGGTTCAGGCAAACAAGGCCAAGTAGACTATGCAGTGGGGAGCCCTGGCAGGCAAGAAAAGGACATCGGGAGCTAAACCCCTGATTGTCATTCTCTACATAACGCTTGCATATCTGTTCCTGGTCCAGGCTTACCCGTTCTTCTGGTCCGTCAAGGTCAGCCTTACGGACCAGAAGATTGGGACTGGTGGAACTTTTGTCGGGCTTGCAAACTATCTGTCGCTCATCAATGATCCCACATTCTGGATGGTGATGCGATTCACCTTCGAGTTCGTATTTCTTACGGTTCTATTTAAGTTCCTTTTCGGAATGCTCATGGCCATGACTCTGAACAAGCCTTTCAGATTTCGCGCTCTGTGGAGAGCCCTGCTCTTTCTGCCCTGGGCGCTCCCGACATTGACTTCCGTGCTCACATGGCGGTGGATGCTTGGTGATATCGGAGGAATAATCAACTTCGCATTGCAGAAGATGCACCTTATCGATAGGCCGCTTGCCTGGCTGGGAAATCCTGCCCTGGCTCAGATATCCGTCATGGCCGTCAATATCTGGCGAGGCATTCCATTTTTTGGAATTTCCATATTGGCAGCGCTCCAGGCTATTCCTTCTGAATTGTATGAGGCAGCAGTCGTCGACGGCGCCAATGCGTGGCGGCTGTTTTGGAGCATCACTCTTCCCTCGATAATGAAATCCGTGATGCTTGTTTCTCTCATATCGATGATCTGGACCTTCGGCGATTTCTCGATCATTTGGATAATGACGCGCGGAGGACCGGCAAACCATACTCATGTGCTTTCGACTCTAAGCTATATTCAGGCATTTCAGAATCTCGATATCGCGAAAGGTATCGCAACATCCCTGTTCATTGTGCCTATTGCGATTCTGCTCATGTGGTTCACGCTGCGCCTTATCCAGAATGGAGATGAANTGATGAAATATAAGCGAGCCTCTGCGCAGCACATTACTCCTGTGTGGTATGTATTGCTCGCATTTTTTCTGCTCTTTGCGCTTTTCCCGATTTACTGGATGCTCGTGACGTCACTCAAATCCTTTGGAGAGATATATACCATCATACCCACGCTTTGGCCGAAAAAATTCGCATGGTCCAACTATGTAGCCATTTTCAGGGACTATGCGTTTGCTCCCGCTCTGTTCAACAGTGTTAAGGTCTCACTGATTGTTTCATTTCTGACTGTATTTGTATCGGTCATCTCCGCGTATGCCGTCTCCCGTCTTCCCATTCGGGGGCGAAAGATAATACCAAACATTTTTCTCGTCACGTATCTCATTCCCTCCACAGTGCTCTTCATCCCCATTTTCATTTTTCTTTCCAAAATAGGACTTTCTGACAATCTGAATGGCTTGTTCCTTGTATATCCTACGATGACGATACCCTACGCGACATGGGTAATGATTACATTTTTCAGGGGTCTTCCCATGGAGATGGAAGAGGCAGCGGCGATAGACGGAGCGTCGAGGATTCAGACACTCATCAAAGTGGTGCTGCCAGTATCATATCCCACAATCGTGTCCACGCTCATTTTCTCTTTCACAATCTGCTGGTCGGAATACATTTATGCCCTCGTCATAATCAATCAGAAAATGCAGAGAACTATTACGGTGGCTCTTTCCGCCACTATTGTCGCCGATATTATCCCCTGGGGGCCCCTGATGGCCGGGGCATTCATATCGACAATTCCCGTCTTGATTTTTTATTTGTTCGCATCCCGGTACATAATCTCAGGACTTACCGTTGGTTCCGTGAAAGGTTAGGAGAATATGAAGTACAAGGTTTTGATCACTGACAGAAGACACAAGTCGATTGCTCAGGAGCGCGCCGTTCTTGAGCCTCTAGGTGTAGAGATCGTCGATCATTTCTGCACGAACGAAGACGAACTCATACAATACGGACAAGGGGCGATCGGCTTGCTCGTGTCATATGCGAATGTCAGCCGCAGAGTGATGGAGGCACTGCCAGACCTCAAGATCGCAGTGAAATACGGCGTCGGCTATGACAACCTCGATACTGCGGCCGCGGCAGAACTTGGGGTTTTCACTGTCAACGTCCCGGACTACTGCGTAGAGGAAGTAGCCCTGCAGGCTCTGAGTCTCATAATGAATGGCCTGCGTTTCAGCCACTTCTTCGGAGAGGAAGTCCGCAGAGGCAACTGGATAAAGGATCCTTCGGTCATAACCATGCACAGGCCCTCAGCCATGCGGATGGGGTTCATCGGACTTGGGCGGATTGCAAGGAAATTGGCAGAGTATATGAGGCCCGTAGTATCATCCTGCTCTTTCTATGACCCGTTCATCGAAAACGCCGAAGGTTTCCAAAAATACACCAGTCTTTCTGAGATGTTTGCGACGTGTGGCATCATCTCGATACATTCGCCGCTTACGAAAGAGACCCAAAATATGGTCGGCAAGGCTATCCTGGAAAAGGCCAATGACCTCGTGCTCGTCAACACAAGCCGTGCCGCAGTAGTGGACAGAACCAGCCTTATAGCAGCGCTCGAGAACGGGAACATCCATTTTTACGGTGCGGATGTCAATTGGGAGGAGCCGACGGACATGCACAACCCCGAAAACCAGAAACTGCTGTCCATGAAGAATGTGCTGATCACTCCGCATTCGGGCTGGTATTCGGAGGAAAGTGAAAATGACGTTCGCCGTAAGGCGGCGCTCGAGATTGCCAGAGTGATTAAGGGAGAACGACCTCTGCACGTTGTGCGATGAATGAACATAAAGCCCATATCAGCATGAGGAGAATACGATGAACGAACTTGGCGGAATCATTTCGGCGGCGATAACACCGATGGAGAAAGACGGATCAGTCGATTACGATGCATATGCGAATCAGATCGGCTTTCTGACAAAGGCAGGAGTCAACGGTTTTTTTATCAACGGAACCACAGGCGAAGGGACTTATCTGAGTATCGAAGAGCGCAGAAGATGCTTCGAAATCGCAAAAGTGAACAAAGAGAAGAACCAGTTTCTCTGTCTTGCCTGCATAGCTGCCTCTACACGGGAAGTGGTCGAGCAGATAAGAACCTTCGAAAAGCTCGAACCTGATTACTTTGTCGTCGTTCCACCTTACTATTTTGGCGCTGACGGCAGGATGATAGAGAAGCACTACATGACAGTCGCCCAAGCGACCGAGCGGCCGATAATCATCTATAACATTCCCCAAAGAACTGTAAACGATGTTTTTGAGGCCGATATTAGGGCTCTCATGGCAAGCGGAAAGTTCGCGGGAATGAAGGACAGCTCCGGCGACTTCATCCGATTTTCCCGCTGGGCGCTCGAGGGCCCCAGAGGGTTTAACTGGATACAGGGCGAAGACCTGCTCGACGCGGAATCCTTCATCGCGGGGGCATCGGGCGTTGTCACCGGCCTGAGCAATATATTCCCTGAGCCCTATGTCAAGATGTACGCAGCGTTTCAGGCCGGCGATCTCAAAACGATGATCGAATGCCAGAGGGCCATCAACAGGCTCGCGACAATCATCGATGTCTCGGATGGCAAGGTGATACCCGCCATAAAGGCCGCCGTCTCCCTGTTCGGCCGCTGCGAAAGATGGGACAGGATAGAGGCGGAAAGCCTGTCGCAATCCACGATCTCCAAGATTGGAGAGATCATTGGAAAACAATGAAAAGCGCCGAGTTCCGGAAGCGACAGGACCAGAGGCCGCTGACGGTGAACCTCTTGCATGTGTAATGGATGAAGATAGTATAATTATCAACGCAGAGCATGGAGTACCCACACTTGATGTTTCAGATGAGGATATGATGGATACAATTGTCGAGGGGCTTAAGCCCATTAAGCACAAAAGACTGAGCGAGGAAGTTGCCCAGTCGCTTGAAGACTATATTTTTAAGAATAAGCTTAGTCCCAACGAAAAACTGCCTTCCGAACGTTCCCTCTGCGAGCTTTTTCATGTGGGTTCCCGTACTGTGAGAGAAGCGCTCAAGACCATTGAGGCGAAGGGCATCATCAAGATAATTCAGGGCAAAGGCGCCTTTGTTGCCAAACCGGATTTCAGTATTCTCTTCAAAAATCTCGCCAATTTGATGGACTATACTTCGGACGATGAAAAGAGCAAATTGAGCGAGCTGATGTATTTCCGACGGATCATTGAAATCGGCGTTGTAAAGCAGGTGGCCAGAGACGGGGCCCCTGATGGCTATCTCGCAGAGATGAAGAAAAATCTTGAAGGCCAGGCTGCGGCATATGAAGTGTCGGACCTCAACCAATATTCCCGCCTTGATGCAGAATACCACGAGATACTCATCAGGTGCTCGAAGAATTCCATTCTCATAAATATCTATTCCAACTTGCATTATATGCTCAGAGTGGGAATGGAGAAGACAGGCATTTTCCCTGGAAGTTTTAAGGACGGCCTGCGTGAGCACAACGAGCTTTTTAAGGCTATATCAGAGCGGAACCCAGATTTGGCTGTCCAGGTCCTCGACAAGCATCTCGAATCAAGTAGGAAAAAGCTTGAAGACTTCCTTTTCTCTCCTGCTTCATAAACAGAGAATTCATGTCGGCCTGCCCTGTTCCCCTCCCTCCTTCACCAGGCGGGCCAGCCTGTCGGGATAATGCGTCGTAATGGAATCAGGCCCGTATTCCAGAATACGCTTCAGGGCGGGCTCCTCGTCCACGGTCCACAGCATGACAAAGAGTCCCCGCTCGTGGATGGAGCGCACGAGGGCTGCCGAGGCCTTTGTCCACTCGAGGTTTATGCCTCTGCAGCCATAGAGGAGAGCGAGGGAACAGGCCTCTTCGATCCGGGCCTCTTCGCTCTTTGTCTGATTTTGGTCGGGCAGGAAGCTGTCTGCATTGAAGAAATAGGAGAGGTCCGGAATGCAGAGGGCGGCCAGCGCGATCCCTCTCTCGTCGAGGCCGGAGAAGATTACCCTGTGTTGCAGTCTGCGGGAGCGAACTGTCGTGGCTGTCGCGGGCAGGGCCGAGGGGTCCTTTATGTCGAGGTTGAAGAGGGGTCTTTTGGTGGAGGCGCTCTGGGAAGCGCCGTGCTCGAGCCGTTCGACAAGATCGCAGAACGCCTCGAAGCTGAGCATCTCACTTTGCTGTCCGGACATGGCTGTCTGTTGTATCTCATTCCACGACAGATTTTCCAGAGGAACGCTCTCTCTGCCCGACGGCGCCAGCGCGTTGTCGTGCATCAGAAAAACCACACCGTCCATGCTTGCGCGGACATCGACTTCCACGATGTCGGCGGGCGAATTGTAGGCGGCAACGATCGATTCGCGGCTGTTCGGCTCTGTCCCCTGGCAGCCGGCATGTGCAGTGATGAGAGGCGAATCCCGGCCAACGCCGGATATGGTAAAGAGTTCCATTCTGTCAACCTTTCACTTTCCGTTTCCGGTCACTTGAGCCCCAGCGAGTAGGCGCTGGTCATCTCCCTGTAGACGAACCGCACGAAGACGATGATGGGAATTATCGCGAGGACGCTTATGGCCATGAGCTGGCCCCACAGTGTCTCGAATTCGCCGATGTAGCTCACGATCGCCAGAGGGAGCGTCTGCAGTTCCGGGCTGCGGATAAACAACATCGAAAAGAGGAATTCGTCCCATGCGACGATGATGCTGAAGATGGCGGTGGCTATGACGCCTGTCTGCACCAGTGGAAAGACGATGAGTCTCACGATCTGGAGCCTCGATGCGCCGTCTATCTCCGCCGCCTCTTCGAATTCGAGCGGCAGGGATTTCAGAAAGCCGTACAGCATCCAGATGCAGTAGGGGAGCGTGTAGACCTGAAAAATGAGGACGAGGCCCCAGAGGTTGTTGATGAGCTTCATCTTCGCAAACATTTCGTAGAGCGGAACCGCCAGCACGACGGGAGGCAGCATCTTCACGATGATGATCCACACCAGGAACACTACGTTGAACTTCAGGGGAAATCTGTACCGCACCAGCGCGTAGGCGGAGAGAAAGCCGAGGGCGAGAGAAAGCAGCGTGGACGCCGCCGTCACGAATACCGAATTCCAGAGGTTGTGCAGCGATCCTCCGAACAGAACCTTGTGGTAATTCTCGAGGGTGAATTTGTGGGGGTAGAGGGTCGGGACCGGCAGTATGTTCTCCAACGGCGTCTTGAGCGAAGTGACGACGATCCAGTAGATGGGGAACAGCGTGATCACGAGGATCAGGATCATGAAAATGGGGAACAGCGGCGAATGCTTTGTGGTGACATAGGTTGCCATGACTACGCCTCTTTTGGGTTGAGCATTTTCCGGAGATAGAAGACCGACATGAGGACGACGGCGGAGAGCGTGATCATCGAAGCCGCCGATGAGCGCCCCAGGTTGAAATACTGGAAGGCCTCCCGGTACACAAAGAGTGATGTCGTCTCCGTTGCGTTGCCCGGGCCTCCGCCCGTCAAGGCAAAGACCTTCGCGAATATCTTGAAGGTATCGATGGTCCGCAGGAGACAGAGAATGAGAATCTGGTCCCGCAGGATGGGCAGGGTGATCCGGAAGAGTCTCTGACGGTAGCTCGCGCCGTCCACCACTGAGGCTTCAAACACTTCCTGCGGTATCGACGAGAGGCCTGCCTGCATGACGATGAAGGCAAAGGGAGTCCACTGCCACACGTCGACGAGGACGATGGACCACAGTGCGAGGTGGGGATCGATGAGCCAGCCTACCCGCGCCAGGCCAAGGCTGGACAGTATGGTGTTCAGAAGGCCGATATCGTAGTGGAAGAGGGTTTTCCATATCGCGGAGACGACCATGGTGGAGAGCATCATCGGCAGTATGAGCAGTATCGTGAAGACGCTCTTCCCGCGGAAATTACCATAGAATACCAGCGCCAGAACCGTTCCCAGAAACACTTCCAGGAAGGTGGTCGAAAAACAGAAGACGATCGTATTCCAGAACGAGGTGAGGAAGACCCGATCCGTCAGAATGTTCCTGTAGTTGCCCAGGCCGATCCAGCTGCGCCGGCCCGAAATGTAATTGTAATTCTGGAACGATGTCAGAAATACGGTGATCATCGGATAGAGGGTAAGCCACAGCATCACGATGAGCGCGGGGAGCAGGATAGACCAATAGAACAAGGCTTTCCCCCGCGTTTTTCCTGTCGATTTCATGCCTGTAAGACTCCGCTTCGTTGTTGATTGTTGTGTGCAGGATTTTGTGCAGAGAATACACCTGTGCCGGGCCGGCCACAAGGTCGGCGACGGCACAGGTTCTGCTCATGCCGTGAATTACTGCTTCAGAATCTCGGTCAGCTTGGCATTCGCCTCGTTGAGGGCCTGCTCAGGCGTCTTTTGGCCGATGAGGGCTTCCTGGACCAGGGCGCCCATCGTGTTCTCCATCTCCGCCCAGTACAGGGTCCTCGGCCGCGCCACGCCACTCTCAAGGGCATCGCGGATGGCGGGATACCACGGATACTTGGCAAGAACCTCCTTGTCCTCGAAGACCGAGACGAGAGAAGGAGGAAGGCCTGCCTTCAGGACCATGAGCTTCTGCGTCTCCTTGCTCGTCAGGAATGTCAGGAAGTCGAAGGCCGCATCCTTGTTCTTCGAGGCGGCGGGAATGGCGATATGCCAGATACCGATCATCGGGGAAGACTTTTTGACCTCTGCGGGGTGCTTGGTTATTTTGATCTTGCCCGCCACCCTGGATTCGTTCGGATCATCGATCTTGCCGATCCATGCGGGCCAGACTTCGGGAGCTATACCGACCGTCCCGGCGAGCAGGCCGTCGCGGACCTGGGCTGTATTGTTCATCGGCGTGCTCTTCGGGCCGTATTTGGCGAGCTCGAGGAAGAATTTGAGCGCCTTCACCGCTTCCGGCGAATTGACGGTGGGCTTGCCGGAGGCATCCAGAAAATCGGCGCCGAAAGACCAGAATATCGGGAGGAACGCGGTGAGGATCGGGTTCCCCTTGACTCCGCGGAAGGATACTCCCTCGACGCCTGGCTCTTTCTCCGAGATTATNCTGGCCGCGGCGAGGACATCGTCCCAGGTCTCCGGTGCGGGGAGCTTGTATTTGGCAAAGAGGTCCGCGCGATAGGCGAACAGCGACACGTTCCCGACAAAGGGAAGACTGTACAGTTTGCCTTTGGCATTGCTCGGATAGCGGCAGAGGTCCATCACCGTGGAGATAAAGCCGGGATCCACGGTTTTTCCCGCCTTCTTGAACATGGCATCGAGATCGGCGAGCCATCCGGCCTGCTGGTACTGCAGGACCCTGGGATCGTCTATCAGGATGAGATCATAGGTGCCCGTCCCGCTCTTCAGATCGATGACGGTCTTCTGGTACACATCGTCGCCAGAAAGCTGGAGTACATCGAATTTCACATTGGGGTTTTTCGCCATATAGGCGTCCACTGCGACTTGCATTGCATTGCCATAATCGCCGTCGCGGCCGGCAATCACCAGTCTGACCTGTTTCTGGGCGGCTACGCCACTGAGCACAAGACACAGCGATACCAACAGCACTGTAATTTTCTTCACCATACAAAACCTCTCTTTTACCAAGGTGAAGGAATTTTATAGTGGAATTTTTAAGCACGCAAAGAAAATCGATGATATACTTTTTATAGGTGATTCACTTAAAGTCCGGTTTTTGCCTGCTATGCCAATAACGCATAACAAGCCTTATGCGGACAGGGGAGGGCCAGAGGCTCATGACGGATACGGAAGAAAACGCATCGAAACACCGGCTCAAACAGAAAGACCTCATCGCGCTGCTGTTGACCCTCTTTTCCGAGGAGTACGACAAGGCGCAGGTGGACTCCATAACCGACATACTGCTGCCCATGNGAGCCATCAAGACCTATCTGCAGCGTAGAGTGGGCATCTCATATACGAGCGACGCGTGGATCATCACTCAGGTGCGGAAGTACGAGGAAGAGATCGGCACGACACTTTTCCGGAAAGCCGTGTCGCAGGAAGGGNCGGCCCTCGGCCTCTCGCAGAATATCACCACATACGAACAGAAGCGCCACCTCTATATCTCACAGAAGATCAGGACGGCCAATGGAGTCTTCGATCTCATCCGCAACTCAGCGNAGAAGCTGCCCTCCGGCGATACTGTCAGCCTCCTTCTGGAAGCCGGAAGCACGGTCACGAGAGTCGCCGAGATCATTGCGCAGAACCTGCATCTGCTGCCCCTGAAGTGGGACATCTGCACGCACAACCTCGGCGTCATCGAGTGTCTTGGGAAAACTTCTCCGGCCTACAGAAACGTCTCGATCTCGGTGCCGCAGGGCAAGTTCGATCCGGTCACACATCTCATCCTGAGCGACAGACTCGAACTCTACCTGGACAGAAAGTTTGACTGGATAATTCAGGGCACCTCTTTCCTTGCCGACGGGAAGCTCTACGTCGAAAAACCGGACGAGGCCCGCCTCAAGGCTAAAATACTCAGCGAGTGCAAGGGCAAAAAGGTTCTGGTCCTGACGGGACACGAGGCCACTTCGCATCTGCCCAGTCCCGCCGAACCTTTCGGCGCAGTCTCCGACTATGATTATATCGTCTATCCCGCCATGGACAGCGGCTCTGCCGCGGCAAAGAGAATGGACAGGGAAATGGCGCCCTTCGCGGATACTCTGCCGGTGATGATCAGGAACTGGAGCTATGTCATCATGGTCCATAGCTGAAGGGAAAAGAAGCCTCATTCACTCCCGAAGACCGATCTCACCAGCAGCCCGACGAGGAAGGAGAAGAATGCGACGCCGAGGCTGATGCCGGCCATCTCGAGGAAGCGCGGCTTGAAGGCCTCGCTCCGGGCCACCGATACGTAGAAGTTGAAGCCCGCGATGATGCCGACGGCGATGAGGAGGGTTATTCCGAGGCTCACGTAAATCCAGAAGCCGGTCTGCGGCACGATGAGATAGGGCAGCACCAGAAGTATGACCGTGATGAGGTAGGCTCCTCCNGTGTAGAGGGCCGCCTTTTTCGCCTTGGGGTCGTTGTCGGCCTTGGAGGCGAGATAATTCGAGGCCGCCATGGACAGGGCAGCCGCTATGCCNGTGATGATGCCGCTGACAGCGACGAGCTTCCCCTTCTGAAACGCAAAGGTCNNCAGGCCCGCCAGGGTGCCTGTCAGCTCCACCAGCGCATCGTTGAGGCCGAGGACGATCGATCCGACATACGAGAGCCGCTCTTCGTCGATCATACCAAGCAGGGCATCCTCGTGCTGCTCCTCCTCTTCGCCCATTTTTTCGGCGCCGGGATGAATGGAAGCCACGCGGGCATAGTCGGCCGCCGTCACCTCTTCGCCCTTTTCGAGGAGCTTGAGCGCGAATGTCAGGCCGAGGACCTGTGCCAGCAGGGTAAAGAGCATGATCCGTCCCCGGCTGGGGGCGACTTCCTGTCCCGAGATACTCTTCCAGAATGCGTAATGGCGTTTTTCAGCCTCGGCCATGTCGGAGAGGACGGCCGCATTGTGCTCGTCCCTGCATTTTTTTGCCAGTTTCCCGTAGAGCAGAGAGCCGGTGATTTCCTCGCCCTGGAAGCGAAGGACATCGTTCAGTAGTTTTTCATCCGATGCATTGTTCATGGCATACACTCCTCAGAATGTGACAGTTCATCATACTCCACCCGCCCTCAAGACTCCAGGGTCGGAAGGGCGGCCCAACATATAGGCCGGACACCTCAGGGCGGCCGCCATTGACACCGAACCGCCTTTTGGCGTACCTTTTGCTCAAGGCGATGGAGTTCGCCTTGTTCATCGCGTCGTCGCAGCATGGCGGCACTGCGATGAAATAACTGCCTCTGTGGCTGCTAACTCCTAGCAATTGTCGGATTGATCAGGAGTTGTCATGCAGCCGATCTTCTTTACAGCTGCGCTCTGGCTGGGACTCGCCGTCCTGGCCGCCATTATTGCACATTACCTCGATATCTCAATTGCCCTCGTGGAGATCTGTGGAGGGAACTCTCCATGATTGCGGTCAGCGTACTGTTTAAGAAAGCCGATGATCTGCGCAGGACTTCTCCCTGCGAGATGCCGTCCTACTTCACGGACCTCAATCTCGACCAGGTCGTCGATGCCATTGCACAGGCCCGGCCATCCTATGCCCTGGCTCACTACTACTATCGGGCGCTCCAGGACGCAGACGAGGTTGTGTATCGCCAGGAAGTCTTCCGCGATCTCGAAGAGCCCGGGCTTCTCAAGGCACTGACTGCGTTTTCCGACCGTATGCGGAGTATGCGCCGGAGTCTCGAATCCCTCGAGAAGATATACAGCACCTGGCACCAACAGGNNGGCTGGTTTCTCGAGGCTGCCCGGGACTATCGCGATGCCCTTGACGTGCTCGCCCGCTACCTCGAAGGCGCAGACCTGGGTTCGCGCGCGCTTTGCGCATTCAAGGTCCACCTGCTCCGCTATCTTGCCACCGAGGCTTTCGCCGCCTTTTCCGGGGAGATCGATGACCTCGGGCGCGATTTCGCCCAGGTCCGGTATTGTGTGACCATCAGGAATCTCACCGTAAAAGTTCGCAAGTACGACGGGGAGGCCGACTACGGCGCCGATATCGAAGAGACCTTCAGCCGCTTCAGTCAAGGGTCGGTGAAGAGCTACCTTGCAAAATATCTGGAATCGGCCGGGATCGACCACGTGCAGGCCCAGATACTCGAATGCGTGGCAAAACTGTATCCCGAGCTCTTTGGCCGTCTCGACAGTTTCTGCTCCAGCCATGCGGCTTTCATCGACGAGACCATCGACAGCTTCGAGAAGGAGATGCAGTTTTATCTCTCCTGGCTGGACTGTATCGGGCCATTGCGCAGTGCGGATCTGCGGTTCTGTCTCCCGACAGTATCTCCGGCGGACAAGGCTGTCGCCGCCCGGGAGGTGTTCGATGTGGCGCTCGCAAAGAAAGTCGTCCTCTCGTCGCATCCCGTCGTGAAGAATGACTTTTCACTTTCAGGGGCCGAGCGCATCCTCATCGTCACCGGCCCGAACCAGGGAGGCAAGACCACCTTTGCGCGAATCTTCGGACAACTCCACCATCTGGCCTCGATCGGCTGCCCTGTTCCCGCGGCGGAGGCCAGGCTCTTTCTCTTCGACCACATGTTCAGCCACTTCGAGCGCGAGGAAAGCCTCAAAAGCCACCGGGGCAAACTCCACGAGGAACTTCTGAGCATCCACGCGAGCCTCGAGGCAGCTACGCCGGACAGCATCCTCATCCTGAACGAAGTCTTCACCTCCACGACGCTCAAAGACTCAGTCTTCCTGAGCCGCAGGATCATGGAGCGGATTGCCCGCCTCGATGCCCTCTGCGTCTGCGTCACCNTTTCTCGACGAACTTGCCTCTCTGGGAGAGAAATTTGTCAGTCTTGTGTGCGCGGTGGACCCCCATGATCCGGCGATACGCACGTTCAAAATCGAGCGGAGGCCCGCCGACGGCCTTGCGTATGCNCCGGGCGCTGGCGGAGAAGCGGGTCTCACCTACGAGCAGCTCAAGGGAAGGATAGCATCGTGAAGGTCTATCTGATGTACCGGCACAGGGATTTCGACCCGAACGCGCCTATGCCGGACAATGCCGGCGCACTGATGCAGGACCTCGAGCTCGATATTCTTTTCCGCGCCATGGCCGGCGATGACAAATACCTCTACGAAATCTCCCAAAAAGCCCTGCTCACAGGTCTTCAGGATATCGATGATATCCGTTACCGTCAGGCAGTGCTCGCGGACTGCTTGGCGAACCAGGCGACGGTTCGGGAACTCTACTCCATCGCGACGGAGGCGATCGAGAGCAAGCGGCGGAACTGGTTCGGCATATGGACAACCTTCCCCGGCGCCATCCTGCACAGCGCCGCACGGATGATCGAGATGTACATGCCTCTTCTCGAACGACTCAGAAAGCTCGCGGACGAGGGCTCCGGCTCGTTCTCGTCGGAAGGATTCACCCGCTTCTTTGCAATGGTGGAGCGCGAGCTCGACGATGCATATCTGGCGACACTGCGTGAGCACCTCAAATATCTGTCGTTCNGGGAAGGTGTGCTGATCAGTGCGCGCCTCGGGACAGGGCTTGAGGCAGAGAATCACATACTCAGGAAATCCAAGAGCTTCGGCAAGAACTGGCTGCACAGAGTCTTCAGGGCGCGGGGCCCGAGCTATTCATTCTCGATAAGCGCCCGCGATGAGGCCGGTGCCAGAGCCCTCGGCGACCTCAGGGATCGCGGTCTCAACTTTGCTGCCGATTCCCTGGCGCGTTCGGCCGACCATATCGAAAACTTCTTCAAACTTCTCCTCGCCGAGATCGCCTTCTACGTCGGCTGCGCCAATCTCCACGGAGAGCTCGGTCGTCTGGGCGAACCGGCCTGCTTCCCGACACCGCATCCCGCAGGCACGCTCGGCAACGAGTTCTCGGGTCTCTACAACGTCTGCCTCTCCCTGCATACAGGGCAGCGGACCGTCGGGAGCGACATGCGTGCGCGGGGCAAGAACCCAGTGATCGTGACCGGCGTCAACGAGGGAGGCAAATCGACCTTCCTACGGGGTGTCGGCGTCGCCCAGCTCATGATGCAGTGCGGCATGTTCGTCCCTGCCGTCTCCTTCGAGGCGGACATCGCGGCCGGAATTTTTACGCACTATCGGCGCAAGGAAGACCGCAGCATGCAGAGCGGCAAATTCGACGAGGAGCTTTCGAGGATGGACACGATCGTGGAGCACCTGCTGCCGCACTCGCTCATGCTCTTCAACGAGTCCTTCGGCGCCACAAACGAACGGGAGGGTTCCGATATCGCCAGGCAGATCACGAGGGCGCTCGTCGAGCGCGGCATCCGGGTATTCTTTGTGACGCACCTCTACACCTTCGCCGTCGGTTTTACAGACGATTCCGGATCTCATCCCCTCCTGCTACGGACAGAGCAGNCGACCGACGGAGTCCGGACATTCAGAATTGTGGAGNGGCCGCCCTCAGAGAGGAGCCACGGAGAGGACCTCTATCGAAAGATATTCGGCGAAGCGACAGAAGAGCCGAATGAGGCGCAAAGGCCGATCCTCAATGACAATGTTCGGCCCCGTCTTAACGGGCCTTCGCGCCCCTTACCGGGCCCTTTGGCGCCGGGCGTTTCATTCTTTTCGGTTGATTCGAGTATTGTATCCCGGGCCATGAGGGCGTCCGGATCGTCCGGCCTCAGTCTGAGCGATTCTTCAATCGTGGCGAGGGCCTCCGCGTCCCGCCCCATACGGTGGAGGCACCAGGCGAGGTGCTGCCTGAAAGCGGCTTCGTAGGGATTGAGATACACCGCGCGGCGGAACTGGGACTCCGCTGCAGTGAACATTTCGCGCCTGAGGAGCGCCACTCCGAGACTGTCCCGGTCGTACCCGAGATAACGGTTCGGCCTGAGCCGCTCTTCGAGTTCCTCCGTGAGCCGGGTTGAAGAGGCCTTGTCTTTTTCTTCATGAGGAAGCCTTCGCGGTCTCTTCGATTGTCTCGATTCCAAGCTCCGCGCAGCATGACAGCAACTGAGGCCGAAGTTCATCGCCACGGGGATTCTGAGGAGGGGCGTCTTTGCGCCGCCCCGATGATGCCGATCCTGCCGCTGCCGAGATACGTCGGCTTGGACCTTCCGAAACCGACCCCGCAGCGGGCGTCCACACGCAGTAGGGAAGGGCCCCGAAGGCCTCCGCCACCATGCGCCCTATTACGAGCTTCGACCACGTTTCCACAGACCCGTCACGAGACATAACAGTTGATGAAAGCCGGAATTTGTGCCGGAAGGTGGGGATTTGGAACCATACAGCCTCCTGGTCTGGGCTTCAGAAGCCTTTTCCCAGGAGTCATCAGCCGAATCGATCGGCGGTTGAAGGCGGACTCCTTCGCCTTGGATCGAATATATATTATAATCAGATCGATCTGCCCATCAAGTACGGCAACACTGGCAATGCTACGGGGCAATCGTCGGCTTACATGAAAAATCATTGGCAATCTCGGGAGGAAACTTCACATGAGACGAAGTATTCGCGTTCTTATCGCTTTGCTTGTTTTGATCTCTCTGTCTGGATGTGCCACTGTCCTCAAAGGCAGCAACGAGAAAGTATCGTTCAGCAGTGACCCCAGCGGAGCAGAGATATATATCAATGGTCAGTACATGTGGAAGACACCCCTGCAGATCAATCTGCGCTCAAAAGACGTCTACAGCATCGAATTCAGGAAACAGGGATACGAACCAAAAGTCGTACAGCTGAACAGCAAAGTTGGCCTTGGATGGGTCGTGCTCGATGTGGTTTCCGGGTTTGTCNCCGTCATCATCGATGCCATAACCGGGAACTGGTATAAACTGGAAGCGACGGATGTGCGGGCGACACTGTGAAAGGTGGCCAAGGGATATGCGGCCGCCGCGCCATTTCTCAAAGACACCGGAGCTCTCGACCTGTGGAGCGCTGACTTTTTATTCCGATATCGCGCGAGCGGCTGAAGGTGGCTCCATATAGCGTCAGCAACTATGGGCTTTCATCGATCCTCCGCCACAGCAGGCACTTCCTCCGCAGTCGGGCTCCGTGCCCCGCAGCTTTCCCGCGATGATCGCGGCCGCACACCCGACTCCTCTCTTTACCGAAAGAGCCGCCGCAGGACAATTCATGGAACAGGCGCCGCATTCCATGCACCGTTCACGGTGCACGATGCGCGCTTTTCCGCTCTCGATGCTGAACACCGCGTGAGGACACACGTCTACGCAGGCGCCACAGCCGCAGCATTTTGATGAATCGAACCCCAGAGCCTCGCCGTTTCTCAGATATGAAAGCGCCATGATATCCCCTATACCCCCACTAGCCTTGAGACAATGGCCAGAACCAGGCCCACAGACAACGAGACGAGCATGGGCCAGAAACTTTTCTCCACTTCTATGAGGGCCCCGGGTTGACAGGTAAACGTCGTGGAACCGGTGAAGGTCATGCCAAGAAAAGCCACGGCCGGCGTTGCGATAAGGACTGCACTGACTGCCGCCGGAAGAGACAGATGGAACAGTAGGGAGCCGAGGATCGCCCAGACAGCCCCGAGGAAGGTACCTTTTGCAGAGAAAGCCTTCGCCGGAAGCCAGGGAAGTAGTGCGGGAAAGAACAGCGTCCCCACCGGAAGTACGCCGAGGAGAACGATTGCGGCGGGGAACGCTCTTCCGCGCCAAGTCTCGTCCGCCGGGAGGGCGTAGAGGGCCGCCATGGCCAGCGCTGCGGGGATGACCGGCCACGCGTGCACGAACTCCACAGGCGCAATAGCCATACGCTCACGGAGGGTAAAGGTCACTTCCCGCATCGCAGCGGTCTTCTCCCGGCCTGCCGCGAGCCAGGCAGGAATGTCACGCGCGCGCACGGGGCCCCATTGGACGCGGAATCCTGACCTCCTCGCGACTTCAGGCGCCGAGATACCGGAAGCGCCGAGCTGTGGCAGGATGAGGACACGGTGCGTAACGATCAGTGCAAGCTTCACACTCATGATTCGCGACACGAGCTCGTCTGTTCCGAAGGTCCCTTTTCCTGCTGCGCACCAGACATTTATTCCCTTCGTGTCGAGCGAAAGAACCCAGGCGCTCAATCCTTCCAGGTTGGAGCGGAGCTCGTCGAAGCTCATCTTGTAATTACCGGTGACAAATACGGGCGAATCTGGTCCTGGTGCACCCACCGCATAGAG
This sequence comes from Spirochaetales bacterium, assembly GCA_015657395.1. GTDB lineage: Bacteria > Spirochaetota > Spirochaetia > Treponematales > Rectinemataceae > Rectinema. The sequence continues at coordinate 173,447 of JADLKI010000011.1, read as the reverse complement.
GCCGGGCAGGATTTTATAGTGCATTCTGCCGATGTCCCATCGGGCCTTGAGCGTGCCCCAGCGGTCGGACTGCTGTAGTCTAGTCCGTACGACGGGAATCGTTCGGCCTGCATAGAGCATGAAGCGCTCGACCCAAGGGGTTTTCAGATCATCCAGCGCGACGAAGCCCGCCTGGTGCAGGATGGCCGAGGCTCGATTTGACAGAAGGTTCATATCACCTGCTCCCCTTCCACTCATCCATGAATTCCAGTACCTTGGCTTTTATCGCATCCCGCACTTCCCGGACCCTGGCCATGATCTCGTCGTCGCTTCCAGAGAAGGTCGATGGATCATCGAATGGCCAGTGATGGCGTTCTCCGAGCCCCGGGAAAATAGGACATCGCTCCGCCGCTTCCTTTGAACAGACAGTGATGACCACCTCGTAGACCTTCTTTTGATTGAAAAAGTCGAATACGCTCTTCGTCCGATTGTGTGAAATATCCAAGCCGACCTCAGCCATCGCTCGTACCACATAGGGATTGAGCTTTCCTGGCTCAAGGCCCGCGCTTTCGACGGCGAAGCGATCAGCGCCATACTGCTTGAGGAAAGCCTCGGCCATTTGGCTGCGCGCGGAATTATGCGTGCAGATGAAAAGCACACGGATCATCGTGTTATCCTTCTCTTGTCATCATATTCCGCCGCGGAAGGCTTCGCGTCCGAGGGGAAACGCCCTCTCGTCGCGCGGGCGATCTTCACGAGACTCAGCATGACGGGTACTTCCGTGAGCACGCCGACGACCGTGGCGAGCGCGGCCCCCGAGGAAAGCCCGAACAGGCTGATGGCCACCGCCACGGCGAGCTCGAAGAAGTTGGAGGCGCCTATCATGCCGGCGGGCGCCGCGACCTCGTACGGCACGTTCCAGAGTTTCGCCCAGCCGTATCCGATCGCGAAGATCAAATAGGTCTGGATGACGAGCGGCACCGCGATGAGCAGGATGTCGATGGGGTTGTTCAGTATCGTCTCCCCCTGGAAGGCGAAGAGGATGACGAGCGTCAGGAGAAGCCCCGCCTCCGTGATGCCGTCGAACTTTTTGAGGAACACACTCTCGAACCACGCTTTGCCGCGACGCCGTATGAGCCGTGAACGGCTGAGCGCGCCCGCGCTCAGCGGGATGACGACGAACAGGATGACCGAGAGCAGCAGAGTGTCCCAGGGCACGCGCACGTCGCTCACTCCCAGGAGGAAGGCGACTATCGGCGTGAACGCGACGAGGATGACGAGGTCATTGACCGCGACCTGGACCACCGTGTACCCCGCGTCGCCGTCTGAGAGATAGGACCAGACGAAGACCATCGCGGTGCAGGGCGCCGCGCCGAGGAGCACGGCTCCCGCCAGGTATTCCGTCGCGAGCGCCGTGGGGATGAGCGCCCTGAAGACCACTTTCAGGAAAAACCACGCAATGGCGTACATCGTGAACGGCTTGATCAGCCAGTTCACCGCGAGCGTGATGATGAGCCCCTTGGGCTTCTTCCCCGCGTTCTTGATGCTGGTGAAGTCTACCTTCAGCATCATCGGATAGATCATCAGCCATATCAGCAGGGCCACCGGGATGGAGACTTTCGCGTACTCGAACTTTCCGAGGGAGGCCGGCACACCGGGGAAGAAATACCCTATGGCGACGCCGAGGGCTATGCAGAGCGCGACCCACAGCGACAGGTACTTCGCGAAAAAGCCGATGCCCGGCTTCTTGTTCTCGTCCATGGCCATCCCCTCACCGCGGGATGAATGTGGCGCCCGAGATGAGCGCCTCGATCTGGGCGGTCGTGAGCACTCTTCCCGCGCTCCGTATCGCGCCGTCTATCGCGAGGGCGGGCATGGACATCACGCCCATCGCCGCGATGGCGCCTATGTCGGTCACTTTTTCGACCGTGGCGTCGATCTTGAGATTGCTCACCGCTTCGCGGGCGTGCTGCTCGAGAAGCGCGCATTTCGCGCAGCCGGCCCCCAAAATCTGCAATTTCATCGTACTCCTCCTACACGAACAGAAATCCAAGCATGTTGAACGCATAGCCAATCACCAGAATACCCACCGTGACGATGCCGACGAAAGTCGCAAGTAACCGTGGCCGCACCACTCTCCTGAGCATTATCATCGAAGGCAGCGATAGTGCGGTGACCGCCATCATAAAGGACAGGATCGTGCCCAGCCCGACTCCCTTCGCGTACAGCGCTTCCGCGATCGGGATTGTGCCGAAGATGTCGGCATATATCGGGACACCGACGATCGTCGCGATCAGTACCGAGAACGGATTGTTTTTACCGAGAATGGACTGAATCCATTCCGCAGGTATCCAATTGTGAATGAGTGCTCCGATCCCCACACCGGCTATGATGTACAGCCACACTCTGCGCACCGTTACCAGAGTCTGTTCCTTGGCATAGGTAAGGCGCTCTTGCCTGCTCATCTCAGGCTGCTCGAAATTGATGGTACCCGGAGACGCCGAGAATCGCACGACATAGCGTTCCATGCCGAGCCGGTCTATGAGCGTGCCGCCCGCGACAGCGAGCACCAGGCCGACAACGACGTACGCCGCGGCAATCTTCGCGCCGAACACACTGACGAGCAGGATGAGCGCCCCGAGATCGACGAGCGGCGAGGAAATCAGGAAAGAAAAGGTTACGCCGACAGGCAGCCCCGCATTGGTGAATCCTATGAATAAGGGTATGGAAGAACAGCTGCAGAAAGGCGTCAGCGTGCCGAGCAGGGCGCTCGCGACATTCGCGCCGAGGCCGCGAAACCGTCCCAGAATTTTTTTCGTCCGTTCGGGCGGGAAATAACTCTGAATATATGAGATAATAAATATCAACAGGGTCAGAAGTATAAAAATCTTGGAAGCGTCGTACAGGAAAAATTGGACACTCGCCACGAACCTGCCGCTCGTGTCGACGCCCAGGAGACCAAGGATCGCCTCGAAGGCCGCGTCGAGCCAGGCCATGCCGAGAACCTGATGCTGGAGGAAGTCCCAGACTATTTGCATGGGCACACCTTTGAAGAGGTCTCTGTGGAGGATGGTCTCGTGATGTCGGCGAGGATTGTCCGCGCGCGCTCGCAGCCTTGGCCCGATAGCGAGTAATACGACCATTTCCCCTCTGCTCTACAGGTTACGACACCGCTTTCGCAGAGGATTTTCATATGGTGCGATAGTGTGGACTGGGCTATATTCAGATTCTCCAGAAGTACACAGGCACATTTTTCCCCGTCTCTCAGTAATCCGAGAATCGCGATTCTGTTTTCATCGCAGAATGCTTTGAAAATTCGGGCATATACTTGGTTTGTTGTATCCACACGACACTCCTCATATCGATGATTGTCGATATGGTAGTCGTCAAATCGATATATGTCAATATGAGAGACGGTTCTCATTGCATTGATATTGATACAGCTAAATTGATTGACGATGACAGACTGTTCTACGATACATCCGTCGGTTTTTTGGAGTAGGTATGTATTTTATTTTCTTATAATCAATTAAATTTTGGGCCCTGCTGGACTTGAACCAGCGACCTACGGATTATGAGTCCGCAGCTCTGACCAACTGAGCTAAGGGCCCGCGTTGCTGCGTCAAAGAAATCTGCATGCAGGTGGCGGCATATGGTGCACCGCGCCTTGCAAGGCCTGATCTCTTAAAGCGCACCTGAATCTATCAGCAGAGGGCGAAAAAGTCAACGGAAGCGGCTGTGATGGAGTCGGGCGCAGTGCTGGGCAGAGGCCCGCGCAAGGCCCAGGACAAACCGGAAGCGCTGCTGTGGCTTGCGGGGGCTTTGTCCCAGGCGCGCCCGGCTCTCCAAGCTCCGAGAGCAAACGCGCCCGGCGGCTGCCTCCAAACGTCCTTTCCTGCTACAATTGGCCATCATGAACATCGAATTACGGTTTGCCGATGACGATAGGCTCAAAAAAGTAGATCTCGCCCTGATCGGGCTCGAGGGGATCGACTGGGAGCGCGCTGCGGAGGTGGCGCCGGAAGCGCTTCGGGATGAGGTGCTGCAGTGCGCGCGCGACGCAGGCGCGGAGGCTTTCGGGGCGCGCATCAAGGCTGTCCGGGATATGCTCCGCAATGGCGGGTATAAGCCGGCCGGCCGCGCCAAGCCCTCGAGCGAATACCTGCTGGCGGCGGCGCTCGACGGCAGCTTCCCGCGCGTAAATCCGTTTGTGGATGCGGTCAATCTGGCCAGCCTGAAGTATATGTACCCCATGAGCATTTTCGACGCGGACAGGGCGGGGCGGGTCCTCCTGTGCCGGCTTGGCGCGCCGGGCGAGCGCTATGTATTCAACGGCTCGGGCCAGGAGATCGACGTCGAAGATTTGGTCTGTCTGTGCGCGGTGGAACCGGCTTTTGCGGCGGCGGAAAGCGCTGCGAAAGGGTGCGCCCCGGATACCGCCGGAAGTGCTGCTGCGGGCGGGCGCCCGCTTGACTCACACACAGAAACCTCGCAGCCGGCGCCGCGGCCTCAGGGCAGGCCGATCGTGAACCCCGTGCGCGATTCCATGGCGACAAAGCTCTTTGAGGGTGCGCGCAGTGCGGTCATCGCGGTCTACGCGCCCGGTGGGCCTTACGGGGCCGAGGGCAGAGACCTGGAGGCCGCGGCCCGGGACCTCGCCGAGTGGTGCGGGCGCGCATCCGAAAGCGTGGCCGTCAGGTTCGCTTCCTTGTCATAATTGCAAATAATGCATAGTATTTCTGGCCATGGAGATTTTGAGCACCAGAGAGGCGGACCTTGTGAGGGCCGCGCAGGCTCTCCGCGAAGGGAAGCTCGTCGCGATTCCGACCGAGACAGTGTACGGTCTGGGAGCGAACGCCTTCGACGAGGTGGCGGTCGCGCGCGTCTTTGAGGCAAAGGCGAGGCCGACCTTCGACCCCCTCATCGTGCACATCGCCCGGGTCGAGGACATTGGAATCGTCGCGCGCGAAGTGCCGGAATCCGCCCGTTCGCTCGCCCGCGCTCTCTGGCCGGGCCCCCTGACCATGATTCTTCCCAAAAGACCCGAGGTGCCCGACATCGTCACCGCGGGGCTGCCCACGGTCGCGGTGCGTTTCCCGAAACATCCCGTCGCGCAGAGAATCATCGAGCTCGCCGCCGTGCCCGTCGCCGCGCCCAGCGCCAACCCTTTCGGCTATATTTCCNCCACGACGGCGGCCCATGTCATCGCGATGCTCAAGGACAGAGTGGATTTTGTCGTCGACGGCGGCCCCTGCGACGTGGGCGTCGAGTCGACCGTGATCGATATGACCGGCCCAAAGCCCGTGCTCCTGAGGCCGGGCGGCATGGCGCTCGAGGCCATCGAGGCGGTCATCGGCNCCGTTGCGATTCCTCCGCGCACTTCTCATCCTGCCGGAAAGGCGCTTTCGAGCCCAGGACAAACCTTGAGCCACTACGCGCCCTCGACGCCGCTCTATCTTTTCGACGAAGGCGCACTGCCCGACGCGGCCCAGGCTCAAGGCATCGCACATCCCTCGGTCGCGCTTGTGTACACTCCGGCCCGCGCCCGCGAGATCGAGGCACACCGCGTGTTCGATGCGGTGGAGGTACTTGCCCCGGGCGGAGACGTGCGCGAGGCCGCTGCGCGCCTCTTTTCGCTTCTGCATGAGTTCGATGCCCGCCGGTTCCGGGCCATCTACGCCGAGCGCGTGCCCGAGGCCGGCCTGGGAAGGGCGATCAACGATCGCCTGTATCGTGCCTCTAAGAAGTGACAGTGAAACGGCCCGGCCTCGCCCCGTCCCTGCCCGGCGGGAGGCGTCAGGGAGAGATATTCTGTGACGAGCTGTCGCTGCTCTGCGTCGGAGTCCCCGATGAGGGCTGGGGCGCGGTCTGCTGAGGCGCCGGACTTGCGGTGTCCGGGGCGGGCACAGAGGTTTCGGACGGTGTCGCGGACGCCGATGCCGCAGTGCCGGCGGTCGACCCTTGGGTCACGGACGGCGCGCCACCTGTAGAGCCTGTGGTGGCCGACGATGACGACGCGCCATCTGCAGTGCCCGACGACGATGATTCAGGAGTTGTCGCTGTCACAGTCTGACCCGTCACTCCTGCCGGTACCGCCTGCTGAGGCAGCGGCTTTACCCCGTAGAGGAAATCGAGCATGTCCTTTGCCGAGATGCCGTAATAGAGCTTTCCGTAGAAGAGCGCGGCGGAGGTGATATTCTTGGTGTACTGGCGCGGCTCTGCGAGCGGGTAGAGCTCGATGAGTATATCGTCATCGAGGCCTCCCCAGTCGCGGGCCCACTGGGCCATGCGCGAGGGGCCGGCATTGTAGGCCGCAATGGCGCGGACCGGTCTGTTTTCAAATCGCTGGAGCATATAGCCATAGTAGGTGAGCCCTATGGTCAGGTTGTCCTGTGGGTTGAAGAGCGCGTATTGGCTCATTTTCAGTCCGCGCGCCGTCTCCGCGGCGGTGGAGGGCAGAAGCTGGCTCAAGCCCATCGCGCCGGAGCGGGACACAGCCCTCTGGTTGAAAAGACTCTCCGAGCGCACGATGGCGTAGGCGAGCGGCTCCGCGATATTGCGGGGAGCGGTGAGCGCACTGAAGTGCTCGGGCCACGCGCGCGGATAGAGCAGCGCGTATCCGAGTTCGGGCCTGGTCGCCGACTTGCGGTTGAGCGCCTCGCGGCCGATGCGCAGGGCAGGGTAATACTGCTCATGCTGGGTGAATTTCATCGCGAGCCACAGCAGGGCGTCGGTGCTGAAGGGCGAAAGCGCGGCGACCTGGTCGGCGGCCAGGGTCTCGAGGCCATAGTTTAGTGACTGGCCGATGAAATCGAGCATATCCTTGAGCTTGTCGTCGCTCACCGGCGGAGCTTTAGTGTCCGGATACAGGCTTGAAATCGCGGCGATGATATCGAAATTCCTGTCAAGGACCGGGGCATTCGCAAGGACGGACGGATCGATTCCCAGGCGCCACGCGGCGAGTGTCCGATAGTGTTCCTCAATCCCATTTTCCCGCAGCAGCGCCTGGTAGAACAGCGGCGCGTTCCGGAAAACACTCTGGGAGACATTTGGGGTGGCATCCTGGGGGCCGGCTGCGCCGCCCCGGTTCCCGTTCGGCGCGTCTGCGGATGCGCCTGTCAGGCTTGTCTGCGGAAGAGGCGCGAGCCATTTCCAGAAGTCGCTGTCCGAAGAGAGCTCGATATTCGCCCGCCCTGTCTCGAAGAGCCTTCCGGAGAGATAGAGGAGGGGACCGCGCATCGCGGCAGTCAATTTCTGACTCATGAGCGCGCAGAGCCTGACCACGTCATCCCAGGCTCCCTCCCTGAGAAGGCGCCGCATATAGTCCGCCACGATATCCTCGAAGTAGGAAGGACTCTTCCAGAGCGCAGCTGCCTGAGAGAGCGCCGAGATCTCGAGGGCGCGCTTCGCGTGTATCGCATTCGCCTCATCCTGTCCCAGATCGCTCAGCAGAGAGTCCGTCGCCGCTATCGAATCCATCGTAATGTCGAGCCAGTACCAGAGCGCCGAGTCCGAATCCTCGCCTGAAAAGGCCAGCGGCACGAGCTCGATAAAGATGCTCGCCGCAGTCTGACTGTCGCCCGTACCCTGATACATGCGGGCAAGATGGAAAGCCATAACCCACGAGAGCTCGGAGGGAATGCGTGCGCGGTCGAGGGCAGGCGGGGCGGCTACGGGCTCTTGCGCGGCTGGTGCGGCTTCGGTACTGGCATCGCTCGTGGCGGCATCCGTGCTGTCGGGCATCAGATTGTGGAGAACCTCGGGACTTCGAATCTCCAGGCCGAGCGCCGTGGAGAAAAAGTCCAGACCCTGCTGCCACGCGCCCGCGCCATAGAAACTCCTGCCCAACTCTGAGACCCACGCCCGCGGCGTATCCGGCATGGAGAAGGTCGGCAGAATGGGCAGAGCATTGGCCAGGGCTTCGGCATATTTTCTTTCGGTCGCCGCGGCCCGGAACAGGGCCAGCGCGGCGGTATTCTGCGGTATGTTCGGCGCCGCAGCGTAGAGTCTGTAGATCTTTGCGATATATGCATCCGGCGTTTTGGTTTTGATGAAAGGCAGACCGTTCAGGGTCCAGCCGAAATCGTGCATCGCGGAGCGGGCATTGTATTCCATCCACGAGAGTTCCGTGGATCGGCTCTTCGCGACACCGGGCAGGGCACTGGACAGTTCCGATACCAGGCTGAGTGCGGCCGGAAACGAGCCCTGCGCCATCAGGGCATCGTAGAGGTTGCGATACATGCTCCAGTCGGGGCCGAAGGACTGAATCCACTCGCGCGCGGTGACGGCTGCCTCTGCCGGCCGCCCCTCGTCCGAAAGGAGGCTGAAGAGCGATTTCCCTGCCTCCTGTGCGGCAGGATTCTTCGCGAAGCGGAAGGCGAGCGAGTACATGTATTCGGCAAGCTGCTGCTGGTCGGGCGTCAGACCGCTATCCTTGGTCCGGGTGCGCATCTGCTCTGCGGCGAAGAAAAACCCTGAAGGGTCGGCGGGATCGCTCAACGTGGGCAGCATGAGCGGCGCCGGAGAAGGAAGCTGTCGCTCCTGTGTCTGGGTGATGTCCTCAGTTTGAAGGGGTGGCTTTTGAGCCTCGTCGGGGTCGAGCGCCGCCAGCGAAGACGGCGCAGCACAGAGCAGAAGGACGAGGAAGAGCCCGTATATGTGTTTCATCTGTGCCTGCCGCCTGCATGCAGCCCGCTCCGGCCAAGCTCTGTCTTCCGGGCCTCCGCCACGAGCATCTCCGCGCGCTGGTCGTAGGCCCGGCCGTCGAGATCGCCGTAGAGCGCTGCGTTCCCGAAGCCCGCGCACAGAAGAAGCTCTCTAAGCTCCGTCCCCGCGTAGAGCCTTATGGCGAAGGACTGTTCGTATACCGTGTTTTCTTTTTGAGCTCTCCACGCGTTGCCGAGTTTTTCCCAGTCGCCGACCACGCTGTAGCGCGCGCTTGCCTTCCAGCCGTCGCGTTCCACTGTTTCCGACTCGACAAAGGCGCGCGCCGCGGTCTCCTTTCCGATCGTTTCGAGCACGAAAGCGCCGCCTGCCGCGAGATTCTCCCGGCAGCGCCGCAGAACCAGGGCGTCATCGTCCGCATCCGAAAAATATCCGAAACTCGCTCCTAGATTGACGCAGAGCGCGAATTCGCCCGGCCTCCGGAAGGAGCGCCCGTCCTCGTGGATAAATTCTATCTCCAGATTCTCGGCGGCGGCGCTTTCCCGCGCAGCCTCAAGGTAACTCTTGGTGATATCGACACCCGTCACCGTAAAACCGCGGCGCGCAAACGCAAGACTGTGTCTTCCGACGCCGCAGCACAGGTCGAGCACCTTCACGGGCGGCGCAATACCGGAGAGGGCGATGATTCTCTCGACCTCGGTATCGGCCATGGTCCAGCGCGTTTCATCGAACATGAAGGGCGCGAACTCGTCCCAGAAGCTCTCGTCCTGAAACCATTCCCGCCCGATTCGGGAGGGTGTGTGCTTTAATTTTTCGTTATGAATAAGCTTATTCACAGTGCACCGTAATCCATGATGAGCGACATCGCGTAGGCCACGATATCCATATCGAGTTCGTCCGCGCAATCCGAAACCAGATCGCGGATCTCGCGCCATTCGGAGAGCGTGAGAGGCGTTTCGTCGTACTGCCTGAGCAGCACGCCGGCAAAAGAGGCGATGACCAGGGGCCCGCGCGAAGGGTTTGCCCTGAGCTTTCCGTCGGTCAGGCCGATCAGTATTTCTATTGTCGGGCGGGGAATCGCCGGCAGGGCCCTCTCGAGAGCGTTCGATATCTCCCGCGCCGTCCAGCCGCGGGCAGCGAGCTCCGATAGTGCATCGAGAAGGTCATTCATCGCTTTTACTTCAGGTTTCATGGCATATATCTCCCGCTCGTCATTCATATTATCGACAGCCTGGGGCCCTCTCTCAATCCTGAGTATCTGCTTCAGGCCAATGCGATGAGGAGCACGATTGCATCGTAGAGCGCGTGCCCGAGCGCGAGAGAGTGAAGGCCATACCCGCGGAATCTCAGGCTCGTATAGAATGCCGCGAGCAGGCCCGCGAACGCAATGCCGAAAATTCCCTGTGTATAATGGGAGAGCCCGAAGATGAGGATCGAAACGATCGCGGCCGTGCTGAGGGGAGTGCCCGCCTCGGCCAGCCCGTCGATCAGGAAAAACCGGAAGAACAGCTCTTCCGCATACCCCACGGAGACGCTCGACACCAGGATGAAAGGCAGCAGAATCAGTCCCGAACCGTGCTGGTACTGAAGAAAAAGAGGGTTCGACAGACCGCTCAGCCATGATGCCGCCATGCCGATTCCCGCGCAGCCCAGGCTGAGCAGCATCACGGCGAGTGCCCTGTGCAGCTCCGGACGCGACGGAAGATGCTCGAACGCCTGCCTCCATCGACGCGCCGTAAAAATCGACATCTGGGAGGCGATGTAGAGCACGAATACGATCCGGACGGTATTCTTGAGCGCGCTGACGATGAACCACACGACCGAGAAGGCGGCAGGTTCGGGTATGGAGAAGATAATATCCGCCCACACGGCGATATAGGCAAGAAAAATTGCGATATATGTGGAAAATCGCTTTACGAAAAGCTCGGACATGTCTACACCGCACGATACTACGAAAGCCTTGGAATGTCACCTCACTTTACCGGCACATTCTGCTGTGCTGTTTGTTCTCCGGCGTTTTTGCGCACACATGTGGGAGTTGTACCATATTTTCTTTTGAACGCGATTATAAACGATGACGCGCTGCAAAACCCGACCTTTTCGGCAATCTGTTCTATAGTGTCTGAAGTCGAAAATAAGCTGTGATATGCCGCCGAAAGCCGAAGATCCAGAACATATTGATAAGGTGCTATGCCCGTCAGTTCTTTAAATTTATAACAGAAATGAGACAGGCTCATGTGAGCCATATTTGCCATATGATGGAGCGTATTTTTCTCTGCATAGTTTTCCTGGAGGTAATGGCAAACAATCTCAATTCCTCCTTTTGCGGTACTTTTCTCTTCGGTTTTCAGCATGCTCAACAGCTGCATGATGCGCGCCGAAATTTCCATTTCCGAATATGGGTGGCTGGATGCAAGATTGCGAATAAGTGTTTCAAACTCTATGCTGAACAATTCAGATACAGGGAACGCCTGCGTTTTGTACCGTTCCCAGATGTAGGCAAAATATGCATTCATCATGGCACCGTTGAAGTGCAGCCAAAAAATATTGCATTTTTCTCTGTTATAGGCCTCATAGTGGTGGGGCATCTTCGTTTCAATGATACAGGCCTCACCGGTGTTCACCTGAAAATCGCCGTGGCCCGTGTGGAGCTGTATTTTGCCTTTTACCACCAGCAGCAGCTCATAGTGTAAGAAAGATGTCCTGCCGCGGAAATAATCCCCCGTATATTCGCCGTACCCACTGATTTCAGGATAGAAAAACAGTTTTTTCCCCTTGTCAGTGGATATATGGATGTGGAAATATTTCTCTACCAATGTGTCAGTCTCACAATATCGTTTCATCATGATGCTCTCCTTTCCAGTATAAACCTTAAAGCATCTGTCTGTATAATCAGAAGATTACTATATTTTTTCATTAGAATACATATTGATAAATTCAGGTATACCATTTAAAATCGCATATTATTCAATTTATTTATTGAAGCTACATAAATTAAAGACTGAGCTTGAATTGTCGGTCTAAAAGGTTGCTGTTTATGCATGTAAAAGAAGAAATTGATATTACTGATGTACTAGTACTCGGAGGAGGAATCAGTGGCACAATGGCAGCTATCGCAGCCGCCCGGTGCGGCGCTTCGGTGCTTCTCATAGAGAGAGATGGCTGTCTCGGAGGCAATATGACAGCCGGAGGCGTTGGCCCTATGGCCACCTTTCATTCCGGCAGTAAACAGATCATACGCGGTCTTATGCAGGAACTCATTGACCGGCTTGTTGCAAAAGGCAAGTCTCCGGGGTATGCCCCCGATGCTTCAAATTTTGTCGCTACTGTTATTGCTTTTGACGCGGAGGCAATGAAGGTGGAGCTGGAAAGCATGCTCCTGGAGGCAGGCGGGCGGATTCTGTTCCACACCATGCTGGCAGATGTCTCTAAGGAAAACGACACTATCACTTCGATTACCATATGCAACAAGGCCGGACTCTCAAAGCTGAGGGCGAAGGTCTATGTCGATGCAAGCGGCGACGCGGATTTGTCGTTCTCCGCTGGTGTGCCCTGTACCTTCGGCAGGACAGAGGATGGCCTCTCGCAACCCATGGCCATGATGTGCAAATTTTCCGGCGTCGATACAGAGAAGCTGCGTACTGCCATGATCAATGATGAGGCCAATTTTGAACGGATGCACCGGAATATCGATTTACTTAAAAATTCCAACTATATCTCTATTGCGCAGGGCTTTTCCAGGGAGGTCGCCCTCGCGACGGAACGGAATGAACTTCATATCCATAGAGCAGATATCGCATTTGCGGAATGCGGCAGGGGTGGAGAATTCATTGTCAACGCTACCTGTATTCTCCATTATGATGCCACGGATCCATCCGATCTCAGCATGGCGGAAATTGAAGGCAGAAAGCAGGTCCAGGAATTGGACCACTTCTTTCACAAATATATCCCCGGATTCGAACATGCCATTTTGACCGGCAGTGGGTCGCATATCGGGATTCGCAGTTCCCGACAGATCCGTGGCGTGTATACATTGACCCAGCAGGACATATTGGAAAACAGAACTTTTGATGACGTTGTCTGCTACTGTGCATATCCTGTCGACATTCATAGCCCGCCGNACGGCCATATGCAGGTGGTTTTCCCGAAACATAAATTGCTGGCCTCAGTGCCCTTTTCCTGCATGGTCACCAACGAGATCGCCAATCTTATTGTGACGGGCAGATGTATATCCGCAACCTTTGAAGCACAGGCCGCCGTACGTATTTCCGCGACAGTGGGGGCGATGGGGCACGCGGCGGGGGTGGCTGCCGCCTATGTGGCAAAAACCGGCTGTGCCGCAAAAGATGTCGATATTAAAGCGGTCCAGACGACACTTTTGGATCAGGGGGCCTACCTTGGGTTGTGATGCCTAATGCCACGGGCGTTGCCCTGTGGCGTTTTCCGCATAATGACGATGGAGGAGGAGGTTAGACGATGAAAAACAAAAGACTGGTTTTGCTGCTTTTGGTCGGCACTATGCTGTTCTCCTTGTGCGCGGCAGCATATGCGAAGACCACGGAGATTGTGGTGTGGACGTTCCTGAACCCTGCAGACAAATCCGGCCGGGGGAAAGTTCTTGCCGACCTGATCGCCAGGTACAAAGAGACTTACCCCGACGTAAACGTGATCGTGGAATCCATGCAGTGGGATACCATTGGAGCGAAATTCCTCGCGGCCCATCAGACTGGTACCGCTCCCGACGTTATCTTCTGCCTTTCTTCGTATTTCGGCGAAGCCCTGAAGGTCGGCGCTTTGGAGCCTTTGGATACTCTGTTCCTGTCTCGTTGGACCGACAAACAGGTTGCCGACATCAATGATTCCCGCTTTCAGATGGGAGTTACCAAAGGCCGTCATTNNAATCAGGTTTTTATGTTCGCCAACGTCTCCGGTATTCTGTACCGCACCGACATTTTCAAAAAATTTGGTATAGACCCCGCAACCTTGACGACCTGGGATGCCATCACCAAGGCTGCACAGAAGATGACCTATGTGAATAAAGACGGTATGCAGGTTTACGGCCTGGGTGTGGGCCTGAGTGAGAGTTCCGCCGACAGCAGCGTGCTCATTGCGGATACCCTCTGCAGATACGGCAGCGTTGTTGACTCAAAGGGGCAACCTGTATGGGCGGAAAGCCAGTATTCCAAAAGAGCCCTTCAATTGCAGGTCGATATGATTAAGAGATACCGCATCATGCCTGCCAGCGCCATCACTTCCACTTCCGACGAGATTTATTCCGACTTCGCGGCGGGGAAATACGCCATGATTTTTGGCGGCAGTACCCGATTCGGCACTATTCAGTCTCAGTGCGTATTCGACCCTGCCGATTTCAGCATCATGCCCTATCCTGCCGAAGATGGGTATAAGTATACCGCGTATGTTTCGGGGTGGAACGTCGGTGTGTGGTCCGGCAGCAAGCACAAGACCGAGGCCGGTCGCTTCATAGAGATGATGGTTTCTCCGGAATTCGACAAGAAATGGGTACTCGAGGGCAGCCAGATTCCTCTGCTCAGCTCCACCAAGGATGCCCTGAAGGATTACTTCTCGGAACCGCGCAAGGCTTTCATTCCCAAAACCATGGTACTGTTGAAGAATGCGGTGTCGGATGATACGGAGCATGTCACCACAGGCTACCGCTCTGATCTGAATCGTGCTGTGCAGTATGTCTACGCCGACGGTTACTCTGTTGAGACCGCCCTCACCAAAACCGCACAGGAATTCCTTGCCTCTACCGGTCAATGACAGTTCGGATCTTTTCTGCAGGCGGAAACCAAGGCCTTTTCGCCTGCAGATACTACTTCTGTGAGGCAGATCTGTGAAACGTTCAGATAAATTATTCCCATACGTACTCATGACGCCCAGCTTGGTCATAATCTTTCTTGTTCTGATACTGCCTTTGTTTTTTGCCGTTTATTGCAGTGTTTTCAACGCCAAGGCAATGAGCTTTGACAAGTTCGTAGGGTTGGACAACTTCATCAAAGTACTGACCAACGATATCTATCGGCGGTCCCTGTATAAAACATTTCTGATCAGCGGCGCCAGCCTTGTCATTTCATTGGTGCTGGGGATCGCTTTTGCCCTGTGGACGCACAAGTACGGCGGCTTTATCGCTTTTTTCATCCAGATGCTCGTTCTGATCCCATGGGTCACCTCTCAGGTGGTCGGTGCCATGCTCTGGAAATGGTTGCTCAATGAAGATGTTGGCCTGATCAACTATGTTATCGGTAAATTGGGCGGCAGTCGTCTACACTTCTTCAGCAATGAAACTGTCGCCATGGGGATGCTCATATTCGTCATCGCATGGAGGACGATTGGCTATGCCATGGTCAATGTATTGGCCGGCCTGAAGGGCATTCCCNAGGCGGTCGAGGAGGCGGCCATTATAGACGGCTCCAACCGTTGGCAGAAACTCATTTACATCCGTCTGCCGATGGTCAGGACTCCGATCCTGATTTCCACCATCGTTATTGCCNTGTCCAACATCAACAATTTGATAGTTCCTCTCGCGTTGACCGGCGGAGGGCCGGGGACTGCCACTTCTGTTATTACGATCCAGATATATAGACTTGGCTTTACTAATTTGCAGTTCGGTCTGTCCAGCGCCCTTTCTCTCATTCTGTTCGCAGTTACGATCATTCTGTCTATTGGCTATGTACGGGTGATGAAATATGATACTTAACCAGCGCAATCATCTGAAGAACAAATCCCGGGCACAGCTGAACAGCCTTTCCCTGTTTCTCAAAGTATTTGAAATACTGATGTTTGTCCTGCTTGTTCTTGTCAATCTANCTCCGTTTATCTGGGGTGCCATCACTTCACTGAAGTCCTCAAGGGAAGTGCTTTCCTTTCCGCCCAAGCTTTGGGGCTTTAAGCTGAGTACGGAACATTATGCCCGCGTATTTGCCGATACTTTTTTCGTCGGCATCAGGAATAGCTTGATGTATGCTATTTTTGCCATTGTAATCGGTGTTGTCGTGGGAATGATGGCGGCATATGCTCTGCGCCGCCTGCGTTTCAGAGGGAAAAGAGTCATTTTTATACTGATTCTCAGCTGCATACCGCTTTCCAGCGGCAGTGCGGCTCTTGTCGTACCGAATTATACTTTCTTTACCAAGCTCGGAATGATCAATACATGGTATATATTGCCTCTTATTTATCTCGGCTACAATCTTCCGATGGCGATATGGGTGTTGATGAGCGGGATGGAAATGGTGCCTGTTGAACTGGATGAAGCAGCCAAAATGGATGGGGCAGGCAGATGGTACATATTGTTCCGCATTATCTTTCCCGTCATGCTGCCCTCTATCGCTTCCGCGGCCCTGTTCATATTCCTTGGCGCCTGGAATGAATATGTGGTTTCGTCTGTGCTGGTGAGCAGGTCCTCTCTTTATCCCATACAGGTCAGTATCTACAATTACATGGGATATTATGGGGTGGAATGGGGCCCTTTGACTGCGGCAGCGACGGCGGCGGTGATTCCGACAATCATCGTGTTTGCCATGCTGGGTCGCATGATGATTTCCGGCCTTACTGCAGGCGCTGTAAAGGATTAGCGGGGTTCTGCCAAAAATTTAACTTGGAAGACGATATCTCCGAAACTGAAGCAGAAAGGCCGTTTTCTCATTCATTATAGAGATGAGTGAGAATAGGCGGTATCGCTTCGGGCGCTCAGCCGTCGTCAGGGTTCAAAGGCTGGTGCTCTCAAGGGGAGAGCCAATCTCTCTGGCCGCCCTCGGGCTCTGGATCGGGCTCGCATGTGGAGGAGGCGGGGTTCTGCAGCTGAGCTTCGCGATGGCGCTCGGTGCCTTTGCGGTGAGCTGGACGGGGCTGCGGGCCGGGGTGGGGAAGCGCGAACGCCTTCTCCTCTGTGCCCTCTGTACGGGATGTGCGCTCAGTGCGGGCGTGCTTCGGTTCCAGGCCCAGCAGGGCGCGCTTCCGTGCGAGGCGGCGCCTCGGGACGAAGGGGCTGCGCACGGCCTGCGAATCGATGCCTTTGAGGGGCTGCTCGGTATCGATTCCCAGACGACGGCGAGGAAAAATCGCAGGCTCGAGCTCAAAGTACAGGCCCTGGAGTTCGCCGGTCTTGATTTTCGGGTGCGCTGCGAGTGGGAAAGGCCCGTATTCCCCCAGTTTTTGCTCTCGGGTGCGGGGCCGAGGCTTTCCGCCGGAACCATGGTCAGGGCTGAATCGGTGCGCGGCGGGGATTTTTTCTGGGCCGATGCGCGCGACATCCGGCGACTGGAGGATGCCGGGCTCTTTGCACGGTTGCGGGCATTGCTCGCGGGCCATTTTGCCCAGGGCATTTCGACGGCGGCCGGCAGGGCCGGTCCTCTCGCCCAGGCTCTGCTGCTCGGCGTCAGAGATGAGCTCGACACTGAATTCAAGGAGCTTTTTCAGGAGGCGGGGTGTGCGCACCTGCTCTCGCTCTCCGGCCAGCACCTCTCGATCATCTGCGCCCTGGTGGCGCTCGTCGGACGCCGCATCGCGCGCAGAGAGAAGAGAGTCCGCCGGGTATCGTTCGGCTTTGCGTGGCTCTTCGTGTGGCTGGCCGGCCCGGGGCCCTCCCTTCTGAGGTCGGTATTCATGCTCAGCGCCGCTGAAGCCGGCAGGGTGCTCGACAGGCCGCAGTCCTCTTTTGCCATTCTCTCTCATGCCTCTGTGCTGCTCGCACTGTGTGCGCCGTCTTCTGTCAATTCCCTGTCGAGTGTCTACTCATTCAGCGCCATGGCGGGGCTCATGTTGTTTTCGTCCAGATTTTCAGGTTTTCTGAAGCAGTATCTGCCGGGTTCGGTCGCGCAGGCTTTCTCCGCGTCGCTCGCGGCCATCTGCGGCACCGCCATGGTGTCCGTGCTCACCTTCGGGACACTCATCCCCGCGAGCATTCTCTCCGGAACCGCCGCGGCGCCCGTCATGCTCGCGTTTATGTGGATCGCGCTGACCGGCGGGCTCCTCGCGGTTTTTGTGCCTATGATCGGGTATATCACGGCGCCGGCGCTCGAGCTTTTGCAGACAGTGCTCACCTCGATTCTTGCATTCGGCGCATCCTTGCCCGCGATAGATCTGGGAGCGAGTGCGGTATGGCGCGTGGCCGGCTGTGCACTCATTGCTTTGATCGCTGCCCTCATCTATGCTGTTCCCTGGCTGCAGTGGCGGAATTCGCGCCGCAGGGTTGAGATCCTGGGTGCCTGCAATCCACGCCTCCGCGCGAGGAGCCGTTACCTGCTGTTCGAGCTGCAGAAAGAGTGAACGTATGAGGGATACCGGATTGGATTACGATTCTCCCGCTTCCATCCGCGCTTTTCTCGAGGACAACAATCTCGCGATGAGCCGGCGTTTCGGCCAGAATTTCCTTGTCGATCGGCAGGTGCGGGCGCGGATCATTCAGGCCCTCGGCGTGGAACCGGGCCTGCGGGTATGGGAAATCGGGCCCGGTCTCGGCGCAATGACCGAGCTCATTCTGGAAAAGGGGGCGCTCCTCACCGCGTTCGAGATCGATTACGGCTTTGTGCGGCTCCTCGAAAGGCTTTTTTCTGGCCATGACAATTTTTCGATCGTAAAAGGCGATATGCTCAAGACATGGCGCACTCAGACAGCTCATCCCGACCGCATCTTCGGGAACCTGCCCTACAATGTCGCCTTCGACATCATCACGGACCTTCTCAAGCGCGGCTGCGTTCCGCCGCGCATGGTATTCACGCTTCAGAAGGAAGCCGCGAGACGCATGACGGCCCGGCCCGGCAGCAAAGACTATTCCGCATTCAGTGTCCTCTGTGCTTCCGTGTGCGACATGCGCATACTCTTCGATATCGGGGCGAGCGCCTTCTGGCCTCAGCCGCGGGTGACGAGCTCTGTAGTTCAGATTGTGCCGAAAGATGAGACCCTGCCCCTGGATCGGCGCAGGGACTTTTTCGATTTTGTGCGGGCGGCCTTTTCTTCGCGGCGGAAGACAATGCGCAACGCACTGTATCTCTGGGCCCGCGCGAATTTTCCTTCTCTGGAAGAAGGCGAATTCGGAGCCCGACTGCAGGAGAGTCTGAGGAGCATCGGTTTTGACGCCGATATCCGCGCAGAAGTGCTCGGCCCGGAGGAACTGTTTTTGCTGTACCGCAGATTGATGCTTGCTGGCCGCCCTGATGATGCGCCGCCCAGATCCGCGCCCGCGGCCACCGATAAAACTTCTTGCTGAAAACGGGTTATTTCTTTATCATATGGTCTTAAGATGGGAGAAGAAGAAGTTAAGCTGAGTGTCGTCGACGAGGAGGAAGTCGATACGGTGCTCGGCTCGGAGATCGAATTCGAGGGCGACATCGAATCGTCGAAATCACTTATGATCAAGGGAAAAATCAGCGGCAGCATACGCTGCGGCGCCGAACTCTATATAACCGAACAGGCCGAGGTCCGTTCCAATATCCACGCGGCGACAGTGGTGATCCGGGGCAAGGTGTATGGCGACATCTCTGCCGATTCTTTAATTGCGGTCCTCGACTGGGGGCATGTCGAAGGGAGCCTCTCTGCGCCGGACATCTATCTTTCGCCGGACTGCTTTTTCAAAGGGACGACGGTTTTCACACCATGAGGCACGGATCAGCGGGCATCGCCCGGATTGCGGTTTTGGGCGTGTTTCTGTGTCTGGCTGTTTTTGCGGCATCGGCCCAGACCGCGATCAACGTTCCTTCCGGCATGACAGGCTCGGACATCCTTCGCATGAGCCAGGAAGGCAAGCACAATGAAGTCGCCCTGATCGCCCCCGAAATACTCAAGAAAAATCCCCAGGATATCGATGCATACATAGGCTATGCATGGAGCCTCAACGCGCTCAAGGAGTATCAGAAGGCCCGGGATATCGCGCAGGCCGGCTATGCAAAGTTCAAGGATCCCAGGCTCGCGCAGGCGCTCGGCGAGGCCCTCTATTATCTCGGCGAGAATGAAGCAGCCCTCGCCAATTTCCAGGAATATCTGGCGAAATTCCCGGAAGGAAGCAAGGCGGCTGTCACATTCTACCTCTGCGGCGAGCTCTTTGTGCGCATGGGGAAGTTTTACCATGCAGACATCGCTTTCAGCACCGCCCTGCAGTATAACCCCAGTAACGCCCGATGGTGGACACGCCTTGGCTGGGTGAGGGAAAAAATCTCGCGGTACCTTCCGGCGCTCAAGGCATACGAGCAGGCGGTCAGCCTCAACCCCAACCTCCAGGATGCGCTCAGCGGGAAGACGCGCATGCTCGCGAGGATTCAGGACTGATGCGGGAGACCCGATCTCTATGACACTCCTGCGCGTCGCCTTTCAGACTCTGGGCTGCAAGCTCAACCAGCTCGAAACCGAATCCGTGGCAGACAAATTCCTCGATGCGGGGGCGGAGATTGTGCCGTTCCACGTCCCTGCCGATCTCTATGTGGTGAACACCTGCACCGTCACCTCCAAGGCCGAGCAGAAGGCGCGGCACGACATTCGGGCGGCACTCGCCAGAGTGCCTCATGCGGTCGTCGTGGCGACGGGCTGCTACGCGCAGATGGAACCCGCCGCGCTCACCGCCCTCGGCGAGAGGGTCATCGTCATATCCGGAGACCTGAAGGCGAGCCTGCTCTCGCTTGCGCGGTGGCTGTCGGACAACTGGCAGGGCCACGGGGAGCTGTTCCACGCCGTGCTCGAATGGCAGGCAGAGCTTCGGGGCGATACATCCTCGCTGGACCGCTTCGCCTTTCATCCCGAGCGGTTCGCGATGCACTCCCGTCCGGCCCTCAAGGTCCAGGATGGCTGCAACAATCGCTGCAGCTTCTGTCGGGTCTGCCTCGCCCGCGGACCCTCGGTTTCACTGCCTGCCCGGGAAGCGCTGGCGCGTGTGCGCAGGCTCGAAGAGGCGGGGAAGGCCGAGGTCGTGCTCACGGGCGTCAACCTCGCGCAATACCGCAGCGACGGCTTCGATTTTTCCGGGCTCCTCTCGTTTTTGGTTGAGGAGACGAGTTCCATCAAATTCAGGATTTCCAGCTATGAGCCCGAACGCGTCGACGATGCCCTTCTCGCGGCGTTTGCCAACCCGCGCGTACGGCCTCACATGCACCTCTCGGTGCAGGCGGGATGCACGGATACCCTCCGCCGCATGGCCCGCCCCTACGGAGCCGAAGAGGTGCGCCGCGCCGTGCAGGCGCTGCGCGCGGTCCGCGACGACCCCTTCCTTGCGGCCGACATCATCGCGGGCTTCCCGGGGGAAACCGAGACCGAGTTCGAGAGCACCTTCAGCCTACTGTCCGAACTCGATTTTGCGTGGATTCATGCGTTCCCCTTCAGCCCGAGACCCGGCACGCGCGCCGCGGCCATGAGGCCGCATGTTCCCGAACGCGTCGCCGGCGCCCGTGTCGAGCGTCTCCTTGCGCTGGCCGGTCGCGGCAAAGCTGCCTACATCGGGCGCTGGCTCGGCCGCGAAGTCGAGATGGTCGTCGAGCACGAGACTGCCGACGCCCCGCGAATTATCGGAACGACCGAGAATTATCTTAAGGCTGAGATCATCGGCAATGGAAATGGCGATATTCCCCCGGGCGGGGCAGTCAGGATCGTGATTCAGGAGGAATCGAGGAGCAGGCACGCTGAAATTACGGCATATCGGGCCGCAACGGCCTAAAAACGCCGAATACTCCTCGTTTTTTCTTGATTTTTGCCGAAACTGCACTACAATGGTTACTATAAATAGTGTTTTCTGGTAAAAGTAGGCTTTACAGGAGACTTTATTAGGAGGATTTTTATGCGAAGAAGATATGGCGCATATGCGGCACTATTGGCAATTTTCATATTGCTCTTCAGCGGCTGCGATGCACTGATTGGCAATGTCTTTAAAGAGGCGAATTGGGGGCAGCCGAGCGCGGAGAAGCTCAAGAGCGCGGATACGGCGGCCCTTCTTGAGGAATCGGGTGTTTCTTCCGGTTCCGTTTCGAGCACTTTCATCGATACAGTCCTAAGCGATGACGACACAAAGACAACGGTGATGGCGAAGCTTGAGGCGACCGCCACTGATCCAGATTCGACTCCCGAGGAGGTACAGCAGTCCCAGACACTTCTCATCAGCATCAAGCTCGCCGATTACGGAGCCGATGACATCGTGACCAACATCACGGAATCGGCGGGAAGCGTCATAGAGCAGCTCAGCAACCAGATGGATGAAGGCGGTAATGTCGACTTCGCGGCCATCATCGACGTCCTTCTGCCGGACACTAACAATCTGGCCGATATCATCAATAATCTCGGTACGATGACGTCCGACTACGACAATCTTGCCGCAAACATCAGCACGAATGGCAGCACACTCGATCCAGATGTGGTCGCGAGCGCCGCTCAGACCGCTCTGCTCGCGGAGATCGTCAGCGATGCCACTCCCAACACGTCTAATTACGATACTGTAGGAGAGGCCATGGCTGCCCTCGTTGAAGACATAAAAAATAGCGAGGATCCCTCTTCCATCGACATGAATCAGTACATACAGACGTCACCGGACATGTCCGCCCTGACAGCCGAGGGTACGACGCTCTATACCCTGTTCAATGAAGCGGGCATGGGCGATGTTCTTGCCCAACTGAGCGGCATTGGAAGCTGACAAAGCCGGAACGCGAAAGGAGCAAATATATGAAACGAAAAGCGTTAATAACCATATTGTTGATAGCGGCTCTCGCGGCTGCTTCCGCACAGATTCAATTTTCCGAGGTCATGCCGAAAGATGCGCGCTCCATGGGCATGGGTGGGGCGTTCCGAGTATTCAGTCAGGGGTACTCGAGCTTCTTCGGAAACCCGGCCGGATTCGCAGGGGCGACCAGCTCGTTCACGATCGCCGATGTCAGCGCGTGGGCATATCTGGCTCCCACCTCTGAGAATCTGGGGCGAGTACGGCAGATAATCGACGGGAGCGCGACCGATACGCAGATCATAAACTGGGTCGGCGACTGGATGGTCAGCAACAATGGTCTGGGCGCCGGCGCCTCAGTAGGAGGCGGTTGGGTCGGCAAGAAAGGCATAGCCGTCGGTGTCACCCTCGTAACCGACGAAGTGGCTTCCGGCGATTCCCTCCTCGGTTCGAAACTGGTCAGCGCCACCCAGGCGAACGGCATAATCGGTTTTGCATATCCCATAGACATCGGCCCGGTGTGGATCAAAATCGGCGCCGATGGCCGCGTATTCTACCGTGTTCAGTCGGATCCGACGACGGGATGGCCCTTCGGCACCCTCCTCAACGATTACATGGCCAACAACAGTATTCCTACTCTCGATTTTCTGGGCGGTTACGGCTTTGCGGCTGATGCGGGACTCGTCGCCGGCATCGGGCCTGTCATGCTCGGCTTTACGGCCCGTAATTTCGGCCTGGCATTCAATGTTGGATCATTCACCTCGGACGATGTCCAGAATCAGGGTCTCGGCGCACTGCCTTTCTCCGGGACGACGGCCGCCGCCCTCACTCCAACCTACACTGCGGGCCTGGGCTTACGGCTCTTTGAGAATACAAAGTTTGAGCCGAGTGTGTACGCGGAAGTGGATGATCCCATAGCGCTGTTCAGCAGCAGCGATATTCTTGCAGACCTCCTCACTTCCCTGCACGCGGGCGCGCAGATCCGTTTGCTTAATTTCATCAATATCCGCGGAGGCCTGAACAAGGGCTGGTACAGTGTAGGTGCCGGCCTGGACCTCTCATTCCTGGAGATCGACGCCGCCATCTTCACCGAAGAGCTGGGAGCCTATCCCGGGGATAAAGGGAGAAGCGGTCTCTCTGTACAGGCCGCCATCCGCTTAGGCAGATAGAATTCGCAGGGGCTTCCTGCTTCAGGGGGCCTGTGTAGACACGAAAGCCGCCGGCGTCTGAATGCCGGCGGCTTTTTTTGCAAGATTTTGTGAATATTGTGTGGCATTGTTTCCGATACATTAAATGAACGCATAGTGTAGACGGAGGACCTCATTGATTGTGCGCCACGGGCGACTGGCAGCTGTTGCTGTCTTCGCCGCCCTATGTTCGATTTCCGGATTTGCCCAATCCAGCCTGACAAACCTTCTGCCGAAGGACGCTCGCTCGATGGGAATGGGCGGCTCATCCTTGGTGTTTGCAGAGGGTTATGGCGCGCTTTGGGGAAATCCGGCAGGGCTTGCGAATAAAAAGTCGCTCACGCTCCTGGATTCGTCCACGTGGGTTTACATACGACCCACTCCCCACAATATCGACAATATTTTTGCCGTGCTGAACGGCGGGAAGAGCCACGACGAAACCAAGTCGATACTCGATGGGCTCATCGACGAGAATGGGTTCGGAGGCGGGGAATACCTCGGATTCGGTTGGACGGGGGACGGAATGGGGCTCGGAGTGACCTCGATAACGGATGCGGTGGTCAGCGGAAGCGGACTGTCGGATTCTACGCTGGGAATACGGAGCCAGACGAATGCGGTGCTGGGAATGGCATGGCCGATCCGTTTCGGAGCCTTTGAACTCGATGTGGGCGCGAGCGTGCGGGGTTATTATCGCATGGAGACATCGTCCGGCGGTTGGGCCTTTGACCCTCTCGCCGAAGCTGTCATGACGGGCTCCGATATCTACACTCTCATCTATCCGAACAAAGTGATAGGAGGTTTCGGCCTCTCCGTCGACGCCGGTGCGACCCTGTCCTTCGGCCCTCTCGGGCTCGGCTTTATGGTGCGCGATCTGGCCGACAGATTTGCGATGAGCGAATCTACCATAGAAGGGATCGCAAATGCCTGCATGGTTCCTTTGGGCGGTTCTGACTATTATTCTGTTTCGCCGGTATACACGGCCGGCCTATCGCTCAAACTGAATCCAGGATCTCTGCTGTCGGCGTCATTTTTTGCCGAGGCCGACGATCCCATATCACTGTTTTCCGATATCGAGTCGGCGCCCTCCAAGCTGCACATAGGCACCGAGATAACACTGCTCAGGTTCCTCGCGCTGCGTGTCGGCTATAACCAGGGCTATGTATCGTTTGGGGCGGGGTTGGATCTGTGGATCCTGGAAGTGAATGCCGCCATGTTCACCGAGCCTGTCAGTGTCGGAGACCAGACGATAGGGCGGACAGGCATAATGGTGCAGGCTGCGATCCGATTTTGAGCAACATGCGGATTCTTGACATTTCCGGCCATTTCCGCTAGTGTTACAACCCGCGACAGAGTCGGGGGCCGCTAGCTCAGTTGGCAGAGCAACGCCCTTTTAAGGCGTGGGTCCCCAGTTCGATCCTGGGGCGGCTCAACATCGACAGGTAAAGGCCCGGAGAACAGATCCGGGCCTTTCTTTATTTCTTTTGTGGGAAATTGCGGTTTCGAACCTTGACCATGCCCGTGGGACACAAGTATTATTACTCTCTGCAAGGGGAGTAGCTTGTCCGCGGCGCGGAAGAAAGATCGTCAGGACGATCGTGCGGGAGCACGTTCCGGTCTTTCGCTCATGCAACGAGAAAGCAAGACCTTCGTTCCGTATCTTTAGGGATTCGGGACGAAGGTCTTTTTTTGTATTCGGAGCACAACAGGTACGATCTGGAGGGTCTATGAAGTCATGGCATGCAGGGACTATTGAATCGGTACTCGATGAGCTCAAGGCGAACGCCGAGGTCGGCCTGACCTCAGAAGAAGCGGGCAGGCGTCTTGAGGTGTATGGCCCGAACAAACTGGCCGGCAAGAAGCCGAAAAGCCTTCTCCGCCGGTTTCTTGAGCAGTTCAACGATTTTTTGATCTACATCCTGATAGCCGCTGCCGTGATTTCCATCCTCCTCGGAGAGGTCTCCGACGCCGTGATCATTCTCATCGTCGTCCTCATCAACGCCATAGTCGGGGTCATACAGGAATCCAAAGCCGAAAAGGCCATAGAGGCGCTGAAAAAGCTCTCGTCTCCCAGGGCCCTTGTTGTCCGCGGCGGCACGCAGATGGAGATACCGGCCGAAGAAGTCGTCCCCGGCGATCTCGTTGTCGTAGACGCCGGTCGTCTTCTCCCCTGTGATCTCAGATGGACGGAAGCCATCAACCTGAAAGTCGAGGAAGCTTCGTTGACGGGAGAATCCGTGCCGGTCGAAAAGGACAAATCTTTCGTGGCCGAAGAGGAAACATCTCTCGGCGACAGGCTCAATATGGGCTACCTCTCCACAACGGCCACGTATGGCCGCGGTCGGGGTATCGCCGTGGCTACGGGGATGGATACGGTGCTGGGGAGCATCGCCGAGATGATCGAGGCCGAACCGGAAGAGGCTACGCCGCTTCAGAAGAAACTGGAGGATTTTGGCAAAAAGCTCGGGACTGGCATCCTGATTCTCTGCGGCTTCATGTTCCTGCTGGGGCTTGGCGAGGAATTGATACGGTATGGCGTCATCGCGAAGGGAAGCGTGTTCGAACTCTTTCTCACCTCGGTGTCGCTTGCGGTTGCGGCGATCCCCGAGGGTCTGCCCGCCATCGTGACGATAGTCCTCGCGATAGGCGTCCAGCTCATGAGTAAGGAGAAGGCCATAATCCGCAGGCTGCCCGCGGTCGAGACGCTGGGTTCCGTGACCATGATCTGTTCGGACAAGACAGGCACTCTGACGCGCAACAAGATGTCGGTGACGGCCTTCGCTTCGGACGGTTTTGCCGGCACTGCCGCGGAACTCGATCCTTCGCGGAAAGCGCACAGGCTTCTGCTCGAGGCCATGGCGCTCTGCAACGACGCCACGATCGGCGCCGTGTCGACCGGCGATCCCACCGAAATCGCGCTGCTCGAACTCGCGAAGGAACACGGCGTAGAACAGGCCGGCCTTCTGCGCGCGGCACCCCGGATCGGGGAGGTTCCCTTCGACTCCGCGCGGAAAATGATGAGCACCGTCCACGAGAGGGAGGGGGAGCGTTTCATCATGACGAAGGGCGCCGTCGACAGGCTGTTGGGGAAATGCACTCACTATTATCGGGACGGCAGGGAACTTCCCCTCGATGATGATGCCCGCTCATCCATTCTCGCATCTTCCGATGCCATGGCCGCACAGGCCCTGCGCGTGCTGGGAGCGGCCTGGCGCCCGCTTTCGGACGGAGAAGAAGTGCTGGGCGAGTCGGCGGAAAACGACCTGATCTACCTGGGCGCCGTCGGCATGATCGATCCCNCGCGGCTCGAAGTCCGCGACTCCATCGCCGCCTGCAGGAGGTCCGGCATCGGCGTGGCCATGATAACGGGCGACCACAAGGCGACCGCGCTCGCCATCGCCCGCGACCTGGACATCGCGAGCGACGAAACCGATGCCCTTTCCGGGACGGAGATCGACCTGCTCGATAATGCGCAGCTTGCCGAAGCGGTCCGCCATGTCAGGGTTTTTGCCCGCGTTTCGCCCGAACACAAGGTCCGGATAGTCAAGGCCTTCAGATCTATAGGACACATCGTTTCGATGACGGGGGACGGCGTCAACGACGCTCCCAGCCTGAAGTCCGCCGATATCGGCGTCGCGATGGGGATCACCGGCACCGACGTCGCCAAGGGTGCCTCCGACATGATCCTCGCCGACGACAACTTTGCCACGATTGTGCGGGCCATAGAGACCGGCCGCAACATCTACAACAATATAAGGAAGGCGGTTCTGTATCTCATCTCCTGCAATACGGGAGAGATAATCACCGTCTTTACGGCGATCCTCTTCGGTTTTCCCATACCCCTCCTGCCGATCCACATCCTGTGGGTGAATCTTGTCACCGATACCTTCCCCGCGCTGTCTCTCGGCATGGACCCTGGCGATCCGTCCGTCATAAATGAAAAACCGCGCGATCCCAAAGAGAGCCTCTTCTCCAGGGGCGGGGCCAGTTCTCTCATCATGAATGGAATAATCATCGGCGCCCTTGCGCTATCGGCATTCTTCATCGGCATGAGACGTGCCTCGATAGAGGGGCTTTCGGGCGACGCCGCGGTGACACTGGCGAGGACGATGGCCTTTGCCTGCTTAAGCCTTGCCCAGCTGTTCCACGCGTTCAACCTGCGCCACCCCACGAAGTCGCTCTTCTCGATAGGCCCTTTCAGCAACCACTATCTCGTGGGAGCATTCATTGTGGGGAGCCTGCTGCAGGTTCTGGTCATCACGATTCCGCTCTTTGCCGACTTCTTCAAGGTTGCGGTGCTCGGGGTGACGGATTGGCTCATCGTGCTTTTGCTGGCGGTATTCACCATCACCCTGAATGAGATCGTGAAAATCTTCAGACGCCGGAAAGCCTGAAATATGTCCCGGTCAGGCGCCGCAGTCTCCGTGCGATACCGGGAGAGGGCGTATTTTCGCGCATCCTCCAGGTCCAGTAGCCGTCCTGCCTGCCGGGGAAGTTCATGCGGGCCTCCGAGCCGAGACCGAGGAAATCCTGCATGGGGGTGACTGCGAGCATCGCGGGGCTCGCCCAGGCAGTGCGTATGAGGTCCCAGGAAAAAGTCTTGCCTTTCGCGCGCATGTAGGCGAGCGCGCGCCTTTTGGCGGGCCCGGCGGCGTGCGAAAGCCACCCCATGGCGGTATCGTTGTCGTGCGTGCCGGTGTAGGCGATGCAGTGCCGGGGATAATTGTGGGGATAATCCTGGTTGTCTCCCTCCGGTTCGAAGGCGAACTGTAGAATCCTCATGCCCGGAAAGCCGAGGCTGTCGCGCAGCTCGGTCACTTCAGGGGTGATGAATCCAAGGTCCTCCGCGATAATCGGCAGCTCCCCCAGCGCCTCTTTCAGCGCATTGAAGAGACTGTAACCCGGCCCTTTCTCCCAGCGGCCATGTTCGGCGGTCGGCTCTCCGGCGGGGACCGCCCAGTATGCTTCAAAGCCGCGGAAGTGGTCAATTCTGAGCGCATCGACGAGATGGAGAGAATGGCGGACGCGCTCGATCCACCATGCATAGTCTTGTTTTTTGTGGACAGACCAGCTGTAGAGCGGATTGCCCCAGAGCTGTCCGGTCGCAGTGAAATAGTCGGGAGGCACCCCCGCCACATGGGTGGGCTTTCCCTTGCCGTCGAGCCTGAAGAGCTCGGGATGCGCCCACACGTCGGCGGAATCGTACGCGGCAAAGATCGGAATGTCGCCGATGATCTTCAGCCCCTGCGCATGCGCGTATTCCCTGAGCGCCCGCCACTGCGAAAAAAACAGGAATTGCGAGAATTTTATGCGCCCGACAGAGTCCGTATGCTCTTGGGCAAACCGGGAGAGGGCTCTGCGCTCCCTGAACCTGAGTTCGTGAGGCCATTCATTCCATGCATGGTGATGTTCGGTCTCCTTGATTGCGGCGAAGAGCGCGTAATCGTCGAGCCACCCCGCATGTGCTGTGCAGAATAGTCCGAAGTCGGCCTGGAGCTGCCGATTTGCCTTGAACCGGAGCCATGCTCTGTCCATGAGCTCCGTGTTCATGACAAAGAGTCGGGCATAGTCGATGGCCTCTGCCGCCTTCGCCGAAGAATTCTTGCGGTATGACTCGAGTTCCCCGGGGGTGAGCAGGCCGCACTCTGCGAGCGGCTGCGGGTCGATAAGATAGGGGTTTCCGGCAAAAGCCGAGGGACTCTGATAGGGCGAATCGCCATAGGCCGTAGGGCCGAGAGGGAGAACCTGCCACCAGCCAATGCCCGCTTTCGCACAAAAATCGACAAATGCACGCGCCTCTTCGCCCAATGTCCCGCAGAGCCAGGGTCCGCCAAGGGACAGAGGATGAAGAAGCACGCCGCAGCTGCGTGGAATATTCATAGTTAAACCGATTTACATGATGTATGTCACAAAACCGATTCTGTCAAGGGCGGAATGCACTCACACCGAGGCTCGCCTCCGCGGCGCGCTAATTGGCCGCCACCGAGAAACTGACGATGTCGGAGTACTGGCCGGCATCGGCATTCTGCCCGGCGGGGACGGTTATCGTTCCCAGCAATACTTTGCTGTAGAGCGCTTTCGAGGTTTGACGGTCGATTACCACGCCGGAGCCGAGGGTGTAGCTCCTGCCGTTGATTGTCAGTGAGTATTGGATCTTATCGTTGGTCGTGCTGGAAGTGAGGTAGCCCCCCGATGTCGCATTCATGGTCAGGGTATATCCCGTAGTCCCCTTCACAAATATTCCGAAACTTGCGCTTGCCCCNTGCGAGAGTTCGCCGAGGTCGATATTGTAGGAGCTTACACCCGTGTCGAAGCTGCCGCCCGACGACCCGACCCGCACATCCACCGTCTGGTCGACTATTGCGGTATAGGTGAAGCTCGCGCTATCCGACAGAAAGAAGTTGTACGGGACGGAGTAGTTGTAGAGCTTTACGGAAAAATTGCCCGTATAGGTTCCCCATGGTGTGCTCTGGCCTTTGTCGAGGCGGGGATAGACAGTATAGGTCTTCGTCAGGACAGTGGTGCCCGCAGAGAATGAGCCCGAAATGATCGTGGAGGATGTATAATCGGCGCTGCTCTTTATTTCCTTGCTGTATGAGGAGTTCTGGTAGAAGTCCACGGTGAGGTTGTTTGAGGTTGAGGTCAGGCGGCGCGAGCTCGGCGAAGACGAGCCATCGATCACCACACAGAAATCGACGCTGCTCCACGGTGTGCTGCTCAGGCGCACGGTAAACGTAAACTGCGGGCCCGTGGTGTCGCTCCCTGAATATGGATCATAGGTGACTATGTCTGGGCTGGCCATGGTGTCGAGCGACAGCGATGCGAACGGCCACCACTGTCCGCTCGCCGACGAGATGGCGATTGCGCACATGCACGCAAAAAACACAATTTTTTTCTCATATACACCTACTTTAGTATACTGCTATTTTGCCACTACGGGTATCGCGACATCCCCAAGATCGATACTGTCCTCTTCAGTCTCGGGCAGTTCGAATTGGGTGGTCCCATAGCCTTCAGGCCACTCGATTCTGTACTTTCCCGGCAGAATGTCGTAGATATCGAATCTTCCCACATCATCGGTGAATGTCGAGGTTTCCAGCGAACCGCCGATATCGTAGACATTGCCGGGAAGATATGCGATCGGTTTGCCGTTCTGGTCGACAAGACGGCCCGTGATCATGTAGCGTCGTATCACATCGCTCTGGAAGAGAATGCCGCTGCGGTATGCGGGTGAGACGACCACAAAGGGGTAGCGGGGATTGAGATTGAGGGCAGATCCCATCAGGTCAGTGGAGATGACGGCCGTCGTATAGTTTGTCAGTGGTATGACGACATTCCGGCCGTGTTTCGCGAGATACTGTGCGCCGTTGTTGAGCTTGTAGGATACAGTCCCGTTGTCCTTTGTTTTGGGTGAGGAGATCAGCAGGAAAGAATCGGGGATTTGCCGTGTAAATGCAATATGGCTCCCGACGAAGGCCATTGTAGTCCTCAATTGCACATATCCGTTTGCAGAATACGTGTCGGTGCTGTCCGAATAACCGAGGGTCCCGCTCACGCTGGCGTCGAACAGATCTGAATTGTTGCGGATTCCCAAAGAGACGGAGCTGTCGTCTCCCGAGCCTGGAAGGAGATTGCTCGCATTGAGGCTTACATCGAAGACACTCCCGAAGGCGGGGATCTTGTCCAGTATGCCAAGGCTCGTGTTCCCCGAAGACGTCTGCAGATAATTGAAAGAGCGCTGATACCTGTCCTTGGGTATGATGCTGAAGGCCAGAAGCGCGGAAAAAGTGGGCGTTCCCGACACGGGGAGGGAAAGCTGTCCCGAGAGGCTGAGATTCCCGCCGGTCCTGAAGGTCTGGCTGATCGATGCATACACTCCGTGGGTCATAGCCGGAGGTGAACTTTCAGTGCGAGTGAAGGAATAGCCGACGCTCGTGCCTGTCCGCAGAAAAATCCTTGAGTAGAGGTTGGCCGAGAGCGTGAAGAAGGCGTCCGGCGCCGAACCAGTCGGCGCTGAAATGTTCGGCGGTGAGAAACCCGATCCACGGTAAGTCCCGTAAATACCCAGCGAGGGGATGTAATCCTTTTCGGGCACTGAGAAGAGATAGCTGATGGAGGCTGCCGGGGCGAACATATCTCCCCATCCATCCCAGCGGCCCACGATGGAGGCCGAGCCGCTCAGGTTGCCGATCGGCAGGGCGATGGTCCCCGTAAGGCCTGCCATCGCCGAGCGCCTGTCGGCCTGAAGGTTGACGCCGCCCGAGAATGTCGGCAAAAAACCGTAGAGATAATAGCCCGAAGCGAAGAATTCATCCCAGGCGCTGGTCGAGGTCCCCGCGGAGAGCGCAAATTCCGAAGTCCCNATCTCTAGGATATTGTTGTCGCGCGGGATGAGATGGCGAAAAACCTGCACATTGCCATCTGTTTCCTCGATGCGCAGTACGAATTCATTGAGGCCCGTGGTGAAAGGCAGGTCGAGAATGCGGTAATTCCCCGGCGCCAGAAGCACTTGCCGGATGGGTCGGCCGTTCACTTCGACGGTCACTTTCGCGAGCTTGTGGATGGTGAACTCGGTTCTGTCGTCGATATAGCCCTGGCGCACGATATAGCGGTAATTCTCGATGCTTGCGAGCGAAACGGCGTAGAGCTGTGGCTGTGACTGAAAGCCCGTGCCGGGGATGGTTATCATGCCCAGCGATACCTGCAGTTGTTGGGCATTGTTGTTCCAGAGGGCATACAGACTGTCGAAATAGTATGTCTCCGACGTCTCGGAGAGCGAGACATACCCGGACGTGAAAAGATGCGTTCCCAGAATATCGATGACAGAATAGAGTTTTGTCGAAAAAAACAGCGTGCTGCCGGAGGTATTCGAGACCTGCAGATTTGTTTCGTCCTGGATGAACCCCGCGAAGGGAGCCGGTCTGAGAATGGGCTTGTAATTCGGCACCTGTTCGGGCACAAAATCGATGTCGACAACGGGCGTATATTCAGGAGGTATGGTGATGCTGATGGTGAGCTCCGAGGAATCGAATGCAAAGATGATCCCGGCAATTGCAAAATCTTCGGCGCTGAGCCACGAGAGGCCCCTGAACATGGTATCGAAAATAGTTGAATAGATATCGGGGCGGAGGTACTCGATGAGGAGTGAGGCCGCGAGTTGTTTTTCGATGATCGCCTCATTGTGCCACACCCCCGCATCGATTTCGCCTATCGTCTTGTCGTTTATTGTCAGCATAAAGCTGATGGTGAGCTCCGGCGTTATTGTATCGTGGGCAATCGGCACATTCGGGAGTTGGCCTTTCATCTTTTGGACATCGGAGGACTGGCCGAAAAGGATGCTTATCCCAACAACGAGGTTCAGCACAAGAAACAGCGGGACTTTTCTAGTAGCCATTTGACAATTGCTCCCTACATCACATTTTTTATATCGACTTTAAAAATAATCAACGCAGAAAAATCCCTATTCGATCGTCGCTGACAGTGTTCCCGAGTAGCTTGCATTCGGACTTACGTTGTCATAAGGAATAAAGAAGTGTCGCACATTCCCCGCGAGCAGGTTCTGGCCCTGAATGGCTTTTACCTGGTCTTCGGTGAGCGTGACCGAGACCGAAGGGCCGCCGCCAATCTTCAATACAGGGTCGTTGATGAGCGCGTGGCGGGTGCCGCTGTTCGTGAGGGTCACCAAAAAACCCTTCTTTCCGTCCTGTTCAGCGTATTCGACTTTTGACACCGACAACATCTCTTTGACATTGGAGGGAGCCACATAGAGCGCCGCAATATATCTGAACAACACCTTTACGCCCGAGCTCTGCGGCTGGACGAAATCGATGGGGACCTGCTCCGCGATGATGCGGTATGCCACTTCCTTGGTGAGCTTGGAGTTGCCCTTATACTGCACTTTTATATTCTGAAAAGAGTTGGGCTGGACGACGACCCGGGTTGGGAATATTGTGAAATCTTTGTCGGCCGGTTCGTTTATCTCATTCCCGTTTTCATCGATCGAGCGTGTCATGGCCTTGATCGAAATGGCTATCTGCTGGGCAGCATCATTGGTCAGGCGAAAACTGGCAATGCTCTGGGCGCCGCTTGGTGAGATCGAAATGGACATTGGCATGAACGTGAAAGCAAATACAGACACTCCCAATATCATAAACAGACTTGCGAATACCAAGCTTTTATAATGGCGCAATGTATTTTGCATGTGCTCCTCCACTAATGCTCGCTATTGTATACACAAATCAATCAAAATGCAATTCTTGCAAACACTTCTCTCACGCCGGAGGTCGCTTGACATTCTCTGTGCCTGTCTGGTATAAGAGCTTTTGTCGTTTGCGGCAGATATGGGCGGTTAGCTCAGTTGGTTAGAGCACCAGTATGACACGCTGGGGGTCGCAAGTTCGACTCTTGCACCGCCCATTCTTTTGACTACAGCATGCCGCTGTAGCTCAGTTGGTAGAGCAATGGACTGAAAATCCATGTGTCACCAGTTCGATTCTGGTCGGCGGCATTTCGGCCACCTCTCTGTGAGGTGGCTTTTTTTTGCCCGGAGGGTCCGGCAGCACGCTGTGGCGATTGTTGCACTCTCATGCTCTCTGCGATACAGTAGCAATCGCTCAATCATTGTATTTTAAAATTCTGGAGAGGTGCCTGCATGAATGTGCTTGTTATCGGTGGTGCCGGATATATCGGCAGCCACGTCGCGCGATTTTTTGCAGACCGCGGTCTCAAGGTCGATGTGCTCGACAATCTGTCCACGGGCACAAGAGAGAATCTGTTTTCGGATTGCGGTTTCTTCGAAGAGGATATCCTCAATTATCGGGCGATTGTGGCGATCATGCAGAGAGGCTATGACGCAGTGGTGCACCTCGCCGCGGCCAAGGCTGCGGGAGAATCCATGATCAGGCCTGAGAAATACGCCATTCAGAACCTGACGGGCACGATCAGCATTCTCAATGCCGCGTGCGAAGCGAAGATTCCGCGCCTCGTGTTTTCGTCTTCGGCGGCGATCTATGGCGAGCCGAAATATCTGCCGATCGATGAAGCGCACCCGAAGGATCCCGCCAATTTTTACGGTTTTACCAAGCTCGAAATCGAGCGCTGTCTCGAGTGGTACGACAGGCTCAAGGGACTCAAGTTTGCGGCGCTGCGCTACTTCAATGCGGCGGGATACGACCCGGAGGGCAGGGTGCACGGGCTTGAGAGAAATCCGGCGAACCTGGTGCCTGTCATTATGGAGGTGGCGGTGGGGCTGAGACCGCACCTTGAGGTGTTCGGCACCGACTATTCCACGCCGGACGGTTCCGGAGTCCGCGATTATATCCACGTGACCGATCTCGCCGAGGCACATTACGCCGCGCTCATGCACCTTGTGGAAGAACCCGGGAGCTTCGCCGTCAATCTGGGCTCCGAGCGCGGGCTCTCCGTGCTCGAAATCCTCGATACGGCGCGGAGAATCACCGGCCGGCCCATTCCCGCGGTGATGACGGGGCGCCGGCCTGGAGACCCCGCGAAGCTCGTCGCTTCAAGCGCGGCGGCAAAAAAACTGCTCGGCTGGGAAGCGAAATATTCTGATGCAGAGACTATTATCGCCACGTCGTGGCGTGCATATGCACAGCATTTTGCGCATGAAAGGGAAAGACCATGACCATACTCTCTCAGATACAGCAATTTCTGGATTCGCAGGAAAAGGGCATCATCGAGCTTGAAACGCTTCTCTCTTCCCATCCTGCACTCGCCCCCGAGTCGGGCGGCATTGGAGAGATCGAGAAGGCAGCCGCTCTTGAAGCCTGGCTCGACAAGCAGGGCATTACGGGGATTCAGCATTTCGATGCGCCGGATTCCCGGGTTCCTTCGAAAATTCGTCCGAACATGGTGGCGACCATTCCCGGCAAAAGAAAGGACAGCCCGATCTGGATCATGTCGCACCTCGATGTCGTGCCGGAAGGGGAGCGTCGCCTTTGGGAGAGCGATCCGTGGAAGGTCGTTGTGAAGAATGGCAAGCTCTATGGCCGCGGCGTGGAGGACAACCAGCAGGGTATTGTTTCGTCGGTCTTTGCAGCCCTCGCCTTTCTCAGGCTCGGCATCGTTCCGGAGCGCACGATAAAACTCCTCTTTATTGCGGACGAGGAAGTCGGATCCAAGTTCGGCATACAGTATCTGCTTGCGCATCACAAGCTTTTCGGCAAAGACGACATCATCCTCATCCCCGATGGGGGTTCGGCCGATGCGACCGAAATCGAAGTGGCGGAGAAGAATATCTGCTGGCTCAAAGTGACGACGAAGGGCAAGCAGACTCACGCGGCGATGCCCGACAGAGGCGCCAATGCGTTTCTTGCCGCAAGCGATCTCGCCCTGCGCATCCACCGGCTTGAAAAATCGACGTTTACCGCGCGCGATCACCTGTTCAGCCCGGACCGGAGCACGATCAACCCCACCAAAAAAGAGGCGAATGTGCCCAATGTCAATACCATTCCCGGTGAGGACGTGTTCTATGTCGATATGCGTATTCTGCCGGTCTACCCGGTGGCCACCGCTCTCGAGGAAGTTTCGAGGCAGGCGCGCGCAATCGAGGCTGAGTACGGCGTGAAGGTACAGCTCGATGTCGTGCAGTCGACTGAATCGAGGGCGACGCCTTCGGATTCGCCGATGGTCGGGCTGCTCGCCGAGGCGGTCCGTCAGGTGTATGGCGTGGAGGCAAAACCGATCGGCATCGGCGGCGGCACGGTGGGCGCGTACCTGCGCAAGGCCGGGTTCGACTGCGTCGTGTGGTCCAAGATACATGAGACCGCCCATCAGCCGAACGAGAGTGCCGATATCGCGAATATCATCGGCGATGCGAAAGTGTTTGCGACGCTCGCGCTGATGCCGTAAAAGACTGGCAATTACGGCGCGGCCGGGACTTTCAGCTTTTGTCCGATTCTCAGGATCGAATTCAGGTTGATGCCATTGAGGTTCGCCAGCTTCTGGGCTGTGGTGCCGTATCGTCTCGCCAGGCCGTAGAGCGTGTCGCCCTTCTGTACGGTGTGCGTCGAGGTTTGGGCGCTGCCCCCGGAACTGCCCGAGCCCTGAAGCGGCTGCAGCGAGAGCGGGATCATGAGGATCTGCCCGATCCTGAGACGGTCCGGATTGAGGCCGGTATTCACCCTGGCGATCATCGAGATGGAGATGCCGTAGCGCTTCGAAATGGCGGTGAGCGTGTCGCCTTGTTTCACTTTGTAGATTTCGTAGTGCACGAGCGGGGCGCTTGGGTCGGAGAGGATCGCCTTCACCTGTTCGGATTTGTCGGCAGGGATTTTCAAGAGGTGCGTATTCTCTGGCGGTGTAATGGTATAGTGTAGTTCAGCGTTGCCGAGTTTGAGCGTGTCGAGCGGAATTTCGGCCTTTGCGGCCAGCAGTTTGATGTCGACCTGCCGGTCGAGGGGGATAGCCTCCCACTTGATGGATGACGAGGGCAACTCCAGGCCGTAGAGTTCGGGGTAGAGCAGAATCGAGGCCACCGCAAGGAATTTCGGCACATAATCCAGAGCCTGCCTCGAGACAAGCCCCTTTTCGTAGATGTTCCAGAAATCGGTGTCTCCGCCCGTGGCATTGACGGCGCGCCGCAACGCACCGAGCCCCGCGTTGTATGCGGCGATGGCGAGCGGCCAGTCCTTTAAATCATTGTAATTGTCGATGAGCTTGTTGAGCGCCGCATCGGTGCTTTTCATAAAATCGCGCCGGTCGTCCACCCACTCGGTGATGCTCATCCCGTAGCCGACGATGGAGTTCCGCATGAATTGCCAGATTCCCGTGGCCCCGCTTCTCGAAACCGCGAAGGGCGAAAAGGACGACTCGATGACGGGCAGATAGGCCAATTCCTGGGGGACACCATATTCGGCCACTTTGGACTGAATGTAATCCATGAACGGAGCGGCCCTCTGCATCGTCGCGAGGAGGATCTTGCGGCCGCCGTCGCTCAGATAGTATTGCCGGTATTTTTCGAAAAGCTCATGGCCCCAGGGCATGGGGATGCCGTATTGAAGGTTCTTGGCCTGTTCCTCGATGCTCAGTTCTTCGGGCTGGAGCTGGCTCAGGTCGGGCGTCTGCAGGTTTTCTTCGAGCGCCGCGTCCGGGAGTTCTTCGGGTGCTTCGATTGTCCGCTCTTCGGGGCTAGGAGTCGTTGTCTGGCTTCCGCCCGTACTCACCTCGGACGGGGCCGAAGAACCAGTGACCTCCTGACTCACTGCGGAGAGTGAGATTGCGGTCTCGGCTTCCTTTGCCGACGCAAGCGACAGCGCGGTACACAGCGAAATCAGGAGTGCAGCGTATCGGATCTTTGTCATTGTATTTTTTCTCCAAAGTAGATGCCGGCCCATTCCCAATTGCCGTGTACCTTGGGATCAGCCGGAAAGTTGACTCTCCGGAAGCAGAGATACCAGAGAGGGATGTAGCCTGTCCACCCTGAAGTGCGGAGGAAGGCTTCCGAATCGTTGTAGGATGGATCGAGCGAGGGCGCTACGTAGATCGGGCCCCGCGTCATGAAATTGCTGAAATTGAAAAGAACGTTGGAGTTGGAGTCCTCCCCGCCTTCCTTATACCAGGACATGGCGAAAAATCCCGCCTTCGACATGTACTTTCTGAGCGTCTGAGGGGAACGGGCCGCGATGGCCTTGCGGATGTCGCTCACAAGGTCGTCGAGATCGGCGTATGTCCAGTCTTTTGGACTGTCGTTGAATTCGACCATTTTCCGGGCATAGTCGTGTGCATCCGAATAACCGGGGACGGAGACTCCGAAATACGGCAGAAATTGACGGTATTCCTCTACTGCCTGGGACCAGAGGCCGAGCTTTCCGTATTCTTTTGCGAGTAGAAAGTGGAAGGGGCCGACTTCGTCCGCATCGGGAAACCTGCGGATGAAGTCGCGGTACCAGCCCGCTTTTTTCCCCGGCGGGTTGTCGCTCATGAGCAGTTTTGCGAGACAGCTGCGGTGGATCGACTGTCCTTCTATGGCCATGTCCGGCAGAGTGTTGAGGATGCGCTCGTAGAATAACTGCGCGATGGGCCCGCTGTTCATCGATTCGTAGACGGCACCGGCGGCGAACAGATACCATGCCTCGTACGCATCGTGTTCGTCGGCGAGTGAGGAGAGAAACCTCGCCGCGC
Organism: Spirochaetales bacterium; assembly: GCA_015657395.1. GTDB lineage: Bacteria > Spirochaetota > Spirochaetia > Treponematales > Rectinemataceae > Rectinema. Next base: position 134,834 of record JADLKI010000011.1, on the reverse strand, counting down.
GCGCTTCCTGGCCGTCTTCAATGAGAATCGTGCTGATGCGCCGCGCCGCCAGCATCCGCTGCACAGGATAGTAGCCGCTCTTTTTCAATTGGGGTGAGTAAAGAATTTCGAGCGCATCGCAGAGGTTTTTCCTTTGGGCTTTGTTCGAGACCGAAAACTCATGCGCTCCGGCAAAAAAAGGCACAGAAAGGTCGCTGTTGCAGGCACTCAGAGTGAGCACAATCGGAATCGACAGCATGAGCAGCACTGCGGCTCTTCCTTTCTGAGCTTTTCTCATCCGGTTACCTTAGCACGCATTGTTTTTTCAGGGCAAGCATCGACATTTCCTTGTAACCTTTGCCAGTTTGCACTACTATAAACAACTGAGCATGAAGATTCGATTCAAGTTTCTGACGAGAATTTCCAATATTCTCCTCATGAGCATTGTCCTGGCAGGAATACAGGCCTTTGTTGTGCCTGGTATTGCCTGCGCCCAGCAGGCCCTACCCAAGATCGGCACCGAACAGCTCAAAAAAATAACAAACGAATCCTCGGAGCTCGAAGCGCTGATAGTGAGGGCCACGCCGCAGTCGATAACGCAGGCGCGGGCCCAAATCGGAGCCTCACCGTATCTCTCGGATCCGGATAAAGTCGTCCTCGATGCCATTGCCCACGGCGTCAGTCTCCTCGTGTACGGCACGAAAGATGTACGTTTCGCGGTCCCTCCGGGGGCACAGGGTGCCAGCACGAAATATATCACATGTCTGGTTGGTCTCATCGACGCTTTCTCGGGGGAGGTCCCCCAGGTTTTTCAAAACACGACCTACTCGACAATGTCCGAGTTCATCTCGTCCCTGGCCTTCTTCCGGGCTTCGCGGAATGAGACGCGGGAGCAGGCACTTGCGGCCCTCGCGCGGTTTGAGGCGCTGGGGAGCGTCTCGGCAGTGTCCATGCTCATCAGAGGGCAGATTGCGCTTGAGTCGAAACAGTATGACGACGCCGTGAAAAATTTTCAGAAGGCGCTCGACCTTGATCCCCAGTCCCAAAAGGCCGCCTGCGGGCTTGCCCGGTCATTTGTCGCCCTGGGAAAGCCGGAGGATGCGAAAAAGGCGCTCGACCCGATTGTGGCCCAGGCCAGCCTGAGTGCTGAATTTAAATCGCTGTACGGAATGAGTTTATATAGCCTCAACAGCGTGCTCGACGCAGAGTCGTGGTTCGCCGGGGCGCTCAAGGATGACCCGGCGCGCACCGATGTGCTTGTCCCGCTCGCGTCGGCCGCGATGCAGAGGCGCGACTATCCGGCCGCCTCGCGGTATCTTGAGAGCGCTTCGAAGACAGCCTCCCGGGATCGGACCTGGCTCGTGCTTAAAAGTCAATATGCCCTCGAGAATTCCCGCCAGTCTGATGCCGAACGCTTTGCCCGCTCTGCAGTGCGCTTCTTCTCCAAAGACCCCGTGGCGATCGCTCAACTGATTCGGGCCCTTCAAAAGTCTGCCGATCAGACGAAGCATCTGGAAGCCGTCGATCTGGCAAAAGCCGTGCTCGACCTGACGAATGGGCAGGATGCAGAGTTCACTCCCTTCGAACAGGCGCAGAGGGCACAGGCGAGAGATACGGCCCTCCAGTTTCTCGTGAGCGAAAGCTATAGCCACCAGGATTGGGTATCGGCGGCGAATTACATTCAACAGGCGGGGAGCGCGACTCTCGACAAAGAGATGGTGGCGACCATCCTGAGAAAGTCCGGCAATATGCAGGCCGCCGTGCAGTTCGCGTCGAGCTGGTACGCGCAGGACCCGAATTCCGAACAGGCGGTGGAAGCATACTTGCGCAGCCTCGCCATGGCGACCGGTGGGGGGCTGGCCTCTGCTGCGCCGGCGAGCGATGCGTCTACAGGGCTCGGCATTGCGCTTTCCGCGCTCGGCGTGAATCAGGGCGGAAGCGCGAATTCGGCGATGCTCGAGATGGTCGTGAAATTCATCGCCGCCCCATTTTCAAAAGAGTTGAAATCTTTTCTTTATTATATGTCGGCCTCTCTCCAGAATGACGAGGACAAGGCCATCGGGCAGCTCAAGGATGCGCTCGCCGAAAGGGCGGACAACGTTGAGGCGCTCGTGTCGCTCGCCTCGATGTATCTCAATCGCTACAACCGTCAGTTGGACAAGAGCGATACCATCAACAGGGATAAGGCCCTCCGCTACCTCACTCAGGCCAAGGCGCTCAACCCGACCGAGAACGACCTCCGTGCGCGCATCAGCGAGCTGGAATCCCAGATTAAGCGATGAAACTATCCAGGAAAGGCTTCCTGGCCGAAGAGAGCAGAGACGGCCGCGAAAAAGTGAAAGACCCGGCCCCCGGAAACGGAATGCAGGGCGCGGCCTCTGGTGACGGCCCGCCGGTCGCCTACGATCCCGGGATCGCGCGTTTTCTCGAAGAAATTTACACTGTATGTAATCGCATCGAGCGGCTCGAACTCGATCCGCTTGCCGTCGTGCGGCGCTATTCGGCGCCGGAAGACATCGAGGTGGCGGGCCTCGTGTGCTCCACGCTCGCATTCGGCTCGGTCGAGCTCGTCGTGCGTGCGTGCGAAACCGCGCTTAAGCCGCTGGGGACACGGCCCGCAGAGGCCCTGCGCGGGATGGAGCGGAGGGGCATCGAGCGCCTGTGGGGCGCGTTTCAGTACCGCTTCTGTTTTCCGAAAGACATGATCGCGCTCATGTGGGCGATCCGGAAGGCACTGCGCGAGTACGGCAGCCTCGAAGCGCTCTTCCTGAAAGGGGACGGAGCTTCGATGCTGGAGGCGGCGTCGGCATTTGTGAAGAACCTGCGGCGGTTTGCGGGTGAGACGACGCCATCCGGTCTGCGCAAAAACCTGCTTCCGGACCCTGCCGACGGCTCGGCCTCCAAGCGACTGTTTTTATTTTTCCGCTGGATGGTCCGCCGCGACGAAATCGATCCCGGCTGCTGGCAGAGCGTAGACCCTTCGCGCCTCATTGTCCCCATGGACACGCACATGGCGCGCACCTGCGCCGAGCGGCTGCATTTCCTGCCCGGACGGAGAGAAAGAGCCGCCTCAGAGGGGCCCAGCTCCGGCATCAACCCGCGCGCAGGCCATGCGCAGGCCGCGGCCAGCTCGCCCGCGCCCGGCATCAACCTGCGTGCCGCCCTTCGTGTCACCGAAGCCTTCCGACTCTATGCGCCCGACGATCCCGTCAAGTACGACTTTGCGCTGACGCGCCCCGGCATCGATCCGCGCCCCGGAGACGAGCGCTTCGGCTGCCTGTGAGAGGGTGGCGGGGAAAGCGGCGCTACGCCTGGCCGGCGCCGGACCACGTAGGCGGCCGCCGCGGGCCTCATAAGCATGCTCCGGCGGTGCCGGAAACGTGGGTGCTGCTTGCGCCATTAGGCGGCCCGCCCCACCACGAGGGCACCTGCGGCCCCCGTAGGAGCCCCCATTAGCGCCAAACTGCGCGGGCGCCTGTCTCTGCTTTTCTGCCCGACATCTCTTTCGCATTGACANCGGCGCACCCGCTGTGCTACTTTATTCAGGCCTTCAAACGGCATATCCGGGCAATAGCGCAGGTGGTTAGCGTACAAGTCTGGGGGACTTGGGGTCGCCAGTTCGAGTCTGGCTTGCCCGAAAAAGAGGGGCTGTCCAATTTCTTGGGCAGCCCTTTTTGTTTATGTGGCCAGGGTTTTGGTCGAGCCCCGGACGGAGAATGCGGACCTATTTCGCCGCCGCTCTTCGGCCTCTCCCCTCCCACACAAAAGAACAGCAGCGGAGGCCAATCGCCAGCGCGACGATTCTGAGTTCGACCGCGATGCGCTGAAGGCCCAGGCCTCCTCCCGCGACGCAGAGGAACGCGAGTGCCGCCGTCAGGACGGAGAGTACTATCGAGGTTTTCGATTTCGGGGAGCAGCGCGAGACGATGAGCGCCGCCAGGGCGAGCGGGTTCGCCCACAGCAGATTCAGGTTGAATCCGACTTCGGGGTAGCCGGCCGCGAGCCAGAACAGGAGGATGCAGGCGCCTACAATGATGGCCAGAGCAAAAAGGGCGCAATCGAAGACCAGCATCCTTTTCCCGATCGGCGGGAGCAGGGAGGCGAGCGATATGGCGAGAATGAGCAGCGAGATGGCCAGTGGCGTTATCCTCAGTGCCGGAGGGGGCGCTTTTTCTGCCTGAAACACCACCGAGGAGCTTTTCACGAATGGGACCTGCCCGGGGCGCCCGCTGACGTTGGACGCGGCAGCAGCCGTGTCCATCAGCTGTTGCGGCAGGAACAGCTGAGCATCGCGGAACCGAGGTCTGTCTGCGGCGGGGCCGAGAAGAAGATCGATGACAGTGCGGAGCCAGATCTTGTCTGCCAGTATCGGGTGGAGCTGGTCCCGCAGCGACACCTGTGCCTGCGTCTCATCCCCCGCATCCGGGGAAGCGCAGAAAGGCGCCAGGAGTTCCCACACCCTCGTCGCGCAGTTGTCCGAGAAATAGCGATAGTTGTATATCCGGTTTTCGGGGCGAATGTCGTGTTTCAGTGAGGACAGAAGCGTGCCAATCTGGTCCGGGTCAAGGTTCAGCACCTGTTCGATGATGGTGCGATTTTCGACTTCGCTGTAGAAATAGAAAGTCTCCTGTGTGTTGAGGGCGGCGACCATAAAGTCCATGTGACCTGTGAACATGCCCAGCACGAATCGTGCGTCGAAAGGGCGGGCGGAGAGCCCGTAGTTGTAGAGGCTGTCCGTGCCTCCACGCCGGTCCACAACCCGGAGCGCGGTGTGGCCGAAGGCCGAGTAGAGAGAACGTCCGGGAAATATGGTGATCATCGATACGGTGATCCCGTCGGAAGAGGCTGAAAAGAGCGCAGCGGGGTGTGCGGCCATGATGGCCGCGAGGACGAATATCGGGATAATCCTGCGGGAGTTTTGGTGCACGTCAGCACTATATTCCTCCTGTAGGGACAGAGGCAAGCGCATGACCCTTTTTGTGCTTGACAAAATTGCTCTGTCCCTGTATTCTATAGTTAATCAATTGTTTAATTGAGCAATTGTATGGAGGAACTATGCCGGATGATATCTGTAGTCAATACAGCGTCAACTGTCGGGACCACGCGGATGCCCTGAAGGAATCGCTGCTTTCGGTTGCCGGGCTCTCCGAGCTGTACAAGGTCTTGGCCGACGAGACGCGTGTCAAGATCCTCTATCTGCTTTCCCAGGAAGAGTTGTGCGTCTGCGATTTGGCTTTTTTGCTCGATACGACACTGCCCGTGATATCTCACCACCTCCGCCTGCTCCGGGCACTCAGACTCGTGAGCAACAGAAGGGACGGAAAAATGATCTTCTATCGCCTGGATGACAACCATGTCCTCGCCCTCATCGAACAGGCGAAGGAACACTACATCGACAGAATTTGATATGGAACGTTGATATGACAAAGTACAGGATTAAAGGACTCGACTGCGCACAGTGCGCCAATGAGGTAGAGAGCGCCCTTCAAAAGGCGCCGGGACTCGAGCGCACCCGCCTCAGCTTTGCGACGGAAACCGTTTTTCTGGACTCCCGGCACGAGGATAGGGCTCGTGAGATCATCGGCCGTATGGAGCCCGGGGCAACCATCGTTCCCCTCGAAGAAGAGACCGAGGAGGGGGAGAAGGAAGAGGGCCTGGGCAGAGGACAACTGATTCGCCTCATCATCGCAGGGGTTCTCTTTATCGTAGGCTCTGTCTTCAATCAGCAGCTCCACGATACGCCCCTCTCCATCGCCGAATACATTGTGCTGCTGTCGGCCTACCTTCTCGTGGGATTCCCCGTGCTCGCCTCGGCTTTCAGGAATATGGTAGGAGGACGTCTGTTCAACGAGATGTTCCTCATGAGCGTGGCGACGATCGGGGCCATCGTCATTCACCAGCTCCCCGAAGCTGTCGGCGTGATGCTCTTTTACTCGGTCGGCGAATATCTCCAGGACAGGGCCGTCGACAGTTCGAAACGGTCGATCGCCTCGCTCATGGACCTGCGTCCCGACTCGGCGAGGCTGATCGTGGACGGCGAACGACGGATCATCCCTCCCGCGGAGGTGAAGATCGGCGACATGATCGAAGTGCTCCCCGGGGAGCGGGTCNCCCTCGACGGCGAAGTGATCGAGGGCTCGTCCTCTGTCAACACATCCTCGCTCACCGGCGAGTCGGTGCCCCGCAGGGTCGAGGCGGGGAGCAAGGTCCTCGCCGGCTTCGTCAACGACGAGGGGCGAATCGTCGTCAGGGTGGACAAGAAATTTGACCAGAGCACGGCAGCCCGGATTCTGGAGCTCGTCGAGAACGCGGCCTCCCAAAAGGCGCCGACCGAGAAGTTCATCACGCGCTTCGCCGCCGTCTACACGCCGGTCGTAGTCGCGATTGCGCTGCTCATAGCCTTTGTCCCGCCGCTCTTCGTCCCCGGGGCAACCCTCAGGGAGTGGGCCTACCGCGCCCTGGTCATTCTCGTCATCTCCTGCCCCTGCGCGCTCGTCGTCTCCATACCTCTCGGATACTTCGGCGGAATCGGGGGAGCATCCCGCCACAAGCTCCTGATCAAGGGCTCAAACTACATCGATGCGCTCACAAAGGTCGACACGGTGGTGTTCGACAAGACCGGCACCCTGACTGAAGGCGTATTCGCCGTCGTGGATGTGGTCACCCGAAACGGATTCTCCAAAGAGGAGCTTCTCTCCTGGGCGGCCGCCGCCGAGTCGCACTCCTCGCACCCGATCGCGCGCTCCGTCCGGGAGGCGGCCGGCGGAGACCTGCCCGCCGCTTACGATATCCGCGAGGTCAAGGGCTACGGGCTTGTCGCCCGCGTCGAAAACCGGACAATCGCCGTGGGCAACGATCGCCTCCTCCACAGGGAGGGCATCGACCACGAGGACTGCGATGTCGAAGGGACCATCGTCTATGTCGCGGTGGACAATGTCTATGCCGGCTACATCGTCATATCGGACCGCATAAAGAAGGCCGCCGCGAAGACCGTCTCCGAGCTCAAGGCGCTCGGCGTCCGCAAGGTCGCGATGCTCACCGGCGACGACGCCACAGTCGCCGCCCGCGTCGCGAAGGAGATCGGCCTCGACGAGTACAGGGCCGAACTCTTGCCCGACAACAAAGTGTCGAAGCTGGAAGAGTTCATGGACGACCCGAAGCGGAAGGGCGCCGTCGTGTTCGTCGGCGACGGCATGAACGACGCTCCCGTGCTGGTCCGCTCCGATGTCGGGTTCGCCATGGGCGGCCTCGGCTCGGATGCCGCGATCGAGGCCGCGGATGTCGTCGTCATGGACGACGATATCGCGCGCGTCCCGACGGCGCTGAAAATCGCCTCGTTCACCCGGAGGATCGTCATCGAGAACATCGTGCTCGCTCTGACGGTGAAAGGCATCTTCATCGCCCTCGGAGCTGTCGGCGCCGCCGATATGTGGGAGGCCGTGATCGCCGATGTCGGCGTCTCGCTTCTCGCCGTCCTCAACGCCCTGCGCACCGCAAAACACTCGATAGCGTAGAGACCTGCGGCATTTGATGTGACGGGGACTTTGCAGTAGATTATTCCCATGCTGATTACAGAGAAGCGACAGCTCGCCGAGCTGTTTGAGGCCCAGGCGAAACGGCGCTGGGAAGTCGCCGCCACGGGTCCCGCCGAGCGGATCGCCAAGCTGAAGAGGTTGCGCGCAGAGATCCTGGCCCGGGGCGAGGAGCTCTACACGNCGGGCAGGGCGGATTACGGGAAGCCGGCCTTCGAGGCATGGCTCACCGAAATTTTTCCTTCGATAGAGGAAATAGACTGCGCGACGAGAAATCTGAAAGCCTGGATGAAGGGGCGGCGCGCGAAGGGGACGCTGATTCTCCCCCTCGCTTCGACACGGGTGCGGTATGAGCCCAAGGGGCGCGTCCTCATCATGTCGCCGTGGAACTATCCCGTCCAGCTCCTCGTCGCCCCTCTGGTCGCCGCGGTGGCCGCCGGCAACTGCGTCATCGCAAAGCCGTCGAACAAGACGCCCCATACGGCGGCCTTCCTCGCAGACCTCATAGGGCGCGTGTTTCCTCCGNAAGAAGTCGCCGTGGTCGAGGGTCCCGGCAGCACGGTCGGCGACTTCCTCCTCGAGCTCCCTTTCGATCACATATTCTTCACGGGCAGTCCGGCGGTCGGGGTGAAGGTGGGGGAAGCGGCCGCGCGGGTACACGCAGGGCTCACCCTCGAATTGGGCGGCAAATCGCCGACCATCCTCCTGCGGGGCGCGAACATGGGCCAGGCGGCGAAGAGGATCGCCTGGGGGAAATGCCTCAACGCGGGCCAGACCTGCATCGCTCCGGACTATCTCTTGTGCCCCGCCGAGATGGTCGGGACTTTTGCGGCGGAAATGCGGGGCGCCGTGGAATCCTTCTACGGAAAAACAGAGGAAGAGCGTGCGGCTTCGCCGGATTTTCCGCGCATCGTGGACTGCTCAGCCTGCGCCCGCCTCGAGCGGCTCGTCGCGGACGCGGTCTCCAGGNGAGCCATGCTGGAATTCGGCGGCCGTTTCGACACGGAGCGGCGCTATGCCGCCCCGACGCTTCTCACCGGCGTGCGGCCGGACATGGCCATCATGGCGGAAGAGATATTCGGCCCGATCCTGCCGGTTCTCTCCTACGACTCGCTCGATGAGGCCATCGATTTCATCAGAGCCAGGCCGAAACCGCTCGCCCTCTACATCCTCGGCCGCGACAAAAAGAGCGCGGAGCGCCTCATTGCCTCCACCACCTCGGGAAGCGCGGCGATCAACGACCTCCTCGTGCAGATCGAAAACCCCGACGCCCCCTTCGGAGGGGTGGGAATGAGCGGTACGGGCAACTATCACGGCTTCTACGGTTTCAAAACCTTCTCCCACGAGCGCAATATCCTCCGCCAGGGGCCCGTGAGCGCTGCCGAAAAGTTCTATCCTCCTTACGGTGCCCCGGCCCAGAAGCGGCTGCAGGGAGCCCTGAAAGCGTTCAAAAAACTCAACGGGTGAGCACCGCGGGCAGACACACTAGTTACCTGTAACCGCATAACGTCACTTGCATCTTCGGCATTTCAGGCGCATACTGTCTCGTCGTGAAATGACTGTTTTCTGCGGCCTGATTCCATTTTGGAGGAAAGGCAGGCGGCAGTCTCGTCAACAGGAGGAGATGATGAAAAAGACTAGGCCGTGCGTACGTGTGCGCCTTGCTCTGCCCTTTGTCGTTCTGTGTGCATTGATTTTCGCCGCGGCGCCCGCGTGGGCGGACGAGCCGGCTGGCCTTGTGCCCTCCGGGGCATTTGAGGGAGGTCAGGCATGGCGAAGTTCTGTCGGCGGATACCCAGTGCTCTCGCTCAAGGGCAGCTGGCATGAGATGGGACGGCAGTACGGTGGCCTCCTTTCGCCTCAGCTTCAGGAATTCTACGTGGCTATCAAGGCCGATCTCGAGGCGCGCGGCCTTAGGCCCGAGCACCTCNGAGGGGTGCGGGAGATATTCGATACGTATTCCGATCCGATGAAGGAGCTTCTGCAGGGCATGTCGGAGACTTCCGGGCTCAGCCTTGAGGAGCACATCCTTCTTGAGACTTCCTTCTATATTTTGCCGGATCTTGTCATCGAACAGTCGAAGAAGGCGCCGTCGTGCAGCGGTATCGCGGTGGCCGCCCCGAGGACTGTCGACGGCAAGCTGTATTTTGCGCGCAACTGGGACATGACGCAGACCGCGATGCTCCCTTATCTGAAATATCTCGCGCTCGTGGCCTTCAATCCCGACGATGGCTCGCTCGCCTTCGCCAACATCAGGCCCATCGGCCAGGTCTATGTGGAGACCGGCATCAACGAGAAAGGCATTCTCATCGAGGTGAACAACGGTGCAGGCTCGGACCCGACAGAGAACCCGGACGGCACCTTCGTCCCTGTCGAACTCTTCAATCTCCTGAACGAATGTTCGGCATTCGATGAAGTGATTTCGAGGCTGACGGCGGACAAGCTCGACGCTTCGTACCTGGTGCAGGTCGCGGATGCCGAAAGGGCGGTGTCCGTGGAAAAGCCGACCTTCGACACTCACATCGTGGAGTTGAAAGACGGCGAACTCTATGCGCTCAATAATTTTGTCCAGCCGATACCGGCCTNNGCGTGGAAGGGCAGGATCAACGAGATTCCGGCGGGCTATCGCGACGACCGCCAGCCCGCCCTGAACGCGATCTTCGCCAGCGACGAGTGGAATGGCCATGTCACGCTTGAATCGGTAAAGGCCATGATGGAAAAGACGATCGACAAGGGCGGGCCCGTTGTCGAAGGCCCCTTCGGCACGGTCATCCAGGTGATCGCCGTCCCTGCGGATTCTGTGGTGCTGTTCCGGGCATGGGGATATTCAGGCTGGGCCCAGGTGAATCTGACCGATCTGTTCAGGAGGTGAACCGGTGCGCTCGAAAAAGGATGCCGGGCGGGGGGCCCTTGCAGTGGCGGTTTTGGCTCTGGCGCTCTGTGCGGGCATGCCGGCGCAGGTTCCCGCTCAGAATAACGCTCCCCTTCAGATGCGTTTTTGTTCCCGGTAGAAGGCGATTTCAGTNGTCTGGGCTGGAGTCAGGCATTCTTTGCGGTGCACGACTTTTTCTCGCGCACCTATGCCTTCGGTGACTGGAAGAAAATTCCCTGGGACCGGATGGCCGCCTATTACGGCAGAAGATTGCGGNCTGCCGAAGCCAGTGGCGACAGGGACGCCTACCGTGTCGCGATGGTGGAGTACCTCAAGGAGATTCCCGACGGCCACCTCAAGATAACGGCCGACACCGACGACCTCAGGGAGAGGTTTATCGGCGGCAGCTATGGTCTTGGGCTCGCAGAGCTCGACGACGGGTCGATCATCGCCGCGGCGGTGCGCACGGACGGACCCGCGGAAAGGNCCGGGATGCCTGCCGGCGCGCGAATCCTGTCGTGGAACGGCGTGCCTGCGGAAAAAGCGCTTTTGGCCGCGGATATACGCTGGTTCAAGAATGCCGCGACGCGCGACGACCTCGAACTCGAACGCCTGCAGGGGATAACGCGCGCGCCGGTGGGAACTCGCGCCACTGTCGTCTTCGAGCCGCCTTCAGCCGGCCCTGCCGCTTCGCCGGCGCGGCCGCAACAGGGGGACAGAGCTTCACTGNTCGAGCTCGTCGCGCAGCACGACGACTTTGCCGACCTCGGCCTCTTCGACATTGCCCCGATCCCCTCGACGGACGAGCTCCACAGGAATGTCATATGGAAGATACTCGACGGGAACATCGGCTATCTGAGGATCTACCACGTGATTCATTTCGACGACATCACGAAGTATCCGACCGAGGTCACCGACGCGGTCGTCGAGGCATTGAAGGCCTTTAAGACGGCCGGCGTCACTTCGCTCGTGCTCGACCTGCGCGGAAACCGCGGCGGTTCCGATCAGGTCGCGGCCGACATCTCGGGCTTTTTTGCCGGCGAGGAGGCCTTTTACGAGCGCACTGCCTGGTACAACGCCAGTTCCGGCCGCTTTGACCTCGCCTATTCCGATCTTTTTGCCCAGACTTTTGAGCTGAGCGACAGGGCGCTCTGGGTTGTGCCCNGGGAACCTCATTTCGAGGGAGAAATCGCCGTGCTGGTGAATCCGGCGACAATCAGCTCCGGAGAAGGGCTCGCGATGGCGATAGGAAGGCTCCCCGACGCAAAAGTGCTGGGCTTCTACGGCACGCACGGCTCCTTCGGGCTGATTCCCTGGCCTGTCGCGATGCCCGAAGGCTTTGCCTTCGAATATCCGATCGGGCGGTCGCTCGACGTTTCAGGAAGGATCCAGATCGATGCCGACGCGTCCGGCTCGGGAGGAATCCAGCCTTCGATCAGGGTTCCGCGCACCGCGGAGACGATGGCCGCCTTCGCTTCAGGCACCGATGTGGAGCTCGAATACGCGCGCAGGTGGCTTATATCGCATTGATCGACCTCATGCGGTCCATATCGATCTTGGGCTCCCTGTCGAAGGAGAGCAGGCCGTTTGTCTCGTCGCCGACATCGTAGAGCTGGGTATAGCAGTAGCCGCAGAACATCCTCGATGCGACGATATCCTCGGTGTACTCCTCAATGTTGTCGACAATCGAGACCCTGTTTTCGGACGTATACCAGCCGAATCCGCCATACTCGCTGAGGAGAATTTTTGATTGCTCCTGCATATGAGTGTCTGTTCCATGTCTATGATGCCGCTCCAGGAAAATTGAGCGTGTTCTGGTCGATACGAGCCCGAAGAAATAGAATGCCAAAACCTTCCATACGGAAAAGCCGAACAATATGCGCTCGTCTTTTTTCGCGATTCTGGCGTATGCTTTCCGCCCAAGGGCGGCATTGCGAAGATAGTGGTGGAAATCCACGATGTCGGTGTCGAGATGTTCCCAGCCGCTGTTGTCGATTATCGGACGGGAAGGGTCCAGCGCTCTTGCTGTCTCGATCATGTGCAGCACAAATTTTCTCGTTTTGGACCGCTTGCCGTACATTCCCCAGATTCCCCATGTTTCGTTGAACAGTATTCTGAAGATACACGACGGATGGCCGGAGTCCCTCTCGATGAGCTCTCTGAGCTCCCGCTCGTATGCGCTGAAGGCCGCTTTTGAGGGCATATAGAATGACGGCATCTCGAAGCTGGTGAATATCCCTATTTTGTCGCAGAGGTACTGGAAATAGGGGCTTTCGATTTTTTCATGGATTCGGGCGCCATTGTAGCCCATCGCCTTGATTTTCAGGATGTCGTTCTCCATTATCTCCCTGTCCTGTGGAGTATATGTTCCTCCTGGATAATACCCCTGAACGAGGACCATCCGCAGAAAAGTCTTTCTGCCGTTTATGACAAAACCATCGCTGCCGAGGCTCAGGTCCCGCAGACCGAAGTAGCTCTCCACGATGTCGATGCAGTCATTTTTTCTGTACAGACAATATTTTATACCATATAAGTATGGNGAATCCGGCGACCAGAACTTTGCATCGATTTCGGAAAAAGAGAACTGGAATTCGAAACTTCCTTCCCGGCCGGCCAGGACAGAGGGCAGATCGATAATCGTATGGTCGGGGGATATTATTTCAATCCGGAGCGAATAATCTCCATGCTTTTCTCTTGGTTCAGAGTGCAGGCTTGTCCGCACTTTTCCCCTTACGATACCCGCGGCGAAGTCCTGCATCAGCTCGGCGTGTACCAGGTGCGCCCGGTCGACACTCTCTATCCATATGCTCTGCCAGACGCCGGAGATCCCCCTGTACCATACATAGAATGGTTTTCTGAGGAAGGTCTGTTTCCCNCTCACCTGGAAAGGGCTGTGGGAGTCCTGCACGAGCAGTTCTATCCGGTTGGTCCCTGCCTGCACGGCGTCCGTAATGTCGAAGGTGAATGACGAATACCCGCCGATATGCTCTCCTACTTTCATGCCGTTGATGGACACTGTCGTCGCGTAATCGCATGCGCCGATATGGAGGAGGAGCATCTCATCACTCTCGGGTTCGGCGACTTTAAAGGTCTTTCGGTATACAAAGGTGCCTTTGTCAGGGTAATCCACGCCCGAAAGTTCGCTTCCGACCGGATAGGGCACCTGTATCTGGCCCCTATGCCCATTGTGTTCGATATCCCATGTGCCGTCGAGGGATATCCACTTGCGGCGCGCCCATGCCGGATTGGGATGGTTTTCAAAGATTGAAGTATTCGTGATGGAGTCGTAATACGTGTGCCGGTTCATCATTCATTCCTTTATGCCCGTCATGGCGATGCTTTTCACAATGTTTTTTCTGAAGAGAAGATACATTATTATCTGGGGAACCGAAGCGAGGAGAGCCCCCGCCATGATGAGCGAATATTCGGTTCCATGCGTCCCCTGGAAATTCGCGATTCCTACGGTGATGGTATATTTTTCCGAGCTGGAAATGGCGACAAGCGGCCACAGAAAATCATTCCAGGCGTTGATGAACGCAATTATGGCGACGGCGAATACTGCCGATTTGCTCAAGGGAAGAATGATCGTCCTGAATACGGTAAACCTGCTTGCCCCATCGATGAAGGCGGCTTCCTCGAGCACAAGGGGGATGGACCTGAAGAATTGGGTCAGTATGAAGACCCCGATGGGAAGGGCCAGCCGCGGCAGGATGACGGCTGCCAGCGTATTCGCAAGCCCCAGTGTGGTGAATTCCAGATAAAGCTGAATGATGAGGACCTCGAATGGAATCATCATGCCGGCGAGAATAAAGATGAACAACGCCTTTCTTCCCCGAAACGGTATGCGGGCGAGCACGTATGCCATGGCGGAATCTATGAGCACGGTCAGGATGGTGGTGACGACCGCCACTGTCAGGGAGTTGAGCATCCATCTTCCCAGCAGCGTGCTCGCAAAAGCCTTGCGGTAGTTTTCAATTGTCGGTGTGAAAACAAGCGACAGTGTATCTGACATCACCGTGTTCTCTGATTTGAGCGAGGTGATGACAAGCCATATCAGCGGTGCGAGCCATAAGACTATGAGAAGTGCGATGAACAGTTTCCCGAGGATGTCGAATGGCTTTTTCATTGCGTTTCGTCCGGCTTTCTGAGGAATTGGATGACGGATACGAGCAGAATGACCATGAAAAGGAGAATGGACATGGCCGAGGCATAGCCCAGCCTGAAGTAGCTGAACCCCGTTTTGTACACATACTGGACGAGGACTCGGGTTGTCCCGTAGGGCCCGCCTCCGGTCATCACATATACCTGCCCGAACACCTTGAAGGAGGCAATGATCTGCAGTACCAGCACGAGCAGGGACGTGTCCCTGAGCAGCGGAATGGTGATCTTCGTCAGGGTCGTGAAGCTGCCGGCGCCATCGATTTTCGCCGCATCGTAGATTTCTTCGGGAATCTGTTTCATCCCTGCCGAAAAGAGTATCATATTGAATCCCGCAGTCCACCACAGCGTCGCAATGATTATCGAGGTCATCGCAATAGAGGGGTCAGTCAGCCAGCCCAGGGGGCTGAGGCCGACCGATTTCAGCAGCTGGTTGGCAAGACCGTAGTTTTTCTGGAATATCCAGGCCCAGAGGGTGCCCACCACGGAGGTGGACAGCATGTAGGGGAGAAAGAATACCGTCTCCGAAATTCTGCCCGTCTTCGTCGGCCGCACGGCGATCAACGCCATGATGAAACCGACGACGATGATGAGCGGCGTGGAGATGACGACAAACTGGATAGTATGGAAGAAAGAAGACAGAAATTCAGGATCGCTGAATGCCTCGACATAGTTCTTGAGCCCGACGAAGACCTTTGTCGAGAGAATGTTCCAGTCGAAGAAACTCAGGTAGAAGCCATACACCACAGGAAAGACCATGAACGCGACATAGACGGTCAGATAGGGGAGAGAAAAAAACAGGATGTCTCTTTTCTTGTGGTCAGCATCGTGCAATAACATTCAGAGCTCCAAATTGCCTTAAAAAGAGCGCTTGAAGGAAGCCCTCAGTGCCCCTTCAAGCGCCTGGCGACAATTTCCCGGACGGTGGTCTCTATTTTTTCAGAATCTCGTTGATGGTCTGCTCCATCCTGGTCAATGCGGTTTTTGCGTCTCTGTTGAGGGCAATGGATTCTTCAAGAGAATCGGAGATCGTATCGTAGCACTGGGGCCACTTGGAAGTCGGCGGCGTGGGGAACACATACTTGGCAGCGTCCGCGTAATCGGCCCTGTGGGGCAGGGATTTGAATTCTTTTGTGTCCACGGCGGTCTTCCTGGTGGGAACGTGTCCGGCCTTTGCCCACAGATATCCATGGTTCGTCATCCAGTCGATGAATTTCATGGCACCCATGACCTTTTTTTCGTCGATGGATTTTTGTGCCGGAATGGCGAAGGTGTGGGAACCTGCCCATGCTGCATTTGTGCCGAACAGTGCGGGGAATTTTACCGCAATGAAGTTGAGGCCTGGCTGCTGCTCAAACAGGCCGGTGACCCAGACGCCGTTGAAATGGATCCCAGCCTTGCCGAGTCTAAAATCGGCGACGGAGGAATCATAATCCAGACCCTTCGGTGTCACTTTGTATTTGTTTACCATATCTGAGAGTGCCTGATACGCTTTGACGCCGGCATCGTTGTTGAAATTCGCTTTTGTGTTGTCCGCATTGAAGACCGATACTCCCTGCTCCATAAGCATGGAGAGGAACATTCTCGTCAGTGTGTAGGCCTTGTATGTCGCGGTGGTGTTGTCGGCAGCGATGCCTTCCGCACCGGTCTTCTTCTGGATGGTTTCGGCAGCAGTGAACAGCTCCGAGAGGGTTTCGGGCAGCTTCGTTATTCCCGCCTTGGCGAACAGGTCCAGATTGCAGTACATGATGATGGGGTGGACATCCAGAGGAATGGCATAGAGTTTATTGTCTATTTTGCAATTATTCAAAGGTGCCTGCTCAAAGGTCGACAGGTCGATGCCCGCTCTCTGGGCATAGGCGTCGAGGGGAAGCAGGACTCCGCTCGGCACAAAGGTGCTCAGGCGGTCCTGGTGCATGACGACGACATCCGGTGCCGTTCTGGCCGCCAGCGCGGCGGTGAGCTTTGTGTAATAGTTGTCAAACTTGACGGTGTCGGTCTTCATGACTATCTCGTTCTGAGAGGCGTTGAATTCTTTGACCATTGCATCGAAGAATTCACCGTCTCCTCCTGTAAAGAGTGACCAGAATGTAATTTCCAGCGGCTTCTGTACATTCTGGGCGCCGACCGAAACAGTCGACACAAGCAATAGCAGCGCTATCGCAAGGCCTGTCATCCTTTTCATAGAAAACCTCCTGTAATCTGAACCTCTATGGTTCCTGTTCCAATGTGGTCTCCCGGTATACAATCCGCGATTCCACAATCTTTTTGCCGTATGGGCCTCGGGATTTTCGNATGTGTCCGAGCAGAGTCCTGAAAGCCAGATTGCCCATGGTCTTCTTGGCTATGCTGACAGAGCTCAGGCTGAAATGCAGGAATTTTGAAAAATTGAGATCGTCGAAACCGATCACTTCGACTTCTTTCGGCACCTTTATGCCGGATTCCCTGAGGGCCCTCAGGGCGCCCACCGCGACCAGGTCGTTGAAGGCGAAGATGGCCGAGATGTTCCTCTCATTTCGTATCAATGAGCTGACTTCGCGGTAGCCGTCTTCGA
Organism: Spirochaetales bacterium; assembly: GCA_015657395.1. Classification (GTDB taxonomy): domain Bacteria; phylum Spirochaetota; class Spirochaetia; order Treponematales; family Rectinemataceae; genus Rectinema. The sequence continues at coordinate 117,739 of JADLKI010000011.1, read as the reverse complement.
GGTGTCCCTTCGTTTCGACGATCAGGTCTTCCTGAATGGGTGTATGAGTCTCCGTGTGGGCATCCCGGTACCCTCTCAGCCTGTCCACGGAGCTGCTCACACACGGAGGACCGGCGAGGTGGAGAATGTCTTTGTGCCCATTTTTGAGGAAATACAGGACAACCTGCTTGGCCTTCTCATATTCATCCGACATGACCGAATGCTCTTCCAGTCCTGGAAGCCACCTGCCGACTATGATGTAGGGTACATTCAGGGATTTTAAGTATTCGCTGTTGTTGTTCTGCTGCAGTACGGGCATCAGGAGCAGCCCGTCGACCTGTTTCCCTATGAGCACGTTGACGGCTTCGCGTTCCCGCTCGGGCGACTCTTCGGTGTTGGTCAGAAGGATGTGATACCCGCTCGCTCTTGCGGCGTTTTCGATGCCCATTATCACTTCCGCGAAAAACGGGTTCGAGGAGTCCGCCGAGATGACGCCGATGATGTTGGTCTTGCCGGTTCTCAGGCTTTTCGCGACACTGTTGTTCACATAGCCCAGCTCTGAAGCGAGTGCACGTATTTTCTCCTTGGTCTGCGGGCTTACGTCAGCTTTATCCCTCAGAGCGCGGGATACCGTATTGATGGAATATCCGCTTGCCGCGGCGAGCTGTTTCAATAATACCGCCATAATATTAACGTTAATGTTAAATCCTGATTTTCAGGCTGTCAAGAATAAAAGTTTAATAGTTTTGAGATGGGCATTGCAGCTTTTTAAGCGGAATTGAGCCAGTTTTCAGTACTTTTGGGTTTTTCAACATTAAAAATTAATATTAACGTTAATAAAATATATGATCCACGCCGCGATACCGCGTTCTTTCATCTCTCCGGGGAAGAAATGTTTCGTCCCCTTGTCCTTCTTTTCGCAATTTCGTATGTTTGATGCACCTCACGCGCTGGCGCGGAGTGCAAAAGGAGCGAGAAATGCGAATTCGTTCGTGAAATTTGAAACGAGCAAGGGCCCGATCCTCATCGAGGTCTTCGAGAGCGATGCGCCGCTCACCGCGGCGAATTTCCTTGAGTATGTCAAATCCGGCTTCTACGACGGCACGATTTTTCACCGGGTGATTCCGGGCTTCGTGGTGCAGGGAGGGGGAATGGTCCCCGGCATGAATCAGAAGAGAACGCGCTCGCCCATCGCCAATGAGGCAGCGAAGGCACCGAAAAACACGCGCGGCACGCTTTCGATGGCGCGCACCATGNGCCCCGACAGCGCGACGAGCCAGTTCTTCATCAACCTGGTGGACAACCGCTCGCTCGATTATCGCGGCCCTGGACCGGGAGCGGGCTACTGCGTGTTCGGGGCGGTGGTCGAGGGCATGGAGGTGGTCGACGCTATGGCAAAGATGAAGACAGGCCGTCGCCCGCCTCACGCGGATGTGCCTGTGGAGGACATCGTGCTCGTTTCGGCGCGGGTTGTGGAGCAGCCTCACGCCTAAGAGCCGCGGGCACAGTGTGGGGGCCTGGAAAATAACAGTGGCAATAGTCCGGAGGCTCAGATCGCATTGATGGATCTGAGCCTCCGTGTTGAGGCGCGAATCTATGTCCGAGGTATCTCAGTGGACCCTGATACCGAGGAAAAGTTCGATCGTGACGGGCCTGCCGGGGTCAACCTCGAAGTCATCTTCAAAACGCAGATTTCTGTAGGTCAGAACAAAAGTGTGCCTGCCCGGCCTGATCCTGCCCTGGAGGCGGTCCAGGCGGTTTCCGTCGAGGTAGAGTTCCAGGTCATTGAAGTTGGCGGGCTTTTCCCATGCATTGGAAAAACTGTCCGGCAGCTTTATTTCGTACTCGACGGTGAGGGGCGAGAGGGAAATGTTCAGCCTCGTATTCCCGTCCACGAATACTCTTTCCGTATAGTCGGCATAGCCGGAGGCAGAGATGCGGACCGTGTAGTTGCCGCGCTGCCATACGCCCTGGTAGGGGGTCGTCCCTGCATAGGCGCCATTGATATAGACCCTGGCGCCGCTGATGCCCGCATCGATGAAAAGCCGCCCGGTGGGCGAAGGCAGGCTGGGGACGGTACGGGATAGCTCGGCGTGGGCGGCGTCTGTGGGGTGGAAGGTGGTGTCTGCGGCGTTCCTCCCTTCAGGTTCGCGATAATGGTGATGGGACTTTGCACCGCAACGATGCTTGTCCTGAACTCGGAGTATCCGGCCTTCACGACCCTGATCGTATACGTGCCCGGGAAGACCTGAAGGCTGAGATTGGGCGACGTGGAGCCCGCCAGATTATTGTTGAGATAGACCTGTGCGCCCGACACGTTGGATCGGATGGTGAGAGATACCTTCACCTGTGCGAAGATCAGGCTGCCCGCGGCGAGCATCGCCACGACAGCGAGGAAAAATTTCCTTTTAATGCTAATATTCATCGATCTATCCCCTTATTCTATTGGGTCACCCGAAGGGGTGAGTCCTCCGGAAGCAGAGGGTGTGAGACTCTTATTTCCCCTCACTCCCCGGTATGCGTACCAGGTACCATTGTGTGTAAAGCCATAAGCATCTGTCCCCTGCATGTTCCCGGACATATAGGAAGAGCTATAGATGTTCCCTGTATAGACCGTTCCGAAATATGTGTAGTTGTTATAGGATAGCTGGAAGAGGCTGTTCTGGACCTCCCAGTATCCTGTTCCGCCATAATTGTCCACAAAAGTCCGTCGGAATAGAGTGTCCACACAGCATACTGTTCTGATGAACCCTGCCACGTATAATAGAGGCTCCACTCGGTGCCGGTCGGTCCCACCACGATCGTGCACGCGGCAAGCAGCATCGCCAGAGCCGCCACAATTATCAATGCCGCCTTTAGTCTTCGCTTCATACGGTTGTTCCTCTCTCAAGAATATATCACGGTTCGTTAAATACAATCCAATGCAGCGTTCAATTATCATGAAAACCGGGCGGGCGTCCACTCCTCGTACAATCAAGTATTCGTGCCGGCACTCTGCCCGCGCCTGTCGCTGCGCAGATCGGGGATCTGCGTGTCGGCAATTCCTTTAATGTAGACATCCCGCTTTGGATATGGAATTTCGATGCCTTCTTCTGCAAACCTCCTTTGAATATCCATGATGATTGAATTCCGCAGATCGACAAGCTTCGACTGCTCGAACCACACGCCGAACAGTATGCTGACGCCCGAGATGTCGAATTTGTCGATATAGATGAGAGGTTCCGGGTTATTGAGCGCGTTGAGATTCTTCGAGGCGATATCCTTGAGCGTTTCGGTGACTTTCTTCAGATCCGAATTGTATGAAACGCTCACCCAGACATCGAGCCTCCGGATGGGGAAGCGCGTGTTGTTTATGACATTTGACTTGATGATGCTCTCGTTCGGTATGCGCACGAAGCGGTTGTCGAAGGTCTGCAGTTTGATCGAGAGAAGATCGATCGACATGATGATGCCTGAGATATCGCCCACCTGGATGACGTCGCCGATCTGAAATGATTTTTCCGAGATAAGGAATATGCCGCTGATCAGGTTCGATACCGATGTCTGCGCGGCAAAGCCGATTGCAATTCCCGCGATACCCGCGGCGCCCAGGAGGGCGGAGAGATTGACGCCCATGCTCTCCAGCACTGAAACGATGGCGATTACCCAGCCTGTATACTGGATTGCCTTTTTGACGAGCTGGGCTTTCTGTTCGGGCATGGTCTTTTTTATGGCCCGGCTCACGATCACCTGCAGGACGCGGAAAACGACGAGAATGAGCACCGCCGCGATGAGTATGCTGAATGCCTTTCTCCAGAATTCGGGAGTGAATGCATTTTGGAACAGGTGGTCTATAGAATCAGGAAGAATTGTCGTATTCATAGCTCCCTCCGATTAAAGCCCGGCAATGCTGCGCAGAAAGCTGACTCCCCGCCTGATGAGCAGCTCGTTGAGGCCGGTTTTTGAAGCGGTGTGAATTTTATGAAGACCTTTAAAATCCATATCCTCGATATTGGTCTGGAGCGAACCGTCCGCTGTCCCCGTAATGACGACCGTGTCCGAGACGAGTGTGTCTTCCTTTTCATAGACATTCATGAGGTCTGTGAAGATGGCCAGCCGCTTTACGTCGAGCGGTTCCTTTGACCTGTTCTTGACGATGATTCTGCAGTGGATGAGGGACTTGCACGCGAGGTACTGTGCGGCCCGCCGCATGGATTCCTGCATGCTGAGGGATGCGGGACTGGCAGCCTTCGCCGTGCCGTCGGCGCCGTCGGCGGCTCCCTGCCCGTTTTTGCTTGCAGGATCGAGCTCGATGGGGAGAGACAGGCAGAGATTGCCGCTCGTCTTGTCGCCGAACCATGTAGAGGGAGTGGTAAAGGGTGAGCCCTCGTAGAGCACGTATCCCGATTCGAGCTCAACGCGCAGGACGGGTGGCAACGCGATGGTGAACCATGCCTCGGTGCCCGGATGAATTTTCACATCGTTGCGCGCCGAGACAAGATAGGGTATGGAGCTCGGGTGAGGATGGAGCGCGGCTTTTTTGCCCCCTGCGACCGCGATCGAGACGGAGACGCCCTCGAGAGGTTCGACAGGCTCGGGACCGTCCGAATCGCTCTGCAGATGTTTGAAGGGCAGGGAGTTGAGGGCGAAACGCCATTCTTCGCCTTCTTTGTACATCCAGAGCGAGGCGCCGTCGAGCTTCCAGCGGTACCACTGCGCATCTTTTGGCTCAAAGAAATTCCACATACTATATATAATACCGTATGTGGGAGGGTTCTTAAAAGTTGCCCACCCGATTTTGCGATTTTTAGTGCAGATATTCCGGGTGGTCTGCCAATGTGCCGGCGATGTAGGACGCCAGCGCATCATCGATGAGCTGCATGTCTGTCACAATCGGCTCGATGCCGGCTCCCTGTATGCTCGCATACGCACCTGCGCCCATGCCGCCCGCAACGAGCGTCTTGCAGTCGAGAATCGGCTGTACCATGCCGGCATGGCGCTCCTGTGCCCCGGGCTCAAAACCGTGTCCGGCCTCGGCGCCGTGTCCGTGATGCTCCTCGTGCTGGCCTGCGAAATGTCCGTGGCTGAGCTTCGGCCGCTGCTCCCTCTGCACTACCTTGCCGTCGTCGATGGTGAGCACGACATAATATGCTGCTCTTCCAAAATGCCGGGAGATGGTCTTCCCGTCGTCCGAGATGAAAGCGATTTTCATGTTTTTTCCTTCCTGTGGTTGAATTGAGTTGGACAAGCCCGCTGCTCCGTCCCTGTCCTCCGCGAAGGGCGGCCGCTCGAGACAGGGGGCCTTTGCGCGTTCGATTTTGAGCGCCTTGCCGTTCAGCAGGGCGTCGGCCACCTTTTTACGGGTCCGTTCCAGAATGCGCCCGAAGGTCTGCCGCGAAATGCCCATCATCCGTGCCGCCTGCTCCTGGTAGAGGCCTTCGAGGTCGGCGAGCCGCAGCGCCTCGACTTCGTCGGGCTCAAGGGCGATGAGTTCGGTTCCGGCGAAGAGCTCTTGGGCAAGCTGTGCATCTTCCATGAAAGGAAGAATTGAGCAGGCGCGGATTTCCGAGACGATTCTGCGGACGCAGCAGGGGCGCGGCATGGTNTTATGCCGGGGACACGGAAGCGAGCGCGAGCTCCACTTCGTTTGCCATGGTGTCCGCGTCTTTGTGGACAGCGCTGCTCAGTGCGGACCAGCGGAGCGCCCGGGACTGCGCGAGGTCCTTTCTCCAGGGCAGGCTTGCGAGCAGGGGTAGGCCCATGCGCTGGGCGCCGTTCTGCGTACCGTCGTCGAACAGGGCGACTTCGCTGCCACAGTGCGGGCAGACCATCGTGCGCATGTTCTCCACCACGCCGAGGACCGGTGTCTTGAGCATCGAGGCCATATTGATCGATTTGCGCACGATCATCGACACATAATCCTGCGGCGTCGCCACGATGACAATGCCGGAGAAGGGAATTGTCTGAAAGGCAGTGAGCACGACATCCGAAGTTCCGGGGGGAAAATCGATGATGAGGTAATCGAGGTCCCCCCAGACCGTGTCCGACCAGAACTGGTCGATGGCTTTGGCGAGCAGGGGGCCCCGCCATATCACCGGCTCGTCTTCCCTTTCGTTGAAGAGATTGATCGAGAGCACTTTGATGCCTTCTTCATTTTCGACCGGGAAGAGGTGCTCTCCGTCGGATTCGCCGCGGAAACTGTCGATGCCGAGCATGCGCGGTATGCTGGGGCCCGTGATGTCCGCATCGAGCAGGCCAACCTTCAACCCGCGGGAGGCAAAGGATTCCGCAAGAAGCGATGCCACCATCGATTTTCCTACGCCGCCCTTGCCGCTGACGACACCGATGACACGCTTCACCGCAGGATTCTGCTTTTTCTCAGGGATAAAACTCATTGGATGACTCCTTGTGCACAGACAACCCGACTGGGGTTATGAGCATATGCTCATAATCTCACGATACGGGGAAGCGGTCAAGGCAGAATCATGCTATTCTTTCCATCCGAGCTTTTCCTTGAGGGCGCTGAAGAACTTCGACCACGGAGTCCGGGATTCGAAAAATTTCGATGCGGCCGAGTATCCCGAATCGAAGAGACTGTTGTACCGCGTGTCGCCAAGCTCGATATCGAAATCTGTCGCCTCTATGCCGCAGTCACCGATGAAGACGGTCCGCGAATAATTCTTCTCCGTGCGGATGACGAGCTGCTCCTGAACGAGCGAGATGCTCTCGAAGAGCGCTCCCATGTAATCGATCATGGATTTTACAGGCTTATGGCTGGTCTCCTTCTCCGAGGAATACAGAAAGAGTCCGAGCGTCTCCTCGTTTGCGCCGTCGACCAGTTTTTTGGCGTACTTCTGGTCGTCGAACATATCGACCGGGTAGTTCCACATGAGTCCGCCGTCGACATAGCACTGCTCTTCGCCTGTCTCGGGATACTGGTATTGAATTGCCTCGAAGAAAAGGGGAATCGACATCGAAATGCGCACCGCCAGCGCCACCTCCATGTCGGGCGTGGTTTCCAGGGAAAACAGCCGCGGTGTGCGGTTCGTGATGTCGGTACCCGTGATGTAGAGAAGGGGGAAGGCCTGTCCATCCTTGTGAATTTCGGGATCGTTGAAGTCTGCAAAGGTATATGTTGTTTTCGTCACGGTGAAACGCTCGGCGATGATCGAGCGGAGCCACTGGTAGAGATAGGCGCTCGAATACCAGCCTTTTACCTGCAAAAGGCGAAGTGAACACTGGAGGTTTTTGAAGAGGGCGAGGTCGCGGTAGAGCTCGGTGAGGGCGAGCAGTCCTCTGCTCTCGTTGCGTGTGCTCTCGTCGTCTTCCGAGGGGACCTTGCGGTAGTCGAGGCTGTCCGCCATCTCCTTGAACCGTGCAAAATCCGAGGGGAAGAGCGCCACGCCGAGCGCAGTGATGGCTCCCGCAGAGGTGCCCGCCACACGCTCAATCGTGGACATGAGCTCGTGTTCGTAGAGATACTTCAGCGCGCCCAGATATGCGATACCGCGGACGCCTCCCCCCTTGAAGACAAGATTGCGATAGCGGGCCATACGTACCTCCTATGCGTGCGGCTGTTTCGTGCACAGCGCAGACAACACGAATTCACCGAAAAAGCGCATGCCGTCCTTCCTTATGTCGAGTGCGCCCTTCGAAATCGCCCAGTCGAGGAAGAATCCGCGCATGCAGCGGTTCATCCATTCCGCGAGCTCTACCGGATCGCCGGGCCGTATCTGGCCGGCAGCCTGACCCTCGGCGATGACCTTCGACACAATGTTCACGAGAGGGCGTTCGCGGTTGGAGAGTATCTTCTGATCGTAGAACGTGGACATCTGATTGATGTAGAGAATCGAGAGGGTGCGGAATCCCATATGCTTGTGAATATAGTCGAGCTGATAGCGCGTAAAGGCCAGCAGGCGGGAGGCCGCATCGGGATTGCGCAGAATGACGGTCTCTTTTTTTTCATAGAAATAGTCGATGAGGCGGAACTCTTCGATGATGATATCGCTTTTCGTCTGAAAATAAGTATAGAATGAGCCTTTGGAGACGCCGGCGGTAGAAGTGATTTCGTCGATCGACACTTGATCGAAGCCCTTTTCGCGGAAAAGCGAGAGTGCGCTTTCGAGGATGCGCTTCCGCGTTTCGCGGGCCTGGAGTTTTCGTCTGGTGAGAGGGGGGTCTTCTTCCATCGCTGTTCTCTCATGTTTGAGGATAGCCGGATTCTATTATGGAGTCAATGAGAATTGTTGTTGACAGGCGTGAAAAGTCATGTAAAAATAACCAGGTTCAATGACTTTGGTCAATGAAATAGGAGGAATATATCTATGAAATTGAAAGAAGTAGTTGCAGTGGTCACTGGCGGTGCGAGCGGCATAGGCGAGACGGTTGCCAAGTATTTTGCCTCGAACGGTGCGAACGTGGTGATCGGCGATGTGGTCCAGGAGAGCATCGATCGTGTTGCCGGAGAGATCAAGGCTGCGGGCGGAAACGTGGTGGGCTTAAAGACCGATGTCACCAAGGATGCCGATGTGGCGGCCCTCATGGACACCGCGGTATCGACGTTTGGCGCAATCAATGTGGTGGTCCCCTGCGCGGGCATCATTCGCGATGGCGTAGTGATCAACACCGACAGGGAGACAGGCAAGGTCAAGCGTGTCATGGAGACGGACCAGTTCCGCGCCGTCATCGAAGTCAACCTCATCGGCTCTTTCATAACCTTGCGCGAGGCCGCCCGCCGCATGGTGGACAACAAGTGGCAGGGCGTCCTCTTCACGATCTCAAGCGTCAATAAGGTCGGCCAGGTCGGACAGATCAACTATTCGTCGACCAAGGCAGCCGTCGCGATATGGCCGCGCATTCTCGCAGGCGAATTCCAGATGAAGGGCATCAAGGGAATCCGCGTCGTGAGCATTGCCCCGGGCTACGTCGGCACGCCCATGGTGAAGGGCATGAATCAGGACGCGCTCAACGAGATTCTCAAGGACGTGCACATCGGGCGCCTCATCGAGCCCGAAGAGATTGCGCGCGCCATCGCCACGGTCGTCGAAAACGAAGCCTTCGACGGCACCTGCCTGGAGATCACCGGAGGCGTCACCTACGGCGCCCGGTCGATCGCGAAGTAGTGTCCGGCTGAAGAATCAAACAGCACAGCAGGCCGCCCCGGAACCGGCGGCCTGCTTTTTTATTGTCTGATTTTCTTCTATTATATATAGTGTGATCTATATGGTGCGACCCAGGAGAAGAACATGAACACTGAAAATCCCATAATGCAGACTTTTTTGGCGACACTCTTCACATGGGGAGTGACGGCGCTGGGCGCCGCCATGGTCTTCTTCTTCAAAGAGATCAACAAAAAGGTCCTCGATGCGATGCTCGGCTTCGCAGCGGGAGTGATGATAGCGGCGAGTTTCTGGTCGCTGCTCTCGCCTGCCATCGAGCTGTCGGCGGCGATGGGCCTGATTCCCTGGCTGCCCGCGGTGGTAGGTTTTCTGCTCGGCGGTGTTTTTCTGTTCGGGGTCGATCACCTGCTGCCCCACCTCCACATCGGTGCGAACATGAATGAGGCCGAAGGCATCCACACGACGTGGCAACGGAGCATCCTGCTCGTCCTCGCGATCACCCTGCACAATATTCCCGAGGGGCTCGCGGTCGGCGTCGGATTCGGCGCGGTCGCCGCGGGCATCCCCAGCGCGAATCTTTCGGGAGCGATTGCGCTGGCGATCGGCATCGGACTTCAGAATTTCCCCGAAGGCGCGGCGGTTTCGATTCCCCTCCGGAGGGAAGGCCTGTCACGGTGGAAGAGTTTCGTGTACGGTCAGGCCTCGGGGCTCGTCGAGCCGATAGCGGGACTTTTGGGCGCGGCCCTTGTACTGGCAGTGCGCCCCATCCTGCCCTATGCGCTGGCATTTGCAGCTGGCGCCATGATCTACGTCGTTGCGGAGGAAGTGCTCCCCGAAGCGAGCCGGGGGACGAACGGCCACCTCGCCACGATGGGAACAATGGTGGGCTTTGCCATCATGATGCTCCTCGACGTCGCACTCGGCTGAAGAAGATACCGGATCAAAGAAGAGAGGCCCCCGCGGGGCCTCTCCGGTTTTCAGTCATTCCCCGTCATGAAAGGGTAGCGCCACGACGAAGGCGGCGCGAAGCTCTCTTTGATCGCGACGGCGCTGACCCAGCGCAGAAGATTGAGGTAGCTGCCTGCCTTGTCATTGGTGCCCGATGCGCGCGCGCCGCCGAACGGCTGCCTGCCGACGACGGCCCCCGTGGGTTTGTCGTTGATGTAGAGGTTGCCGGCGGCATTCTGCAGGGCGATCAGTGCGCGGTTGATGCGCTGCCTGTCCGTCGCCATGATGGCGCCGGTGAGCCCGTAGGGCGAGGTGGAGTCGACGAGTCTGTACGCTGCTTCCATGTCCCGGTCGTCGTAGACATAGGCGGTGAGCACCGGGCCGAAAATCTCATTGACCATGGATTCCGAATGCGGGTCCTCCGTGAGAATCAGAGTGGGCTCGACGAACCAGCCCCGCGTCTTGTCGCACGTGCCGCCGGCGACAATGCGCGCATGGCCGCCGGCCTTCGCGCGCTCGATATAGCCGCGGATGGTGTCGAACGCCGTCTCGTCGATCACTGCGCCCATAAAATTCCGGAAATCGGTGATTTCTCCCATGGGGATCGCCGAAATCTCTTCGGCCAGCGCCTCCGTGAACTCCTTCGCGCGCGAGGCGGGGATGTAGAGCCTCGAGGCGGCGGAACATTTCTGTCCCTGGTATTCGAAGGCCCCCCGCAGGACTCCCGCGACTGTCGAATGCAGGTCGGCACTGGGATCGATGAGGATGAAATCCTTGCCTCCCGTTTCGCCCACGATGCGCGGATACACCCTGTACCGTTCGAGGTTTGAGGCAATCTGCTTCCAGAGCGAGCGGAACACTTCCGTCGACCCCGTAAAATGGAATCCTGCGAAATCGGGGCTCGAGAGCACGGCATTCGAGATGAGGCCACCGCTCCCCGGCAGGAAATTTATGACGCCGGCGGGAAGTCCGGCTTCCATATAGATCTTCATGAGCATGTAGTTGGAGTACACGGCATTCGATGCCGGTTTCCAGACCACCGTATTGCCCATCATCGCGGGGGCGCTCGGGAGGTTCGAGGCGATTGAGGTGAAATTGAAGGGCGTGACTGCGTAGACAAAGCCCTCGAGCGGCCGATATGCCGACCGGTTCCATTCGCCTTTTGTATTTTCGGGCTGCTGCGCGTAGATCTGCTCCATGTACAGAGGGTTGAAGCGTAGAAAATCGGTCACTTCGCAGACGGCATCGATTTCGGCCTGATGTGCCGTCTTGGATTGACAGAGCATGGTCGATGCGTCCATGAGTGCGCGATGCCTGACCGAAATCAGTTCTGCGGCCCTGAGGAATACGGCGGCCCGCTCTTCCCAGGGCAGGGCAGCCCATTCGGCCTTGGCGGCCAACGCCGCCTCGATCGCCATGCGCGCCTCGGCCTCGCCCGCAAGATGATAGACTCCGAGCACTTCTCCGTGAGCATCGGGGCGGCGGATGGGCGCCGTCTTTCCGGTGCGCACCTCTTTGCCGCCGATTACAAGGGGAATGTCAAGCTGTGTTGCGCGCAGACGCTCTATCTCCTTCTTGAGAGCCGTCCGCTCGGGAGAGCCTGGGCCATAGCCGAGCACGGGTTCGTTGACAGGGGCAGGAATGTGAAAAATCCCATTGTTCATCATGGACTCCTTCTTAGTTCATTTTGGGGGCATCCCCGGTTTTCGTCAAGGCAAGATATGTTGATTCAACCCTTGATTGCGCTGCCTCATGGCTTTAGGATGGACCGAGAGGTGGATGGTGCAGGGGACAAAAACACTCAATGCTTTTGTGGTTGTCGTGATGCTGGGGCTCTTTCTTGCAGGCTTGACGAGTGGAGGCATTGTTCAGGCTTTCCGTGGATTTTTTCGTCTTCAGGTGGCTCCGGCGCGTCTGGTGAGCGATTTTATCGCCGTGGAGGGGGTTGGTCCCACACTGCTCAACGTTGCTGCCGTCGGTCTTCTGGGGTATCTGTTTGTAATCCTGAATGGGCTGAGAATCAGCGGGGCCGAGCTTGCGGCCCTGTTCACCATGATGGGCTTCGCCTTTTTCGGCAAAACGCTCTTCAACTGTATCCCCATTATGCTGGGGGTCTCGCTCTCTGCGCTCATCGTGAAGAAAAAGCCGCGCGACTACGCGCTCATCGCCATGTTCGGCACGGCGATGGGCCCGCTCATCACCTTCATAGCCTTCGAGCTCGGCATGCGCCGCGTCTTTGCCCTGCCGGGCTCCTTTGTTATAGGGGTCGGCATCGGGCTCGTGATGCCTCCCCTCGCGATCGCCATGCTTCGGCTCCACCAGGGGTATAACCTCTACAACATCGGCCTTTCGGCGGGCTTCATCGGACTTTTTACCGCATCGCTGTCCCACGCTGCCGGCGCCGATATCCTCCCCCTCACGAAGTGGAGCACGGCTGCGGAACCCCTGCTCATCGCGGTCATTCCCGCAATCGCGCTCCTCGCGCTTGTCTGCATTGTGGCCGCGAGCCCCAGGCGCGCCGGACAGGGGCTCGCGGAGGCCTTCCGCGATTTTCGGAAGATCCTTACAATGAGTGGACGCTTGCCGAGCGATTTTGCCGATTACGTGTCGCCGAAAGGCTCGCTCCTGAACGCGGCGATTTTGGGAATGCTGTTTTGGCTCGGGATAGTGCTGCTCGGCGCACCTCTCAACGGCCCCGTATTGGGCAGCATCTTTACCATATTCGGCTTCGCGTTTTTCGGAAAGCACCCCGGAAACGTGCTTCCTGTGGTGTTCGGCGTCGTGGGGGCGATCTTTCTGTTCGGCAAAGACATCTATGCTCCGACCCCTCTGCTTGCGATCATGTTTGGGACTGCCCTGGCACCGCTTGCGGGTGAGTTTGGCCCGGTTGTCGGCTGTATTGCCGGATTTCTGCATCTTGTGATTGTGGACAGGACCAGCGTATGGCATGGAGGGATGGACCTCTACAACAATGGATTTGCCGCGGGTCTCACCGCGACGCTGATCGTCTCAATCATCGAGTGGTACAGGTCTTCGCGGAGCGGAGGAGAATAATCGGATGAAACGACACGAACTGTATGCCCAACTCATAAGCGAGCTGGCGAACTATATGCTGTACGGGGACCCCAAGAAAATGGTCATCTCCCTGCACATGGAACCGGACGGCTTCCATCTCTCGGCCATCGATGACAGACCCAGGACGGATAAGGAAATTTCCGACATTGAACACCGCCTGATGCTGCACCGGCGGCCGGAACTCGCCTCATACTACGGTACGATGCTGGGGCACGATCTTTTGGGCACTGCGCGGCTGGAACTCATCGGCTTTCAGATCAAGGGCGTAAAAGTCGAAAGAGTTCCCGAGGGTGGGGTAATGATCAATCTCTGGGTCGGCTCGGACGATTTCGACCCTGCGGCGTTCACCATCAGTCAGGATACGCCGAGGCCTTGAGGAACAACGATGCCTGCGACCATTCTCTGGTACGATCTTGAAACCTTCGGCCGCGATCCTCAGCACGACCGGATTGCGCAGTGCGCCTTCATCCGCACGAACGAAGCGCTCGAAGAAATTGCACCGCCGCTGGTGCTGTACTGCCGTCTGCCTCCCGATTATCTTCCCGATCCGGAAGCCTGCTACATCCACGGCATAACTCCCCAGGAAGTCGAGCAGAACGGACTGAGCGAGTACGAATTCGCCCTGCGCATCATGCGCGAGATGAGTGTCCCCAACACGACGGTTGCAGGCTACAACTCCATTCAGTTTGACGACGAGTTCATCCGGCGCCTCTTGTACCGCAATTTGCTCGATCCCTATACCCGCGAATATAAGAACGACAATTCGCGCTGGGATGTCATCAATCTCCTGCGCGCCGCGCACGACTTGAAATATGAGGGCTTTCACTGGCCCGTCAATGAAGACGGCAACCCATCGTTCAAGCTGGAAGAGCTCGCCAAGGCGAACGGCATCGCGCACGAGAACGCCCACGATGCACTTTTTGACGTGCGCGCGACGATCGGGCTGGCGCACAAAGTGCGCACGACATATCCCCGGCTGTACCAGTGGTATTTTCAGCACAGGCGCCGCGAAAAACTGGCTCCCCTGGTCAATCTTTCGCTCCGTGAGAACATGCTCGTGCACACTTCGCAGCTGTACACGAGAGCGGAGGGCTGCTCGACGGTGATCGCTCCCCTGGGGCTCGTCGAGGCCGACCGCCACGCCCTTGTGGCGTACGACCTGCGCTTCAGCCCCGGCNCCTTTTCCGCGATGACCGAAGATGAGCTGCGCGACCTCTTGTTCACCGAGCGCATCGAAGGCGGGCCGGAGCATCCTCCCATAACCATGATTCGGCTCAACAGCTGCCCCTATCTGGCCNCCCTCAGCGTGCTCACCAGACAATCGGCGAAGCGGCTCAGCATCGATATCGAGGCGTGCAGACAGCACCTGTTCGAGCTCGAAGCGGTGCCGGGCATGAAGGAACGGCTCATCGCAGCATACCGCTACGAGAGGAAGCCCCTGGATGAGCTCGATCCGGAGTATGCGCTGTATGGCGGCGGATTCTATCCCGAGGAGGACAAAAGGGAACTGGATCGTTTCCATGAGGTCCTGCTGGCCCGCGGGCCGCACGCGGCAAAAAATGAATTTTTGCGCGTCCAGTTCCACGATCCAAGGATTCTCACGCTGATGGGCAGGCTTCTGGCGCGCAATTTTCCTGAAACCTTGACCGCGGAACAGCATTTATCTTGGAGGAAGCACGCGTATGGCTGGGTTCAGCTTCCCCTGGAGAAGGGAGCCACCGCGCTCGCGGATTATGCCCGCCTGGAACAGCAGCTCAAGGAGATGAGCGCCGATGATCCGTGCAGGCCGATTGCCACGGCACTCCTCGAGTGGAAGGAGAAAATCGAGAAGTTTATCCGCGAGCAGTAGGACAAGGCTGAAAATTGCAGCGGATTGTGGCATAATTTAAATGTGGGATTTTATGCAGTATCGTAAGGGGGCATTGCGATGAAATATAGATATGGTTTGGCGATTTTGCTTGTCTTGATCGCGGCGTACACCGCCGCCGCGCAGACGACCCCTTCGGACAGCATCATGCTCGTCAAGGTCGAAAGGACAGCGCTGCGGACGGCTCCCTCTTTTGCCTCGCCCGTGCTGACCTTTGCGGCATACCGGACCCCCTTCGCCGTCATACGCACTGAAAATGACTGGGTCTTTGGCTATGTCCAGGGATCGGGGAGGCCCGGCTACATCCACCTCAGCGCGCTTTCTCCCGTCAAGGTCACCCTGGGTGCGGACGCCCTCTCTGCGCCCCCCGCACTGCAGGAGAGCGAAATTGTACTCGCCGGCAAAGGGTTTTCGTCGAGCCTCGAGTCCGCCCTCAGGGAAGGCAATGCCTTCAATTTCGCCGCGGTGGACGATATGGTGACATTGACCTATCCTTATGCAGAATGTCTGGCATTCATCCAGGGGACCGACATTTCGCCGGGAGAACTGTGACGTGCACAGAGTTGCGGTCCGGTCTCGCATTGTGGCAGTCAGCCTCGCTGTCTTTCTGGCTGCCTCATCTTTTGTGTCGTGTACCGTATCGCCTGAAGCCCTCCAGTTATTCCTGAACCAGGCCCTCCTTCAGGGCATGATCACGCCGGAGCAGGCCCGCCTCATCCGCGAGGCCGCGCTCTCCTTCCAGAACGAATCCAGGCCTTTTACCTATGAGGAAGAGTACGCGATAGGGCGGGTCGTCGCGGCCGCCGTACTCTCCCAGTATCCGGTCTACAATCAGCCCGAGCTCACTGCATATGTGAACAAGATAGGGCAGGGCCTGGCGTTCTTCTCCGCGCGGCCGCTGTTGCCCCAGGGTTACCATATTCTGATTCTGGACAGCGAAGAAGCGCATGCCTTCGCGGCACCGGGAGGTTTTGTGCTCATCACGCGGGGGCTTCTGAAACTCACCACTTCAGAGGACATGCTCGCCGCGCTGCTCGCGCATGAAATTTCGCACTCGGCACTTGGGCACGGGCTGGTTTCCCTCGCGAGCTATCGCATGGGGGATTTGGCCATGTATTACGCGGCGCTCTCCACACAGCAGGCGAATGCCGACAATAAAGAGACAGCGGCGCTCTTGTCGGCGGCGGTCCACGATTTTGTCTCCCTGATTTCGGTACAGGGCTATTCGCAGGCCATGGAGTTTGAGGCCGATGCCGAGGCTATGCGCATGCTGTATGAAACCGGCTACAGGAATGCTGCGCTTGAAGATTTTATACATATGCTGGCAGGTTCCCAGGATGAGTGTATTCAGCAGTATTCGGTGCAGCATCCGCTTCCGGCGGAGAGATTGACAAGAATCAGCGTCATCGGACAACAGTATGCGCAGGCGGCGGCGCGCGCTGTCCGACTGCAGCGTTCAAGAAAGGCTGCCTCGCTTTTGCGCGTGGAGAGCGAATCGACGGGTATTGGCTATCCGGCTGCCGAAAGAAGTGTTTTCGGGCTTGAGGCTGAAACGGGGAGCAGCGAGGCGATGAGAGTGGCCCCGCTCGAGCTCATCCGGCGGGAACGCTTCGGGGCGATGCGGCGGCTGTTCTAGGAGGCTCTATGGCGGGTGACGCCCGCGGCTCGGCATTAAAGTCACACTCGACGACGAACAGAGGGGTGCGGTTTCTGTGTGCGTTGGCTGTGGGCGCGGTGGCCATGCTTGTCTTCCTCTGGATGGGAGCCTCGGAAAAGCTCGGGATGGCCATCTACGACAGTCAGATGCGGGCGATGGTCNGGCTCCGGGGGCAGGGTGCTGCTGCACCCCCCGAAATCTTACGTAAGATTCCAGATACGTCAGGTTTAGACAACCCCGCCCCTCCAGAAAATGCCCCTCCTAAAACCTTACGTAAGATTCCGGGCACGTCAAGTTTGAACACCCCCTCCCTCCTCCCCGCCAATACGGCACCGATCGTCCTCGTCATGATCGACCAGTCCAGCCTCGACTGGGTCCAGAAAGAGCTTGGGCTGGGCTGGCCCTGGCCGCGCGAACTCTATGGAGTGATGGCCTCGTATCTGCGCGGCGCCAGAGTGCAGGCCTACGATATACTGTTCACCGAAGCTTCCACCTTTGGTCCGGAGGATGATGCCCGGTGCTCGAAGGCGATGGCCGCAGCCGGCAATGTGGTGCTGGCCACCCTGGCGAATAAAAAACCGGTGCTCGATGTGCCCGACGCTCTGTTGGGGCACGTGAATGCCGCCGTCGATGCTGACGGTATCTGCAGAAAATATCAGGTGTGGCTTGGCCGCGACGGCGAGCGGCTTTCCTCGCTCGGTCTCGCGGCGATCGAGGCGGCGGGCGCTGAGAGCTCCGTCCCCGGAGAGGGGGAAGTTCTCCTCAGATTCGAAAATCCATCCAGATTTGAGCGATACAGTGCGGCTCAGATAATCGCTGCCTCATTCCACGGCTCCGACGGGAGCCCGGACATCGATATACAGGATAAAATCGTCGTGGTCGGCCTCACTGCGCCCGGGCTGATGGACAGGCAGGCGACGCCGATCAACCCCGCGCTGCCGGGCGTGGAGGTGCATGCGACGTTCATCAGCGACGCTCTCTCCTCATCCTTCATGCGGCGTTCATCGCTCTGGATCGAGATTCTGGCCGCGGTGGCTGCGGCTGCGTTTGTCGGCTATCTCNCCCTGCTGCGCAAGAAGCGGCTGGCGGTTCTGGGTGGCGTCGCGGCGGCAGGCATTCCCATCGCGCTGAGCCTGATTCTGTTCCGATACCGGATTTTCTATAATCCGGTTCTGGCGCTTGCGGGCGAGCTTTTCGCCTTTGTCGCGGCGATCGTCCTCGGCTATCAGGCAGAGGGCAGACAGCGGGCATACCTCCGCAGAGCCTTTGCCCAGTATCTCTCTCCGGAAGTGATCTCCGCGCTGGTGGAGCGGCCCGAGACGCTCAGGCTCGGCGGCGAGGCAAAGATCATAACGACTTTGTTCTCCGACATGGCGGGCTTCACTTCGATTTCGGAAAAGCTGGACCCTGAGCGGCTCGCGCAGTTCATGAACGAATATCTCGGGATCATCAGCGA
This sequence comes from Spirochaetales bacterium, assembly GCA_015657395.1. GTDB lineage: Bacteria > Spirochaetota > Spirochaetia > Treponematales > Rectinemataceae > Rectinema. The sequence continues at coordinate 99,659 of JADLKI010000011.1, read as the reverse complement.
AGAAGTTCTTGCCCAGGGCGGAACGCTGGACAAATATGTCGGCGATGCGGTGGTGGCCTTCTGGAATGCGCCCCTCGATACGGTGGATCATGCGTACCGGGCCCTCGCTGCCGCTGCGCGCATTCAGGAAAAGATGCTCGGGATGAGCCGCGATTTTGAGCGGCGCTTTGGAATTTTCCCGCGGACGCGAATCGGTGTCGCGACGGGGCAGGCTGTGGTGGGAAATCTCGGTTCGAGCAGGCGCTTCGCCTACACCGCGGTGGGCGATTCGGTGAATGTCGCGAGCCGGCTTGAGGCTGCGAACAAGATTGTCGGCACGTCGATTCTGACAATGCAGGATACGGTCGTCTCCGCAGTGGGCGCGGAGAGTGCCGGACAGCTTGCGCCCGAGCTGCAACGCGCGCTGCCCGGAGGCGGAAGTCTGATCCTGCGCAGGCTGGGGCCGGCACTTGTGGAAGGCAAAATGCAGCCGATTGAGCTCTGGTCCGTCGAGATGGCAGGCTCTGAAGGCGCGCACGCGTCAGTTCGCGTTGACCCATGGAGCGATATCCGGCGTCTCTCAAAGTGAACGGAAGGCGCTCCAGGCGAAACGCCTGCGACGAGCGATACGAGCCTAAGTCACTGTAAGAAAAAGCAATGCTGCGGCGAGCCCCAGCAGCCCCCAATCCCGGCCCGCAAATGCCGACAGCCGTATGCTTCTCCGGGGCGAGTACCCCCGCACTTCCATCGCCACCGCGGTCCGCAGGGCCTGGACCATGCTGCCGACGATCAGCTGTTCGAGCATGAGGAGTGAGCGGCGCATGTTTCGTCTGGAAAGTCGTATGCCCCGCACTTCTCCGGCTTCCCTGATCCGCTGGTAGGTGTCGAAAATGCGCGGCAAAAAGAGCAGCACGAGCGAAAACAGCATGCCGGGGTCCGTCAGGATGCCGGGTTCCTTCCCGGTGGCCCTTTTCTTTCTCCGAAAGACCCTGCGGACCGCGCGCACGGCGGCCGTCATCCAGTCGCCTATTTCGCCCACGTGAGTTGTCGCGTAAAAGAGCCTCGAATATACATACACGGTGAAAAGCCTGAGCGCGTAGACGCCTGAGGCTGGCAGCGTCGTTGCGTCGAAGAGCCGGCCGTCGCCGGGCAAAATTCCCCGCACGAGCGCCGCGAACGCCACCAGGACGGCAATGGACAGCAGCGCTCCGCCGGCGACTCTCGGCAACTGCGTCAGCAACAGAAAGCCGACCGCAAAAAGCCCCAGGAGCACGCCGGTATTGGACTGCATCGCCACGGATGTCACCGCGAGCAGGAACACCAGCTTTGCAAGAGGATGAAGCGTCGCCAGCACACTCTTCCCGGGTTCGAAGGCGAAAGGGTTCGCTAGTCGATTCGCCATGGATAGCACTCGCTGTAGGGGCACACGAGCCCGCTCTGCATAAAATCCTCTTTTTTCGCCTGAGATGGAGGCGCGTCGAAGACAAGTTTGCCCTGATCGAGGATCAGGAGCCTCGATGCCAGGAGGAAGACTTTCTCAATCTCGTGGGTAAGCACGATGAGCGTCTTCCCCTCTGCGCGCAGCGTTTTGAGGACTTCGATGATTTCTAGCACTGAAGGGAAATCCAGATTTACGAACGGCTCGTCGAGTATCACGCAGCGCGGTTTCATTGCGAGGACGCCAGCAACGGCGAGCTTGCGCTTTTCGCCGCCGGAGAGCGTGATGGGCCGGCGATCCGACATCCCTTCGAGGTGTGCGTCGCGGAGCGCCAGACGGACGGCCTCTTCGAGCTCTCTGCCCTGTATGCCAAGGTTCGCCGGCCCGAAGGCNAGGTCCTCTTCCACAGTCTGCCCGAAAATCTGGGCTTCGGTGTCCTGAAAGACATAGCCGACTTCCCTGCGGATCAGCGGAATCTGCGAGGCGATGGGCTTGCCGCGATAGAAGATCGCCCCCGAGCTGGGCTTGGAGAGGCCTATGAAGTGCCGCATGAGCAGCGATTTGCCCGCGCCGTTCTTTCCCGCGACGATGACGAATTCGCCCTCGTCGATCGAGAGCGACACATTCTCGATACCGGCCTTTCCGTCCGGGAACAGATGCCGGAGCGCCTCCGCGCGAAAAAGCTCAGACATCGCCGGTTTGCTGCTCGATGTGGTGGATCGCCTTCAAAATCGGAGGCGCGAGAAGGGAAGCAATGACGATTTTTNNTGCGATATCGCCGGGGATGAACGGAATAAGTCCCGTGGCAAGAGCCTTCGTCCAGTCGACGCCGAGGACTGTCTTCAGCCTTGCAACGCCGAAGACATACACGATGGCCATGCCGAGGATCCCCGCCACAATGTTGAAATACCACGTGCGCTTGCCCAGCCTTGAGACAAGGCCGAAGACGACGATGCCCGGGATAAAGCCGAAAAGATATCCGCCGGTCGGCCCNGCGAGCTTGACCAGGCCGCCCGTACCGCCTGAAAACACGGGCATGCCGGCGGCTCCCAGCACCAAATAGAAGATGACCGAGGCGAGTCCCCACCAGGGGCCGAGAATGAATCCGGCCAGAATGATGAACATGTTCTGAAGCACGATCGGCACCGGGGTTCCGGGGATCGGAATTGCGATGTAGGCACCGATGGAAATCAAGGCAGCGAAAAGACATGCCATAATTGCACTGGTGAGTTTGGAATCAATGCTTTCCATAGGGCGGACTATGGCTCAAATGCGCAATATTGGTCAAGGGCGTCACCCTGTTGACATAATTATGCAATTGAAGTAAAAAATATGCATGGCGCGAGTATTTTTCGGCAATAACGGCAATCTCCTCAATAATAACGCCGCTCCCGGAGCGGGGCCGGAGCCGAATATATAAGCGCGACTGTAGCGCGGATACGGAGGCCGGTCCCATGGTGGGGCCGGCTTTTTTATTTTTGCAGCCACAGAATGTGCAAGCCTTTCATCATGGAGGTGAGGGGGATGACAGAGAGAATCTGCGTCCCCAGTGGTAATGGGACTTTGTTCTGCTAGTCCGGCATTCAGCGTGTAGCGTTGCTGTCGCGATGCCGGAGACCGAACAAATCTCTCCGCTGGAGAACACTATGAAATCATTTGCTGCGGTGGATGTCACCGGCACCACGATAGGCGGCTCCCTGGAACATTTTCAGAAAAAACTTGCCGGGCAGGGCATGTCGTTCAGCCAGTTTCTGCTCGATTCCTATGTCAGAAAGTGGACGGGCGAGGAATTGGCGCATGCGCTCAAAATCAGGACGGCCCTTGTGCTCGGCCTTCAGGAGTTTCTGGTTTCGCGGGGCATCATCAACATCGACAGAGTTTCGCTTTCTCCCGTCACCGATCCTCTCTGCCACAGTGTCGAGCATGTCCCTGTGATCCTCTTTCAGGACACGCCGTACCGCACGACGCATTCGATGATCTATTCCAAGATGCTCGCGTGCATAAGTCCCCATGTGCCCGGCGTCTACATCGACTCGCCGAACATCAGGCTCGAACTTCCTTCCGGTACTTCGAGGCACAAATATCTGATCGATTTTTCGCAGATGGACATCGAGCTCAAGCGCACACAGGTGTTGAGCGAGGAAGAGTACTTCGACAGGCCGCAGGAGACGGCGGCGACGCTGGCTCGGGAACGCGACCGTGCCCTGGACTTCTTTGAGGATTTGATTATTTACAGTGTAAAGAAAATCCTCGCGCTCGCAGGCGACAGTCTGACCGCGCTCGGCGTGACGCTGGCGGTGCCGCAGAAGCCTTTTCCCCGCTTCTATAAGGATGAAGAGGAGGACCACGAGGCCTCTTCCCTGGAAAAGCGCCTGGGGCAGAAGGCGGGAGTCCAGTTCTTCTGGGTGCTGGGGCTTTTGAGGGAGAACTACGACCTCGTCTATCCTTATCTGTCGAGAGACGGGAAAAGGCCGGCGAGAGGGAGCATTTCCTCCCGTCAGGTTTTCAACTACGACCTGTGCGCCGCTCCGCTCTACACCGATGGAACTCTGGGCGGCGCATACGAAGTCCTCTCGGGGGGCTTGCGCGAGTGGGTGTACGACGCGATCGTGGCGCGGCTCCTCGACAACGGCATTCTGCGCGAGGCGCCCCGATTCGATGAAAGGGGAAATCTCCTGAACATGGCGGCGCTCGAGGGTTATGGTCCTTTCATCGCAGTCGCCCACATGCGCACTGAGCAGGGGCAGGGGCTCTTCCCCCAGGTGTTCGGGNGAGGGCTCGGCATCGAGCGCACGCTCTTCGCCCTGCTCCATGGCCCTCAGGTGAAGGACATCGATGAGGTCACCTGTTTCGGCAAGAACCCCGACAAGTCACTGCCGTTTTTGTTTTAAGGGAAAAGTTGGGCGCGCACCGCAGGGATGCGCGCCGGCACGCCGCTCCGTGGTCTGCGCGCGCTGTCGCGCCTCCCAGGAATTGTTCAGTCCCAGTCCAGAAGGCGGCGCTGACCCTGCAAGGCGCGTAGTTCTGTCAGGTCCTGGCTGAATTCCAGCGTGCCCGCATAGGCGCCCTTTTCATCGTAGAGGGCGTGGTACTCGATGAGGATGAATTTCCCGCCCATTTCGAGCCAGAATCGCGCGGAAGTTTTTTCTTTTCTGCGGAAGGCGTCGAGGATGCGGTTCACCGTGGCCACGGATTTCTGGGGGTGGCAGTTCTGCACCGTTCTCCCGATGACCCCGGGGCTGCGCGGGAATATGCGGTGCGGCGAGTCAGAGTAGTAGAGCACCTTGTCCTGGGCGTCGACGATGCTGATATCGACCGGCATGGTCGCGAGCGCGGTCGAAAGCAAGGCTCTCGGCACCAGGCCCGTCGCAAGTCCGACGAGGTCGGCTGCGGGGTGCCCATTCGAAGAGGACTCGCCCGCAGGGACGGAGGCATTTCCCTGTATCGGCGCGGCGGAAGCCGCCGGCGGCTTCGCCTTCACTGTTCCTGCCAGGACAAGCTCCGGATCGTACACGGCGCCGGGCTTTGTCCACGAGAACCCGATGGCCTCTTCTCCGATGCGGATTTGAGCCCACTCTTCGTCGCCCAGTCGCCGTATGGCTTCCGGAATGAGGATGTGCTCCTCCATAAAGATCATGCGGCTGATTTTGGCCACAAGAGCGTGCAGGCTGCCAACTGCGGATTTGTCGTTCCGCCCGACTTTCTCCTGCGCCTCCCTGAAGAGTGTGCGGATTTCGTCGTGCTTGCCCCACATGACGCGCGAGGGCCCCGTGAATGCCTTCTTTTCGAGGTAGGGGAAGAGCTGGTTCTCCTTGCGCGTGTAGTGCACGAGGATTTTCGAAAGATCCTCGAGTGCGGCGAGGACATTCTCCTGCGATCCCACGCCGAATCTCCAGGAGAGCACCGCTTTTTTGAGTGCAGAAATTTTTGTGCGGGCGATTCTGTTCTCCTCGAGCATGGTCTGCACGGGATGCCCCGGAACCTTGCTCGAAATTTTTTCCTTCTGCAGTGAAGCCTTAAAGACTTCGACGTGCACCTCACAGAGACGCTGGATCTCTTCGACAGGCATGCCATTCTCGATGAGGGCCTGCTCCATCTCCGCCACTTCCGCGGCGCTTACGCCCTGAATGAGGGATGCAAAATCCTTCTTGACCTCGGCGACGGGCGCGCCCCGGTGGAGCTTCAGGATGATGGCCTTCAGTTTTTCCTGTTTCCCGTTATCTACTGCGAAATGCTCGCTCATGGTTTACTCCTTTGCTGCGTAGAATGTAGTGCAAAGGAGGATCTGAGACTGTAACCGATGTTACATCTTGCGCCTATTTATGACTTCAGTGTTTTACGTCGCGCGCGGTGAGCCCGAACTTTTCGTCCTCGACATTTCCCAATGGCTCGATGTGGACAATGACGTCGTACACGTCGGGGAGCGATTCCTTAATGGCCTTTTCCACTTTCAGGGCGATTTTGTGGGATTCATAGACTGTCATCGCAGGATCGACTTCTATGTCGAGGTCGATGATGAGCATTGAGCCGACTCTGCGGAGCCGTACCCTGTGGGGGTTGTCGACCGAGGGCACTTTGGAGATCGCCGCAAAGATTTCCCTGTAGGGTTCGCGGCTGTTCGTGCCGTCCATGAGTTCGGTGTTGGCTTCCATGAAAATTTCTACCGCGTTTTTCAGAATCCACAGGGCAACGAGTGCGCCCAGAATTTCGTCCATCACCGCAAGGCCCGTGAGGTAGGAGAGGCCGAGCCCGACAAGGACAGCCGCCGAAGTGACTACATCCCCCCGCATGTTTTTGGCGTTTGCGATGAGCATGGGCGAGCCGCTTTTCCTGCCGAAATGGAACTGACTCCAGGAGAGGGCGAGCTTGCCTCCTATCGAGGCGATTGTCACCCATATCGCCATTGTCGAAGGGAGCTTCTCGGGAACGCCGGAGAGAATTCCGCCTATGGCCTTGAAGAGAATCTGGGCCCCGGCGAAAAAGAGAATGAACGAGATGATCGCCGTCGCCACCGTCTCGATCCGTCCGTGGCCGTAGGGGTGCTCCCGGTCTCCGGGTTTTGAGGTGATTTTCGCGGCGACGAGCGTCATCGCGGCGATGAGCACGTCGGTGGCGGAATCGATGCCGTCGGAGAGCACGGCCAGGCTGGTGGACAGAATGCCGATAAAGATCTTTGAAAAAGCCAGGATAAGATTTCCGCCGAAGGCGATCCAGCTCGCTTTCTGAATTATGGTCGTTCGGTTTTCCATATCAACTCCGCTATGCCTATGAGGATTTCAGGATGCCGTCCGCAGCCCGAAGTCCCGACGCCCACGCAGCCGTAATGCCCCGGCTCGTGCCCGCTCCGTCGCCGGCAAAATAGATTCCGGGCAGCACCTGAAAATATTCATCGACGAATGAAGGCCGATTCGCGTAGAGTTTTATTTCTGGGTAGTACATGATGGTCGAGGGGTGCATCACGCCGGGCACCACGGTGTCGAGCAGTTTCAGTGCGTTCCAGATGGCGCGCATGGTCTTTGCGGGGATGCAGAGGCTGATGTCGCCGGGCGTGCAGCTCGGAAGGGTCGGGTGAAAATCGTAGAGGTCATCGTCGGTGAATGAGTCGGCGAAGGATCGTTTCCCAAGGCGGAAATCGCCGATGCGCTGCATGATCGGTTTCCCGCCGCCGAGGAGCGCCGCCAGGTGTCCCAGCATCTGCGCATATTTCTGCCCGGAAGCGAGTGGCTGCGTCAGCGTCACGGTTTTCAGGATCGCAAAGTTCACGAGTCCGTTGGAGGCGCGCTGTTCCGACCACGCATGTCCGTTCACGGAATACCAGGGCCCTGTCTCCTGGTCGCCGTAGCGCTCCTGGACCACGTGGGCCGAGTGCGAATTCGTGCAGAATGTGCGTGTCTTCTTGGGGAAGAGGAATTTCGGGTCGTAGTAATCGCGCACTATGGAGTAGTGTTCCTCGCGGGTCTCGATGCGTATGCCGATGTCCACGGTATTGTCGTGGTAATCGACGCCCAGGTCTTCCATCAGGCGCTGGAGGAAGGCGAAACCGCCCCGCCCCGGCGCAACGATGAGGGAGCCGTACTGCAGCGTCCGCTTGTCGGTCATCACTGTCTTAGAGGCCTGTTCGACGCTGAGCATCTCTTCGCCGAGGCTGATTTCGGCGCCGAAGTCCGAAAGGCGCGCGATCAGTGCCTTGATGAGTTCAAGGCCCCCGTCGGTGCCGAGGTGCGACTGGCGCACGTCGAGGAGCTTGACTCCTATCTTTTCCGCACGTTTTGCATAGATATCGATATTTCGCTTTTCCATTATGTTCGGCTGCAAAAACGCCTCGACGCGCTTCAGGTAGAAATTGCCGAGCGCTTCGTCCCAGCATTCGAGNGGAAAGCCGATCGGCCATGTAAAATTCATTTTGCAGTCGTTGCGGAGGCCGCCCGACGACACCTGAAATTTATCGAGCAGCAGGATACGGAGGGATGGTTTTGTCCTGAGAAGTTCGAAGGCGGCGCCGAGACCGGCGGGGCCGGTCCCGACTATGATGACATCAAAGCGTTCCATGCAAGTATCTCCTTTTGAACGCGAGCGGAAGAACGCCTCGCCGCAGTGTGTTCAAAACAAGCACTCATTAAATCATGTCACCCTTTTGTATGCAACTCTGGGGAGGTCTGTGCCGGAATCTTGAAGCGTGAGGCATCCTGTGCCGTGACACACTGTCCGCTTCTATTCACCATACAAATCGTGTAAAATGTATTTGACAGAACGTCACTTGCGTTCTACCATTTAAAAGGTCCTATCAATATTTGAAATGGACAAAACAGGAGGTACTCATGAAAAAGGCAGTAGGAATTGTGCTGCTCGCCTTTGGGATTGCCGCACTGCTCATCGCATGTGGTCCGGCAGCTCCCAAAACCGTGAAATTCGGCGTATTCGAGCCATTGACCGGAGCCAATGCCGGCGGCGGCGCGCTCGAAGTGGAAGGTGTCAAGCTCGCCAACGAATTGTACCCGACAGTAAAGGTCGGCGATAAGGAGTACAAGATCGAGCTTGTGATCGCCGACAACAAGTCCGACAAGGTGGAAGCGGCCAATGCTGCACAGCGTCTCGTCGACAAAGACAAAGTCAATGTCGTGCTCGGATCATGGGGATCTTCACTCTCTATGGCCGCAGGCCCCATCGTCAAGAACGCGAAGGTGTCGGCCATCGGGCTTTCGTGCACCAACCCGCTCGTCACAAAAGACAATGAGTATTACTTCCGCGTCTGCTTCATCGATCCCTTCCAAGGGACGGTCATGGCGAACTACGCCTTCAAGAACCTGAGCGCCAAAAAAGCAGTCATCATCCGCGAAGTGTCGAACGACTATTCCGTGGGCCTTGCGAAATTCTTCGCTGATGCCTTCAAGCAGCTCACCGGCGACGAAAACGCGATCCTCTCCGAACTCAACTACAACACCGGCGACACCGACTTTTCTGCACAGCTGACCGAGGTGAAGAAATTCAAACCCGACGTCATCTTCGCGCCGGGCAACTACACCGAAAGTGCGCTCATCATCAAGCAGGCCAAGGAACTCGGGATTACCGTTCCATTCCTCGGCGGCGACACCTGGGAGACCCCCGAATTCATCGATGTAGGCAAGCAGGCCGTCGAAGGGGTCGTGTTCTCGACCTTCTTTGCGACCGAAACGCCCATCACCGACACCTCCAAAGTCTTCCTCGACGCATATCGCCAGAAGTACAACAAAGAGCCGGCGGCGGTCACCGCGCTCGGCTTTGACGGCTATCTCGTAGCCCTCGATGCGATCCAGCGCGCGGGGAGCCTCGACAAGGAGAAGGTCCGCGAGGCGATCGCAGTGACGAAGGACTATCCGGGCGCGACTGGCATGATCACCCTCAACGAGGATGGCGACGCCGTGAAGAGCGCGGTCATCAAGACAGTAAAAGACGGCAAGTTTGTCTACATGGCAACAGTGGAGCCTTACTGATAGTGTAAGGATTGTTGCGGACTGATGGACCTGTGTTCCGGAAACGCAGGTCCATCAGTACTATCGAACGTCAAAGCGAGGAGCGGACGGTCATCGAACAGCGCAGTCCGAGAACATCCGCTCCTTTTCCATAATCACGAGGAAGCATGACATTTTCACTGTTATTTCAGCATATTGTCAATGCGCTGTCGCTCGGAAGCCTCTACGCGCTCATAGCGATCGGGTACACGATGGTGTACGGCATCCTGAGGCTCATCAATTTTGCACATGGCGATATTTTCATGCTCGGCGCATATGTGGCGTTTTACATGATGACGCTCCTGTCCCTGCCGTGGTGGGCGGCGCTGCTCGTGGCGATTGTGTTCACCGCACTCTTCGGCATTGGCCTTGAGCGGGTGGCATACCGGCCGCTTCGCGATTCGCCGCGCATCTCCATCATGATCAGCGCAATCGGCGCATCGTTCCTCCTGGAGAGCCTGGGTGTTCTGATCTTCGGAGGAAGGCCGAAGGGAGTGCCGGTGCCCGACGTTCTCTCAAAGGTCATTCATTTTGGCCCGGCCTCGATGATCGTCATTAGCCTCATCATACCTCTCTTCACCTTTGCGCTTCTTGCCGTGCTTCTGTGGATTGTCCACAAGACCAAGACCGGCATGGCCATGCGCGCCGTATCCACGGACATCGAGGCGGCCCGCCTCATGGCGGTCGACGTCAATAAGATTGTCTCCTTCACCTTCGGCATCGGGTCGCTCCTCGCCGCATTCGGCGGGATCATGTGGTCATTCAAATATCCGCAGCTCAACCCCCTTATGGGCGTGATGCCCGGCCTGAAGTGCTTTATCGCCGCGGTTATCGGCGGCATAGGGAGCATAGGCGGAGCGGTGCTCGGAGGCTTTTTGCTCGGCATCATCGAGATCATGACGGTGGCGTTTTTGCCCACTCTGTCGGGCTACCGCGACGCCTTCGCATTCATTCTGCTGATTGTCGTCTTGCTCGTAAAACCGACCGGGCTTNTTGGGCAAGCGTCAGACCGAGAAGGTGTGATTATGGACGCAGCGAATCAGAAAAAGACAATTGCGCTTCCCCGGAGCAGGCTCTATTCGGTCATCGCGATTGCGGCATTCATCGCCCTCGCCTTCATCGCGGACAGGTTCTTCGATGCGTTCACGCTCCGCGTGTTCAATCTGTGCGCGATCTACATCGTGCTCGCCCTTTCGCTCAACCTCCTGAACGGATTCACGGGGCTTTTCTCGCTGGGGCATGCCGGGTTCATGGCCGTGGGTGCCTACGTGAGCGCCCTGCTCACCATGTCTCCCCAGCTCAAAGAGATGAACTACTTCCTCGTGCCGATTGTGCCCTGGCTCCACAATGTCACGCTTCCGTTTCTGCCCGCGCTGATCATCGCGGGGCTTGTCTCTGCCTTTGTCGGCTTTTTGATCGGCGCGCCGGTTCTGCGTCTCAGGGACGATTACTTGGCGATCGCGACGCTCGGCTTCGGAGAGATCATTCGGGTGCTCATCACCAATGCGCAGTCCATCACCAACGGCGCCCAGGGACTGAAAGGCCTCCCGCGGTTTTCGACGACCTTTGCCGTGTGGGCGGTGGCGGGCGTCGCGGTCCTGTTTATGGTGCTCCTGATGCGCTCGAGCTACGGGCGGGCGATGAAGGCGGTCCGCGACGACGAACTTGCGGCCGAGGCCATGGGCATCGATGTATTTCGCGTCAAGGTCACTTCGTTTACGGTCTCGAGCTTCTGGGCGGGGGTCGGCGGCGCGCTGCTCGGCCACATGATCACGACCATCGACCCGAAAATGTTCACGTTTACGCTGACATTCAACATTCTGCTCATCGTCGTGCTCGGCGGAATCGGCTCGNATATCGGGCTCCGTGATCTCCGCGGCGGTGGTGACGATCCTGATGGAGGCGCTGCGCTTCCTCGACGAACCGATGAACCTCATCGTCTTCAGGACCGAGGGCATGCCCGGCCTGCGCATGGTCGTGTTCTCTATCCTCCTCATGGCGATGATCATCTATCGCCAGAGGGGGCTCATGGGCGATGCNAGAATTCAGCTGGGACACGCTGCAGGGTCTCTTCGTGAAGAAAGGCCGAAAGGGAGGGGGCCATGCCTGAACAGACTTCCGACCTTATGCTGAGCACCACTCACCTCACCATGCGATTCGGCGGCCTCACTGCCGTGAGCGACTTCAACCTGGAGATCCACAAGAACGAAATCGTAGGCCTTATAGGCCCGAACGGGGCCGGAAAGACCACTGCGTTCAATGTCATCACGGGCATGTATCGCCCGAGCGAAGGCAAGGTCCTCTTCGGGGGCAGGGATATCACCGGCATGAAGCCGCACAGCATCACCAGCCTCGGCGTCGCGCGGACCTTTCAGAATATCAGGCTGTTCAGGGAGATGTCGGTGCTCGAGAACGTGCTCGTCGCCTGCCACATGAGCATCGACACCGGTCTTTTCGGGGCGACACTCCATCTGCCCGGCTACCGCTCCCGCGAGGCCGAGGCCCGGCGTTTCTCCATGGAACTGCTCGAACAGGTCGGGCTTGTGCACCTCGCCTACGAAAAGGGCACAAGCCTGCCCTACGGCCAGCAGCGGCGGCTCGAGATTGTGCGCGCGCTGGCCACCAAGCCCAAAATCCTGCTCCTCGACGAGCCTGCGGCCGGCATGAATCCCCAGGAGTCGTTCGAGCTTATGGACTTCATCCGCAAGATCCGCGATGAGTTCGATCTGACGATCTTCCTGATCGAGCACCACATGCAGGTCGTGATGGGCGTCTGCGAGCGCATGTATGTTCTGGATTACGGCGTGACGATCGCGCAGGGCGATCCTGCCTCCATTCAGAAGAATCCGNAAGGTCATCGAAGCATATCTGGGGGTAGACTGATGCTGGAAATAAAGAGCCTATCCGTGCACTACGGCGGCATCCACGCCCTCCAGGGGATCGATCTCAGCGTGCCCGAGGGCAAGATCGTCACGCTCATCGGCGCAAACGGGGCGGGCAAGAGCACGACGCTGCGCAGCATCGTGGGGCTCGTGAAGCCGACGAGCGGCAAAGTGCTGCTGCGCGACACGGTGATCTCCGGCAAGGCGACCCAGGAGATTGTACAGATGGGCCTCGTGCTCGTGCCGGAAGGCCGCCGCATTTTTTCGAACCTCACGGTCGAAGAGAATCTCTTGCTCGGAGCCTACGCGCGGAGCGACAGGGAAGGCGTGCTCAAAGATCTCGATCATGTCTACGATCTTTTTCCGAGGCTGAAGGAGCGGCGTACGCAGAAGGGCGGCACGCTCTCCGGCGGTGAACAGCAGATGCTCTCGGTGGGACGGGGCCTGATGTCCCGGCCGAAACTGCTCATGATGGACGAGCCCTCGCTCGGCCTTGCCCCGCTCATCGTGAAGATGATCTTCGAGATAATCAAGCAGATCAATACAGAGGGCACCACCGTGCTGCTCGTCGAGCAGAACGCGAAGGCGGCGCTCGAAGTCGCGGATTACGGATATGTCCTTGAGACGGGGCGCATTACGCTGCAGGGCAAAGGGCGTGACCTGCTCATGGACGACCGCGTGCGGAAGGCATACTTGGGTGAGGCCCAATAGCCGGCTTCCTCAGGAGCGCCTCAGCCGCCCTATCATCACAAGCCTGCTTATATTGCGGAGAGCACCGAAAAGCAGTGCCGTCATCAGCATCGAGGCGATGCCCGGCTCGAACGCGATGAGTTCCTGGTAAGAGACAGACCTCCCCACGAGTGCGCCTGCGGCAAAGGGCGCCAGCACCACAATGAATATGCGGAGCACAAGGCCTATGAAAGTTCTCACGGGGACAAAGCGGGCGTAGAGCTGCGATATGCCCGTTTCCCTGTATTTCAGCAGATCGCGCGCCCATGAAAAGGAAGACTGCATCTGCAGAATGATACTCAAGAGGTAAATGACGAAGATGACTCCTACGACGAGTTCCGCCCGCTGCGTGGGAAAGGGCCTCCGGCTCTCGCCATTGAAGAGGATCTGTTCGGCGCAAGAGACGAGCATCGGCAGCAGGAAATTGGAAATGATGATCCCGCTCTGCGACGTGAGGATCACAATCGCGGCGTTGCGCTCGGGATAAATGACAATGCGCGAGGCATAGCCGCGAATCGACCCTCCCTGGAAGATATAGCGGCCCTTTTCGCTGTTGAGGATGCGCCAGCCGAAACCGGTGTCGCCGTCTTTATAGAGCGGCTGATAGAGCCGCGGCGTCTGAGAAGAGGAGAGGCCCGGGATCCACTCTCCGCGCTCCGGCGACACGACGAATTTCAGGAATTTGGCCATATCCTGGCTTGTGGTGACGATACCGTCGGAGGCAGCGGCGTCATACGGAACTTTTTCGAGGTAGGGGAAGGTGAGGCCGAAAAATGAGCCGGAGCCGACAGCGATGTGCTCGAGCGATGAGGGGCGCGCCGTCGTCAGGTACATGCCGAGCGGTATGGTGATCATCGATTCGAGCAGATCGGAAAATTTTTTGTTCGATTCCTTTTCGAGAATTGCACCTACGATGCGATACGAGAGGCGGCTGCGCGTATAGTTCTCCGTGGGAAAATGGGACCTCAAAAACAGCTCCGGATCGGGCAGGCCGGCTTCGAGACCGCTGGCTGCAGGGTCATAGTCCGGGAGGTCCTTTTCGGGGAAGGCTACGCGGTGGGCGGCGAGCTGACGGAGCGTCAGCGGCATGTCGAGCGAAGAGGCGCCAGCCCTTCTTGCCTTGAGCGAAGCGAGTTCAGGTATGAACTCCGCGATGGGCACGTCGAGGGAGATTTTCCTTTCGTTGACAAACTGGCAGAGCAGCGTCCCCGTGAGAATCTCCGAGGCCGGACCGAGATAGAGCGGTGTCGATTTTTCGAGGGGTCTGCGCTGGCCGTCAAAACCGTAGGCCTTGTTGAATGCGATTTCGCCATTCTTGATGATGGCTATTTCATACCCCGCAATCCCCTGGCGACCTCGTTCGTTTGCGAATAAAGAGTCGAAATCCTTGTAATTTTCCGGCCCCAGGTCGGGGAGATAGAGAGCGGCAAGGATTATGAGGATCACAAGCAGCCAGGGGACAATGCGCTGTAAAAACTTCATCGGCTACTATCGTACCAAGAGCCGGAGGATGGAGCAACAGAGGCGCCATGGGCCCGGCGGGCTGTACCCCTGGGCTGCGCAATTTCCGATATATTCCTACAATTTCGCCTTAAAGCGTTTTGTGTCGATCTTGTACCGCTGAACCGCGTACCGCACCCTGCGCTCGGTGGCGACGAGACGCCGCGCCGCGGCCGCCACATTGCCGTTTTCCAGCTTAAGCGCTTCGATGATGAGCTCTTTCTCCAGACGCGCGATCGCGGCGTCGAGACCGGTTGCGGGCTCTGTCCCCGTAGAGAGGGCGGACTGGAGGCTCGGCGGCAGATGATAGGCGTGGATTACGCCGTCGACGGAGAGGATTGCGGCCCTCAGGATGCAGTTTTCGAGCTCCCGGACATTGCCGGGCCAGTGATAGATCATGAGCAGGTCGAGCGCAGGTGTCGAAATGCGTTTGATTTTTTTCGCGTTCTCTTTGTTGAACTGGGCGACGAAATGGTCGGCGAGGAGCAGAATGTCGGCGCCTCTCTCACGCAGGGGCGGCACATTGATGGGGAACACATTGAGCCTGTAGTAGAGGTCGGCCCTGAACAGACCCTGATCCACGGCTTCCTGAAGGTTGCGGTTTGTGGCGGCGATCACGCGGACATTCGCCTCGATACTCGTGTTTCCTCCGACGCGCTCGAAGCGGTGATCCTGAAGGAATCGGAGCAGCTTGATCTGAAGCCCCGGCGACAGCTCGCCGATTTCGTCCAGAAAGAGCGTGCCGCCATTCGCCTGCTCGAAGCGCCCCTTCCTCTGGTCGTACGCTCCCGTAAAGGCCCCTCTTTCGTGGCCGAAGAGTTCGCTCTCGATGACGGATTCAGGGAGAGCCGCACAGTTCACCGCCACAAAGGGTTTTGCGGCGCGGAGGCTTTCCTGATGAATCGCGCGCGCGACCAACTCCTTGCCGGTTCCGCTTTCGCCCAGCAGGAGCACGCTCGCGTCCGTGCCCGCGACCTGTTTGACCATGGCGAACACTTCGCGTATCACGTCGGAATTGCCCACAATCCCCCGCCAGGTCACCGGCGACTCGTCCATGTCGGGGAGGGTGGCGCCGCGTGGCTGTCTATTGTCGTTTTCTATCTGTTCGGCGAGACGCGAGCGCATCGCGAGAAACTCTTCTGCCATTTGGGCTGCACTTTTGAGGGCGGAAGCCGCGAGCGACACCGTCTCGGGCCCGGAGCTCCGAAGCAGCAGAAGGCTCAGCACAAAGACTATCGTTCCTCCCCGTTTCGCGGGGGCTTCCAGAAGAAGGCTTCCGTTCAGCTTTTTTTGGATGAATTCATCGACTTCCAGCGCAAGGCCACAGGGCACCGAGCCGAGCCTCACTTCCTGGCCGGGCTTCGGACTGCCGGCGAACAGACTGGTTCCACCAATCGTCACGTAGCGCAGAACATCGTCGTGATTTGTCCGGCTGCAGACTGCATAGGCTTGTCCCTTCAGTATGTTCGACAGCTCGCCCAGGAAATCGCCGAGCGCATCGCCCGGCTCCTCAGTGCGCAAAAGTGCCCTCGAGAGCCCGAACAGCGAATTCAGGACCGCAATTTCCATCTCTGACATGGAAGACGTACACAATGGCATGATGTTTCCTGCTTCGTCATAGGAATATCTGATTTTGGCCGCAGATTCAAGGTGTATTTGCAAACAAATTACAAAAATGCGGGATGTTGTTCAATAAATATGCAAGTGACCCCTTGCGCAGGCATAAAACTCTGTGCTAGGGTCTACCCACCGATGGAGGAGCGATCCCCATGAGTACGGACTGGAGGCAACGAGAGCCTGTGAAAGTGCCGGGAAGGGGAGGATCGCCGAAGGAACAGAGCCTTTCTCCTGGGGCTGTTCTTGGACGTCCGGGCTAATACCCGGCGGCTGTCGCGGAAATACATCATTCCGCGGAGCGCCTGACGGATGCCTTTCGCCTTGGAAAGCACTGCAAAGGCTTGTTTTTCAAGCAAGCTTTTCTTTCCATAGGGCTTTCCAATACTACAGAAAGGCTGTCGTGGACCTCCTTCGGCCGGTATGGAGGTACCATGAACGATAATCGATCCCATTCAGCTTTTTCTCCAAAAAAGAAAATTCCCGTCACGATTCTGGGCGCAACTGGCGTAGTCGGCCAGCGCTTTCTCCGGAGAATTGCCGATCATCCTTGGTTCTATCCGGCTTTTCTTGCGGCGAGCGACCGCTCTGCCGGCAGGAAATACTCGGAGGCCTGTCAATGGCATCTTTCGGGGCTCCTCTATGCGGGGTACGGCGACACGACTGTCGCCGCCTGTACTCCGGAGGCGGCTTTTTCTCCCATCGTGTTTTCAGCCCTCGATGCGGGCCCCGCGCGCGAAATAGAGCCTCTGTTCGCCGCCGCGGGCGCCTACGTGTTTTCGAACGCGAGCGCATTCAGAATGGAGGAGGATGTGCCTCTTCTCATTCCCGAACTGAACCCCGAGCACTTTGGGCTATTGCCTGTCCAGCAGGCAAAGCGGGGCTGGNCGGGGGCGATCGTGACCAATCCGAACTGTACGACGGTCATGCTCGCGGCTCCTCTGGCGGCGCTCCAGTCGCGCTTCGGACTGGATGCGGTGATGGTGACGAGCATGCAGGCGATAAGCGGCGCCGGATATCCGGGTGTGCCCGCGCTCGACATAGTCGGCAACGTCGTCCCTTACATCCGCAACGAGGAACCGAAGGTCGAATCGGAATCCAACAAGATTCTGGGAGCGCTGGTCAGGAGCGGGGGCGCCGTCTCAGTGGTGCCGGCGCCCTTTGTGGTCTCCGCGACCTGTACGCGCGTCCCGGTGATAGACGGGCATACGCTCTCCATATCAGTGCGCCTGAAGACAAAAGCCAGCCCCGCGGACGTCGCCGCCGCCTTCCGCTCTTTCGAGCCCAAAACGGCCGCATATGGTCTTCCGAGCGCTCCGTCGCAGTTCCTCGCGCTGCTCGATGCCGAGGACCGCCCGCAGCCGCGCAAGGACGTGGAAGAGGATGGGGGCATGCGCATCACTGTGGGAAGACTCCGGACCTGCCCCATTCTCGACTTCAAGTTTGTCTCGCTGGGGCACAACACCGAGCGGGGCGCGGCAGGGGCCTCGGTGCTCAATGCCGAAACGGCGCTGGCCATGGGCTTTGTCCCCGGCACCGTGTGAGGAGAGGCGGATGACAACACTGGTGATGAAATTCGGCGGCACCTCTGTCGGAAGCGCGGCGCGGATAAAGGAAGTCGCGCACATCGTGGAATCCCGCCAGGGCGCCAAGCGTGTCGTGGTCGTCTCCGCGATGGCGGGCGTGACGAATTCGCTCTTCGAGATGGCGGAAGCCGCCCGCGGCCACAATCTCGACAAGGCCCTACAGTTCTTGAGCAGGATTGAACAGACCCACCTTGAGGCTTCCCGTTCCCTTGAGGTTGCGACGCCCGACCTTATCGGCCAGATTAAAGAGATCGTTGAAAATCTTCAGCGGCGCATTCACGGTATCGATCTCTTGGGTGAATTGAGCCTGCGCACGATGGATGAGATCGCCTCGGCCGGAGAGCGGCTGTCTTCCATTCTTGTGGCGGGCTTCATGGGCTGCCCCCTCCTCGACGCGCGTCACGTCATCAGGACCGACAGCCACTTTGGGGGCGCACATCCGAAGCTCGCAGCCATCAAAAAATTCACCGCGCTCCACCTCGCTCCCCTTCTGGAGTCCTACGATGTCATTGTCACTCAGGGCTATATTGGCTCTGACGACGCGAATGATACGACGACGCTCGGAAGAGGGGGCAGCGATTACTCCGCGGGGCTCCTGGGTGCCGCGATCCAGGCCAGCGAGATAGAGATATGGACCGACGTGGAGGGCATCCTGACGGCGGACCCCCGTGTCGTCTCCGCCGCCCGCACGGTCGAAATCCTGAGCTACGACGAGGCGGCGGAGCTGGCATCGTATGGCGCAAAGGTGCTCCACCCCGCGACGGTCAGGCCCGCCCTCGATGCGGGAGTCCCCGTGACCATACGGAGCACCTTCAAGCCCAACGGCATGTTCTCCACGATAAGCCCCGGAGAGTCGAGCGGGCGGCCCTGTGTCGCAATCGCGATGCGCCGGAACGTCGTGATCTTGTCGGTGACTCAGGAATCGATGACTGACCAGGCGGGCTTCCTGGCAAAACTCTTCGATATATTCGGACGGCGGGGCATTTCGGTCGATCTTGTGTCGACCTCGGAGATCTCCGTATCCGTATCGTTGGACAGAAATGCGCCGCTGGAGGCATTGACGCAGGAGCTGGAGAAGCTGGGCAAGGTTTCGATTGCGTCGGATCGGGCCGTGATAGCCGTGGTCGGGGACCTTCTGCGAAAGACACCCGAGGTGCTGCACACGACATTTGTGGCGATCGACGGCATCCCCGTGGACCTCATCAGCATGGGAGCGAACGCGATCAATCTCAGCTTCATCGTGCAGGAACAGGACGCAGAGCGGGTCATGCGCAGTCTTCACACTGCTTTTTTCGAAGGGGGTACTCAGTGAATATCAGCATAGGCATTTTCGGGGCGGGCAAACTCGCGAATGCCATCGCCGAGGAAGCGCGCGCGGTGAACGCGAAGGCGGCCGCAACTCCGGGGGTCCCGCAATTTCTGCTAGCGTGGATGGTCGACAAGGGGGACCCGATCCCCGCGGGAGCAATCGATGTGGCGATCGACGCCAGTGTGCCCGATGCCGTGGAATCCCACCTCGCATGGGCGATCGAAACTTCAACGGCACTGCTCATCGCGGCCACGGGTTGGGATATCCCGGATATAGGGGCGCGCGTCGGCACCAGGACCGCGGTCCTCGTGAGCCCCAATTTTTCTTTTACAGTGACCTTCATGCGGAGGATTGCAGCGCAGCTCGCCCGGTTTGCCGACTGGTATGGCGAGGGCGATCTGGCCGTGTTCGAACAGCACCATTCCACAAAGAAAGATGCGCCGAGCGGTACCGCAAAGGCCCTGGCCCAGGCCATTGAGTCAGGTTCAAAGCGCTATACCGGCTGGAATGCTTCGGGCTGGGATGCCTGGGATCCGGGCAAGGTGCCCATCGCCTCTCTGCGCGCGGGGAGCGAGGCGGGCGTGCACGAAGTCGTATTCGACGCGCCTCATGAACAGTTTTCGATCGTGCACCGCGCGAGGGACAGAAGAGTTTTCGCATCCGGAGCGCTCAAGGCCGCGCAGTGGATTGTCGGGCGAAAGGGCCTGTTCGGGATGGATGATGTGCTGGAGAGCATGCTCGGCGGCCAGAGCGCCATTTCTTAAGGAGACGATGATGAAAAACATGCAAGGTTTGGGCGTTGCAATCGCGACGCCGTTTGACGACTCGTTCGGTGTCGATTACGCGGGTTTTGAGCGCCTTCTGGATTTTCTGTGCGGGCTGGATTTTGAGGCTTCGGCGGGAGAGTACGCCCGCCACACCTTGCCCGACGAGGCGACGAGGAGCCGCTTCAGGACATTCTGGGAAAAGGAATCGGGGGGGACGGATTTTGTGGTCGTCCTCGGCTCGACCGGCGAGGGTGCGACGGTGGAGCCCGAAGAGCGCCGCGAACTGATCCGCAGGGCAGTGGAGCGCAGGCTCGGCCTTCCCATCGTCGTCGGCACCGGCTCCAATTCGACAAAAGCCGCGGTCCGCATGACCGAAGAAGCGGTCGATCTCGGCGCCGATGGAGTGCTGGCGGTGGTGCCGTACTACAACAAGCCCACGCCCGACGGTCTTTTTGCCCACTTCGAGGCGGTCGCCCGTGCGGCGCACGGCAAACCCGTGATTGTCTACAATGTGCCCGGAAGAACCGGACTCAACCTTGTGCCGCCGGTGCTGGGCCGACTGTGGAGTATCGGGAATGTGGCCGCGGTCAAGGAATCCTCGGGAAATCTCGGACAGATAGGCGAGGTCTGCCGCACGCTGCCCGAGGGGAAGACCGTGCTGTCGGGCGACGACGGCCTCGCGCTTCCGTCGATCGCCGTAGGAGCCGAGGGCCTGGTCAGCGTGGCCGCGAATGTGCTGCCGCGGCGCTTTAAGGCGCTGGTCGATGCGGCGCGCGCGGGACGCCGCCGGGAAGCGAAGGAGCTGCACGCGCAGCTCCTGCCGTTCATGGGGGCGCTGTTCCTGGAATCGAACCCGATTCCGCTCAAAGCCGCGCTCAAGATGACGGGGCTCTGCGGGGAGGCGCTGCGGCTGCCCCTTGTGCGGGCGGTGCAGGGGACGGAGGAAGCGGTGGGGAGCGTGCTGGCGGGGTTCGGCGCGCGGGTGGTGGCATGAATTCGCTCTTTCGGCAATTCGAGGGCCTTTTTGCGGAAAAAGGCAGTTTCGATGAGGACGAGTGGCTCCTTTTCCTCGAAGCTCTGGAGAGGGGAGCCATACGCGTCGTCGAACAGGATGCCGGAGGGACGTGGCGGGTGAACGCCTGGGTAAAACAGGCGATACTTTCGGGCTTCAAGAGAGGCGGTCTCTCCGGATGGTCTTGGCCCGCGCAGGGTTTTTTCGACCGGCCGGCTTTTCCGCCGAGACACTTCAGCGCCGACGAAGGTGTCCGCATGGTTCCGGGCGGCAGCTCGGTGAGGCGGGGTGCATATGTCGCGCCGGGGGTCGTGATCATGCCCCCTTCGTACATCAATGTCGGCGCATTTGTGGACGAAGGCACCATGGTGGACAGCCACGCGCTCGTCGGCTCCTGCGCGCGCATCGGCAAGCAGGTGCATCTCTCGGCGGGAGTGCAGATCGGCGGCGTGCTCGAGCCGCCTCAGGCAAGCCCCGTCATTGTCGAGGACGGAGCCTTTATCGGCGGCATGTGCGGCATCTTTGAAGGCATTATCGTAAGAAAGAGGGCCGTACTCGCGCCCGGAGTCATCATCACCAGGGGCACCAAAATATTCGATCTCGTGAATGAACGGGAGCTTTTCGGGGAGGTGCCGGAGAATGCGGTGGTGGTACCCGGCACGAGGCCTGCGCATGGCGACTATGCCAAACTTTTGGGCATTTCGCTCTCGGTGCCTTGTATTGTAANNAAATACCGCGATGACAAGACCGAGAGCGCCGTGGTCCTGGAGTCGGCGCTGCGGGGATAGGCGGAGGAATCATGCAGTACAAACTTGGTATCATCGGCGCAGGGAAAATTGGAGAAGCGATTCTCGCCGGCTCATTGACGAAGGGGTTGCTCTTGCCTTCCGACGTGATTCTTTCCGTACGGACCGAGCAGCACAGGCAGAGGCTTGAAAATACCTACCATGTCACGGCGGTTCTGCGCAACCGCGATGTCGCCAGGCAGTCGGAGATCATTCTCATTTCGGTGAAGCCGCGGACCATCTTCGACGTGCTTCAGGAAATTGCGGATGTTATCTCCGATGAGAGTGTGGTGGTCTCGACGGCCGCGGGCGTCACCCTCGAATCGATGCAGACGAAGCTTGCGCAGAAGATCGCGCTTATCCGGGCCATGCCGAACCTGGGCGTGTCGGTGGGGGAGGGTATGACGGCGCTCGCCCCCGCCCGCTCTACCGAAGAGGACAAGATTCAAAAGGCGAAGCGTCTTTTCGAATCTGTCGGTCGGGCCCTCGTGCTCGATGAACAGTACATGGACGCGGTCACCGGCCTTTCGGGCTCGGGCCCGGCCTATGTGTATCTCATCATCGAGTCCCTCGCCGACGGCGGTGTGAAGATGGGGCTGCCGCGCGAAGTCTCCATCGAACTGGCCGCGCAGACGGTGCTGGGGGCGGCGAAGACCGTCCTCGTCACGGGCGAACATCCGGCAAAGCTGAAGGATCAGGTGACGACGCCGGCAGGGTCGACCATCGACGGGCTCATGGAGCTCGAGGACGGCGGCCTGCGCGTCACGCTCATCAAGGCCGTGGTCAAGGCGAGCGAGCGGGCGCACCAGCTTCTGCACAAGTAGGGCCCAATGGCCCGGCCCGCGACCTCAGATGCCCGCCTCCAGTCCGGCCACAGGATGCACCCGGTCCGCCCAGAATGCGCCGCCCTCGGCCTCCGGCTGCGGCCTATTCCCTGCCAAGAAGATAGGAGATGAGCCCTCTCAGCTTCTCCGGAATACTGAGCGTCACGCCCGGCTTCAGATTTTTCGGGGCATATGTCGCCAGCAGTTTCTGCGCAAAGAGCTGGGCATCGCGGAGCATCTGTCCGGAAGTGACGTTTTCGGTTTTTTGAATGACCATGAGTACGCGTTTTTGCCTTCCCGGCGAGATCAGGTTGAGCAGGCGCTCGTGCGCGATCGCCTCCAGACACCTCAGCAGCGAAGCGATTTCGCTGTCGCTCATCGCCGAGAGCGTCGCTTTCAGGATCTTTGCTTCCGCGTCCATGACTATATTGGTCGTCGTTTGAATCAGCTCCGGATCGGGCAGATTGGGCAATGCTTGCTCCCCCGCGCCGGTCTCTTCCTCCGCCATCTCGGGTTCTGTTTCTTCCTGCGTGAATAGATCCAGAAAGGCCTGCTGTGCGGTGCTGATCTCGTCGGAGACGAGCCTTTTGCGCGCGGATACCATCATTTCCGTCAGAATGAGTGCGCCGACCGGCCCCACGAGGGCGAGGATCTTTTCGATATAGTAGAGCGAACATCCGGCAAACGCGGATGCCGAAAGCGGCATCCCCGCAACGCGGATCGTGCGCTGGAGCCTTTCGGGTTCCTTGAGTGCTTCCTCGATAGTGTCGGTGAGGTCGCCGGGTACGATATATTCTTCCAGTTTGGTGCTGGAAGCCTTTGTCCTCTCCTGGAGCCAGCGGAATTCCGACTCGGCAGTCTCAAGGCCGAAATATGAGGACATGATCAGGAATACGATATAGGGATGAATGCCGCGCGCTATCGCCTCGGTCCCCGCAAGCCACAGCAGCGCTTCCGGTTTGTTGCTGCGCTGTCCGCCGGAAAGCAGTCCTGAGCGCCGGAAAGCGTCGTGGATGGCTGCCGGCTCTGTTTCGCTGGCGAGCAGAAGGTATGCCAGCTTTGTGGCCTTGCGGCGCGATTGCTGGGATTGCGTGAAGAGGGCCTTCCGGTCTTCGGCGGTATTTTCGATGACCTCCAGAAATTGATGGACGGCCAATACCGACTGATCTTTTTTCCGCCGGCCCGGTTCTCCCGTCTGCCCGGCATTGCCCCAGTGCACATACATCTGGGCAAGGCGCTCAATCAGCATGTTCGGATTTCCTCTTGGTCATCGCCGTGAGGGCTTTGTCGATGCCGCAGTACGGCAGAAGCTTGCGGAGCATCATGTCCTCGTCTTCGCCGTTTGCGATGGAGAGAACGGCCTCAGCCGCCACGCACTGCCGCAGGAATTCGATGCCCTTCAGGCCACTGACATAGAGCAGCACGCTCAAAATTTCTTCCAGGATTTCGCCCGCCAGCCCCTCGCTCACGAGGAGGAGGCCATATCGGAGAAAGGCATCTTTTTCCGAAGCAAACTGGTCGGCTGTCGGTTGGATGCCCGAATGGCCCAAGGTCCTCGACACCTCCACCAGGTGATCTATGTAGGGCGGCAGGGTCTCCATCTCCTGGCGGGTGCAGGCTATTTTTGCAGCCAGGTCAGCATTCCAGTAGATCATTTGCCTATAGTATAGCGCATACAACCATGGTGAAGAAAAGGGGCGCACCGGCATTCCGACCCTATAATTAGCTTATTACTATATTGCACAATATCGCAGAATTTGACATAATCTGTGAAGGCTGGTTGAAAATAACAGTATTTCGCAAGGTTTTCATAATTTTTCATAAAAATGGCAGATAAAAATATTGACGATTTTTTTAAAGAGTGATATATTGTATTCGAAAGCAATAAGCGAGTGTCGGTGGCGAAACGACATTATATAGCTTTTGAGCCCTTCATGGTCTGCCTCCTTCCATGAAGGGTTCTTTTTTTCTATACTGGTTCCATGACTATCGTCGATTTTGATATATGGGCCCGGTCCTTTCTTGAAATCGATCAGTTGCGACAGATTGATGACTCTCTCAACGGAATTCAGGTCGCGTGCAGCGACACGAAACAGATAAAAAAAATGGCGGTGGCGGTGGATGCCTGCGCCGAAAGCATTCGCAGGGCACACGATGCCGGCGCCGACATGCTGTTTGTGCACCACGGGATGTTCTGGGGAAAGCCCGAGCCGGTATCCGGCACGCTTCGGCGGCGGCTCAAGATGCTTTTCGATTTCGACATGGCGCTCTATGCATGCCATCTGCCCCTCGACCGTCAGCCGGAAGTGGGCAACAATGCGCGCATCGCGGATCTGCTCGGAATAACGGAGCGAAAGCCCTTCGGCATCTATCACGGCATCAGCATCGGGTGCTCGGGGAATCTGCCAAAGCCGAGTACGCTCGACGAAATTCTGGCGAAGATACTTCCGGACCATTCGGCGCCCAAAACGATCATTGCGGCGGGACCCAGGGAAATCAGGACTGTCGCGATAGTGTCCGGCGGAGCGCCCTTCGAGGCTCTCGAGGCGCTGGCGGCGGGCATCGATCTCTACATCACCGGCGAGCCTTCCCACTCGATCTACCACTACATGCTCGAGGGCGGCATGAATTTTGTCGCCGCGGGGCATTACGCGACCGAAACCTGGGGCGTCAGGGCAGTGGCGGAAAAGGCGCATGCCGAGCTCGGCCTCGAAACCCTGTTCATCGATGTGCCCACCGGACTGTGACATGAGGAGACAACAGTTCTGGTTTCCCCTTGTCGCCGCGGCGATAATCATCATTGCGGATCAGATTGTCAAGGCATTTGTTGTGGCCTACATCCCCGAGNGGAGAATATTCTCGCGGATTTTCGGGNATTTTATCTGGATTGTCCACGCGCGCAACACGGGAGCGGCCTTTTCCATTGGCGCCTCTTCCGCGCCACTTCTGCGTTTTTTGTNNTTTTTCATCGTTTTTCCGCTCGTGGTGATGGGCGGCGTGCTGGTCTATTATGTTCGCGGACGGGGCCTGACTCCGCTCCTGCGCTGGGCGATGGGCCTTATCCTCGGAGGCGGTACCGGGAATCTGATCGACAGGATTTTCAGGCCCGAGGGAGTGGTCGATTTTATCTCGGTGAACATGTATGGTCTCTTTGGGATGGAGCGGTTTGCGACCTTCAATATCGCCGATTCCGCCATCACTATCGGCGAAATACTGCTGGTTATCGGGATTCTGGTTTCGGAATTCCAGAAGCCCGGAATCGGCCCGCAGCAGCCGTAAAGGAGAGGGGTATCCAGGATGAATAAGACACCGGCCAATAAAGGCAAGGTCCTGCTCTTCGTGCTCGGAGCGACCGTCGCGAATATTCTGCTCATGGTCATCTGCTTTGCACTTCTCATGGCTCTGTATTCGGTGCTGCTCTCGAAAATCCTTCCCACCGAAGCCCTCATCTGGGCGATTGCCGTCGCATTCATTCTCGCCCTCGTCATATCGACCCTCGTCTACAGGCGCCTGCTCAAGCTTTTGAGAGAGCGCTATCATCTCGATGAATATCTCGGTTTGAACAAGAAATAGCACCCGGCACCGCGCCTTTCCTTTACCATTTTCCATTTCCATGCGATAATGAAGACACACAGTCATTCTACAAGGAGACCTGATATGGCGGCAGCGCGCGCAAGGCTTGAGCGGATAGGTGTCTCTGTGCCCGAGATGTATCTGCCGGGCGCAGGCGTGGATTATCGGAAGTGGGCCGTAGTCGCGTGCGATCAATATTCTTCGGAGCGCGAATATTGGGAAGACATCGACCGCGAAGTGAACGGCGCTCCCTCGACGCTCAGGCTCATCTTCCCCGAATGCTATCTCGAGGACGGCGATAAAGATACGCGCATCGCCGCAATCCAGAGGACAATGCGGGACTACCTTGAGAGGGGGATTCTTGCCCCGAAAGGGCAGGGCTGCATGCTCGTCGAACGGACGACTCCCTTTGAGGAGAAGCCACGTCTCGGGCTTGTCCTCGCTGTCGACCTCGAGCGCTATCAGTACGGAAAAGATTCGAAAAGTCTCATTCGCCCCACGGAAGGCACGATCGTCGAACGCCTCCCGCCGCGCATGGCGATCCGGCGCGGAGCTCCCCTGGAATTGCCGCACATCATGATTCTCATCGACGATCCCCGCAAGACCGTGATTGAGCCCCTGTATCAAAGGCGACAGTATTTCGAGCGGGTCTATGATTTCGATCTTCTGAAGAATTCAGGCCATGCGCGCGGATGGTTCATAAAGGAAGAGAGTGAGTTCGAACGCATAGCGGAGGCTCTTGAGAGGCTCGGGGACCCTGAGGCGTTCAGGGAGAAGTACGGCAAGGATGAAGTGCTGCTCTTCGCTGTCGGCGATGGAAACCACTCGCTTGCGACCGCCAAGGCCATCTGGGAGGAGACAAAAGCCGCCTGTGCGGACAGGCCGGACGCTGAGGCAATGCTCGCCTCGCACCCTGCGCGCTACGCGCTCGTGGAGCTCGTCAACCTCTACGATGAGGGCTTACCCTTCCACCCCATTCACCGCGTGCTCTTCAATATCGACGCGCAGGATTTCCTCGGCATCCTCGCCGGAGCCGGCGCCGAAATACAGTATGTGCCCGATGCGGCCCAGGTCTTTGCGCTGGTCGATGCCTCCGCAACGGAAGCGCAGGCGGCGCCCGGCACGCACAGGTTCGCCTTCGTCACCGAGANNAACCGGGCCGGAACGATCACATTCGGAGCGGCAAAGGCGCGGCTCGCCGTGGCGACGATTCAGGAACATATCGATGCGTATCGGAAAAATCACCCCGCAGTGGGCATCGATTATATTCACGGANCCGCGAGCACCGAGGCGCTCGGGCGCAGGAAGGGCAACCTCGGCCTGTATCTGCCCCCCGTCGACAAGGCATCGTTCTTCAGCGTCGTCGTCCACGACGGGGCGATGCCCNGCAAGACCTTTTCCATGGGGGAGGCTCCGGAGAAGCGCTTTTACATCGAGGCGAGGAAGATAGTCAAGGAGTAGACGGTGGGGCCGTGTTGCCGGGCGTGCGCGCCGGCCCGCGCGGCGCCTGGTCGCGCCCCGCCTCAACTGTTCCGAATAGCAAAACCATGGTATCATTATTTGAACTGAAAATAATAAAGGAGGAAGAACCGATGCTTATATTGCTTGCGGATGCTTTTGCGCCGGATCTGCCGGGGCGGCTCGCCGGATTCGGCGAGGTGACGTCGGACATGTCGCGGCTCGGCGACGCCGAGGTGCTCATTGTGCGGTCGAAGACGAAGGTCGACAGGGCAATGATCGATGCTGCGCCCAAATGCAGGTACATTATCCGAGGCGGCGTGGGGGTCGACACCATCGATGTCGAATACGCCAAATCGAAGAGCATCGCCGTAGACAATACGCCGGAAGCGTCGAGCCTCGCCGTGGCGGAGCTCGCCTTCGCCCTCATGATCGCGATGCCGAATCACCTCGTGCGGGCGGACGTATCGATGAAAGAGGGCAAGTGGCTCAAGAAAGAGCTCGAGCGGACCGAACTGCACGGGAAGACCCTCGGCCTCGTCGGCATGGGGCGCATCGGCCGCGAGCTCGCGGTTCGGGCAAAGGCCTTCGGCATGTCGGTCATCGCGTACGACAAGTATGTCGCGAGCTCCGATGTGGCGACGCTCCTCAGCCTCGACGAGGTCTATGCAGAGGCCGACTACATCAGCCTCCACACGCCCCTCACCGACGAGACCCGCGGCATGATCAACGCCGCCGCCATCGCCACAATGAAGAAGGGTGTCTTCCTCATCAATACCTGCCGCGGCCAGGTCATAATCGAGCAGGACGTCGCGGATGCCCTCAAATCCGGGAAAATGGCGGGCTATGCGACCGACGTCTACAACAAAGAGCCGCCCGAGGGCTCTCCGCTTCTCGGCGCCCCCAACGTTCTCATGACGCCGCACCTGGGCGCCTCCACCGAGGAGAACCTTCTCCGGCTGGGCGATTCCATTGTCGCCCGGCTCAAGAAGTATACGGGCAAATAGATCGCGCCGGGCAGACGCGCCCGATATGGAGGCGCGCGACAAAAGCGCGCGTGCGCACAGAACGATAAACAAGGAGAAACCAGCATGAAACGAGTGATCAATTTCAACGCGGGGCCGGCGGCCATCCCGATGGAAGTGCTGCAGAAGGCCCAGGAAGAGATGCTTGACTGGAACGGCACCGGCATGTCCGTGATGGAGGTGTCGCACCGCTCAAAGGAATACGAGGCGATGCACAACGAGGCTCAGGACCTGTTCCGCAGACTTGCCGGCATGGGCCCCGAATGGAAGATTCTTTTCCTCACCGGCGGCGCGTCGAGCCAGTTTTTCATGCTCCCCATGAACTATCTCTTCGACGGCCGCAAGGCCGCGTATATCGTGACCGGCCACTGGGGCAAGGCCGCAATCAAGGAAGCGAAACATTTCGGTCCCTTCGATGTCATCACGACCGAGAACCCCGACGGAACCTTTACCCGGATTCCGAAGCAGGAAGAACTCAAGATCGACCCCGCGGCGGTCTATGCGCACATGACGAGCAACAATACGATTTTCGGTTCGCAGTGGCATTACTGGCCCGAAGTCGGCAAGGTCCCTCTCGTCTGCGATATGTCGAGCGACATATTCTCCCGTCCCTTCCCCGCGGACAAGTTCTCCCTCATCTATGCCGGCGCCCAGAAGAACCTCGGCCCATCCGGCGTCACCCTCGTCGCCATCCGCGAAGATTTCTACAGCCTCGCGCAGGAGCAGGCGAAGCTCCCCACCATGCTCTCGTACCGGACCCACGCCGAGAACAACTCGCTCTACAACACGCCGCCCTGCTTCTCGATCTACATCCTCAACCTCACGCTGAAATGGCTGCTCAACACCATCGGCGGCCTCGGGAACATGCAGAAGATCAACCTCGAAAAGGCCCGCATCCTCTACGAGGCCATCGACAAATCCGAAGGTTTCTACCGGGGCCCGGTGGAGAAAGATTCGCGCTCGCAGATGAACGTGGTCTTCCGCCTCACCACGCCGGAGATGGAGGAGTCCTTCGTGAAAGAGGCCAAGGCTGCGGGCATCGTCGGCGTCAAGGGCCACCGCTCGACCGGCGGCATCCGCTTCTCGATCTACAACGCCAATCTCGTCGAAAACGTGAAGAAGGCCACCGACTTCATGGATGAATTCCGCCGGAAGAATCGCTGAGCGGAAAGAGAAAGATTGACTGGTATAAGGGCCGCCCGAGGTTGCTCGGGCGGCCCCTGTGCATGTACGACTAATCCAAGCCTGCAGTGGAGTTGTATACATAATTATAGAGATTTCGTATATCCTCCAGTATGTCGGTGTGCCTGAAGTTGCTGTTGCATACTATATTTATCGCTCTGGTCATTTTTTTGTTGTCGATTGGTATGGTCACCAGCTTTCCCGCAGCTTCTTCATTNTTGCAGACGCTGTGCGCAATGATGGTGATGCCCAAATTGGAAGCCACGAGTTCCTTTATGGTAGTATTGTCATCAATTTCAATGATGATGTTGAAGTCCTTTATGTTCTCAGAATGAGTGAGAAGATAATCCTCAAACAATTGACGCGTACCGGACTTTGGAGAGCGCAAAATCAGTTTTTCTTTTTTTAACTCTGACAGCGACACATTCTTTCTTTTNGCGAATCTATGCTTCGGGGATACAGCAAGGCACAAATAGTCGTTGTCCAAAAGTATGGACGTGAAATCCGTGCTTGGGATATCCCCNTCGACGATGGCCCAATCTATCTCGTACGAGTTGAGCATGTTGTAGATTTTCTTTGCGGTGTTGACCACAATATTTATGTGTATCTCTGGGTGCTCTTTGAAGTAGGAGGCAAACACCTGAGAGACAAAATATTCTCCTGCCAAAGTGACTGTTATTCCAATACTGAACCTTTGAATTGCCCGTTGGCTGTCTTCAACGGCCTGTCTTGCCCTCTCCGACAGGGCCATAACTTTTCTGGCATATTCAATGAGAATTTCGCCTTCCGGTGTTGCCTTGAGCTTTTTTTTATTCGTGTAGAAAATCTTTATTCCATATTCTTTTTCAAGGAGTCTTATGTGATGGCTTATTGCCGGCTGTGTCAAGTACAGGGCCTCTGCAGTTTTGGTATAATTCCCTATATGGGAGAGCGTTAGCAGGGTTTTGATTTTTGTATCTATCATGTTTGTCCTTCCTCAAGATTCATTAATTATAACTTATATTTATAATATAATAGATTAATATAATTTGACTTTATCATATAAGGTCAATATAATCAACTCCATTTATAAAGAATGTTTCACTGCATTCTTACATCGAAGGGAGAACGCGATGCTTTCCTTATATCAAAACATGAGAAGCAATGCTGTAGTTGTTGTCAGCCTTGCGATTATGCTATTTTCGGGATTTCTTATCACCAGAATTACACGAAGACTGAGGCTGCCAAATGTGACGGGATATATAATTGTGGGTATCCTGATTGGTCCGTATATATTGAACCTCATCNCCCAGACAATCATCGATGGAATGGACTTTGTCACGGATGTCGCGTTGGCCTTTATTGCTTTTGGTGTCGGGAGATATTTAAAGTTGTCGACTATAAGGGAGAGTAGCACTCAGGTCCTCATCATGACCCTCTGTGAATCACTGCTGGCGGCCGCAATCGTTATAGTAGTTATGATCTTTGTTTTCAAGCTCCCTGTTCCATTTGCCCTGCTGTTGGGGGCGATAGGGTCCGCGACCGCTCCTGCCTCGACGATCATGACCATACGGCAGTACAAGGCAAAAGGCAATTTTGTGAATATGCTTCTGCAGGTGGTGGTCCTTGACGATGCGGTGGCCCTCCTGGCATTCAGCATCTGTGCCGCTGTTGCTCAGGCATTGGATTCTAGTTCAGGCGCAAAAGTTGGCATAATGGTGCTTTTATTGCCGATATTCCTGAATATTGCTGCGGTAGGGTTGGGTATCCTTGCCGGTTTTCTTTTGAAGAGAATTATAGACTTCCTGAACACCAGAGGCTCGAAGGACAACAGGCTCATTGTGGGGCTCGCCATGATTTTGAGTATCACCGGCCTCTGCTCGGCCTTTGATATTTCTCCCCTATTGTCCTGCATGGCCATGGGAACCACGTATGTCAATATAAGCGACAACAGAAGGCTGTTTAAGCAGATTAATAATTTTGCCGCACCCGTTCTTACTCTTTTCTTTGTTTTATCGGGGATGCGCCTGAGTATGCCAGCCTTATTTGAGGCCGGCATAATTGGCGTCGGCTATTTTATTGTACGCATTATCGGCAAATACAGCGGTGCTTTTATAGGTGCCGAGTTGGGCAAGGCATCGCCGGAGATACGCAAATATTTTGGACTGGCGCTGATACCGCAGGCAGGTGTCTCGATAGGGCTGGCATTCCTGGGGCAGCGAATATTACCACCGGATATGGGCGCCATGCTTTCGACAATTATCTTGTCCTCATCTGTGCTGTATGAAATGATTGGCCCCGTTTCAGCCAAACTCGCATTGTTCTGGTCACATGCGATCACCTCGGAGAACGTCGCCCAAGTAAAAGTATCGAAGCCGTCACAGGAGGAAAAGTGACAGCATATTGCGACTCTTCGCCCGGCCTGATACAATCTTTTTCTTACTATGAATATGGAAGGAATGATTGTATCACGCTATGGCTAAGTCCAGGCTGCAAAAGCTTTACTATAAATTTATTTCCTCTCTGAGCTTCTCCGCAGAGCTGCGAAAGATGCGCCGCGAGCTCAACATAAAGATCGATCAGCCCGAGAGCATCGAGCCTCCTCCTCCCTTTCATCCTCAGGCGGCGAATCGCTGGTTCAAGCGACGCAGGATCACCATCGCGGAATCGTATCTCATGGTGGTGCGGGACCTCGATTCCCGCCATTCGAGCGCGCGGCTCGATGCGCTGCGGAAGCTTGCGGACGTGGCTTTCCATTCGGCGAATATCGACTATCCGCTCAATACCGCCCGCGTCCAGTCGGCGCTCGTCAAGGAAGTCGTCAAGCACCGGTCCAACAAGCGCCGCCAGCTCGAACTTCTCTACGATTTCTCGATGTCGACGCGCGGCCAGCATCAGACGATCCGCAAGCTCTGCGACGAACTCAATATCATCGAATTGCCCGAAAAGGGCGTGCAGATCGGGGAACTCGCCTATGGCTGGGACGGGCAGGTGCACGACACGGCGACTTCCGGAAGGAAGAATCCCACTCAGCTCGTCATCGACGCATTCATCAAGGGAATTTCGTCGCTCACGGTGGCCTATGGTTCGGTCTCCGACAGGGAGATGATGGAAGAGGCGCTCGAGGCGGGCAATATTCTCGGCCTGCGGGTGAACATCGGCTTCGAGTTCAGCGTGATGGTCGGCGGAGTCCGGTACCACTTCATGGCGGAGCTTCCCCGTTTCGGCACGAGGGAGGAACTGCGCGCCTTCTTCGATACGCACGCGGCCGATCTCGGCCCGTTTTTCCAGGGCCTGGATACGAACAGGGAGCACAGGCTCGTCGCCGTGCGGCGCCTGCTCGATGCTTTCAACCAGAGCACGCTGCCGAGGATCAATGCAGGCTTCGAGGAAAAGCCCGAGTACTGCCTTGCGCCGCTCTCGCTGGATGAGCTCCTCGCGACTATACCGAATATAAAGATCACTCCCCTGCACCTGGCCGAGTTCATGTATCTGCGGTATAGGCCGGTGCTGCAGAAAAGGGTGTGGTATTTCAAGGTGTTGAGGGAAAAGGCGCGTCAGGAATCTAAGGGCAGCGCCGAGGCAAAGGCGCAGAAGGCCGCAGTTGAATCGAAGTACTCCGAACTCAGAAACGAATTGAGGGAGCTGTCGCCGGACATGCTTCTCGCCGAATACTTCGAAGATCCTCACGCGATCTCCTACCAGACAGTCTTCGAGGACCTGGAATCGCTCAGCGGACTTCTCCACGGCGCGGGCTGTACCATCAACTTTATCCAACCCCTCGAGTATGGGCTCGAGAAGGCGGCGTCGGTGCTCGGCCAGTGCGGGGAATATCTCGACCGGGTGGAGATCTACAACACGCAGGACTGCATAAACCGGGAGCCGGCGGAGATAGACGCCTTCGCCCGCCTCGTCAACGAGCGCAACAGGCGCGCGGCGATCGGGAACAAAAAATTCCTGCAGCCGGTCTGCGGCAGCGATTCGACGGGCAGGAATCCGAAAATTCCCGGTATGGGCTTTATTTTCGAGGACCAGATCATAGGGAAGCTGCGGCAGCGCTATATCCGGCGGCATTTCGCCCTCACTCCCCTGGTGTCGGCGATGGTGAGGGCCGGCGGAGCCGCCGTGGATGAAGAGAGCCTTCAGAAGAGTTCAGTCCCGCTCATCGTGAGCATGGGCAAGACCTCGGGCGGCGACGGGTACACCAGCACGAGCGACGATGAAAAAATCGGTCCCCTCCGCGCATGGCGATACTTTAACCCGACATATAAAAATGTGATTCTCACTCTGTTGGGACTGTTCATCGCGATTCCCTTTGTCGGAATCGGCTATGCGCTCGTATGGATCGGCATAACGGCATTCAGGAACAGCATCGCCGATCTCATCTCCTATCGCGGTCCCCGGCTCAATCAGTGGAGACTCAAGAGCATCAATTTCGACAATGTCGCGCAGTCGCTGTTCTGGACAGGGTTGTCCGTACCGATACTGGGATTTGTAAAATCATGCTTCGATGTTCTGTGGCCGTGGAGTCACAGCGATTTCCTGTATTACTTTATCAATTTCTTCTTCATATCGTTTGCAAACGGACTCTACCTCGTCGCCCACAATACGCTCCGCGGATTCGACAAAAGCGTCATCAGGGCCAATTTTTTCAGAAGTATCATAGCATGGCCGCTCGCCACAGTATTTGCCNCTCTCGGCCACCTGCTCTCGATCCCCGTCATCGTCCAGTCGANNAAAATCTGGGGCGACGTCGTGGGCGGATTCATCGAGGGTGGCAACAAATACCGCAAGGTCCTGCGCCAGAGGCAGAAAATACTGGAAGAGATCATCCCCGCCATCGTTCACTCGACAGGCAATATGCAGTATATCGCCATGCTCGATATTCTGTATCTGTTCTCGCAGGAGCCCAGGACGAAGAGCACCATCAAGGCCGTACTGAGCCCCTATGTGCTCTTCACGCGCAGGCTGCGGAAGAATTCTTCGCTCAGACTGAATATGCTCGCCGATCTGCATACGACGATGTGCGACGGGCGCCTCTGGACCGAACTGGTCGGCTATATTGTGGCGACCTGCGACGAGGAGATGGCCGACGATCTCGTGGACCTGGTCGTCGACGAGCTGCCGGACCTGCAGAACTGGCTCGGCCAGCTTATCGAAAAATACGGCAAAGAGAGCCCTCTCATGTCGAAACTGGTGAAGAGGAAAGAATAGAAAGCTCTTGGCGGCTGCCAGAGCCTCCGGCGGAGGCCGTCCAACTTTTTGGGCGGCCCTCTTGTTTTTCGGGCTTGTCTTTTCAGAAAGGCAGCTCGATATCGAGCTTGCAGCGCTCTTTCACTTCCTGGAAGGCTTTCTTGAGCGGCGGGTTGAAGGGCACGCCCTTGTCTTTGCGGTAAAGCCAGGTGTCGTGCTCTTTTTCTCCTGGCGTCCAGATGCGCGTGGCGCCGGGGGCCTTCTTCGAGGCGCGGATCTGCCGGGACACTTCTCCCACATGGTGCTTGAAGTCCTCGAGGTCGCAGAAGGCGTTTATGTTGATGGCGAGGAAGCTGTGCCCGAGCTCAATGGATTTTTTCTTGCCGTCGGGGCCGATGTCGGCGAGGGCTTTCATGAAATTCGCCTGAGACAGGGCGCTCGAGAGCAGCTCGACGACCATCGCGTAGCCATAGCCCTTGTAGCCGGCGAGGTCTTCTCCCACTCCGCCGACCGGGGTAAGCGCGGCCTTGTCCTGCGTCAGGTCGATGAGGACCTGGTGGGTGTCGTGGCGATATTTCCCGTCCTGGCCGATGACCCAGCCGTCGGGGAGGTCTTTGCCGAGTCTGTCGTAGAGCTCGATTTTCCCGCGCTGCGTCGTCGAGGTCGCGCAGTCGAGCATGAAGGGGAAATCTTCGTCCGAAGGCATGCCCCATGTCAGNGGATTGGTGCCGATCATGGGCTCGACGCCNCATGTCGGGGCGATGGCGGGCCGGGCATTGGTGGTCGTCATACCGATCATGCCGTGCTCCACCGCCATGCGGGCATAGTAGAACGCGGCGCCGTAGTGGGTCGAGTTGCGGCAGACCGTCATTCCGATACCGAATTTTTTCGCCTTTTCGATGGCCAGCTCCATGGCTCTCTTGGCGATATAGTGACCCATTCCGTTGTGTCCGTCGATCACGGCCGTGGTCGGGGTCTCCCGTACCACGTCGAAGGTCGTCTTCGGATTGAGAATGCCCGCCCAAATCCGGTCGAGATAGATCGGTTTGTATCTGCCGACGCCGTGCGAATCCACGCCGCGCTTGTCCGCCGAGATCAGGACATCGGCGCACACAGCCGCGACTTCGGGCGCAACCCCGACCGCCTCAAATCCGGCTTTCATGAACGCTTCGACTTCATCGAATTTCCACCATGTCACTTCATTATCCATAGTTTGCTCCTTGCACTGGTCCGGGGATTTCAGGCAATTTGTTCCTGACAACGGCATCAATCATAAATCCGAATCAGCTCGCTTGCAATGAGAAAGGATAAAAAAGCGGGCGCTCGGAGGAGGGAGGAGAGCACCCGCGGGGTCACCTGTGATGTGAATCGGCTTATGCGGCTTCTACGCCGAGCACGTCCTTGATGGCATCGACGATGGTCGTCTTNGGAAGGGCGCCCACCGCCATCTGGGGCTTGCCGTTGACCGGGACGAACAGAATCGACGGGATGCTCTGAATGCCGAATGCACCCGCGAGCTCCTGCTCCTCGTCGGTGTTGATCTTGTACACCACGAGCTTTCCCGAGTAGTCTTCGGCAATCTTTTCGAGTACGGGGCCCACCATGCGGCAGGGACCGCACCAGGGNGCCCAGAAGTCGATGATTGCGGGAAGTTCGCCACTATACTTCCAGTCTTTTTCTTTTTCATAATTGAAGACCTTTTCCAGAAAGGTCTCCTTTGTCAGGTTTTCAGTCACGGCCATCTCCTTATATATGACAATTTATATATAAAAGTGTGTTTCGGCAAGAGGGCAGGGGACAGAACCGCCGCGCTTCGCTTTCCGCGCTTTCGGTGGTACAATTCAGAGTACAGAATACAACAGTCGGGGGCAGATATATGAAAGCACAGCCGTATACCGTTTCGTTCGGTCTTGACGAACTTCCTCCGGATCCTGTGTTCGAGCCGGGGGTCAGAAGGGCTCCGCGCCGCGAGGCCGCGTTGAGCCCGGCCCAGGAGAGGCGCGCGCTCAAGAATGCGCTGCGCTACATTCCCGCCCGGTGGCACGAGAAACTGGCGCCCGAATTCCTGCAGGAACTGAGAGAGCGCGGACGCATATACGGGTATCGGTTCAGGCCCCAGGGAAGGCTCCGCGGATTGCCGATCGACACCTATCCCGGCCGCTGTATCGAAGGCCGCGCCTTCCGGGTGATGATCGACAACAACCTCGATTTCGATGTGGCGCTCTATCCCTACGAGCTCGTGACCTACGGCGAGACGGGCCAGGTGTGCCAGAACTGGATGCAGTATCGCCTCATCTGCAAGTATCTTGAAATCCTCGATGAAGACGGGACGCTCGTCGTGGAGTCGGGGCACCCGCTCGGCATCTTCGCAAGCCATCCCTATGCGCCGCGCGCGATCGTCACCAACGGCCTCATGGTCGGCATGTTCGACAATCCGAAGGATTTCAACATCGCCGCGGCGATGGGCGTGGCGAACTACGGGCAGATGACCGCGGGCGGATGGATGTACATCGGGCCGCAGGGCATTGTGCACGGCACGTACAACACGCTTCTCAACGCCGGCAGGCTCAGGCTCGGCGTGCCGGCGGACGGGGACCTGGCGGGCAAACTCTTTGTCTCCTCGGGGCTGGGCGGCATGTCGGGGGCTCAGGGCAAGGCTGCGGTGATCGCGNGGGCGGCGTCGGTCATCGCGGAGGTCGACCATTCCCGCATCGAGACTAGGCTGTCCCAGGGCTGGGTCTCCTGCGAGACCAGTTCTCCCGAAGAAGCAGTCGGGCTCGCGACTTCCGCACGCGACAGGGGAGAGCCGGTCGCGGTCGCATTCCATGGTAATGTCGTGGACCTGCTCGAATATCTGGATGCCGGGAATGTGAGGGTCGACCTCCTCTCCGACCAGACGAGCTGCCATGTGCCCTACGACGGAGGCTACTGTCCGGCCGGTATCAGCTTTGAAGAGCGCACGCGGCTTCTGGCCGAGGACAGGACGTATTTCCGCACCCTCGTCGACGCCTCGCTCAGGCGTCACTATGAAGTGATCATGCGCCTCGTGCGCAAAGGTTCGTATTTCTTCGACTACGGGAATTCATTCCTGAAAGCGGTCTTCGATGCCGGCGTCAGGGAAATTTCGAAGAACGGCGTGGACGAGAAGGACGGCTTTATTCTGCCGAGCTATGTCGAGGACATTCTGGGGCCGGAGCTCTTCGACTACGGCTACGGGCCTTTCCGCTGGGTCTGCCTGTCGGGGAAAAAGGAAGACCTCCACAAGACTGACCAGGCGGCCATGGACTGCATCGATCCGAACCGGCGCGGCCAGGACAGGGACAACTACATCTGGATCCGCGACGCCGAAAAGAACAATCTCGTCGTGGGGACACAGGCGCGCATTCTCTACCAGGACGCCTTCGGCCGCATGAAGATCGCGCTCAGATTCAACGACATGGTCCGCAGCGGCGAGATCGGTCCGGTGATGCTCGGCCGCGACCATCACGACACGGGCGGCACCGACAGTCCGTTCCGCGAGACGAGCAACATCAAGGATGGCTCCAACGTGATGGCCGACATGGCGACACAGTGCTTTGCAGGGAATGCAGCCCGGGGCATGAGCCTGGTGGCCCTGCACAACGGGGGAGGGGTCGGCGTCGGCAAGGCGATCAACGGCGGCTTCGGGCTCGTCCTCGACGGCTCGGAGAGAGCCGACAATGTGATCCGGCTGGCCCTCAGCTGGGATGTGATGGGCGGTGTCGCGAGGCGCTCATGGGCGCTGAATCCGCACGCGATGGAGGTGACCGGGGAGTTCAACCGCGAGCATGCGGAGTACGGCACTGTCACGATGCCGCAGGTGGCCGATGAAGGACTGCTCGACAGAGTGCTTGGGGTGCGCTGAAAGGGCCGGCGCTACTGTGCCTTCTCTGCGCCCAGCCGGGAGAGCAGGCGGTCGATAGCCTGCTGCGTCGCTTCCATCTCGCGGCGGACGGCCTGGATGGCGCCATTGTCTTCGATTCTGCCGTATACGGCGGCCTGCTCCGTCTCGTTGCGGAATGTGGATTTGCGGAAGGGGTTCGACCAGTCCTTTGCGCGGGTGGCGTAGACCCTTTGGGCGATCTCGGCCGCGACGTCCCGGGCCTGTTTAAACTGTGCGACGAGAGCGTCTTTTGAGGGGGTGGACCATGGCTGCGCCGATTGTGCTCCATGGAGATTCCCGGCAGCGGCCGCGCTTTCGGGATCGAGGCTCAGGTAGCCGAGAATGCCCCACGCAAACGTGCGCGCATCCTGTTCGTATGCCGAGGAGAGTTCGCGGTAGACACCGTGGAGCTCATCCCAGCTCTGAATGCTCCCATCTTCGATCCGCGTCAACAGATGCTCCAGCTTCGAATGGCTCACCAAAAATCCCCCCAGATTTTCCCACTGCATCTCCATGGCGTCTCCGCTTCCATAGAGCGTGCGCGCTTTCTCAAACAGACCGGCAGGTCCTTCTTCACTGATGTTCAGGTCTTCGAGTCCGGGCAGGAGAGTCTGGACGGCGAACCAGAGCAGCATCTCGCGGTAGGAGCGCCACGCCTTGCAGGGCTTTATGACCACCGCGTGCCTTGCGGAATTTTCAAAGCCGCTGACCTGCACGTCGAAGGGCAGGGCATCCTTTGCACTGGCGAGAATATGGGCCCCGAGCCTTTGGATTTTCTCCGGTTTTTCCCTGGAGCGAGGTTGCTTNCGGGGGGCATCTGTCTCCGCGCTTTTTTCAGCCGGGGTCCGGATTTCGTCCATCAGTGCAAAGACCCGGTCGCCCAAAATGCTCCGGTTGGTCTCGTCGTCGGCCAGAGACGCTATCGCCGCTTCGCCCGTCGCGCGCTCCAGGATCGCGAGGCCCCCGAATATCTCGGACATCGTGTCCAGGGCGAAGGGCGAGTAGACAAACTGAATGCGGTGGTCGATTCTCCTGTCGCGCTCCCTGAATTTTTTTTCGTTGCGCATGAGCGCGTAGGTGTTCGAATGCCACCACCACCCCGGCGCCAGCATCAGCCTGCCCTCGGTTTCGTCGCTGTCCACAAGGCAGAAGGGGAATTTTATGTCGAGTTCGTGCTTGTAGTCGCTCTTGGAGAGCAGACAGAACGAAGCGAAGCGCGACGAATGTTTGACCGAAGTGCAGAGACCCGGCCAAAAACCCCGTCCTGCCTCGATTTCGCCGTCGGGCGCCCGCGAATTGTGGTTCGAACCTATGGTCGCGCCCGCGGCGAGATTGGACTGGCCCTTGATGAGGCTTGCGATCAGAAAGCTGGTGTTGTGGTGCTGCTCGTGGGCGGGGAAGATGAGGTTGTTGAGGATTTCGCAGCAGGAGACCGTGCTGTTCTCTCCGAGCACCGAGTGGATGAGCCGGGCGCCGTATTTCAGCGCCGAATTGTCGCACATCACAAAGCGTACGGCCTTGCATCCGTAGAACACACGGCAGCCATAGCCGAGAATGCCGTTGACGAGCTCGACGCCCTCGCCGATCTGTGTGGGCGCCTCGGCGCTCGAATTGATGGTGAGGTTTTTCAGCTTGTTTGAACCTTTGATGTAGGCGCTCTCGCCGATATAGCTGTCTTTTATGATTGCGGTTGTGCTTNNCAGTACGCTGTTGCGGCCGACAACGCCGTATCTGCCGAGCCTGTGGTCGAACTGTGCGTCGGTCAGCCGCGCGAACTGCGTCATCAGGGCTTTTCTGTCGCGGAATTTGGCCCAGAGCCAGGCGTCGCCCGGGAGCATGCCGTTGAAGGGGTAAATCCAGCGGCCGCCGTTTTCGTTCATCACATCGAGGGTAATCCGAACCGATTCGTCTTCGCTCTCCATGACGATGCCGTTGCCGAATTTCGAGTGGTTGGAGACCTGCATCTCTGCATTGTTGATGAGTATGCAGTGGTCGTCGACGATGTAGTGGGAGAGGTATGTGCAGTTCGATACCACGCAGTTGTCTCCGATATCGCAGGCGATAATCTGCGAGTTGAAGATGCCGGCCTCCATCGAGATGTCGTGGTGTTCCAGCGTCACGTGTTCCAGGCGGGAGATGCGGATGAGCCCGAAAAAGAGATTGTTGCGCAGAAGTTCGGGGCAGAAGGGGTCCTTGACGAGCAAAAGCGACCAGTCGCCGCAAGTGTTGTTGTTTCTCACCAACACTTCCAGCTCGTGGGCGGAGAGGGGACGGAAGGAGGAGGGTTCCTTCCCCAGACTCCGGAGCTGCTCGTCGCGGATGCGGTACTCGTTTTCGCCCGGGCGGAGGTACTCCGGCGGGATGAAACCCTCACCAACCTTTGTTTCCTGGGAAATTCTGATATCGTTTGCCATGCTGCAAGTATGAAATATTCCACTGTGCGGCGCAACAGGAGGGCCGAAAATATCTTCAACCCGAACCCCTTGACCATTTTTCGGCTTTTCGCCATGGTATTGCCATGGATTTTGTCGATTCCGCCAGAGTGGACACTCTCGTGACCGAATCCGAGAAGAAGGTCTTCGAACTTTTTGAAACGATGGTGAAGTCCACAGGGCAGGAACGGACAAGATCGGCCGTGTCTCTCGCCAACCTCCTCGGAAACCCCGGAGAATTTAGTTTCTACATCGACTGCACCGAGGACCAGCGCCTCATCCGGGTCTTTCACCTTCTGCGTGTATTCCGTGAGAACATGACGCTCCTCATCAACAAAACCTGGGCCGACGGANTGGAGAATCTCACCCAGGAACAGCTCTTGGGCGATCTCGCCAGGTTCATCGAAGAGTACCGGGATGGCCGCATCGTTTCGGCGTTCCGGTCTTTCGTGGGGATATCGCGCCAGATTCCGTCCCTGTTGTTTGGTTCACTCGGCAAGGCCAACGATTTCCTCGAGTATGCATTCCGCATCGACCCGAAGTTCGGTCTGTTTTTCTGGTACATCGGCGAAATCGATCTTCAGCTGAGAAATATCGAAAACATTCCGGAACACCGCGGGCTCTTTGACCTCGAGGTGCTTATCGGGGCCTTCGTGCTCTCCTGTTTCTGAGCGTATCTCCATAGAATCGCCTTCAACAATTCCAGACCCATCCGGTATTGCACATCGTTCACTGTCCCGCCCGGCACAAGGCAATAGCCCGACGTTGCATGCTCCAGCTCAGTTTCATCGAGCGCCGACAGTCCGCTCGCGGGNTCGAACAGGAGCACCTCGTGGCCCCTGGCGTCGATGGCCAGTATAAAATGGGGAAACCGGCCCCCGATATGGAAGATGAGCGGTGCCGGCGCGCCGGCGATGACGCTGCCCAATGCTGCCCGCGGTGTGCGGAATGCTGCGGCGTCGATTCCCTGCCCGGAAATAAGGATTTCGATATCGGCGAGAGAGAGCGGCGGCGGCTTGCCATAGGCGCGCGCCATATCCTCGTCGCTTTGGAGCGGCGAGGTCGACCATGCCATGTTGGCCTTACCCGCCCTCATCTCGGCAAGACATGCGGCGGTCTGCAGCAGATTGAGCATCGCGGCCGCGACGGCATAGCCGCAGCCGTTCTCGGTGGACTGCCGGGGCAGCATGGCGGCGATGATGGCCTCTGCCAGAGGACTCCCGGGTGCATCNCGGGGCAGGCCGAGCGAGAGGATCGCCGCCGCGAATCCTATGCTGATACAGGGTATGTGAGAAAAGGGCATCCGCGCCTCCTCCGTAGAAGAGACGCGGAAAAGCGTCGGCCGACTTCAGTTTTGGAGAAAAAGTCCGGAGTGGGCGCTAGCCGCGTTTCGGCTCAAAGTGGCTGAATTCCATGCTGAAGGAGGCCCGTCCCTGGCTCACCGACCTCAGGCTCGTGGTAAAGCCGAACATTGTGGCGAGGGGCGCCTGTGCGTGGATGACTTCGGAGACATTCTTCGTCTCCGAGCCCTGGATGAGTCCGCCGCGCTGGGAGACCAGGCTCATCACTTCGCCGACGAATTCCTTTGGGGCGAGGATGTCGACCTTCATGATCGGCTCAAGCAGGACGGGATTGGCTGCCCTGCATGCCGCGTCGTAGGCCATGTTCGCGCAGGCTTCAAAGGCAAATGCGGTCGAGGTGAGCTCGCTGTAGTCGATATCGACGAGGGATACGCCTATGTCGACCGCGGGGTAGCCGTACTGAATGCCCGACGAGAATGCCGACATGATGCCGCGCTCGACGGCGTCGAAGATATCCTCGGGGACATCGTGCGCGCGCAGGGCCTTTTTGTACTGATTGCCCGAGCCGCGCGGCAGCGGTTCGACTTCGATGGTGAGACCCGCGGTATTCTCCTTGCCGGCGATGACTTTGTGGAACTTCTCGCTGTGCCGGACCTTCGTCGAGATCGATTCGCGGTAGGTGACCTGCGGATTGCCGATTTTCGCCTGGACCTTGAATTCGCGGACCACCCGGGTGACCAGGACGTCGAGGTGCAGTTCACCCATGCCCCGGATGATGATCTGGCCGGTCTCTTCGTCCTCGTGGACGACGAAGGTGGGGTCTTCGCGCGCCAGGATTTCCAGGGCCTCCTTGAGTTTGTCGCGGTCCGAAAGGGTTTTGGGCTCGATCGCCACGGAGATGACCGGTTCGGGGAAGTGCATCTTCTCAAGCAGAACGGGATACCCCTCCGTGCCGAGCGTATCGCCGGTCTGGGCCAGTTTGAGCCCCACGAACACGGCGATATCCCCCGCACTCACCGAGTCGATGGGCTCGCTCTTGTTCGCGTGCATGCGCAGAAGTCTCGTGACGCGCTCGCGTTTCTTTTTGGATGTATTGTACACCGTCGATGCGCTGTGCAGGGAGCCGGAGTACATGCGGACATAGCAGAGGGCTCCCGCCTCGCGGTCGTACTGGACCTTGAACACGAGTCCGAGGGGATAGCCGTTGATCTGGCAGGGGATTTCCACCTCTTCCTCTTTTTTCGTATGGAAAGCCCTGATCGCGCCCACCTCGTCGGGCGCGGGCAGGTAGTCGACGATCGCGTCGATGAGGGGCTGGACCCCCATGTTCCTGCGCGAGGCGCCCGCAAACACCGGCACGAAATGCCGGGCGATGCAGGCTTTCCGGATTTCGGCCCTGAGCGTCTCTTCGGGAATGGGAGAGCCTTCGAGATAGAGGCT
This sequence comes from Spirochaetales bacterium, assembly GCA_015657395.1. Lineage (GTDB taxonomy): Bacteria > Spirochaetota > Spirochaetia > Treponematales > Rectinemataceae > Rectinema. Next base: position 55,762 of record JADLKI010000011.1, on the reverse strand, counting down.
GGTGATGATATCGGATCGGGCCGAGACGGCATCGAGGAGATTTTCGTGCCAGCGATGGGCCATCTCCGTTCTCTCTGCCGCCACGGGAGACCTGGTCATCTCCGATCCGTCTTCATTCCAGCGGATTTCTTCCATGTCGATGAGATCGATGACGCCTTCGAAGGCACTTTCCCGGCCTATGGGAATATTGAGGGGCACCGGGTTCGCGCCCAGTTTTGCGCGCATATCCTGCAGCACGGCCTCGAAATCGGCCCCAAGTCTGTCCATTTTGTTGACATAGGCGATCCGCGGCACATGGTATCGGTCTGCCTGGTGCCAGACGGTCTCCGACTGCGGCTCGACACCTCCCACGGCGCAGAACACCGCGATCGCGCCGTCGAGCACACGCAGGGAGCGCTCGACTTCTGCGGTAAAGTCGACGTGGCCCGGCGTGTCGATGATGTTGATCTGGTGGTCGCGCCAGAAGGTGGTCGTCGCGGCGCTCTGGATGGTGATGCCGCGCTCCTGTTCCTGGTCCATCCAGTCCATCGTCGCTTCGCCGTCATCGACTTCGCCGATTTTATATGTCTTCCCAGAATAATACAGTATGCGCTCGGTCGTCGTTGTTTTGCCGGCATCGATATGCGCCATGATGCCAATATTGCGTATCTTTTCCAAACTCATGGATTGCTCCGGAATAAATGCAAGAATTGAAAATCCTCAAAAGAAGGCGTGCCATAAAATCAGGCCTAAAAAATATATAGAAAAAAACCATAAAATACAACACAATAGACAAAGGGCCGCGCAGACGGGCGCCCGGGCAGAAATGGCCGGCTCCGCCTCTGCTGAAGCCGGCCGAAGTTCTTCCCGGCACTTCGACGCTGCCCCGCCCGGGCGCCGCAGGGCGCCGGCATACCCTATCTCCTTGCGCAGAAGCGCCATTCGAGCATATAAGGATACTGTGAAAAGAATTGAATTGCTCGCGCCCGCCGGTTCCCCCGAGGCCCTCGATGCCGCGATCGGGGAAGGGGCCGACGCTGTCTACTTGGGCCTGCGCTCCTTCAATGCGCGCATGCGCACGACGAATTTCGCGTTCAACCAGTTTGAGGCCGCGGTCTACGCCTGCCACGAGCGCGCGCGGAGAGTCTATGTCACCGTCAATACCGTATTCGAGGAGTGGGAAGCGGATCGCCTGTACCAGCTGCTCGAATACCTCGTGTCCGTGGGGCCCGACGGCGTCATTGTCCAGGATGCAGGCGTCGCAAAAATGATCCGCGACCATTTTCCTTCGCTGCCTCTGCACGGCTCCACCCAGATGAATGTGGCCTCGTCGGCAGGTTGCAACCAATTGTCGCGGGCCGGGTTCAAGAGGGCGGTCCTCGCCCGCGAACTTTCGCTGCAGGAGATCGCCCAGATTCGCCAGTATACGAGCCTGGAGCTCGAGGTATTCGTGCACGGCGCACTCTGCGTGAGCGCCTCGGGGCTCTGCCTGTTCTCGAGCTACCTTGGCGGGAAGAGCGCGAACCGCGGGATGTGTACGCAGGCCTGCAGGCGTCTCTACGAGAGTGAGACAGGTNCGGGCTATTATTTTTCTCCCGACGATCTTCAACTGATAGAATATCTGCCGGCGCTCATCGACGCCGGTGCCAACGCCTTCAAGATCGAAGGCAGAATGAAGTCGGCCGAGTATGTCGGGACGGTCGTCTCGGCGTACCGCTATCTGATAGACAATTACGAGATAGATCGGGAACGGGCGATCATCAAGTCANAGGCCATGCTCCAGGCCGATTTTGCCCGGCGCAAGACGAATTNNTTTTTCATCACCGGCACGGCGAACGACTATATCCATCCCGATCAGTCCGGCGGGACGGGAATTCACCTTGGCAGGATCCGCGATGCCCGGACCATCGATGACAGGCGCTGGGCCCTCATGAACGCGTACGAGNGCCTTGCGGAGCGCGATTCCGTGCGCATCCACCGCAAGGACGATTCCGGCCGCATCACCGCCAAAATTCAGGCCATACAGTATGGCGTCGACGGCATGCTGCTTCAGCTCGACGGGGATTGGCGCCAGAACGATGACGTGTATCTCATCCAGACTGCCAGCATGACGCGGCGATACAGGCCGATTCTTCCCAAGAATCTTGGCCGCTTCCACAAATTCCCGAGCACTCACGGCGCGCCGAGGCCCGCACTGCCGCACCTGGACGGCAAAAAGCTCGATGCGGTATTCGAGCCGGGCACCTATGTGCTCGCGGGAAAAGTCGCCGATCTCCACGCGGCCCTCACCTTCCGCNCCAAAAAGGCCATGATTCTTTTCAATAAACTCAATGCCGAGACGATGCGCCGCGAGGAGGGGAATCTTCCCTTTAAGCGTGAGAGGCTCATCCTCTGGCTCGACCCGTATTTTGCCGAGTCCGACGCGGCCTGGCTTCAGGCCGAGCTCGAATACTGGATAGGGAAGGGCGTTTCCCTCGTCATTGTCAACAATCAGGCGCATTTTACCCTGCTCCGCGGAAAGAATGTCACGCTGATCGCGNGGCCCTGGCTCTATACCTTCAACCCCTGGGCGCTCTCGTACTATCTCGAACAGNGGGCCCAAGCCGTCATCCCGCCCTATGAAATTTCGCGCCAGNACCTCTACCGGCTCACCGAACATCTGCCCGCGCAATTTTTTGCTCCCATAGTGTTTGCATATCCGGATCTGTTCAGAATCAGGGCGGATCTGTCGCGCGTCTACGGGCAGTCGCATTTCTCGGACCGCGAGGGCAACGCCTTTACCCTCGTCGGGCGGCGCGATTATTCGGTGGTGATCNCCGATAGCCCCTTCTCCCTCATCGATCTTGTGCCGAATCTCANNAAAAAACAGGGATTCTCGCGCTTTATTCTCGATCTGTCGAATGCGGAGCCGACCCGTGGATTCTACCGGACATTGCCCGCGCGCGACCAATTCAGACCCCTCACCAACACTTCGCGTTTTAACTGGAAGGATGGTTTCTGGAGCGAGGAGACGGCGCGGCGGGAAGAGCCTGCGCAGTCTGACGCCGGGNCCCGCCCTGCGAAGAATCCGCGCCGGTCCGTGGAGAGAAGTCCGGCCTCCGGGCGAAACCCTCCCCCGGAGACGAGGGCCACCGCCNGTGCTGCGAAGAATACCCCGGGCGCCAGGCGGCCCAGGAAACCATAGCGCTCCGGATCGTGAAAATATTTCTTGACGAACAGCCTCTCCGTGTATACAGTAAAATGAAATGATGTTTCATTTGCTGATATGTGTGTACAGCGATGACATTGCATGTGAAGTGCTGTGCACTTCGTCCCTGAAATTAGAATCTGATATTGGAGTAAAGAGATCATGAGTGAGTCAGCTGGCAAGGCTTTGGATATTCTGTTTTATCTCGCAAACGTCGGGGAAGGCGTTTCTCTTGCAAGGCTTTCCAAAGAGACGGGCATGAACAAAGCGACAGCTTTGCGCTATTTGAATGTGCTCGAAACGAAGGGGGTGGTGGAACGCTGCCCCGCCGGATGGACGCTGGGCCTTTCGCTCTTCGAATTGGGCAGCAAGGTGCCCGTACGCCAGCTTGTTGCGGAAAAGCTCCGTCCGATTATCGAGAGGCTCGCCCGCGAGTCGGGCGAGTCTGTCAATCTTGCCTATCTTGCGGGCGACACTGCGATTTATCTCGATCGCGCCGAGGCCAACCGCAGCCTGCGCATGCGCTCGATGCCGGGAGACAGGCTGCCCCTCTATTGCACCGGAGTGGGCAAGGCCATTCTCTCCCAGCTCGGCGAAGAGAGAATCCGCGCCATTCTGGGGCCCGGTCCTTTACTCAAGATAACCGAGTCCACCTATACTGATCCCGACGACATCATTGGCGAGGCAAACCGTGCCCGCGAATTGGGGTATGGCGTCGACAGGGAGGAATTCGAAATCGGCCTCACCTGCTATGCGATGCCCCTCCGGCTTCCCGGATCTGATTTTGTCGGCGCGATAAGCATTTCAGGTCCCACCGCCCGCATGAAGAATCCAGAGATTCGCGATCGTTTTCTTGCTCTGCTCGCACAGGCGATTCAGGACTCGACCGATGCCCTTTCTCCCTTCCATTATTTTGAGAATGCCTCCCAGAAGCCAGAGAGCTGAAATCATGCGCCCTCTGGCCCGGGTGCATGCCATGGAAGTGGCTTAAAACACCGCCACCCTCTCTTCATTTCGTTCCGGCGCTTCGCTTGCATCGTCCGGCTTCGATGGATCGTCGCGGTTTGCCTTGTTCATGGGCTTGAACTCGATGTGCTCGGCGACAATTTTCACCCGCGCGTGCGCCTTCCCCTCGGTGTCGGTCCAGCGGTCCTGCTTCAGTCTGCCAACCACCCTGACGCCCCGCCCTTTCTTCAGGTTCTGGGCGCACGCCGCGCCGAGCCTCGCCCACGCTTCGATATCAAAATATGAGACTTCGTTTTCATATTTTTGATCCGCGACTTTGTAGCTGCGGTTTGTGGCAAGCGTAAAATCGCAGACCTGGTTGCCGGACGGCGTCGACCGGATGTTCGGGTCCCGCACCAGGTTTCCCTCCACCAAAATGCTGTTCAGGTGATTCATACGACCTCCTTGTGCTTACGTGTGCGCTGCTGTCGCGGCCGCGTCCTTGAGCGCTCGCATGAGTAATTCGCCCGCAATCCTCGTCCCTGATTCAATTTTGGGACCAAAAATGCTACCATGCATGCATGGATAACTTCGAACAGTTTCAGTCGCCTTTTTCCTGGCGCTATGGTTCCGCAGAGATGCGCGTCATATGGAGCGAGCGCAACAAACGGCGACTCTGGCGCCGGATATGGATATCGCTTGCGAAGGCCGAAGCCCGGTATGGACTTGTGACTTCCGGCCAGATCGCCGAACTCGAGGCCCATGCCGGGGACATCGATTTCGGGAAGGCCGAGGAACTCGAAAAGTCGATCCGCCACGATCTCATGGCGGAATTGCGCACCTATGCATCCCAGTGCCCGGACGCCGGCGGCATACTCCATCTCGGCGCGACCTCCATGGATATCGAAGACAATGCCGATGCCCTGAGAGTCCGCGACAGCCTCTGTCTCCTCAGAAAGAGGCTCGCCGGCCTCCTCGCCGCGCTGGCCGAAAAAATCGAGCGCTATGCGGCGACCCCGGCGATGGCCTTCACTCACCTTCAGCCCGCGGAGCCCACGACGCTCGGCTATCGGTTCGCCTTTTACGCCCAGGACCTCGCGGACAGCTATGAGCGTCTCTCGGCGGCGATCGGAGATGTCAGGGGCAAGGGGTTCAAGGGAGCCGTGGGCAGCTCCGCATCGTATGCCGAGCTTCTGGGCGCCGGGCATCTGGAAGATTTTGAGCGCGCTCTCTCTGAAGAGCTGGGGCTCCCCTTCTTTGAAGTCGCCACGCAGACCTATCCCCGCATTCAGGATTATCGGGTGTTGACCCTTCTGGCCGAGCTCGCGGCCGTGCTCCACAAGATGGCCTTCGATTTTCGCATTCTGCAGATGCCCCTTCTCGGGGAGCTCTCCGAGCCCTTCGGCGCGCACCAGGTCGGCTCTTCCGCGATGCCCTTCAAGCGCAATCCGATAGAGTGCGAAAAAATCGACTCGCTCGCCCGGCTCGTCGCGTCCTATCCGGGCGTAGCCTGGGATGATGCGGCCCTGTCCGGCCTCGAGCGCACCCTCGATGATTCGGCCAACAGGCGGATCATCCTGCCCGAAGCATTCCTCGCGGCGGACGAACTGTTGGCCACAATGCGCCGAATTGTGGAGGGCCAGGTGATCGATGAGCAGGCGATCCGGCGCACCGTCGAAAGCTATGCTCCCTTTGCCGCGACGGAACGGGTGCTCATGGCGCTCGGCAAGCTTGGAACGGACCGCCAGGAAGCGCACGAGCGGCTGCGCGACCTGGCGATGCGTGCCTGGGCCGCGGTGCGCGGCGGGCAACCCAATCCGCTCAAGACATCGCTGCAGTCCGATGCATTTTTTACTTCCAGGCTCTCTTCTGATGCTATCGAAAAGCTCTTTGATGTCGATACTTATATAGGAGCAGCAGAAAAGCGGGCTCGGGCGACATCGGCACGCATCCTCGGGCTCGCGTTGGATGAACTTTGAATTGAGCGATATACTTTTTAGGTGCTGACATTTATTCCAAGGAGTGGACATGTTAGATTTTATCGTCAAAGGAGGACTAGTCCTCTGGGTCATCATGGCGCTCTCAGTGGTGGCGCTTGCAATCATCATCGAGCGCCTGCTGTATTTACGCCGCATTTCAGTCGATGAGGAAAAGCTGTTTCTTCGCGTAAAGACCAGCTTGATGGAGGGGCATTATTCCGAGGCTCTTGCCATCTGCGACCAGAACATTTCTCCATTTTCTACCCTCCTCAGAGTCGGTATCGAGAACAGAGACCAGCCCGAATATATGCAGCGCGAGCTTCTGAAGGATGCGACCGCGATGGAATCCGTAAACCTCGAGCGGNGGCTTACGGCTCTCGGCACAATCTCCAATGTTTCCACGCTGCTCGGTCTTCTGGGCACGGTGACCGGCACCATGAAGGCATTCGGCGTGCTCGGCAAATTCGGCGCGGTGAGCGATCCCGCACAGCTTGCGAACGGCGTCGCGGAAGCTCTCATCACCACCGTCGGCGGCCTCGTCGTCGCGATTCCGATCATCCTCGTCTACAATTACTTTTCCTCAAAGGTGAACCTCATCATGACCCGCCTCGAAACGCAGGTGAACAGTCTTGTAAATCTCATTTCCAGCTACAACCACAATGAGAAAGAGGCCGATAAGGTTGAGACCAGGCCTTCAAAGGAGGGATGATGGCCAACGCTCGGAGGATTTCACCGAAAATCAATTTTGACCTGACGCCTCTTATCGATATTATTCTTCAGCTGGTGATCTTCTTTATGATCACCACGACCTTCAAAACTTCACCGGGCATCATACTGCAGCTGCCCGCTTCCCAGACAGCGCAATCCGTCGCCACTCCCGAACTGAGGGTGGTCGTCGTGTCCTCGAACGAGATATATGTCGATAAGACAAAGACCAACCTTGCCGGCCTCGAGCCTATTCTGCGCAAGCGCGTGAGCGGCTCCGACGCCAAGCAGATCCGGGCAGTGCTCGAGGGACAGGCCGGTGCCGAGTATCAGCTGATTATCTCGGTACTCGACGCACTGCGGCTGAATGGCGTCGAGAATGTCGGTCTCATCACGCGAAAAGACAAGGTGGTGCAATGACGGAAGTTCTCCCCTATGCCGAGCGTGAGCGGCGGAAGCGAACCGTCGTCTCCTATGCCATTGCGCTTGGGATATATGCACTGCTCTTCGGTGCGGGCCTTCTGTTTGACCTCTTCTATCCCCAGAACCTGGATTTCAGCAACAAGACCCTGATTGTCAACATTCAGGGTCCGGTTGCCAACGATGTGGGCAAGGGTTCTCCTGTGGAAAAGAAAGCGCCGGAAGTTGTCGTTGAAAAACCTGCCCCGTCGCCTCAACCCGCGCCCAAACCGCAGACCCAGACAGCAACCAAGTCGGCATCGACAGTACCAGCCGCCACTGCTTCAGCGCAGCCCGCGCCATCTGTTCCATCTGCGCCAGCGCCTTCAAAAGAGGTAGAATCCACAGCGGTTCCGGCCGTTTCTGTGCCACAGGAGCAGGCCACTCCATGGACTCCGGGCGAGCGCGGCCCGGGCTCGCGCGTAAGCTCGAGCGAGTCGTCGGTGTTGTCGCCTGGAGAGGGACAGGTGCCATGGGGTACGGGCGAAGCCGTGCGTATCACGAAGGCGGAGAGGGGGAATAGTGTCGAAACGACGCTCGGCGGCTCATCCGAGACCGTCGGACAGAACCTCTATGTGCCCATCTATTTAAATATGCCTCTGCCCTCTGTCGTGTCAGCCGAACTCTTCAACGCCATACCGAATGAAGTTATCCCGCCCAGCACGCTGGTCTCCTCTGCCGAGGCCCGCAAACGGGCTTTTCTGAACTATTACACCAGAAGCGGCAGTTCATACCGCCTTACGAATGCCGTTCCTCTCGAGGTGCGGGAGAAACTCTGGGAGATGCTTGAAGATGCTGGATATGACGCGGGACAGGCGGATTATAAGGCCGGACGCTCACTGAATCCCGTGGTGATAGGATTTTCGGTCACCAGAGACCACCATCTGCGGGGCGTCGAACTGTTGCAGTCGTCCGGAGATTCCGAGGTCGATGCGTCCGTACTCTACGGCTTCAAGCGAGCCTCATTCTGGAACAAGAGCGGAGATACCATTCAGGGCCGCTTCGTATATCGATTTTAAGTTTTGTCTTTCTCCTCATCGATCTCTTTTCTGAGCCTGGTTCGGTACACTTTGTCCAGGCCCGCGGCGAAGAAGACATCGACCACCTCGGGCGCGAACTGCGTGCCGCGCATCGAGTGGATCTCCAGGAGACAGTCGTCGAAACTGAGCGCCGTGCGGTAGGGCCGCGAAGTCGCCATGGCGTCGAGGGTGTCCGCGAGCGAGATGATTCTCGCCAGATGATCGATCCTCTCGCCTTCAACGCCGTCAGGATAGCCTTTGCCGTCCCAGCGCTCGTGATGGTGGCGGACTGCGGCCGCCGCTCTCTTGAAGAATTCTACTGTCGAAAGAATTTGTGCACCGATAATGGGGTGCATGCGGATGATCTGGCGTTCCCGCTCGTCGAGGGGTCCTTCTTTGTTCAGGATGCTGTCGGGGATGCCGATTTTCCCAATGTCGTGCAGAAGCGCCGCATACTCAAGCTGCTCAATCTCCTCGTCGGGGAGGCGCATGGTCTTTCCGATGAGGGAGCTCAGCCAGCGGACGCGCTCGCAGTGGCCCTGTGTATAGCGATCCTTGGCCTCGATGGTCTCGGCGAGGGCGTAGGCAGTCTGCAGGTTCATTTTTTTCAGTTTGCCGTACACATCGCCCAGCTCCTGATAATTCGATTCGACCTGTTTTTCGAGGTCAATGCGGTGCTGTTCCCTTTTCCGCTCTTCTTCTGCCTTCATCTCCACGATTTCACGGTACGAAAATGCTCTTTCAAGCGCCTCCCGTATCTTTTCGAGCGAGCTTGGCTTGACCAGGTAGTCGAAGGCGCCGGCCTTCATCGCAGCGAGGCCGGTCTCGAGATCGCCGAACGCAGTGAGCATTATGACAGGCACGGTGGGAAGAATGTCTCTTATTCTGGGCAGCGCGACCAGTCCGGACATGACCGGCATGCGAATATCGAGCAGAATGGCATCGGGAGAGACATCGCCACCCTCCAGGAGATGGAGCGCCTCGCGGCCGTTTTTTGCGATCGCATAATCGTGACCCATTTTTTGCATGCTTAAGGAAAGTACTTTTTGCATCGATGCATCATCTTCAACAACAAGCACAGTTCGTTTTTGATCAGTATCCATCCAATCCTCAGCCACACAGTTTATTTATTGATGCTGTTTCCTGAAGCGGGGCACAAGAAAGGGCACCTTCTTTGCATATTCGCGGTAATCCGCAAACTGCATGGGAAAAGTATACTGATCTTGTAATAAAATGAGAAGCAGATTCAACACATTTGCAGTGAAAAAAACGATTAAAACAAGGGAATTATTCGACCAGAGGGCAAAACCCACCGAAAAGAGTAGAAAACACCAGAACCCTGGATGCCTGCACTGGCCGTAACTTCCCCGTGCATAGACATGGCCGGCCGCTACCTTATATTTTTTTATGCCGAGCGGAATTTCCAGGAATATAGTCCACACCAGCAGTCCTCCACCCGCGAAGGCCAGCCCCAGACAGACCAGGCGCACACCTTCCGGCACCCGCATGTTCTCTGTGCTTCCGAGAAGTGCGCAGAGCATGCCCAGGGCGATGAGGGCGTAACCGGCCACCTGCAGGGCCGCGTGCGCCGATTTGCTGTTGCGCACAGAGCACCACTCTGCGAACATGAGGAGTATGAAACCGAAGAAAATAGAGATAATGGATACCATTTCAGATACTACTATGCTATAGTATTCATTAATTTTCTATATATCGTGTGTTGGATGGGAGCAGTTCGATGATATTGGATGTTTCCTCGCTTATTCCTGCGTTATCGTTTTGCATCTATATACCCTTTATCATTTTTGGCCTGGCCAACAAGAAGGAACGAGTCAATCTCTCTTTTCTCCAATATATGAGTCTGATGGCGCTCTGGAGCTTCGGCTCCTTTATGATGCACGCCAACACGGGTATCTTTACTCCGCTCATATGGAACAGGGTTATGCTCGTGGGACTGCTCAGTGCCCCGATTACGGTTTTTGCGACACTCATCCATTTTGCCAGGACAGAGAAGGACCGGTACAGGTATTTTCTTTATGTGGGATATGGCATCGATCTTCTGCTGCTCTATCTGAACCTTTCCGGTTCGATTGTCACGTCTGCAGGTTTTGAAGGGGGCGAATTCTATTATACGCTGGGCCCCGGATCGCTCGTAGCGTATTCGCTCTCGTATTTCTATCTCTTCCTCGCGATACTCTTTGTCCTCCGGGAGCTGCGGAACAGTACGGACAAATTCCTGAAACGCTCTCTGCGGCTCGTTGTCGCGGGAGTCATCATCATGCTGCTGGGAATCGCCAGCAATCTCTATGCCCCGCTTGGCCGGTATCCCATCGACCTGTTCGCCGCCACGGTAAACGCAGTGATAGTTTTCTTCAGCGTGTACAAATACAGGCTCGTCCACTATTCGGTCGTAGTGCTCAATGTTTTTCTTACAATCCTGGTCGCCTTTGCTTCAGGCATCATATATATGTTTTTCTTCGTGCCGGTCTTCGGGCTCGACCAGATGATTCCATTCTCCGAGCTGATTCTGTTGGCGGTATGTCTGGGAATTGTCTCGGCACTCTTTCTGGCGCCACTGCGCACCGCCACCCAGACCCTGCTCGAAAGAATATACGGTGGAAAAAGTTTTTTGTATTATCAGGAATTGCGCAAATTTTCCGCCGACCTCACTTCCATCGTGAGCCTCGAGGATCTTGCAAAACTGACGGTCGACAATGTCCTGTCGACCTTCAGGCTCGACTGGGCTTTTGTGCTCATAAACGACTACAATGCGAGGAACTTCCGGATCGTCGCCGCCAAGGGACTCGTCTTTGCGGACGAAGCGGAACCGGGCCAGAAAGAATATGTCATCGTTCCGAGAACGGATCAATTCATCCAATCATACCAAATGCGCACAATCCAGCACTCTTCCCAGCGAGCCATTTCAATCAGGCTCACCAAGGGCGAAGAGCATGAAATGGTGTCCGCCAGCCTTGTGCTCCCCCTGAAATTCAAGGAGAGGCTGAACGGCTTTATTGTGCTGGGCCCGCGACTTGAGAAGGATTATTACAATCAGTATGACCTTGAGATATTGCAGTTCCTCACAGACCAGGCTTCCGTGGCCGTGGAGAACGCGATCAGTTTCGAACGCCTGCGCCAGCAGCAGAAGCGCCTTCAGGAGACGAACGAGGAGCTTACGCTGAGCCGAAATAAGCTCGAGGCGTTTTTCGACGGAATTGCGACGCCGATTTCGATTCAGGACATCAATTACAACATCGTTACGGCGAACTACGCGGCCCAGCGGTATTTTGAAAAACCGCAGGAAGAACTGATCGGATCGAAGTGCTATAAGGCGTATTTCAACCGCGACCGCCCCTGTGCCGAATGTCTTGCCCAGGATTGCCTCCATACGAAACTTCCATTCAGTTCGGAGAAGCAGGATGACCGCACTCAGCTCACATTCGCGCTCAATTTTTATTCGATCCCCGCTCCCCAGGGCTCCATCGGTTCGTTTATAGAGTTCTTCCAGGACATCACGAAACAGAAGACCTTGCAGGAAGAGCTCATTCAGTCGGAGAAGCTGGCAGGGATCGGGACTCTGGTTTCGGGGATAGCGCACGAAATCAACAATCCGCTCGGCGGAATTCTGGGCACCGCCGACCTCATGCTCCCCGAGACGACTGAAGGCAGCCCGCTCCGCGAATACACGCAGGATATTATCCGTTATGCCCAGAGCGCGGCGGACGTGATCAAAGATCTCATGGTCTATTCGAGGAAAACCCGGACCAACGCCGAAATGCTCAATATTGTCAATATTCTCGAGAATTCCCTGAAGATGGCCATGCGCGGCATCGATTTCGGGACAATTGTGGTGAGAAAATCCTACGACTCCGTCCCCGAAGTCCTCGCAAATCCGACTGAGCTTCAGCAGGTGTTTCTGAATCTCATCGCGAATGCCGTGCAGGCCATGAACAGCGATGGCATCCTGACGCTCTCCTGCAGGCAGGAGGACGATGACGTCGCAGTGACCGTTCAGGATACCGGGATGGGCATCGAGAAAGAGAATCTCGACAAGATATTCAACCCGTTCTTCACCACAAAGGAGACCGGCGCGGGCACAGGCCTGGGGCTGAGCATTGCCCATCACATCGTCACCAAATATGGCGGGCGCATCCTGCTCGACAGCGAGGAGGGGAAGGGGACGACGTTCACCGTCATTCTCCCCGCTGCCGACGAGGACAAGGACAGGGTCCGCCTTGTGCATGCCAAGGATCTCCGCCAGTTCGAGGACAGTTTCTATCTGCAGCGCAAAGTGCTGGTGGGAGAGAAGGGGTATCAGGAGGAGACGATCCGCCGCAAACCCGACGAAGTCGCCTATCATATCCTCGCGTACAAAGGGCTCCAGCCGATCGGGACGGTGTCCCTGCATCTGAGCGAAGAAGAAGAGCATGTGCCGATCGAAGAGAACTTCGATATTTCACGGTATCTCGACGGGAGCCTCTATGCGGAGATCGACAGGCTCGCCGTATCCAAAGAGGAACGCGGCAGTCTGATCNCCTTCAGCATCATGGCGCTCGCCTATCTCTATGCGCGCGGGCGGNGGGCAAAGAGAATATTCCTCGATGTATTCGCCGACGAGATGAAGCTCATCAAGATGTACGAAAAGCTCGGCTTTGAAATTATCGGCAGTTACAGCAGACCATTGCCCTGCACCGTCATGATGATGGATCATGTCTCCAAGTATGAGTCGGAAGTGTCGCGCATGGAACACTTTGTAAAACCGTTTTTTTCGCGGCTTGTCNCCAAGATCGATTTTTCGGGCGAAGACATGCACTACGTAATGAAGGCCATCAATGAAATAAGGGCAAAATTCCCCAAGGAAGGCGCCGAGCAGGAATCGCTCGGCGAAACAATGTGATTGCAGTGCCCGCCATAGACAGAGTAAAAACATCGGCATACAATCGAACTTTGTATGAAGCCAGATGACTTGGCCGAAGGGCTCAGTGCGATATTCGCACATTCGCCTGTTTTTAAAGATAAGTCGCTTATTATCGATGTTATCGCGAATCCCAAAGCGGGCGGATTCAGCCGTATTCACCATTCCAAACGACGTTTCAATGAACTCAAGGAAATGGTGAAGCGCTCTCTCAGCCTGCCTGAACGCAGATCTCCGTTCAGCCTGAAGCTGCACCTCACCGAGCGCTGCGGTCACGCTGCCGCCATTGTCCAGCGCATACTCGACCATTCCNCCTCGAACGGCAGAGATTCATACCACCTCATCGTGACGGCGGGAGGCGATGGCACAAGCCTGGAGACGGCGGAGCGGCTCACCTTGCTTCCCGAATCCGAGAAGGACCGCTTCGGGATTGTGCGGCTGCCCTTCGGTACGGGCAACGACGGCTCCGAGGGAAGAGACCTGATTGCCGCGCTGGAGAGGTTTCTCGGCCACGCGAGGTTCGAACGCAGGCCGGCCCTCTGCGTGACCCCAAGCGAAGAGGGTGGTTCTCTGCCGCGCTATTCGTTCAATATTGCGAGTATTGGCCTCGATGCCTATGTCGCCGATATGACAAACCGCCTCAAGCGTGTTTTTCCGGGAGATTCCTACAAGTTTTGGGTCAATGTCGGTACGCTTTTTTACGACCGCGCCTATAACGTCGTCGATATGGGGCTCAAGGCCTGGGACAAAGAAAAACTGATGCTCGATTCAAACATGCCGCGCTTACTGGTCGCCATGGGCGCCTCAGGCAATCGGCAATATGGCTCAAATAAGAAGATTCTTCCGAATGAGCACAACTGTGTCGCCGTGGCGCAGACAAGTCTGTTCAGAAAGCTCGTCCTGAAAGGACCCATCGAACATGGGCGGCACGACAATATTCCGGAATTGGTGCATTTTACGGCCGATAAGCTTTTGATCGAATACAGCGAGCGGGTCCCCCTCCAGTGCGACGGGGAGACGGATATCCTCGCCAAGTGCGATTTTCCGCTCGTCATGGAGCGGATCTACAACGCATACAACGTGCTTGTGCCTGCCTGATCTTCATTTCACCCCGTCGTTGCAGGCCTCATCATCCTCGTCGGGCCGGGTAGACTCGGGGATTGAGGCTTCACGCAGGGGTCCAGATCGGCCTGCGGCTTTTGCTCCGGTTTTTTCTTGGTCTTCTCTGTGGTTTTCTTCATCTCTCTGCCTCCGAACAACATTCAACATTCTCAATGTAATAAGAGAATGCGGCCAAAGCAAGAAAAAATCGGGCAGGTTTTGAATAAACCTTGGAAGGCCTCAGCTGCCGGCCAGAGGATAGCGCTTTATCGGAGAATAGACGGCTCCGGAAGGCTTGAGCCTCGATTGCATGAGTTCGAACGAATCGATGGAGAAGGTGAACCCCGGCGGCGGCGGAAGCGATGAGAGCTCCGGCATCAGAGGCATTTTAAGCCTCGCGAGGGTGAGGTGCGCCTTCCATGGCCGCGTCTCCGTTTCGGCGCCGATTTGGGCGGCGATGGCGCGCATTCGGCCGACAAGCTTCGCCAGAGCTTCGGCAGGCTGAATGTCCGTGGCAATATAGAGCACTCTGGGGGCTCTCAGGGAAGGCAGGACAGAGAGTTTTCCCGTGGCAAGCTGCAGTGCCGGGCAGAACCCGGCGGCTTCTTCCAGAAGGGCCTGAAGCCTTGCCGCGGTCTGCACCCCGACTTCTCCAAAGAAATGAAGTGTCAGATGGAGGTTCTCCTGCGGGACCCAGACCGGGTGTGCGCGGTCAAAGGCCGGCACGAGGGATCGGGCATAATCGGCAATCTGCTCCTGAACATGGGCAGGAAANGGCAGGCAGGCAAAGAGGCGCATGAGGGATTACGCCCACTTGGCGACTTTGGGTGCAATGACAAAGCGGCAATACGGCGCATCGGGGTTGTGGGCGTAGTAGTCCTGGTGCCAGGATTCGGCAGGCCAGAAGGTGCCGGCAGGCTCGATCGATGTGACGATGGGCGTAGCGAAGGCTCTCTGGGCCGCGCTCTTCGACCTCTGGGCGATCTCCCGCTGGGATTCATTCAGGTAAAAGATCACCGAACGATACTGCTCGCCGATGTCGGCACCCTGCCGGTTCAGAGTCGTCGGATCATGGAATTTCCAGAAATATTCGAGGATTCTCTGATAGGAGATGCGCGACGGATCGAAGGATACTTCCACGGTTTCGGCGTGGCCTGTGGTGTTTTGACAGACCTGTTCATAGGTTGGGTTTGACACGGAGCCTCCGCAGTATCCCGATTGTACCTGTACAACGCCGGGGACACGCTTGAAGAGGGCTTCCATGCACCAGAAGCACCCTCCNGCCAAAAGAGCTTTTTCAAGGTTGGTTTCGTGCCCGTTCATATAGTCCTCTACAATAAAGGTAGCAAAATTGTGCGCAAAAGGGAAATACAGTGTGGAGCGGCCCGGGATGTATGAGGGAGCCTCAGGGGGCGGCGCAGGGCCCGAGGCGCCTCCATTGGGCCTTTCGTGCCCTTCCGCGGGGTATATGATCGAATTTATAAAGGAGACGAGGACATCGAGGGCGCGCTCATTGAAGCCGCCTTCAGGAATAATGATGTCGGCATATGCTTTTGTCGGTTCGATGAATTCGTAGTGGCCGGGNCGGACAACGGTCAGATACTGTTCGACCACCGAGTCGACGGTGCGCCCGCGCTCCTTGATGTCCGCGACCAGGCGCCGGATGAACCTGATATCGTCCGGCGTATCGACAAAAATCTTGAGATCGATGAGGTCGCGCACCTGTTTGTTGGTGAAGATCATGATGCCTTCGAAAATGACGAGCTTTGAAGGCTGGATGTGGATGGTCCGGTCGGTGCGCCTGTTCTGCACAAAATCATAGACCGGCATATCGATCGGTTTGCCGTTTTTGAGGGCGGTCAGGTGCTCGATGAGGAGCTCGTTGTCGAAAGCATCCGGATGGTCGAAATTGAAGGCCGTGATGTTGAGGTTGTTGACGAATTCAGCCGATTTGTAGTAGTTGTCCTGCGGCAGAAAGACAAAGTCGCTGACCATCTCGGAGATTTTTTTGNNTACGATGGTGGTCTTGCCTGAACCTGAACCNGCGGTTATGCCGATTATTTTGACCGGGAACATAAGGATTTTGTATCACGGGCGCGGCTTATGGTAAAGTGGAAAATGGAGTGCCGAAGCTTCCCTGGTATACCACTTCTTCCATGGGCTTTCGGGTTCTNTGCGAGTCTTCGTCGGCTTTTTGCTTGTCTGAGAGGGCATCGGTCGGGCCGGGTCTCCCTACTGCCACAACGACCAGAGGAACGATTTCCTTCGGAATCGACAGTGCCGCGCGCACCTTCGACGGCGAGAAGCCCGCCATGGGGTGGGCGATGAGCCCTTCATGCTGGGCCTGAATCTGGAGCGCCATCGCTGCCTGACCGAGATCGAAGTACGCGTAGTCCCTGCCTTCTTCGAGCCGGCCGTCGAGATGTGCCGCAGTGCAGAGCACAAGAAACCATGCCGCCCTCTGTGCCCATGCATTGCCAAGGGTAAGAGCGGCGCGCATCGCTTCGGCCTGCGCACCGGCCGCTTCGTTTTTTACTGCGACGATGCGCCACGGCTGACTGTTGAAGCACGAAGGNGCCAGGGTCGCCGCGTAGGCAAGCCCNGCGACGGTCCGGTCGTCCACGGATTCGGTGGAGAGCCCGCGACGGGCGCGCCGCGATTCAATTTCGTTCATGATACTCATGTCGATACCTCATCCCATGTTTAAAAGTGCTTCCTGTATTTCATCGACGATGAAATCGGGTGTAGATGCCCCCGCCGCAATTCCGATGCGCTCAAATTTTACCATTTCCGCTCTGAGTTCGCCCGCCGTTTCGATGTGCCANGCGGGCTTGCCGCAGTCGATCGCGCTTGCATACAGGCGCTTTGTGTTCTCCGAATTCTTGCCTCCGACGATGAGCAGGGCGTCGACCTGTCCGCAGAGATCGATGAGAGCCCTCTGGCGTTCGCGCGTCGCCGGACATATGGTGCTCTCTGCAGTCATGGTTTTGACGTGGGCCTGGAAGACTTTGATCACGGCGTCGTAGTCTTCCTGCCGGATTGTCGTCTGCGCAAAGAGNGCACAGGGGGTGTCCTTCAGCTTCTCTGCCACCTGAAGGGCTGTCGTGGGGTCATCGACGACGAGCGCATTCGAAGTGTGCCCCAGAATACCCTCGATTTCGCCGTGGCGGGGGTCCCCGACAAGCACCACCTGCCATCCCAGTTTTTCGTAGTGGCGTGCAAGGCGCTGGCTCTTTATGACGCGCGGACATGTGGCGTCGACGATGTGGGCTCCGAGCTCCTGCAGACGGGACAGTGCGGCGAGCGAGGCCCCGTGCGCCCGTATGACAACGACGGCATCCTTCAAATCCGGCAATTCCCCTGCGCCCGTCTCGATCGCCTGTGTATCGAGTACATGGACGCCCAGGGACTCCAGGTCCGCCACTGCCTGCGGGTTGTGGATGAGGGGGCCGTAGGTATAGACGCGCTGTCCGGTCCGGGAGGCTTCCTGTGCCGCCTCGCGCGCAAGCTCGTCCGCGCGGCGCACGCCCATACACATGCCCAGCACGCGTGCCCTGATAATCTGCATGGCCCTATAATACCAGATACGCGCAACAGCTTCCACGTGTGCTGCGGCATTGTACGTTGCGAATTTCGCAAAAGGTGCTATACTACTAATTCTGCAAAATTGCCGTCTTGAAAAAAGGAGATTTCATGGCAGCACGCAAGACCATCGTCGTAGCCCTTGGTGGTAATGCAATTATTGAGGAGGGCACAGAGGGCACTATCGAAGAGCAGTTCGAAAATACCCGCAAAAGCATGAAGGCCATTGTCGGCATGATAGCGGAAGGCCATAAAGTCGTCTTGACGCATGGAAACGGGCCGCAGGCAGGCGTTCACCTCATCCGCAACGAGGCGGCATCCGGTCAGGTTCCCNCTTCTCCGCTCAATGTGATTGTCGCCGATACCCAGGGGTCCATGGGGTATATGATCGCGCAGAGCCTCGCCAACGCACTCCTCGCGGAAGGCATCAAAAAAGACATCCTCACTGTCGTGACTCAGGTCGAAGTGGACCCGGACGACCCCTCAATGCAGAATCCGTCAAAGTATGTCGGCCCCTTCTATAAGGCCGAGCAGGTCGAAAAACTGCGCGATCGGGGCTGGATCATCAAGGAAGACCCCATGCGCGGCTATCGCAGGGTGGTTCCGAGCCCGAAACCGCTCGATGTGGTGGAGAAAGGCATCATCAAGGACCTCATCGACGACGGAAAGATAGTGATCGCAGTGGGCGGGGGAGGGATTCCCGTCAAGCGCGGGGCCGGCGGCATGCTGTCCGGCGTCGACGCGGTGATCGACAAGGACCGCGCATCCGCGCTGCTCGCCAATCTTATCGATGCGGACGAGCTCATCATTCTCACGGGTGTCGACAAGGTGGCCATCAACTTTCGCAGGCCCGATCAGCAGGTCTTCGATCATCTCACCGTCGGGGAATGCGAAAAATATCTGGCCGAGGGGCAGTTTCCCAAAGGTTCCATGGGGCCGAAAATTGAGGCGGCCTGCGATTTTATCCGCCGCGGCGGGGCAAAAGTGATCATCACCTCCCTGGAAAACGCCACGGCAGCCGTCGATGGCAAGACCGGAACTGTCATCACCGCATAGCGCAACTTGACCACTCAAGGCGCTCCATGCTAGTTTTTGTGGAATTCTTTTTTGATAAGGAAGATATATGAACGGTATCCAGAATGGCCTGACGCTGCTGCAGCAGACGTCGGCTTCCAATCCGACGGGATCACTCGTCTCCACTATCGTGACCTTTGGTCTTGTCTTCGTGATCTTCTATTTCTTGATCATCCGGCCGCAGAACAAGAAACAGAAACAGATGCAGCAGATGATCGCGGGCGTCAAGAAGGGAGACAAGGTCGTCACCATCGGCGGGATCCATGGCGTGGTGGCTTCCGTGAAGGAATCCACGGTTGTCGTGAAAGTCGACGATGGAACCCGGATCGAATTTTCAAAGTCGGCGATTTCTTCAGTCAGCCCCGTCAAAACAGAAGAGAAAGCAGAGACAGCCGAAGAGCCTGAAGCAAAGCCTGCAGAAAAGGCTGAGGACAAGTAGATTGCCCGATATGCCGGGCCCTGCTCTCGGGCGGGCCGGCATACCGCATCTCTCCGCACTCTAACACTCATGAGAAGATTGGAGTAAACCGGTATGAGCAAAACTCGCCGCTTTTTGATCGTCATTGCAGTGCTCGCCGTGGCCTTCATGTTCCTTTTTCCGAGCATTCAGTGGTATTTTCTGACACCGAAAGAGGATCAAGCCATCGCAGTAGGTTCCCGGGAGCAGATTCGGGAATATTCCCGGCGCATGACCTATCTCATCATCACCGACCTTAAGCAGAAGGCCGTCGAGAAAGATACCGCAGACCTTTCGGGCCAGAAGACGTACAGGGTTGCGGTCGACTCGGCAAAAAAGGCCTATTCGCTCACAAAAAAGCCTGCTCCCAAAAGCTGGGATGCCGTCGCAGTCCTTTCCGGGTTCTCAAGTGAGCGCACCATGTTCGACAGCATCGAGTCCCGATACAGAGAGCACGTGCTCAGCCTCAAGAATGTGCACTCCAATGCAGTGCAGCTTGGCCTCGATCTGGCCGGCGGCATGAGCGCGGTCATTCAGGCTGACTTGCCGGGTCTGTCCGAAAAATTGGGGCATGACCTCTCGCAGGCTGAAAGAGAAGATGCGATGAAGCGCGCCGTGGAGATACTCAATTCGCGCATCGACCAGTTCGGCCTCACGGAGCCGGTGATACGGCAACAGGGCAATGACCAGATCTATATCGAGATCCCCGGTACCCCCGACCCCGAGCGCATCAATTCCATCATCATGGGCAAGGGCAATCTTGCTTTCTATATTGTCGACTCCGAAGCTTCCACCGCAGTGAATTCGTATCTCGCGACAAACCCGCTCAGCATCGACGAAGAGACGATGACGGTCGACAAGGAAGGTCTTGTCNCCGAGGGCGAANTAGTCCGCAAAGTCTACAAGAAAGACAGCTACGGGCTCGATGAGTTCACCGGCGAATACCTGGTGCTTCAGGGTAAACCCGGGCTCGACGGCAGCCATATCCAGACTGCGACGGTCTCGTCCGACTCCATCACCGGAAAGCCGGAGACGAACTTTGTGCTCGACAAAGAAGGCGGCGATCTTTTCTATGCGTTGACGAGCGACAATGTCGGCAAGGCCATGGCGGTCGTGCTGGACGACCGTGTAAAGTCCTATGCGCGCATCCAGGAGCCGATCCGCGAATCGGTGCGGATCACCGGTTTCAGCGCCGACGAGGCCGAATCGCTCGCGCTGCTTCTGAGAACCGCCGCGCTTCCANTCAGCCTCTCCGTGGTGAGTCAGCAGGCGATTGGCGCTTCGCTCGGTGAAGATGCCATTGGACAGGGGAAAATGGCCATTATCGTCGGCATTTTGGCGATCTTCGTATTCATGTTCGCATACTACAGGAGGGCCGGCGTAAACGCCACACTCGCACAGGTTCTGAACCTCTACCTCATGCTGTCGGTGCTGACCGCCTTCAAGCTCACGCTCACCCTCCCGTCCATCGCAGGCTTCGTGCTGACCACGGGCATGGCGGTCGACGCGAACGTCATCATCTTCGAGCGCATCAAGGAAGAGCTAAGGNCGGGCAAGACCCGCGCCGCGGCCATCCATGCCGGATTCGACAAGGCATTCTGGGCGGTCATGGACTCGAACCTCACCACCATCATCGCGGCGCTCTTCATGGCGCAGCTCGGTACCGGACCGATTCAGGGCTTCGCCATTTCACTCGCCATCGGCAATATGACGAGCCTGTTCACGTCGCTTTTCGTGTCGCGGCTTATCTTTGATTTCGAAACGGATGTGCTCAAGGCCACGCACGTGTCCATCAGCTGGAGGGTCCGATAATGAAACGCATCATCCGATTCAGCAAATTCTTTGTGCCCGCCGTCATTATGAGCACTGCCATCATTGTGTTCGGGCTCGTCGGATACTTCACGAGAGGCTTTAACCTCGGCGTCGATTTTCAGGCTGGCATCAATGAGACGATTCAGCTTGTATTGCCTGGGGGCCAGGTCACGTTCGCCGGGAAGGGCAATGCGGAGCTCACCATCAGTGAAAGTCAGCTGACTGTGGTCTTCTCGGGTGCCGAAGCGCAGAAACGGACGGTGACACTGGATTACAAGACCTATCCGACGATCGGAGACATTAGGGCGGCGCTCGACAATGAACCGGAAATCAGTGCGACTCTTTCGGAGGGAAGCGATGCCCTCCCGTCTTCCTCGCTTATTCCGACCTATCAGGGTAATTCTCTTCTGAGCGAGAACCCGGTAAACCTGTACAGGTCTCCCGTGAACGAAGGCGAACGCTATGCGTCGATCGAGATCGTGCGTGAAGCGCTCAACTCGCTCGGCGAGGTCTCCGTGCAGACGATCAGCCCCGCATCCCTACAGCGCTATCTGGTGCGCGTCCGCGACGACGGCAAAGATCCCCAGTTTACCAGCACCATGTCGCAGACCATACGCCGGCTCATCGAAAACAAGGTGGGCAAAGACAGGGTGGTCGTGGTAAAGACCGACTACGTCGGCCCCCGTTACTCGGAGACGCTCGGCAGACAGGCAATCTGGATTGTGGCCCTGACACTCACGCTCATTCTCATCTATTCGGCGATTCGGTTCAAGATTCAGTATGCGATCGCCGCCGTGCTCGCCATCGCCCACGACGCGCTCGTCATGGTGGCGTTCATTGTCTGGACGCGGATGGAATTCAATACCAACACCATTGCAGCCATTCTGACCATTCTGGGCTATTCGATCAACGATACCATCGTGCAGTTCGACCGCGTCCGCGAAGAGCGGAAAACCCACCCGTCGGATAAGTTTGTCGATGTGCTCGACTTGGCATTGACGCTTACGCTGGGGCGCTCCATCATCACATCGTTGGCGACCATGTTTGCGGTCCTCGCGCTCTTCTTCTTCACCACCGGGAGCATGAAGGACTTCTCGCTGGCTCTGCTGGTCGGCATGGTAAGCGGTGTCTATTCGACAATCTACATTGCGAGCGCATTCGTCCTGATGTGGGAAAACATCAAGGAGAAAAAAGAAGCCAAGCGGTCCAAGGAGACGAGCGCCAAGGCTCCTGCGCCCGCCAAAAGCTGACGATTGTTGACAAAGACGGGGGCACTCAGGTAGTATGTGCCCCGCATTTGGCGCCGTACCCAAGAGGTAAGGGAGAGGTCTGCAAAACCTTTATGCATCGGTTCGATTCCGATCGGCGCCTTGTTCTTCATTGAGCCGCCTCCGGATGGGGCGGCTTTTTTTGACGTGGGGGAATATCTCTCGGCTTCTCCGGCTTGACAAGTACTAAATCCATACTATAATTAAAACAAATTATGTTTGGGTTTTATACCCAAAGGAGAAAGTGTATGAAAAAGTTTGTGCTAGTGGTACTGGCGGCACTGTTTGTTGCTGTCCCAGTATTTGCAGCCACTGAGGTTTCCACAGTGCTGCAGGCAACCGTAGGGGCGTCCCTCAGCATCACGACGACGATTCCCGGAACAAAGGCTCTTGATCCGACATTGACCTCCGCAACGCTGGGCAATGTCACCATCACCTCGAACGTGACAAACTGGAAGATCGTCATCCATTCGGCCCATGCTGGCAAGATGGTCTATTCGACGAACAACTATCCCTATCTCCTGAACTTCGGCGCTGAGACGGGGATCGATCTTGCCACGGATAAAGAGATCATAAAAGCCGCTCCCCAGACTGCCACGACATCGAGCGTCTCCGTGACATACCAGACCGCCGCCGATCTTGCTCTCCCGGCAGGAACGTACGAGGACACCCTGACCATCTCCCTGGTCGCGCTCTGAGATCGACCGCGCCATAGCTGAAAAGGCTGTCCACAGTGTGGGCAGCCTTTCTTGTTTAATGGAATCAATTTTAATTCTATTTCTTTCTTGTGCCCATGGCACGAGGATTCATGTTCGTGATATGCTTACTCAACTGAATTATGAGCGTTATTCGTGGTCCGGAAAGGAAAAGGGGGAGGGCGTCCCCGATCCTTGTTTCTCTCGTGCTCTGTGCCTTGACTATTTTCTCTTTTGTCATGCTGCGGAACAGCGCGTACCGGTCGGAGTCGGCGCTGCTCAAGGCCAGCTCGGAAAAAATAGCTTCGCAGATTGCAGCGGAACTGCAGGCAATGCTCGACACGGGCGAGCAGTTCCAGACAATGCTTCTCACCGATGCAGGAAAGACCTACGCGAGCCTCAGGCCGCTTGCCGAGAAAAGCCTCGCCGGTTCCCCGTATATCGATTCCATAACAATAGCTCCAGGGGCGATCGTCAGATATTCATTTCCGGAAGAGACAGGTTCGAAAGAGCCAAGTTCCTCATCGATAGGTCACGATCTTCTCGACAATCCCGAGAGGATGCAGGCGCTTGTCGCGGCAGTGAGCAAAAAGAAGGCGGTGCTGCAAGGCCCCTCTGTTTCGGCCGAGGGTAAAAATCTGGCGTTTTTGCGCATACCTGTGCTGGCCGAGGCCGACCTGTGGGGATTTGTGAGCATCGGATTCGATACCGACAGAATGTTCGCGGATTTTGATCTGCCCTCGGAATTCCCGGGGCTGTCGGTCGCAGTTGCATCTTCAGGGCCGGAGGACCGGGGCAGGCGGGTTTTCTGGGGCGACCAGCGGGCCCTCCAGGGATATGCGGCCGAGGTGACGGAAGGAAGGTCTGGGGCGGAAGTCTTTCCATGGACTGTCTATACTGCATCGGCCTATCCGGCGGTGCGGGTTGTGTGGTGGGGTGCCGGGTTGCTGGCGCTGAGCATAGTGAGCCTCGGGCTTTTTGTGCAGAGCGTCATGCGGCGGCAAAGACGGCCGATGCAGGAGACACAGAAGAGAGTATCTGTCGGTTTTGGGGAAAGCAGGGCTGAAGACGCAGAGAAGGCCAGTCGCCCCGAGGCATCGTTTGTGGTGAGGCCCTTTGTGCCAAAGGCCGACGAAAAAGAGCCACTGCCAGGAGAGGCGCCGCAGCCTGTCGGGGAAGAGGCGGTTGGCGAAGAGCCCTCGACAGGATCGCCCGCGACTGTGGCGCCTGCCGCCGGGCCTGCTGAAGTGCAGAAGAGTATGCCTGAAGAACCGGCACCTTCGCCTTCAGAGGAGACCGCAGCCCCTGTTTCGGTACTCGTTGTCGACGACAGCGAGGTGAACCGCGAACTGCTGCTGCGGATGCTGGTGCTGAGAGGGTACGAGGCGCAGGCCGTATCCGGCGGTTTGCTCGCGCTGGACGCCCTCAGGGAGCGCAGATTCGACGTGCTCCTCATCGATTGTGTCATGCCTGAAATGGACGGCTATGCGCTGGCGGCCGCCGTACGGGCCGCCGGCAGGGAGCGGCCGTCCGTGCTGGCCGATCTGTTCGGACAGGAGACGGGCCCCATTCTCGGCATACCTGCGATGGTTGCGATGAGCCCGCGACACGATCCGGAAGAAGTCAAAAAATGCGCTGATGCCGGCTTCGACTCCTTGCTCATAAAGCCCTTTACGATGACCTCGCTCGACCAGAAGATACGGGAGACGCTGAGGCGTGGCACCTGAGGCCCCCGTACGGGGGATGTCCTTTTGGTATTTGACTTTTTCCCGAAATGTCGATAATAATATTACTAAAGTGTGTGGCGGAATCCGTTGGAGGAAACCACGATAACACAAAATGTATCTGCAGGACATCGATTCTGCAGGCAGGAGACTCAAATGAAAAAGTGTGTGTTGGTGGCTCTGTTTGTGGCGGCGGCGTTTGGTGTGGCGTTTGCAAGCGGGACTTCTCCGTCGGGCAACGTTAAGTTCAGCGGAAGCATCGCCGAGTCGTTCTCTTTGACCCTCNCCCAGGAATATCAGAATGGGGTGATCAACAACGATTCGGATACAGTCTGGCAGATTGGCAACGTGATTGTGGTCAGCAACATGAAGAACTGGACTCTCAAGCTTGAGAGTCTCAAGGGCGGGAAGCTGGCCAACACTGCTGACGAGAACGAGAAGATCGCCTACAAAGTGACTGTGGGCAATCTGTTCAGTGAGGCGGATCTGAGCTCTGCTCAGACGAGCCAGTCACAGAGCAGGACTCCGAAGGCGGGGAATACCTATGCGATGACTGTCAAGGTTCTCAGTTCGTCTGAATTCTATCAGGCCGGGACCTATACCGACACCATCACGGTGACGCTCATCCATCCGTAACCTTCACGACAGGGTGACGACAGGAAGGCCACCCGGGCAAATCCGGGTGGCCTTTCATTTTTATCTGGGCCCGTTCTTGTTCATGGGCACAAATTTCTATACTTTTTAGGCATGGACCACAATTCAGTGCTGAGGCGCCCGCTGCGCTTCCGTTTTTTCAATGCAACGCTCTATCTGATAGCGGCGAATGTGCTCATCTTCGCGCTCGGGTATGTGTGGCCGATGCTGACCTATATTCTCGCCCTCAGTCCGCGGGCGGTGATGGCGGGCTGGGTCTGGCAGGTGTTCACCTACATGTTCGCGCACGCGAATCTGACGCACCTTCTCGTGAACATGCTCGGACTTTTCTTCTTCGGGCGGCCCGTGGAGCGCAGCCTCGGCAGCTACGAGTTTTTGCTCTATTATCTTCTTTCGGGACTCTTCGCCGGCATCGCGTCGTTCGCGATCTACGCGCTTTCGGGGGCATGGAACACCATGCTGCTCGGCGCCTCGGGGGCCATCTTCGCGCTGCTCCTGGCCTTCGCCGTCCTCTATCCAAGGGCGATGGTGTATCTCTACGGCATTATCCCCATCCGCGCTCCGGTGATGGTCATCGGTTACACCGCAATAGAGATCGTCTCGTCCTTTCTGGGAGCGTCGAGCTCGGTCGCGCACCTGACGCATCTTGCGGGATTTGTGGCTGGGGCGGCATATTTCCCTCTCAGGATGGGTGTGAATCCTTTCAAGAGGCTCCGGGAGCGCTAGGGTTCCTAGCCGCGGCAGCGATTTTCGGTCTCTTTGTGCATCGCGTCGAGGAGGTCCATGATCGTATCGACGATGGCCTGCTTTTTGTCGTCGCCGAAGTGCAGGTCATATCTGACGGATTGAAGGAATTCCCTGCTGTCGTGGACGGGGCTCACACTGTAGATCACGCGGTCCTTCTGCAGAATGTCGTCTTCCATGGCGCCTGAGGGGTTGAGCCTCAGGATATTGCCGTTGACGGATACAAGGCAGAATTTTGAAAACGACTTGATATACGAGGCAATTTCGCGTACGCCCCGCTTGGAGGAGGGGTCCCAGGGGCGATACCTGGTTCCCGCGGGAAAGACGAGGATCATTTTCCCGCTTCTCTTGGCACCTTCCAGCGCTTTCATCGCGGCATGGTTGATCGAGATACTGCGCCTCATTTCCTGATACAGCTCTTTTGGGTCCTTGAATTTTTCCTTTATGATCTGCAGGGAGCGCGAAGGATAGATGACGATGCGCGTGTACGCGCGGGCGAAGGCGTGGACAGCAGGATTCTCTTCATTGAGCTTGATCCCNGCGATGGCCGCGATGCTGGACGCGATCGACTCGCCGGAGGCATCGCCATGGGCGTCCAATTTCCTCAGCAGGTAGTGGAAAACCGGCAGGTCGAAGTTCGAATAGTGTTCCATGAGGATGAGTGTCGATTCGCCCTTCTGTGCATGGGCATAGAGCGCCTCGAGGTTTTCAGACCCTTCTATTGCCGAGCAGTCGTCGAGATAGTCGCGGATAATTGTGTCGATGTAGGGCAGGATCGAGACGATGCCCTCCTGGTACACATTGAGCTCTGAAACCTGCGCTTCCTGAGGCACCCGGGCGATAAGTTCACCGACAAGACGAGCATATTTGCTCTTGATGGTCTCCGTCATTTTCTTGGATAATCACTATAGGCGGTTTGGCGGAGGGTGTCAATTTATGGCAATAGTGGTGAGCGCGAGCAGGCGCAGCGATATCCCGTCATTCTATTCTGAATGGTTCTATGAGCGCCTGAAGGCGGGCTCTGTCGATGTGGCGAACCCCTACAATCCCGGACAGGTCAGGCGCGTAAGCCTCAGGCCTGAGGATGTCGCGTGCTTTGTGTTCTGGACGCGGGATGCGGGCCCGATGCTCGACGGCATCGGTGCCCTCGATGAGTATGCATTCTATTTTCATGTGACCATTACGGGCTATGGCCCGCCGCTCGAGCCTTCGGGCCCCACGGCAGGGGAAGCCGTAGAGTCGCTTCGGGCTTTGGCCGCAAGGGTCGGTGCCCGCCGGGTAGTCTGGCGATACGACCCGGTGCTGCTGGCCGGTCCATACGATGCAGCCTGGCATGCCGAGAATTTCAGAAGGCTGGCGGACGGCATAGGGGGGAGCGTGCGGCACTGCGTCGTGAGCCTCTACGATGCATATCGGCATTCCGCCGCGCGGCTTAGAAAGGCCGGGCTCATGCCCGCGCACGCGCCTGAGGAAGGATTGCCTCTGCTGCATGGACCCTCTGCCGGGACCGAGGTGGTGCAGACATTGGCCGGGATTGCCAGGGCAAAGGGCCTGCCGATGTCCTTCTGCGCCGAGCCGGCGCTCGCAGGCGCCGTGCCTTCGGAGCGCATGGCGTGCATCGACGCGCGCATCGTCCGCGAACTCACGGCCCGGCCATTCTCGGACCGAAAAGACAAAAATCAGCGGGCCGGCTGTACCTGCATCGAAAGCGTCGATATCGGGAGCTATGGGACATGCCCGCGCGGCTGCCTCTACTGCTACGCAAACCGCAGGCAAATTGTAAAGAGAAGATGACTGCTGCGCCGGCCGGGCTGTCAGGAAGCGCGGCGGTCCAAAAGTACCCGGGCGAATTCGGAGAAGCCCGCGCCGGACCTGCGCGACGTCACAAAACGGGGCAGATGCGCCACGAGTTCCCGGTATGTGAGCAGATTCGCAACGCCACATGCCATGGGAAAATGCGCGAACATCGGTTCATCGTTCGGGGAGTCGCCGACAAAGACGACCGAGGCCGCATCGTGCGCGTCATCATAGCCGAAGCGCTCCGCCAGATAATGGATTGCCATGGAGACCTTGTCGTACTCTCCAAGCCACGCGTTGACGTGGATTGAAGAAATTTTGGCATGGGCGCCGCCCTGCTCGAATATCGCCTCGATCTTCTGGGCGGTGGAGAGCGGCAGCACGGGCTCCTCTTCGGCAAAATCGATGGCGATATCGTAGAGCCGGGAAAACTGGTCGCGCGCGAGGCGGGCAGCCGGAACCCTGGCGAGCACCTGGTCGCGGAGCGCGACAAGGCGCCGGTCGGAATTGGGAATTGCATCCGGATGCGTGAGCGCGGCGAGGCGGTGCCCCTCGCCCTCCCAGAACACAAAGGCGCCGTTTTCCCCCACGACACCGTCGACGGGCCATTCGCGCGCAATGAGGTCGCACCAGCCGGCGGGTCTGCCCGTCACGGGGATGACCACCAGGCCGGCCCCGTGGAGCTTCCAGAGGGCGGCATAGCTCTCCGCAGACAGTTTGCCGTCCGTGGTGAGGGTGTCGTCGATGTCCATGAGGATGTAGCGGATCGTGCGGGCTTCTTCCGCAGAGAGCGAGGAGATTGGCTGAAGGGAGGCATTCGTAGTTGTGCTCATAAAACGAATGCATGATATGCGGGTAAACGCGCATCGTCAAGGCGAGCGTACCGGGGCCGGAGCACACTGCGCGGCGCCTGCAGCGGAACCAGACGGACTGCGTAGGTAACACTGAGGGCTCCTGCTGCCGGGCGGCGCTCAATTTGCGCACAGAACTGTGTTAGAGTAGATCATGCGCATACAAAGAGAGATCCGCGCGGTATTGTTGATGGTCCTGTTGGCTGGCGCTTCGGGCCGCGTCCAGGCCCAGCTCCTGGGCTCGCTGCAGCCCGTGCTGCACTTCCGGACAGATTCCTTCGATATCTATGCGCCGCCGAACCTGGAATCGCAGGCAGTGCGGCTTTCGGGTTTTGCGGATCGGACCTACGCGATGCTCTGCGGGTTCTTCGGAGTGAAGGCCTCTGCCGGCCGCATACCGGTGCTCCTCAGCGACATCCAGTATTCTCTGAATGGCTATACGACGCTGTACCCCTCCAATCGGATTGTCATTTTTCTCGCCTCGGCCGATCCGCGGAGCCAGCTCGCGACGATGCAGGATGAGCTCTACTCCGTTTTTTTGCATGAGCTCGTGCACTACGTGACGCTGAACGAGAGGGCGACGGGATGGCGGGCCTTGGCATGGCTCTGGGGCGACTGGGTGGCCNCGGAAGTCTGGATGATGCCCCAGGCCCTGGTGGAAGGTACGGCAGTGTGGGCCGAGAGCAGGCTTGGCGGAGATGAGGCCCTTCCTGACGCTTCCGGCTTGGGCCGGGCGGGGCGGCTCAATGATGCGGCGGCGCTTGAGACCGTGAGGCTGGAGAGGGCAGGGAGACAGGCGAGGTCGCTCTGGGATGCCTCCGGCCTTGCGGATTTCTATGGGGCGGGCAACCTGCCTTATCTGTATGGAGGGCTTTTTGCGGATTTTTTGAGCGAGCGGTACGGGCCGGACGTGCTTGCGCGGCTCTGGCGGGCGTCCGCGGGCGGCAATCTCTTCAGAGGTTTTGACGGAACGCTGACGAGCAGAGGCGTGTTGGAGCGCGAAACGGGAGCGGCGCCGCAGCAGCTTTGGCAGGAGTTTCTGGCATGGGTGGATGATGAGAGCACTATTCCCGGAACGGGCGGCGCCGCCGGGCCGGGAGAAGAGGCCTCCGGCGCCGCTTCTGGAGCTGGTGGGCCGGTGGAGCTCTTGTCGGGGTATGTCGGGGTGGCGGGCGCAGGGGAGGGTGTGCTCTATTTCGTGGATCTCGAGCGGAGGGGGCTGTATGCGCTTCCGCTGGACGTCCAAAAGGGCAGTATGGGGGAAAAGGGCACGGAGGCTGCGAAGCCTGTAAAGCCGGAGAGGCTTTTTGCCGTCGACGGAATGTTACGCAACATTTTTTTTAACGTAAAGTTTGGAGCCTTGGACCTCGACTGGATCCGCATCGATGCCCAGAACCAGGAAATCCCCGCGCGCTATCGCTATGACTTACAGAGCCGCAGGCTGACCTACGAGTACGACCTTCCCTCCGCGGAGCCCGGCAATGCGCTCCCCAGCCTTCAGGACAAGCCCGAACAGGGTATCTTCCTCTATGATTCCTGGGAAGATTCTGAAACTTCCATCCGCTATGGATTGACACGGATCGGCACCGCGGTGCTCCCCGCACGCCAGTTGCCGGAAGGGCGCATCGAGGTGGCCGGTATCCCCGACATCCGGTGGCTTTCGCCAGGCTTCCGGGATCAATCCCAATCGGCAGATTCCGTACGCTTCGCGCTCAGCGCAATCCCGGACAAGGGGCTCTCCCGTCTTGCCGTCCTGGAAGAAAAAGATGGTTCATGGCAGCTCTCAATGGCTGAAGATGTTCCTCCGGGCGGAGTGCATCAGCCTGTATTCACCGATGCTGCCCACATCGTGTATCGGGAATCGAGAGAGAATGGTCAGACTGCCCTCTGCCTGCTCGACATTTCTGGCCGACTTTCGGCACCCGTCCCGGTGGAGTGGCTTTCGCCCCCGGAGTGGACCGCGCTCTATGCGCCAAAGGCGTCCGCTGGAAAAGACGACGGTCAGCCCGCCTCCGTCCGGAATACGGCACCTCGCCTTCGTTCGACCCTGTTTCCTGCGCTCTTTTCGACGAGCCGCATTCCGTACGCGAATGGTTCGCTTGTCGGCCTCGATATTGTCGCAAGCGACCTCACGGAACGCCTTGCGTGGGCAGCCTTTGCAGGATGGGATTTCTCGACCTGGAGGCCGGCCCTCAGCACGGATATTCAGCTGGCCGCAGGGGCATGGCAATTCAATGTATACGCATCGGACCAGGGCGTTCTGACTTCTCCGGTTGCGCGCAAATCCACGCTCGGGTCGACTTTTGTATGGACCCGCACACTGCTGCCCAGCTTTCGGAGCCTTTCAGCGGACCTGCATGCCGCATTTGCGGGAGTGCAGAGCAATTACTCTGCTGACGGCTTTTTCAGTGTAGCCCCCGATTATTATGCGTGGGTGACAGGACTCGGCCTCGATTTCTCCAGCGCTTATGCTTCGCGCAGGCCGCCCTACGACACTCTCGGCTTCTCTCTGTCCGGCACTATAGAGTATGAGTCTGCCAGTGCGGCGGGTTTCGGCGGAATATCGCTGTCGGCCTCGGCGAGCCTGAAGGGGAGGCTGGGCGCATCAATCTATGGTGCTGTCGCCCCCGCAGGCGGCGTCGCGTTTGCCCCCGCAGTGCGGTATCTGGAATCCGGAGGCAGCTCCATGCTTTCAGCGGCAGACCTCCCTTATCCGAAATATCTGGAATATCAGAGTTTTCTGAACCCTTCGACATGGTATGTGTTCGGAGAGGCGCAGTACCGCCTCTTTTCGCTCGAGGCCGGATGGGTCCTGCGCCTGCCCTTTATGCCTTCACTCGCGCTCAGAAGAATTACCGGGAATCTCGGTCTTCGTGGAGCGGGGCTCGACATCAGCGGAAATCCTTCCCTGTTGAGCTCGGCCTTCGCCCAGGCGGATTTCGATTTTGCCCTGCTCGCGGGGCTTGCGGCGGAAACTCACACACACTTCACAGTCGAGGCCGCCTGGGCCTTTCAGGCCGGCACGACAGGAGTCGCGCCCCTGCACATTTCGATAGGGCTTCAGACTTCGCTCTAGCGGATGCGAATACGCGAGGGCCCCCGCCGCCCCCAGCCCCCGGCATTCAGTCCATGAGCGCATATATGGCGCGGATATCCTCTTCGTCGTATCCGGGCACATCCCAGTATACGCTCAGCGCCAGTGCCTGCTCCGTGCACGCATCGATGTCGAGCGAGACAATGCCCGCCTCCCT
This sequence comes from Spirochaetales bacterium, assembly GCA_015657395.1. Lineage (GTDB taxonomy): Bacteria > Spirochaetota > Spirochaetia > Treponematales > Rectinemataceae > Rectinema. The sequence goes on along the minus strand of JADLKI010000011.1, from coordinate 23,564 downwards.
CAGCCGCACTGGCGTATGGATGTGGCGATACCAGTTCTCAAGCTCCCCGATGACGATATCGGCGCCCTCGGACGGCGTCTTCCCCTCAAGCTTTCTGCCCAGACCCAGCACCCGCTCTCCGAAGAGGAGGATCCGGTGCGCAATCGAGGGCTTCATGTATTTGAGCCATGCGGGAATGACTATCGAGAGCCCCGCGCCGTGCGGCACATCGTAGAGACCGCTCAGGGGATGCTCGAGCATGTGATTCGGGATTGAAGCGCCTTCCACTCCCGACTTTAAGAGGCCATTCCATGCAAGCGCCGCGGCCCACATGATCGTCGAGCGGGCCTCCAGATTCCGCGGGTCTGTCAGCACGATCTCGAGGGCGCCCATCACCGCCCGGCAGACGCCTTCGACGAGGCCATCCTGGAGGGGAAAATCGCCGCTCGCGGTGAAGTAGCCCTCCAATNNGAGGTGGGAGAGAATGTCAGTACACGCATAGGCCGTGTATTGCACGGGNATATCGAGCGTCAGCGAGGGGTCGAGGAAAGAGACCTTGGGGAGNATGGCTTCGGATCGTATGGAAAATTTTTCATGCGTCGCGTTGTTCGTCATCACCGAAGCCCCGTTCAGCTCCGATGAGGTCGCGGGGAGAGTCTGCACCGCGACGATCGGCAGCGCCCTGTCAACAGATGCTTTTCGTATATAGAAGTCCCACAGGGGCTCCTCGTGGCACCCCGCGACCGCGATCGCCTCGTCGATGACACTCCCGCCGCCTGCCGCGACGATGACGTCGAGGTGGTTTTCCTTTATTTTGTGGGCCCCTTCTTCCGCGTGCGCAATCCGCGGATTAGGCTGCACTCCCCCATGCTCCACGAAAAAAATGCCCTCACCCTTGAGTTGACGGACTACCGTATCGTACAGCCCGCTTTTTTTGATGCTCTCTTTGCCATATAGAAAAAGCGCTCGTTTTCCGAGCCCTGCGGTCTCCCTGCCCAGTTGTTCGAGAATCCCCGAGCCAAAGATCACTTTTGTCGGTGTCGCCCATTCGAAATTCTGCATTGCGTCCTCCGGAAATATTTTATATTGATTGAGGTTCTTTCAAAAGTCGGACGAGTTTTGAAAGAATAACCTTTTATTGCGGCATTTGTGTACGGTTTCAACGAAACCGGAGCAAATGCAAAGCCAATTTCAAAAGTAACCGACTTTTGAAATTGGCTAGATTATAATGAATAAGGAACATATAAGGAGTCTCAGATGGATTCATTCAACTATTACATGCCGGCGCGGCTGATCTTCGGCGCCGGCAAGCTTGGGGAGCTCGCCACGAGCCCCTACTTTCCCTGGAAGAAGGCTCTCGTGGTCATCGGTGCAGGCGGGGCCATGCGTCGTTCGGGTATTCTCTCCCGGGTACAGAATCTGCTCGCCTCCAGGGGCATGGACGCCATTGTCTATGACAGGATAAAACCGAATCCCGAGGTGGACCAGGTCGAGGAAGGGGCCCGTATCGCTCTGTCCCTATTGCAATACGGACGCCGATTGGCCTGCCGACATCCTGGTGGTCTATCTGAAAAAAGACGAGATCTTCCGGCAGCCCAATCGCTCTATCGTGGTCACGGGGCGCCTTGAGGTCGGGTCCTACACCGACCCCGATACGGGCTTTGTGAGCCTCCTGCGCCTCGTCAATGCGACATATAAGTAAACATATAGGTAAATAGGATAAATAGCATGGGTCACGCTTTAACTATAGAGAATCTGGAGTGGCGCTTCTCGGCGAATGAACCGGTCTTCCTGCGCATACCCAGTCTGAGTGTCTCCGCGGGAAGCATTGTGGCGCTTGTGGGCTCCTCGGGGGCGGGCAAGTCCACATTTCTTTTTCTGCTCGCGGGCATGGATAGAATTCCGCAGGGCAGAATAGTCTGGGGCGACCGCGACCTTTCGCGGATGACCGACAAGGAGAGGGACGCCTGGCGCAGGCAGACCCTTGGGTTTGTCTTTCAGGACTTCCAACTGGTGCCCGAGCTGAGCGCCCTGGAGAACGTCCTCCTTCCCGTCACCTTTGAGCGATGGTCCGTGCCCGCAAATCCCCGAAGCCGCGCCCTGGAGCTGCTGACCCGCCTAGGTGTCAAGCGCGTCTTTGCGCGGGCAAGCTCCCTCTCCCGGGGAGAGATGCAGCGGGTCTCCATAGCCCGGTCGCTCTTGGGCCGCCCCTCGGTCCTCTTGGCCGATGAGCCCACAGCCAGCCTGGACGCCGCGAATGAGGAGACCGTCTCCGCCCTCCTCCTTGAGGCCGCAAAAGAGGAGGGGGCCACGCTCGTCATAGCTACACACCACGGCGCGGTGCGCGACAGGGCCGACCAGGTCCTGGAGCTTTCCCACGGCATGCTCTCGGAGGGCGCCAAACAGGGAGGTGCTCTGTGAATCCATTCTGGATGGTCGTCGCCGATCTGCGCAAGAATCGACTTTCGGGTCTGGGTACGCTTCTGCTCCTGGCTTTTGCCTTTTCCCTCAACGTGGCTGCAGGGTTCTTTGAACGGGGCGTCACCGAATCGGGCGCGGGCGCAGCCCAGGACTTCGACCTGGTGATAGGGGCCCCGGGCAGCAGGGTGGACCTGGTCCTCACCACCGTATTTCTGCGCACCGACGAGGTTCTGCCCCTCATGGACTACAGGGTCGCAGAGGAGATTGAGCAGGACCCCCGGGTGGCCGTCAGTTCACCCTTTGTCCTCGCGGACAACTATCAGGGCATGCCCATAGTCGGCGTGGGGTCCGGCTTTCCCCAGCTGAGACACTCCCTCGTGCCCGAGACAGGGTCCTGGCCCAAGGCGAACTTCGAAGCGCTCGTCGGCGCCGAGGTTCCGCTCAAGGTGGGGGACAGCTTCGCGAGCGGCCACGGCATCGCGGAGAGCGAAGAAGAGGAGAAAGAGGAAGAAGAGCACCACCATGAGAACATATCCTACCGCGTGGTAGGACGGCTCAAGTCCACGGGCACCCCCTGGGACAGGTCCATACTTACGCCTTATCAGAGCCTCTGGGAGATCCACGGCCATACCGAAGAGGAACGCCCCGGCATTTCTGCCCTCCTGGTGAAGCCCAGAGACATACCCTCGGCGTACGCGCTCAGGGCGACGTACCGGGAGGGGAAGACCACCAGCGCCTTCCCCGGCGAGGTCCTGGCCAGCCTCTTCGGCCTCTTGGCCGATGTCAAGGTGGCGGTTTCCGCACTCGGCACCATGCTGGAGCTCCTCGTGTTCGCCGCCGTGCTTCTGAGCCTTCTGGCCTCCCTGCCCTCCAAGTACCGGTGGATAGGACTTCTGAGAAGCCTGGGAGCCGGACGGCTCTACATCTTTCTGACCCTCTGGATTCAGTCGGCCGTGGTGTTCCTGCTGGCCGGCGGGGTGGGCCTGGTTATCGGGCGGCTTGCCGCGGGCATTCTGGCCTCGGTGATGGAGGCCAAGACGGGCCTCCGGATAGTTCTCACCTGGAATGCCTCCGACTTCATTCCCCTCCTTGTCTTCTGGCTCATCGGTCTGGTAGGAGCGCTCATCCCGGCCCTTGTCGGGTTCCGGGTCTCCGCGCGCAAGGCCATGCTGGGGCAGTAGGGGCGCGGGATTACGGTTTAGGCTCGCTCCATAAAGCCGGAAGTGTTTTCAAAGAGCAGCGCCATGGCTTCTTCTTCCAGAGATGCGATGGTCATCAATAGTCCGGATGCTTCCCTGAGCGGTTGCTCATTGGCACTTTCTCCCGCGCTGCAGATGAGCCTGGAGACCTGGGTCCACATTGGGGCGATTCTTGTGAACTTCAGATATGCCTCACGAAGCCCCAGCTCAGGGTAACGCTCATCGCACTCTTTCAGAAAATCCCGATACATGTTCCTGAACAGAGCGCCGCCCGTGCCGGCTTCCTCCATTAGATAGCCTGTCTGGGCGATCAACTGGGACGTCATGCCCGGCCTTTCAAACCACTTTGTAATGAGTTTTGCCGTTTTTTTGATCCCCTTAAACGATATGTTTTGGATCGGCGGGTTCAGGTATTGGGCTGCATTTTGATGGATGGCGCAGGCGATGATGCGTTTCATGTCGGGCGGCTCGACGGCGGCGCCCATGGTGAACGCCCGGTTGGGCGAGGACATGGGGCCTTTGGCATCCCTTGCCTGCGCAATCCTGGACAGACTCGATGTGGCCCGTACTCCTTTTACGTCGGCCAGGTATCCGATGTTCTCGTCATATCCGTACATGGTCACATAGTGGGCGGCAAAATGTATCTTTTGCTCAAAATACTCCAAATAATACATATCCAGCTTTAATCCCACCGGAATGCCCTTATCGATATTCGATCGTACAAATTCCCATGCTCTTGCCTTTGAGGAAGTTTCTTTGACTTCCAGTTTCAGGTGCAGCTTTTTTGCAATGTTTTCTGTCAAAACATCCTCTCTGCACCTTCCGCCCAAAAACGGGAACCCCATCTGCTTACTGTCCCAGTAAATGAAACTGAGTCCCTCCCCGATGCCAAAAAGCATCGGTTCCGAAAGCGTCAATCCGCCATGCTGAAGCAGATTGCCGATTGCCGTTGCCTCGCAGTGCTTCCCGAAAAAGGGTTTGAAGTTTTCAATAATCATATTGATCCTCCTTTATTTCATTCAGCAGATCGTTGACCCATGCAATCTCTGCTTCAATCAAGGTGAGAGGATGGGTAAACAGCGCTCTCAGATGAATTTTGTCCTGCACGGCCGGTTGTTCCGAATAGCTTTGAAGGATGGTCTGCCGCCTCTTTTCGAGACTTTCCCGATATTCAACGAGGCACTCATTCACTTCCTCCTTCGTGAGAAAATGCGAAAAAGCCAGTCCTATGGAGAACTCGCCGTACACCCGCTGTGGAGACTGAAGTATTCTTTTTATCGTTTCGCGTACGGACGGCCTCATGGTATCCTTGACAAAATAGACCTTGCGGGCCGGGGAGCCATATTCTTCTTCATATCTCGAACCGACCAATCCCTTTTCCTCAAGATTTTTCAACGAGTTATAGATGGAAGAGAAGCCGATCTTGGTCCAATTTCTCATTCTGCGTTCTTCGATGACCGACTCTATCTCATAGCCGTAGCGGTCCTTTTCATACAGCAGAGCGAACAGAACGATTTCAATCTGAGTCATATCTTTTCAGCACTCTCACGGCCCTGAGCGTAAGCCATTTGCTCTGTTCATCTTTNTGCCCGATTGGAAGGAGCAGCCGTTCGCTGTTGTACGTGTTCTCCACCCTCCACCTGCCCGTATCGTCCTGCTTGGCAATGACGATGTCTATGGCTTCCTCCATGCGGCTGTCCTTGATACCGAGCCCGGTCAGGATATCCAGTATTTCCAGCGCATCCGTCTGATACATCAGAGGAAAGCCGAATTTGAGCCAGCCGGGTTTGGATGTCCTGTTGAGATTGTGGCTGCGTCTGTGGATATGGTGAATCAGTAAAAACTCGGCCGCCTTTTGTATCGTATCGTTTATTTCTTTCGTCCTTCTTTCCACAGGGATGGCACTCAATCCCTTGAGCGCCTTGACGACACCCATATGGCAGGTGTGTGCGCCCCAGCATGTTTCATAACGGTCATAGGGCGGGACTTGCGGGGCATCCTCGGTGCCGTCGTTAAAACGCATAAACCGGGTGATCCAGTCGATCCCTCTCTGCAGCCTTGGGTCGTCGAGATAGCCGAAGTGTATCAGGCTCCATACCATGTTGCCGGTCAGGCAGGGGATGACTTCGGTGATCCTGCCACCGCCTGTCCGCGCGGCCGCATTCATCGCGAAACCGCCGTCCTGCCTCTCCTGCGAATGTTCGAAGAGGTATTCGCACTGCTCTTTGATGTACGGATCTGCTTCAGCGCCCAACTCCGCAAGCACGATCAGTGACCAGACAAGGCCTCTGTACTTATAGGTATAAAATCTGGGATAGGCTTGAAGATACGCCGGCTCCCGCTGTTCCCGAAGGATATCGGGGACGAGACCGGACTGCATGATGCTCCGCCTGGCAGTCTGTACTGCCGTATCGTTTTCAGGCCTGTCCAAAATATCTTTCAGCGTGAAATAGCGCACGGAAGGGTTCTCTTCCTCCAGCAGCCAATTCGTCGGGTCTGCCTTGAGCGCCGCTCTCCAGTCGCCTGTCATTTCTTCCTCCGTTGGGCACAGTGCATTTCTACTGAGGCTATTCTATATATAGAATAGCGCCGGTGAATTCCTTTTGTCAAGATATTTTTAAAACGGGAAGATTTCTGTGAAAACTGGCGGGATAAAAAATGCCTCCGGAATTGGAGTATTGAATGGATTGCGGTTTCATTCATGCCGCTATCTTCTGATGAATTAATATTATATACGGTTAAAATGATATCTACTGCTGTTATCCTTGACGCGGCGAATGCTGAGGAATAGAATGAATCTAAAAGGAAGCTCGATGTATGAACGACGACATTTTGAATCTTGAGCAGGCGATCGAATTTTTAGGCGTCAGCGAAAAAACACTGATAAAGCTGCTCCGGGAAGAGCACATCCCTGCCCGCAAAATCGGCCGGGAGTGGCGATTCAGCCGTGAGGCGCTGCTCAGCTGGCTGGCCTCCGGCGATTCCATCAACTATATCAACCAGAACGAGCGATATATGGTTTCCCAAGATGTATCCGGTGCTTCATCCGCGCTGTTCGGCAAAATCGGTGATGCCTTAACCGTCTTAAGGGGAAATGACAACAATATCAAAATCTTATTGCAGGAGCTGGACAGGGACATCTCCATCCCGCAGGAAGCCACTCTGCGGATCAGCTATAAGCAGCAGCGCGAGGTCGAAAAACTGGAATTCAAGATCTTCTGGGATCAGCGCGAGGACGCCAAGCTGGAGGCCAATCAGAAATTACCAGCCAGCCGTTGATAATGGAAAGGAAGCGACACATATGAGAAAGAACGGCGAGAAAAGGTTCACGCCGGCCATTACGGTCATCATTCTGTTCGGCGTGATCAGCCTGCTGGGTGACCTGGTCTACGAGAGTGCCCGCGGAGCCAACAGCCAATATTTTAATCTGCTGAGCATCAGCGCGGCGCAGGTGGGTTTGGTGTTCGGCATCGGAGAGTTCCTCGGATACTTTTTAAGGTTATTGGCCGGTGTGCTGTCCGACAGGAGCGGCAGATACTGGATCTTTATTTTCGTGGGATACGGCATGCTGCTCGTTGTGCCCTTTATGGGTTTTACGATGAATTGGAATATTCTCGTCGTACTTATTCTCATGGAGCGAATCGGAAAATCGCTGCGGAATCCAGCCAAGGATACGATTTTATCCGGAGTAACCGAAAATCAGGTCGGCACGGGATTCGCCTTTGGCCTTCAGGAAGCGCTGGATCAGGTCGGCGCTCTGGCCGGGCCGCTGATCTTTACGCTGGTCTTCTTCCTTACAGGTAAAAACGGAATTGCGGAATACCAGTTAGGCTACAGACTGCTTTTTATTCCGTTTGTCCTTCTTATGCTCTTTGTGCTGTATGCCTACCGCAAGATCAGACAGAACAACCTTNACCCCAGCATCAGTCAAAGGGAATTCCGTTCGGAGCGGCTGCAACCGATCTTTTGGATCTATACGGCGTTCACCTTTTTCTGTACGCTCGGCTTTGTCAACTTCAGCGTCATTGGCTACCACCTTAAGGCAAATCATCTGATGTCGGACGGCAACATTACGCTGCTCTATTCGGGGGCCATGGCCGTGGATGCTTTGGCGGCGCTGGCTATCGGCAGAGCGTATGATCGGCTTAAAAAGAAGACGGGGATCAAAACGGGAGGTCTCACCGTCCTGATGGCGATTCCATTCCTCACCCTGCTGCTGCCATTCCTGACGATTGGCAACTCGATAGCGCTGATCGTCATCGGCATGATGATCTTCGGTATCGTCATGGGCACCCATGAAGCCATTATGCGTTCGGCTATTGCGGATATTACGCCTTTTTACAAACGAGGCACCAGTTACGGCATTTTCAACACCGGCTACGGCCTGGCACTTTTGGTAGGATCGGCGCTGATGGGGTGGCTGTATGACCTGAACCAGAGGGGAATTATTATTGCCTTCACCTGTGTTGCTGAAGCGATTGCCGTTTTCCTGTATTTCAAAATGATTCGTATGGTGAGGACAAAGCCCGCCTGATCTGCAGAGACAAAATAAAATCCGCAGGATGGGCTTTGAAGCACTACCTTGCGGGTTTTATATTTATCATCGGCTTTTTGTGGAGGTGGAGGGAATTGAACGGGCGTGGTGATTATTCGCGCCGATGGCCGATGCGCGCGCATAAAAAAAGCCGCGTCCAATGCGCGACCTTTATCGTCGTCGTGAGGAGCGACTGTTCGGCAGTAATACAGACCGACTGGAATTTTGGGCCGTGCCCCAAAATTTTCTGATGGCGACAGGAAATCATCAGGGTTTCGCCGCAATCGCGTCCGCGTATATGTCGAAAACGCGGTCGAGCATCATAAGCTTGATGACAGACGCCGGTTGGTCGCGCAGGTTTGCGAGGCGGAAGAAGCCTCCAGATTCACGGGCGCATTTTAAGCCGGAAATCAAGGCCGAGAGCCCCGAACTGTCGATGAAGACAATGCCGCCCATATCCAGGATCAATCTGGATTTGCCCGCCTCCACGATCTGTTTGATCTTGCGCTTGAATTCAGTGGCGCTGGCGCCATTCAGCCTGCCCGAGGCCGCCACGAGGCTGTAGCGTTCGGTGCCTTCCTTTTCTTCGATGATGAAATCCATTCAGAACCTCCTTGATATTTTTTATGGTTTCCCCGCCGGGCAGGAATTGGCGGAATCGTCCTGGGCCGGCCTTCTGTCCGTTTGGATGACGAATTCCGGCAACTGGGCATTCCAACCTTCCGGCGGCTGATAATAGAGGGCCCGAACGACGACAACAAGGGATGCGACATTATAGATGGACCAGGCCATATTGACCAATAGGCCGACGGCTGGAATGCCTCTCCCCCCGAAAAACCCGATGAGACCGTAGGTCACGGCGGCTATCGTAAGGACGATGATGGTCGTCTGCGGCCAGATGAGACGGAAGTTGTGGCCTTCTTCTTTGTGCTTCGGAGTCACGACAAAGCCGAGTTTTTTCCCGGAGAGCACGCTGAGCACGGCCTTAATATTCAATGGAAACATGGCGAGATTGTATTGCTCGCCCCGCCACACGGGAATCCCGGAGGCGACGAAACGGAACATAATCTTGTTCATGATGAAGAAGGGAATGAAGCGGACGAAGAAGTCGACGGACCAGGAACTTACGGGGGCTATGCCCGTAAAGAAATAGATTATCGGGGCGAGAAGAAGGACGAGGTTGAAGAAGCCTGAAAAATAGGAGTACATAGTGGCGAAGTACATCAGCTTTTGGGGGAATGAAAGTCCTTTTTTGAAGAATGGATTTTCTCTGATGAAAACTTGTACCGTCCCCTGGGCCCACCGGAGTCTCTGCTTGAGCGAGGACCCGAAGTCTTCGGGCGCGAGGCCGTAGGCCAACACTTCAGGATAAAAGATGCTTTTCCAGCCAAGCGAATGCAGACGCATGGCGGTGGCCATGTCTTCGGTGATGCTGATGGTGGCGAGGGCCTGCACCGGCACCGCTTCCTCGCTGCGGGCAAGATTGAGGGCCTCCAGATATTCCTCGGAACCGCGTAGGGGCAGGGTATCGGACAACGAAGGCGCTCTGCGCGCGATGGAATCGAGATTCCCGATGATGTGGCGGTAAATGGCAGCCGCCTCCGTATCACCCTCTTTCGCGAGTTCATTCATCGCACCCGCGATTTCACTCACCTCTTTCCTTGAGATGAGAAATTCCGCATCGCGGACGGCTTCGATTACGAGATCGCTGACATGCTCGAGAGAAGCCTTGTCATCGAGGGCTTCCCCGGCGGCCTTGAGCCCTTCCGTGAGGCGTTTGACCGCAGCGCAGGTTTCTGCGTCGTCGCATGAAGTCTTTTGCATTCTCTTCGCAAGCCTTTTGATCGTTTCCCTCTCACGTTTTTCCATTGTCTCCACGTATTCACGGATGCCCAACTGCATGAGCGCTTCCCTTCTGAGCACCGCGTTGGACCCGCAGAAAAAGGCGGCGTTCCATCCATCTTTGCCTTGCTGGATGGGACCGTAGAAAAGCGAAGCCTCATTCCCGAAGGGGTCTCCCGGAGGTAGATTGTAAAAATATTGAGGCGTCTGGACGAAGGCCAGGGAAGGCTCGGAGAAAAAACCGAGCGTCTTACGGAGGATGGTCGGTGCCGGTATCTGGTCGGCGTCGAGTATCATGATGAACTCACCAGACGTCTCCAGAAGAGCGTTGTTGATGTTGCCGGCTTTCGCGTGTCTCGGTTTTCCCCTCCAGTCTTTACCTCTGCTTATATAATTGCAGCCGATTTCTTCGGCCGTCTTTTCCATGGACGTCCTCGCCCCGTCGTCCAGGATGTAGACCTTTTTGTCCGGCCAGTCGATGCGCATGGCCGCTCTGGCTGTCGTGGCGACGAGGTCCACCGGTTCATTGTAGGTTGTAATGAATATGTCCACTTCGGCTTTTTCGGGCGGAGAAAGAGGCTCCCGCTCAGGCTTACGCCAGGACATGAAGACAAAAAGCAGCATATCCAGTATGCCGTAGGTCTCGGCGATCACCATGGGAATCGAGAACCAAAGAGCCTGTAGGTTGAGGCTGGCTATATAGCGCCAAATGATGTAGTTCAGCCCAAGAGCGCAGGCCACAACGCCGATGATATTGGAGACCAGGAGCCTCGTATCGCGGTGTTTGGAGGGCTTCATTATCTTCCTCCCGTCGGGACCTTTTTTACCGCATGCCAATGATTCATAGGCATGGAACTGTATTCGAGCTTATCGACGAGGGCACGGACGATGTGGATGCCTCGTCCACCCTCGTGGAGAGGTTGGGGAAGCGGCTGTGACTCCATATCGAGACTGAAGGGCGGCCCTGGATACACGAGATCGAAAACGATCCGGTCGGGCTCCAGATGCAGGCTGATATCCATATCCACGCCAGTTTTGGACGCATCTTCCGGGCCGGCTGTGCCATCCGCATTGACTGCGTCGCCGGTGTTGCGCCGGAACGCTGTCACTGGCGACAGCGCATATTTTATGGCGTTCGTGACGAGCTCGGAGGCCACCAGCTCCATATCGTTGGCGATTTTGTTTCCATAGGGAAGAGCGGCGTTCCGGACGAAAGCCACGGATGAGTCGAGATTGGCCATCTCAGCACCGATACGCAGGTGGCTCTGCCTCGAAGTGGCGCCGATGGCGATGAGTGTCAGGTCGTCCGAAAGGGGCTGGTCGCCGGAAAAGCTGCGAACTTTGGCAAGAACTGTTTGGACGAGATCTGCCGGAGAGACGAAGTCGCGACTGTTCAGGAGTTGAATGAACCGGTCCATTCCGAACAGCTCGCCATTTTCATCGGCGGCCTCGGTTACGCCGTCGCTGTAAATGACAATGTAGTCTCCCGGTCGGGTCCTGATTTCAATTTCTCCTATATCGATGTTCCTCAGAATCCCTATAGGCAGGGCTGTTGAAGGGAAACGGGCATATTCTCCCGAAGAAAGGTTGAAGCGCACAACTTCCTGATGGCCCGCGGAGGCGTATGTTATAATGCCATTCTCCGAGTCGATACGGAGAAGCTGGGCAGTAAGAAACATCTCCGTATGGTCGAGATCCGCGAACAATGCCCTATTCATGGCTCCGAGCAGGGTGGCCGGGGTTCTACCCTCATGATCGTCATAGCGAAAAAACGCGCGGGCCGCCGTGGTCATCATGGCTGCCGAGATGCCCTTGCCGGATACATCGGCGATGATGATGTCGCACAGTGACGGCGACGGCATGGCGAAGTCATAGAAATCCCCACTTATGTAGCGCGCNGGAATAGCGGCGATAGAAAACTCGAAGCCTGGCAGCGACGGCAAGCCGACAGGCATGAGGTTCCTCTGGACTTCGGCGGCCATGAGGATGTCCTGTTCGAGGCGCTGCTGGCGGTTTATTTCCGACTGGAGCTCGCGTATCCTGACTGTGCTCTCTTCGACGAGAGTGCCCAGTTTTTCAGATTCAGTCTGAAGCTGCTTCCTGGCGCGGAATTTCGCGATGAAAGTCCCGAGCTCAAGCCCCATCTCCTCGATCATGTTGAGCAATTCCTGGTTGTGTTGAATGTTCCGTCGGCTGATGAACACGATAACGCCATATGTTTTGGATTCATCGGCGAGCACGGTGCCTATCGCGGCCTTGAGCCCGGCATCCTCGTACTCTTTTCTTCTTACGACCGAATACATCGCCGGCAGATCGTCTATGACCGTTACTCCGCGCCTGCTCCACAGAGAGCCGGGAAGCCCNACGCCCGGCGCGAAGGCCATACGCGCGGAATTTGTTAAAAGTCTCTTAAGCCGGGGAGAGGGTCCACACCAGTAACTGCAGAGCTTGAGGCGCGACGTCGTGTCCTCGACAAGCCATATTTCGCCAAGCTCCCATGTAAGCGTCGTGCAGATTGTCTCCAGCACGGATACGAAATCTTTTTCCAGATCGGCTTCCACCGGATTGAGCGCGGCAATCTTATATCTCACCGTACCGAAACGCTCGGCGTGTATCCGGTTGCCTATATCGCGGGCTATAGCGACGACCTGAAGCTCTTTTGTTATGGCATCGTTGAAAAACTGAAACTTGCTTTCGAACCAGCCATAATAGCCGTTTTTCCGTCTGAGCCGACAAATCACCTCTTTATGGGAACTGAAAAGGATCTCGGATTCGAGTGAATCGGCAATGGCTCGTCTGTCCAGCGGATGGATGAAATCGAAGACATGGCGGCCAACCACCTCTTCTGGGGCATAGCCCAGCAGCTCCATACACGCGGAAGAAGCGTAGAGACAAATTCCCCCTATGGATATCCGCACAATTAGATCGGTGGAATTCTCCGCCAGAAGGCGGTAGTTTTCTTCGTTCCACCGCCCGACGAGGCTTTCTTTTGGTTCTGTTTCCGGCACGATAGGGAAAGTCTACTATCGCCTTGTCGTCAAGACAAGATACATAATCGGAAGGCGAGTTGTATCCTCCGTCCGTAGCTCGTGAGCCTGTCCGGGCTCCCGGCGGAGCTGGCAAAAAGATTTTTATTCAGCATAATTATATACGATGCGAATACTTCTAATCGAAGATAACAGGCGCCTTTCGGAATCGCTCGCAAGATTTCTGGAAAGAGGATGGATATGCCGTCGATTCCGCTTTTGACGGGGAAAGCGGTGACTCACTGCGTGAGCCGCAGAGGCCGGGAGATAAGCCTGACGGCGCGGGAGTTCGGCCTTCTCGAATATTTCTTCCGCAATCAAGGTCAGGTCATAACGCGATCGATGGCGGAGGGCCATCTTTGGAACCAGGAGGAGCCGGTCGCCTCGAATGTCGCCGATGTCTACGTGCGCTGTCTCAGGGCGAAGATCGACGAGGGCTTCGAGCCAAAGCTGCTCGAGACACTGCGGGGCTGCGGCTATCGTCTGAGAATCCATGAGAGGAATACCATATGGAACGAGGAAGAGAAGCTGAAGAGAGAACTTGTGTCAAAAGAAGAGACATTGCTGGAAAACAATATACGAAATGACNCGAAGAGAATAGCGGAAATAATAGACGCGANNTCGGTAAGGGTGATGGACCTCTCCGAGGATTGCAAGCTCTTGCTGTATATTGGCGCAAGAGTAGTCAAGAATAACAGGATAAAGTCATATCATAGCTCGGTCTGGAAGGAGATCGGCGGAAAATGGGAAATCGTATCCCATCAAGGGACAAACTGTAGTAAATAAAGCATTGTGCAGAGTGACAAGTTGGGGGTAATACGGGACTTTTCGTAGGGCTCCTAAAGACAGAAACCGGCTTCTGTGCCATTTCAAACTCCTTTCCCTAATTCGTACCACTTTTGTACCACAGTAAGGGAATTGAATTGAAATCCGGTTTTCCGGTCTTTCTGTAAGTCACTATAATTATAGCGACTTACTTCGTGGAGGTGGAGGGAATTGAACCCTCGACCTTATGAATGCCATTCATACGCTCTAGCCAACTGAGCTACACCCCCGTGGACGCTCGGGCATACTAGCGCGGAAGGGGCAAAATTGTCAAGGCGCGACACGAGGGGGGCCATGGGGCTGCGCAGCAGAACATGGCATCTGCCGCTTGTAATTCGCGGGCGCGCCATGCATACTTCTTCCGTGGCAACGACTGTAATGCGCGCGATTGCGGTGTGCGCGATCGGGCTTGAAAAGGTATTGGCGCGCGACTTGGCGCATCTCGGTTTCAGGGATGTCGGGCGGAGCGCCGGCAGGGTGTTTTTCAATGTGGCGGCCGACTCGCTCGCGGAGANNGACCTGGCCAAGGCGAATATCGGGCTTCGAACCGCGGACAGAGTCCTCCTCATGGTCGGAGAGTTCAAGGCCTTCGATTTTGACGGCTTCTATCAGGGAGTCGCCTCGATTCCCTGGGGACATTACTGTTCGAAGGAAACGAAGGTGCTGATTGAACGGGCGCGCGCGAACCACTGCAAGCTCCATGCGCAGGCCACGCTGCAGTCGATGACGCAGAAGGCAATCTACTCGGAGCTGATGCAGCAATTCCGCGTGAGGAAGATGCCCGAAACCGGCAACACGCTCGAAGTCCGCGTCTACGGCGACAACGACTGGTGGCAGATCGTCATCGACACTTCGGGCGAAGCGCTCTCGCGCCGTGGATACAGGCGATTTACCCATGCGGCGCCGCTCAAGGAGACGATTGCGGCCTCCATGCTCTTCCTCGCGGGCTGGAGCAGGGCGCGTCCGTTCGTCGACCCGTTCTGCGGGTCGGGGACAATTCCCGTCGAGGCGGCGCTGTACGCGTGCAATATGGCGCCTGGCCTGAAGCGGCATTTTGCCTTCGAGCTTTTCCCGGAGATGGATGGCAACAGAATCGAGGATGTGCGCGTATTCTTCAGGCAAGAGACGCGGAAGGACATCCGCGCGGACATTCAGGCTTCCGACCTCGACACCGAGGCGCTCGAGCTGGCGCGCAGCAATGCAANNAAGCTCGCGGGAATGAGCGAATTCATCCACTTTTCGAGTGTCGATGCGCGCGAACTTGTTCCTTCCGGGAACAGGGGGGTGTTGCTCGGCAATCCTCCGTATGGCCAGCGGCTTGCAGGCCGGGAAGAGGCGCAGGCTCTCTATCGCGAGTTGAATCCAATGCTGGCGCGCTTTCTCGACGCAGGCTGGGAGTGCGGTTTTCTGTCTGCGGACAGAGAATTCGGGGCCGCAGTCGGTGTTGAGCCGACCTCCATGCGGGAGATCGTGTCGGGCCAGGAGACGGTGTATTTCAACTGGTTTTCAGGCAAAGGCGGGCGGAGACATGAGACTGACTCCGGACAGGGCGATGTGTAGGTGTGCCGGCAGGGGCACAGCGCTGTTTGGGCCTTCGCCGGGACAGGCCATGTTTTTGTATATTATAAATCATGAATACAGCAGATGATTCGGCATACTGCCGGCTCGATACTTCCCGATTTTCTCCGGAGCCCGCGCTCTTCTTTGTGTTTGGGGCTTCCGGCGACCTGGCCAGTCGAAAGATCTTTCCCGCCCTCTACGACCTCTACCTCGAAAAGCAGCTTCCTTCGGATCTCCTGATGGTCGGGGCAGCCCGGCGCGAGTACAGCACCGAAGAATTCCGGGAGATAATGCATAAGGCCTGTGTGGCTCACAGTCGTCATAAGGCTGAAGCTCTGCACGAGGAGGCCTGGCGCGATTTTTCCCGGCGCATTTTTTACTTCAGGAACGATGTGGAAGACGCAAGCAGCTATGCGGCCATCAGAAAGCTCGTCGTCGGGCGCGACCGGAGGGTTCTCGCAGGCTTGAGCCCCGATGCGGGGCTCCCCGAAAACACACTGTATTATTTGGCCGTGACGCCGGAGTTTTTCCCGGTGATCGCGGAGAATCTCGGGCGTGCAGGCTGCGGGAGCGACGCTTCGGCGAAGGGCTGGCGCAGGCTTGTGGTCGAGAAGCCCTATGGCAAGGATCAGCAGTCGGCGGCCAGGCTCACCGAAGCGCTCCACCGCTGGTTCGATGAGCGGGAGATTTATCGCATAGACCACTATCTCGGCAAGGAAGCGGTGCAGAATCTTCTGCATTTTCGTTTCGCGAACACGATGTTCGAACCGGTATGGAACCGCAACTATATCGACAGAATCGAGATCACGGTGGCGGAGCAGGACGGTATCGGCGCGCGCGGGGGATATTACGATGGATTTGGCGCGGCGCGTGATATGCTCCAGAACCACCTGACGCAGCTTCTGTGTCTCACCGTGATGGAGCGCGCCGCCTCGCTTTCGCCCGAACACATTCGCGACGAAAAGGTCAAAGTGCTGCGGGCCATCCCGGAATATTCGGAAGCGCAGATCGTGGCGCGGGTCCGGCGGGGTCAATATACAGAGGGAACCAATGCCCGCGGGGAAGCCGTGCCGGACTATCGGGCAGAGCAAAAGGTCCGCCCCGATTCGACCACGGAGACCTATGCCTCGCTGATGCTCTCGGTGGAGAATTGGCGTTTTTCAGGCGTGCCGATCACTCTGCGCACAGGCAAGGCGCTCGCCGAAAAATACAGTGAAATTGTCCTGTACTTTAAGAGGCCGCCGTCCGCACTCTTTGCAGCGCTCTGCGGCGATCTTCTGGCGCCCAACAGCCTGACGGTGCGCATTCAGCCGGATGAGGGAATCTGGCTGTCGTTCAACGCCAAGGTCCCCGGCGAGCCCGCGATCCGCTCCAACAGCCTGCGGTTCTCCTATCGGGAGGTCACCGACTATTTCCCGGAGGCGTNNAACGAGCGGCTCATCCTCGATGCGCTTTCGGGCGATTCGACCCTGTNNTTCATACGCGCCGATGAATCCGAGCTTGCGTGGAAGGTCATCGACAGAGTCGAGGCGGCCTGGGTCGCCGTGGAACCCGATTNNTCGAACCCCAGAGAAGGAGGCCTCTTCAGGTATCCCGCAGGCACATCGCTCAAGGCCCTCAGGACTCAGATCGAAGAGCCATCGAAGCTTGAAGGTGTTTCATGATTTTGCAGATCCATAACTCGGACGATGCCTGGTTGCGCGCCGCTGTCGATTTGATTGTATCGACCCAGGGAGAGCGTCAGAGCCTTCACCTCTGTCTCTCCGGCGGCACGACGCCACAGCCGGTCTACGAGAGCCTCGCGCGGAGTGAAGCCTTCAGGGCCCTTGTGGCATCGAAGGCTGTGCATCTCTGGGTGGGCGATGAGCGCGAGGCGCCAGCGCACAGCGGCCTGAGAAATTCCGAGATGATTGAGGAGATCTTTGCGGCCGCCGGCTTCGGCTTCAAAAATTTTGCATTTCGCGAAGCTGAAAGCCCGCCTCCCATGTGCAAACCCCGACCTCCCACGCGCGCTCCGCACAGCCGGCTTACCGAACACAGGCGGCGGATACGGCATCCCCCGGGCTCATCCTCCACGCATGGCCCCTCGGCCCGCGCGAGGGTTCAGCCTCCGCCTATGAGGAAGAGCTTGCCACATGTGCCGGGGAAACAGGGGGCGCCGAGCGGCCCCTCTTTGATCTCACCATTCTCGGCATGGGCCAGGACGGGCATACGGCCGGCCTTTTTACCGCAGAAGATCTTCGCCTCGGGACCGACAGGGCCGTCATGCTCACCGAGGCCCCGCAGGAGCCCAAAAAGCGCATGACGCTGGCGCCCCACATCCTTCTCTCTTCGGGAAAGATTCTCGTGTTGATGCGGGGGCTTCCCAAAGTGCGCCTTCTCATGGCGAATCTGTTTGGTGAGCGCACCGACCCAATCGGACACTTTCTGTCCGATCAGTGTGAGGTCGTCGCAGAGCTATGAACTATCGAAAGCATCTGTTCTATATGGCATTGTTCCTCGCGCTGCACGGCGCCGTATCTGCGCAGGTCCTGGAGCGAGTCAAATTTTCCGGCTTTGACTGGTATGTGCGCGCGACAAAAGGGCCCGAAGGTCCGATGGACAATATTTTTGCCGGTCTGGGCAGAGGCGTGGAGATGCTCCCCGACGGCGCCCTCCGTCTTTCAGTCGCAAACCGGAATGGCACGTGGTATTCGGCGGAAGTGTGGACGACGAAGTCGCTCGGGTACGGAACCTATACTTTCCGCGTCCGGACACCGCTGGCGCAGCTGCATCCGGACCTGATCCTCGGCCTGTTCACCTACAGCCAGGCGATCTGGCACCACCACCGCGAGATCGATATCGAATTTTCGGCCTGGGGTATGGGTGCGAAGGACCTCGAGGGGCAGTATGTCGTCCAGCCCTACGACAGGGTGGGGCATCTGTATGAATTCCCTTCTGCTTTTGTCGGACCCTCGACGCAGCAGTTCACGTGGCTGCCCGACCGCGTCGAGTTTTCCTCGTGGCTGGGGTATGGAGAAAAGCCGGCGGCCGGCGATCCGGGACTCGTCAGTGCCTGGACCTTCTCCGACGCCAAGAGCATTCCCCCTCCGAGCGCGCCCCTCCACATGAATCTGTACCTGTTCGAGGGCCGGCCGCCGGACAGTAAAGAGGGAAATTTGGCCGTAATACTGGATAGTTTTGAATTTACGCCGCTGAAGAAGTGAAAAGAGGGAACAAAACGCGCGCCTCCCGGGTGGAAGTGGCGCGCGTTTTCGTGAAATGGCCGCAGACGAGCCTGAAAAACCGATCAGGGTTCGGCGATCAAAAGAGTGCGCGGGTCGAGCATGAGATTCATATCGTTCGGGTTGCGCCGCTCATGGTCCTTGACGACTCGCAGGTGAATGAAATCTTTTTGGGGCTCAAGCACGACGATGACTGAAATGAAGGGCTCGATGTCGCGCAGCACGATGGGAGTGCCCTGTGCGTCGAGGACGGGCTCGGTCTCCGCGAGCGTACAGGTGTACCAGGCCTCGAGCTGCATCTCCGTCAGAAACGCTCTGACTTTCTCGAAGCGCTCTGCAGCGGCCCGGGTGAAGTCGAAGCCGTCGACAATGACGGTCTTTGCGCTGAAGCCGCCATCGACAATGAGCGCCTTGAGCGTGCGCGTGATCTGATCGACCGAGACGCCTTCCTGGGTGAAGTTCATGATCATGCGGTTGCGGACAAGCTGGTCCTTGATGTCGTCGATGTTTTCGAGATTTTTCCGACGGGCGATTTCGTTAAAGATATTTTCATACCAAGAGATGATATAGCTCGTGTGGGCGTTGAAGGAGACGTGGATGACTTTTTCGCCCTGCATGAGCTTATCCAACGCAATCTGGACGAGCACGGAAGTCTTGCCGATGCCNTTCTTGCTCGCAAGCACGCCGATATTGCCCGAATGCAAACCGCCCTCGATCGACTTTTCGAAAATTCGCACCGGGCTTTTCTGAATGAATTCTTCTTTCAGCATGTGCGCTCCTTTACGTTCATTATACCCCAGTTTTGGGCACTGGGCGATTTCACTTTTGTTCCTTTCTGCGCTTTTCGAGGTAGTCTTTGCGCAGCTGTTCTCCCAGAGAGGCGGGCACGCGCGCATACTTCTCGAATTCCATGGTGAATTCCGCTTTTCCCTGCGTGAGAGAGCGGAGCACCGTCGAATAGCCGAACATTTCGGAGAGCGGCACCTCGGCCTCGACACGCGAGAATACGCCGTTTTCGGTGTTTGCCACGATGATGCCGCGGCGCTGGTTGAGCGAGGCGAACACACTCCCCTGGAACTCGCTCGGCGTTTCGACGACAACCTTCATGATCGGCTCGAGGATAGTCGGTTTGGCTTTTTCGTACGCCTCGCGGAAGGCCCCGATGGCCGCCAGCTGGAAGGCGATGTCGGAGGAGTCGACGGGATGGCTCTGCCCATCGTTGATGAGGCAGCGCACATTCGTGACGGGGAAGCCGATGAGCGTTCCTTTTTCTATCGCTGCGCGGAAACCCTTGTCGCACGAGGGAATGAACTCGTTCGGGATCGCGGCTCCCTTTATCTGATCGACAAACTCGTAGGCTTCGTCCTTGAGCGGCTCGATGTAGCCCGCGACGCGGCCGTACTGGCCCGAACCGCCGGTCTGCTTCTTGTGCGTGTAGTTGAAATCGGCGCGCTGGGTGATGGTCTCGCGGTAGGCGACCTGCGGCATGCCGGTAGCGACCTCGCATTTGTATTCGCGGCGCATGCGCTCGATGTAGACCTCGAGATGGAGCTCGCCCATGCCCTGAATGATGGTCTGGTTGGATTCCGGATCGACAAAGGTCCGGAATGTCGGGTCCTCTTTGGTGAAGCGGTTGAGGGCCTTGCTCATCTGGTCGGAGCTCTTGGTGTCCTTGGGAGAGATGGCGAGCGAAATGACCGGTTCGGGCACGAACATGCTCGTCATGGCATAGTTGAGGTCGGGGTTGCAGAAGGTGTCTCCCGAGGCGCACTCGATGCCGAACAAGGCGACGATGTCGCCGCAATTGCCTTCCTGGATGTCTTCCATCGAGGCCGCATGCATCCGGACGAGCCGTCCCACTTTAAATTTCTTGCGGGCGCGGGTGTTGTAGAGTTCGTCGCCCTTGCGGATCATGCCCTGGTAGATGCGCACATAGGTGAGCTGTCCGTACTGTCCGTCCTCGAGCTTGAAGGCGAGCGCGACGGTGTGCGCCTTGTCGTCGGCGTGGAGCTCGACCTCCGCTTCGCTGTTCGAGAGATCGAGGGCCACATTCCGGCGTTCGGACGGATCGGGCAGGAAGTTGACAACCCCGTCGAGCATAGGCTGGACACCCTTGTTTTTATAGGCTGAACCGACGAAGACAGGCACGAGCTTTTCTTCGATGGTGCCCCTGCGGATAGCCTCCAGCAGCAGGTCTTTCGTCACTTCACCCTCGAGATAGGCCTCCGCGAGCTCATCGGAGAACATCGAAGCCGCCTCGAGCAGCTCTTCGCGGTACCGGTCCGCATCTTTCTGAAGGTGTGCCGGAATCTCCGCGTAGCGGAGGTCCTCGCCGTTCGGGCCGTCGAAATACACCGCCCTCATGTCGATGAGATCGATGACTCCCTCGAATTTGTCTTCGAGACCGATGGGGATGGTCACGAAGGCGGGGTTGAGGCCGAGTTTTTCGGCGAGCTGCGTTTTTACCTTGAAGGGGTTTGCGCCCGTCCGGTCGCATTTGTTGACAAAGGCGAGGCGGGGCACGTGGTAGCGCTTGAGCTGGCGGTCGACCGTGATCGACTGGGACTGCACGCCCGCGACAGCGCAGAGCACCAGGACCGCGCCGTCGAGCACGCGGAGGGAGCGTTCGACCTCAATGGTGAAATCGACGTGTCCCGGCGTATCGATGAGGTTGATAAGATAATGCTTCCACTGGACGTTCGTCGCCGCCGATTGAATCGTGATGCCGCGCTCGCGCTCCAGGTCCATCGAGTCCATGGTGGCGCCGGCGCCATCTTTGCCNCGTACTTCGTGAATTGCATGTATTTTTCGGCAATAAAAAAGGATACGCTCGGAAAGAGTTGTCTTGCCCGAGTCGATGTGCGCGGAAATGCCGATGTTCCGCATTGTGTGAATGTCGAATGCCATCTCGCTGCGTACCTCTCACAACGCAATATTGAAAGACACCTCGCCAGAGAGTGTCGTGTTTGCGGCAGCAGGACTGAACTGTGTGAAGACTGTGGAAAATAGCGCAAAATATCACAGATGCAGGAAAATAAGCTACCTTTTCGCAAGTATAGCAAAAACGCGTAAAAAGGGCAAGGTATCAGATTAAACGTATTCGATTTCCCATGCGACTTCATGGGCATCTTTCAGCGTGGCGCTGACTCCGCAGTACTTGTTCTGGGAAAGCTCGACGGCTTTCTGGACATTTTGGGGATTGAGACCATCGCTCTTTTTGAACTGGTAGACGACCTTGAAGCCGGTGAATTTTTTAGGGTGCTCTTCCGCAACTTCGCCGCTGACCTTCAGGTTGAACCAGCTCACGGGCTCGTGCATTTTTTTCAGAACCGAGATGACATCCATCGCGGTGCAGCCGGCAAGCGAAACGAGTATGAGCCCCTTGGGGCGCGGCCCCCGATTTTTGCCTCCGACGCCTTCATCGGCGTCGACCACCAGCCGGTGCCCGTCGAGCACACTCTCGAAAGCCATATCTTCCAGCCAGTTTNNCATCTGAATTTCTTTCGTCATGACAGTCTCCCTCAGATGCAAATTGAAATACTACACATTCATTGTCAAGATACTGCAAAAGGACAGCGATTCAAAATCATGGCGGTGCGCGGGAGAGGGCGGGGTTGCACATGGGAAGTCGGGTTTTCAGCTTCGCGAAATGCAAAATTTTTGAAGCCGAAGCCGGCGGCCTCAGTTGGCCATAATGTTGAAGAGGAGGTTGTCGGTATAGAGGCCGGCAGCGGCCGAGGAGGGGNNAATGTTCCCAAGGGCGATGCTCACCGGCAGTTCCGTGCCCTCCCGGGGTGTCCTGACTGAAGAGACAACCCTGAACGCATCGCCGTAGCGCGCCGCCGGGACGCCGCCTATAAGGAGGCTGTAGGCTATTTCGCTGTCGGAGTCCTGATTCTTCAGTGTACCGCTGTTCATCGACTGGATGACAATGGAGTAGCTTGAGCTGAGGTTGGAGACGATGCGCGCTGCTCCAAGGGTGAAGACTGCATTAGGCCTGATTTCAAAACCGCTGTCGGAGTCGCCTGGNGTGGCGCCGAGGTGTCCGGTGATCTGGGTGACGCCGCCCGATGCGAAGTCGACAGAGAGTTGGAGGGTGGGTGGAACATACACCGAAAGGTGGATCGCAACACTTGTCCTGTTTGAGGTCTGCGCCGCGACAGAGGAGACCGCAAAAAGGGCGAGCACAAGCATGCCTTTTGCGATCGACCCACGGATCCCTCTCATACTCGTCATCCTCTAATGAAATGATAGTCAGAAGAGGGAAAATAAAAGGCGAAAAGATGTGAATAAGTGAATATCTAATGAGGAATAATCTTTGATATTAGAGATATTTCGGGACACAAGTCTCCAAAATCTCCAAGCATGCTGAATCTGCGGGACGATTCTCCAGAATCTCCAAATAAGATAATCTGCGGGCTTATCGGTGCACGGCGCCTATTGCCCCACCGACACGAGCTCGATTTCGAATACAAGGAAGGAGTTCGGCGGAATGACATCGCCGATGCTCTGCGAGCCGTACGCGAGCTCCGGCGGGATGATGGCCAGCCGCTTTTCGCCCTTCTGCATGGTGCTCACCACGATGTCCCAGCCGTCGATCACTTCGCCCTTCCCGATCGTAAAACTGAAAGGACCGCCCGAAAGCGCCGACTGGTCAAACACGGTGCCATCCAGAAGCATACCCTTGTAGATGACAGACACCTTGCTGCCGGGGCTTGGCATGGCGCCGAAGCCCTTGCGGACCACTCTCTGGAAGATGCCTTTATCGTCAGGCTTGAGGTCNGGCCATTTCTGGCCGATGAGCGCTATGTCGGCATCGCGCTTTTGTTTGCTGAGCGCATTGAGGGTGGCGTAGGCCGCGCTGAGGCGCTGGTCCCAGGCTTTCTGCGAACTGTCGAAGGCCTTGGCCTTTGCCCCGAATCTCTGGATGGTGACCGATTCGATGCGGTCGCCC